>CAWGHA010000011.1:0-141738 GCA_963822265.1 uncultured Acidimicrobiaceae bacterium
GGCGCCGGGCTCGACCTTCCCATCGCCGTCGGTCTCCTCGTGGCCACGGGCGAGATCAGCCCGGCCAGCACCGAGGGGCTGGCCTTTTGCGGCGAGCTCGGCCTCAACGGGTCGCTGCGTCACGTCCCGGGCATGATCGCCCTGGCCGACGCCACGGCACCTTCGGGCCTCGTCGTGCCCCTGTGCGACCTCCGCGAGGCCGCGCTCGTGCGCGGCGAGAAGGCCTACGGGGTGGAGACGCTGGCCGAGCTGGCCCGGGTGCTGCGGGGTCAGTCCGCCTGGCCGCCACCACCGCCGGCGACGACCGAGAGCGACGCCGCCCCGGTACCCGACCTGGCCGACGTGCGCGGCCAGGCGCTTGGCCGGCGCGCCCTCGAGGTGGCGGCCGCCGGCCCGCACCATCTCCTCATGATCGGGCCGCCCGGTTCGGGCAAGACGATGCTGGCCGAGCGGCTCCCCGGTCTGCTGCCGCCGCTCAGCCCCGACGAGGCCCTCACGGTGACGCGCGTCCACTCGGCCGCCGGTTGCGCCCTCCCCGCCGGCGCGCTCGTCGGCCGCCCGCCCTTCCGGGCGCCGCACCACCTGGCCTCCATCGTCTCCCTCGTCGGTGGCGGCAGCTGGTCGCTGCGGCCCGGTGAGGTCAGCCTCGCCACCCACGGCGTCCTCTTCCTCGATGAGCTCGGCGAGTTCCCGGTGCCTGCGCTCGAGGCACTTCGTCAGCCTCTTGAAGAGGGCGTGATCAGGGTGAGCCGCGCCGGCGGTACCGTCACGTTTCCGGCGGCGTTCCTCCTCGTGGCCGCCATGAACCCGTGCCCGTGCGGGGAGGGGGTGTACCTGGGCGCTTGTGCGTGCACGGCGGCCGCCCGCGCTCGCTACCGACGCCGGCTCTCGGCACCGCTGCTCGATCGGTTCGACCTCGTCGTGCCCTTGGCTCGGCCCGACCCGGTGCAGCTGCTCTCACTCCAGCCGGCGGAGTCCACCGCCGACGTCGCGGGCCGCGTCGCGGCCGCACGCTCCCGCGCCCGCGAGCGGGAGCGCACCTCGTCGCTGCCGCCGCCTCTGCGGGACGAGGCCACCGCCTTGTTGGCTTCCAAGCTGCAGGCCGGCGAGCTCAGCGCGAGGGGATTAGCCAAGGTGACGGGAGTGGCCCGCACCCTGGCCGATTTGAGCGGGGAGGAGGGCGTGTCTTTCGAGCGCGTGAGCGAGGCGCTCTCGTTGCGCTCGGCGCGGGCCGCCCTGCTGCAGTGATCGCTCCCGAGGAGAACATGCCGAGCCGGAACCGGCTGGACGAGAACCTGCCCGAGGAGGCCTATGCGATCGCCCTGGCCAGCGTGCCCGGTCTCGGACCCGCCACGCTGCGCACCATGTTGGGCCACGATCCGCCCTCCGTGGCGTGGTCGCGCCACACCGGGTCCGGCACCGGCTCCGTCGGCGGTACCGACGCCTCCGTCGCCGCCGTGTGGGAGGCGCACGGACGCCTCGGGATCTCAGTCGTGCTCCCGCAGAACCCGGCCTACCCCGGTCGGCTGCGGAGCGACCCCCAGCTTCCACCTGTCCTGTTCTGCCTCGGCGAGCCGGCCGTGCTTCAGGGTGCTCCGACCGTGGCGATCGTCGGGACCCGCAGCCCGACCCGGTATGGCCTGGGCGTCGCGGCGCAGTTGGGGGCCGAGCTTTCCGCCGCCGGCGTCACCGTGATCTCGGGGTTGGCCCTCGGGATCGACGGTGCGGCGCACGAGGGGGCGTGCGCCGCTGGTACGCCGCCGGTCGCGGTGGTGGCGGGCGGCCTCGACGATCCCTACCCCCGGCGTCATGCCCGGCTCTGGGCGCGTGTGGCCGAGCACGGCGCGATCGTCTCCGAATCGCCGGCGGGGGTCGGCACCGAGAAGTGGAGGTTCCCGACGCGCAACCGCCTCCTCGCCGCGCTGAGCGACGTCGTGGTCGTCGTAGAGAGCAGGCCGGGCGGCGGGTCCCGCCACACCGTCGACGCGGCGCTCGCCCGGGGCGTGGCGGTGGGTGCCGTGCCGGGCTCCATTCGCAGCCCGACCTCGGCGGGCACGAACGCCCTCTTGGCCGAAGGTGCCTTCCCGGTGTGCTCGGCAGCCGACGTCCTCGTCGCGCTGTCGCTTTGTGGCGCACCGGTCACCATCCCCGCGCACCGGAATCCATCGAAGGCGGCTTCGCCCCGGAACGGGACGCCCGAGCGGAGAATCCACGACGTGCTGACCGACGAGCCCACGCTCGTCGCCCACCTGGCCGACCTGAGCGGTCTGGGTCTCTCGGCCGCGTGCGGCGCGCTGGAGCGGCTCTCGCGGGACGGGCTGGCTCGCGACGACGGAGGATGGTGGGTGCGGGCCTGATCCACTCCCGCGTCACCGAGCGGCGCCGGCCAGTCCGCGGGAGGATGGGAGGGTCGGGGCAACAGGTATGGAGAGGTGGTCGGGAAGCTGGTGAGCCGGTGACATCCACGTCCACGCCGCATCCCCGCTTGGACGATTTGCTCGCTCGCGCCGAGCATCGACGGCCGTGGGTACCCGATGACACCAAGTCGGGCGCGCGCTTCGAACGTCTGGTCGTCGACGGGGAGGAGCTGGTCCTGAAGCACCAGGATCCACGCGACGACTGGCTGCTCCGGGCGGCGGGCGACCCGGGCCGCTCCTATGTACGGCTATGGGAGAGCGGCCTGCTGGACCGGCTGCCGCCGGTCATCGACCACGCGGTGGTCGCGGCGGCGTACGACGGAACCGAGGGTTTGGTCCTGCTGCGCGACGTGGGCGACGCCTTGCTCGATCCCGACGCTCGGTTCAGCCCCGAGCTCCACGCGCGCCTCCTCGACCACATGGCCGCGATGCACGCGGCGATGTGGGACTGGAGCGACGACGTCGGACTGACCGCGCTCCACCGCCGCTATCTCATGTTCTCTCCGGCCGTTGCCGCGGCGGAAGCGGCGGGCGGGGGCGACGCGCTCGTGCCGAGAGTCATGGCGCAAGGCTGGCCGCTCCTGCCCGAGCACGCGCCCCGGCTGGCCGACGCCGTGCTCCCGCTGCTTAAGGATCCCTCGCCGCTCGTAGACGCACTCAGCGGGGTGCCGCACACCCTCGTCCACGGTGACTGGAAGGCAGCCAACCTCGGCAGCCACCCCGACCCGGACGGCCGCACGGTCTTGCTCGACTTCGGTGAAGCTCCAGGCGAGGCCTCCCCGCTCGCCGACCTCTCGTGGTACCTCGCCTTGAACGCCGCGCTCCTGCCCGAACCCAAGGACGACGCCATCCGCACCTATCGGACCGCGCTCGAGGAGCACGGCGTCGACACCAGCGGCTGGTGGGACGCCGCGCTCTCGCTCGAGCTCCTGGGTTGCATGCTCCAATTCGGCTGGGAGAAGGCGCTCGGCGGGCCGGGCGACGAGCTGTCGTGGTGGGAGGAGAAGGCGCTCCGCGGGGCGGCTGAACTCCTCTCCTGACGACTGCGCAAGCTCCGGCCGACCCGTTCCGGCCGACCCCTGCCGGGCGCCCCGTGCTGCATCGGTTCGGCGCCCGCTGGGCCCTATCCTGCGACACCGTGAGGGGACGGTTCGTGCCGGCCGGCGACATGACGCGCCTGCTCCAGGAGGCCCGGCGCGCCGCCACCGACGGGGTGGAAGCCGTGATCGTACGCCCGGGGGCCCTGGGCGACCCGATCGTCCTGGCCGCGGGGCTCGTCGACACCGTCCCCGGCGGACTGCTCGGAGCGGCGTTGAGCGTCGAGGAAGACGGGCGGCATCCCTCCGTCCTGGCACGGGACCTGACCGCCCTCGACCACGTCTGCCGAGGTCGCGCCGTCCTGTGCCTGCTGCCGCCCTTCGACGACGGGACGGTCGAGGCGATCACGATCTGTCGTGCCATGTGGCGGGACGGCGTCGCGCGCAGCACCGGGCCCCGCTACCCGGTGCCCGGTGCCGTGAACCGGCCCCTGCCGCCTGGCCGCAACAGCCCGTGGCTCGCGCTCGACCTCACCGACGCCGGGGCCGACCTCGACACCGTCGTCGACACCGGGAGCGGAGCCGGCTCCGCACTCGAGAGCGCGGCGGCGCTCGTCGACGTCCTGGTGTTCGCGACGGACGACCCCGTCGAGGGCGCGCGACGCCTCGAACGGGTCCGGCCGGCGTGACCGAGCTGACCGATCTGACCGCCACCGCCGGCGGGGAGGGAGCCCGCTCGGCTGGTGCCGGACTCGAGGAACGGGACACGGGCGCGCCGACGGCCGTCACGGGCCGGCAGCTGCCCGCGCTCACGGGCCTGCGCGGTGTGGCGGTGGCCGCCGTGGTCGCCTACCACCTCCAGCTCGGTTGGGCGTCGGGGGGCTATCTCGGCGTCGACCTGTTCTTCGTCCTCTCCGGATTCCTCATCACCACGCTGCTGCTCGAGGAGTGGGTGGGCGCGCGCCGCATCAACCTCGTCGCGTTCTGGGGGCGACGCGCCCGGCGGCTGCTGCCGGCGCTCTTCCTGGTACTGGCCGCGCTCGCGTTGTACGTCGTGCTCAACGCGCGGTTCGGCGGACCGGGTGCGAACGGACTGCTCGACCTGGCCGGACTCCGGGGGGAAGCCCTCGCGACACTGCTCTACGTCAACAACTGGCACTTGATTTACGCCCACCAGTCGTACTTCGCACAGTTCTCGACGCCGTCGCCGCTCCAGCACACCTGGTCGTTGGCGATCGAGGAGCAGTTCTACCT
The DNA here is from genome assembly GCA_963822265.1 of uncultured Acidimicrobiaceae bacterium. GTDB lineage: Bacteria > Actinomycetota > Acidimicrobiia > Acidimicrobiales > RAAP-2 > Bog-473. The sequence goes on from CAWGHA010000011.1 coordinate 4,709, forward strand.
GGTTTGGCCGCCCGTGCTCCTGCTCCTCCTGCACGTGACGCGCCAGTGGTGGCGGCGCGCCGGAGTCGCCCTCGCCGTGGTGCTCGGACTGGCATCCACCATCGCCATGGCGGTGCTTTTTCATCCCGGGGTCGATCCGTCGCGCGTCTACTACGGCACCGATACCCGGCTCTTCGACCTTATGGCCGGCGCCGCCCTCGCCTTCGTGGCCGCATCGAGGCCCCAGCCCAGTCCCGCGGCACGGCGCACGCTCCACGTGGCCGGTCCCGTCGCGGGAGTCGCGCTCGTCGTCTTCTGGGTGACGGCCGGCACACCGGCCGGCTTGCCCAAGGACTACATGTTCCGCGGCGGGTTCCTGGTGTGCGCCGTGCTGGCCGCGGTCGTCGTTGCCGACGCCCGCCTCGTCCAGCCGGGTTCGTTCTCCCGCCTCCTCGCCGCACGCCCGCTTCTGTTCGTCGGGACGATCTCCTATGGCGTCTACCTGTGGCACTGGCCGGTCATCGTCTATCTCGACGGTGCCCGCACCGGCCTGGCGCCCGTACCGCTCGACCTGGCCCGAATCGGGGCCACCCTCGTGTTGTCGACCGCGAGCTACTACCTCGTGGAACGGCCCGTCCGACTGGCCCGCTTCCACGGGTGGGTCCGGGCTTGGGCCGCGCCGCTCGCCGGGGTGCTGACGGCCGTCCTCATCGTCGTGGCGACGACGCCGTCAGTGGCGGACCCGGGCCCGGTCGCGACCACGGCGCACGTGGCGACCCACCCGGGAAGCACGGTGCCCGGAGCGGGCGGGTACCAGGGTCAGCAACCGATCCGCCTCGCGGCGGCACCCACTCCCGCGAACCCGCTCCGCGTGACGATCCTCGGGGACTCGGTGATGCACGACGCGTCCTTCGGTATCCGCGCCGCGCTCAGTTCCACGGGCGAGGGGGTCGTCTCCATCGACACCGTCTTGGGTTTCGGGCTGGAGAACGCGAAGGACTGGCCCCAGGTGTTCCCCCAGGTCATCCGGCTGAACCGACCACAGCTCATCGTGGCCACGTGGAGCTGGGACGACTACGGGCCGACCACGCCCAACGCGCTCCACCAACCGGCCCAATACACCAGGCTGCTCCACCGCGCCGTGGCCACCCTGCTGGCGCCCGGCAACGGCGTCGAGGGTGTGATCTTCACCCAATTCCCCACGGAAGGTCCCGTCGACAAAGGAGCAGACCCCCAGGCGCACGCCACGTATCGGGAACGGTTTCTCGGCAACATCGCCTGGAACCGGATCGCCGAAAGCATGGCCCGGCAGTTCCCGGGGCGGGTGATGTACCTCCCGATGGGGAGCTCCGTCCTCTGGCACGGCAAGTACTCGACGTGGCTCCCGCCCGGGAACGATCCGAACACGCCACTCGACCAGTGGATCAGGGTGCGCAAGCTGGACAACGTCCACCTCTGTGCGGAGGGAGCCGCCCGCTACGCGCAGGCGCTGCTGACGGACATGACCGCACTCTTCAAGCTGGCCCCCGCCGACCCCACCTGGGTGCAGGGGAGCTGGACCGGGGACTCTGATTACAACGACCCACCCGGGGCGTGTCCGGACGACCATCCGCCGAGCAGCTGAGCGCGGTCGCCCAACGCATCGTCGAACCGGTTCCGGGTCGCGCGCGCTCGCCCCGAGGCTCGACGCACGGACCCCGACGTAAGCTGCGGGGCGATGACGACCACGCCCGCCACCCGCACCGAGAGCGACTCCATGGGGGAGATCGAGGTACCCGCCGACCGCTACTGGGGGGCCCAGACGCAGCGTTCGCTCCACCACTTCGACATCGGCATTGAGACCATGCCCAAGCCACTCATCAGGGCCTTCGGTGTCCTCAAGGGCGCGGCGGCCGAGGTCAACCGTGACCTGGGGCGGCTCGACGCCAACCTGGCCGCCCTGATTGAGCAGGCGGCGTCCGAGGTGGCGAAGGGCGCGCTCGACGAGCACTTCCCGCTCCGGATCTGGCAGACGGGAAGCGGCACCCAGACCAACATGAACGCCAACGAGGTCATCTCGAACCGGGCCATTGAGCTGGCGGGCGGGGTGATGGGTTCCAAGCAGCCGATCCACCCCAACGACCACGTGAACATGTCGCAGTCGTCCAACGACACGTTCCCGACGGCGATGCACATCGCCGCGGTCGAGGAGATCGTGCACCGTTTGCTGCCCTCGGTCCGGGCGCTGCGCGACGCTCTCCACGACAAGGAGGAAGCCTTCGCCCAGGTCACGAAGATCGGGCGCACCCACCTGATGGATGCTGTTCCGCTGACGCTCGGGCAGGAGTTCTCGGGCTACGTGGCCCAACTGGACGCTGACGTGGAGCGGATCGAGGTGACCCTCCCCGGGCTCTACGAGCTGGCGCTCGGCGGCACCGCGGTCGGGACCGGGCTCAACACGCACCCCGAGTTCGGCGAGCGGGTGGCCCGGGCCATCGCCGACGCGACCGGTCTTCCCTTCGTGAGCGCGCCGAACAAGTTCGCCGCCCTCGCCGCGCACGATGCGCTCGTCTTCGCGCACGGTGCGCTGCGCACCCTGGCCGCGTCGCTCATGAAGATCGCCGACGACCTGCGCTGGTTGGCCTCCGGCCCGCGCAGCGGGCTCGGGGAGCTGTCCCTGCCCGAGAACGAACCGGGCTCGTCCATCATGCCGGGCAAGGTCAACCCGACCCAGAGCGAGGCCATGATCATGGTGGGGATCCAGGTGTTGGGCAACGATGTCGCCGTGGCCAACGCCGGCAGCCGGGGCAACCTCGAGCTCAACGTGTGCAAACCCGTCATCGCCTACAACGTCATGCAGTCGATCGCGCTCATGACGGACGCGTGCCGCGGCTTCCGCGAGTTCGCCGTCGAGGGTCTGCGGCCGAACTATCAGCAGATCGAACAGCACCTGCGGAATTCGCTGATGCTCGTGACGGCGCTGAACCCGATCATCGGGTACGACAACGCCGCCAAGGTGGCGAAAAAGGCGCACGCCGAGGGGACCACTCTGCGCGAGGCGGCCCTCGAGCTCGGGCTCCTCAGCGCCGAGCAGTTCGACACCGCGGTTCGTCCTGAGGAGATGACCCACCCGTGAGGGAGCCCGTCCTGCTTCCGAACGAGGTCGACGCGGCCCTGGAGGAACAGGGCCTGCAGTGGTCCCGCGAGGGGAGCGAGCTCAAGACCTCGGTCCACCTGCACGACTTCGCCGCCGCGCTCGCGTTCGTCAACGCCGTGGGGGCGACGGCCGAGGCGGCCAACCATCACCCCGACATCGACATCCGGTGGAACCGTGTCAACCTGGCACTCTCGACCCACGACTCCGGCGGCATCACGGTGCTGGACCTGGCCCTCGCCGGCGCCATCGACCGCCTGCGTCCTGACCCCCGGGAGCCGTGAACGCCGAGTCCGTCCCTCAGGGCAGCTCGGTCGCAGCTCTCGCTCATCTCGACACTCGACGCGACACCGTCATCGTGGCGTTGGTCGGTTCCCGGTCGACGTCGAAGATGTCGATGCCGCGGCGCCGGGCGTCCCGGGCGACGACGACGGTGGCGGCTGCCGAGAGCCGGCTGCGTTGTGCTGTGCTCAGATCGGCGACGAGGTCCGCCATCTCGCTCTCGAAGGCAGACGTCGCCTGGTCGACGAGGTGCTGCCCTGCCGCCGTGATGCTCACCTGCACGCTCCGGCCGTCGTCGGGGGAGGGACTTCGCTCCACCAGGCCGCTCTGCTCGGCGCGATCGACCAAGCCGGTCACGCTCGACTTGTCGAGCTGCAGGAACCCCGCCAGCTCCTTGAGAGTGGGACGCCGATCCCGCAGGATCCCGAGGAGGCGGGCCTGGACGACGGACATGCCGTGCGATGCGGCGATCCGTCCGAGCGCGCCCTGCACCGTGAAGCTGAGCTGAGCCAGGCCATCCACGAGACCGAGGTCGGCCTCGCCGGGGAGAGGGGTCAGGACAACAGGGCGGTCGGTCAGGACAACAGGGCGGTCCGTCGCGGGCACGCCCTGCAGTGTACTCCATTAGTTGGTGACACCAACTATAGTAGGTGGGGTCACCAACTAAAAGAGGCCGCAAGGCACGCGGGAGGCCAACCCGACATGAGCATGCACGCAGCCGTGGTCCGATCCTTCGACCACCCTCCCCGCTACGAGGTCTACGACACCCCCGAGCCCACCGGACCGGACCAGGTCCTCGTCGACGTCCTGGCCGCCGGACTGCACCCTCGGGTCCGAACCGACGCGGCGGGCCGCCACTACACGAGCACCGGCACCCTGCCCATGATCCCGGGGGTCGACGGGGTGGGACGGCTCGACGACGGGAAGCATGTGTACTTCGTCAGCCCGGACGACGTCTGGGGTTCCATGGCCGAGCGGGCGCTCGTCGACGTGCGCCGGGTGGTTCCGCTGCCGGAGGACGTCGACGTGATCAAGGTTGCCGCCGCCATGAACCCCGCCATGTCGTCCTGGGTCGCCCTTCGCCGTCGCGTCCCCCTCCAGCCCGGCCAGTCGGTCCTCGTGCTCGGTGCCACCGGCAACGCGGGTGCGATGGCGGTCCAGGTCGCGAAGCACCTCGGTGCCGGCCGTGTCGTCGGTGCGGGCCGGAACCCCGAGCGCCTGGCCGAACTTCGTGCCGTCGGTGCCGACGAGGTCGTGATGCTCTCCGACGATGGCGATGTCACGGCCGAACGCCTGGCCGGCGCCGCCGCCGAGGTGGACATCGTGGTCGACTATCTCTGGTCCGCTCCCGCGGCCACCGCCATGATGGCCATCCTCCAGGCGAGGGCGGATCGCAGTCGAGCCCTGGACTGGATCCAGATCGGCGCAGTGGCCGGCCCCACCATCGAGCTGCCCTCTGTTGCCCTCCGATCGGCGAACCTGCGCATCCAGGGCAACGGCCAGGGTGCCGTGTCTCCCGCGGTTTACCTGGCTGAGCTCCCGTCACTGGTTGACGAGATCGATCGTGGGACGGTCGTGATCAACGCTCGGCCGGTGCCACTCGCCGACGTCGAGGAGACCTGGAGCGCCACCGAGCCTCCCGGGTTACGCCGCGTCCTCGTTCCGTAGCTGACCAGCGGATCAGCGCTCCACCGGTTCGAGCAGCGCCTGACGCAGCGCGGGCACGAGGCCCGGTTCCGCCCCGAGGCTGGCGACGTAGGACTCCAACGTGCCGTAGCGCTGGCGCGCGTAGTCGAGGAGCACCTCCATCTTGTCCGGCTCGGCGGTGAAGACGCCGTCGATGGTGTTCAGCCGCTCCTCGCTCTCGGGGTACTTGCGGATGATCTTCTCGCGCAGACGGTCCATGGCGGCCGCGCTCAACGCGTAGTCGGCCACGACCGTTTCGTCGGGCACCCCGACCAGCGACAGGACGATGGCCGAGAGCAAGCCGGTCCGGTCCTTGCCCGCTGTGCAGTGGAAGACGGCCGGCAGCGCGTCCGGAGAGGCCAGCACCCGCAGCGCCGCCACGATCTGGTCCCCGGACGTGTCGAGCATCTCGAGGTACTGCGATTGGAGCAGGTCCGGGCGCCGGTCGAACTCCTCTGGGTCGGGGATCGTCTGAATGAAGGGCAGGTGGTGGAACGAGACCGGGTGCGCGTCCACGTCGAAGCGGTTCTGTTCGAGCTCCCCGCCCGAGCGCAGGTCCAGGACCGTACGGATGCCGAGCGCACGCATCATGGCCAGGTCGTCTTCGGTCAGCTCCCCGAGACCGTCGGCCCGGAACAGGACGCGCCGAGCGCGTCCGGAAGGCGTCGTCGGCGGCGTAGCCGCCCAGGTCGCGGAAATTGACCGCCCCCTCCAGGGCGATCATCCGCTCGGGAGCCCCGGTCTCGGTCCCGCTCACGATCTCACGCGTTCACGAGACCGGCATGTCCCACATGGGGAACCACCGCGACAGGTCGGGCTCCACCGGCAGGTCGGCGCCGACCATGGTGCGGACGCGCAGCTCCAACTCGGTGTCGCGCCGTTCCTTGGCCGAGTCAACCGGGGCGAAGGGGTAGAACGTCCCGCGCTTGAAGAGGTACACGAGCCGGAACGCCTTGGCGTCGCGGGGTGCGTCGGGCCCGGGCACGAAGCCGAAGACCGAGCACAGCAGCTGGGGCCCCCACCCGTTCTCCTGCAGCGTCGCGTTGGCCATATGGACCTTGGTCACCAGCTCCTCGAAGTCGGAGGGGTCGTCGACGAGCAGCCAGCCGTAGTCGAAGGAGTCGACGGCCTGGCTGAAGCCGTCGCCGACGAGCTCGGCCACCTCTTTCTGCGCGTCGGCCGCCACCTGGCCGGCAGCCGGCTTCCAGCACACGCCGGCGTGGCCGGACGACACGAGGCCGCCCGCGCTCTGCAAGGTGAGCGCAGCCGTGGGGAGGGCGAACAGCGCGTCGAGGTTGGCGCGCACCGGCTTGGTCCGCCCGAGAATGGTGTCGAGGAGCCCCACCTCCGTCTGGCCCGCCGCCGCCGATCAGCTCGCCTGGCCGAGCTGGTGCTCGAGCGACTCGAGCTGGGCCAGTCGGCGCTCGAGCGTGGGGTGGGTGCGGAAGAGCTGGCCGATGCTGAAGCCCCCGCCGCCACCCTGCGTGGCGCCGTTGGCAACGGCCGGGGCGAAGAAGAAGGCGTTGAACGGCTCGGCGGCTCGCAGGTCCCGCGTGGGGATGCGGCCCATCTCGCCGGAGATCTTGACCAGCGCCGACGCCAGCTGGGAGGGGCGGCCGATCAGGAGAGCGCCCGAGCGGTCCGCCGCCAGCTCGCGATAGCGCGACAGCGCCATGGTGAGGAGGAAGCTGATGACGTAGACGATGATCGAGACCAGCAACACGATCATCTCGACCAGGGCGGCCTGGCTCTGCTGGTTGTTCCCTCCGCCGCGGCCGCCGCCGAAGATCTCCGAGTAGAACATCACCCTGGTCAGCAGCCCGGCGATCATCCCGAGACCGCTGGCGATTGTCATCACGGCCACGTCGCGGTGTGCCACGTGCGAGATCTCGTGCGCCAGCACGGCCTCGACCTCGGGCTCGTCGAGCCGCCGCAGCAGGCCCGTCGTGGCGCACACGACGGCGGCCTTGGGGCTGCGCCCCGTCGCGAAGGCGTTCGGCACGTCGGTCTGCGCAATGGCCACCCGAGGCTTGGGCATGTCGGCCAGCGCGCACAGGCGGTCGATCACCCCGTGCAGCTGCGGCGCCTGCTCAGGCGTGACCTCCTTCGCGTGCATGGCGTACATGGCGATCTTGTCGCTGAACCAGTACTGGCAGAAGAGGAGCACCGCCGCGATCACCAGGACGAAGACGAAGGAGAGGCCCACCGCGATCAGGACCCCGATGACCGCGCCGTAGAGCAGGACCAGGAGGAACCCTGTCAGGAACATGCGGGTCGTCAATCCGCGGTCCGGCTTGATGTTCCGAGAGATGGCCATCAGGCTCCTCCCACCTCGCTCCCTTCGCTATTCCCCGCTCCGTCGCCCGCACCTTTTGAGTCCGCGGCCGGCAGCGCCGCCGCATCGGCCGTCCCCGCCCCGAGCTCGGCCTTGAGGGCCGCGAGCTCGTTGTCGACCTGGGAGTTGGACGACACCTTGTCGAGCTCGCGCTGGATGTCGTCGTTCGGCGTGGTCAGATCGTCCAGCGCGCCCGAGGCCAGGAGCTCGTCGATGGCTCCGGCACGCGCTTGCATGCCCGCGATCTTGTCCTGGGCCCGCTGCATGGTGGCGCCGGCCGAGCCCATGGAGGTGGAGATCCCCGAGACGGCCTCGCCCACCTTGGTCTGGGCCTCGGCGGCCGTGTAGGACGCCTTCAGGGTCTCCTTCTGGGTCCGGAAGCGCTCGACCCGCGATTGGAGCTCCTGCGAGGTCTGGACCAGCTTCTGCTCCTGCTCGGTGATCTGGTCGTGCTGCGTCTTGAGCTCGGCCAACTGCTCGCCGAGCAGGGCCCTCCGGGACAGGGCCTCACGGGCCAGATCCTCGTTGCCCTGCGACAGCGCGGCCTTGGCCTGGTTCTGCAGCTTGTCGGCCTGCTTCTGCAACGCCTGGGCCTGCAGCTCGATCCGCTTGCGCGCCGTCGCCACGTCGGCCACGCCACGGCGGACCTTCTGGAGTTGCTCGAGCTGCTTCTCGTAGGACAGGTCCAGCGTGTCCCGCGGGTCCTCCATCTTGTCGAGGGCCTTGTTCGCCTTAGACCGAAAGATGTCTCGGATCCGACTGAACGTGCCTGCCATGGAATACGAGCATAAGGCCCAGCGGGGGAGGGGTGGGCCCGGCCGGGGTGGTCCGGCTGGGCGGGCGGGCCGCCCCCGGTAAGGTCACGCCGGTGGCCGATCGTCTTTGCCTGCTCTGCGTCCATGCGCACCCCGACGACGAGGCGTCCAAGGGGGCGCCGACCGTCGCCCGCTACCACGCCGAGGGCGTCCGCACGGTCCTCGTGTGCTGCACCGGCGGCGAGGAGGGCGACATCCTGAACCCGGCCATGGACACGCCGGAGGTCAGGGCCGACATCGGCCGGGTCCGCATGGCCGAGCTCAAGGCGGCCACGGACATCATCGGATACGACGAGACGGTCATGTTGGGCTACCGGGATTCGGGCATGCCCAACACCGAGGCCAACGCCCGGCCGGACTCGTTCGCCCAGGCCCCGCTCGACGAGGCGGTCGGGCGCCTGGTCGAGGTGATCCGCCGCGAGCGGCCCCAGGTCATCGTCACCTACGGCGACAACCAGACCGAGTACCCCCACCCGGACCACATCCGGGTCCACGAGATTTCTGTTTTGGCTTTCGACTCCGCCGGTGATCCGGACCGCTTCCCGGATGCCGGGACTCCGTACACTCCGGCCAAGCTCTACTACTCGGTGTGGTCTGGCGAGCGCTTCCGCGAGATGCAGGCCAAGTTCGAGGAGCTCGGGATCAAGTCGCCGTTCGACGAGAAGTGGATGGCCCGCATGACGCGCACCGAGCCCTACACGACCTCCATCGACGTGAGCGGGTTCAACCACATCCGAGGCGAGGCGCTCAAGGCGCACGCCACCCAGGTCGACCCGAACTCCCCGTTCTGGTTCGGCCTCCCGCCCGAGGTGCTGCGCGGTATCCACCCTGTCGACGAGTTCCGCCTGGCGCAGAGCAGGGTCGGCCCGACCGACGTCACCGAGGACGACCTCTTCGCGGGGGTGCGATCGGCCTGAACCGACCCCGGCGACGTCGGCCTCGCTCAGGCCGTCGGCCTCGCTCAGGCCGTCGGCCCGAGGAAGCTCCAGTTGATGACGCCCGCGCTCTGTAACAGCACGAGGGTGATGGCCGTGGCCAGCACGCCGAGCAGAGCCACGGTGACGACGGTCCGAGCCACTCAGCCCCCCGCTCTGCCGCCCGCCCGCGCCAGCTCGCGTAACGGTCGGTACCCGATCAGGGTCGCTCCGGCCTCGTCCAGCGCCACGCGCACCCAGCTCTCATCGCAGATCATGCGGTGGTCGTCCACCCTCGATTCCCAGTCGTCGGGGGCGAGCGAGCGCAACTCCGCGCTGTCGACGGCGGGATGCAGGAAGAATTCGGTCACGCCCGGGCGGAGCGTCGCGATGTCCTTCTCGAAGACGTGGCGCGATCCGACTCCGGGCACGAGCCGCAGATGGTCGGTGAAGACGGCCCCGGCATCGGCGGCGACGGCGCGGGCCGGGAAGCCGGCGTAGCGCTCGACCGCCGGTCCCGTCATGCGCAGCGGGAGGCCGAAATCGAGCGCCAGCTCCAGGTAGACGTCGAAGAACTCGGGGCGCAACTGCATGGTGCCCATGTGCGCGTCGAGGTGGCTCACATCGAAGCCCCACAGGATCGCCCGCTCTATCTGGGCCCGGCACTCCCGCCGCACCTCGTCGAGGTCGGCGTGGTCCCACACGTCCTCGACCGTGCGTGGGAATCCGCCGTCACCGCCGAGGAGCGAGGGCGCATGCGTGATCGGACCCCAGCGGTAGAGCTCGTACTCCGCCGTCACGGTCAGGTGGACACCGACGTCCTCGCCTCGGTACCGGCTGCTCGCTTCGCGTGCCCACGGGCAAGGCACCATGAGCGTGGCGCTGGTCACCGTCCCGGTGGCCAGGCACTCGAAGACCCCGACGTTGGCCGAGTGGCAGGAGCCGAGGTCGTCGGCGTTGACGATGACGAGCTTGGCGTCGGCCGAGTACCCCAACCTCTGAGCCAGGTTCGGCTCACCCATGATGCGCTGCTCCTCCGGACACGTCCGCATCCTGGGCACGCGCGTCCGCTGCGATTTCCTGCTGGAACCCGTCCATTCTGGCAGCCAGCGCGGTGTCTTCCAGCGCCAGGATCCTCACGGCCAGCAGGCCCCCGTTGCGAGCCCCATTGACCGCCATGGTGGCCACGGGCACTCCCTTGGGCATCTGCACGATGGAGAGAAGCGAGTCGAGGCCGTCGAGGTTGGACAGCGCCACCGGGACCCCGACCACGGGGAGCCTGGTGACCGAGGCCAGCATCCCGGGCAGGTGGGCGGCCCCGCCGGCACCCGCCACGATCACCCGGAGGCCGCGATCCGCCGCGGCGTGACCGAACGCGATCATGTCGTCGGGCGTGCGGTGGGCCGAGACCACTCTCACCTCGTGCGTCACGCCGAACTCGGCGAGCACGTCGACGGCGCCCTGCATGACCGTGAGGTCCGAGGAGCTGCCCATCACGACCGCGACGAGCGGGCGTCCGGCTTCTGCAGCGCTCATGACGCCACCCCGATCGGCAGCTCCACGCCGTCGGGCACCGCGGTGCCGAGGGCGAGCGCCGCTGACCAGGCCCGGGCGCGGGCCAGCTCGGGGTCGGGTCCACAGACGGTCACGTGTCCCAGTTTGCGTCCCGGCCGCGCCTCCTTGCCATAAAGGTGCACGTGGGCACCCTCGACCGCGAGCCCGTGGGCCAGCAAGCCGGACGGGTCCTCGCCGTTCGGGCCGCCGAAGACGTTCACACTCGCCACGTGGGGGTATTGGAGCGCCGTGGATCCCAAGGGCAGGTCGAGCACGGCCCGGACGTGGTTCTCGAACTGGGAGGTGGCGGATCCCTCCATCGTCCAGTGCCCGGAGTTGTGGGGCCGCGTGGCCACCTCGTTGACCAGGAGGCGACCTCCTGACCAGAAGAGCTCGACCGCCATCACGCCCTCGGCACGCGCGATCGACGCCACCCGCTCCCCGATGCCCGACGCCGTCAGGGTCACCTCGGGATCGAGGCGCCCCGGGACCAGCACCTCGCGGCACACGCCGCCGACCTGAGTCGTCTCGACCGCAGGCCAGGCCACGGTCTCGCCCGAGGGGCGCCGGGCCACCATGACCGCGAGCTCGGCATTGAGCGGGACCAGCTCCTCGACGACGACGCGGCCGTCGATCCGGGCCATGACCGCCTCGGCTTCGGCCAGGTCGGCGACCGTCCACACGCCCTTGCCGTCGTAGCCGCCACGCGCCGCCTTGAGCACGAGCGGCCAGCCCTGAGCCGCAGCGAACGCGGCGACAGCGTCCGACGCACCCGGCCCGGGTTCCACGACCCTGTACGAGGGGACGGGGATGCCCGCCTCGTCGAGGACGGTGCGCATCGTGGCCTTGTCGACCGCCAGCTCCAGGGTGGCCGGACCCGGCCGCACCGGCACACCACCGTCGGCGAGCGCACCGACCAACTCCAGGTCGACCTGCTCGTGGTCGAACGTCACCACCCGACAGCGCTCAGCCAGCGCGCGCAGGTCCGAGCCCACCCACGGCGTTCCCAACACGACCTCGGCCGCGACCGCACAGGCGGCGTCGTCCGGGTGCGACGCCAGCACCGCCATGGAGAGCCCGAGCGTGCTGGCCGCTTCCCCCGCCATCCGCGCCAGCTGCCCGGCGCCTACGAACCCGATGTCGCAGCGGCTCAGGTCACTCGCCCCCGCGTCGCGATTGGCGTAGACACTGGGGCGGGCACATTCAGGACACTAGGCGAGGAGGATCGACTGCCATGGCCAAGCCGTTACGCATCGGGATGCTTTTGGACGTGGACAAGCCGTTCGCCGCGACAGTTTCCCAACTGCGCGATTACGCCGATGCCGGCTTCGACCACGCGTTTGCCGTGCAGATCTTCGGCCCTGACGCGCTGACCTGGCTGGCCGCGGTCGGCACGCATGTACCGGGCATCGGGCTGGGAACCGGCGTCGTGCCGGTTCACCCCCGCCACCCGATGATGCTGGCGCAGCAGGCGTTGACGGTGCAGGCGGCCACCGACGACCGCCTGCTCCTCGGCATCGGGCTCTCCCACCAGATCGTGGTCGAGGGGATGTGGGGGCTGAGCTACGAGAAGCCCGCTTCCTACATGCGCGAGTACCTGGCCTCCCTCATGCCCCTGCTGCACGGAGAGGCGCCGCAGAGCACGGGTGAGCGGGTGACCACGAACGCGTTCGCCCCGCTCGACATCCGCGGCACCTCCGCGCCGCCCGTCCTCCTCGCCGCACTCGGCCCCACCATGCTGGAGCTGGCGGGAACGCAGGCCGACGGCACCATCACCTGGATGACGGGCACGGGCACCGTCGACTCGCACATCTCGCCCCTCATCCGACGGGCGGCGGCGGCGGCCGGACGGCCCGACCCGCGCGTCGTCGTGTCCCTGCCGGTGGCGGTCACGGCGGACGCCGACGCGGCACGGGCCACGATCGACGAGGAGTTCTCCATCTACCCGAACCTGCCGTCGTACAAGGCCATGCTGGAGAAGGAGGGAGCGAGCGGAGCCGGCGAGATCGCCTTCGTGGGCGACGAAGAGCGCGTCGCCGAGTCCATCCGTCGCCTGGCCGACGCCGGCGCGACCGACTTCGTCGCGGCGGTGATCGGCGACGCGGATCAGCGCGCCCGCGGCTTCGCGCTCTTGAGCGAACTCGTCCGCTCCTGAACGCTCCGGCTCAGGTGCCGGCGGAGGCCTGACGCCTCAGCGCCAGATCGACGTCGTCTTGAACTCGTTGAGCTCAGGGTGCTCGTCGAACAGTGCCAGCACGCCCTCGATACTGCGCCGGGCCGACGCCGCGTCCCCCTGGGGTCGGGTGGTCAAGCGGACGAACACGGCCCGATCGCCGACGACGAAGGTCGGCACGCCGAAGACGCCCCACTCCCGTACGGCCTCCTCGTGGGCCTGTCGCACGACGTCCGTGATGGCGCCCGACTCCACCTCGGCGACAACCTTGTCGCCCGGCACGCCGGCCTTCTCGAGCACGTCCGCCACGACGGCGGCCTCGCGGAGGTCACGGCCCTCGTCGTGGCGCGCCGCGAACAGCGCGATGTGCGCGTCGAGGAACTGGTCCGGGTACTGGTCGCGCACGACGAGGCCGGAGGACAAGGCGAGCAGGTCGCTGGCCTTCTCGGGGTCCTCCCAGACCGGGGTGCCGCCTTCGGGCACGTGGACCTGGCTCAACGAGAAAGGCAGGAAGGTCACGTCCCACCCGGCTCCGTCGGACAGGGCGGCGGCCACGTGCTCATGGGCGTTGCGGGCGAACGGACAGCGGTAGTCCCACGTCAGGGAAAAGGGTTTCACACCGTTATCAACCGGCGCTGGTCCGAGCGCATTCCTCGCCGCGACCGCCCCCGGCCTCGGGCACCGGGTGTGACGAGGTTCACCAGGGGGCGCAGACCCAGTCCGAGGACCGAGCCGATGGCCGCTCCGCCGATCACGTCGGTCGGGTGGTGTGCCCGCAGGTGGATGCGGCTCACGGCTACCGCGGACGCGAACGCCACGTTGGCCGCGGTTTGTGCGTCGCTGTCGGCCAGGACGAACGCCGTGCAGAAGGCAGCCAGGGTGTGTCCGCTCGGGAAGCTGCTGGTCGAAGGGGTACGGACTACGGCGGCCAGGTGGTCGTCGGGCCGCTCTCGCTCGATCGCCGCCTTCACCGTCCGGCTCACCAGTAGCGACGACACTCCGGCGGCCCCGAGCGCGACCACGGCCCGCCGTCGTTGGGGCCCGCGTCGGCGCGCCTTGAAGAGGGCCAAGGCCACCCAGACCAGCCCGTAGTCGGCCAGGTTCGAGACGACGGCGGCAGCCTGGTCGACGCCTGGTCGCCCGCGGAAGGGCTCGAAGGCGGCGTCGACAACCTGATCGACGTGGTTCAGGTCGACGGTGCTCACGCGGCGGTCGATGGTGCTGCCGAAGCAAAGGCCGGGCAGTCGCCCTTGAAGTGGCAGTGGTTGCAGAGGGGGCCGACCTGGGGTCGGAAGTCCTCGGCACCGCAGGCCCGCTCGATCGCCGACCACACGGCGACAGTACGACGGCGCTGGCCGCGGATCGTCTGCTCGCTGGCTACGGCCGTGATGGCGATGGGCTCGCGCAGGTGGAGGAGCCGGACCTCGACGGGTGCGCGCCCCAGCGCGCTCTCGCACAAGAGCGCATACATCTGGACACCGACGAGGCTGCCCCGTTCGTAGCGCTCCGAGGGGGCCCGGCCCGTCTTGTAGTCGACGACCCTGAGCGAGCCGTCGGGTCCGATGTCGAGCCGGTCGATCTTGCCGCGCAGGCGCATCCCGTCGACTGTCATCTCGACCCCGAGCTCCACCCCGACCGCCCGCACGGAGTTTGGGTCCTCGAGGGCGAAGTAGTTGTCGACCAGGGTCCGAGCGTCGTCGAGGAAGGCCGGGGCGTCGGCCGGGTCGAGCTCGAGACCGGTGAACTCGGGGTCCCCCTGGAGCGCCACCCAGGCCCGGTCGAGCTCCTGCTCCGCGGCGGAGCGGGTCCGCGCTCCCTCGGAGTGGTTCCAGAACAGCCCCTCGAGCGCGGCGTGGACGAGTGTGCCCTTGACCTTGGCCGGCGTGGGGGGCTCGGGCCGGCGCTCGATGGCCGTGAAGCGGAAGGCCAGGGGACACCGCGTGAACGCGGTCACCTTCGAAGGCGTGAGGGTTCGCGGCAGGTCGAGCGCCATCGCGCTCAGGATACGGCCGGGTTGTTCGGCGCGGGCTGATGCCCGGCGCCGTGTTCGCCGCGACCGGCGGTGGGCTCGCGCCCGGCGAGGTGCTCGGGCACGACAGCCATGCGGTAGAAAAGAAGCCACATGTTCCCGCTCGCCCGTGACATGTCGCGGCCCGCCAGTGGCTGACCTGCGCCGCACCACGAGTTGGGCGGGCCTTCGCCCCGGCGACCCGGTCCACGTCGACGGCACGCGGCTGCGGGCCGCCTCGTGGGAGTTCGTGGCCCACGTCACCAACAGCGACACCGGTGAGACCTGGGTCGAGGTGGTCGGCGGCCGCGCCGGCGACCGCTCCGTCCGTTCCTTCCGTCCCGAGCAGCTCTACGCGCCCACGGCCCGGCCGGGCCGCGACCCCTCGCTGGCCGACGCGCCCGGGCTCCCTCTCTGATGAGGGCCGAGCGATGAGTGCGGAGCCGACGTCGTGACCGACCCCCGCATCCCCACCCTCACCACCGAGCGCCTGGTGCTCAGGCCGTTCGAACCCGGCGACTTCGACGACCTGGTGCCGATCCACGCCGACCCTTCCTTCTGGTGGTACCCGCTCCGTGGCCCCATGTCGGCGGAGAACACGGAGCGGTTCCTCGACCGCGTGATCGGGCGCTACGAGACCGACGGCTTCGGTGTCGAGGCGGTGGAGGAGCGTGAGACCGGCCGGCTCATCGGGTGGGCGGGCCTCGCCGTCCCGCACTTCTTGCCCCAGATCCTGCCTGCGGTCGAGGTCGGCTGGCGCCTGGCCGAGCCCTTCCGCGGCCGCGGTCTGGCCACCGAGGCGGGCGCGGCTGCACTCGAATACGGCTTCGGGCCGGCCGGGCTGAATCGCGTCGTCAGCATCTACGAACCGGAGAACGTGGCATCGGGCCGCGTCATGGAGCACCTGGGGTTCGCGCTCAGCGAAGCCGGCATGGAGACCGACAGCGGGGAGCTGGTGACGGTGATGGAGCTGTACCGCTCCGAATGGGAATCTCGCGCCGTACGTGGGTGACCTCGACCACGACACCGCAGTCGAGGATCTCGGCGGTGGCCGCTACCGGGCGTCGCTCAGTGCGGACTGGGAGATCTGGGGGCCGTGTGGCGGGTACGTCGCCGCCGTCGCCCTCCGGGCCGCGGGGGCATCGAGCGGGCAGACACGTCCCGCCAGCTTCTACTGCCACTACCTCTCCGTCGCCGCGTTCGGGCCGGTCGAGGTCGAGGTCGCCGCGCTGCGCTCCGGCCGCACGGTGACGTCGCAGCGGGTCTCTCTCACCCAAGAGGGGATCCCCGTGCTCGAGGCCATGGTGTGGTCGGTGGGCGACGTCGAGGGGCTGGAGCACCACGACGAGCGGCCGCCGGAGGTCCCGGGCCCGGGCGAGCTCCGCCCGCGGGTTTACGACTCCGATCCGACCGACTCCGATCCGGGCCGCCGGCCGCGGTTCGCTTTTTGGGACAACTTCGACCAGCGCTCACCCGAAGACGGTCCCTGGCCGCCCTCTGGCCCGCTCCCGCCGACGTGGCGCAACTGGGTGCGCTACCGCCCGACGGCGACTTTCGACGATCCCTGGCTGGACGCGGCACGCTCGCTGGTGGTCCTCGACGTGGGGAGCTGGCCGTCGGGCTCACGGCCGCACGCCTACCGAAATCCTCCGTACATCGCGCCGAGCCTCGACCTCTACGCCGCCTTCCACGGTCCCGGCCACCGGTCGGACTGGCTCCTGCTCGACGCGCATTCGCCCCTGGCACAGGACGGCATGTTGGCGTGGACGGGTCGGGTCTGGTCCGAGGATCACCGCCTCCTCGCCAGCGGCGGTGGACAGGCCCTGTTCCGTCACATCGGATGATCGCGTCGGGTCGATCGGATCGACGCGGGCTCCCAGAGAGCGATCTGGGGAGATCGGGACCACAGTGATGTGGACAGTGATGTGGTCTTCCACCCGGTCTGACAGGAATCCATCATCAGGATCCAGCGGTTCGTGCTGTCGCTGCCGATGCGCCCTCGCGATCGCGTGCGACTATCGAGCTTCAATTCATCGCGGCTGATCGACACGAGCAAACTTTCCGCCGAACCGGATGAAGCCCTGCGGTGCCCCCCCTATCAGAGCGCGGACAGATCGACGCTGAAGGCGATCGCGTCCGGGTAGTGACCGTAGAACCCGATCCGCCGGTAACCTCGCCTTGCGTAGAGTGCCGCAGCCTCGGGTTGGCGAGATCCGGTCTCGAGGACCAACCGGGCGTAACCGGCTTGCCGGGCTGCGTCCTCGAGGGCGCCCAGGACGAACGTCGCCAGCCCACGCCGGCGGCAGTGCGGGCTCGTCCACATCCGCTTCACCTCACAGGTGTCGTGGTCATGCCGACGGAAACCTCCCCCCGAAGCGGTGAGCTGCCCATCCATGAGGACGACGAAGAGGCCGTCCGGAGGATCGAACTCACCCTCGCTCGTCCTTGTCATTTCGACGTTCTCGCCGTAGCGCGAGTCGTACTCGCCCGTCAGCCCGACGAGCAGTGGCTCCACCTCGGGATCGCTCAATCGGACCCGTCTCAGTTCCATGGTGCAATCTCACACCAATCGCAGGTTCGCCCACCTCACTCAATCCGGCGCTCAATTCGACCCGGCACGGTGCGACGCCGTCGACCGCGACGCAGTCCAGGGCGACGCCGACCGTCAGGCGGGACGATCGACGCAAGCAACCATGATCAACACATGCAAAAGTGTCCGTCGTAGCGGTGATGCCCACGGCGTGGACTCGAAATAGTGGGCAGAAGAGGGGTCCTGTCATGTCGAGGCGGATACGTCCACCACTGCGAGCGTTCCGATTCTGCGCCGTGTTCGCCCTCACGGCAGCATCACTGATCGGAGGGCTGGGCATTTCGTTGACCTCAGCCGCTGGGGCCAACACAGACCCTGCGGTCAGCGGAACGCAGGTGTTGGGGTGGGGATTCGGGCAACCCAGCGCCGTCTCCTCCGACGGCACCGACGTCTGGGTGGCGAACTCCGCCGGCGACTCGGTGACCGAGCTGAGCGCCTCGACGGGCGCCCTGGTCCAGGTCTTCTCGGGCTCGAAGTATGGCTT
The DNA here is from genome assembly GCA_963822265.1 of uncultured Acidimicrobiaceae bacterium. Taxonomy (GTDB): domain Bacteria; phylum Actinomycetota; class Acidimicrobiia; order Acidimicrobiales; family RAAP-2; genus Bog-473. Next base: position 22,662 of record CAWGHA010000011.1, read on the forward strand.
CGATGCTCCCGAAGCCATCTCCTCCGACGGGACCGACGTCTGGGTGGCGAACTTCGTGGGGGACTCGGTGACCGAGCTGGACGCGGCGACGGGCGCCCTGGTCCAGGTCATCTCGGGCTCGATGTACGGGTTCGACTCTCCTTGGGCCATCTCCTCCGACGGCACCCAGGTCTGGGTGGCGAACCGTTACGGCAACTCCGTGACCGAGCTGAGCGCCTCGACGGGGGCACTGGTCCAGGCCATCTCGGGTTCGAGCTACGGGTTCCAGTATCCCGACGGCATCTCCTCCGACGGCACCGACGTCTGGGTGGCGAACGAGACAGGCGACTCGGTGACGGAGCTGAGCGCCTCGACGGGCGCCCTGGTCCAGGTCATCTCGGCCTCGAGCTACGGGTTCTCCGGCCCCGCCGGCATCTCCTCCGACGGCACCGACGTCTGGGTGGCGAACTATTACGGCAACACGGACGGCGACGTGACGGAGCTGAGCGCATCGACGGGCGACCTGGTCCAGATCATTTCGGGCGCGAGTTACGGCATCCACACTCCCTTGGCCATCTCCTCCGACGGGACCGACGTCTGGGTGGCGAACGACTACGCCGACTCGGTGAGCGAGCTGAGCGCCTCGACGGGTGCCCTGGTCCAGGTCATCTCGGGCTCGAGCTATGGGTTCTCCGATCCCGCCGCCGTCTCCTCCGACGGGACCGGCGTCTGGGTGGCGAACTTCGACGGCAACTCGGTGAGCGAGCTGAGCGCCTCGACGGGCACCCTGGTCCAGGTCATCTCGGGCTCGAGCTACGGCTTCGATGCTCCCGAGGCAATCTCCTCGGACGGCACCCACGTCTGGGTGGCGAACTCCGACGGCAACTCGGTGAGCGAGCTGAGCGCCTCGACGGGCGCCCTGGTCCAGGTCATCTCGGGCTCGAGCTACGGCATCGATGTTCCCGAGGCAATCTCCTCGGACGGCATCCACGTCTGGGTGGCGAACGACTTCGGCAACTCGGTGAGCGAGCTGAGCGCCTCGACGGGCACCCTGGTCCAGGTCATCTCGGGCTCGAGCTACGGGTTCTCCGGCCCCGCCGGCATCTCCTCCGACGGCACCGACGTCTGGGTGGCGAACACGGAGGACCATTCGGTGACCGAGCTGAGCGCCTCGACGGGCGCCCTGGTCCAGATCATCTCGGGCTCGAAGTACGAGTTCCACACTCCCGACGCCATCTCCTCCGACGGGACCCACGTCTGGATCACGAGCCTCAACCAGGGCGGCGTGGTGACCGAGCTGAGCGCCTCGACGGGCGCCTTGGTCCGGGTGGACTGGCGCTGCGGATGCGGGTTCGAACGACCCGGCGCCGTCTCCTCCGACGGGACCGATGTCTGGGTGGCGAACGGTGGCGGCCACTCGGTGAGCGAGCTGAGCGCCTCGACGGGCGCCCTGGTCCGGATCATCTCGGGCTCGAGCTACGGATTCCACCATCCCGACGCCATCTCCTCCGACGGCACCCACGTCTGGGTGGCGAACGGCAACGGCAACTCGGTGACCGAGTTGAACGCTTCGGGAGGAGGCCCGGTAAGGGTGATCAAGGCCCCGAAGAACGAGTTCATCGATCCCGATGCCATCTCCTCAGACGGCGCCCACGTCTGGGTCGCGAACTACGAGGGCGAGTCCGTGACTGAGTTCCCGACCTGACGTCTCACAGAAATGGCCCTGACGGAAATTCAGGTCACGTCGTAGCCATCCATGCGCGCCAGGATGCGCAGCATGACCTCGTCGGTTCATGCTGGGACTGCCAACCCGATCGCGCCATCGATTTGCGGCCACCAAGCGTGAGCTCATCCCGGCCGAAAAGAGCGGGGTTGCGAGTCGCCGTCATCGGGTACGTCGCGGTTCGCCGGCCGTCAGGCGGGACGATCGACGCAAGCAAACATGATCAACACATGCAAAAGTGTCCGTCGTAGCGGTGATGCCCACGGCGTGGACTCGAAATAGTGGGCAGATGAGGGGGCCTGTCATGTCGAGGCGGATACGTCCAAGACTGCGAGCGCTCCGATTCTGCGCCGTGTTCGCCCTCACGGCAGCATCACTGATCGGAGGGCTGGGAATTTCGTTGACCTCAGCCGCTGGGGCCAACACAGGCCCTGCGGTCAGCGGAACGCAAGTGTTGGGGTGGGGATTCGGCCAACCAAACGCCGTCTCCTCCGATGGCACCGACGTCTGGGTGGCGAACTCCGCCGGCAATTCGGTGACCGAGCTGGTCGCGGCGACGGGCGCCCTGGTTCAAGCCATCTCGGGTTCGAAGTATGGGTTCGACTATCCCGTCGCCATCTCTTCGGATGGGACCGAGGTCTGGGTGGCGAACTTCGCGGGGGACTCGGTGACCGAGCTGAACGCGGCGACGGGCGCCCTGGTCCAGGTCATCTCGGGCTCGATGTATCGGTTCGGCTCTCCTTGGGCCATCTCCTCCGATGGCACCGACGTCTGGGTGGCGAACCGTTACGGCAACTCCGTGACCGAGCTGAGTGCATCGACGGGCGCCCTGGTCCAGGTCGTCTCGGGCTCGAGCTACGGGCTCCAGTATCCCGACGGCATCTCCTCCGACGGCACAGACGTCTGGGTGGCGAACGAGACGGGCGACTCGGTGACCGAGCTGAGCGCCTCGACGGGCGCCCTGGTCCAGGTCATCTCGGGCTCGAGCTACGGGTTCTCCGGTCCCGACGGTATCTCTTCGGATGGGACCGAGGTCTGGGTGGCGAACTATTACGGCAACACGGACGGCGACGTGACGGAGCTGAGCGCGTCGACGGGCGCCCTGGTCCAGGTCATCTCGGGCTCGAGCAACGGGTTCCACACTCCCGAGGCCATCTCCTCCGACGGGACCCACGTCTGGGTGGCGAACGACTACGCCAACTCGGTGACCGAGCTGAGAGCCTCGACGGGCGCCCTGGTCCGGATCATCTCGGGCTCGAGGTACGGGTTCTCCGATCCGGTCGCCATCGCTTCCGACGGGACCCACGTCTGGGTGGCGAACTTCGACGGCAACTCGGTGACCGAGCTGAGCGCCCCGACTGGCGCCCTGGTCCAGGTCATCTCGGGCTCGAGCTACGGCTTCGATGCTCCCGCCGCCATCTCCTCCGACGGGATCCACGTCTGGGTGGCGAACCCCGACGCCGAATCGGTGACCGAGGTGAATGCTTCGACGGGCGCCCTGGTCCAGGTCATCTCGGGCTCGAGCTACGGCTTCGATGGTCCCGACGCCATCTCCTCCGACGGGACGCACGTCTGGGTAGCGAACGGCGGCAACTCGGTGACCGAGCTGAGAGCCTCGACGGGCGCCCTGGTCCAGGTCATCTCGGGCTCGAGCTACGCATTCGGTGCACCCGAAGCAATCTCCTCCGACGGGACCGATGTCTGGGTGGCGAACGCGAGTGGCCATTCGGTGACCGAGCTGAGCGCCTCGACTGGCGCCCTGGTCCGATTCATCTCGGGCTCGAAGTACGAGTTCCACACTCCCGACGCCATCTCCTCCGACGGGACCCGCGTTTGGATCGTCAGCCTCGACCAGGGCGGCGTGGTGACAGAACTGAGCGCCTCGACGGGCGCCCTGGTCCGGGTGGACTGGCGCTGTGGATGCGGGTTCGAACGACCCGGCGCCGTCTCCTCCGACGGGACGAATGTCTGGGTGGCGAACGGCGGCGGCCATTCGGTGAGCGAGCTGAGCGCCTCGACGGGCGCCGTGGTCCGGATCATCTCGGGCTCCAGCTACGGGTTCCGCCATCCCGACGCCATCTCCTCCGACGGGACCCACGTCTGGGTGGCGAACGGCAACGGCAACTCGGTGACCGAGCTGAACGCCTCGGGAGGGGCCCTGGTGAGGGTGATCAAGACCTCGAAGGACGGGTTCAACGATCCCGATGCCATTTCCTCGGACGGGACCGACGTCTGGGTGGCGAACTATGAGGGCGAGTCCGTGACTGTTCTCCCGACCTGAGATCTCACAGGAATAGCCCCTGCTTGCCTTTCAGCTCACCTCGTAGCCATCCATGCGCGCCAGGATGCGCAGCATGACGTCGTCGGTTCATGCTGGGACTGCCAACATCGTCGCAAGCAAACATGATCAACACATGCAAAAGTGTCCGTCGCAGCGGTGATCCCCTCGGCGGACTCGAAATAGTGGGCAGGAGGCCTGTCATGTCGAGGCGGATACGTCCAACACTGCGAGCGTTCCGATTGTGTGCCGTGTTCGCCCTCACGGCAGCATCACTGATCGGAGGGCTGGGAATATCGTTGTCCTCAGTCGCCGGGGTCAACGCAGACGCTGCGGTCAGCGGGGTCCAGGTGTTGGGGTGGGGGTTCTTCGAACCTGACGCCATCTCCTCCGACGGGACCCACGTCTGGGTGGCGAACGACAACGGTCACTCCGTGACTGAGCTGAGCGCTTCGACGGGCGCGCTGGTCCAGGTCATCTCAGATTCGAGCTACGGGTTCGACAATTCGCACGCCATCTCCTCCGACGGGACCCACGTCTGGGTCGCGAACTACGGCTACGTCGGCACTTCGTTTGTCAGCTCAGTGACCGAGCTGAGCGCGTCGACGGGCGCGCTCGTCCAGGTCATCTCTGGCTCGAGCTACGGGTTGAGCACTCCCGACGCCCTCTCGTCGGACGGAACCGACGTCTGGGTGGTGAATGACGACGGTGAATCGGTGACCGAGCTCAGCGCCTCGACGGGCGCGCTGGTCCAGGTCATATCGGGCTCGAGCTACGGATTCAATTTTCCCATCGCCGTGTCGTCGGACGGGACCGACGTCTGGGTGGTGAACGGAGGCGGCTCTGCGGGCCCCGCCAACTCGGTGACCGAGCTCAGCGCGTCCACGGGCGCCCTCGTTCAGGTCCTCGCAGGTTCGAGCTACGGGTTCGACGGGCCTGGCCTCGTCTCCTCCGACGGGACTCACGTCTGGGTGTCGAATGTCCAAGGTGACTCGGTGACCGAGCTCAGCGCGTCGACGGGCGCCCTGGTCCAGGTCATCTCGGGCTCGAATTACGGACTCAGCGGTCCCTATGCCATCTCCTCCGACGGGACCCACGTCTGGGTGGTGGACTACGCGGCGAACTCTGGTTACTCGGTGACCGAGCTGAACGCCTCGACGGGCACCCTGGTGCAGGTCATCCCGGCCTCGAGTTACGGGTTCAACGGTCCCGGCGCCATCTCCTCCGACGGGACGAACATCTGGGTGGCGAACTTCGACGGCAACTCGGTGACCGAGGTCAGCGCCTCGACGGGCGCCTTGGTCCAGGTGATCCCAGGCTCGAGCTACCGGTTCAACCTTCCGTCCGACGTCGCCTCCGACGGGACCCACGTCTGGGTGGCGAACTCCGACGGCAACTCGGTGACCGAGCTGAGCGCCTCGACCGGCGCCCTGGTCCAGGTCATCTCGGGCTCGAAATACGCCTTGGATACTCCCGACGCCATCTCCTCCGACGGGACCCACGTCTGGGTGGCGAACTCCGACGGCAACTCGGTGACCGAGCTGAGCGCCTCGACCGGCGCCCTGGTCAGGGTCGTCGAGGGATCCACGTACGAGTTCAGGTCACCGCGCGCCATCTCTTCCGACGGGACCCACGTCTGGGTGTCGAACCAGGGCAATGGCCCCAACAAGGTGACCGAGCTGAACGCGAAAACGGGCGCCCTGATCCGGGTGATCAATGGCTCGATCTACCGGTTCAAGCACGCCAGGGCCGTCTCCGACGGGACCCACGTCTGGGTTGCGAACAACGAGTGGGTCACCGAGTTGAGCGCGAAGACGGGCGCCCTGGTCCAGGTCATCTCGGGCTCGAGCTACGGGTTCTGGGATCCCGAGCTCATCTCGTCGGACGGGACCCACGTCTGGGTGGCGAACTACGGCGGTAACTCGGTGACCGAGCTGAGCGCGAAGACGGGCGCCCTGGTCCAGGTCATCTCGGGCTCGAACTACGGGTTCGACGAACCTGTCGGCATCTCCTCCGACGGGACCGACGTCTGGGTGATGAACTACGGCAGTAACTCGGTGACCGAACTGAGCGCCTCCACCGGCTCCCTGGTCCAGGTCCTCTCCGGCTCGAGCTACGGGTTCAACGATCCCGTCGGCATCTCCTCGGACGGGTCGGACGTCTGGGTGCCGAACGAAGTGGGCCAGTCCCTGACGGTGTTCCCGACCTGAGGTTGGACGGCAATTTCAGCTCACCTCGTAGCCATCCATGCGGGCGAGGATGCGCAGCATGACCTCGTCGGCGCCGGCGCCGATGGAATCGAGCCGTGTGTCGCGGAAGTAGCGAGACGTCCAGTTCTCGTCCATGTATCCCATGCCGCCGTGGAACTGCACGGCCCAGTCCGCCACCTCGCGCTGGAGTCGGGAGCCCAGGAGCTTGCCGATGGTGGCGTAGCGGGTCGCGTCCTCGCCGCGCAGCACGGCGTCCGCCGCCGTGCGGGCGTAGTGCTTGAGCACGTCATGACGGGCCGAGAGCTCCGCCAGGACGAACTGGAGGTGCTGGTTGGCCAGGAGCGGTGCGCCGAAGGCGCGGCGCTCGCGCAGGTAGTTCCGGGTGCGGTCCAGAGCCAACTCAATGGAGCCCACCTCCTTGTAGAAGGTGATGAGGCGCTCCGCCTGGAACTGCGCCATCTGCTGCTGGAAGCCGCGGCCGGCTTCGCCGATGGTGTTGGCCACCGGGACGCGTACGTCGGTGAAGGAGAGCTCGGCCGTGTCGCTCGACCACATCCCGAGCTTCTCCAGCTTGCGCGAGACGGCCACACCCTCGACCGCCGTCGGCACGACGATGAGCGACATGCCGCGCCCGCCCGGTTCGTCCGAGGTCCGAGCCAGCAGGCAGAGCCAGTCGGCCTGCGTGCCGTTGGTGATGAAGAGCTTGGAGCCGTTGATCACCCACTCGTCGCCGTCGCGAACGGCCCGGGTGCGGATGCCTGCCACGTCGCTGCCGGCATCGGGCTCGGTGACGGCGATGGAGGTGACGACCTCGCCCCGGATGGCCGGTGCGAGATACACCTCCTTCAGCTCGGGCGACCCGTAGCGCGCCAGGGCGGGCGTGGCCATCGACATCTGGACCGCGATGGCCATCGGGACCCCGCCGCAGCTGATCCGCCCCAGCTCCTCCCCGGCGATCATGGTGAAGGTGTGGTCCGCCGCCATGCCGCCGTAGGCCTCCTCGTACTCGAGACCGAACAGGCCGACGGCGGCCAACTTCGGGAAGAGCTCGTGGGCCGGGAAGGTGCGGGCCGCTTCCCACTCGTCGACGTGCGGCTCGATCTCGTGTTCGAAAAGGTCACGCAGCGTCTTGCGGAAGAGCTGGTGCTCGTCGCTCTCGATCACCGGGCCACGGTAGCACCGCGAATTTCGTGGACTCCTCGGGTTTTCGTCGGTCGAGTGACCAGAAGCAAGCGTCAATGACAGCCCGGAGACTCTTCGAGGAGCTGCTCGACCCGGCTCCCGCCGAGCTCGAGAATTGTCCCCTGGCCAGGCGAGGTGACCATGCGTGATCAGCGACACGCCTTCTGACCGACGCTGTCAGGTCGGCGGGGGGAAACCAGTGTTCGGCTCGGTAGATGGACGGTGGCGGGAGTGGGGGTGTCGATGGTGCAGCCGGTGGCCGTGGTGATCGTGACCGCCGACCCCGCGGCGCCGATCGACAACGTGGTCCCGTGTTGCGCGAATGTCACGACTCGCGTCGGTGGGTCGGCGAAGCGATAATCGACGTCCCACAATTGTCCGCTGGTGGCGACGGTCTGGTTGGTCCAGGACACCGGGTCCGTGACGACCGGCCCGAAGAGGCCCCATTTGAGCATGGCCCCGATCTCGTTCTGGAAGTTCGGGATGTCGTGGTCTCCAGGGTGGACCTGGTACGTGACGTCGATTCCGGCGGCGACGAGGTCTTCTTGGTAGCGCACGTTCATGGGGTAGATGACGTTGCGCTCCTCCGAGATCGCGTCTTGGGTGGGTTCGGGGTCGGATTTGTACGGGACGCCCGTGCCGGTGCTCTCGAACACCCGCGTCTGCGCGAGGTTCCTTACCAGGAGCGCCGGGTTGTGCCCGCTGGCGTAGAAGCCTTCGGGGGGACCGTAGATCGGATCGGGGTCGCTGTCGCCGTCGGGCGCAGCGTCCGAGAAGACCGCCATGGCCGGCTGCATGGCTGTCGCCAAGTACTGGGGATCCACGAATCCCGAAAGCGTGGCCACGGACCCGAAGAATCCGGGCAGCCGCCCACCGAGGTACACCGCGCCGAGTCCCCCCATCGATATGCCGATGAGGGCGTGGTATCGACGCTGCGGGAGGACGGGGTAGCGGGCCAGGATGGTCGGGATCACGGTCTGGAGCTCGTAGCTCTCCCACGACGGGCTGCCCCGCTGGCCGTCGTTCCACCAGTCCGCGTACCAGCCGTTGCCACCTTCGGGCATGACCACGATCGCCCCCAGATCGACGAACGGCTTGGTCAGCCCGTACTCGGCGTACGAGTTGTAGTTGAAGTCGAGCCCGTTGAGGAAGACGACCAGGGGATAGTGCTTCTGGCGGTCGTACCCCGGCGGCAGGAGAACGTTCGCCCTCGGCGGAGCTGGATAGTTCAGCCACTTCGACGCGATTTCGCCGTCCGGGGCGGGCACGTCGATGGTCACCAACCGAGCCTCGGAACGGGCCGGATTGCTCGCACCGACTGCGGCGCCGACGCCGGCCAGGGTGGCCACGACGACGATCGTCGTTACGAGTGGCACGAGCAGGAGGCGGGGCGGAGCCTTCGTTCCCCTCTCCCCGCGCACGACGCCAGTCTGGCAGTCAACTCCGGCAGCCGCTCTTCTGCGGCCCGCTCGCTGCCCGCGGCCGGTGAGGGTCGCCCGGACCTGGCCGAGCGTCGTCCTGACGTTCTTCGGCGGCGACAACGTCGAGCCCCTCGTCCAGTCCGCCAGCTCGTTGGTTGCACCCCGCCAGGACCCCCCTACACTCGCCATCCGTGGGCGATCGCCTGGTCGATGTGCAGGACATGGACGGCGTGCGCACCGTCACGCTCGATTCGCCGACGAACCGCAACGCGCTGTCGACCCGCCTGCTGAACGAACTGGCCGACGCGCTGGGGGAGGCGGCCGACGACCGTGCCGTGCGCCTGGTGGTGCTGACCGGCGCCGGGACGGTGTTCTGCTCGGGTGCCGACCTCTCCGAGCGGGGAGCCGCCGCGCCGAACCGCATGCCCGACATCCTCCGGACCCTGGTGGAGTGCCCGGTGCCCGTCATCGCCCGGGTCAACGGCGCGGCGCGGGCCGGCGGGCTCGGGTTGATCGCCGCCGCGGACATTGCGGTGGCGGCCGAGGCGGCCACCTTCGGCTTCAGCGAAGTCCGCGTCGGCGTGGCGCCGGCCATGATCCTCGTCCCGGCGCTGCGCGTGGTCGAGCCGCGCTTCCTCGCTCGCGCCGTCCTCACGGGCGAGTCGTTCACCGCGGCCGAGGCGGCGGCGGCCGGCCTCCTGAGCGCGGTCGTCCCCGACGAGGCCGCGCTCGACGAGTGGGTAGGCGCGCGGGCGCGGGCGATCCGCCAGGGTTCGCCCGGCGCGGTGCGGGCCACCAAGGAGCTGCTGCGGGTGTTGCCGGCCGAAGGATTCGAGCAGGGGCTCGAGCACGCGGCGCGGCGTTCGGCCGAGCTCTTCGCCGGCGAGGAGGCGGCCGAGGGGATGGCCGCGTTCATGGAGAAGCGCCGGCCGGCCTGGGACACCGAGCAGTGAGCGACACCGAGCCGTGAGCACGGCGCTACGGACCCGCCTGGCCACGTCGAGCGAGGAGTTCGTGGCCAATGCGCGCGCCATGCGGAAGATGGCCGACGACGTGCGCGCGCTCCACGACGGGCTGCTCGCCGGCGGGGGGCCGCGCTACGTCGAGCGGCATCGAGCCCGGGGCAAGCTCATGGTGCGAGAGCGCCTCGAGGCTCTCGTCGATCCCGGCACGCCCGTGCTCGAGCTGTGCCCGCTCGCCGGCCTGCACACCGGCGACCCGGTGGGGGGCGGCGTGGTCGTGGCGCTGGCCGAGATTGCGCACACCCAGTGCGTCGTGATCGGGAGCGACCCCACGGTTCGCGGGGGCACCACGAGCCCGACGACCATTCGCAAGCTGCTGCGCGCCATGGACGTGGCGGAGGAGAACCGGCTCCCGGTGATCATTCTGGTCGAGTCCGGCGGGGCCGACCTGCCGCGCCAGGCCGACGTCTTCGTCCCCGGCGGCGAGCAGTTCCGGCGGCTCACCCAGCTCTCGGCGCAGGGGATACCGACGGTCTGCGTCGTGTTCGGTTCCTCGACCGCCGGCGGTGCCTACCTGCCGGGCATGAGCGACTACACGGTCATGGTCGAGGACCGCGCCCGTGTCTTCCTGGGCGGGCCGCCGCTGGTGAAGATGGCCATCGGGGAGGAGGCGGACGAGGAGGAGCTCGGCGGCGCGCGCATGCACGCCCGGATCTCTGGCCTGTGCGACTACCTGGCCCGCGACGAGGCCGACGCGCTGCGCATGGCGCGCGCCATCGTGGCCCACCTGCATTGGCGCCGCCTCGGTCCCCCCGCGAGCGACGCGGCGGACGAACCGCTGTATGCCGCCGAGGAGCTGCTCGGAGTCGCTCCGGTGGACGTGCGCGTCCCTTTCGACACACGCGAGATCCTGGCCCGGGTCCTCGACGGGTCGCGCTTCGAGGAGTTCAAGGAGGCCTACGGGCCGCAGCTGGTCTGCGGGTGGGGCTCGCTGGGCGGCTACCCGCTCGGGGTGCTGGCCAACAACGGCATCCTCTTCTCGCCCGAGGCGCAGAAGGGCGGGCAGTTCATCGCCCTGTGCAACCGCACCGACACGCCGATCCTGTTCGTGCAGAACATCACCGGATTCATGGTCGGGACGCGGTACGAGCAGGGCGGCATCATCAAGGACGGGGCCAAGCTCATCAACGCCGTCTCGAACTCGACGGTGCCGCACCTCACACTCATGGTCGGCGCCAGCTACGGCGCGGGCAACTACGCCATGGCCGGGCGCGCCTACGATCCGCGCTTCGTCTTCACCTGGCCCAACCACCGCATCGCGGTCATGGGCCCCAAGCAACTGGCCGGCGTGCTCTCCATCGTGCGCCGCAACGCGGCCGAAGCGGCCGGGCGCCCCTTCGACGAGGAGGCCGACGAGGAGCAGCGCGCCGCGACCGAGCGCCAGATAGAGGAGGAGTCGACGGCGCAGTACGCCACCGGCCGGCTGTGGGACGACGGCATCGTCGACCCGCGCGACACCCGCACCGTCCTGGCCGTCGCGCTCACGGCCGTGCACTCGGCGCCCGTGCGCGGGACGGCCGTCTTCGGGGTGGTGCGGCACTGATGGCGGCGCGTGCGACCCTGGTCCCCGCGGTCAGGCCGCTGCGCCGGGTGCTCGTGGCCAACCGCGGCGAGATCGCCCGCCGCGTCATCCGCGGCGCGCACGACGCGGGCTGCGAGGCCGTGGCCGTGTACGCGCCCGACGACGCACGGAGCCCGCACGTGGGCGAGGCCGACGCGGCGGTGCCGCTGGCGCCGGGCGCCCCCGGTTCGGGTCTCGCCTCTCCCTATCTCGACGCGGCGGCCCTCGTGGCGGCGGGGCGGCAGGCCGGCGCCGACGCGCTCCACCCCGGCTACGGGTTCCTCTCGGAGAGCCCCGACCTGGCCGAGGCCTGCCAGGAGGCCGGCTTGGTCTGGGTGGGCCCTCCTCCCCAGGCCATGCGCGTCATGGGCCACAAGGCGAGGGCCAAGCAGGTGGTCGGCGGCGCGGGTGTCCCGGTCCTGCCCGGAGCTGTCGTCGCCCCGGGCGGCGACCTCGCCGCCGCGGCCGAGCCTGTCGGCTTCCCGCTCCTGGTCAAGGCCTCGGCGGGCGGGGGCGGCCGCGGCATGCGCGTGGTGGCGCACGCGGACGAGCTGCCCGGGGCGCTGGCGGCCGCGCAGCGCGAGGCGTACGCCGCATTCGGGTCGGACGAAGTGTTCCTCGAGCGCTTCCTGCCCGCGCCGCGCCACGTGGAGGTGCAGGTGTTCGCCGACGCCCATGGCGGTGTCGTCCACCTCTTCGACCGGGAGTGTTCGGTACAGCGGCGGCACCAGAAAGTGGTCGAGGAGGCCCCGGCCTCGGTCGTCCCGGGCGCAGTGCGTGAGCGCATGTGGGACGCGGCGGTCGCCGCCGCCCGCGCCGTCGGGTACGAGAGCGCGGGGACGGTCGAGTTCCTGGTCGAGGGGAGCGACTTCTGGTTCCTCGAGATGAACACGCGCCTGCAGGTCGAGCACGGCGTGACCGAGCTCGTGACCGGGCTCGACCTGGTCGGCCTGCAGCTGGCGGCGGCGTCGGGCCGGCCGCTCCCCTTCGCCCAGGCCGACGTCCGCGTGTCGGGCCACGCCGTCGAGGTCCGACTTTGCGCCGAGCGGCCCCGGGAGGACTACCGGCCCACGCCGGGGACCGTGACCCATGTGCGCTGGCCCGAAGGCGCGGAGCTGCGCACCGACCGGGCCGTCGAGTCGGGCAGCACCGTCGGTGCCGCCTACGACTCGCTCGTGGCCAAGATGATGGCGCACGGCGACCGGCGCGACCTCGCGGTCGACCGCCTGGCCCGGGCGGTCCGCTCGCTCGAGCTCGACGGCCTCGAGACGAATCGCGACCTGCTCGCCGCCGTGCTCGAAGACGACGCGTTCCGCCGCGGCGAGTTCGACGTCCACTATCTCGATGGCCGGCCCGACCTGCGGGACGCGGCCGTGCCCGAGGCGGCGCGCCACCGTCACGCCGCCGCGGCCGCCCTGGCACTCCTGGCCGAGCGCGGCGGGCACAGCCTCGTCCCAGTCCCCGCCGCGGGCTGGCGCAACGTAGGAACGGCGCAGCACGCGGACGAGCTGCGCGACGGGACGGGCACTCTGCTCGTTCGGGCCCCGTCCCCGGAAGCGCCGGTGTCGGTGCAGGTGGGGGATCGCTGGCAAGAGGTCGGGACGGGCACCGCGACGTCTGACGGGGGTGCGGACGGGACGGGCGGTGCGGACGGGACCGAGACGACGGTGGACCTCGTGGCCGCGACGGACGGGCTGCGGCGCCGCTACCTGGTCCGCTTGGGCGCCCACGGTGTCGGCGTGAACGGGCCGGAGGGGCAGTCCGCCTTCGCGCTCCGCCTCCCCGACGACGAGGACGAACGCGGGGGCGTAGCGGGGGAGTGCCGGGCCCCGCTGCCCGGTGCCGTCACCAAGGTCCTCGTCGCAGCGGGCGACGTCGTGGCCGAGGGGGATCCACTCGTTGTCCTCGAGGCGATGAAGATGGAGCACACGTTGCGAGCCGACGGCGCCGGCTCGGTGAGCGAGGTGGCGTGCGCCCCGGGCCAGCAGGTCGACGTCGGCGATCTGCTCGTGTCGTTGGAGCCGGCGTGAACGGCCGTCCGGGTCCGGGACCACTCCGCGTGGCGAACTGCAGCGGGTTCTTCGGTGACCGCGTCGACGCGGCGCGCGACATGGTCGAAGGGGGGCCCATCGACGTGCTCACCGGTGACTGGCTCGCCGAGCTGACCATGTACATCCTGCACAAGACGCGCCAGCGCAGCGGCGGCTGGGCTCGCACCTTCCTGCGCCAGCTCGAGGACGTGCTGCCGGCCTGCGTCGAGCGCGGCATCACCGTCGTCTCCAACGCCGGCGGGCTGGACCCCGAGGGGCTGGCCGACGCGGTGCGCGAGCTCGGGCGCCGCCAAGGCCTCGACGTCGCGGTGGCCTCGGTGTCGGGCGACGACATCACGCCGCGCCTGGACGAGCTGCGCGCGGCCGGCGAGCGCTTCATGAACCTCGACACGGGGGAGGAGTTGCCTTCGGGCGCGCCCGTGGTCACGGCCAACGCCTACCTGCGGGCCCGACCCATCGCCGACGCGCTGGCCGCCGGCGCGCAGGTCGTCGTCACCGGCCGGCTGACCGACGCCGCCCTCGTCGTGGGCCCGGCGCTCCACGCCTTCGGGTGGGGAGACGACGAGTTCGACGCCATCGCCGGCGCGGTAGTGGCCGGCCACGTCATTGAGTGCGGGGCTCAGTGCTGCGGCGGCAACTACGCCTTCTTCGAGGAGATCCCAGGGCGCGAGCGCATCGGCTTCCCGATCGCCGAGCTGCACCCTGACGGCACTTCGGTGGTGACCAAGCACCCGGGAACGGGAGGTGCGGTCACGGTGGGAACGGTGACGGCACAGCTGCTCTACGAGATCGGCGGCCCGCGCTACCTGAGTCCGGACGCGGTGGCGCGCTTCGACAGCATCGAGCTGACCCAGGAAGGCGCGGACCGCGTACGGATCGGCGGCGTGCGCGGCGAACCGCCGCCGCCGTCGCTCAAGGTCACGGCCAACCTCGACTCGGGCTGGCGCAACTCCATGACCCTGGCCCTGACCGGCGCCGAGGTGTCAGCGAAGGCCCGCTTCGCCGCCGACGCGGTATGGGCCGCCATCCCTGGCGGCCGCGCCGCCTTCGCCGAGAGCGCGGAGCAGCTCACCGGTGACCTCGACGGCAGCGGCCTCGCCTACCTGCGCCTGGCGGTGCGCGGCGACGACGAGCGGGCAGTCGGGCGGGCCTTCTCCGGTGCCGTCGTCGAGACCAGCCTGTCGAGCTACCCCGGCATCTTCTTCACCTCGTCGCTCTCGGGCGCCCAGGGCGTCGCGCGCTACTGGCCGACGACGGTGACCGCCTCGGCCGTCACGCCACGGGTGTGCCTGGGGGGGGTCGAGGTCGCCCCGCCGACGTCGCCAGCGCGGGTGCCGGCGCCCGACGACGATCCATCCGGCGTGGCGTGGCAGCCGGCACCGGGACCCGAGCCCCTCTCGCCCGCCGGTCCCGCCGGTACGAGAGTGACGATCCCGCTCCACGTCCTGGTCGGCGCTCGCTCGGGCGACAAGGGTGGGGACGCCAACGTGGGGGTGTGGGCCGACACGGAGGACGTGGCCCGCTGGCTGTTCCATGACTTCACGACAGAGCTGTTGCGGTCCGCGCTGCCCGAGATCGGGGATCGCACGGTCGAGCGTCACCCGCTACCGAACCTGCGCGCGGTCAACTTCGTCGTCCACGGTCTGCTCGGATGGGGCGTCGCGTCCAACCTCCGGCTCGACACGCAGGCCAAGGGACTGGGCGAGTTGCTCCGCTCGAAGGCCGTCGAGGTGCCCGAGTCACTCGTCGCCTCCGGACCGCCGGCAGCCCGGTGGACGGCGTGGCGACGCGAACGCTGGTAGCGCGGACGCCGGACGGGATCGGGCGTGGGTCTCCTCCGTGTGATCGCCCTCGTGGTGGGCATGGTGCTGGTGCTGGTGAGCCTGTGGAGCGTGTTCTCGGCGCTCGTCGTGCCACGCGTCACCTCCGCACGGCTCCAGCTGACGCTGGCCCGGACCATTGCCGGATCCGTGCAGAAGATGGCGCCCCGGCTCCCCAGCTACGAGGTCCGCGACCGCGCCTTGTCCTACGTGGGCCCGGCCGCGCTGGTGTCGCTGTTCGCCATGTGGCTCGGCCTCGTCCTCTTCGGCTTCGCGCTCATCATCTGGTGGGACTCCGGGATCGACTTCGCCTCCGCGCTGGGCATCGCGGGGTCCTCGGTGTTCACGCTGGGCATCGCCACGGCGAACGACGCCGGTGCCCGGACCCTCGAGATCCTGGCGGCCGGTGTCGGCCTGCTGGTGCTCGCCCTCGAGATCGCGTATCTGCCCGCTCTCTACAACGCCTTCGCCACCCGGGAGACCGAGGTGACCTTGTTGGCGACCCGGGCGGGCACCCCGGCCTGGGGGCCCGAGATCCTGGCCCGGCACAACTTCCTCGACACCATGGGGGAGCTGCCACCGCTCTACTCGCAGTGGGAGCGCTGGGCCGCCGCCGTCTCCGAGAGCCACGCCAACTACCCGGCGCTCGTGTGGTTCCGCTCCCCGGTCTCGACGCGCGGCTGGCTGCTCGGCCTGGTGGCGATGATGGACTCAGCCGCTCTCTACCATGCCGTGAGCCCGGAGCAGACGCCGCGCGAGGCGCGGCTGTGCCTCTCCATGGGAGTCAATTGCCTGCGGTCGATGGCGCGGGCGCTCCACGTCCCCTATGACCCCGATCCCCTTCCGACTGCGGGCACCCGCCTCACCCGGCCCGAGTTCGAGGAGGGCTTCGCGCGCCTGCAGTCGACGGGGTTCCCCATTGAGCGCAACCTCGAGGATTCCTGGCGCCACTTCCAGGGCTGGCGGGTCGGCTACGAGCCGATCGTCGACGAGCTGACCAGGCTGATCGCGCCCCCGCCTGCGCCGTGGTTCGTCCCTCGGCCCGAGCTCGGCGACGCCGAGACGCCGTCGGTGCGAAACCGGACTCCCGACGACCCCGAAGGGGCTCAGCCCTTCGGGTCCAGCAAGACCTTCAAGACGCCGTCGCCCCGGGAGTCGAAGAGCTCGTAGGCCTCGGCGGCCTGGCTGAGGCCCAGGCGGTGGGTGAAGGTCTCGGCCAGGCCCGGGAACCGGCCCGCCAGGACGAGGGGCACGAGCGCCTCCCAGGTGCCCGGAATGGGGCAGAAGACGGCGCGCACGGTGAGGCTCTTGAGCAGGACGAGTGCCATGGGGAACGGCAGCCCCATGTTCAGGTTCACCCCGACGATTGAGACCGTTCCGCCGGTGGCGGCGCAGGAGACCGCGTCGAGGACCGTGGCGTCGGCGCCTACGGCCTCGATAACCGACTCTGCGCCCCGGCCTCCCGTGGCCTCGAACACCTGCTCGGGCACCGAACCGCGGCGGGCATCGACCGGTTCTGCTCCCAACCGCTCGGCGCGGGCCAGCCGCTCGGGCACCATGTCGACGGCAAGGATGCGCGCCGGGCCGAACAAGGAGGCGCACTGCACCGCCATGACACCCACGGGACCGAGGCCCACTACCACCACGGTCGAGCCAGGCGCGATGGCGGCACGACGCGCGCCGACGTAGCCCGTGGGCAGGATGTCGGTCAGGAGCACGGCCTCCTCGTCGGACACGCCCTCGGGGATGGGCAGGGCGAAGGAGTCGGCGCACGGGACCGCCAGCGCCTCGGCCTGGCCGCCGGGCAGGTCGGGGACGGTCCCGAACGCTTTGGACTCCCCCTTCAAGCAGAGGTTGGGCTGCCCGCCCAGGCACGGGCCGCACTCGCCGCAGCCGACCACGCCCGAGACGAGGACGCGGTCGCCCACGCGCAGCGATCGCACGTGTGGGCCGACCTCGGTCACGGTGCCGATGGCCTCGTGACCCAGCCGGATACCCGCGCCGGTCGGGGCGTCGTGGTAGAGGTGCAGATCCGAGCCGCAGATGGCGGTGCGTTCGACCGTGACGACGGCACCGGCAGGGCCCGGCAGCTTGGGGTCTGGCACCTCCTCGACGCTGACCCGGCGCGGACCCTCGAGGACAGTGGCTCTCATGCACGCACGCTATCGGAGCGCTTCACGCACTACACTGCTCCGGTCGTTCGCCTATGCCCAGCATCGTCCTTCACCCCTCCGTCGGCGATCCCGCCACCATCGCGCTGCCCGAGCTTTCCGACGACGACGTCGACACTTTCTTCGAGAACGAGGACCTGTGGGCCGTCATCGTGTGGAACGACGACGTCACGACCTTCCAGACCGTGATTGAGGCCTTCGTGGAGATCTTCGGCCACACGGTTGAGCGGGCCGATCAGCTGGCCCAGAAGATCCACCGCACGGGGAAGGCCACGGTGGCTGTGCGGCCGAAGGACGAGGCCGAGGCCGGGGCGCACGCCCTGCACGAGCGCAAGATCTCGGCCACGATCGCCCGGGCCTGACGCGGTTCAGCCGGACGCCAGCCTGGCTGTCAGGCGCCCCTTCACCGTCGGCCACTCATCCGCCACGATGGAGAAACGCGCCGAGGTGCGGACCGTGTCGTCGGCACCGGGCCGGTCGGCCCGCATGATCCCGTCGAGCTGACCACCGATCCGCTCGATCGCGGCCCACGACCGCTTGTTGCGCACGTCGGTCTGCAGCGCGACGCGGTGGACCTGCCAGACCTCGAAGGCGTGGGTCATCATCAGGAGCTTGGCCTCGGTGTTCACCTCGCTCCGCTGGGCCGATGCGGCGAGCCAGGTGAATCCGATATCGACGACGTCGGGCACACCGAGTCGCTGGTGGGTCGCGCCGGGAGGCCAGCTCCAGTAGGCGACTTCGCAGAAGCGTGTCGCCCCGACCACCCGGTCGGCCCCGCCCGCGCCGGCGCCGCCGCGCCGCACCGTGGCAAAGGCGACATGCGCGCCAGATGCCACGTGCGCCAGGGCGTCGGCCACGTAGGCGGACATCTGCTCGGGCCCGTCGGGGGTGTAGGTCCACTGGAAGCTGTTACGGTCCTCGCCCGCCGCCTCTACCAGCGCGGGGACGTGCGACACCGAGAGCGGCTCGAGCCGGACGAAGGTGCCCTCCAGGGTGAAGGGCTCAAGCACCGCCGGCGGCGACGGCGGGTGCCGGCTGCTGTTCGGGCGCCCCGTGCTCCGCGGTAGGAGCACCGGTCGGCACGACGAAGTCGCGCTGGCGCACGAGTAAGAACGCGCCGAGCACGCCGACGAATGCAACCACGGCGCCGATGTCCAGCAGGTGGTTCAAGGTAGCGGAGAACCCGACGTGATAGGCCTGGATCAACGCGTTACGGGCGGACGCGAGCGGGATCGACTGCGCCACCTCGCGCACCTCGCCGGCAGCCATGGCCGCGTCGAGCTGCGCCCCCCCGCGGTGCAGGACCTGGGTGCCTTCGTTGCTCTTGGCCAGCACCGCAGCGGTGTGCGACACGATCTGGCTCTGGAACACGGCGCCCAACACGGCGATGCCGGTCGCGATGCCCACCTGGCGGAACGTGTTGTTGGCACCGGACGCCATGCCGCTGTGTTGGGGCTGGACCACCGAGACCGCGCCCGACGCCAGCACCGGGTTGACGGTACCGATCCCGATGCCACAGGCGATGAAGCCCGGCAACAACACGGTCCACGACGAGTCGGGGTGAGTGTGACCCATCAGCCACAGCCCGACCGTGATGATGAGCATGCCCACTCCCAGCAGGTAGCGAGACTTGACGCGCACCGTCAGGCGCCCGGCGAAGGGAGCCACGATGAAGGAGAGAAGGGTGAGGGGGAGAAAGCGGATGCCGGCGGCGAGCGGGCCGTAACCGAGGCTGTCCTGGATGTAGAGCGTCAGGTACAAGAACATGGCGAAGATGGATGCAGCCAAGGTGAAGGCCACGACCGATATCCCGACGAACGCGGGGATCTTGAACAGGCCGAGGTCGAGCATCGGCTGGGCGGTCAGCCGCTCGTTGACGACGAAAGCGACCATGAGCAGACCCGCGCCGACGAATAGGGCCACGATCGTCGTACTGCCCCAGCCGAGGTCGTTGCCCCGGACGAGTCCGAAGACGAGCAGGAAGAGGCTGCCGGAGAACGTGACGAAGCCGACCCAGTCGACCCGGCGATGCCGTTCGTCACGCGATTCGGACACCTTGGCCAAGGTGAGGAAGATGGCGACGACGCCGATGGGCACGTTCACGAAGAAGATCCAGCGCCATCCGATGGAGCTCGTGATGGCACCGCCCACGAGCGGTCCGACAGCCACGGCACCGCCGATGACGGCGCCGTACACGCCGAACGCGGTGCCGCGGTCCCGCCCCACGAAGGCGTTGGCGATGAGCGCGAGCGAGGTGGCGAACATGATGGCGCCCCCGACCCCCTGCACGGCGCGCGCCAGGTTCAGCATCAGCGGCGAGGTCGAGAGACCGCACAGGAGCGATGCGGCAGAGAAGACGCCGAGGCCGACGGCGAAGATCGTCCTCCGCCCGTAGATATCCCCCACGACGCCGGCGGTGAGCAGGAAGGCGGCCAGGGTGAGCGAATAGGCGTCGACCACCCACTGCAGGTCGGAGAAGCTCGAGTTCAGCGACCGCTGGATGTCGGGCAGCGCGACATTCACGACGGTGATGTCGAGCAGCAGCATGAAGGTCGCCGTGCAGACGGCGATCAAGGTCCACCACTTCCGTTCCAGCGTGGCCATTTGGGGAGTGTACCGACCGGGTGCGCGCGACGTGCCCTGCGGACCAGGCGGCTTCGGCAGGAAGGTGGTGCAGGTAGGAACTGCAGGTCGGGGGCGCCCCGAGCCGTCCCCGTCCGGATCCCTCACCTTCCCGGCCCTACACTGTGCCGTGATCGTCGGATCGAGCCTCACCCTGGAGATCGGCGACCGTACCCTGCTCGCCGACGCCTCGTTCGTGGTGGGAGCCGGAGAGAAGGTGGGGCTGGTCGGGCGCAACGGCACCGGAAAGTCCTCGTTCATTTCGGTACTGGTCGGCGAGCCCACTCCGCACTTGCGCCACAGCGGCAATGTCCGGCTCCTCGGCTCGTTCGGCTACCTTCCCCAGGCGCCCGTGCCGGGAGGCCTCGGCCTGGAGCCGACCGGGTTCTCGCACATCCTCTCGGCCCGCGGCCTCGATGTGCTCGACGACGCCCTCGGCGCGGCGCGGCGCGGCGCTGGCTGCCGAGTCGAGCGAGGAGAACATCGAGCTGTTCACCGATCTGCAGGAGCAATTCCAGGGCAACGGCGGCTACGAGGCGGAGTCGGTCATGGCGCGCCTCGCCGACGGCCTCGGCCTGCGCGAGGAGCTCCTCCTCGAGGACATCGAGTCCCTCTCGGGCGGCCAGCGGCGCCGGGTCGACCTCATGCGCGTGCTCTTCCAGAAGCCCGAGCTCATGATCCTCGACGAGCCCACCAATCACCTCGACCGGTCGGCCAAGCGTTGGTTGCTCGACGAGCTCGCCCGCTTCGGGGGCGCACTGCTCGTCGTGAGCCACGACTTGAAGCTGCTCGACCACGCCATCACGAAAGTGCTGCACATTTCGAACCAGCGGCTCTCCGAGTGGAAGGGGAACTACTCGAAGTTCGAGGCCCAGCACGAGGCGGAGCAGTCCCGGAGTGAACGCGCCGCGCAGCTCGAGCAACGTGAGATCACGCGGCTCTCCAAGCTCGCCGACTCCATGCGCGCCAGCACCGAGAAGCGTGCGCGAAAGGCCAAGTCGCTCGACCGGCGTGTCGAGCGTCTCGAGGCCGGTCGCACACAGGTCAACCGGCGCGAGCGGGCGAGCGCATTCCGCTTGCCCGTCCCGCCGCGCGCTGGGGCGATCCCGCTCGAGGTGGCGAAGCTCAGTGTGCGCTACGGCGCCAACGAGGTGCTCTCGGACGTCACGTTCCACGCCGGCCGGGGCGACCACATCGTCGTCGTCGGGCGCAACGGTGCCGGGAAGTCCTCTTTGTTGCGCTGCCTAGCGGGCGTGCAGGAGCCGACCAACGGCGTCGTCGAACTGGGCGCCAACGTGACGATCGGTTACTTCGCCCAGGAGCACGAGCAGATCGACCCCGACCTCCCGGCCCTGGCCAACGTGAGCGACGCCGTGCTCGTGGCGGAGAGGGACCGCCGGGCGCTCCTGGGCTCCTTCGGCCTCCCCTCCAAGGCAGCCAACCAGCGCGCGGCCACGCTCTCGGGGGGCGAGCGCGCCAAGCTCGGCCTGGCCATGCTCTCTGCGGGCGAGGCCAACCTGCTGCTCCTCGACGAGCCGACCAACAATCTCGACCCCTCGTCGATCCTCGCCGTGGGCGCCATGCTGGGCAACTGGCCCGGTACCATCGTGGCGGTGAGCCACGAGCGCGGCTTCGTCGAGGCTCTGCGGCCGACCTACTGCCTGCGGCTGCCCGAGGAACGCTTCACCCACTGGCGCGAGGAGTATCTCGACGACGTGGAGATGCGCTAGGCGCCTGCCCGACGTCGCTCGCCTGTGCCTTCGGTCGGTCCGCCGGGCATCGGGACGTCGGTTCCGACGAGAACTGGTTCGACAATGTATGACCGCGCCTGGCTCCGGCCCATGTCTCTCCCGCGCTGCATGAGGATCCACCTACTGCGAATTGGCTCATGAATGAGCGAATTCGCAGCAAGGCTTCGGCGATGGTCTCGAGCACAACCCGCTACCGTGAGAGGGCGTTCGCGGAGCAACAGTGGGGACGCGTCACGCGGTGCCAAGCCGAACGGGCTGCCGTAGCCCGTGCGATCCTTCACCAAGCTCGTGCGGAGCGGCCTGTTCCAACGGGTAGGCCGCGGCATCTGCCGGTCGGACGGTCCTCGGACCGCCTACCGCCGATCGGCGGCTCCCGACCCCTCGGCCTCCGAAGCTGCCCGGCTGCAATTCGGAGCGCCGGGACGGCGTGCAAGCGCAGTGCTCACGCCGGAATCATCTCGCAGTGGCCGGCTGCGCGATCTACGGCACGGGCGGACGGTCCCGATGCTGGTCCTACGCCCGACCCACGGCCGGCGCGGCCCAAACGGCTGGCTACGACTTCCAGATCTGCGTCGGCCAGAGCACTCCCTCGTCGTAGGCGATGGCCTTGGATCCCTGCAGGGTCGTGGGGTTGGCGAAGTTCTGCACAGTGGGACTGGCTATGACCGCCCAGGTGTCACGGGCCAGCCACAGGTAGGGGATGTCTTCGGCCAGGTATTGGTTGATTTCCTGGTAGTACTTGACCCGCTCGGCCTTGTTGTCGGTTTCGCGGCCGGCTACCAGTGATGTCTGAATGCGGGTGTCGCTGTTGCGGGCCATGTTCAAGGGCAGCGGTGGACCGACGGTCTTCGTGCTCCACCACACGTAGTTGAGGTCGGGGTCGACCGCGCCGAACTGTCGCCACAGCGTGGCCTGGTACGTGCCAGCGAGCGCGTCATTGATGATGGTCGACTGGGCCAGGATGTTGATGTTCACGTGCATCCCGGCACTCTGGAAGGCCTGCTGCAGGAACTCGGCGGCCGACAGGGTCTCCGGGTCGCTCGTGGAATTGAGCGAGAAGGTGACGGACTTGCCCGTCTGTTGCTGCACCTGCTTCACCAGCTTGGCGGCGCCCGACGGGTCGTAGGCGGGGTAGGCGGTTCTCGTGTAGTACTCGCTCCCCGGCAGGAAGAGGCCGTTCATGGGGGCGTCGATACCCTTGTCGATGACCTTGGCGAACTGGGGCCGGTTGATGCACTTGGCCATCGCCTGCCGCAGCGTGTGGTTGTTGAACGGTGCCGCGTCCGTGTTGAGCATGACGCACTGCACGGTGGGCTGACCCAAGATCTGGCCGCTGTTGTCGTAGTAGGACCATTTCTTGTTGCCCTTGAACTGCAAGAGATTGTCGGGGGCATTGGTGTGCATGATGTCGACCTCGCCGGTCTCGAGTGCGTCGGCGCGCGAATTGGCGTTGATGATCGGCTTGTAGGTGATGGAGTCGAGGTAGGGGTACCCCTTGCGCCAGTAGTGCGCGTTCCTGGTAGCCGTCATGTGGCTGTTGGGGATCCAGTCCGAGAAGACGAAGGGACCGGTGCCGATCGGTTTCGACGTGCCGCCGTTGGGGCTGTTGAGCATTGACGGCGCGGCGATGTAACCGGTCTGGGCCTGGGCCAGGTAGTAGGGGAAGGGGGCCCACGGCGTCTTCATGTTGATCGTGACCGCCAGCGGCCCGGTCACCGACGCGCTACTGAAATCGGCGAAAGCGGGCCCGGTCAAAATGGAGCTCGCCGTATTCTCGATGTTGAGGTGCAGCGCAGCGGCGTCCAGCGGCGTGCCGTCGTGGAAGACGATCCCCGGGCGCAGGGTGATGGTGAAGGACGTGAAGTCGTCGTTCGACGTGATCGACTCGGCCAGGTACGGCTCCACACCGCCGGCCGCGTTCACGATGGCGAGGGGGTCGAAGACGGTCCGTCCGTAGAGGAAGCCGCCCTCGTCCCAGCGGGCCGTCGAGGGGTTGAAGCCGGACTCCTCGGTATCGATGCCGAAGGTGAGCGAGCCGCCCTTCTTCGGCTTCGCGGTAGATATGCCGTTCCGCCCCGGACCGTTCGTCGCGGCGGCTCCTGCCACGCCCTCGCCCCCCAGTGCGCCCGCCATTGCGGCGCCCGCGCCGAGCGCGAGGCCACCCGCCAGGAACGACCGACGATCAAACGACTTCGGCATCGCTACCCCCCATTTGGTCTCGAATCCGTCTCCGTGTCTGAGGTCGCCCTGTGCGACTGCGGCAGGTTACAACTCCGCGAACGCGCATGGGCGGCGCGTCGGTGTGGCAACCTGGGCCTCGGCGCGCTGGTTGAAGACGCGGTGCAACGACGAACCCGACGGACCGACCGCGGTCCGGCCGGCGGAGAAACCAGGGAGAGGAGAGCAGGCATGGCCATCGCAGTGGGGGATCGCGTTCCCGACGTCAAGGTGTGGACGTTCGGGGAGAAGGGACCCCAGGCCACGACCTCCCAAGAGGTCCTCGGATCGGGGAAGGTCGTGCTGTTCGGGGTCCCGGGCGCCTTCACCCCGACGTGCTCGGACCACCACCTTCCCGGCTTCGTGCTGCGTGCCCAGGAGCTGGCCGCCAAGGGCGCCGACAAGGTCGTCTGCGTGTCGGTCAACGACCCCTTCGTAATGGGTGCCTGGGGCCAGGTCCAGAACGTCGGCGACTCCGTCGTCATGCTCGCCGACGGCAACGGCGAGCTGGCCGAGGCGATGGGGCTGACAATGGACGGCAGCGGGTTCGGGCTCGGCTCCCGATCCCAGCGCTTCGCCGCCATCATCGAGGACGGGGTCTTCACCTGGCTGGCCGTCGAGCCCGGTCCTGGGCTCTCCGTGAGCTCTGCCGACGAGGTGCTCGCCGCCCTTTGAGCTCAAAGCACCGAGGTGAGGGTGTGCCTTCCGGTGTCCAGGTCCGCCCGCCGGCGGCTCGCCGATGCCCGGCGGCACTCCCAGCAGCGTCGACCCACCTCTCCACCAGGCGTCACCGCGCGGCAATGGCACCTGCCGTCCCTCGGCAGTGGCACGGCCTGGTGACGATCTCTCGTGTCTCGTGACTCCTTGGATTCCCCGCTCGGATTCTTCCTTGACATGCAACCGTACGGCTGCTTAACTGAGACATGCAGTCAGACGGCTGCATAAATCAGAACGGCAAATCAGAAGAGAATCGAGAACCGTCCGAGCCCGCGAAACGAACAAGGACAGGACCACCACAGCGAGAGCACGATGCCCGAACGAGACCACCCCGAGACCCTGACCCGAGGGAGAAGGCAGGTCCAGACCCAGGCCCATACCACGGCCCAGGTCGAAGACCGTGAGGTCACGCAGGACGCCGTGTTCAGGGCCTTGAGCGACCCCGGCCGCCGCATGCTGCTCGACCGGCTGAACGACCACAACGGTCTCAGCCTCAGCGAGCTCTGCGTCGACATGGACATGACCCGCCAGTCCGTGACCAAGCACCTCGATGTGCTCGAGGCCGCCAACCTGGTCACGGCCGTCCGCAAGGGACGGGAGAGGCTGCACTACCTGAACGCGGCGCCCATCAACGACATCGCCGACCGCTGGATCCATTCCTACGACCGGCCGCGGGCAGACGCCCTGTCGGATCTCAAGACGGCACTGGAGGCCACCCCCATGGAGCACCGCACGGCATTCGCTTACACCACTTACATCGAGGCCACGCCCGAGCGGGTCTGGCTCGGGCTCACCGACCCCGTGTTCACGACGCGCTACTGGCGCCACCCGGCCGCCGGCGGCCTGTCACTTCGCACCGACGGGAAGAAGGGATCGACCTACGACGCGGCCTACGACGAGATCGGCCTTGTGGTTTCCGACCCCGAGCAGGTGATCCTCGAATCCGACCCCTATCGCCGACTGTCCTACACCTGGCCCACGTTCTCGCCCGATTGGGCAGCGGCCCACGGAATCGACGAGGAGACGGCCGCCGCCTGGCGGGCCGAGCCGAGATCCAAGGTGGCCTTCGACATCGAGGAAGTCGGCGAGGGCGTCGTCAAGCTCACCGTCGTCCACGACGGCTTCGAGCCGGGCAGCGGGGTGCTCGAGGGAATCTCCCACGGATGGCCCGCCGTCGTGTCGAGCCTCAAGACGCTCCTCGAGACCGGGTCGGCGTTGCCTTCTTAGAGGCGGGTTCGTGGCCTTCAAAGAAGGCGGGTCCACGCTGGCGGCCGGCCACTCGACCCGACGGGTCTTCTGGCCGGTGCCGGCGCGACCCGGGGTCAAACACAGTGTTCCTGAAGGGAGGCGGTTGCCAAGGGCACCGATCTCATCATAGGATACTGAGTATGCTACTTCGAATCGGGCAATCGTGAGCGTGCGCCACGCCCTCCTTGCCCTCCTGAGCGAGGGACCGAAGTACGGGCTACAGCTGCGCCAGGAGTTCGAGGCCAGGACCGGTGACGTCTGGCCCCTCAACGTTGGGCAGGTGTACACCACCCTGCAGCGCCTCGAGCGGGACGGCATGGTCGAGTCCGACGATTCCTCCGAAGAGGGCCCCCAAAAGGGGTTCCACATCACCCCAGAAGGTGGGGCCGAGCTGGCGGCATGGCTGCGGACGCCGCCCGATTACTCCTCGCCTCCGCGGGACGAGCTGGTGATCAAGGTTCTCGTCGCCCTGGGCCTGCCGGGGGTCGACGTCCACGACGTCGTCCAGGTCCACCGTCGCTATCTCGTCGAGCTGATGCAGCAATGGACTCGCCTGAAGGAGGACGAATCCCGGTTCGACCTGAACTTCGCGCTCGTCGTCGACGCCGAGCTCTACCGGCTCGACTCGTTGATCCGGTGGCTGGACACGGCCGACGGCCGACTGAAGCGAGCGGCGGCGGTCGACGTGGCGCCGGCTCCCCAGCCTTTCCCCCTCCCCAAGGCCCGGCGCAAGGTGGTGCCACGGCTATGAGCTATCTCGAGTTGCAGGGCGTCTCCAAGACCTATGGCGAGGGGGCGACCGAGGTCCACGCCGTCTCGGACATCGAGCTTTCGGTCGACGTCGGCTCGTTGGTCGCGGTGATGGGGGCGAGCGGGTCGGGCAAGTCGACCCTGCTGACCATCGCCGGCAGTCTCGAAGAGCCGACCAGGGGTGAGGTGATGATCGGCGGCACACGACTGTCGTCCCTCTCCCGCAACAGAAAGGCTCGACTACGCCGCCGAACGATCGGCTATGTCTTCCAGGACTTCAACCTCCTCGCGGGGCTGACCGCGCTCGAGAACGTCTCACTTCCCATGGAGCTCGACGGGGTATCGGCCCGCAAGGCCCAAGCAACCGCCTCTGCTTCGCTCGAAGAGCTCGGGCTGGGCGATCGTGCCCAGCACTACCCTGACCAGCTCTCGGGCGGCGAGCGCCAGCGTGTCGCCATAGCGCGGGCCGTCGTGGGCGAGCGCCACTTGTTGCTGGCCGACGAGCCGTCGGGCGCCCTCGACTCGACCAACGGCGAGGCCGTGATGCGCCTGGTCCTGGCTGCCTGCCACCGCGGTACCACCGCGGTCGTCGTCACCCACGACGCCCAGCTGGCGTCGTGGGCGGACCGGGTGGTTTTCCTGCGCGACGGCCGGATCGTCGATCAGACGATGCCGGCTCCGAGCCCGGAAGCTTTTCTGGCCCGCGTCCCGGACCGATGACTGGTCCATTGGGCCCGGACGAAGGCGGGGGAGTACCGGCACGCCGCGCCATGGTGCGCTGGGCCTGGCGCCTGTTCCGGCGGGAATGGCGCCAGCAGGTCCTGATCCTCATGCTGGTGCTGGTCGCCGTGGCGGCAACGGTCGTCGGTGCCACGGTCGCCGTGAACACCCCGCCGCCGACCAACTTCGGCTTCGGTACGGCCAACGCGATGGCCACACTCGTCCCGAGCCCCAATCTCTCGGCCCAGGTGGCCGCGGTCGGGCATCGTTTCGGTGCGACCGACGTCATTGAGAACGAGACGATGACGGTGCCCGGCTCTGTCGCCACATTCGACCTGCGCGCCCAGGACCCAGCTGGTGCCTACGGCCGCCCCATGCTGTCCCTGCTCTCGGGACGCTTCCCCCAGGGTGCAGGCCAGGTCGCGCTGACTCCTGGTCTGGCGTCGAATCTCGGTCTGCGCATCGGAGACGTCTGGCACTCGGGTGCTTCGTCCCGTCGCGTCGTCGGCCTGGTCCAGAACCCGCAGAGCCTGCTGGACGAGTTCGCGCTGGTGGCGCCCGGACAGGTGCCGTCCCCCACCCAGGTCGAGGTCCTCTTCGACGGACCGAGCAGCGTCGTGAACTCGCTCGGGCCCGACTTCACCACGAGCGCGTTCGCCAACCAGAGCAACGCGCTCAATCCCGAGACGGTGGTGCTCACGTTGGCCACCCTCGGCATGCTGCTCATCGCGCTCGTCTCCATCGGAGGCTTCACCGTGCTCGCGCAACGCCGCCTCCGCGCCATCGGGATGGTCGAGGCCATGGGGGCGACCGACAAGCACGTCCGCCTCGTGCTGCGGGCCAATGGCATCTTCGTCGGGGTGATCGGCGCGCTGGCGGGATTCGTCGTCGGCCTGGCCGCCTGGCTGGCCTGGCGACCCCATCTGGAGCAGAGCGCCCACCACCTCATCCCAGCTTCCGCGCTGCCCTGGGTCGTGATCCTGGCCGCCCTGGCGCTTGCCATGGCAGCTACGTTCTTCGCCGCCGGGCGTCCGGCGCGGGCGATCACGCGGGTCCCGGTCGTCGCCGCGCTGGCGGGCCGGAACGGGCCTCCCAGGCAGATCCGCCGCTCCGCGGTGCCCGGCATCGTGGTGCTCGTGGTCGCGTTCTTGCTGTTCGGCGCCTCCGGGGCGGCGAGCAACGGGGGCGGCGCGCTGCCGCTGGTCCTCGGCTTCGTGGCGCTGATCATCGGGATCTTCCTGTTGGCGCCCTTCTGCCTGGCGGCGCTGGCCGCAGTGGGGAGCAAGGCCCCAATCACCGTGCGTTTGGCACTCCGGGACCTTGCCCGCTACCGGGCTCGGTCCGGTTCCGCCCTGGCTGCGATCGCGCTGGGAGTCCTGATCGCCGTCGTGATCTGTGTCGTCGCGCAGGCGCGCTACAGCAACGTCCTCGACTACGCCGGGCCGAATCTGGCGTCGGACCAGCTCGTCCTCTACGCGCCACCTCCCGCCCAACCGGGCACCGAGTTCGTTCGCCCGGGCTCGCCTCCGACGCATGACCTTCCGCCGACGCCGAGCCGTCAGACGATGTCGAAGGCGGTGCACGAGATCGCGACGGCGCTCGGGACGAACGAGGTCACCGAGCTCGAGATGCCCGACGCGAACCTGAGCCACACCGGTCCGGGGCGCCAGTTCTCCGGCCAGGTCTACGTGGCCACGCCAGCGCTGCTTCATGCCCTTGGGATCAGCGCGTCGCAGGTCCAGCCTGACGCCGACGTCCTCACGATGCGACCGGGCCTGTCGGGCGTCTCCGACCTGCAGCTGGTTTGGGGCGACGGACCGAACGGACCCGGAGGATCGAACGGACCGGGTCCGCCTTCGTCGAACCCATGTCCCGCGTCGTCGTGCCTGGCCAACCCCGTCATACAGGAGGTCGGCGCCCTGCCGTCGGGCACGTCGGCGCCCAACACGGTCATCACAGAGCACGCCGTGGGCCGGCTCCACCTCCAGACCTCGTTGGGCGGCTGGTTCTTCCAGACGCATGCGCCGATCAGCGCGGCACAGATCCAGAGCGCTCGCCAGGCCGCGGCGTCGGCGGGGCTCAGCATGGAGTCGAAGAACGACGCGGCGTCGTCGTCGGAGGTCATCGACTGGGCCACCGTGTTCGGGATCGCGCTGGCGCTCGGCGTCCTGGCCATGAGCATCGGCCTGATCCGGAGCGAGACGGCCGGCGACCTGCGGACCCTCACCGCGGCCGGTGCCAGCAGCTTCACCCGCCGCAGCCTGACCGCCGTGACGGCCGGCGGCCTGGCGCTGCTCGGCGCGGTGATGGGAACTCTGGCGGCCTACGTTGCCGCCGCGGGTTGGTTCGACCGCAACGCCCTCAACGGCGGCTTGTCCGCGCTGCGCGACGCGCCGTGGGGCAATCTGTTCCTCATCGTCGTCGGCATGCCGCTTCTGGCCACGGTCATCGGTTGGCTCCTCGCCGGCCGAGAGCCGTCGAAGATCGCCTTGCACCCGAGCGAGTAGGTGACCGGCTCGCGCCTCAGTGTTCGGGCGTCAGCGTTCGGGAGTCACACCGAACCGATCGACGTAGAACGCCAGGGCGCGGCCGCGCTCTCCGGGATCCACTCCGAACTGCTCGAGGTCGTATTCGACGGTGCCGTGGCGGCCGCGGGGGTGTTCGGCCATGAAGGCAGACATGGCGGCGCGTGTCGTTCCGCCGAAAGGCTGCCCGGCGAGCCGGTAGACGCGCTCGACCATGGCGACGTCGTCGGCCATGAACTCGTCGAAGTGGACGTCGATGGTCTGGTCTGCCGGGAGCAGGTCCCGGTCGTCGGCGCAGCGGCGAAGCATGCGCTCGAGGCGGTCGGCCCAGTAGGTACCGATGCCCTCGAGGTCCACCGGGTCGTGGGAGAGACGGGCCGAGTAGGCGAGCATGGTGATCATCGACGCGGTCACCGACACGGGGTCGCGATGAGTGATGACGAAGGTGGCGTCGGGGAAGGTGTCGTACAGCGGGCCGAATTGCTCGAGGTGCTGGGGTGACTTGAGCACCCAGCGCGTTCCGCCGCGGAACCACTGCAGCACCTGGAGTACGCGACGGAGGTAGGCGTAGCTCGGGCGCTGGTCGCGGGCCATGTAGGCGTCACGCCACAGCGGCAGGGGGGCGGTCGTCTCGAAGAGCATGGTCGAGAAGTCGATAGCGAGCAGCTGAATCTCCTCGTGGACGTGATCGACCGTCATCTCGTGCATGCGCTTGAAGTACGGCATGGCGACGTCGAGAAACGACAGGGCTGTCGCAGTCCGTTCCAGCCGGGGATCCGGGCTGCCCGGTGCAGGTTGCTCACGCTCGGACAGGACGGGCTCGAGGCTCTCCCAGTAGGGGAGCGACCGCAGGGCAGGGTCGGCCGACATCAAGTTGTGGAGGTGCGTGGTGCCGGTTCGCGGCAGGCCGCAGATGACGATCGGGGCGGTGATGCGTTCTTCGAGGATCTCGGGGTGGCGCCGCACCACGTTCTCGACGAGGAGGCGGTTCTTGAGCAGCCCGAGGATGAAGGTGTGCTGCTGGAGGATGCCGGCGCCGTTGAATCCACCTTCCTCGCGCATGGCCCGGCACAGAAGGTCGAGCCTGCCCTCGAAGTCGGCTGCCCCGTAATCGTCCAATCCGGTGTCGGCCGCAGCCGTCTTCATCAGCCCGGACGGATCGAGCGTCAGGCGCGAACCTGCTTCTTCCATGAAGTCGAGGATCGGGCGCACCTCGTCGGCGTAGTGCGGCTCGGCGAGGTCGTCGATGCGGACGGGCGCAGGGCGGATGCTCACACCGAGGACACGGGGACGACTTCGACCCCCGGCTGTTCGGGCGTCTCGTCGGGGAGGAACCAACGAAACCAGATACGGCCCTTGTGATGGCCTGCGGTCGACACCCAGTTGGGATGCGCCGGCCGCCGGGCGGCGACCACGATGGTCCACGAACCGTCGGGCTCGTAGAGGGCCTGCGCTCCGTTGATGGTCACCCGTTCGTAGTCGTAGTTGTAGGTATGCAGCAACGGGTTCCACAGGCACATGTTCCAGAAGACGCACTCGGGCGAGCGGCCACGGATGACCAGGGCCTCCTCGTCGTCCAGCTCGAAGGCTCCCATGGCGTAGGCCGCGTCCCCAGCCGCCCAGCCGAAGGTGGTCGTCGGCACCGGGTAGGGCGGGTCGACGGCATTGGGGGTGCCGAGGGAGATCGGCACGATGCTGGCCTGCTCGCGCACCCAGGTGGCCATGGCACGAAGGCGCCGGGCCAGGTCGGCATCGTCCTGGCGATAGCTCGCCGGGGGGTCGTCCGCTTCGACGTGCCAGCTGGCCCGCCGCCCCGAGACCGGGTCCTCGAGGTAGTCGCGTGTGATGACGGCCACCGCGTCGTCCTCGAGACGGATGAAGCCCACGCCGGGCTCGTCGGGCTCGGTCCGCGAGAGTACGACGTCGATGGAGCCGTCGGCTTGCCGCGGCGCGTCCCGGCTGTTGAGGGTGCCGACGATGCGGGTCGAGTACCTGCCGTCGTCGGGTCCTCCATAGACCGTGAGGGAGAGGTAGACGGCGTCACCCGGGTCGATCCTGACCCGATAGGTGCGGCTGGGGTCGACGGGGGCGTAGCAGTAGAAGGCGTCCGCGTTGTCGCCGCCCCACTTCTTGTACGGGCCGACGATCTCAACAAAGCGCGGCCGCGCCGTGTCCGCCCAGAGCTGCACGTCCGCCGCCACTGACAGGATGGAGAGCACCCACTTGTGCGCCTCGAGCAGGCTGTCGCGGTCGTCCTCGTCCGAGAGCAGTTCGACCATGCGGCTCTGGGCGGCGCGTACCTCGTCGATCAGCTCGGCGAAGGCAGTCTCGGTCTCGGTCGTCATGCGCCCTCCGGGTCTCGGCGTGGCGCCGATCATATGGAAAGCGGGGACGTCGTGACGGCGTCGAGTAGGCCGCCGCGCGCCGGGGTGGCCGGTGACGGGACGCGGAACGCCCCGGGACGAACCCGTCCCGGGGCGTTCCGCGTTGTCGGCGACCCTGCGCCGGCCTGAACCGACGGTTTGAATCGCTCAGTTCGTGCGGTGCTCAGCTGATAACGAAGTATCCGCTCGTCCCAGTGCCGGGGCAGGCCCAGTTGCCCGGCTTGGCGGTGGTTCCGACCGCCGTACCGGTGGTGTTGACCTTGCCGACTTCCAGGCAGCCGATGCCAGAGTCGACGCCGCCCGAGATGCTGAGCGCAAATGCACTCCCACCCTGGACCCAGGCGCCCGAGTCGTTGCCGCTCAGCGTGCTGGTGTAGGTGTTGCCCGAGGCGATCGTGATGTTGCCGCTGTAGTAGCCGTCCTCGGTCCAAAGGTAGGTTCCGGGGACGATCGGTCCCGCAGTCGCGGGTCGGACGCTCGAGCGGGCGAACGCATCGCCGTGGGTCGCCTGTGCAGCCGCGGCGACATGCTTGACGATGAAGAAGGTGCCGGCCGAGCCGAAGCTGGGGCAGGCCCAGTCGCCCGGCTTGGCGGCACTCGAGATCGCCTTTCCGGTGTTGCTGACATGTCCGGCGAAGACGCAGCCTCCGGCTGAGTCACTGCCGCTGGTGAATACCATTCCCGCGGTCTTGCCGGCCTGGACCCAAGTGCCGGCATCGCTGTCGTAAGACGAGGTGAAGGTGCTGCCAGCGGCGAAGGTGATCGAACCGAGATCGTTCCCGTTGACGACAAATTGGTAGGTGCCGAGCTTCAACGCGGTCGCGTCAGGTGACACCGCAGCTACCGAATGCCTCATCGGATCGTTGGATTGTGCTCCGGCAACACCGGCTCCGACACAGATGACTCCGGCGAGGCACACCGTCGCACCGGCCGCGGTCACAGCGGACCATCTCTTGAGTTTTGTCATGCCCTGCCCTCCATTGATATGCGGCCGGGGCGCCCGCGCGCCCCGCTACCGCCTTTGCAGAGGCTTCTGACTGTACCCCAACGTCAGTTGGAGGTCCAAGTATTTTTGCTAAATCCCAAGAGCGCCCATGTGTGCGCCTCGAGCAGGCTGTCGCCGTTGTTTCCGGCCGCGAGCTGCTCGACCAGGCGGCGGGACGCGAAACGCCCCGGGACAAACCCGTCCCGGGGCGTTTCCGTGTTCAGTGGCGCGCGATTCTGCGCCGGCTTCACCGACGCGGGCGCACCGCGCGGCTCGTGTACTGCTCAGCTCGTGGTGAAGGTCCCGCTCGTCCCGTAGCCGGGGCAGACCCAGTTGCCCGGCTTGGCGGAAGTTCCGATCGCCGTACCGGTGTGGTTGCCCTTGCCCACCATCAGGCAGGCGCCGCCGCCGTCGGTGCCGCCGGTGATGGAAATGGCGACCGCGCTCCCTCCTTGGACCCAGGCACCCGAGTCGTTCTCGCTCAGCGTGCTGGTGTAGGTGTTGCCCGAAGCGATCGCGATGTTGCCGCTGTAGTCGCCGTCGAGGGTCCAAAGGTAGGTACCGGGAACGACCGGTCCGGCGGTCGCGGGCACCGCGCCCGAGCGGGCGAAGACGTTGCCGTGCGCCTGTGACGGAGCCCCACCAGCGGACTTCACGATGTAGAAGTTTCCTGCGGAGCCGAAGCCGGGGCAGGCCCAGTCGCCGGGCTTGGCCGCGCTGGAGATCGCATTACCGGTCGCGTTGACATGTCCGGCGAAGATGCACCCTCCCGCGGCGTCGCTACCGCCGCTGAATACCAATCCCGCGGTCCTGTTGTTCTGGACCCATGTGCCCGAGTCGCTGTCGACGGCGGCGGTAAATGTGCTGCCCGAAGTCAGAGTGATGGCGCCGTCGTCGGTTCCATTGACGAAGAACTGGTACGTGCCGGGCTTGAACGGGACTGCGACGTCGGGTGACGCCGCGCCTGCGGAGTGCCTGAGCGCGTCGTTCGACTGCGCCCCGGCCAGAGCCGGGCCTACACCGATGACACCGGCGAGACTGAGGGCCGCACCCGCGGCACCCACTGCTGTCCACTTCTTGAATCGCGCCATGTTCCTGCCTTTCATGGTTCCGCGGACGAGGGTCGGTTCCTGCTCCGTCTCGGCTCCGCCTGGTGCTTGACGTTTCGCACCCTACCCCTGGGACCTCGTGAGCGATAGGGGTTTCACCCAGAGTTCACCGAGACGGTGAGGTGCGCGCTTCGCGACCGAACACCGCCTGAGAGCGGGGTGAAAGAGGCCCGCTCAGGCGTCGAGCGTGCGGGGCAGGCCGAAGCGATCGAGGACGGCGGTGTCGAAACGGACCAGCGCGCTGACACGATGGCCGGCCAAGGTGCAGACGATCAGACCGGCGGCATGCGCCACCTTGGTGACCGGATCGACGAGGTAGAACCCGATCGCCGGTTGACCGTTCGCCCGGGTCTCGACGACGCGGAACGAACGATCGGGACGGAAGACCACGGCCCGTAGGAACTCGACCGCCACGTCGCGTCCCACGTACTCCATGGGCACCGGCGGCATCGCCACGACGACGTCGTCGGTGAGGAGCGAAACGAGGGCGTCGAGGTCTCCCGACTCGTATGCGGCCGTGAGCTTCTCCACCACGTCGCGTTCGGCCCGTGACCCCGGCGCCGGTGCTGGCACGTGCGACGGCTCCGGCCCGAGGCGTCGCAGCCCGGAGCGGGCGCGCTTGAGCGCGCTGGTCACGGACTCCTCGGTCGTCCCCAACAGTCCCGCCACCTCCTTGGCGGGATAGCCGAGCACGTCTCGCAGGACGACGACGGCACGCTGCAGGGGTGGGAGGTGCTGGAGGGCGGTGACGAACGCCAAGGAGATCGCCTCGCGCGACTCGATGCGCGCGTCGGGCCCAAGTTCGACATCGGCGACGCCCTCGAGCAGCGCGTCCGGGTACGGCTGGATCCAGTGCACCTCGCCGAACCTGGTCGGTTCAGGGAGCGGGACATCGGGCAGCGGCACGTCAGCGGTCGGCCGTCGCCGGGCCGACCGAAGTGCGTTGAGGCAGCGGTTCGTGGCGATCTGGTACAGCCAGGTGCGCACCGAGGCCCGGGCTTCGAACCGTCCGAAGGCCCGCCATGCCGCCAGCAGCGTTTCCTGGACCGCGTCCTCGGAGTCCTGGAGCGATCCGAGCATGCGGTAGCAGTGCACCTGCAGCTCGCGGCGGTGGGGCTCCACCAGCAGCTCGAAGGCCACCGAGTCGCCGTCGCGTGCCCGCTCGATCAGATCTGTCACCGTTCCATCCTCTCATCACCCTTCCTCCGGGTCGCCTGCCCACGCCGCAGCATCCGCTCAGAGATACCGACACCGTTGGCGCTCCGAAATTGGGCGGCCGCC
Source organism: uncultured Acidimicrobiaceae bacterium (assembly GCA_963822265.1). GTDB lineage: Bacteria > Actinomycetota > Acidimicrobiia > Acidimicrobiales > RAAP-2 > Bog-473. The sequence goes on from CAWGHA010000011.1 coordinate 58,389, forward strand.
CAATTTCGCACCCGGTCGGTGTCTTCATTCGTGACACAACGACACCCGGCGCACGTCGGGTAGGGACAAAAGGAGAAGAGCGATGCCGCAGTACCTGTTTGCCTACCGGGCACCGAAGAGCAACGCCCCGGGCGACCCCGAGGCGATGGCCAAGTGGACCGGCTATTTCGAGGAGCTCGGGAACGCCGTCGACCAGATCGGCAACCCCGTGTTCACGGCGTCGACGGTCGGTGCCTGCGACGAAAGCACGCGCCTCGGCGGTTTCTCGTTCGTCCGGGCGGACGATCTCGAGTCCGCCGTCGCCCTGGCCAAGGGAGCTCCGTCCATCGCCGCCGGCGGGGGAGTCGAAGTGGGGGAGATCACCGAGCTCATGTGAACGCGCGGCTCTCGGAGCAGCCTGGGAGGTGCCCCCGAGGGTCCATCGTCGGACCCTCGGGGAGCCTTACCGGTCCCAGACGCTGCACACCGTGACGACAGAAGGGCATTGCGGGATGCACCTTCCGGAACGTTCTCCTGGCCACGGTTTGGATGGTCAGCAGGTGGTGTGTATGAGCGCGGCCACACGCCGCCCGCCCGCCGCCAGTTCGTTGTAGCGGGCGATGGCTTCGGACGTCTCGGCGTGGACGAACTCGATGCTGCGCTGTTCGAGCACGGCGAACGCCTCTGCCCGTGCTTTGAGGCGCTGTTCGCGCCCACGGCTCAGGACCACGACGTCAGGATCCAACGCCAACAGCTCCTCCATGTCGGCGGGCTGGATCCCGGGGTCATGGCGAGTGCCAGTTTCGTTCCAGTCCCATTCTCTGGCGCCACCGGGCCACAGCTTCACGTCGCCGAATCGCCCGAAGCCGATTACATCGATGTGGCCCCAGCCGTTCTCGCCCACCCGAGGGGACTCCTGATCACCCGTCATGACTCGAGAATACGCATCACGCACGCGCCCTCGTCGCCCGACGGATTCCTGGCGCGGCGTGGCAGGCTGGCGTCCGCGGGGACTGATTCATGACCCTGGGAACGAGCCGAATCCGAAGCTCATTCTGGAGTCAGGTGCAAGAGGCCGCCTCCCACCTCGTTGAACCCACAGGCATCGATGTAGAAAGGCTTCAAGTCCTCCGAAAAGCCAACGTGGAGGAACTCGCAGCCGGCAGCTCTCGCACCATCCCTCGCTCTGCGGACGAGGCTGACACCGATGTCACGACCCCGAACAGGGGCCGCCACCATCACGTCCTCTAGAAACGCGTGTACGAGACCGTCCCAGAGGACATTGACGAAGCCGACGAGCTGTCGCTCGATCCGCGCCACAACCCAACCGAGACTGTGCCGGTGGCAGAGCTCGACCCAGTCCCATTCGGACTCGTCGTAGAGCCGGGTCTCGAACGCCTCGGCATGGAGCAGATGGATCTCCTCGTTCGAGAACGCGCCGCGCCAAGAATAAGTCGGGGCGATCTCCCACGTAGCGATCGCCGTCGTCGACATCACCTTCGAAGGTTGCCGAGCGAGGAGTCAGGCGAGATCGAAGCGATCGAGGTTCATCACCTTGACCCACGCCGCCACGAAGTCCTGCACGAACTTCGGCAGCGCATCGGAGGAGGCGTAGACCTCGGCGATCGCCCGCAGCTGGGAGTTCGACCCTAACGCGAGGTCAACGGCGGTGGCGGTCCACTTGACCTCACCGGTACCGCGGTGGCGCCCCTCGTAGACGTGCTCGGCCTTGGAAACGTGCCACTCGGTCCCTTGGTCCAGCAGGTTGACGAAGAAGTCGTTGGTCAAGTTCTCCGGCCGTGCGGTGAAGACTCCGTGTTCGCTTTGCCCGGTGTTGGCGTTGAGGACACGCAGACCGCCGATCAGCACCGTCATCTCCGGCGCGGTCAAGCCCAGGAGACTCGCACGGTCGATCAACAGCTCCTCGGGCCGCCGCTTGTCCCCCGGTCGGAAGTAGTTGCGAAATCCGTCTGCCGTCGGCTCGAGCGGGGCAAAGCTGTCGATGTCGGTCAGTTCCTGGGACGCGTCCGTGCGACCGGGCGCGAACGGGACCTGGACCTGGTTCCCGGCGTCGTTGGCCGCTTTCTCGATGGCGGCGCATCCGCCGAGTACGACGAGGTCGGCCAGCGAGACTTGCTTTCCGCCCGATTGCCCGCGGTTGAAGCCCTCTCGGATGCCCTCGAGCGTCTGGAGCACCTGGCCCAAGGCGGAGGGGTCGTTCACGTCCCAGTCCTTCTGTGGGGCGAGGCGGATACGAGCGCCATTCGCACCACCTCGTTTGTCGCTGTCGCGATACGTCGAGGCGGCGGCCCACGCGGCGGAGACGAGCCGGGAGATCGAAAGCCCAGACGCCAATATCTCCTCCTTCAAGGAGGCGATGTCCGTCTCGTCGACGAGCGCGTGGTCCACGACGGGGACCGGGTCCTGCCAAATGAGCTGCTCGTCTGGGACCTCGGGACCCAGGTAACGAGCGACCGGTCCCATGTCACGGTGGGTCAACTTGAACCAGGCTCGGGCGAAGGCGTCGGCGAACTCGTCAGGGTGCTCGTAGAAGCGGCGTGAGATCTTCTCGTAGGCCGGATCAAACCGAAGCGAGAGGTCGGTGGTCAACATCATCGGCGCGTGTCGCTTCGACGGGTCGTAAGGGTCGGGGACCTTGTCGTCCGCCGACCGGTCGGTCGGCCGCCACTGGTTCGCGCCGGCCGGGCTCTGGGTCAGCTCCCATTCGTAGCCGAAGAGGTTCTCGAAGAAGCCGTTGTCCCATTTCGTCGGTGCGGTGGTCCAGATGATCTCGATCCCACTCGTGATGGCGTCCCCACCGGTGCCGGTTCCGAACGTGTTCTTCCAGCCGAGGCCCTGTTCTTCGAGCGGCGCGGCTTCTGGCTCTCGACCGACGTAGCGGTCGCCGTCGGCGGCGCCATGGGTCTTGCCGAAGGTGTGCCCGCCCGCGATCAGGGCCACCGTCTCTTCGTCGTTCATGGCCATGCGGGCAAATGTCTCCCGTATGTCGCGTGCGGCTGCGACCGGGTCCGGGGTGCCGTTCGGACCCTCTGGGTTCACATAGATCAGACCCATCTGCACCGCGCCGAACGGATCCGCAAGCTGCCGGTCGCCGCTGTAGCGCTCGTCGTCGAGCCAGGTCGTCTCGGGACCCCAATAGATGTCCTCCTCGGGCTCCCAGACGTCGACGCGTCCACCGCCGAAGCCGAATGTCTTCAAGCCCATGGACTCGAGGGCGCAATTGCCGGCGAGGACGAACAGGTCGGCCCAAGAGATCCTGGAGCCGTACTTCTGCTTCACTGGCCAAAGCAGGCGGCGGGCCTTGTCGAGGTTGGCGTTGTCCGGCCAGCTGTTGAGCGGCGCGAAGCGCTGTGTGCCAGACCCTGCACCGCCGCGACCGTCGCGGATGCGGTAGGTGCCTGCGCTGTGCCAGGCCATGCGAATGAAAAGCGGGCCGTAGTGGCCGTAGTCCGCAGGCCACCAGTCCTGGGAGGTTGTCATGACTTTGACGACGTCCGCTTTGAGCGCGTTCAGGTCGAGGCTCTCGAACTGCGCCACGTAGTCGAACTTCTCACCCATCGGATCGATCAGGGGTGAGTTCTTCCCCAGCTGCTTCAGGTTGAGCATCTCGGGCCACCAATGCTGGTTGGCCATCGAACCCGTTGCTGCATGGGCATGGTCCAAGACGGGGCACGTCGCTCTTGGCGCCTCTTCCTCGGGGGTGGTGACGATAGCGCCGATGTCTTCATTGCTCATGACGATTCCTCCGTGCTGGGTGCTGGTACTTGTCTTCTCGACCGGTGTGGAACTGCATTCTCGCTCTGGCAGTCGGGGCAGACGCCCCAATAGATGACCTCGGCCTCGTCGATGATGAACCCGTGGTCCTCGGACGCGCTGAGACACGGCGTACGTCCGACGGCGCAGTCGACATCCTCCGTGGCGCCGCAGAAGCGACAGACGAGGTGGTGGTGGTTGTCGTCGACCCGCTGCTCATAGCGGGCAGGCGAGCCGGCGGGCTGGATGCGTCGGATGAGTCCCTTGTCGGTAAGGATGCCGAGGGCGTCGTAGACCGCCTGACGGGAGACGGCGCCGATCTCCCGGCGCACGATCTCCTCGATTTCGTCCGTACGGGCGTGAGGCTGCCCCGAGACGGCCCTCAACACCGCCAATCGTTGCGCCGTCACCTGCACGCCGCGTTGGCGGAACAAGTCGGCCAGATCCGTAGGCTGCCCCGCGACCATGGGCTTCATTCTTGTCTGATTCTGGACCATGTCAAGAGTCGGAACGATCCCGCGCCAGAGCCGGTGTCGGCCGACACACCGGGCAGAGCGTCACCCTCCACGATCCGAGGTCGATGATGCCCTGTGGTCCGGGCGCTTGACACCCCCGTGTCGCCCTGCGACGATGCTGCGCACTGAGCAGGCTCCGGTGTGCTGGCGGTCGTAAGTCAACGATGGAGGATGGCGGGTTCCATGCGACGTTTCTCGGTTTCGAAGGTCTCCCTGTTCGTCGGCGGTGCGCTTCTCGTCACCGGCCTCGCGAGCGCCATGCCGGCGGCCGCGAATACGCCGAAGTCACACCTGGCGGGCTATCAGTTCTCCGAGTCGGCCGCGTCCGTCGTCGGGACGCTGACCGCCCCGTCGTACACATGCATATCCGGCGAGAACGTCACCGCGCAGGTGTCGACCTTCGACAACTCGCAGAACCAATTCAGCAGCGCCACGCTCTACCTGGCCTGCAAAGGTCACAAGAAGCCGGTCTACGACGTCGCGCTCGACGTGGACGGGACCTTCGGGTTCCCAAGTGCCACCATCCACGCCGGAGACTCCGTGACCCTTTCAGTGACCTGCGGCTCCACGGGGACCGTCGCGTCGCTTGACGACACCACCTCGGGCTCGTCGGTCCAGGCGGCGTCCTCGACTCCCAGCTCGTGCATCGGGAGCGGCGTGGGCATGAACGGTGTCAGCGGAACTGGGAAGGGAGGACAGACGAACCTTCCCGACTTTGGTTCACTGACGTACACCTCCGCGTCCGTCAACGGCCTACCTCTCAACGACGCATCGCCGGCCGCGGTGAACTACTTCGAGGGGAAGGCCAACCAGATCACCACCGGTCCTCTGAACGGGAGCGGCGGGTTCGTCCTCACGCAGGTCCACGGATAGCGCGCCAAGGCGGACTCAGCGCACGAAGCCAGGAGCCTGGTTCACCGTCTTATAGGCCTGCTCACGGACGCGCGAGAGGTCTGCCGCGTTTCGCGGCATCGTCTCGCCCGGGCGAGGGGGCAGTCCAAAGCCCGTGTACATCACGCGTCGTTCACTCTCGATCGGCGGATGGCTCATGTGCATCGTGCACGAGCAGTGGACGGTGACGTCGCCGGTCCGGGTCGGCAGGGGGACTTCTGGGAGGCCCCAGGTTCGACGGAAAAAGGCAGGTTGGACGAGCGCGCGGTGGGAACCCGCCACGACTGCCAGCTGACCAGACCGTTCGTCGGCACCGGTGACCGAGATCCCGACCGTGAGCCCGCAGCACTGGTAGGAGTGACGCCCGAGGCTGCAGTCCTTGTGCCAGGGCACGTCTGAGATCCCCTCGACGACGCCGATGGGCTTGACCAGCGCCTCAATCATGTTGCCCGCGGCTCGCTGCTGATGTCCGTCACCTGTGAGCGAAGCGATGCGCAGCAGGCGCTCGTCTTCGAGGATGGCCGTCGTCGTGTGACTGTGCTCGTGAAACCACTGGAGCCGGACGGGACGTCGTTGGCCGCTTGCGGTCGTGGCCCACCACGAACGCCCGTCCTCCTGCCGGTACAGGGGAAGGGCGGCGTCCATATCGGCGGACACTTGCTCCATCTCCTCAGGGCTGAACACGTCGGTGAGGTGGAGGTATCCGGCTTCGGTCAGAAAATGCGCCGCTTCATCCGGGTCATCGTCCGGCGCGAACGAGCGATGCAGGTCGAGGGGTTCCCCATTGCGGTCGCGGAACTCGATCGAACCCGCGGTGTGAACGGGCCGGCCATCGAACAACGAGCGAAGCACGACCCACCAGTCGAGAAAGTCCTCGAGGCGGCCGCGTGGCATGTCGAGGGTACCCGCTGTGAACAGCGTCATCGGCGTCCTCAGGTCGTCGACGATGTCACGGAGGTCCGACTCATCGAGCCGGATCGCGGCGTCGCCCTCGGACCCTCGGACCAGCCGGATCGCGTCGCCCTCGATGCTCATCGTCCACGAACCCAGGGGGGTCTCGATCGTCAAGGTCCTGACCCCCAGCTCGCGCGCGCCGGGGACCGCCAAGAAGGAGCGCTGCTCCGAGAGCCGGGGGAGACGGTCCTCGAAAAGCTCGACGACGTCGATCGCCTCGACGTCGTCGTCGTAACGAGTGCGCAGATCGACGGTCATCAACCCAAAGTCTACCGGGGGCGACTCGAGACCGACAGGGGGATACTCGCGCGATCGAATCGTGCGGGCCACGTTGCAGCTCTCCCCTTGAGTGGTAGCGACCCCGCGAGAATGGCTCCGTGCAGTCGGTCGAAGCAGCAGTGGAGGCCCACTTCGTTCATTGGGCGGGCACGGGTGTAGGCGCCATCGAGCGTGATGTGCTGGGAACCGACAGTCCCGGTGAGGTAGCTCATCTCTTTGAGCGCTTCTGCGTCGAGCGGCTCGCAGCGAGGCCGGAAGGCGCACTCTTCTACGTGGCCTCAGCGGGGTGTGTTCTCGGAGTCCACCTCGAGTCGGGCGACGACGTGGTGATCAAGGCCTACCAGAGACGTTGGAGCTCTCCGCTGCTCAGCGCCGTCCAGAGGTCGCAGGAACGAGTTGCCGACGGAGGCATCCCGTGTCCACGCCCCCGTCTCGGCCCGACTCAGTTCGCGGCGGATCGACCGAATCTTGCCCTGGTCGAGACCTGGATCGCCGATCCGGGCATGCATCCCGGCAGATCGGCGAGCGAACGGGAAGTGTCGGCTCGGGGCCTGTCCCTCCAGATCGCCCTCTGCCTCCACCTGGACGGGGTCGAAGCGCTGGCGTCCCATCCGCTGCGGACACCCGATGAACGGCTCTACCCCGAACCTCACAGCCCCCTCTTCGACTTCGATGCAACCGCAGCCGGCGCGGCGTGGATCGACGACCTTGCCCGCCTGGCGCTGCTCGCACGCGACCAGGACGACAGCGCCGCGGTCGTTGCCCACACCGACTGGTCGGCCCGCAACGTTCGCTTCGACGAGGAGCGACTCCTGGCGGTCTACGACTGGGACAGCCTGGCTCTCGTTCGTGAGAGCACCGCGCTCGGACAGGCGGCGATGACCTGGTCCGTGACGGCGGATCCCGGTGGAACGGAGTTCCCGGACAGTGATGACGTCCTGGCATTCATCCACGACTATCAGCGCGCCAGGAGCCGCCCGCTCACCACTGTTCAGCTCAGGGCAGCGCGAGCAGCAGCTCTCTACACCCTGGCCTACACGGCTCGGTGCGAGCATTCGCTCGACGTGCAGGGCATCGCTCGACCTGATCAATACTCCGCTCGGACGCGACTCGAAGAGGCGAGCGCAGCCCAGTTGGAGGCGTAGTAGGACCTTTGCCGGAGTCGACGAACCATAGTGGGGCCATAGTCGTGGATCCGTCCGTGGCATCACCCCGAAAACTCCCCTCACCCGATGTGAGGAACTCGCACCGACACGCCCAGCTCCGCCTGGTTGTGGAGGTTGTCACCGCCGAGTACATCAACTGGACCGCCCGATAGGAGTCCCGGGTTACCGCCGTATTCGCCAGACCTTTTACTCAGATTTTTCCGGTTAACCCCTGAAGCGCAAGGCTGGTTCCGGAAACATCGACCTCCGCGGCCGAGATCACCGCATCGGTGGCGGCTATGGCAGAAGCGCCGCAGATGCCCGTTCCCACACCGACCAGGGTCCGGAGATCGTGGCTGATCGACAAAGCCCGGCCCAAAATTGCCGCTCCGATCAGAGCCACGGCATGAGAGCCAAGAAGTACGGGCAGTGACGACACACCGGTGTGCAGGACCTGACCAATTGAGAGTCCGGTCCCAAGGATCACGATCGAACCTTGAAGGACGAACTTCGATGAGAAGCGCAGACCTGGTCGTAGAGCGGTCGATGGCGCCCGGAAGATTGAGATGATGATTCCCCCGACGACGGCCCCGACCGGGGGACCGACCCTAGGAACGAGGGGGCCGATGACGCTGGCGGCGCCAGCCGGAGCACAGGTGAGAGCAAGGCCTGGTACGGCTTAACGAATTCTCGAATTCAGCCGAGTGGGCGTCTCGGTTCGACCAGGATCTGACGGCGAGGCGATCTCTCGAACCTCGACGTTGACCATCTGACCTCCAGGTATGCTGGTCCAAATGTTGGAATGTCCGAATGTTGGTACATTATACCGAGATGCGGAAAGCGCGATAGGCGCGAGTCCGTGACACTTGCCCGGAGCGAGAGCATGGATCGCACAAGCGCCGAGCCGCTCTGGTCTCAGCTTCAACGGGATCTCCTCCGACGGTTGGAGGAGGGCGAGTTTGAGGGCTGGTTTCCCGGTGAGATGTTCCTCGTCGGCGAGTACAAAGTCAGTCGCAACACCGTGCGCGAGGCCCTGCGCCGACTACGCGACGACGGGGTCATCGTGGCGGAGCGCGGCCGTAGGCCTCGAGTGGCTGTTCCGCCTGAGATCGAACAATCCGTTGGCGCTCTCTACAGCCTCTTTGCCTCGGTGGAGGACTCCGGGCTCGAACAACGCAGCGTGATCCGGGTCCGTGAGATCCGCCAGGATCCGGACGTGGCCGTACGCCTCGCTCTGGCGACGGATGAGCCGCTGTTCTATCTCGAACGACTCCGCCTCGCCGACGGGACGCCACTGGCGCTCGATCGTGTGTGGATGCCGGCCACCATTGGGAGGCCTCTGCTCAAGGTGGACTTCTCCCACACCGCGTTGTACGAGGAGTTGGCCAAACACGTCGACATCTCAATGACCGGTGGCAGGGAAACGATCCGTGCCATCGTGCCGGACAAGGGGGACCGAGAGACACTCGCAATGTCATCGCGCCATGCCGCCTTCGTGATCGAACGTCTCGGGTGCCGGAACGACCAAGCAATTGAGTGGCGTCACACCTTGCTCCGAGCGGACCGCTTCAGCCTGGTGACCGAGTTCTCTCAGCCAAGTGGCTACCATTTTGCTGCCGATCGACCTGGTGATACCGCAAATGCCACGCAGGTCGGAGTGGACGGAACTCCGATGACGCGTCGGTCTTAATGATCAACAGGCGTGAAGTGGGCGGGTCCGGTCTTCACAATCACCCAATGGCGCGGCCTCCGTGCGCCGGCGACACACAACCGCAGTCCGAGTTCTAGATTCGCCACCATGATGGAAGAGTTGTTCCGGCGACTCGCGGATTTGGATAACGCCGTGATCGGGGAGGGATCGTTTTCCCCCGGGCCCGCTATCTGGGTCGGTACGCGAGAGGTGGCTCACGGAGACAACGATCGAACCCTCGACGTGCGCCTCACCAAGAAGGTCATTCGCAGCCGGCGATCTGGACTGCAGCGCGACGCCAGGATCGCGCTTCGATCCGCCTCGTCGGATTGGCTCGAAGTCAGAGTCGAATCGGCCGCGGATGTCGAATTCGCGGTCTTCCTGGTGCGGGACGCGATCGCTGCCAATCTGGCCGGTGCCCCGCCGGGGTCTCCCCCTACAGGCGCCGAGCTGGAACGGCGACGGCGTTTCCACTAGACACCGGTCCGCCGGTGAGCTCTCCCGGGGGCCTGGCATCGTACAGATTTGGGCGCCTTCATCTCGTAGGATTCATCAGAACGAGAGCGAATGGGTTGCAGTGACAGCTGAACTGACGCGCCATTTCAAAGGCATCAGCCCGAAGGCATACGAGCACCCCGCTGACCGTGCCGCAACGTCTGCCTTGCACGCGGTGCCGCTTCTCGACACGGTTGTGAAAAGGCTCACCGATTTGGGTCACGAAAGGCGTACGCGCCAGATCGTCATTGGAAATGCGGTCCGCCTCGGCGAGCACCAGATCCCGCAGGTCTGGGAGCAGTATGTCGAGTGCATCTCGATTCTGGATCTCGATCGTACTCCGGATCTCTATGTGATCAATGACCCGGAGGTGAACGCCATGGCCATCGGCGCGAAGACGCCGATCGTCGTCGTCAACTCGTCTCTCATCAGCTCGTACACACCGCCGGAAACCCAAGCAGTGCTCGGCCATGAAGTCGGGCACGTGCTCTCCGAACACACTTATTACACCACTGCACTGGTGCTCCTCCATCAGTTCATGAAGGGCGCGCTTCCCAAGTCACTGCTCCTCGGGCTCCCGGTGCGAGGCATGTATTACGCGCTGCTCGAATGGGCACGGGCCGCCGAGATGTCCTCGGATAGAGCGGCTGCGCTGGTGATGGGGGATCCGCTCGTTCCGTGTCACGTGCTGATGCGTCTGGCCGGTGGTGCTCTACCCGGAATGAACTTTGACGCCTTCTTGGAGCAGGCTGACGCCTACGAAGACGAAGAGGACCTCTTCTCTCGCCAAGCACGTTTCTGGTCTGAGTTGAGCCTCACTCATCCCGTCGCGGTTCGTCGTGTCAAGGAACTCAATACCTGGGTCCGTTCCGGGGAATTCGATCGAATCATGAGCGGAGAATACGTACGGCGCGGCGACGAATCCCCTCCGTCGGCAGAGTTCGATGCTGCGGTGATCCACTACCGGGAACGGTTCTCCGGAGTTCTCGAACGCACTGCGGGCGGCGTCCAAGGTCTCGGCAGGCAGTTGGGCGATTGGTTGAAGCGCTTTCAAGGCGAGAGCGAAGCATCCTCGGACGAGCCATTCGACGTGCCCTGAACCTCCGAATCCGAAAAGCACGCTCAACGGGGATACGGCACCGCAGTACGGCGGCCTGCATTGACGTGCTGTTTCACCGCCGGGAGGCGAAGTGCGCGGATTGTCAGTTGGTCCGACAGGAGTCGTTCCAGGACTGCTCGCCGTCGGCATCGTAGAGCGCGATCGCGAGGTCGTCCTGTTCGGCCGGAGTCGCCTTGTTCGGGGGGACGTTGATGAGCTGCGGCATGCCGGCAAGCTGGGCCGCTTCGTTCCACGTGGCCTGGCTGAACTGGAAACCACCCATGTACGTGCCTCCCGGCGAGACCGCGGCGTAGTTGCCGCCTGACTCAGCCTGCAGAACGCATTGGAGAAAGGGAGGCAGGGCAGGGTCGCCGGACGAAGTGCTGGCGGCGTTCCCCTGTGCCGTCGTGGACGTGGTGGAGGGAGGCGCAGATTGAGTTGTGCTCGACGTCGTCCCGCTCGCCGGGAATGAGGTGGGCGCAGCGGACGCCGCAGCCGCAGCCTGTGCCGCGCGGACAGCCGCTGCAGCAGCCGCAGCCTGTGCTGCCTGCTGCTGGGCCACGGCGACGGCGAGCTCGCCCGTGATCTGGGACTGCTTGGACTGGAGCTCGGCTCCGGTTTGGCGTGCGGCTTTCGCCAGCACTGCCTCCTGGTTGGTCGTCGCCTGGTCCTGTGTCTCTTGTCGTTCGAGCGTGGCACGTTCGCCATGTAATTCGTTGTTGTCGGTATGAAGAACGTCGATGGTGAGGGTGATGTCACCGCTTGCCACTTCTTCGTATACACCTCTCGCAAGCGTGGCGTTCTGGTTCCCCTCGAACATTGCGGCCGAGGACCCGTTGAGCTCTGGGTACATATGTATGTAGGCCGACACCGCTTCAGTCTCGAGCCGTTTGCGATCGCGTCTCACCCGCCTGACGTCGACTTGGATCTGGATCTCACGCGATCGGATCTCCGCTTCGACCCGTTGGACCTTGGCGACGTCGACGTCGTACTGCTGTTGGTAAGCGCCGATCTGAAGCTGTTCCAGCACGAGATCTTGGGCGATCTGGGCCGCCTGCACCTTCAGGTCGGACACTTGGTCGGCAACGGCGGGTCCCGGAGCCGCGACCACCGTTGCGGTGATCGCGGTTCCCAGGGTCAGGCTCACCATCCCCATTCCGACACCTGCGAGCTTTCGCACTCCCCATCGGAGCGCAGGCTTCGTCGTCCGACACTTCTCGACTATCACGAAGGAACATCGTCTAGTCGTTCCGGCTCCATGGTGCAACCCGAAGAACTTTGCTCGTTCCCCAGAAATGATGTATACGCGGTGCTTGAGCTGTCACGCCGGCCGAGCGATGGGTTGTCAAAAACCGCTCGTCGATTGGGTGACGAGTTGTGACGCGATTCGGTGACGGACATCGCTCTTCGCATCCGGCGGTTACCAGAAGTAGGGCTCATTGTGATACTTGGGAAGATCCAGAAGACGTGACCCGTCGCTATCGCGTCACGTCACCTTCTTTTTCGCCGAAGCAACCCTCTTGCGCGCGTCAGTCGCTCGGCGGACGGCGAGTGCTGCAGCTGCCTTAAGTCCTTTGAGATCGTTTTCAGCCGTTGCAACGGCATGACGAGCCATTTCGACTTCAGCTTCGGCGCGTGCCGCCTCGCGGTTGGCCAAGTCGAGGTCGCGTTTTGCCGCAGCTATTGCCACGCCGGATCGTTCAACTTTCGCGGCACGATCAGGGGCCTCGGAACCAGGGTCGGCTAGCCCAAGGCCGGAATAGCGCAACCCGGTGGTCAGGAGACCAGCCCGTACGGATTCGGCGGCTTTCGGATCGGCGAAGGCGGCGTCGAGGGTCGCCTCGAGATCCATCGCAGCCGCCTCTGAAACAGGCTGCCCCCGGCTGCCCGCCATCAATGTGGCTTCTGCGAGCAGTTCGGCGACGACATCGTGCTTCTTCTTCGAGACGCGACGGATCACTTCACCGTCAGCACCGTGTTGGCCTCTTCGGAGTTCTGCGCCCAAGCTGATCAAACGCTCGAGGTCTTGAGGCCGTTCTTGGGCTAAAAGGTTGACGAGCCAAGCGCCAACGGTGGGTTTGCGCAACTTCTTCAGTGAGGCGGCGAGCGCTGTGTTGCCAGACTGGCGAGCCTCCGACATCTTTGCGTTCCGAGCGGCCGTGAAGTCATTCGGGGCCAAGCGGTAGAGCTCGGCGCTCGCACTCTCAAAGCTCACGCCGACCATTTTGCCTTGACTGCGGTGGCCCCCTTGTCCGGCTGCTGAGCCCGACCCGACAAGGCACAACGGGTTGCCAGCGGAGCGGACTATGGGGGGAGCAGCAAGTGGTCCTCCCTCCGGCCCGACATCCACATTCGTCCAAGGCTGGTTGCGTAAGGTGCAGCCGACGAAAGGGGGACGGATGTCAGGGCGTGCCTGCACCATGCTGTCCCTGGTGCTCTGCCTGCTGGCGGGACTCGGACTCTCTGGGGCAGCGTCGATGTCGACCGCATCCCCAGCAGCGGCGGCGATCCCCTCCTTTGCGACGGTCTCGGTGGCGGGTGCGTCTCTGGGCGGACTCGGAGTTGCCTCTCCGTACGCCTTGAATCCGGTCTTCTCGCCGGCGACCACGGATTATGACGTGCTGTGTCAGGCCGGTTCGAACGTCGTCTCCCTCACGCTCACCGGAAACGGGGGACCGATCACGGTGTCGACGAACCAGCAGGGATCAGAGGTCTTCGGCACGACTGTCGACATCTCGCTCGACGTGATCCCGAACCAAGCGATCGTGATCTCGGCGCCGAGCCCAGGCGGCGTTCCCGGTACGGTTCAGTACTGGGTGCGCTGCCTCCCGCCGGACTTCCCCACCCTCCGGGTCAACCAGGCCGGACCGGAATCGCCGGGGTGGACGCCTGGCTACTACTTCACAGGCAATATCACGAGCACCGACGGCGCCTACTACGCCATGGTGCTCAACGGGAACGGAGTCCCGGTGTGGTACCAGAAGGTCCCGACTGGCCCGGCGGGCATGGCGGGTGCGATCAACGTCGAGCCGCTCAGCAACGACACCATCGCCTGGACGTCGGCCACCAGCCTTGGATTCGGAGTTGGAGACAACCCCAGCGTCTACACCGGGTTCGACCTCGACACGCAGACGACCATCGCGCCGCTCCCAGCCGCGGTGCCGCCCACCGACCCGCACGAGCTCACGCCTCTACCCAACGGTGACCGCATGATGATCTCGACCCCGCTCGTAACGAAGGACCTTTCCACCCTGGGCAACGGCCGCGACGGCAACACCCAGGTGCGGGTGCCCGCGTCGGAAGCGAACAACACGGTCGTCGACTGCGTGGTCCAGGAGGTGAACGCGAGCAATCATGCCGTCTGGACCTGGGATGCCGCGACGCACATCGGGCTGGACGAGGTCAACACCGCGACCGGGCTGCCGTTTGCCGGTCCCGCCTGGGGCCTGTTTTCCCCCGACGGCGTGGCGGCGGCTGACATCTACCACTGCAATTCGGTCGCGGTAGACGAAGACCCGTCGAGCCCGTACTTCGGCGACGTGCTGGTGTCCATGCGGCACCTGAATGCCGTCTTCCTGATCGACCGCGCCACAGGCGACGTCATCTGGAAGTTGGGTGGCACGGCGTTCACTTCGCATGACCCCGAGGTGGCGCAGGAAGTGCCGGCGCAGCATCTCAGCATCACGGGTGACAGCGAGACGCAATTCTGTGGTCAGCACGACGCCCGCTTCGTCCCTACCCCGAACCCGGCGGTCGAGGACGTGAGCGTGTTCGACGACCACACGGGTTGTGTCGGTGCGGCACGCGGCGTCGAATATGCACTCGACATCGGGGCGGACACGGCGACGCCCGACTGGCAATACGTCCAGCCCGAGGGCCTGTCGGTCGGGGCCACAGGCAGTTTCCGCAGGATGCCAGACGCCGCCAACGACATCGGTTCCGGCAGCAGCATCATCGGCTGGGGCATCTCGGGCTTTCCGTCCGGCTTCACGGAGGTCGACGGCAGTGGGAAGGTGCTCTGCGACATCCGCTTCGCCGACGGCGACGTCATCTATCGGGCCATCAAGGTTGATGCGGCGCAGGTGAACTTGCAATTGCTGCGGCAGACAGCGGGCTGGACGCCCCCCGCCTCGCCGCCTGGCCCCGGCGGCGTCATGCTCAACAAGCCAGCAGTGGGCATGGCCGCCACACCCGACGGCGGCGGATACTGGCTGGTCGCGTCCGACGGCGGGGTCTTCAGTTACGGCGACGCCGGCTTCTACGGCTCGGCGGGAGGCACGCCGCTGAATAAACCCGTCGTGGGCATGGCGGCTACACCCCGAGGCGGCGGGTACTGGCTGGTCGCGTCCGACGGCGGGGTCTTCAGCTACGGCGACGCCGGCTTCTATGGCTCGACGGGGAGCCTCCGCCTGAATCAGCCCGTCGTCGGCATGGCCGCCACACCCGATGGTCGCGGTTATTGGCTGGTCGCGTCCGACGGCGGGATCTTCGCCTTCGGCGACGCCGGCTTCTACGGCTCGACAGGAGGCCTGCTCCTGAATCAGCCGGTCGTGGGCATGGCCGCCACTGCCGATGGTCGCGGTTACTGGCTCGTGGCGTCCGACGGCGGGATCTTCGCCTTCGGTGACGCCAGCTTCTACGGCTCGGCAGGGAGCCTGCACCTGAATCAGCCGGTCGTCGGCATGGGCGCCACTCCCGGCGTCCGGGGTTACTGGCTGGTGGCCTCCGACGGCGGGATCTTCACCTTCGGTGACGCCGGCTTCTACGGCTCGACGGGGAGCCTGCACCTGAATCGACCGGTTGTGGGCATGGCGACGACCTGGGGCGGTAACGGCTACTGGCTGGTGGCCTCCGACGGCGGGATCTTCGCCTTCGGTGACGCCGGCTTCTACGGCTCGGCCGGTGGCGCCTAAGTGATGGGCGCGTCCGACGGTCATCGGACATGCGAAGAAAATCAGAATTCGGGGGTACCTGTTTCGAAGGCTTCGGCCCTGGCGCGCTCTTCTGCTCCGTCAGACGAGTGAACAGCCCGCCATCCGCCACCATTCGAGGACATTCTCCGAAAGCTCGAGGCGCAGATCACTCACAAGGAGTGAGCGACTTGACTGCCCTTTGGATCGCTCCATTGAGATCGATTCCTGGGCGGAGGGCCGTGCTCTTGAAGGTCTCGTTCTCGTTCACGACCGGCGTGCGGGTCGCCGCGAGATGGGCAGCAGGTCGATTCGTGGCTCGTCGGAGATTGAGAAGGGCTATCCGTACCGCTATTGGCTGGTCGAGGTGAACGTGACCATCGAATTCGTCGTCGTCACCTACGAGCGGTGGATGCTCGCGCCGGCCCAGCTGTCCCCGGGACCCGACCGTTCGGAGTCCCGGACGGTACCCTAGAAACGTGTTCGAACGCTTTACCGACCGGACGAGGAGAGTGCTCGTCCTCGCGCAAGAGGAGGCGCGCCTGCTCAATCACAGCTTCATCGGCACCGAGCACCTGCTTCTAGGCGTGATCGGCGAGGGCGAGGGGATCGGGGCGCAAGCGCTCAAATCGCTAGGAATCACACTCGACGCCGTGCGCGAGAAGGTCGAAGAGACGATCGGTAGCGCTGGCGCCGCGCCGAGCGGTTCCCCTCCCTTCACTCCGCGAGCCAAAAAGGTCCTCGAGCTCTCGCTGCGAGAGGCGCTGACGCTCAATGACAGCTATATCGGAACCGAGCACATTCTCCTGGGGCTCGTGCGCGAAGGCGAGGGAGTAGCCGCCACCGTTCTCGTTGGCCTCGGAGCGGACGTCGGACGTGTACGCCAAGAGGTGATGACGCTCATATCGGGTCGACGAGAACCACAGTCGAGCGGAATCCAAGAGGTCCATGGCGCTGCAAGAAGCCGGCCGGAGGCCGCCGAGCCGCTCTGTCCGCGCTGTCGTGCGAGCGTAAGCAGCGAGGCTCGATTTCGGACGATCGAAGTCGATCCTGACGCTGGGCGGGCTGGTCCGATGTCGATCCACGTCGTGTACTGCATGCAATGCTGGACGACTCTGCAAATGTTCAAGGCGGAGGACTCGAACTGAGCCATCGTGATGCCGTAGTTCGGCTGCCGCCGTGTCCTGGGGAGCGGAATCGGCGCTCACAACGGGTCTTGGCAATGGTTTGCGAGATGAGCGGGATTGACGACCCGCTGCCATTTGTACACCCCGAGAGTCGTCACTTCCCCTCGTCGGCGAGGAGGAGCGGCCGCCCCTGCCGTCATCCTCTCGACGCAGCCTGGAGGGCCGCCCGAGGCGCCTTGGGACGCCGGGAGATTCACTTTCTCGACCTCAGAGGTGCGGCACTCACGTGGGCGGCCACACAGGGCGCGACGACCTGGGCGCTGATGGCACGTGCGGGGCATGCGAGCCCGGACCCCCGCCCGGCGCTATCAACAGGCCACCGCCGACAGAGAAGCCGCCATCGCTGCGGCTTTGTCGGGACTTGCCGAGTCGGCGCGCACGATGGCTCTCGGGAATGGCCCGCGGGATGAACGACTCGACGCGAATGCAGACGAAGCCCGGCAACGCCCTGAGCTGGACCCAAATGGAGAGCGGCCGACCGGGATCGAACCGGCATCATCAGCTTGGAAGGCTGAGGTTCTACCATTGAACTACGGCCGCGAAACGGTGCGCAGTCTAAACCTCTACTCTCAGCGCAGTGGACGCGCTGTACGACCGGGTCGGAGGTGAGCCCTTCTTCGTCGACCTGGTGAACCGGTTCTACCTCGGCGTGGCGGGGGACCCGCTCCTGCGACCGCTCTACCCCGACGATCTGTCCGAGTCGTCCCGCCACCTGGCGCTGTTCCTCGCACAGTACTGGGGTGGACCCACGACGTACAGCGATCAGCGTGGGCACCCGAGGCTGAGGATGCGCCACGTCCCGTTCGTGATCGGTGTGGTCGAGCGCGACGCGTGGTTGCACCACATGCTGGGCGCGTTGAGCGGACTGGAACAGGAGCAACGGATAACGGCTGAGGACGCGGCCGCCTTCCGCGAATACCTCGAAATGGCGGCGACCTCGCTGGTCAATTCGCGCTGAGGGCCCGGTAGTCCGGTCGGCCCCATCCGGTCGGCAAATCCGATCAGTCGTTGAAGACCGGAGTACGCCGCTCCTTGCGGGCGGCCACGGATTCCTCGAAGTTGCGGGTGGTGATGCGGACGAAGAGCTGGGCCGTCCCCTCCGCGTCCATGTGCGACTGCAGACTGCTGGCATCGAGGCTGTTCCACAGCGCACGCTTGGTCAGCTCCACCCCGGCACGGCTCCAGCCGTTGATACGGTCGGCCAGCTCGAAGCACGCGGGAAGGAGCGACTCCCGGGGCACGACGCTCGACACCAGTCCGATACGGTCGGCCTCCGCAGCGTCGATGTCGCGCCCGGTGAGCATGATCTCCGCAGCGCGCGAATGGCCCACAGCGCGGGGGAGGAGAAAACTGAGCCCGAGCTCCGCCGCGGTGAGCCCGTTGTTGATCCCCGCCGCCCGGAAGTAGGCGTCGTCGGTGGCGACGCGCACGTCGGCCGCCAGTGCGAGGCAGAATCCTCCACCGATCGCCGCGCCATTGACCGCGGCGATGACCGGCTGGTGGAGCCGGCGGATAGTAGCGATCACGTCGTCGAGCATCTCCATGGAGCGCAGCGCGATCGTGGGCAAGGTCAGGCCCTCCATGTTGGGCATCGTCCCGGGGTTTTCGTGGTCGGCGCCGGAACAGAAGCCGCGCCCCGCTCCCGTGATGACGACGATCCTCACGTCGTTGTCACTCCCGATGTCGCGGAGCGCATCGCGAAAGGGGATCATGACGTCGAAGGCCATGGCGTTCATTCGCTCGGGCCGATTCAGCGTGACGACGGCGACGTGCGGGTGGGGCCGGGTGACTTCGGTGAAGGACATGGCCCGGGATGGTAGGCGCCATGGCCCGGCACGACGGCGCCGATCTGCTCGGCCCGGTTCAGGCCGCCGGGTCCGCCCGGTTCAGGGCCTCCCTGTCCTCCCGGTTCAGGCCGCCGGGTCCTCCCGTTCCGCCTTGGCTTGCCTGTGGGCACTCTCCTTGCGGGCCAACCATCGGAGCCGGGCCGCCCGGGCGTCCCAGTCGTAGACGACGGCCGTCCCGGCGACGAAGTCGTCGAGGGCACGGCGCTCGCGCTGGTAGACGATGCCCAGGAATCCAATGCCGAGCGTCAGCAGCGTGAGACCGAGGCCGAGGGTGCGGAGCACGGCCTGGCGCCGGCCGATCGGGTGGCCCTCGGCGGTCACGACCTGGAGTCCGAAGATGGCCATGCCGAGCGTCTTGCCGCTGACCGCCCACTGATAGCTGAAGTAGAAGAACAACCAGCCGACCAGGATGCAGAGGGAGAGGATCCGGTGGTTCAGCAGCGTGTAGCTGTGTCCGGTGACCAACTTCTGCGCCGTGTCCCAAAGCGCGCCGCCGATGGCGTAGAGGCCCCATGCCACCCCGACGTCCGCGGCGAAGGCGATCAGGCGGCTGACCGCGCCGGCGTAGTGGCCCTGGCGGCCGACCGTGAGCGCGGCCGGTGGCACCGGCACGGTGGTCACGCAGGGACCTGCTCGACCAGCAGCGGAGGGCCGTCGGGCCAGCCCTTCACTCGGCCACCCCGCCCGACCAGCCGGTTGCCCCATCGCAGGAAGAAGTCGTCGAGGCCCACGCCCTGGGACCTGATCACGTCGAGGACCTCGGTCAGCACCCCGGTGGTCGAATGGGCGATGATCGACCCGATCTCGGTGTGCTCCACCAGCGCGTCGATGTCGATCTTCTCGATGATGGCGTTGATGTCGAGCTTGTCGATCACCTTCTCGAGGTCGACCCGTTCGATCACCTGGTTCAGGTCGACCCGGTCGATGATGCCATCGATGTCGACCTCGCTGACCACCTTGTTCAGGTCGATCTTCTCAATGACGCGCTCCAGATCGACCCGGTCGATGATGGCGTTGATGTCGATGGCATCGAGGACCAGCGAGACCACGCGCTCGGCCACAGCCTGGGCGAATTGCTCCACACGGGAGCCGATCGGGCCCGCAGTCACCTGGTTCCACACCGCTGTGTCATCCCGCTGATCCTTTCACTCCGGCCGGTGCGGATGGGCGACCGAGGAGGTAGCGTCGGAAACGGTGGGGGACTGGGTGGGGCACGCAGGCACGGAACGCACGAGAAGGAGGTAGCACGGTGGAGTTCGAGCGCTACGACGACGGGGTGCCCTCGTGGGTCGACCTGAGCAGTCCGGATCTCGCCAAGTCCAAGGAGTTCTACGGCGGGCTCTTCGGGTGGACCTGCCCCGAGGGACCTCCCGAGGCGGGCGGCTATTCGGTCTGCGAGCTCAATGGCAAGACAGTGGCCGGGCTCGGGCCGCAGATGAACCCCGATTTCCCGCCGGCGTGGATGACCTACGTCAACGTGGACAGCGCCGATGACACGATCGCCAAAGCGAAGGCGGCCGGCGGCAGTGTCTTCGTCGAGCCCATGGATGTCATGGACGTCGGGCGCATGGCGATCTTCGCCGACCCGCTCGGCGCGGTCATCGGGCTGTGGCAGCCCAAGTTGCATACAGGTGCTCAGTTGGCGAACGAGCCCGGGACCTTCGGGTGGAACGAGCTCATCACGACCGATCTCGACAAGTCGAAAGCGTTCTACAACGCAGTATTCGGCTGGGACGCCGAGGACCAGGGCCCCCCGGGAGGCCCTCCCGCGTACACGGAATGGAAGCTGGGCGGGAAGTCGATCGGCGGCATGATGCTGAAGACGCCCGAAATGCCGGCCGACATGCCGCCCAATTGGGGTGTGTACTTCGTCGTCAGCGACACCGACGCCACCGTGGCCAAGGCCAAGGAGCTCGGGGGCGTTGTCTACATGGGGCCGGCCGACATCGAACCGGGGCGATTCGCCGTCATCGCGGACAACATCGGCGCCGTGTTCAACGTGCTGGCCCTGAAGTCCGAAGAGGCGAGCGCCGGCTGAGTCGGGGACCGGGTCGGAGTCGGAGTCGTCATGGAACGCCGTCGGTTGGGCCGCACCGGCCACCACAGCAGCGTCGCCGTCCTCGGTGGCGCCGCTTGCTGGGCCGCCTCGGTGGACGAGGCCGGTGACTGGCTGCGCCTGGCCCTCGAGCAGGGGGTGAACCACCTCGACATCGCGCCACAGTACGGCGCGGCCGAGTCGGTGGTCGGGGCGCACCTGGCCGAACTGCGGGACCGACTCTTCGTCGCCGGCAAGACCCTGCGCGCCAACCCAGACGGGGTGACCGATCAGTTCGACACCACGCGTCGGCTGCTGCACGCCGAGGTGCTCGATCTCTACCAGGCCCATGCCGTGACCTCCGTCGCCGAGCTGGACCGGCGCTCGGCCGCGATCGAGCGCATTCTGGAACTGCGCGAGCGCGGCCACACCCGTTTTGCCGGCATCACCGGCCACGACCTCGAGGTGCCGCTCGCCCACCTCGAGGCCCTGCGCCGCTTCGACCTCGATACCGTCATGTTTCCCGTCTACCCCGCGCTGTGGTCACGAGCCGAGTACCGCGAACCGGCCGAGGAGCTGCTCGCGGTGTGCGCCGAGCGGGACGTCGGAGTGATGGCGATCAAGGCGGTGGCGAGGCGGCGGTGGCGCGACGGCCGCCCCCTGGCCGACGCGGTGGCGGGGAGCCCTGCCACCGCGGAGCGGTGGGCCTCCTCGTGGTACGAGCCGCAGGGCAACGACGACGACATCGACCGCGGCGTGCACTTCGCGCTCTCGACACCGGGCGTCCACGCCTTCTGCACCCCCGGCGACATTGCGCTGTTGGCCCGGGTGCTGGCGGCCGCGGAGCGCTACGACGGGATGGGAGAGTCCGATCGAGCCGCTGCAGTCGAGGCCATGGCCGGAGAGGAGCTCATCTTCCCCATGGCGGGGTGAACCCCGGCGACCGGTCGAGAGCTCATGCTGCGGGATCGCCACGGCCGGGCCTCGCTCACCCCTCTCGGATGGCGGCGACCACGGCCCCGAACGCGTCGTCGTCCGCCGGGTCGGCCGGCACCCCGACGGTGATCCCCTGACCGAGCCCGGCGAAGCGTTCCAGCAACAGGCCGGGGAGCTCGTCGAAGGTCCCGCACGGCACCAGCTCGTCGAGCACCTCGTCGGAGAGGACGCGGCCGAGGTCGTCCCAGCGGTCGTGGCGGATCAGGTCGCGCAGCCGTGGACCGAGGTCGTCCCACCCGTAGAGCTCGAGCGTCGGAGCGTACGCCGGCGTCGAGTACAAGAAGGCCAGCAGCCGGCGCTGGTGTTCGCGCTCGGTGAGGACGGCGTCGCTCGTCCTGCCGGTCACGACGCTCGTGCCGACGACCAGCTCAAAACCGTCGCGCCGCAGGTCGCGTCCCGCATGTTCCGCGCCCTCGGCCAGGGCAGGCAGGCACCGCTCGAGCAGGTAGCGCGGATTCGAGTTGGTCGGATGGGTCACGAACCCGTCAGCGACGGCGCCCGCCAGCGCGCAGGCGCGGTGCTGCACCCCTCCGAGGTAGATCGGCGGCGCCATCGTGTCGGTGTCGGGTCCAGGGTTGAAGAACGGCTGCATGCGCGTCACCCGGTAGTGAGCGCTCTCGTAGTGAGGTGCCGCGCCCGTGGCGAACGCGGCGAACGCCGCCCTCACGGCGCCGACGTAGCTTCCCAGCCGGCCTACCGGGTCTTCCCCGAAGGGCACCGCGTAGCGCTCCTCGATGTTCTGGCGGATCTGCGTCCCCAGCCCCAGCTCGAACCTCCCCCCGCTCAGCTTGGAGAGGTCCCAGGCCGCATAGGCCAGCAGGGTCGGGCTGCGGACGAAGGCCAGGGCGACGCTCGTGCGCACGACGATGCGATCGGTGTGCTCGACCGCCAAGGCGGCGACCGTCATGGCGTCGTGCACCGTCTCGGCCACGTGGAGGCCGTCGTAGCCGAGGCGCTCCACCCTCGTCGCGTGCGCCGCCACGTCGGCCAGGTCGAGCCGCGGGTCCATGCCCGCGTACACCCTCACCCGGCGTCGTCGCCGGGCACCGGGGTCTCGGACCCGGCTGCGGCCTGGTCACGGCCGCGGGCCATGATGCGCTCGCGCTCTCCGGCCAGTCGGGACTGGTCGAAGCGGTCCGCCATCCACTGGCGCGCCCACGCCGCTTCCGCCTGCCACGCCTCGGGCCCGGCCAGCGCGCTCACGTCCTCGTACATTCGGCGGACCTCGCGCACGTTCTCGGACGGGATGGAGACCACGGCGGCAGCGAGCTCCCGGGCGCGCGCCAGGAGGTTCTCGTGGGGCACCACCTCGACCACCAGCCCCCACGCCAGCGCCGTCTCGGCGTCGATGAAGTCTCCGGTGAAGCTCATGCGCCGCGCCCGGTCGATCCCGATCAGCTGGGGCAACCGGATGGTAAGGCCCGCGCCGGGCATGGCGCCCACCCTGGCGTGGGTGTCGGCAAAGCGCGCCCGCTCCGACGCGATCAGGAAGTCGCACGAGAGCGCGAGCTCCAGCCCCCCGGTGACCGTCGACCCGTTGACGGCGCCGATCATGGGGGTGTGGCGTGGAGGGATGATCCCGAAGTGCTCGAGTTGGGCGTTCATTCGCTCGCGCAGGTCCGATCGATCCTGGGTGGCCAGCGACTTGAGGTCCATGCCGGCGCAGAAGGCGGGGTCCGTCCCGGTCAAGATCATGCAGCCGACGTCGGCACGCCCGTCGAGCTCGACGATCGTGGCGTCGAGCTCGCGGTTGAGCTCGGCCGAAATGGCATTCCTCGCCTCGGGCCGGTTCAGCGTGACCGTCGCCACGCCTTCCGCAACCTCGACCAGCACCAGCATCTGCGTCCCTCCCGTCGTGAATCCCCCGCCGGACCGGCCGAGGCCGCCCAGCCTCCCATGGCGGTCTCGCCCCGCTCCACCCAGGCTCTGTGACTCCGCGGGCGACCGCTCACCTCCTGCGAATTTCAGCCGCCCGGGTCCCACTCGCGACAGAGGAGGGCGAAGCTCTCGGCGTCGCGCTGCTCCCCGTCGATCCGCTCCCAGTCGCGGAGCAGGGCTTCACGCCTGAATCCCGCCGCCTCGGCCGTTCGGGCCGACGCCACGTTCCACGGCTCCACGAAGAGATGCAGGCGCGGGATGGCGAGCTGGACGAAGGCGAACGACACGACGGCGCGCAACGCCCAGGCTGCGAGGTCGCGGCCTCTCGCTTCGGCCAGTATCCAGTAGCCGACCGAGGCCCGCCCGCTCTCTATCTCCTGGAGCCACAGCCCGATGGAGCCCACGCCTCGCGTCTGCTGCGCGGCGAGGGCGATGACGAACGAGTAGCCGTCGCCGAGCCGGGCGCGCCGGTGCTGGCGCTCAATGAAATCGAGCCCGGCGTGCTCGCTGTCGTCGCGGGGCACCGACGAGACGGCCACGATGTCGGGTTGCCTCGCCGCCGTGCGCACGAGGCCGAGGTCCGAGAGCTCGAAGGGTCGCAACACCACCGGCCCGGCGGAAAGTTCCGGTACGTGCAGGGGAGGAGCCACTGACGCCGGGTCGAATCCGTCCCCTGGCGCTCGCGGCGGTGCCGGGGTCACCGCAGGGCGAAGTATCCGGGCACGAGGTGATGCCGAGTGTCCAGGTACCCCTTGGCTTCGGGCGGCCCGCCGAACCGGCCGTGACTCCATCGCACCTCAATGTGGCCGGCCAGCTCGTGCACCTCGTAGGTGGCCCGGTCCCTCACCACTGCCTCCCAGCCCACGCGCGGCTGGCCGCCTCGCTGTTCGGTCATGAACACGGCGATCAGGGAGAAGTGTTGGCGCCAGTCCCACGGCGTGGCGATGCGCAGGCGGAGCGAGCGGGTGGCCGACGAACCGAGGACGAAGTACGGGGCGCTCCCCATCCGCAGCAGGCGCCACAGCATGGCCTCGCCGGTGCCGCCGTGCCGATCCATGGCCGATTCCCAGCGCCGGACGGACATGAACGAGACCCTGTCCGAGAGGGTCTGGTAGGCCTCCTTCGCAGCGCCGGGCCACCCACTCTTGAGCCAGGCCGCGAGCGCCTCGCGCTGCTCCACCGAGAGGTCGACCGCCCGCGTCGGCAGGCCCGCTCAGTGCCGCTCGCGAGGACGCGGGCGTCCGGTCTGCCATCGAGGTCGCCGACTCTCCACCGGACCCACATGCTCCGCCCCGACGACCGCCGTGCCCCCCGGCGTCGCCCAGTCCCGGGAGCGCGGCGCGCCGTGCTCGTGCCCGTGCCCGGACGCTCCCGCCTGCCGCCCGCTCCGGTGCGGGCCCGGACCGGGACAGGAGGCAGGCGCGAATTGCCGGCTGCGTGGACGGCCGCCCGCACCTCGTCGTAGAGCGCCTGGTACTCGGCGGGAGCCACTTCGGCGTACCAATCACCTCCGCCGCGGCCCGTCCCGTCCGAGAGCCCGCTTCCGCCGACGTCCCCCCGGCCTTCCGACCGCCCCGTCCTCCACCGCCGACGAGCAGGTCGTCGAACACGTGCGACGGCGACATGTTGAACAGGATGTCCGACAGGTACTTGCAGCTGATCAGGTACACGTGGTCCACCCGCAGGTCCACGGGCGCCACCTCGTCGCCGGGCGCCCGCATGGTCCCCTTCCATTCGACCACCCGCGGCAACCGCCGGCGCAGGCCGTCGGCGGCGGCCAGGAAGGCCCGCCCGTTCTCCCATGCAGCGTGGAACTCGGCGTCGAACGCGCCGCCGTCGCGCAGCTGGTGTAGGTGGCTCCACCGCTCGGGGGAGAGGCTGTGCATCACGGCCGAGCGCTACTTCAGCGCCTCGTCCACCGTGGCGCCTCCCAGCATGCCGAGAGCGGTACCGAGCTCGGTCACCATGGTGCGATCGCTCGGCATTTCCGCCCGTCAGTCCACGAACAGCGGGGTGAGCTGCAGCTCGAGCGGCCCGACGTCCGCTTCTGCCGCCACGTGAAGTTCCGTGCTCTCGTACACGTCCACCGCTACACCCGTGCGCGAGATGAACTCGAACACCGCGTCCCCCCAGCGCTCCTCGCGTAGCGCCCGGCGCAGCGCGTCGCGCTCGCCCGCTGCCAGCTCGCCGCCCGGGGTGTTGGCCACGAGCTGACAAGCGAGTACCCAGTTCAAGGTGGCGAGATCCTCGGCCACGAACACCCGCGGCGGATCGTCGCGCACGACCGCACAGGCGACGACCGTGCTCATCGCTTCATACGGAGCCCGGCGCGACGTCAGCGGCCGGCCAGAAGCCGGGCAGGGGCGCGGCGGCCCGCCCGCGCGCATAGGCCTGCAGGCGCTGCCGTGCCGATGGCGAGGCGAGGTCGACGGCGTCGAAGATCGCTCCCGGACCTGCCGCGCGGAGAGCGCGGTCTCCCTCGGTTCCCGGTCGGGGCAGCTGGGTCGTGAGGACGATGAGCGGGGCGAACCCCCGCGCCGCCATGACGTGAGCCCGGCCGAGCGCGCGCCATACCGTCTCCGCCCGCGCCATGCCTCCGCGGTACCCCGAGTTCGCACCGGCCACGTCGAAGTACCACGCCCGCCCGCCCGCGCCACGGGCCGAGAAGCTCACGACCACACCGATCCCCCGCAGGCGGGTGTTGGGGCGTACGTCGGAGAACCCCGCCGCCTCGAGCGCCGTCCGGGCCAGCGCCGCCGCCGACGCCCCCTCTCCCGCGACCTCGGACGGCGGCTCGCCGTCCACCGGTGCGTCCGCGGCGAGTCGTTGCTCCGCCAGCGCCACGTACGCCGGGTCGAGGTCGTAGCCCACGGCGTCGCGCCCACAGCGCCGGGCCGCGATCAGCGTCGAACCCGAGCCGCAGAAAGGATCGACCACCAGGTCGCCGCGGAACGTGTAGAGCTCCATCAGGCGTTGGGGAAGCTCCACTGGGAACGGAGCCGGGTGGCGGACCCGCACTGCGCTCTCGGGCGGGAAGTCCCAGACGTCGAGTGTGAGCGCCATGAAGTCGTCTGCGGCCACGGTGCTCTCGTGGGGCAACCCGGCGGCGCGCCGCGCCTTGGGGCTGAGGGCGCGCCCGAAGCGCCCCTTGCTCGCCACGACCACACGTTCGGTGACGTCGCGCAGCACCGGGTTGGCCGCCGAGCGGAACGACCCCCAGGCGCACGAGCCGCTCGCGCCCTCTCCCTTCTGCCACACGATCTCACCCCGCGGCAGGAGATGGAGGTCGTCCTGCACGATCGCCATGACGTCCGCAGCGAGGCTGCGATACGGCTTGCGCCCGAGGTTGGCCACGTTGACGGCGATCCGCCCACCGGGCTCGAGCACGCGCTTGCATTCGGCGAAGACGTCACGCAGGAGCTCGAGGTACTCGACGTAGGACCCTGGAACGCCCTCGCGGTCGAGCTCCTCCTCGTACTGCTTGCCGGCGAAGTAGGGCGGGGAGGTGACGACCAGGGCCACCGAGTCGTCGTCCACGGCGTCCATCCGCCTTGCGTCGCCGCAGAGGCACCGAACCCCGGGCTCGTGCGGGTTCACATGCTCGTCCGCGCTCAGCTCGGGCGCCTCGAAGCGGTCGTAGAACGCGTCGGCCACGTGCGACTCGCGCCGGCTCACGCCGAAGTTCGAAGTGGACGTGGCGCTGCGGCGGCGCGACGGCATGGTCCGGCCGACCCTACCGGGCGTCGGGGGCAGGGCCCGGGATCCGTCGTGAACAGCCCCGGGGCCGTGAACCGTCCCGTTCGTCCCGATGAACCCGATTGGCCCGACCGTCCCGACCGTCCCGACCGTCCCGAATGAGCATCACCGAGACCTTACGGGGAGGGTGTCTCAGTGCCGAGCGTTCACATCTCGTAGACGACGAACGAGGTCGGCCGCCCCACGATGTCGTAGAGCGAGCGGGCGCGGCCGTTGTACTGCTGGGTGTGCCAGTAGACGTCCTCGGCCGCCCGCTCGGCCGCGGCGTGCTTCACCGCCTCCATCAGCGCCCGCCCGACGTCGCCGCCCCGCGCCGTCGGCGCGACGAACAGGTCCTCGAGGTAACACTTCGGCCGACGCGACCAGGTCGAAGGGTGCACCACGCAGTTGGCCAGGCCGATGCCCCGCCCGGCGTCGTCGACGGCGAGCAGGCCGAACATGGCCTCGGTCCCGCCGCAGAGACGCTCGAAGGTCGACCGGCTCGTCTCGTCACGCAGCTCGGTCCGGTAGAAATCGAGGTAGCCGGCCCACAGCGCCCGCCAGTCCTCCCAGTCTTCGGCGGTGAGCGCTCTGATCGTTGCCACCTCGTCAGTTTCCCACCGGCCCGGCGCGGAGGCCGGGATCCCGGAGCGGTCCGGCCGGGGCGCTGCTGCCTGGGTCGGGCGCCCCCGGGGCGCGGCGCTGTCGATCGCTACGCGCCCCGCACGCGGCGCCGCAGCCGGCGGCGGGCCCGCCGCGCTCGGAACCCGGGGTCCTCGAACTTCTCGCGTACCTGCGCCCGACGGGCCTGCAGCTCGCGGTGGGTGAGGCTCGGGGTGGAGTCGTCGAGGCCGAATCCGGCCCGGATCCCGCTCATGTCGGGAGCCCAGGCGGCATCGCCTTCGAGGCCGAGCTGGGTCACGATGCGCTCCCCGTGCTTCTGGGCGAACATGAGGGCGATCGACTCGATCTCGGCGAAGAGGTCGATGTCCGGAGCGAGCGAGGCGATGGCCCCGTCGAGGAACACCATGTTCTTCACGAACAGCACCAGCTCCTTCGGCATGCGCGCTCCAAGGGCGAGGAGCGCCTTGATGGACCGCTGCATCTCGGCGACGAGCTCCTCCGGGGTGAGCTGGGTGGGGTCGATGGGCGGGCGGTCGAGGCCCAGCTGCGCGATGACGTGCTCGACGTCCACATCGTCGGGGAGCGCGCCCAGGTCGCGCATCGCCGCCACCTGTGCGGGCACGTCGTTGTTGGATGCACCCACGAGCATGGAGAGCAGTGCCAGCCGTTTCGGCTCGGTCAAGCGTCCGGTGATGCCGAAGTCGAGCAGCGCGATCTTCCCGCTCGGCAGCACGAAGAGGTTGCCTGCGTGCAGGTCGCCGTGAAAGATGCCGTGCATCAATGCGCCCTCGAGGAACCCGATCATGCCGGCGCGCACGACAGCCTCCGTGTCGATGCCGGCCGAGCGCATGCCGCTGACGTCGGAAAAGCGGAACCCCTCCAGTCGCTCCATCACCAGCATCCGGCGCGACACCAACGTCGGGTGGGGTCGCGGGACCACGAAGTCGCGCTGGCCGAGCGCGGCGAACGACATGGCGATGTCGAGCATGTTCTCCGCCTCGAGTCTGAAGTCGAGCTCTTCGGTGATCGTCTCGGCGAAGAGCTCGACCAGCGCCGGCGGGTTGGCGAGCGCCGCCACCGGGATACGCCCGATCAGATGCGGTGCCAGCCAGGCCATCACGGCCAGGTCCTGAGTGACGCGCCGCGCCACCTGCGGTCGCTGGATCTTCACGACGACGGGCGTCCCGTCGACGAGGCGCGCCGCGTGAACCTGCGCGATGGACGCCGCGGCGACCGGGACCCGCTCGACCGATGCGAACACCTCGCCGATGGGGCGCCGGAGCTCCTCGGTCAGGACCCGCTCGACCGCCGCCCAGGGCTCGGCGGGCACCTCGTCGCGGCACCACTTGAACTCGGCGACGAGCTCGGGCGGGAAGATGCCCTCGCCCGAGGCCACGATCTGGCCGAGCTTGATGTAGGTCGGCCCGAGCCTCTCGGCTGCCACCCGCAGCCGGCGCGAGATACCGGCCACCGACGTCGTGCCGCCGGAGCGCCTCTCCCCGAGGTACCACAGGCCGAGTGCGCCACCCAGGTGGCGCACCGTCGTGACGACCCGCGCGCCGGGCGGCACCACCCGCGGGCGGACCAGATGGGGCAGCGAGGCGGCGAGCCCGGCGCGGAGCGCGGCCGTCGTCCGCCGCCATCTCATGGCATCGAGTTCGACGACCCACGGCCCGGTGTCGCTGAAGGCGCCGATGGCGAGGTCCGGGGCGGTCATCGCAAAGAGGGGTTCCACACGCAGCCGAAGCGTATTGGCCGCCGGTCCGGTCGGGGAACGGCCAGCTCACACGCCTACGCCGACGGCTTGACCAGTCCCGACTGGAAGGCGAAGACCACCGCCTGGACCCGGTCTCGGAGTCCCAGCTTCGCCAGGAGGCGGCCGACGTGCGACTTCACCGTCGCCTCGGAGACGAAGAGCCGTTCGGCGATCTCGGCGTTGGAGAGCCCTTCTGCCACGAGCAGCAGCACCTCGTGCTCGCGCTCGGTCAAGCCGGCGACCTCCAGCTCTTCGCCACCGGGGCTCACCCTGGCGCCGTCCGAAAGGTCAGGCAGCTGGTGGGCGTACTCTTCGAGAAGGCGCCGGGTGATCCGCGGCGAGACGACAGCGTCGCCACGGGCCACCGTCCGAATGGCGGCAACCAGTTCGGGTGGCGGAACGTCCTTGAGCAGAAACCCACTGGCGCCGGCGCGCAGAGCTCCGAAGGCGTACTCGTCGAGGTCGAAGGTGGTGAGGATGAGCACTCGAGTGGCATCCCCTTCGGTCGCGATGGCGCGTGTGGCTTCGATCCCGTCGAGCACCGGCATGCGCACGTCCATGAGGACGACGTCGGGGACGTAGAGGCGGACGAGGCGCACGGCGTCCTGGCCGTCGGCCGCTTCCCCCACGATCTCCATGCCGGTCTCGGCCTCGAGGATCATGCGGAACCCCTTGCGCAGGAGAGCCTGGTCGTCGGCGAGGACGATGCGGATCGTCACGGCACCGGCGGGGTCCGGCAGCGCCGCAACGTGGCCGATACCCTCCACCCGCCGCCGTGCATGGGCCCGGCTTCGAGCGTGCCCCCGAAGGCCGTGGTGCGCTCTGCCATACCCGAGAGACCATGCCCGCTTCCCGTGCCGGCCGTCGTTTGCATCTCGTACCCCGTGGCCAGGGCGCCGACGCGTCCGTCGTCGATCACCCGCACGGTGATGTCGGGGTCGTCGAACTCGAGTCGGACCTCGACCGACGCCGGCGATTCCGCGTGTTTGAGGGCATTGGTGAGCGCCTCTTGTACCAGCCGGTAGACGGTCAGCTGGGCGGCCGCCGAGAGCTCGAAGGATCGGCCGGCACGCTCGAGCGTGACGTGCAGTCCGGTTCCCCGCACGCGCTCGACGAGCGCTTGGAGCTCGGCCAAACCGGGCTGCGGCGCGTACGGGGTACCGGCAACGTCGTTCTCGGGGTGGGTGGCGGACCTTACGCCCGAGCCGTTCGCGTCGCCGGCCGGGTCGTGCCCCGGCGTCCGTCGCGGCCCGGTTCCGTTGCGCGCCGGGGCCAGCGGGCCGGCGACCGCGCGCCCTACTGCGGGGTCTTCACGCAGGACTCCGAGCATCCGACGCATGTCGGTCAGGGCCTCGCGGCCGGTGCCCGACACCTCGGACATGACATCGGCCGCTCGGGACGGGTCGGACCTCGTCGCGGCGGCGGCGCCGTCGGCCAGAGTCACCATCACCTGGATGTTGTGCGAGACGACGTCGTGCATCTCACGCGCGATGCGCGCCCGCTCCGCGGCCGCGGCCAGCGACGCCTGCTGGTCGCGCTCGCGTTCGAGCCGCTCGGCCCGTTCGGCCAGCCATCGGAACTGACTGCGTACGGCGCGAATCACGACGCCAGCGAGCAGGGCCGTGAAGGCCAACCCCGTCAAGTAGACGAGCGACTCGACGTCGCTGCCCGTCGGAATCCAGCGCACGGTGGCCATGACGATCCCGGTTTCGAGGACGGCGGCGCAGGCGAGGACCCAGACCCAGCGTGAGCTCGCGGCCACGGTGCAGACCGCGACGAGGAGCGCGGCGTCCGAGGGCAGCGGCGCCGTCACGAACCACTGCGTCAACGCGACCGCGGCAACCGCAGCGAAGACGGGGACCGGCAAGCGCCGGCGCAGCACCAGCGGAAACGCCAGGGCGGCCGAGAACCACAGATCGGTCTTGGACAGGTCGTCGTGAAACACCCACCACGAGGAGAGGGCGAAGACCGCGGCGGCGAGCACCAGGTCGACGTAGATGGAGTAACGCCGGTCGAGGCCGCGGATGCGTTCCCAGAACCGCCACCGGTCGAGCATGAGGTCCGGATCGCCCCGGTCTGCCCTGGCAAGCTGGGGCGGGGTCCGCTCGGTGGCGCGGTGGGCTGCCGTCATCGGTTCGGTCGGTCCCGGGCACGTGGATCCGGGCGTCCACCGCCCATGCTAGGTCCAACCCGGCTCAACGGGTCCGCGGTCCCGGACCTCGGGCCCTGTCCCTGCCGTCGTATCCGGACGCCTTCGAGCTCTTTCCCTCATCCCCAAGGATGAGTGGGGTCGCCGTGGATCATTCCTCCGGCCACTGTCCCCGGACGTGGCGCGGCCGTACCTTCTCCGATGCCAAGGACTTCGGGCAGCGCAGGGGAGCGGGTTGTTCCGCCCCGAGCAGCAGCGCACCCTGCGTTGCCCGAGGGACCGGCAGGTCGAAGGGACGCTGGTTTCGACCGTTCGCGATCCTCTTACATCCGTTGGATCATTCCGATGGGGTGGTCCGTGCGCCGGAGTTCCTGGTCAGGAGGCGTCGAGTGCCGCCTGCCGGCTCGGTTCGAGGTCGTCGAGGGCTTTCTCGACCTCGTCCGGCCCGAAGGCGAAGAACAGGGCCGCCACGGCGTCGGCCCCGGCTTCGGCGTACTGCTCGACCGCTTCGGGCGTCAGCTGGTTGAAGTACGGGCAGACCGTGATGCGCAGGTCCTCTCGCCGCCGTCCCGCTGACTCGAGCTGCACGTCGAGCTCGCGCAAGCCCTGCGACAGTTCTTGGGGTGTCCGGTTGAAGGTGTGCCAGCCCTGGCCGAGCCGGGCGGCGCGACGCAGCGCGGCCGGGGTCTCGCCGCCGATGTGGAGAGGAGGGTGCGGATCCTGGACCGGCTTGGGGTACATCTCGCACGGAGGCAGGTCGTAGGTGTCGCCGTGGTACGACGACGTCTTGTCGCACCAGAGCGTGCGGAGAACCTCGACGTACTCGTCCGCGCGGCGGCCTCTCCGCTCCCAGGGGACCTGCAGGGCGTCGAACTCCTCCTTGAGCCAGCCAACGCCGATGCCGAGATCGACCCGCCCGCCCGAGAGCCAGTCCAGCGACGAGACCTCCTTGGCCACGTAGACCGGGTTGCGCTGCGGCAGCAACAGCATGGCCGTGCCGAGCCGGACCGTGCTCGTCTTCGCCGCCAGGTAGGCGAGCGTCACCATGGGCTCGAGCAGGCCCGTGCCCGAGGGCGCCGGAATGCGGCCATCCTGGGCGTAGGGGTAGCTGCTGGCGTAGCGCTCGAAGAGAACCACGTGCTCGCCGACCCACACCGTGCTGATGCTCCGCTCCTCGGCACCGGCGGCAAGGGCGTCGAGCATGGCGTGCGTCGTCATGGGGCTCGCCGTCGGCACCCAGAGGTCGAACTTCATCGTCCCGCCTCCGGTCGGCCGATCCCGTGGAGCACGAACTCGCAGATCTCGTCGGCGGCGCGCCCGGCGGGAGCCGGTTCGGGCTCACCGGCGCGGACGGAGAGCGTGCCGAAGATCAGCTGGCCGATCAGGTTGACGGTCCGGTCCGCGTCGAGGTCGGCCCTCAGCTCCCCTGAGGCCACACCCGCCGCCACGATGTCGCCCATGAGGCGGATCATGTCGAGGCCGATGAGCATGAGCGCGCCACCCACGGCGGCCGAGCCGGAGGCGGCTGCGGTCGACTGGGTCGCCATGGCAAGCCGGAAGAACGCTGGGCTTTCGTCGATGCGTTCGAGAAGTCCCCGCACGAGCTCGCGGAGGCGCTCGGTCGCCGTGGCGTCCTCGGCGATGCCGACGACGGTGTTGTCCTTCATCCGCTCGTACAGGGATTCGAGGCTTGCCCGCAGCAGATCGTCGCGGTTGGCGAAGTAGACGTAGACGGTGGAACGCGCGACCCCCGCTTCCGCCGCGATCTCCTCCATCGGGACCTCGGTCGTCCCGCGCTCTCCGAAGAGCCGGCGCGCCGTCTCCATGATCTGCTCGCGCCGGAAGTCCCGGATGACGTCCTTCAGTGCATCGGGTGCGCGCCGCACCATGGCGATCGGGCGTTCCTTTCTCAGCCGCCGACGGGGGCCGAAGGCGAGAAGGCAACAGGAAGGTGCTTCACCCCGTTGATGAACTGCGACTGGAGGCGTTGCATTTCGCCATCCTGCCGGATGTCGGGCATGCGGTCGAGCAGGTGTTCGAACATGACCCGGATCTCCATGCGGGCCAGGTTGGCGCCGAGGCAGAAGTGGGGCCCACCGCCCCCAAAGCCGATATGGGGATTGGGGTCGCGTGCGAGATCGAAGGTGTCGGGGTCTCCGAAGACGTCCTCGTCCCTGTTGGCCGAGACGTGGAAGAACACGACCTTGTCCCCGGCGGCGATCGCCGTGTCGCTGAGAACAAGGTCGACCATGGCTGTCCGTCGGAAGTTCATGACCGGGGACACGTAGCGGAGCATCTCCTCGACGGCGGAGGGGAGGATGCTGCGGTCCTCCAACAGGCGGCGCCACTGGGCCGGGTGCTCGAAGAAGGCGTGCATGGCTCCCGAAATGAGGTTGCGGGTCGTCTCGTTCCCCGCCACCGTGAGCAAGAGGAAGAACAGCTCGAGCTCCAGCTCGCTGAGCTTCTCGCCGTCGACCTCTACCGCGGTCAGCACGCTCATGAGGTCTTCGTGGGGGTCGGCCCTCTTCGTGGCGAAGAGCTCGGCCGCATAGGCGTAGAGCTCCATCGCCGCCTCCTGGGCGAGGTGGGCCTGGTCCTGGTATTCGGGGTCCTCGTTGCCCACCATGCGGTTGGACCAGTCGAACATGCGGTGCCGGTCGGCCTGGGGCACGCCGAGGAGCTCGGCGATCACCTGGAGGGGAAGCTCCGCCGCGATGTCCGTGACGAAGTCGGCGCGTCCCGTCTCAATGACCCGGTCGATGATGGCGTCCGTCGAGCGGTGGATGCTCGCCTCGAGATCGCGAACCATGCGAGGGGTGAACCCCTTGTTGACCAGCCGCCGGTAGCGCGTGTGGAGCGGAGGGTCCATGTTCAGCATCATCAAGCTCTGCTGGGCCACCTCCTCCTCGCCGAGCTCGAAGGGCATCACGCCCTTGGCGCCTGAGCTGAAACGCTCGTAGTCGCGGTTCACCGTGACGCAGTCGGCGTAACGGGTCACGGCCCAGAAACCGGGCCCGCCGGGTTCGTCCTGCCAGTGCACCGGATCGTGGCGTCTCAGGTGGGCCAGCCAGGCATGAGGCACGCCTGGTACGAAGGACCGGGAGTCGGACAGGTCGACGGGGGACAGGTCGGCCAAGGTGCTCATGCCTGGACAGCTCCTCTGAAGAATCAGACAGTTTGTCCGATATTTGAGATCCTACGTCCAGATCAGGTCGGGGGTCAACCGGTTTCGCGGCTGGAAGGGGACACGGGCGCCGCCATCTCGGAGCCCGCCGGGCCGGATGGCACGGCCTCAGGCCTATCGGGGAGACTCCAGGACCATGACCGTGCTCGTGACCGGCGGCGCCGGCTACATCGGGTCCCACACCGTCCGTCTCCTCAAAGAGCGCGGGCGCGAGGTGGTCGCGCTCGACTCCATGGAGTTCGGAAGCGCCGCCGCCGTCGGCGACGTCCCCCTCGTCCGGGCCGACGTCGGTGACCGGAGGGCGGTGCTCGACGCCGTGGACCGATTCGGGGTGGACGAGGTCATCCACTTCGCCGCCTACAAGTCACCGGCCGAATCAATGGCCCGACCGCAACGCTATTTCGGGAACAACTCGTGCCACACGGCCTCGCTCCTCGAGACCCTCCACGACGCGGGCGTCACGCGGATCGTCTTCTCGTCGACCTGCGCCGTGTATGGCACGCCCGAGTCCGTGCCCGTGTCCGAAGACGCACCGATCCGCCCGGAGAGCCCCTATGGCGAGAGCAAGGCAATCACCGAGCGGGTGTTGTCTTGGTACGACAACTGCCTTGGCCTGAGGTCGGTGACCTTGCGCTACTTCAACGCGGCAGGCGCCTGGCCCGACGGTTCGATCGGGGAGGATTGGACCGTCACCATCAACCTGATCCCGCTGATGATGAAGGCGATGCTCGGAAGGAGCGCGCCCCTGCAGGTCTATGGCACGGACTACCCCACTCCCGATGGCACCGCCATCCGGGACTACGTGCACGTCGTCGACCTGGCGGACGCCCATCTGAAGGCGCTCGAACACCTACAGGATGGGGGCGAGACCACGGTCGTGAACCTCGGGACGGGGATCGGTTCGTCCGTCCTCGAGGTACTCGCCGCGGCCGAGCGCATCACCGGTAAGCCCGTCCCGCACGAGCTCGCCCCCCGGCGCCCGGGGGATCCGGTCGCCCTCTACGCGGACGACACCAAAGGCAGGCGCGTGCTCGGCTGGTCGAGCGAGCGCTCGCTCGACGAGATCATTGCCTCCGCGTACGCCTGGCACTCGAGCCACCTCGACGGCTACGGCGACTGACGCAGCAAGTCCGGGTCGGCGGCGTCGACGACACGGACGGGTCGCGGCACGCCACTGGCGCCTGACGCCGAACGGCGGCGCATCGGGGCCCCCTTCCCGTGCCCTCGCTCGACTCGCACGTGACTTGGATATTTCGAAGGTCACCGCATGAGAAGGCGACCTGCTGCCTCACGGGCGACCGCCGGTCTGATCACGTGACCGGTGCGGGTGCTCCGCGCTGCACGTCCCAAAGGTGATGGCTGACCTCGTGCGTGTTTCGCTGCACGACGTCGAAGGCGGAGATGGCGCCGGCCTCCGGGTGCGGCGTCTCCGCGTCCTGGGGTGCTTCGAGCGCCGCCTGTCGCCAGGCGAGCGCGGCTTCGATCAACGCCACGAGGCCGACCACCGGCGACAGGTCGTCGTACGAGCGGACCTCGGCCATGACGTTCTCGTCCCACACGGGGACGCCGTAGGACGGGTCGGCGCTGATCGTCCAGAGCCGCTCTGTCCCGAATCGTAGGACATCGACGGTATGCCACACGTACCTGCTGGCAGACCACAGGCCGGGTTGAACGGCCTCAGAGGGGTCGACGCGTGACATGACCTCGCCGAAGACTGCAACTTCGCGGACGCACAGGCCCACGAGAATCTCGTAGTCCTCGACGCTCCAGTCGAAGCCACACTCAGCACAGCGACCCGTCGGGAGGGCGTCGCCGCCGCTGCTCCCGCTCTCGGCCGGTCGCCGGCTCACCGCTCGCCCATCAGCGCCGGCCTTCGGCGTTTCCCATGTGCCACGCCGAGCAGATGTCGCACCGGTACACGTTCAGCTCCAGACCGCTGTCGTGCCGCCGTTCGTCAGCCACGCTCAGGGCCTCGGTCTGGGAGCGATAGGCCGCCTTGGGGACGCCGTCGGCGCGCCAGTGTGATCCGGGATTGGGGCGTTCCTCCGCTCCCGCCCGCCCGGGGGAGCCTCGCCGCCTCGCCTTTCGCCGACCCATTGGCTCATTGTGCCCTTCGACGCGCTGGACCGATGACACGGACCTGGAACCCCCAGGACGCGCCTGGACGCGCCTCGACGCGCCTTGGTTCGACGGAGGGGGAACAAGGGCCGAACCGGGCGCGTCGAAGCACGCCTCACCCTAATGGTCAGGGCGCACGGTGCAGCGCCTCAAACCGTTTTCCACGGAGCGTCAGCGCGGCGAAAAACGGCGCTTGGACACCCGGTGGCGCCTGGCATTGGCCCCGCCCGCCACCGACTGGCGGGCAGCGGCTGTGACACTATGACGCCATGGCAAAGACCGTGATTGTGAGGCTGACGGACGACATCGACGGCGGTGATGCGGACGAGACGGTGTACTTCTCCCTCGACGGCACCGCGTACGAGATCGACCTGAGCACCGCGAATGCGACGCGCCTGCGTGAAGCAATCCGACCCTTCGCGGAGAAAGGCCGGGCAGCGGCCGGATCGGGACGGACGCGAGCGACACGCTCGGCCGGTGCCGAGAGGACGCTCTACTCTCAGCTCCAGGATGACGAGAAAACCAGGCTGAGATCCTGGGCCAGCATGCCGACCGCCCGGCGCATCAGCGACGACCGGGTGAAGAGCTGGATCGCCGCCGGACGCCCCTGAGGCCGCGTCGGAACCGTCCCTCGAGCGGGCCTCAGCCTGCGTTGCGGCGGATCGCCGCAGCCTCCGCGGCCGTCCTCGGAACCCCGCCACGGCCGCCCATCTCGATCACGAACGAGGTCGCCGCAGCGACGCCGTTCAAGAACAGCTGGTCCTGCTGCAGCTGGGTGATGTCGAAATCGGTAGTCCCGACTGAGCCGTGGTCGACGAAGATCGTCCGGCCCGCCGTCGCGCCGTCGATGCTGTAGGCGTCCCATTCGTTCATCATGGTCTTGAGACAGTGGCGCGCCACAGCGAACGACGTCGTCACGGCCTCGGTCGGACCGTAGGCGGTCTGCAGTGACGACAGCTTGATACCGATCGTGGGCCACCGGGGAGGTTGCCCGTCCTCCCGGTCGAAGGCATCGATGGGAAAGTTGCGCAGCATTCCTCCGTCGACCCAGGTGACCGTCCCGGCGTCGTAGTGCGCACTGATCGTCCTGCCGTCGGGGGCGGGGAGCTCGACATCGGCTTGATTGGCGCTGAAGGTCACGGGATCGAAGAAGAAGGGGATCGACATCGACGCTCGCACCGCGTTCGCCACGTTCTGCTCGTCTGCGGGCACGCCGTAGTAGCCGTAGTCCCAGGGGAGGTGGACGAGCTGACCGCGGGTGATGTCGGCGGTGTGCACGACGAGGCGGTAGCGACGATCCTCCGGCAGGCTCATGTCCGGGTCGTCCGCCTCGGTGAGCTTCAGGTCGGCGAAGGTCCCGACCCCGAGGTGGCCCAGCGCCGACTCGATCCAGTTCTCGATGTAGTCACCGGAGTAGATGCCCGTCTCATGGGTCAGGATGGCGGCATCGGCGAGGTCGTCGCCTTTTTTCCCGAAATGGTCGAGGAACCGGTGCATCGGACCCTTGGTCATGACATCACCGAATTTGAACGACTCGAGCGATCCCTTCAGCCCCGACATGGGGGCACCGGCCTTGGTCATCGACGCGATGAGTGATGCCGCGATGGCGCCGGCGCTCGATCCTGCGATCCGCTGGAAGTGGTAGCCGGCCTCGGCCAGTACCGACACCGCGCCGACGATGCCGATCCCCTTGACCCCACCCCCTTCGATGGCCAGGTCGGCGACGAGCCCGCTCGGCTTCGGACCCGGGGCGGCGTCGTTGGCGAGGAGCCGCGCTGCCGCCGTCTCGAAGTTGGCTTGGAGCTCAGAAGGGCGGGTGTAACCGTATTCGGCGTTTGCGTCGATGACGATCCCCTGTGCCGATGGAACTGACTCGGTCGTGGTCATGGTCGGTCCCCTTGTCGCGTCGGCGGGCACTGTCGCGAGCCGATCACGCCGGCTCGCGACCCGGGCGATCCTAACGAGGGCACCCGGACCGCACCAGGGTCATCGGGTGGCCAGCGCGAGCCCGCGTCTCGAAACCGCGAGACGACTCGGTACGTAGAGACACCGGTGGCCGGGGCACATGCCCCGGCCACCGGTGTGGAGTGTGGCGGAGGCCTGTCGGCCGTCCGCGTTGTACTGACCGTCGACTATTGCGGCGGCCCCGAGCTCAGCTGCACCGTCGCGGTGTGCGCCGTGCCCGACGAGTCGGTCCATCCGACCGTCACCTTGTCGCCGGGGTGGTACGTGCTCATCTGGGTGGTGAGGTCGTTGGCCGAGGTGATCGTCCGGCCACCGAGCGAGGTGATCGTGTCACCCTGGCCCAGTCCGGCCTCCTGTGCGGGCCCGTTGGTCACCACGCCCACGATGGCGGCGCCGGTCACGCTCGATCCGGAGTTGCCGGAGTTGCCCGAGTTGCCGGAGTTGCCCGAGTTGCCGGTGTTCCCCGAGTTGCCGAAGATCCCACCGAATCCGCCGCCCAACCCGCCCGAGGACGAGGAGTTCGACGAGCCGGACGGGCTGATCTCCACCCCGAGGAACGCCGTCGTCCCGATGTGGATGGTCGCCGACGAGTCACCGGCCACGATCGCCTTGGCGATGGAGGTCGCCGTGGAGATCGGGATGGCGTAACCCTGACCGCCGCTCGACTGGAAGGAGAACCCGGCCGAGGCAGCGGTGTCGATGCCGACGACCTGGCCCGAGGAGTTCACGAGCGAACCGCCCGAGTCGCCGGGCTGGATGTCCGCGTTGGTCTCGATCAGGCCGCTCAGCTGCTCGGACGTGCCGTCGCCCTCGTCGCTCGCCGTGATCGACTGGTTGAGAGCGGTGATGGTGCCCCCGGCCGCGCTCGGCGTCCCGCCGGTGCCCCCGGCGTTTCCGATCCCGACGACGTCCTCGCCGACGGAGACGCCCGAGCCGTCAAGCGATGCCGTCTGGAGACCCGATGCGTTGTTGAGCTCGAGGACGGCGATGTCCTTCGTGCGGTCGTAGCCGACCACCTTTGCGGAGTACGTCTTCTTGTTTCCGACGTCGGTCACGCTGATGCTCGTCGCGCCGTCGATCACGTGGTTGTTGGTGAGGATGACGCCGTTGGAGCTGAGGACGATGCCGGTGCCCGCGGCCTGCTCACCCTGGTAGCCGACCGTCGTGTTGATGTCGACCAGGCCCGGGTCGACCTTGGACGCGATCGCGTTCACGTCGCTCGGACCGGAGGAGCCGGAACTGCTCGATCCGCCGGAGTTTCCGGTGTTGCCCGAGTTTCCGAAGGTGCCGCCGAAGGGTGACGCGTTCCCCGCGCCGCCGGTGCCGTTGCCCGAGCCGGTGCCGCCGGAGCGGGACGGCAGCTGGGCGCTGCCCGAGGCCGGTGCAGCCGACGGGTTGGACGAGCCCGCGCTCCACGCGGCGTGGCCGATGCCCACACCGGCGGCCAAGAGGACGGCCGCGGCACCGCCGACCACCAGCGCGTTGCGCAGTCGGTGGTCGGGCTTGGCGGCCGTGGCGGCGCCACCTGCGCCAGGCGTGTACCAGCCCGGGGCGGAGGGCTGGGTCGGAGGTCCGGCGAACCCGGCACCGCCGTACGGGTACCCGGTGCCGGCCCCGTACCCGGCGCCGTACGGTGCGTCGGAGCCCGTGGCAGGTGCGGCCGCAGCGCCCGGGACCGGGGTGCCCGCCAAAGCCCCCATGGCGTAGGTGCCTGCTGCGATGCCCTGAGGAAGGCCAAGCGGCGGCGTGTCCGGCTGGGCCGGCGGAATCACCTCTGGCTGCTCTGAGGGAGTCGGGGTT
This sequence comes from uncultured Acidimicrobiaceae bacterium, assembly GCA_963822265.1. Taxonomy (GTDB): domain Bacteria; phylum Actinomycetota; class Acidimicrobiia; order Acidimicrobiales; family RAAP-2; genus Bog-473. Next base: position 99,394 of record CAWGHA010000011.1, read on the forward strand.
TCCGCCGGAAGGGCGATGGCCTGTGCCTGTGGTGACGACTCGGGTCCCTGGGGAGCAGCGGGAGTCTCTGCCGGGAGGGCGATGGCCTGCGCCGGGTCCTCGGGGACGACGGCGTCGGAGGTGTACTCCATCTCCGGCCTGCCCGCGCTCTGCGGCGTCTGGTCGTGCTTGTCCTCGTTCATTCGGGGTCCTCCGTCCGATCCCCGCCTGTCGCGGGGAGTCTCATGGGGTCATTGGACACCCGGAGCCTTCACGCCAGGTCAGAGAAAGATATGAGCACCATAAAAGTTGCCTGTGCGTTGCGGGCAGTCGGGATCCTCATGGCCAGGTCGATGGCGCCAGGTCCGGGCGGGGCGGACCTGGGCCGCCGGGCGTACAGGTCTACGCTAGGCGTCGAAATTCTGTTCGATGCCAGGGGGCCATGTGGACACCGCGTTCTTCGATGCTGACAGCCACTTGATGGAGACGCCGGACTGGTTGGCCGGCTTCGCCGGGACGGATCTGGGCGAGCGGCTCGAACCGCTCGGCTTGGCAGGCGCGGGTGCCGGTGCCGCCGACCTGATGGCGAGCCTTCCCGACCTCTGGGAGTCCCATCGGCATCAGGAGATCGGCCCTGAAGTCCTGAGCGGCCCCAAGGGCTGGATGGCCCCGGGTGCCCTCGACGCCGGCGTCCGCTCCAAGGTGCTCGACGCGCTCGGGATCAGCGCGCAACTCGTCTTTCCCACCTTCGCCCTGGCGCATTTCGCTCGGAGCAAGGACCCCGACGTCCTCTACGGCGGGACGGCGGCGCTCAATCGCGCCATGGTGTCGTGGTGCGCCCCCGACCCGAGGCTGAAGCCAGTGGGTTACCTGCCCCTCAACGATCCCGAACGTGCCGTTGCCGCGCTCGAGGAGGCGCTCGAAGCCGGAGTCGCCGCGGTCTGGGTGCCCTCCGACGCACCGGGTGACTTCTCGCCCACCCATGTCGACCTGGACCCCGTGTGGTCGTCCCTTGCTTCGGCGCGAGTGCCCTTCGTATTGCACGTCGGTGGCGGCAAGCTTCTGCCCCGGGCGTTCCACAACAACGGGCTGCCGCGACCCAAGGACTGGCTCGGTGGAGGAGAGAACCTGCGGTCGAAGGACTTTCCCGTTCTCCACCACTCGCCGGAGCGCTTTCTGGCCTGCATGGCGCTCGACGGGGTCTTCGAGCGCCATCCCGAGCTGCGAGGCGCCGCCATAGAGCTCGGCGCGACGTGGGTGCCGGGAATGCTGCGCAACGTCGATCATGCCCACCGCTCGTTCTCGAAGTTCGAATCGGTCCTGCGCTCGCTCTCGCTCAAACCGTCGGAGTACCTGCGCCGCCAGGTTCGCTTCACCCCCTTTCCCTTCGAGGACACGGCTTGGTTGCTGGAGCAGTGCGGACCGGAGCTCCTCATGTTCTCGACCGACTACCCGCACCCGGAGGGCGGGAAGAGACCGTTCGACGCCTTCTCGGACGCCGTGTCCTCGTTCGACGAGTCCACCCGCGATCGCTTCTTCTGGCGCAACGGCGCCGAACTGCTCGGCCTGGCCTGAGGCCGGAGGAATGGCGGGCGCCCCGGCCCGGCCACTCGAGGTCGATCGCGTGGCGGGCGCCCTCGGCGCCACCGTCACCGGGATCGACTTGACCGCGATCACCGAGGCGTCGCAGTTGGACGGGCTCCGCCGCGTCCTGTCGGAGCACCTCGTCGTCTTCCTGCCCGATCAAGAGCTCGGCCTCGACGACCTCGAGCGCGTCACCGACCTCCTGGGTGGGCGCGACGTGACTCCGTTCGTCGATCCGATGGAAGGGCGGCCCTACGTGATCCGCGTGATCAAGGAGCGCGACGACGTCCTCAACTTCGCCAATGCATGGCACAGCGACCTCAGCTACCTGCCTGCGCCCCCGGCCTACACGCTCTTGCACGCGCAGGAGGTACCGGATCACGGCGGGGACACGGTGTGGTCCAACCAGTACCTCTCCTACGAGACCCTCTCGTCGGGACTGCGGTCCATCCTCGACGGCCTGTGCGCCGTGCACTCGGCCGGGATGGCGTACGGCACCGGCGGCGTCCTCGACCGGTTCAAAGACCTTTCCTCCATGGCCATCGCGCCCTCGGACGACGCCTTCGCCGAGCATGTGCACCCAGCGGTGGTCCGACACCCCGAGACCGGACGCTGCGCCCTCTACCTCAACCCGGTGTACACCACCCGCTTCGCGGGATGGTCGAAAGAGGAGTCAGACGGGCTGCTCTCCCACCTGTACCGACACAGCATCAACGAGAACTTCACCTGCCGGCTGCGCTGGAGCGCCCGGACGTTGGCCATCTGGGACAACCGCTGCACCATGCACAACGCGCTCAACGACTATGCAGGTGCCCGCCGCGAGATGTACCGCACGAGCGTGAGGGGTGCTTCGCCTGTAGGCCCCGCCTGAGTCGATCGACGAGGGGGCGACGGCGCGGCGGCCACCGAGGATGAAGGCCGCCAGGACGAATCCTCGCAGAGCCCGGGCGGTCGACCGCTCGACCTTTCCGGCCTGGGTAGGGTGAGTGCCGGTGACGGGTGACGACGTGCTGTCGGCGGCCGAGCAATGCCGCGTGCTGCTCGAGCCGGCCCTCGGCGAGGACTGGGGAGCGCCTGTCCCCGGCCTCGACTTCACCGTCGCCTCGGTGCTGGCCCACGCCGGCAACGCCGCGCTGTGGTACGCGGCCGACATGTGGAGCGGACGGGAGGACAATGCAGCCTTCGACGTCAAGGTCCTCGTCGACGTGCCGAACGAGAAGATCCTGACCAGCATGGAGGTCGGGGCCAGAGTCCTGGCGTGCGGCATCGACGCGGCGCCGGCAGACCTGCGCGGTTTCCACGGCTTCGGGTCCCCCGACCCTTCAGGTTTCGCCGCGATGGCCTGCGACGAGCTGTTGGTCCACGCGGCCGACGCCGCGGCTGGCCTCGGCCGGAGCTTCAGGGGTGACGGGCGGATGGCTTCGGAGGTGCTGGCCCGGCTCTACCCGTGGCACATGGTCGAGGGCGATCCGTGGGAGACGCTCCTGTGGGCGAACGGCCGGACCGATGTGCCCGGTCGGCCGTTCCAGACGCGCTGGCGCTGGCACTGCGCGCCCCTTTCGGAGTGGGACGGGCGAGCGCCGTCGGCATCGAGGTCTCGCTCCGAGGAGAGTGCGGCTGCGGTCACGGACGCGGGTGCGGACGCGGGCGCCGGCTCAGCCGCTGACTGAGGATCCTGACGGCGGCCGTCGAAGCTCCACGGTGGCCCGACGCGACGGTGTGGGCGCTCTTGCGCGCCACGTCGTCGACGAACGAGGGGAGCTCCAGGAAGATGGAGCCGGCCGGAGTCGATCCCTGAACGCGGGAGACGACGCGCGAGCGCGCTCAGCCGGCCGCGGCGAGACCGACGACCGGCCGATTCAACGGCTTCCCGCCCATGGAGCCGTCGTACCGCGCGTCGCCGAAGCTGAACACCCCGCCGTCGGCGGCGACCAGCCAGTAGCCGCCGCCGTCGGGCGTGGCCGCCATGCCGACGACAGGCGCGTCGAGGTGCTGGCCACCCATGGAGCCGTCGTACCGCGCGTCGCCGAAGCTGAACACCCCGCCGTCGGCGGCGACCAGCCAGTAGCCGCCGCCGTCGGGCGTGGCCGCCATGCCGACGACAGGCGCGTCGAGGTGCTGGCCACCCATGGAGCCGTCGTACCGCGCGTCGCCGAAGCTGAACACCCCGCCGTCGGCGGCGACCAGCCAGTAGCCGGCGCCGTCGGGCGTGGCCGCCATGCCGACAATGGGTGCGTCGAGGTGCTGGCCACCCATCGAACCCTCGAAGCCGGCGCGACCGAAGGCGAACACCCCGCCGTCGGCGCCGGCCAGCCAGTAACCGCCCATTTCGGGCGTGACCGCCATGCCGACCATGGGCGCGTCGAGGTGCTGGCCACCCATCGAACCCTCGAAGCCGGCATCGCCGAAGCAGAAGACTCCGCCGTCAGCGGCGACCAGCGAGTAACCGCGGCGGTCGGGCATCGCCGCCATGCCGACCATGGGTGCATTGAGGCGGATGCCACCGAGCGAACCGTCGAACGGAGCGGAGCCAAAGGTGAACAGCCCTCCGTCCGACGCGACCAACCAGTACGACTGGTTCGACGGTGGGGGAGGCGGCGGTGGCCCGCCAGACGCCGTGTACGCCTTCACCTGGGAGCCCGTTGGCACGAGCAGCAAGCCGGCACCTACTGACGGAGTGGGGAAATGGTTGGCGTTCCCCCCGACCGTGATCTGCTGCTCGGTTCGACCGGTCGACGGGTCGACGGCGAACAGCACGCTGTCCTCCGGCCCACCCAACGCCCAGAGCAGACCGCCGGCCAGGATCGGCGGGGCAGTCGCGCCCGTACTGCTCCACAGCACGCTGATGCGGGGAGGACTCGAGCTCACGCTGACCGCCTCGAGACCGGCCTGGCACGGAATGTAGACCACGGTCCCCTCGACGACCTCGCCGCCGTCGACGTCCCCATGCGGGCAGACCGTGGCCGAAGTGAGCTGGCCGCCGACGTCACCCAAGTGCGACTGGTCCAGCTCGTAGGCGGTCTGCGCCTTGCCCGCCTGGAGGACGGTGTCGTCTGAAAGCAGGGCCGGCGGGCTCGATCCGAGGTCCTGGTCGAAGCTGTTCTGCATAGCCCAATTGCTCGGCGCGAAGAGTTGCTCCCGGATCAGCTGGGGCGAGAGCTCGATCACGGAGTCGCTCCCGTCGTAGGAGTCGCCGGGTCCGGCGTTCCCGTTCCCGGACGAGACCCACACGTTCCCGGACCGGTCGACAACCGGTGCCGCGCCTCCCATCCACACCGCGCCCCTTCCCTCGCCCGCTCCGCCGGTCACGTCGTAGTCCGCGGGGACGCCGCCCGTCTCCGGAACGCTGACGACCCAGCCGTGGTATATCGAGCAGTCGCCGTCGTTGCCCCCGAAGCCGAACACGACTTGACCGTCGCTCAGGTTCAGCCCGGTGCGTTGCAGGATCGCGGCGGTGTTCGCGCCGGGCGGGTCGACGGCCTGGTTCAGCTCGACCGCTCCGGTGGCGGCATTGAGCCCGACGAGCAGGTGTGAAGGAAGCCCGCCCTTGAGCTCGTCCGCCACGGCGAAGATCTCGTTGCGACCGGGGTCGAGGACCGGCGTGCCGCTGATGCCGACGGTCGGGGTGATGTCACCGCAGGGCAAGGACGAGGAAGGCACCGGCGTGCCCACGTGGTTGGACCACACCACCTGCCCCGTTCCGGCGGACAAGGCGTAGACGGTGTCGTTCTCGGTCGCCACGTAGACGAATCCGTTCAGCTCGAGGGGCTCTCCGAAGATTTGGCCGTCGAGCTGCGACGAGGCCCAGGCACGAACAGCTGAGGGGAAGGACGCCCCCGACGTGTCGACGCCGGTTCCGATGGAGTCGCCGTGGTAGACGGTCCACGAGCTGCCGCTTCCCGCGGGGCGGGCGATGGCAGCACGCGGCTCAGGGGCGTGGGGAGCGGCGGGGGGCGACGCGGCTTCAACCGGCGGGGAGGGCTGGACGATGGACGGCAGGGGAGCGGCGACGAGCGCACCAGCAGAAGCGAGAGCGGCGACGAGGACGCGCTTCGCCCCCACACTCGTCCTCGCCGCGAACAGGCGAGGACGCACGGTCCCACGCAGGGGCGATACGTGCACCACCGGGGAACCTAACGGGCGCAGCCGAGCGTGTCGACCGAGGACGGAGGTAGAACGAATCAGCCCTCGGCTCCGGAGCCGGCCGGCGATCAGGCGGCAGCAGCAGCGGGCCGGAACACCACCTTGATCGCCCGAGTGGAGCCGCGGTCGATCGCCGTCTCGACGGCAGGTCGAAAGTCTTCGAGGCTGAACTCATGGGTGACGACGACCTGGTCGGGGAGAAGGCCGGCCGAAAGGACGTCGAGCGCCCGGTCGACCGAATGGCGTCCCGGACTGCCCGCCAGTCCCGGAGCCGCCCCCGCGTCCACGGTGTGGTCGATGGAACCGACGAGCGCCGCCTCCTTGTACCAGATAGGCGTGAGGTCCACCTCGCTGATTCCCGCCGCGCCGAGCAGGAGCACGGTGCCGCGATGGGCGACCGAACGCAGCGACTCGGTGACGCTCTGCGGTGCTCCGACCGCCTCGACGACGTAAGGAAAGCCACCCATCAGCATCGTGTTGCGCTTGCGCCCGACGAGCCGCGCTCCGGCCAGCGTCGCCAGCTCCTCGGCGTGCCGATTGTCGGGGTCGCTCACGACGACGTGGTCGGCGCCACAGGCGCGCGCCGCGGTGGCCTGGTGGTCGTGGCGTGCCAGAACGGTCACCGGGCAGTCCGGGAAGAGCCCCCGGAGGGCGGCCAGAGCGGCCAGTCCGATGATGCCGGCGCCTACGACGAGCACGGGGTCGCCGTCGATGGGTCCGGCTCGCATCAAGCCGTGGCACACGATGGAGACCGGCTCGTAGAGGCTCGCCGCACGGTCGGGGATGGCATCGGGAAGCGGGTGGAGCATGGAGGAGTGGGCGACGACCTGGTCCGCCCAGCCGCCACCGAGGTCCTGCGTGAAGCCCAGCGAGCGACCCGCACTGAGAATCCGGCTGTCGAGGTTGAGGCAGGACGAGGTCCAGCCGCGCCCGCAGTTGGCGCACGGCGGGTCGATGCCCCGCGGCAGGCAGGGGAGGCACGGATCGACGACGACGCGCGTCCCGGTGGCGACCTCACTGTTGGGTCCCGCTTCGACGACGGTACCCGCCGTCTCGTGCCCGAGGACGAAGGGAAACGCACCGACGGAGGCGAGCGTCGGCGAGGGCCCCGTGTTGTGGGCGAACAGGTGGAGGTCGCTGCCGCAGATGCCGCCCGTTCCGACCGCCACCCTCGCCCAGGACGGTCCGGGCAGTCCGGGCTCGGGCAGCTCGACCAGGGACGCCGGGAACCCGGGGTCCACCATGTCGAACACGACGGCACGCACCGAAGCGAGCGTAGGCGCGGCGGCGGCGACCGGGCGGCCTGGAGACCGCAAGTGCGTTCTTCCGCGGTGCGGGTTCGTCACGGATGGCTAGCTGCCCGGCGTCGGTAAGGTCGCGGCTCATGCGGGTCGCCGACTCTGCTTTGAGCGAGGTGCGTGAGCGTGGTTTCTCTCTCGTCGAAGGGTTCCTGAGACCGTCGGAGCTCCGGAAGGCACAAGAAGCACTCTGGCTGCACTTTCCGAGACCGGAGGACTACTTCGCCGGCGCAGAAGGGTCCTCCCGTTTCGGCGCCAGCCAGTTCGCCGGCGTCGAGGAGTTCCCGTACCGTTCGTGGGACCTGAACGGGCTCGCGGTGCACCCCGATCTGGTCGACATGGCAGAGCGCTATCTCCAGACGACACAGCTCCATCTCTACAAGGTGGAGCTGTGGGCGAAGTACGCGGGCGCGGTGGACTACGACCAACCCCTGCACCGCGACTTCGGCAGCCACAGTCTCGTGGTGCCGCGCCAGGAGGCGCGGTACCAGCAGGTCACGACGTTCGTGTACCTCTCCGACGTGACCGACGAAGACGCGCCAACCTGCATCGTGCCTTACCAGGCGGGCCGCCACGTCCCCTACACGCCGTTGTACCTTCCGTTCGGGTCACTGGCCGATGTCGAGATTCGCTGCACCGGCCCGGCCGGATCGCTCCTCGTCTACCGGACCGACATCCTCCACCGTGGCTCGAACTTCCTCGCCCCGGGCCGGTCGCGCTTCTCGCTCCTCGCCGACTTCCAGGTCCGCGGCACGACATGGGGCGGCAAGATGGCCTGGCCCAAGCAGTCACCCGAGCGCTGGGCCAAGTTCATCCCCCGGTGCAGCGTCCGCCAGCGCGACCTGTTCGGCTTTCCTCGCCCGGGCGACCCCTATTGGGATTCCGAGACGCTCGACGGAGTGGCGACGCGCTACCCCGGGATCGACCTGGCGCCCTATCGGGTGTCCACCGGCGACGGCTGACCGCGTGCCCCGGTCCCGATCCCTGTGGGTGTCAGTGCAACCTGCGTAATCGCCGCAAGGTTAAGGGAAAGTGACGACGATGGGGGCGAAAGGTTGCAGCGTGACGTTGTCCACCCCGAAGTTCTCGACGCCGATGTAGCAGGTCTCCGAGAGCCCCGGCGGTTGCGAACCGGAGGGGCAGGCCTCGACCTTCATCTTCGTCCGGAAGGCGCCATTGCCGTTCACCGTCACCGTCTTGGTGTTGTCCGTGTCGCAGGGGTTCTGAGGGACGACCCACTGGATCTGCGAGCACTCGACCAACTGGACGGTCTGACCAGGGGTGAAGTGGGTCCCCCGAACCTTGGTGTCGGTGTTCACCATCACGTTGTTCGGGTGCACCGTGATCATGGGTGGCACCGACGAGGTCGCCATCGCCTCCGGGACGGAGATCAAGGCCGTCAGGCCGAGGCCCCCGACGAGCGCAGCAGCAACTAGTGGGATCTTGCTGAGTTTGGTCATGTGTTCGATGGTAAGAGCGGTTTAACGAGATGTGAAGACCTCTCATCGTGAAATGTTGGTGACGTCGTGCGTACGGACGTCGAAGACTTCACCGTCAACGAAGGAAATTCACGAGCGTTCACGGGTTTGTCGCGTGATGAGCTCGGAGCCGCGTACGGAGTTCCGGCGCCTGTTGGCGCGGAGCGGTCACTACCAGGAGGCGGAACCACCGTCCGTCCGGCGAGCGGTCCGCTCCAGCGGGGCACGACCGACGACGCTTGACGTATGCCGATATAGGAATATCATTGCGACATGGCCCGGACCGCGACCACCGCCGACCCGTTCAACGCCATCGGCGCTCCCGTTCGGCGGGCGATGTTGGACGAGCTCGCCCAAGGCGAGGCGACCGTCGGTGAGCTCGTCATCCGGCTCGGTCTGGCCCAACCGCAGGTTTCGAAGCACCTCGGAGTCCTGCGTGCGGTCGAGCTCGTCGCGGTCAGGACCGACGGTAGGAACCGCCGGTACCGGCTGAACGGAGCCAGCCTCAAGCCGGTGCACGACTGGGTCAACCGGTTCGAAGGCACGTGGAACGACCGCCTCGACCGGCTCGACGAACTTGTCGCCGACCTGGAGGTGCTCGCAGGTCGAGGCGGAGACCGACACCAGGAGGAGGATCTGCCATGACGGAACAACGGGTGGGCTGTCGCCACGGCTCTGCGGTCGTGACGCGGCCGAGCGATACGGAGTTGGAGATCACACGCGTCTTCGATGCGTCGGCCCGCACGGTGTTCCGGGCGTTCACGACTCCCGAGCTGGTCAAGCGTTGGTGGGCGGACGCCGGAGCCGAATGGGTCGCCTGCGACATCGACCTGAGGCCCGGTGGCAAATGGCGATGGGTGTTCCGGCTCGGCCAGGGCGAGGTGGGCTTCCACGGCGAGTATCGCGAGGTGGCGGCGCCTTACCGTCTGGTCTACACGGAAATATTCGAGATGCCCGGGACTGCGCCCCCGTCCGAGGACGCCGCTCCGCTCGCGACGATGACATTGGTCGAGAAGGACGGGACGACGACCATGAGACTCCGAGCAGAGTACGCCACGGCCGAGCTGAGGGACCTCGTGCTCGCCAGCGGCATGGAAGCGGGGATGCAGCGGTCCTACGACCGGATCGACGACCTGGTCTCTGACGACCGGCTGACCGGGGGATGAATCGGGCCGCGCATCGGACGTGAGCGACTCGGAGGCCGTTTGGCTTGCACCCCAGGCGGCGACGGGACGAAACGGCGGTCATGGGATTGAGCGACGGGACGAAACGGGGCTCGCGGCATTGACACTGTGGTTCTCGAGCGCGTGAAATGTCACTGGAGGGCTCTGTTCAGAACCCCCGACGAAGGACGCCGGCATGCGATTCGAGTTGAAGGTGGCGGTTGGCTTGTTTGTGACCGCGGCGGCGGTATGGGTCGGCTGCCCGTCGACTGCATACGTTTCCGCCGCCTCGACGACGATCGGCGTCTCTTCGGGCTTGGTCTACGTGGCCAATGCGGACAACGGCCCCGTGACCGCGTACGGCGCAGCCGCCTCGGGTGCCGTCGACCCGGTGCTGACGCTCGACAACCCGAATCTCGCCGACACGTTCTGGGACCCTTGGACCGTGGCGGTCGACTCCTCCGCCCACGTCTATGTCCAGACTTTCATTTCGGATGCCACGACCTTCGTCTTCGCTCCCGGGTCGTCAGGACCGCCGAAGAGGGTGTTCAGAGTGGCGGGACCCGATTCCCAGAGCATCGCGGTCGATCAGGACGGCTACGAGTACGTGATGGGGGGCGAGGGGTCGCCCCAGGTTTCCGTGGCGCAACCGAAGGCCGACGGCACACCCTCGGACGAATACGGCGTCAGTCCGGTCCGTCAGTTCTCGACCGCCCAAAATGGTTTCGATCCTTGGGCCAGCACGCTCTCGGTGGACAAGCAGGGAGAGGTCGTCGTCGCCGTCACCAGGACATCGGGCAACGCAATCGAGGTGTTCCAGGGCGGCGCCACGGGTTCGTCGCAACCGTTGAGGGTCATCGCAGGACCGGACACGGACCTCGGCACGTGCGCCAGCTACCAGACGTGCGAGCACGTCTCGGTCGCGTCCTCGCCGTCCACCGGCAGGATCTACGTCGCGGTGTCGACACCGTCGACCACCCACATCAGTGTCTTCGCCCCGGATGCGAACGGGAACGCGATGCCACGACGGACGATCGAAGGAAGCGCGACCAGCCTGACGGGCAACGTCGTCACGGGCATCGCCGAGAGCCAGAAGACAGGCGATGTCTTCGTGATGGTCAAGGCCACCCAATTCGGCGGTCCCGCTGCGGTAGAGGTCTTCGGCCCGCACGCCAGCGGCAACGCGGCGCCACTCAGAAGGTTCACGGACCGCTCGAGCGGGTTCAAGGACGGAGAGGGGATCGCAGTCGAGGGGTGAATCGGACGTGACCCTCGGTGGACCCGTTGGGCAGTGGCGACGGTCCGCGAATGCCGCCCGCACCATCTACGATCGACGCCATGAGCGTCCGGTCACTGTTCCTCAATGCGCGCCAGCGCCGCACGGCGGCCACGGGCGAGGTCATTTACGAGGAAGGCGACTCCGGAACGCACATGTATGGCATCATCGAAGGTGCGGTCGAATTCGAGGAAATCAGGCGCGGTCGTGGCCGTGCTGGGCCCGGATGACGTGTTCGGGGAACGGGTGCTGATCGACGACCACCCGCGAGACCTGACAGCCATCGCCGTGGAGCCCACCGTCCTGGCCGAGGTCGACCGATACCTCTTCCTCTTCCTGGTCGACGAGAGCCCGAAGTTCGCGCTCGACATCATGGGCGCCCTCGCCACCCGCCTGCGCAACTATGACAACTGGGTTGCCGGCCTGGTCCAGTCGGAATCTCCGGCGCCGGGCTCCGCGCCCTGAGCCCTCGCTTTTGGATGCCCCGCCGGCTGGACGTGCAGCCGAGCACGGGGTGAGCGCATCAGGACTCCCCATCGCCCGTGGTGGGCGGTGAGGGGGGGCGGCGGGGTCCGGTCGAGGCACTGAGGCGATCCGTTCGCTCCCGGCAGCGAAGTTCCTGCGCGCCCACGGCGATCGAGCCCCGCAGCGGCCACGACGGATTAGAGCACCCTCCGTGGTCAATTGAGGCGCGACGAAATTCCTCGACCGCTTTCGTTCACCGCTCGCTCGGTCGCGGGCGAGAGCACGACCGACGGTTCCATCGGTGCGCGCGTGTCGCGCAACGAACGAAGTAATCCCGCGCCGAATCAATCCCTGTTGGGCCGCGCTTCGTAGAACTCCGCGGAGAATCCGCCCGGAGGCGGAACCGGAAAGGGGAGTACAAGGATGGGAACCACGAGGAATGGGCGCGCCGTGCGCGCCGGTGTGGCGACTGCCGCGGCGGTCGGGTTTGCAGTGCTGGCGCCGGGACTGGGTGCTCAGGCAGCGGCGCCCGCCGGGATGAAGAGTGCGGTCGTCGTCCAAATCGTCAATCGCAGCCCAGTCGGGAATATGCTCGCCACGACCGGTGGTGCGAGCCTCTACACGCACCCCAGCGGTCCGTGCACCGGAGGCTGCCTCCAAGTGTGGCCGGCGCTGCTCATGCCGGCGGGCAAGACGAAGCCGAAGGGCGTCGACTGTCTCTCGACGGTGTCGACCCCGGCCGGACTCCAGGTCACCTACAACAAGCAGGCCCTCTACACCTTCACAGGTGACAGTGGTACGAGCGTGAACGGGAACGGCGTCGCTGGCTTCAAGGCGGCGAAGGTCACGAAGAAGTGTCCATAGCGGATCGCGCCGGTTGTAAGGAGTAGCGAAACGCAAGCTGACCCCGGGTGAGGTCCGCTGACGCGGCGTTCACCAAGAGTCAGCACAGTCAGAGCCTCGAACCGCGGGCGGTTCCGCGAGCGCTGGAGCCGTCCGCGGGTCGAGGTGGTCGGTGTGCTCGGGCCGGTGGAGTGCAGCGAAGGCCGGCGAAGCGCACTCGTACGAAGGCACACCGGCACGGCTGAGCTCGCCGGGACGTCGACCTCTGGCTCGTCCGAGCCATCTCCACTTGCCCGTCGAATCTTCGGTCAGGGAGCGTTCGTCGCTCCCGTCCGATCGGTGTCGAGGCGTGGTGCTCTGGTGATCCCCGGTACTTCGCGCGCCGACGGGCCCAAGATCGGGTCGGGCTCACCGGTGGCGACATATGCTCCTGAGATCTCGGAAACCTCATCGGCTCCGACCTTCTCGTTCGGACCAGAATGCCCGTGCGTGGTATCGGCACTGGCCGAGGTCATTCGGCCGATCACCAGGTCGGCGCCCTCGTCACGCGGGTCCCACGACGGGAGGTCAGTCGCATCACGGTCGGGCGCGCCCGATTCGATATCGTCACTGAGCACTCCATCTCCGGCGAGGTGGGGTGCCTGCCGATCTCTTCCTGGTCGAGGTCGGGCGAACGGACGGTTCTCGCGAAGGACCGAACGGACGAAGCGCCTCACCGGGGAGGTCACCAATGGGCATCAACGAAGCGCAGAAGGAGCAGTGGAACGGGGCCGAATCCGACCACTGGGTGCTGCACGCCGATCGGTATGATGCCCAGCTCGTCCCCTTCGCCGATGCACTGTTCGGGCAGCTGGAACTCTCGGACCGTGACGCCGTCCTCGATATCGGTTGCGGTTGCGGTTTCACGACTCTTGCAGCCTCGCACCAAGCCGCTCGAGCAGTCGGCGTGGACCTGTCTGACCCGATGTTGGAGGTTGCCCGCACTCGTATGGACAAAGCCGGCATCACGAATGCCGAGTTCTTGGCGGCCGACGCGCAGACATACGACTTCGGGAGCCAGAAGTTCACCGCGGTGATCAGCCGGTTCGGAGTCATGTTCTTCGACGATCAGGTTGCCGCCTTTTCGAATCTGCACGGGGTACTCGTTCCTGCCGGGAGGCTCAGCTTCGTCTGCTGGCAGCCGCTCGCCGCCAACGAGTGGCTCCTGGTGCCGGGGCTCGCTGCGACCAAGTACGTTTCGCTGCCCGATCTCGGAGATGGCACCGGGCCGGGCATGTTCGCACTGTCCGACGACGAGCGTGTGAGGGAGATCCTCAGTGCGGCCGGTTTCTCCGATGTCGTGGTCCAGCCGTTCATCACGACGATCACTTTGGGCGGTGGCGGTGACGTGGAAGAGACGCTCACCTTCCTGCTGGGGACTGGGATCGCGCGTGCGCTTCTGGCCGACGCATCGCCGGAGGTCGTCGGTCCGGCCATCGATGCAGTGCGCCAGTCTCTGTCCGAGCATTTCGAGCCGGGGGTGGGCGTCCGACTGGGTGCCGCCGCCTGGATGGTCTCCGCCACTGCTTGATCAGCATCGCCGCCGAAACCCCGGTGCCGACTGAGATTTCCCGGCCCTGAGCCGACCGAAGGCCCAGGCACGGGAGGGGGGCGGTCGTTCTTGGTATGTTCTCGCATCGGTTCGCTCGAAATGGTGGTCGTGACACCGGCCTTCCAGCTTTCGCTTCGAGACCGTGCATGGGGGGAAGGGGAGCTATCCGTGGGGAGCATCGATCCGTACATCGTCATCGGGAGTGCCGTTGTCGGATTCCTGGTGGGTCTGACCGGTGCCGGAGGCGGTGCGCTGATGACGCCGATGCTCATCCTCCTGTTCAACGTAAAGCCGGTGGCAGCCATCTCGAGTGACCTGGTGGCAGCGGTAGTCATGCGTCCGGTCGGCGCCGCCGTCCACCTGCAGAAGGGAACCGTCAACCTGCGCCTCGTCGGGTGGATGGTCGCGGGATCCGTGCCGATGGCATTCCTCGGGGCGTATCTCCTGCACGTCCTGGGAAATGGCAAGTCGGCGCAGATGAACATAGAGAAGGTGTTGGGCGCCGCGCTCTTGGTGGGCGCGGCGGCCATGGTGCTTCGCTACTACCTCGATCGGCGCGGCAGCCGCAAGCGAGAGGGCGTCGTGCACGACCTGACCGTTCGGCCCTGGCCCACCCTCGCCATCGGCATGATCGGGGGCTTGATCGTCGGCATGACATCGGTCGGATCCGGTTCGCTCATGATCGTCCTCCTGCTGTTCTTGTACCCGATGTTGGGCGCCAACCAGCTCGTGGGGACCGACCTGACCCAAGCCGTTCCGCTGACTGCGGCGGCCGCGCTCGGGGCGCTCGCATTCGGTCACGTCGAGTTCTCGGTCACGGCATCGATCATCATCGGAAGCGTCCCAGCGGTGCTCGTCGGATCGCTGTTCAGCTCGCGTGCACCCGACCGCTACATTCGGCCCGCAATTACCTTCGTGATCTTCGCCTCGGGACTGAAGTACGTCGGGGTGGGCACGACCGCCCTGGGTTGGATCCTCTGTGTCGCGCTTTTGGGCGCGGGCACTGTCTGGCTGGCCTACGCCCGGCCATGGCAGAAGGGCGCGCCGATGGACCACCCGGGCCTGATCACACCGCAGGATCAATCACCCGAAGCTCTCGATCCGTCCCCGTAGGATCACGCCCGCTGGACGATTAGGAAAGCAGGTCCTTGTTCTCGGGCGCCATCGGAAGGGCCCAAGAGTCAGGTCCGCCGGCGACTGCTCTCGGGTTCTTCGACACCAGTCGCCCTTCGCGTGTTCTTCATGGGACGCGATCCGTGGAGTCGCGGTCCTGATCGCGACAGCTTCTGATTTGGCTCCTCACGTCGCTGAGTGGGGGCCCCTGGCCACACTGCCTCCAACGATCACGGATCGTCCAGCGTCGACCGGCCAGACGCGTCGACGCTCGTGACTGTAAAACCTGAGACCTTGCTGAGTGAATGGTTCGATGATTATTGACCTGTCAAACAGCGGATCGCACGTGGATTTCTCATGTGATCGATGCCGATACTTCCCGGGCGTCAGTCGATTCCCAGTTGTTTTCACAGATCAGGGTCATTGACGATCAAACAGAGAATTGTCATGCAGACTCTTGGTATCACGCGAATGTTGGGTTATGGTTTGTCACGGCCGTTCACCATCGCCGATTCGTTCGCTCGGTTCAAACGGCGGCGGTCCGTCGTAACGCAGGAGGGGTGGGAGATGATTCGAAGGTCAGCGTTCGCTGGCGTGTGCGTGGCGGTGTCGATGGGTCTCCTGGTGGGAGTTTCATCCGGATTCGCCGCGGCGCGACTACCAGCTCTACCGATCGCGACAGGAACGGCTATATGCAAAATCGCGTCGGGAAGTGGGACGGTTTCGCCTGGTCTTACGGTTGGTGGTAGTGCTGGCGGTGTGAAGATCAATTTCTCCGCCACGATGGTGGTCGGCGGCTCGTGCGGGGGTGCAGTCACATCTCCATCAGGGGTGACCGTTCTCGGCGGTACGTTGACCGGGAGCGGCTACTACAACCCTGTTCCGTCAACGGGAAACGGTAGTAGTTGTGCCAACTTCGCAAGTTCGGACATCGTGGGAAAGATCAAGGTGAAGATCAACTGGTCGGTCACCGGTCCGGCGATCGCGCCGACGAAGGTGGTCTACAAGAACAACACCGGCACTGTTGTGGGATCGGGCACCGACACCATCACCCTCGATGCTCCGACCGGAACCGCGGTCAAGTCGGGATCATTCACCGTTCCCGCCACACCTCACCGGCTCGTTCTCGTGACCACGCTTCCCGGGCCAGGATGTGGTTCCGGCTCTTACTCGACCTTCTCCATTCTTCCGGGTAGCAACATCTCGATGTAGTCGACGCTTCGCGGCGGTGGACCAACCTCGATCTGATTCCGGCGACTTGGTGCTGATCTCAACAAAAGGGGGATGACTGATGAAGAAGATCTATCAGCGGACGATTCTGGCTGCAGCAGGTGGTGTGCTCGCCCTGACACTGATTCCGGCTGTGGAAGCTGGGGCGGCAATCCCGTTCCAGCCCATCCTGCCGGGGACGGTGACGTGCAATTCGAGTCAAGGCGCTTGGGCAGGATCGATCAGATTTACCCCACCAATTCGCAATGGTGGTACAGCCACGACCGAGACGATGATCGTCAAAGCGACGTTGGGGAACTCGGCCAGCCCCTGCGTGACGACAGCGGGCATCGCCGTCGACGGTGCGATCAAGGGCAAATTGATCTTCACCGGCTCGGGTGCCAACAAGTGCTCCAAGGTCTTCAATGGTCTTTCTCGTGTTCCGACGACAACCTCGAAATTCAAACTCACTTGGACCGTCCCGCCGGGAGCGCCGACGATCTGGAAGCAGCCCACCGCCTTCTCCGTTGTGGGCGCACCGAGCATGACCAGCTTGACCGTCACCGGCGGAACGGTCACAGGGTCGTTCTCGCCGTACGCGACCCCGAACGCCACGCTCTCCGACTCGAGCTGGGCCGGGGCGGTCCCGCTGGGTTGCGGATCGAGTTCGGGTCTCGCCAGCTTGACGCTGGGGACCTCGGCCGGTACGTGGTAGCCCGGCGGCACCTGTAATCCCCTTGCCGCGAAGCGGAGGTAGCAGCCTCGGCCGATCTCCGGCGCCATCAGGCTCATTCCTCGATTTTCCGGCGCACGCAGATGTGGCCGGCCGCGTCATATGGGACTGGCTCTGACACTGCGAGCGCCTACTGGACGGCAGCCAACCGAACGGAGAGAGAAATCCCGCCGCTATCCGGCGAGCACCGCAGAAGCGAAGATCAAGAACGTGAGCAGACCGAGGAGGCCACCACCCAATTCCGCCCGTTGGATACGACGAGCCACTGACACCCTGGCACGACGGTCGCCAAGCCAGATCAGGTAGGTCCCCACCGGCGCGGCAAGGGCGAAGACGAAGTCCAGAAGCGCCCCACCCCACGTCGGTGGCGAGGTGGTCAGCAGGGAGATGGCATGCCCGACCCACAGAAGGGTCGTGAACAGAAGAATGAGTCCCGACACCACACCGCCACCGATCAGTCTCGCCCTACGGACGCTTGAAACGGGCTTGGCGTTGGACGACGGGAGCCAGTCCCGGGCGACGAACCAGGGGTGAGCCTGTGCCGTGAGCGCAGCGCTGTTCAAGTTCCTGTTGAGTTCAGCCAGCGACGGCATGGTCTCGGCCTCGGCGGCGTCAGCACGCAGCGTGTCCGTTGAGGTCATCGAGCCCGGAGGAGGATCAATGGCTGCCCATCCCTGACTCGGCGGGGAATCGGGCGGGTCCTCGTAGGATTCCAGCTTTCCGTCCCGGACCAACCTGGTGGGCACCCCATCGGACAGCCAACGAGCTTCGTGTTCTCCGTAGGGGTCGGTGTACCAACCCTCCTGTTCAGGCTTCACCACCGACCTCCCGCTTTCATTTTATGAGGCAACGGGTGTCCTCGCGGTGCTGGAGCTTCGGACCGTGACGGCGTTCGGGAGCGCCTGGGACCGCCGAACAGTTCCTATCCACGGGACCCGATTGGTGTCACACCGGAGTCAGTTCACCTGGCGCTTTCATCCGTTCACCGCCCCGCCACACGTGGGTCACATTGGTGGGATCGGCCACGATGCCGACATCGACGCTGGGATCACCAGAGAGGGCGATGACGTCCGCGTCGTAACCGGGCTGGAGTTGTCCGGTCCGGGGCGCCTGGGGGCCGAGTGTCGATGGTGCGGTCGCAGTCGCCGCCTCGATCGCCTCAAGAGCAGAGAGCCCGTACTTGACGAGGTAGCCCAGCTCCGCACCGTTCTGGCCCCATCGGGCTGGAGTCGTTGGTCCGGAACCGCCAACATCGGTCCCCGCTGCGATACGCACTCCGTGTTGGTGCGCGATTCCGATCGCCTCCGCGTGGCGGTCGGCGACGGCCGCCAGTTTGCGCTGTGCATAGTCCGGCAGGCCCGCCGCCGCCCCATAGGAGAGGAACTCCTCGACGATCAGTCGGGTGGGCACGAGCAGCGCGTCGCACTCCCGCATGGCCTGGGCGCACTCGTCGTCGAGGTACGTCCCGTGTTCGATGGTGTGGACACCGGCTTCGAGTGCGGCCATGATGCCGGGCTTGCCGTGGCAATGAGCAGCCACGATCCGTTCGGCCTGGCCGGACTCCTCGACGATGGCGCGTAGCTCGTTGCGGCTGAACTGTTGATGGATGGGATCGTCAACCTGGCTCATGACCCCGCCAGAAGCACAGACCTTGATCAGCCGGGCTCCATCGCGTAGTTGAAGCCTGACGGCTCGCAGGCACTCGGGCACCCCGTCGCACTGCCGGAGCATCCCGATTCGGTCTGCGAGGTCACAGACCCAGTGCACGGGGTACATGTGCAAGTCGGCATGACCACCGGTCGGGCTGAGGACCGCTCCGGCCCCGAACACGTTCGGGCCCGTGACCGTACCCTCCGCGACCGCGCGGCTCACCCAGACCCCGAGGCCGCCTACCTCGCGGACGCTCGTGAACCCGGCGCGGAGCGCCACTGCAGCGTCCCTGGCCACACGCATGGCGGTCAAGGCCGGAGCATTGGTTGCCAGTTCCGCCAGGTCCGGGGTGAATACGCCCATGAAGTGCGCGTGGCAGTCCCATAGGCCCGGTAGCACAGCCGGAACCCTGTAGATCTCCGCGTCGGGCGTGGGGGGCGCTTCGGCGGCCGGACCCGCGTACGCGATCGTGGGCCCGTCGAGCAAGACGCACCCGTCGTGCAAGGGCTCGCCGCGGCCGGGGATGAGTATGTCTGCCTCGATACGCTCCACAGTCCCCCTTTCGGGATCGGAAATCAGCGGTTCGACCCACACAGTAAATCGCCGGCGGTGAGTTGGACGCTGCGAAGAATTCGTCCGGCCAATCGCATCCTCGGGGTGGGAGTCACCAACCGAGACTCGATCGGCAGCCGCGTCCGTCGCCAAGTTGCTCCCAGAGGTCAGGGGGGATGAGGGTGGCTACTGGGACCGCCGGGTCGTGGTCGCGCGTGAGGTGGTAGCAAGGTGGGCATGGATGACCCGTTGTCGCCGGAGCGACGGTCAAAGAGAGGTCCCGCCGCAACGTATGACTTCGACGCCATGTACGGCTCTACCGTCCCACCCTGGGACATTGGAAGACCCCAGCTGGCCTTCGAGGAAGTGGCTGAATCGGGACGCCTCGTCGGCAGAGTACTCGATGTCGGTTGCGGCACCGGTGAGCACGCTCTGCTCGCAGCCACACTCGGGCACGAGGCGTTGGGTGTGGACATCGCTCCCCGGGCCATCGAGCAGGCAAAATCGAAGGCAGTCGATCGTGGCCTCGACGTGCGGTTCCTGATCTGGGATGCGCTACGGATGTCCGAGCTCGGCGAGCAGTTCGATACCGCGCTCGACTGCGGACTTTTCCACATCCTCCATGATGCCGATCGGGCGCGGTTCGTGCACAGCTTGGGGACCGTTGTTCCTCGGGGCGGCGTCTATCGAATGCTCTGTTTCAGCGACCGTCAGCCCGGAGAGGGGGGACCACGACGAATTACACAGCGGGAGATCCGAACCAGCTTCGCCGATGGGTGGAACGTTGATTCCATCGATCCCGCCGTGATCGACGTCACCTACGACCCATCAGGTGCACTCGCGTGGCACGCTGCGATCACTCGGACATGATCTCCGCCCGGTAGCCAGACCGACGTCAATCAAGAGTTGACAACGAGTCCCAGAACTCTCGCAATGCGGCCGCGCCAGCGTCCGGGTCCTGAATCATCCACCAGTGGCCGAGCCCCTGCAGCACGGCTACTTCGGCCTTGGCGCGCCCAGAGGACCAGCGGGCTCGCGCCTCGCCTCCGGTGTACTCGTCCTCGGTGGGGATGATCACGAGACCAGGCCGGGCCGCAGCGGCACCGAGCCCCTCGGCGAGACGAGCCATCGCAGGTTGCGCCGCGGACCGGTAGAGGGCGAGGATGCATCGGCCCATGGTGTCGTCAGCGGCCGCCGCTACCGCACTGGCGATTTCCGGGGTCATCCCGAGCGACTCGAACATCGACGCCCGGTCCGCGACGGGAAGCGAGGCGAGGCCAGCGACCGCATCCTCGCCCGCGCCCGGCGTCTGCCACACCTGGGCCAGGTCGTGCCACACATAGTCGGGGGCGAAGCAGCCGGCGATGTCCATGGCCCACGACCGGATGAGGTCCGGCCGTTCCATCGCGATACGCATGACGTGCCCGCCGCCCCAGTCGTGGCCGACGAGGTCGACCGGCCCATCCTGCTTCTCGAGCTCGGAGGCGAGCCATGCGACATACTCGTCCGCCGTGGCCCCGAAGCCGTCCGGTACCGGGGCGCCGAATCCGGGTGGAGAGAGGGTCACCGCGTCGGGGTGTTCCAACTCCGCCAGAAGTGGTCCCCAGATCGCGACCGTCTCGGGGTTGCCGTGCACGAAGATGGCGCGAGTTTGTGGCAGATCAGACAAGGAGTTCCTCCAGTTCGGTCGGGCTCAGCCCGGGTGACGTGTAGGGCGGGTTCGAGAGAGCAACGTCGAGTACCCGCTCGTAGATTTCGGGCGCAGGCGATGAAGGCTTCGATCGGCTGCGGCCTGCGGTTCGATCTGCTCTCAGTGGCGACGAGGCTTCCATGGCGTGTCGCGCCGTCAGCTCGGCATTCGCGGCGGAGCGAAACCCGACCCGACGATT
This sequence comes from uncultured Acidimicrobiaceae bacterium, assembly GCA_963822265.1. Classification (GTDB taxonomy): domain Bacteria; phylum Actinomycetota; class Acidimicrobiia; order Acidimicrobiales; family RAAP-2; genus Bog-473. The sequence continues at coordinate 120,360 of CAWGHA010000011.1, forward strand.
GCGGACATGTGGGGAGAGCACCGACCCAGTCCTTCTCACTGCCACAGCGTGTGGGAACGGAGAGACGCCGACATCCGATCGCCAGCGGCAGCAGGCATGGTCTGGGTCGTATCTGGGCGATCGAGCGGGCCGAGAAGTACTGACCGCCATGGGCATTAGGAGAAGTAGTCGTAGTACTCGAGGCCGAGGTGGGTGATGGGCTCCTCGCCGGCCAGGAAGCGCAGGGTGTTCTTGAGCTTGGTCAGCTGAATGAACAGATCGTGCTCGGGATAGACGCCGGGCGCGCACTGTGGCGACTTGAAGTAGAAGGACAGCCACTCCTGGATTCCTTGCATTCCGGCCCGCTGGGCCAGGTCGGTGAAGAGCAGTAGGTCGAGGACGAGCGGCGCTGCGAGTATGGAGTCACGGCAGAGGAAGTTGACCTTGAGCTGCATCGGATAGCCGAGCCATCCGAAAATGTCGATGTTGTCCCACCCCTCCTTGTTGTCGCCCCGCGGCGGGTAGTAGTTGATGGAGACCTGGTGCTCGATGTCGCCGTAGAGCTCGGGGTAGAGCTCGGGCTGCATGATGCCCTCGAGCACGCCGAGCTTGGACTGCTCCTTGGCCCGGAAGCTGTCGGGATCCTGGAGGACCTCGCCGTCCCGGTTCCCGAGGATGTTGGTCGAATACCACCCCGAGAGCCCGAGCAGCCGAGCCTTGATCATCGGGGCCAGGACCGTCTTGACCATGGTCTGACCGGTCTTGAGGTCCTTGCCCGCGATGGCGACCGCGTGCTCGGCCGCGTACCGGCTGAGCGCAGGCGTGTCGATCGACAGGTTCGGCGAGCAGTTGACGAAGGGGATGCCGAGCCCGAGTGCGGCATAGGCGTAGAGCATGCTCGGAGCGATGGCCCGATCGCTACGCTCGAGGGCCGCCTCGAAGGCCTCGGGGCTGTGGTAGGCATCGTGGTCGGGCAGCAGGGCCTCGGTCGACCCGCACCAGACCATGACCCCCCGGGACGAGCCGTTGGCCTCCATGAAGCGCATTATGTCGGCCCTGATCGCTTCGACGCGCCGGCGATGGGTGTCCTCGGGCCGCGTGTTGTCTCCGTGCACCTGGGTGACGTAGGACGGGTCGAACACGGCCGGGAGCGGCCGGATCGTGCGCAGATAGGCGCCGACCCGCTCGATCGACGGCTGGTCGAGTACCCCGGCGCGGCTGGCGGCGACGAAGGCGTCGTCGGGGAACGGGTCCCACGCGCAGAAGTCGAGCTGGTGGAGGGAGGCCAGGGGGACCAGGTCCCCGATCCGGGTGACCCTCTGCTCGTCACGTCGGCCGAGGCGGACCGTCCCCAGCTGCGACAAGGAGCCGATGGGCTGACCAGAGCCGCTCCTGATGGACTCAACCCCAGCGATCAGCGTGGTCCCGACGGCGCCGAGGCCCACGCAGAGGACGGCGAGCCTTCCATCGGCCGGGGTGATGTCGGGTGGGATCGGCAGGGAACCCTGCGGCACATGTTCGCCTGATGACATCGGCTTCACCCGCTCTCTCGGGATTGGATCTGTGGAGGCTCGAGCCGGCAGAGCGACCCTGTCAGGCGCTCGACGCAAGGGCCGATGATACCGGCGGCCCGATCCGGCTCAACGGACAATACGTTCGACCCGGTCGCAACGGGACAGTCACCAGGCGAGTTCGCCGTCGCCCTCCTGAAAGGAACCGGTCGGGCCGTCCGTCCCGATTGAGGCCATGCGAACGATCACCTCTGCACCCTTCTCCACCGGCTGACCGGCCCCACTGAACGGAGTGAGGTCGGTAGCAGTGAAGCCGGGCTCGACAGCATTGAACTTTATTCCTGGAAATGTCTTCGCGTACTGAACAGTGAGCATCGAGACAGCGGCCTTGCTCGAGCCATAGACGATGCTTGGGAAGTGGAACTGGCGCCGCTCTGGATTGGTGACGGCCCAGAACGAGCCGAGGGCGCTCGATACATTGACTACCACCGGGTTCTCCGACTGCTCAAGCAGCGGAAGTGCGGCCTGGGTGACACGGATGAGCCCGATGGCATTGGTATCGAATACCTTCAGCGCGACCGGACCGGTGACGTCCGCCGTCGTACTGATTCCGGCGTTGTTGACCAGGACGTCCAGATGGCCTTCGTTCTTCGCGATGACACGCAGGGCGGCCTCGACCGACGAGTCGTCAGTCACGTCGAGCGGCACAAACTGGCAACCGAGTTCGGATGCCGCCGCCTCTCCGCGCTCGGTGTTGCGCGCTCCGAGGTAGACGGTGTGGCCTCGCTCCATCAGTTGTCGGCCCGTCTCGTAGCCGAGACCCTTGTTGGCTCCGGTGATGAGCGTCACGGTCATTTCTCGATGCTCCTCTATTCGCGGTCGGGCGGGTCGGCGCTGCGAACGACGGGTCTGAAACTGACCGTAGCGGGGCGGCCCGAACTCCGGTATCGATTTCGTGTATCGCTCAGCGATCCAGGAGTGGACCCAGCCAGGGGACGGCGTTCCTGGCAGCAGCGCGCGCATCGCTCTCCGTCGGATACTCACGACCTGAGAAGTAGCTGACCGGTGTCCACGTACCCATGTCCTCGGGGTCTCTGCGGAACTCTTCGAATCCATAGGTCCCATCCGGACGCGAAAACATGTCCACACAGCGATTTGCTTCGTCCGTCTGATGACTGACGAGAACCGTCCAGGATTTCTCGAGCCGGGAGGACATCCTCCGCAATGCTATTCAGTCGGATCGGCGGCAGCGACACCTGACGTCCGCCTCTGCTGTCCTATCGTAGCCCCCTCGTCCCATTCGCGAGCCCGCCGAACTGTCCCGGTTCACCGGGTCCAGGAGCGGTCTCAGGTTCCAGAGGAACGGAGCGGGTAGTCACGACCTCGGTGCTCGAACACGGGTACCACCCGGCCATCAGGGAGCGCCTGGACCCTGTCGCACGCGACGTAGCGGTACCGAGATCCGTCCTCCATCACGACGAGAAGCTCGGCGGTATCTGGTTCGACACGATGCTCCCTGCCGTCCAATGGACCACCATCGAGTACCGCTTTTCCGGCGTTCTCATTCCGTACGCCTCCCACGCATCCATGGTATCCAGGGCGACTCCGTACGCCGGCTTTGGGTGCCACCCTGGGGCTCCAGCTTGAGCACGCATCGTTTTTGACGAACCGGTCGGATCCTCAGTCAGAATCCAGGTCGCAGACCGTCCAGCCGCGGCCTCATCACCGGTCAGAGCTGCCACGAAGTGGCCACCTCGACCCCGGCTACTGGCACGATTCCGGTGAGACGGCGTCCGCCCCCAGCCTGCTCAATGCGAAAGACATCAAACATCCACCGATTGCAAGGGTGGTCGTCGTAGCGTTGTGTGCCTTGAGCCGGATCGCTTAGAGGACACGATCGATGTCCGACCGTCCGGGGGAGGAGAAGTGAAACCATGGACGAAAAGGGTGACGGCTGGCTCGTGTTCGCAGCCGTCGTGCTGGGAGTCGCGGGCATCATGCGAATCTTCGACGCCATCTGGGCGTTCCGCTATCACGGCGTGCTCCCTCAGAACTTCGAAGATGCAATCTTCGGCCACAGCCTGAAGACCTACGGCTGGGTATACCTCATCGTCGCCATCGTGCTCATCCTCTGCGCGGTCGGGGTTTTGGCACGATCGCAGATCAGTCGATGGATCGGGATCTTCGCCGGGGCGGTTCTTTCCATCAGTGCGATCTGGTGGATGCCCTTCTACCCCGTGTGGTCGCTGACGTACATCTTCGTCGGCATCCTCGTTATCTACGGACTGGCCGCGCACGGCGGACGTGAGCCGGCGAGCGTGGCGGGCTAACCGGGCTCTTCGAGACGGGTGGGCGGGGCCACGACCGGATGGCCCGCCCACTCGTGCTCCTGTCGGACGGGCGTCGCTCGAATGAAGACCAGGGTGCCCCGGCCTCGACAACCAGGTTCTTGCTACCCGGAAGCGCCTTCGAGGCCGACCGCCACGAGGTCCTCTGGGTGAATCCATTCGTCGGCGAGAGCGATCCCCCCCGCATCGACAATCGAATTGCGCAGGGGGATGGCCCAGAGATGCTCGAGGAGGACGATCGCTGCAGCAGAACCGTTGGGGATGGCGTCCGCGACGTACCAAGCTTCCTCGTCTGGGATCAGATGACCATCGGCAGCTTCGGTCGCACCCGCTACGGCGCCCGTTTCAGCGTCACCGGCACCTAGGCCAACCAGGGCCCCGGCGATCGCCCCCATCTCCATCGCCTCGTCGGAACTCAGATCAGTTACCTGAAGCGCAGTGATTTCCCCGTTGTCGTCTTTCGCGACGACAAGGGCGTCCACGATCCGCACGAACTCGTGCTCACGGAGTTTGTCCAACTCCGCCGCGATCTTGCCCGTGAACTCAGGCTCGGCAAAGCCCAAGACCAGCATCTGAACGGGTCCAATAGTCATTCTCTTCCTTCCTCAGGAACTCGAGAGCAGCTTCTGCTTTTGCGTGTCGAACTCCGCCTGGGTGAGCACACCGTCGTCCAGAAGCTTCTTCAAGTTCTCGAGTTGGGTGACCATGTCGTCGCCGGCAACATCCGGCGCACCGGCCGCCGCGGGGGGCGGGGGCGCCGCCTGGGGCTGTTGCTGTTGCTGGGCTTCGGCCTGCGCCTGCCCCGACTGGGTGCCGGCGTGGTGGGCGACCGCAGCAACGCCCCCGATGACTGCAGCTCGCCGAAGTGGCCTTCTCCTCATCATGACGGGACCCTCGATTCTCGAACGGTTCAACCGGACGGATCCGGCGGAGTCGAATCTAACCCATCGGAGATCAACCCCGCATTTTCGGCGTCCCGCTCGCGCTGGCTGGGACCTCGGCCTACCATCAACCGATCACGGCTTCGCTTCCATTTCCAGATCCAGCACTGCGTGGCTCGACGTTCATCCTCCGTCCGTTTCAAGAGAAGGATTTCGATGCTGCCGTCGAGTTCGGCCGAGATCCGGTCACCGCGCTCTCGGTGGCGCCTCTCCCGGCGATCGACCCTGCCGACGTCGTGGAGATGTTTGAGCGGTACCGCTTGGACGGCGAACTGCTCCACCTCGTCATTGCCGAGCTCGGGAGCGATTCGTACCTCGGTGAAGTCATGGTCATGATGGGCGAACACCAGACGGGTGAGGTCGGATGCGGAGTCGTTCCGCGAGTCCGCGGCAGGGGAGTCGCAACCGCAGCTCTTCGCATGTTCGCCAGATGGAGCGTGACGGCGCTCGACGTCCGCCGGGTTCAGGCGCTTGTGGCGCGGGAGAACACGCCGGCTCTACGGCTTGTAGAACGAGTCGGCTTTCATCGCGAGGGTGTTCTCCGAGCGTATTGGGAGCACGATGGACAAAGGCTCGACGTCGTGATGTTTTCGATGCTTCCGGATGAGTTCTGACATTTCTCCGGTGGTGGTTGCGATGTGAAAGTCCTTTGATCGCTTGACGCCGGATCAACGCGACTATGGGATTGGAGGCGACGTAGCGATTTGGAGCACCGCAAGGATGAGCATCAGTCCGCCCAGGATCACAAGCCCCAGTCTGATTCGGAAGAAGCGGAAGTGGCCGCTTATCCCGATCAAGAACAGGATCGTGGCGAGGTAGATGGTGTCCCGGACGTAGTTATCCGAGTTGGACCCCGCCTGGACTCCCAGCGTGTACTCCTCGGTAGCCTTCTTGTCCAGGGCGGCCGCTGCGGCGAGCTCGGGCTGTTTGTACTGGGCCATGTAGGTCGGGCCGGGTGGTGCTTTCGCATTCGTGAATGGGCTCGTGGCCAGCCACGCGTCAAAGGCAACCTTGAAGGCCGGCCGAAATCGCCGTACGGCTACCGCCTCGGCCTTGGAGTCTCCGGCGACGTAGGCCGTGAACCACGTGTTGAAAGTCGTAGAGTCGAAGTTGCGGAGATCCTGCGCATTGAGGGCTGCTCGATTGGCCTCAGTTCGGGCCGCCGAGGCCTCGGCCAACCGAACTGACGACTCCGTATTCCATTTGGCCGAGGCGTATCCGGTGTAGGCGGCTAACAGAGCCACGACGGCAAGCATCACGGCCTCGATGATGGAGAGGGTGCGGTCGTGGCTTCTCGCACCGCCTTCATCATGGGATGCGTCACCGCCATCCTCGTGTTTCGCCGAATGAGTCTTGTGCCGGGAGATCTCCCCTGCCACCTCGCTCGAGGACAATCCCTCAGGCATGCATCGATTCCTTGTAGGCATCGCGCATGGAACCCACTGTAGGTATGAGGCACAGCTCCGTGACCGTGTTCACCGGTCCAATCATGCCTGCTCAACCTGCGCCCGGCGCGGCCTGCTCCAGACCAGGGCTTGATATGGATCGATGGGGTACGGACGGCTGTCCATCATGCTTCACAGTTGGAATTCACCCGGTCTCCTGAGGCATCTCTCGATTCTTGCTGCCGACCATTTACTGGAGACGTGGGCAAACTTCTCTCGAAGTATGAGCAGCCGGTTGCCACGGGTCGGAGGTAGCCAACCAGCACTGTCAACTCTTGTTGAAGTGGCATTCGCAACGGCCCCGACTCGCGCTGCGCAGTACAGTCGCTGAGCCACGAGACTGGCCGCAATGAGAAGATCCATTGGCGCCGATCGTGTCTTTCCTGAAACTCAGTCGTACCGAACTGGACGAGGAGCTGGCTGTTGCCCTGTTGCGGCACTGCATCTAAGAGTCCCGAGACACTGGGTGAAGAGGTTGCGTCTCACCTTCGCGGACACTGAGTCCGCTGGCGCGCATCGTCGTCGCAGAGTCCAACGGCAACTGGAAGGGCGGTCGAACGAGGCACAAGGCTGGCTACATCATGGTGCGTGCGCCCGGTCATCCTCGTGCCACGAGTGGCCCGTATGTCTTCGAGCACATTCTCGTGGCAGAGGATCTGCTCGGAAGGTACTTGCACGATGGTGAAACCGTTCATCATCGAAATGGCGTTCGAGACGACAATCGGCCTGAGAACCTCGAGCTCTGGACGACCCCGCAGCCATCAGGCATCAGGGTCAGTGATGCCATTGAATGGGCGTACGCCCTCCTCGAGCAGTACGAGGGCGATGGTGCACCTCCAACGACCCTCACGATCGCGCGTGAGAGCCCTTGGAGGTGGCGGGAATCGAACCCGCGTCCTCCGGAGCCGCAATAGGCCTTCTCCGAGCGCAGCCGACAGGGTTTTGTCGGGGGCGGCACCACTGCCGGCGGCTGTGTCGTCCCGTAACCAACGAAAGTGTCCTCAGCGCTCAGTTGGTGAGAGCGGTTGAGTAAGCCCTACTGAATGACGCCCAAGACCCGATCCGTAGGGCAGAGACCGGCTGGACGTCGCTACTTAAGCAGCGAGGCTGAGCTGAGTGTGCTCGGCGTTTGTTTTTGGTTCCGGCTCTTTAACGTGGCTCCGGAGACCACGGCTCGCTTCTCCTACCTTGACGACCGAAGTCGAAACCAATCACCCCCATGTTTGGGTTTTCGCCCCTTGAACGGGCCTCTCCGACCGCCTTGGTCGGAATCTGCATTCTAGACCGGACGCGGCTCTCATTGTCCGCCCCAGCGGCTCAGCTCCTTCGTCGCCCGGGCGGCCTCCCGTTCGGCGTCTCGGGCGATGATGAGGTTGCGCTTGTCGTAAAGGCGACGCCCCTTGGCCAAGGCCAGCTGCACCTTCGCCTTGCCGTCGCGGAAGTACAGGGACACGGGCACCAGCGTCAGCGACTGCTGCTGCGTCTTCCCCAAGAGCTCGTCGATCTGGGCCCGGTGCAAGAGCAGTTTGCGTTTGCGGTCCGGCTGGTGGGCGCCGACGCCAGTCGAGTACTGCCACGGCGGGATGTGCATCTGGAAGAGCCACAGTTCGCCATCATCCACTCGGGCATAGGCCTCGTTGAGCTGGGCCTTGCCCTCGCGCAACGACTTCACCTCGGACCCTTGAAGCACGATGCCTGCTTCGAAGGTCTCGAGGAATTCGTACTCGCGCCGGGCGCGCCGATTCGTCGCCACCGTCCGGTCGCCGGTGCGCTCCTCGCGGGCGGCAGCCCGCTTCGCGATTTGCTTCTTTGCCCTGGCCATGAGTGTCCGAGGGTACCCTGCGACGGTGCTCCGGCTGGCCCGTGACCTCTACATGGAGATGGTGGCGCATTGTCTCTCCGGTCTGCCCGACGAGGCGTGTGGCCTCCTGGTCGGGTCCTATGGGGGCGACGAGGCGACCCACCTCTTCCCGACGCCGAACGCCGCCGCCTCGGCCATGGTCTACGAGATCGACCCCAAGGAGATGCTCCGGGTCGACCGGGAGGCACGGGCCCTCGGGGCCGACATCGTGGGCGTCTTCCACTCCCACACCCACACGGACGCCTATCCCTCGGCGACCGACGTGGCCCAGGCCGCCGACCCCGGGTGGCACTACGTGCTGGTCTCGCTGCGGGACACGCATCCGGTGGTGCGCAGCTACGCGATCACTGGCGCTGAGGTCACGGAGGAGCTGGTCGACGTGCCCGGCCTCGACGTGCCCGGCCTCGACGTGCCCGGCGTCGAGGTGCCCGGGACGGCCGCGGGCGGAACCGGCTGACGACCTGCTCTGGCAGTTGCCGGTGGCCGAGCACCTGTAGAATCGTTACCAGATCAGTCAACAATCGGTGTCGATCGATGCTCGGTCCGAGCCGGACCGGCCCAGGGCCGGGTCGCAGGGCCGTCAGACCTGGTCGAGACCACACCAATCGAGCCAGACGAGGAGGCCCCGTGGCCGTCGATGTCCGCCTACCCACCGTGCTGCGCTCCCAAGCCGGAGGGGCGTCCGTGGTCAGCGTCGACGGTGCCACCATCGGGGAGGTCCTGGGCAAGCTCGTCGCCGAGTACCCCGGCATGGCGGGGCAGGTGCTCCAGGACGACGGCAGCCTGCACAAGTTCGTGAACATCTATGTCGACGACGACGACGTGCGGTACCTGAAGGGCCTCGACACGCCCGTCGCCGACGGCGCTGAGGTCTCCATCCTGCCGGCTGTCGCCGGCGGCTGAACACGGGGTCGGGCGCACGTGGAACGGTCGGGGAAGTTGGAGCTGTCGGAACGGTCGGAGCAGGGGCTCCGGGAACCCGCAACCGGACCGGGCGGCGTGTTCGCATCGGTGCTCGACATGATCGGCAACACGCCCCTGGTCGACATCAGCGCGCTCAGCCCGAACCCGCTGGCCCGCATCTACCTGAAGCTCGAGGGTCAGAACCCCGGCGGTTCGGTCAAGGACCGGGTCGCGCTCTCCATGGTGGAGGAGGCGGAGCGGACCGGCGTGCTCCGGCCCGGCGAGCCTGGGCAGGTGCTCATGGAGCCGTCCTCGGGCAACACGGGCATCGGTCTGGCCATGGTCTGCCGGGTCAAGGGCTACACGCTCAAGGTCGTGATGCCGACCAACGTCTCCATTGAGCGGCGCCAGCTGCTGGAACTGTGGGGAGCAGAGATCATCGAGTCTCCGGGTTCGGAAGGGTCCAACGGTGCGGTGCGCATGGCGCGTGGGCTGGCCGAGGAGCATCCGGAATGGGTCTTCTTGTACCAGTACGGCAACCCCGCCAACCCGAAGGCGCACTACGAGGGCACGGGGCCCGAGATCCTGCCGCGACTGCCCGGCGGTGACACACTTCGTCGCCGGCCTCGGCACGTCCGGCACGCTGCTCGGGGTGGGGCGGTTCCTGCGGGAGAAGCTCGGTGACGCCGTGTCGATCTGGGCCGTCGAGCCGCCATCGGGGGAGATCGTCGACGGGCTGCGCAATCTCGACGACGGCTACATCCCACCCATCTTCGAGGATCTCGGCGGGGCCGACCTGCTCGATCGGAAGACCGTGGTACGGCCGCGGGAATCGATTCAGTGGACCCGTCGGCTCACCGAGGTGGGCGTGTTCGCCGGCCTCTCGACGGGCGCCGCGGTGGCGGGCGCAGTGAAGTGCGCCTCGTCGATCGGGGAGGGGGAGCAGGCGTCGATCGTGGTGGTGTCGGCCGACGGCGGCTGGAAGTACCTCTCGACCGGGGCCTGGACGGGCGACCTGGACGAGGTCGTCGAGCGGGCCACACAGATCATCTACTTCTGACCCGGGGCCGTCCGTCCGGCGCGGCGCCAGACGTCATCGCCCTGTCGTCAATCTGACGTTGACGGACCCGTTGGCGTCAAGTTAAAGTTGACGGCATGGCTCCATCCCCGCTCACCCTCCAAGACGCCGTCCACTGGGTCGACACCCAGGCGGAGGACCCCGACCCGCTGACGCGGCTTGAGACGGCCTCTGTGCTCGTCCAGAGTTTGGCCGAGGTCGGAGACGCCGCACTGGGCTACTTCGTCGATCAGGCTCGGCATGCCGGCCATTCGTGGTCGGAGATCGGCGACGCTCTCGGAGTCTCCAAGCAAGCCGCCCAGCAGAAGCACACGGTCCGGCTTTCCCTTGGCCCCAACGCACCCACCTTCGAGCACTTGACGCCGCGGGCGCGCAAGGTGGTGACCGAGGCCGAAGAGATCGCCCGGAGCTGGGGGCACGGTTACGTCGGCACCGAGCACTTGCTTCTGGCCCTCTACAGCGAGCCCGAAGGCATCGCAGCGCAAATCCTGGTCGACTTCGAGTTCTCCCAAAAGACGGCTGAGTCCGAGGTGGCCCGACGCGTCGAGCCCGGTCCGGGAGAGGCGGAGGCGGATCTCATATTCACGCCGAGGGTCCTCGCCGCCTTCTCGGGGGCGTTGTCGTCGGCCCTCCGGATGAACCACAACTACATCGGCACCGAGCACCTGCTGTTAGGGCTCGTGGAAGGTGACGGCGTGGCGGCCGACGTACTGCGGGATTCCGGGCTGACGCAGGACGTCCTGGCTCGAGATGTGACGAACAGGCTGGCCCGCTACGTCGAGGGAGGCAGAGCGGTCAAGGTCCCGGGGGAGCGGGCCGCAGGCAAGGCCTCGGCATCGCCCAAGCGGGGAGCGACCAAGGCCGGAGCGACGACGAAAGCTCGGGCGACGAAGAAAGCTCGGGCTACGAAGAAGGCTCGGGCGACGAAGAAAGCTCGGGCGACGACCAGGTCGAGTCGAAGAGAGAGCGCCGGAGTCGTCGGCGTTCGAGAGATCTGAAGGCCCGCTCAGGCACTGCCGTCCGGAGGCGGCATCCATCCGTTGACCAGACGCGTCATGCGGCCTATCCGGTCGTCCTCATCCCGATCGATGGCACTCTGCAGCGCCCTCTCGAATTGCCCGATCTCGTCGAGCTCGATCTCACGGAAGAGCTCGGCATCCTTCTCGTCGGTCTTCCCGAGCCGGTTGAAGACGTTGCTGCGGAGCACGTACATCGTCGTCGGTATATCGACCCAGTGGAACACGCGACCTTCGGGTTGGACGGCCCATTCGTAGAAGGAGATGCCGCGCCCGGGGGCGTCAACGCTGACGGTCTTGAGAAGCCCGCTGTCAACGACCGCGTCGACCGCTGTTCGTGACGTGAATTTGAGCGCATTCGGTATGACGATGTCGAGGCTCTTCTCTCCACGTACGCCAGGGTCACGGGCTTCGACCTCGCTGGCCCAGGCGTCGAATCCGCTCCCGCGGACCGGTTGTGCGTTGAGCTTCTCGACGGTGGGGACGACGAAATTTCGGTAGTACCCCTTGGCGAGCGCAGTTGCCGACGTGAACTCCGTCAGTGGCACGTCGAAGCAATCGGTGAGTGGGTTCTCGAACTTGTCACCCCGGTCGTACCTCGCGAGCACGTCTTCGATGGCCTCGGCCAGGACGCGGCGCGAGGACTCCTCGTCTGCTCGCGTGATGTCGAAGACCCGGTACTGGGCACGATCGAACGCCATGCGATCCTCCGGATCATGCTTGCCCGCTGCACCGTCTGTGATACGCACCGGAATGCACGCTCTCCCCATCGCATCGAGCACGGCGATCTCGTAGAGCACGTTCGGGTTGTTGCCCGTCGTGTCGGCGACTACCAGCTGGGACCGGTCGCAGGCGTGGATGACCTGGTTCATGACGTTGCCGACCGTGAGCTGGTCCGGAGTGGCCACCTCGAAATCGGACGGCAGCGACCGCCGGACAACGCTGTCCCGGAGCCAGTGCAGGCGTTCGAGCAGATCGCCGTGCATGGGACCGATCACGAAGCAGCGTCTGGCCATCGGCCGCCCTCCTCTCACTCGTCGGTCAGTCTCGCACGCACACCGTCGTAGCAGGCGGTGAGTCCCCGAGCGCGAGGCGCTCAGCGTCCAGCCAGCTCACAGAGTTTGGTGACCGTGTTCCAGTTTCTCGACGTGCTGACCACCCCGAGCCGGCGCTCCAAGAAAGTCCCCGTGAACTTCGTGTCCGCGTAGCCGTCGGGCGTGTACACGAAGACCTCTCTGCCGTCGACGTGCAGCTCGTCGTTGCCGCTCGGCGGAAGCTCCAGCGACGCGACCACCGCCGGCGGAGGCTTGCGGTCGAGGAAGGTCACGTGATGACGGGCGGGGTTCGCACCGGCCTTGGCGTAGGGGCTCGCGGCGCCGATCCTCTGCAAGTCAGCCACCGTGCGGAGAAGCACCGCGGGGGAATCGCCGAAATCGTCGGCGAGCCGTTGCTCGATGGCAGCGGCGAGGCTCTTCTCGTTCTTGGACGGAGCCGTGAACAGGACGTTGCCGGTCTGGATGTACGAGACGATGTCGCGGAATTCCGAGCGCGCCGAACGAGGCCCGGAGATCGTTCATGGCGATGCGCCCGTGCCCGGCCACGTTGACGCTTCGGAGGAGGGCGACATATCGAGGCACCGTCGGGCAACCTACCGTCGTTCGCCGGTTGCGCGGCCGGTCCGGGGGACGAGGCCGGCACGGTCCAGGGCGAAGAGCCGCAGGTCGAACGGGGTCGAGCCGGGGGCGGCCTGTGGGTCGCCGGTCCCGATCGCCAGGTCGGCCAGCATCTCGCCGAGCAGGGGACCGAATTTGAAACCGTGCCCGCTGGTACCGCACCCCACCACGATCCGGCCGACACGGTCGATCACGAAGTCGGAATCGACCGTGTTGTCGTAGACGCAGCGCTCCGTGGCGACCGGGTCGGGATGGAGGCCGGGCAACAGCCTGGCCACGGCGGATGTGAGCATCGCTACGAGCGCGGGGTCGTCGCCGGCCAGTGATTCGCCGAGCGACGGATCGAACGGACCGAGCGGCGGCCTTCCGGGCGTGTGATGGGAGACCTTGTACGCCCGGGCGTGCCGCGATGGGACCGAAGTCGCCGGAACGGGCAGACCGTAGATCATGTCGGGTCCCCATTCGATGAAGACCGGGAGACCAGTCGCGTCGTGCTCTCCGTCGGCGGCGCGGAAGTAGGCCACTTGGGGCAGCGACGGCGCGGCGGCCACGAGTCCAGCTCGGTCCGCTGCCGACGTGGCCAGCGACAGCGCCGAGGGGCCGGCGCAGTCGACGACGACGTCCGCTCGGAGCTCGTCGCCGTCGGCGGTGTGGATCGACACATCCCGGTCGCCCTGGCGGAGCGACGTCACGCGCACACCTGTCCTCACCTCGACGGCGGCACAGTCGCGGAGCGCGCGCAAGCACTCGTCCGCCGCGAGGACGCCCGAATCGGGCTCGAACAGCACCGGACCGGCGATGTCGAGGCCAGCGAACCTCGATGCCGCGTCTCGAGCCTTCAGCCATTCGAAGGGCGCGCCGGCCGAGTCCATTGCGGCAGCGATCGATTCGACCCCGTCACCGAAGGTCACCTGGCCGGTCGCGTGCAGCAGTGTCCGGCCACTGCATGCTTCGAGCTCGGTCCACAGGGCCCGGGCGCGCAAGGCCATCTCCACGTAGTGGCCTTGGGGGTAACCCAGCCGAAAGATCCGGGCGTCGCCTTTTGACCCCGACCGCTCGTGCCCCATCCCCGCTCCCGCCTCGAGCACGACCACGGCCACACCCCGCCGCACCAGCGCCCATGCCGCCGAGAGCCCGAGCAGACCGGCTCCCACGACCACACAGTTCGGCGCCGAACTGGACGTCTCGACCGTTGTGAACGCCACGATCCCCGTGCCCTACCCGTCCTTGTCGACCGTCTCGGGCACCCTTCCGATGTTACGGAACCGTAACGAGGTCGTCACCATTCGTCGGCGGGCGGGGCTCCCGGGCCACGGTGGCGCCCGTCCTCCTGCCTCCCGGGTCGTCGAGGCGCGGCGATACGCTCCTGGTGAAGTGGCGACAATGCTCGACGTGCCGGCCGTGGCGACCGAGCGCCATGCCGGCCGCGACGGCTCGTCGCCGTTCGATCGGCTGACGCGTCTCGTGTTCCGCCACCTGCTTGCGATCGCGCTGTTCGCCGTCCCGAGCGTGATCCTCTGGTGGCACGTCTGGAGCGGACATCCCTCGGCCACGATGACCTGCGCCTGCGGCGACCCGGCGCAGCAGGTCTGGTTCACGGCTTGGCCCGCCTGGGCCATCGCTCACCTCCACAGCCCCTTCTTCTCCGGCGCGGTCAATGTGCCCAACGGCGCGAACCTGCTCTCGAACACCTCGGGGACGCTCGTCGGCGTGGTGTTGGCGCCGGTGACATGGTTGGTCGGCCCGGTCTTTTCCACCAACGTCGCCCTGACCTTGGCGCCCGCGCTCAGTGCGTGGGGGTGCTGGGTCGCCGCCCGTCGTGTCGTGAAGGTGAAGGTGGCGGCGATCCCCGCCGGCCTCCTCTACGGGTACTCCGCCGCCATCGTGGATTCGCTGGTGTACGGCCACGTCTCGCTGACGGTGCTCGCGGTGCCACCGCTGATCTTCTCCGTGCTCCACGAGATCGTGATCCGTCAGCAGCACTCCGTCCGTCGCGGACGCGTCGACCCTCGCGGCACTGGCCGTGGTGCAGTTCCTGATCTCTCCCGAGGTCCTCGTGATGACCCTCCTCCTGGCTGCGTTCGGGCTCGCCGCCGCCGCCGTGGTGGGTTGGCGCCAGATCCGCCGCAGGGCCGTGCATGCGTTGCCGGCACTCGGCATCGGCATCGGCATCAGCGTCGTGCTGCTGGCGTACCCGGCGTGGTACGGCTTGCACGGCCCTCAGTCGGTGTCGGGCGTCCTCTTCCCGCTCGCACCGCTGGTCGGAGTGCCGCTCACGGGATTCTTCTCGCCCGGGGCCTACTCGGTCGCGGCCGGCCAGTTCGTGCGCTTCGGCGGCTACCTCGGCCACAACGGGCCGCCGGCGGACTACGTCGGCCCCGGCACTGCCGTGCTCGTGGTCGCGGCGGCGGTCCTGGCGCGGCGCCGACCACTGACCTGGATGCTCGTCTTCATGACGGTCATGACGATCTGGCTGGCCCTCGGCGACGTGGTGGTCGGTGCTCCCCATGCGCTCGCGGGCACCGTGGCGCACCTCCCGCTGCCCTGGGCAACCCTGTCGAAGTTCCCGGTCCTCAAGGAGATCCTCTCCGACCAGTTCTCGCCTTTCATCATGCTCTTTCCCGCCGTTCTCATCGGGCTCGGCGTCGATGCCTCCATCGTCCGCTTGCGGAGCTCGAGGTTCGCCACCCGCTGGTCGGCCGGGCGCATGCTCGCGCTCGCCGCGGCGATTCCCGTATTCGTCGTCGTCGTGGCCCTGGCCCCGGTGTGGTCCACCATCGACGTCCCGCTCACCGTCCAGGCGGTGCAGGTCCCGACCTACATCGACCAGGTGGCTCCCAAACTTCCCTCGGGGACCGTTCTCCTCACGGTCCCGTTCGCGGTGACGGGATCCACACGTCCGATGTTGTGGCAAGCGGTCGACGACATGAACTTCCATCTGGCCGGCGCCGCGCTCAAGACGCCGAACGCGCGGGGCGGACCGGTGGGCGAGGGCGCGCCGGGCTCAGCGCGCCGGATCCTCGCAGATCTCAGCCTCAACGTCGCCGACCTCCCCGCCGGCACAACCGAGCAAGCCGCGGCGGTGCGGCACGCGCTCACGCAGTGGGAGGTGGGCAAGGTGGTCGTCACCGGTACGAGCGCGGACCCGGTGTACGCCTCGGGCTTCCTCACCTCGGTGCTCGGCCGTGCCCCGGTCTTCGTGAAGGGGGCGTGGGTCTGGACGATCCGACCCGGATCGCTCTCGACCCCGCCGGCGATCGTCCGCTCGCTCCCCGCGTGCGCCGCCGCGGCATCGGCGCCCGGGTTGCGCCGAGACCCACTGGCCATGTCGCGCTGTGTGCTCCTCTCCGCGGGCCGGACCTGATCCGACCCGATCGGAACCCGACCTAAGCTGACCTGCGGTGCTGACGCGGCCCATTCTCCACCTCTCCATCCCTGTTCGGGACTTGGACGAAGCGCGTGACTTCTATGTCGACGTCCTCGGCTGCGACGCGGCACGAGCGCGCGACGGCTTCTGCGATGTCTGGTTCCACGGCATGCAGGTGACGCTGCAGGAGCAGCCGGACGAGGTGGCCCGCACTCTCGGTGGAGGTGCCGCGACGCCCAGTTGCCGGCATTTCGGCGTCACGCTCGAACGTGAGCAGTTCGACGCCGCGGTCGCCCGGGCGGACGCGTCGGCGGTGGCCTGGATGGTGCCGCCAGCGACTGACGACGAGGGACTTCCGACCGAACAGACGAAAGCCAAGCTCGCTGACCCGAGCGGGAACGTCATTGAGCTCAAGACGTACGGCGACGTCAACGCCGCCCTGGAGATCTCGCCCGAGCACGAGCCTGGCGGCATCGGTGATACGGGCGTGGACGAAGGGGCCCGGCCGACCGGCTGAGCGCGAGAACGGCCTCGCCGGCTTCTTCTGGGACGGAGGCGGTCTCGAAGCCCGAACCGAGCCGGCACACGTCGCGTCCGGTTCGACCCGATGCGTCGGCGGGGCGATACTTCTCGCGTGCCGACACCCGAAACCTCGTCTGCCGGCCCGTCGCCGGGCGCCTGGTCCGGCGATTCGGGCGCGGACGTCGCTGTAAAGGGAGGGCCCGCGCTCGATTACCTGGCGGTCAACGTGGCCGACTGGACCCGCCAGGCCGCCGGCGAGCGCGAGGCAGGCCGACGGTCGTGGACGAAGGAGGTCCCTACCTGGGGCATCTTCCGCGTCCCAGATTCGGAGCTCAGGATTCTGCCCGAACACGGGGCAGGACTCCGCACGCTCGAGCTCGGGTGCGGTACCGGCTACGTGTCGGCGTGGCTCTCCCGGCGGGGTAGCACGCCGGTCGCACTCGACCCCACCCCGAGCCAGCTGGAGATCGCCGGCGAGCTCCAGCGTGAGTTCGGAGCTTCGTTTCCATTGGTCCGTGCCGCGGCGGAGTACCTCCCTTTTGCGGAGGATTCCTTCGATCTGGCCATCAGCGAGTACGGGGCTGCCATCTGGGCCGATCCTTACAAGTGGATTCCGGAGGTGGCCCGGGTACTCCGCCCCGGTGCGGAGTTGGTCTTCCTCGGCAACAGCTCGCTCCTCATGATCTGCGCTCCCGAGGACGACGGAGAGCCGGCGACCGAACGACTCCTACGACCGCAGTTCGGCATGCACCGTTTCGACTGGAGCGAGCCCGACTGCACCGAATTCCACCTGAGCCACGGCGACTGGATCCGCCTGCTCCGCGCCAACGGCTTCGAGGTCCTGGAGCTGATGGAGCTTCGTCCGCCCGCAGGAGCGAGTACCCGGTATTCGTTCGTCACCTACGAGTGGGCCAGCCAATGGCCGTGCGAAGAGGTCTGGAGGGCCCGGTTGGCGAGCGGCTGACCCTCGACGAAGCCTCGTGACGAATCCCGGGCGTCCTCTCGGCCGGGGCGGCGCGGCACCGCTCCGGGGAGGCACGCCCGATTGGCGTACGGTGTCGGTCGGCGGCCTGAGCTCGCTCGAGAGTCACCGAGCAGCTCGCCACGATCCGCGGAAAGGAGTGCCGTGACAGCATCCGACATGAGCGCAGCTGGGTCAGGTTCGGCCGATCCCCGCGCCACGCGAAAGGACGGCCGGTCCGTGGACCAGCTGCGGCCGGTCAGCTTCGAGCGGGACTTCACCGTCATGGCACCGGGTTCGGTGCTCGTCACGTTCGGTCGGACCAGGGTCCTCTGCACCGCGTCGGTCGAGGAGCGAGTCCCGCCGTGGATGCGAGGGACCGGGCGCGGCTGGGTGACCGCGGAGTATTCGATGCTGCCCGGGTCGACGCCCGAGCGAGCCTCCCGGGAAGCGGCCCGTGGGAAGCAATCGGGGCGGACTCAGGAGATCCAGCGGCTGATCGCCCGGTCGCTGCCGCGCCGTGTGCGACCTGGTGACGCTCGGGGAGGTGCAGATCACGGTGGACTGTGACGCGCTCCAGGCCGACGGCGGTACGCGCACGGCATCCATATGCGGCGCCTACGTCGCGCTGCACGACGCATGCACGCGGCTCGTGCAGGCCGGGACGATCGGCACGCATCCGCTGACCGACTCGGTGGCTGCCGTGTCGGTGGGGATCGTCGACGGTGTGCCGATGCTCGATCTTCCGTATGTGGAGGATTCGAGAGCGGAAGTCGACATGAACGTCGTGATGACAGGTGAGGGTCGCTTCGTCGAGGTACAGGGGACCGCCGAGGGCATGGCCTTCACGCGGGGGGAGCTCGACAGCCTCCTGGCGCTGGCCGAAGCAGGCATTCAGGAGCTGTCCGAGATGCAGGCGGCCGTCTTGGCCGAGTCGCCGCCCCGGAGGTGAAGGCACACGCGGCACGGCGGGCTCGGAGAGCTCGGGGGACCTGGATACGAGCCGGTGCCGTCCTGGGGCGGCCGGGGGCACGGACGGGGTGAGTGGGGGCTTCGTGCTGGTGGTCGCGTCGGCGAACCCCGACAAGGTCCGGGAGATGGAGTCGGTGCTGTCGAGCGCGCTCGACGTGACTCTGCGTCGGCGACCAGACGACGTCGCCGAGGTGGTCGAAGACGGCGAGACGCTCCTCGACAATGCGCGGCTCAAGGCGCGAGCGCTCGTCGCCGCCACGGGTGAGGCGTCCGTGGCGGACGACACCGGGCTGGAGGTCGAGGCACTCGACGGATCGCCCGGCGTGTACTCCGCTCGATACGCCGGCGAGGACGCCACCTACGCAGACAATGTCGCCAAGCTCTTGCGCGAGCTCAATCTGACGGAGGGCGCGGCGAATGCCGAGCGGCGGCGGGCGCGCTTTCGCACGGTTGCGCTCGCCGCCTTCCCCGACGGCTCCGAGGTGTGGGCCGAAGGCACCGTCGAGGGCTCTATCGCTCCGTCACCGCGTGGCACGAACGGATTCGGGTACGACCCGGTCTTCGTCGTTGACGAGTCAGAGGGCGGGGACGGACGGACGTTCGCCGAGATGTCGGGAGCGGAGAAGGAGGGCGTCTCGCATCGAGGGAGGGCGTTTCGTGCGCTCGCGACCCTTCTCGCCGAGCGGGTGCAGAGTTAGCGGCAGCAACCTCAGCTGGACGGATGTGGCGTGGGTCTTTCCGACGTCAGCAACGACCCGACAATCCGAAAGAGCCGCCAGAGGGCGTCTACGACGCTCGGGGATTGGAAGTGCGGTTCCCATACTTCGCCGTGAAGCACGTCGGACACGCAGAAGACAGAAGCGGTCTGGACTCCGAGTGCGGCGCCGACGGTGAAGATGGCGGAGGCCTCCATATCCACGGTCAAGATGCCCTCTTCCCGGTAAGCGATGATCTCTTCCGCCGTCTCCCGGTACGGCGCATCGGTGGTCCAGCCCGGACCGACCAGAGCGCCCGGGATGGCCGAGCGGAGGGAGGCGAGCAGCTCGGAGTCGGGGAGGGCCCACCGGCCCGGGAGGGAGTAGTGATGCGACGTTCCCTCATCTCGCAGCGCGGCAGAGCACACCACCGCCTGACCGACCTGAAGGTCTGGCGAGAGCCCCCCGGCCGTGCCGACCCCAACGATGGTCTTCACGCCGAGCGCGGCCAACTCTTCGATCACGATGGCGGCGACCGGTGCACCCACCGGGAGGAAGGCGAAACCGAGAGCGGGAGAAAGCTCCAACACGGCGCCGGCCGGGCCCGAGATCTCCTTCGTCGGCATTTCGGTGCGGACTCGCTCCAGCAGGACACTCTGCCAACCCAGGACGACGGCTGGCGGTGGTGCCTCGACCAGGCGACCCAGACCCGCACGGTAAGAAAGAACCTGGTGGGGAGTCACGAACGGTCGGCCCAGGTGCTTTGCCTCGAAGTGGGGGACGGACACGGTTGAAGCCTGCCAGTTCGTTGCCGCCATCGGCACCCGAGCCTCTCGAGGGAGCAGCCCCGCGGGGCTGCATCCCGACTGAGGGGGCGCCGCGGCTGCCCTCGTTCGCCGAGACAGACATCCGGGCCGGAAATCCCATGCGGTGCGCCACACGAGGGTCAGGTCGAGTGGCGAGCTGATCGGGATCCCCTGAAGGTCCGCGGTGCAGTGCTAAAAAGCGAAAAGAGATACAGGTGGCGGTGCGCCTCATCATGGAGGTGGAGATAGCGTGCCTACAAATCCGACGGCCGACGGGGCTTCGCAGGCTCAAGGTGCTGGAGGTATGACCGGCCTCCAAGCTCAAGTCGAAAGAACTCGATCTTGGACTGGGCTGTGGGCGGTCGCGGTCGGTGACGTCGTGATTGCGATCGCGGCGATCCTGGGGGTGTACTGGGTGAAGGGTGGCACGACCGGTTCGACATCGGTGGTATCGATTATCACGAGCGGCTTTACTGCGATCGGCACCCTGACGACCGCGTACTTCGGCATCAAAGCCGTTGCGAACACTGCCAACACCACCACGCTTAACCCCGGGAATGCCCCTCCGGGGGTACCGACCCCTGCGACGGCCCCGCCGGATCCTCCGGCCACCGAACCCGTCACGACGGCGACCTGAGAGCGGCGAGACCCGCCGCTCCTCATCACGGCCGAGTTGGACGCGTTGCCGTGAGCCAGGGAACGGACGTGAACCGTCATCACCGTGGGTCGATGGACGGGCCCAGGTCAGCTGGCGTCGTGATCGGGGTCCGTTCAACCCTGTACCGTGGCCCTGTGAGCGGCCCGCGAGTGCCCGGTGGGGTAGTGCACAAGCTTCCAGGAGACCTACGTGTGGCGCTGATCGCCAACCCCACGGCGCTCGAAGCCTGGAAGGACATCACACCTCTGGCCCGCAACGAGTTCATCTGCTGGGTCGAAGATGCCAAGCAGGACACGACCGAGAACGCCGTATCCGCCGGACCCGAGAGGAGCTCGAGGAAGGCCAGCGTCGGCCCTGCTGCTGGCCAGGGTGCAAGCACCGCGAACGCACCGGCAGCTAGGGGGGCGCCATGGCAGTTCAGCTCAACCACACCATCGTTCCCGTTCAGGACAAAGAGGCGTCGGCGAACTTTCTTGCTGACATCCTCGGACTCAGTCGTCCGAAACCGTTCGGGCCATTCATCTGCCTGGAAACGGCCAATGGCGTCAGTCTCGACTACGACGACCGTGGTGCTCCAGAACGTCACACTACGCGTTCCTCGTGACCGAAGAAGAGTTCGATGCCATCTTCGCCCGGGTCACAC
>CAWGHA010000012.1:0-96519 GCA_963822265.1 uncultured Acidimicrobiaceae bacterium
CCCCCGATTGCCACGTCTGAAGGTCCTTGGATCCGGCCAGCCACGCATCGACGTCGGCGACGTACTCGGCCTGGTGTTGCTCACGCCTCGAGATCGGGCTGAGCCCGATGTTGTACAGGCCGCCCCACTCGGATTCGGGTGTGAGCGCGAAGGACACGAACTCGGCGATGTGGCGGTCCCCGGCGGCGGGGAAGGTTCCCCAGCGGTCGAGCAACGTGAGCTTGAAGAGGTGGCGCTCGGCGAAATCGCGCTTGGAGAACTTCTCCGCTTCGGGACGTCCGGCCACGGGGCGCAGCGACTCGAGCCCGCCGACGTCCTCGACCAGGCCGCGCAGGAGGTCGAAGCCGTCTCGCCCGTCGACCTCGAGCGTTGTGAGCACGGGGAAGTGGTTGACACCGGTCACCGACGCCGAGACGGCCTCGAAGGGCCGGCCGCAGGCGATCGCCAGGTCCATGCAGAAGTTCCCGACCTCGTGACAGAGACCCACCGTCTGAATGGAGGTCTCCCGGCACACGGCGCGGGTCAGGCAGGACATGGGGTTGGTGATGTTGAAGAGCCACGCGTGCGGGCAGTGCTCCTCCATGGCCCGCCCGATCCCGACCAGGACCGGCACGTTGCGCAGGGCCCGGTTGATCCCGCCTGGGCCCACGGTGTCGCCGACGGTCTGGGTGATGCCGTGGGTCGCCGGCACGTCCAGGTCGACCGCCATGGAACGGAAGCCGCCGGTCGAGATGCAGACGATGACGAAGTCGGCGCCGTCGAGGGCGGCACCCAGATCGGTGGTGGTGGCCACGGTCGCCTTCGCCTCGAGCGCGTCGCTGAGCTTGTGGGCCAACGCTTCCATCTTGGGAAGAGGAGCCGGGTCGATGTCCTGGAGCACGAGGTGCATGCCGGCGAGCGACGCCGTGCCGAACAGGTCGGCCATGAGCTCGGGTCCCCACTGGTAGCTGCCGCCGCCGACGATCGTCACCTGGGTGCCCACGGCCGCCACAGTACAGTGCCGCCCGCGAAACGCGGCTGGCTTCGCCCTCCGGGGACGGTCGCGCCGCCCCGGTGGCGGTCCTAGCTCCCTCGGAACGCCCCGTCCTCGCCGATGATCGGAACGCACCGGCTCGCGTTCTCCGCCGCCGCCCACTCGAGGTCGTCGGCCAGCCCCTTCTCGCGCAGCTCCCGGCCCGAGACCGACCCGGCAAGGACGGAACAGAGGCTGTCCGTCGACCGGCGGTAGACCGCCGCGGCGACGCCGGCCTCGGGGGAGCGGAGTCCCGGCAGAGCCGCCACCACCGCGCCGGCACCGATCCGGTCCTCGACGGCCGGGCGGAGGCTGCCGTCGGAGCGGATCTCGCCGCAAGCGATCACCGCGACCGGTCCTCCCCCACACGAGTCCCGGATCCACTCGGCCACCGCGTCGGCGTTGCGCAGGCAGGCGGCGAGGACGGGAACGTCGTACGCGGCTGCGGCCAGCGCGCAACGAGAACCGTTGGCCGACGGCAGGACGATGCGGTCGCCCGGCCGGAGGCATCGCAGGGACGGCGGGGAGAGCGACAATCGTCGGGGCCCCGTCCCGTCGGCCATTTCGGCCGGCTCACCGCCGATCAGCATGCGACCCGCCGCGGGCTCGGGCGGCCACGGTGCCGGGTGCACGGCCGCTCCGGCCGCGGCGGCCACGTCCACAGCGGTGGTGAAGCGCAGGACATCGACTATGACGATTGCGGCGGCGTCTCCACCCAAAGACGCGATCCCGTCGGCTCCCCACCCGTGACGTACCTCGAATCCCGGCCGGACCCGGTCCGGCGGGCTCGTACTCACCGGAGGGTCTTCTCCCCCCAGAAGCATGCGAACGGGTTGTCGTTGTAGGGCTCCACCTCGACGTAGCCCGCCTGGCGGTACAGACGGAGCGCGTGACCCTGTTTCGGCCCCGTGTCGAGCCGCGCTCTGGTATAGCCCAAGGACGAGCGCGGCGTCCTCGAGCGCGGCGAGGAGCGATCGGGCCACGCCCCGTGATCGGGCGGCCGGACGGACGAACATCCGCTTTATCTCTCCCACTCCGCCCGCGAGCTGCCGCACGCCCCCGCCGGCCACGGCATGGGTACCCTCGAAGCCGACGAGATAGGCGCCGGCAGGCGGCCGCAGCTCCGACGGGGAGAGGGCGGGGTGGTCGAGGCGGTCGAAGGTCTCGTAGAGACCGTTGAGCTCGTCACGCATCTCCGCCAACAGGTCGGCGGCCGGCGGCTGGTCTGGATCCCACCGCTCGAAGCGCAACAGGCCCGGTGCCGGCTCGAGGCTCACCGGACCCGATCGGGGTGCATGGCCCGGGCCATGCGCGCCATTCCGTCGCGCCAGGGGACGGTCGTCCGCCCGGCCAGCTCGTGCATGTTGGTGAGGTCCATCACCCCGCTGTCGATGGTGTGCTCGGTCGGCTCGAACCGCGCCTCGACGCCGGCCAGACCGGCCAGGTACGTGCACCACTCCTGGATGCTCACCGGGTCACTCCCGCCCCAGTTGACCGTGGTGGCCGGCACCGAGGCCGCGGCGAGCAGGCGGGGCACCATGGCGGCGATGTCGTCGGCGTGGAGCGGGTGGTAGACGCTGGGCGCGTCGCGGTGGACCGGGACCGCGTTCCCCGAGAGCATCATGTGCAGGTGGATGGCGGGCCAGCCGCCGTTGTCGCCGTACGGGACGGACAGGCGGGCGATCGTCGTCGCCAGCCCGTGGCGCTCCGCCGCCCAACGCGCCGTGCCCTCGGCCCCGATTTTGCAGATGCTGTACGTGCGGAGGAACGGCCACACTCCGTGGTTGTCGCCGAGCGGACTGCCCTCGTTCAGCGCGCGGTGGCCGGCGGCCGCGTACACCGCCGCAGAGGAGCAGTGGAGGAAGGCACGGGCGCCACGGTGGTGTTCCATCAGAGAGGCGAGGCCACCGAGGTTGGCCGCCAGGTCGGCGTCCCAGTCGTTCGTCTTGGCCACGGCGAAGTTCAGGACGTATTCGGCGTCGGCCGGCAACCCGCCGATGTCACCCGAAACGAAGTCGACCGGAACACACTCGATGCCAGACGCCTCGAGCTCGGTCCGGACCGCGTCGTCCTTGAAGCGCGCCGCGCCGACGACCCGGTTGTCGCGAGCCAGGGCGACGGCCAGGGGTCGGGCCACCTGACCGGTGACGCCGGTGATGACGATGGTGCTGCCGGACAGGGAATTCAGGCTCATGCTTCCTTTGCTACTCGCTACGCTGCCCCGCGTGCACCTCTACGCCGCGTTCCTCGGGGGTGATCTCGAATCGGGACGTATGGGCGAGGACCACGAGGTGGTGTTCGTGGTGGCCGAGGACGCCCTGTCGGCTCGGCAGGCGGCCAAGGCCAAGTGGGGAGGCGGGGGCCGGCCGCACGTCGACGCGCTGACCCGCCTGGGAATGGTCGACGGATACGCCATCGGACTGACCCGGCGAGGCCGGGGAGACGCCCTGGAGACCGAGGGCTACAACGAATAGTGCCGCGCCCGTTCAGACGGCCGGCGACAGGCCGCCGTCGAGGTTGACGGCGCAGCCCGTGACGTAGGAGGAGCGGGCCGACAAGAGGAAGCAACCCAGGTCGGCGAACTCCCGGCTCCGACCGAAGCGCCCGAGGGGGATGCCGGCGTTCTCGGCGGAACGGCGGTAGAACTCCCGCTGCTCCTGCCCGGCCGCCCCGGCCGCGCGCACCCACTGGCCGCTCTCCACGAGTCCCACCAGCACCGCATTCACCCGGACTCCGTCCGGACCCAGCTCCTTCGAGAGCGCCTTCATGAGCGCCATGCCCGCCGCCCGTGAGACGGAGCTCGGCTCGCTCCCGCCGCCAGGCGCTTTGGCCGCCATGGCCAGCGTGAACAGCACGGCTCCCCGGCTGGCTCGCAGCAGCGGCAAGGCCTTCCGGGTCAGCCGCACGGCGCCCATCAGCTTGAGCTGCAGGTCCGCGTCCCACTCGGCGTCGTCCACCGACTCCAGCCGCCCGGCTGAGGCGCGGCCGGCGTTGTGGACGACACCGTCGATCCGGCCCCAGCGCGCCACTGCGGCGTCCACGAAAGCATCGAGGTCCTCTGCCCTCGTCGCGTCGGCCCTCTGGGCCAGCACGTCGCCCCCCGAGTCCTCGAGCTTGGCCAACGCCGAGCGCAGGCGCTCCTCGTCGCGGCTGCAGACGGCCACGGCCGCACCCTCCTCGACCAGGCCCTCGGCGAGAGCGAGGCCGAGGCCGTCGGTACCGCCCGTGATCACGAAGACCTTCTCGGCCAGATTCAAGTCCACGTCATGCCTCCCTTTCGGACGCCGTCCTGGCGGCGAAGGCCGTCGCGACGAGCGCGTCGGCCTCGTGCTGCGAGCGCAACCGCACGAAGCGGAGCCGGGACCACCGCGGATCCTTCTCCGCCTCGAGGTACCGCCGGCGGTACTTGCCGTGCTGGGTCGCGGCCCAGGCGATGATCGACCGCTGGGGGTTCCACGACCACAGGTTGGAGTGGGGCTCCGTGTTCCCGTTCCACAGTTCCTCGCGGGTGACCACCCGGCGCACGGTGCGCCGGACCGTGCGTGCGAGGACGGTGGCGTAGGGCAGGTCGAACCAAACGACGGTGTCGGCCTTGTCCCAGACGACGTCGCGCACCA
Source organism: uncultured Acidimicrobiaceae bacterium (assembly GCA_963822265.1). GTDB lineage: Bacteria > Actinomycetota > Acidimicrobiia > Acidimicrobiales > RAAP-2 > Bog-473. Next base: position 4,630 of record CAWGHA010000012.1, read on the forward strand.
CCGAGTAGTTGCCGTCGACGACCCAGCTGCCGGGGGTCGTCGCCTCGTCGACCCGCACTCGGAATTCGGCGGCGGGCAGCTCGGTCCAACCGGGCTGGTGGAACATCGCGTCGAGCTCCACGTAGGGCGAGCCCAGCCCCCGCGCCAGCGCGCGGGCCAGTGTGGTCTTGCCCGACCCCGTGCATCCGACCACCGCGACCCGCCGGATCGCTCAGCGCTCCTGTTCGGTGGGCCGGACCAGGACTTCGTTGACGGCGACCCGGCGCGGCTGGGTGACCGCGTAGCGGATGCTCTCGGCGATGTCCTCGGCGTGCATGATCTCCATGCCGCCGAACGTCTGGGCCATCCCCTCCAGGATCTCGGGCCGGTTGTGGAAGGCCAGCTCCGTGGCCGTCGCTCCCGGCTCTATCACCGTGACCCGGACGTGGCGGGTCGTCACCTCCTGTCGCAGCGACTCGCTGAACGCGCCGACACCGTGCTTGGTGGCGTTGTACACGCCGCTGTTGAGGCGAGCGACGCGGCCGGCGACCGAGCTCACGTTCACGACGTCGGCCACCGACCTCGGCTCGGCCTCGGCCGCAGCGAGGAGGTGCGGCAGTGCGGCGTGGGTGCAGTAGAGAAGCCCGAGAAGGTTGAGCTCGACCATGCGCTGCCACTCCTCGACCGGCGCGCCCACGATCGGGCCGAGCAACATCACCCCGGCGTTGTTGACCAGGATGTCGAGACGGCCGAGCTCCGCCACCGCCGCGGCGACGGCTCCCTGTGCCTGGGACAAATCGGTGACGTCCGACTCGACCACCAGCGCGCGACCCGAGATCCGCTCCGCCAGTGCCTCGAGCCGGTCGCGCCGACGTGCCACCAGGACGACGGCGGCGCCCTCCTCGGCCAACGCCAGTGCGGTCGCCTCGCCGATGCCGCTGCTGGCTCCGGTCACCAGCGCGACCGTGCCGTCCAACCGCTGACTCATGGAAGCCTCCACCGTTCGTCGCGTCGCGAGCCGGGTTCGGCCCCCCAACGTTCTACCCGAACGGGTAGGCGGGCGCGTTCGGACGGAGCCTCGCCGGCGACCGGCGACCGGCGCCGCCCCGGGTCGCTACCCGGCTTCGGTCGGCTCCTTGGTCACCTCGTCGACGTCCTCGCGCGGCTCGATCCCGAACAATCCGACGGGCACGCCGAGGTCTTGCGGGCACGCGCGTGGGTGTGTCCCGGTTGAGCACCTCGCCGCGGAAGTACGCGGGCCGCAGCGCGGCGTAGACGTACATCAGCACGATGCCGAGCACGACGGCACCGATGTCGATGACGAAGACCCCTCCGACGTGCCAATGCAGACCCGGGATGGTCCACGACGTGTAGCTGTTGACGGGATTCCAGTAGTACCAGAAGGCCCACCCCATGGCGAACCAGAGCATCAGCCAGCCCACTCCCGGCAGTATTCCCCTCAACCACAGGTTGCGCGAGCTGTCGCGAAGCGTGCTGCGGAAGTACCAGACGCACGAGAGGCCGGTCAGCCCGTAGTAGAAGGCGATCCAGACGCCGAGGGCCGAGACCGAGTCCTGAAGGACCGCGTTCCCACTCGAGAGGTAGTTCATCGCCACGTAGAGCGCGATGGAGACCACTCCCATGACCACCGTCGAGAAAGTTGGCGTGAGGAATCGGCGGTGTATACGGGAAAAGGCGGAGGGGATGGCCTTGAAGGCCGCCATCGACAGCGTCGTCCGCGCCGTGGGGAGGATCGTCGTCTGCGTCGAGGCCGCGGCAGAGCTGAGGACCATGAGCACGAGCAGCTTGGTCAGGAAGGTCCCGAACCCCGACGTCCCGAAGATGGACGTGCCGAGCACCGTCAGCACGTCGCCGTTGTGATTGGGGTTCTGGAGCCCGATCCCCGTAGTGCCGATGCCCGCGTAGGACTGGGTCGACACGATCACGAGCGCGTACGTCGCCAGGAGGATCACGGTGGAGGTGACCGCCGCCCGTCCCGGTATCTTGTCCCGCTCCTTGGTCTCCTCGTTGACCGAGACGGCCGTGTCCCAGCCCCAGTAGATGAACAGCATGAGGGTGAAGCCGACCATGAAGCTCTCGGGGTTCGGCACGGCGAAGGGGTTGAACCACGACCACGCGGGTGTGAGGTGGCCGGGCGGGGCGTGGCCGCTGCCCACCTTGGCCAACGCGACGACCGAGAGGATGAGCAGCATGGTGACCTCGATGCTGAGCAACACCTTCTGGAAGTTCGCCGAGATCTCGATGCCCACGTAGCAGATGGCCGTCATGGCCACGATCCACCCCACACCGACCAGGAGCACCCAGCCGCTCGTGGGGTTGGACGAGATGCCGTACGCGCCGAAGAGCTGGAAGAGGTACGAACTCGCCACCTGGGCCAGGCTGGCCATGACCAGGATGTCGGCGACAACGATCCCCCAGCCGCCCCACCACCCCGTCTTGGGCCCGAAGGCCCGGGCCCCCCAGGTGAACGTCGTCCCGCAGTCGGGGTCGGCGCTGTTCAACGCCTTGTACCCGTAGGAGACGAACAGCATGGGGACGAAGGCGATGATCGTGATGATCGGAGCCTGCAACCCGTTGATGGCGATCACGACGAAGCCGAGCGTCGCGGCGAGGCTGTAGGCGGGCGCCGTGGACGCCACCCCCACGACCACCGAGGAGACGAAGCCGAGCGCGCCCCCCTTTAGCCCCTTGTCGCCGGCTTCCTTGTGAGCGACGGTCGCATCGAGATGAACCACGTCCCCCCCTTTCGCAAGGATGTGGCCCCGAACCCTAGCGAACGCGCGGCAGATTTGCTCTGCTTTTCCTCGCTCACTCAACGGATCCCGGCGGGGGAAAGGGCCACGAGGCTCTTTTCAGGAGGGAGCAACTCCAGTACGACCGAAACCGTCGCTCAGCCTCCAGGCCGACCTTCATCCATCTCTACCCGCAGCCCGTGCGGGGACGGTGTCAGCGGGCGGCGGCGGTCGCCTTCTTCAGGACTTTGGAGTAGTGCTCCATCCCTTCGCTCGACAGGGCGGCTGCCGGGCCGCTGGCGATGGACACACGCTCGGGGACGATGCCCCACACCGGGATCTGGAGCTCGCGCCACCACGCCACGGTGGCGTCGAGATCGTTGGTGCCCAGCCGGGCCGAGCAGATGACGACGCCGGCCGGGATATTGCTGGGTGTCATCTCCAGGGTGGAGACGACCCGGTTCGGCTCCACGCCTCCGGCCCGGGTCGGGATCACGACGGCGTCCGCCCGGGCGAGCGCCGCCTGCACCACCGCTCCCTCCCCCGGTGGAGTGTCGACGACAACGAGGCCGTCCTCCTGGTTCATCGCCTTGGTGACGGTGCGGACCGACGGGCCCTCAATCAGCTCGACCCCTTCGAAGGGTTCGGCGTCGTACCACTCGGCGGTAGACCCCTGGGGATCGGCGTCGACCAACACGATCGTTTGGCGTCCACGCTGGGCCGCGGCCGCGGCCAGGTACACCGCGGTGGTCGTCTTGCCCACCCCACCCTTGACGTTGCTCACCACGATGTTCATCGCCGGGCCCTTGTGTCCTTCCTCGTCAGCCTGTTCGGATTCGGCCCTACGGTACCCATCCCGACGAGCGGGCGACTACGGCAGGAGGAGCCGGCCCAGCCGACGTCGCGTCACCGCGATGCCGACGACCGCCATGACCACCAGATAGACCAGGTGGGGCACGAGGAACCAGCCGAAGATGCCCAGGTCTGCGGCCCGGACGAGGACGACGCCCTGGTACAGCGGCGTGCACCGCACGACGGCTTGGAGCCAGCCCGGGTACACCGTCAGCGGGTAGAAGGTCGCCGAGAACAAGAACAAGGGGATGAAGGCCAGCGAGACCATGTCGAAGTCCTGCCACGTCCGCATGTAGGTGGTGCCCGCCATGCCGGCCGAGGCGAACGCCAGCGAAATGAGGATGGCCGCCGGCCAGCAGAGCACCGCCCACGGGGAGACCACGTAGCCGAGGATGGCCATGACGGCCAGGAAGGCCGCCGAGTAGAGGGCTCCCCTGATGACGCACCAGCCCAGCTCGCCGAGGGCCACGTCCCCGACGCCGAGTGGTGTGGCGAGCATGGCGTCGTAGGTCTTGGCGATCTTCAGCTTGAAGAAGACGAGGAAGGTCGAGTCGATCATGGCGCCGTTCATGGCCGAGGAGGCCAGGAGCCCGGGGGCGACGAACGCTGTGTAGGGCACGAGGTGGCCGTCGACCTCAATTGGCCCGACCAGGTGCGACAGGCCGATCCCGATGGAGAGCAGGTAGAAGAGCGGCTCGAAGAACCCCGAGACGAGGAAGATCCACGAGCGTCGGTACACGAGGACGTTGCGCTCGAGCACCCGGCCGGCGTGGCGTCCCCCGAGGAGGGCCAGCGGGGTGATCCGGGCGGCGATCCCCGGGGGTCGCTGGTCCGAGAGCGTTTCGGTCGCTGCCATCACACCACCAGCCGGGCCGAGAAGGTGCGGCGTCCGAGCGCGTAGCCGGCACCGGCCCACAGCGCCAGGTACGCCGCATGGCCGAGGTCCGGCCACAGCGTCACCATGCCCAACGTGAGGTCGCGGCACAGTGCGACGCCGTGGTACAGCGGCGTGAGATAGGCCACCGGCTGGAGCCAGGTCGGGAGCTGGGAGACGGGGAAGAAGGTCCCCGAGAACAGGAACAGGGGGATGATGGCGAAGCGGTAGAGCGTCGTGAAGGGGGCGTCGGTGTCCAACGTCGCCGCATATGCGCTGATCGGAGCGGAGAACGCCATTCCGGTCAGCACGGCCGCGGGAAGTGCGAAAACGGCCCAAGGGGAGTAGACGACGCCGAAGGCCGCCATCACTCCGAGGTAGATGGTGACCACGATGGCAAGGCGGGCTGCGATCCACGCCAGATGGCCCAGCAGGACGTCGTAGACGGAGAGCGGGCTGGCCAACTGCGCGAAGTAGGTGCGCATCCACTTGATGCCGCCCATGACGGGGTACGTGGAGTCGTTCGTGCCGATCTGCATGGCCGTGCCGGCCAGCAGGCCGGGCGCGAGGAACGCGACGTAGCTGACGCCGTCCACGCCGTGTGAGTGCTGATCGATCAGCGAGCCGAGGGCCACGCCCATGGCGGCGAGGTACAGCACGGGGATCAGGAAGCTGGTCACGATGGAGCTGCGCCAGGTCCGCTTGTACTGGTAGGCCCAATAGCTCGAGGCGCGCAACCACATCGGCGTCCTGATGCGCCGCGAAGCGACGACCTCGCCTGAGGAGAAGCGCTGCTCGGCCGATACCGGCGTGCCGGGCGCGGTGCTCGTCACCGTCAGTCGACCAGGGTGCGCCCGGTCAGCCGGAGGAAGACGTCTTCGAGCGTCGAACGGCGCACCAGCGTGCTCCGGGCCACGTGGCCCATCCGGATCACATCGGCGAGCGCGGCGTCGCCGTCGTCTGTGTAGAGCAGGATGCGGTCCGGGAGCACCTCCCAGCGTTCGGCCAGGGTGGCCAACGATGGCGCCACCACCTCGTGTTGGCCAGGCGCGAAACGCAGCTCCACGACCTCCCTCGTCGAGTACTGCTCAATGAGCTGGCGCGGCGTTCCTTCGGCGGCGAAGCGACCCTTGTCCATCACCACGAGGCGGTCGCAGAGCTGCTCGGCCTCGTCCATGTAGTGGGTGGTGATGATCAGGGTGACACCGTCCTGCTTCAACCGGTAGAGCCGGTCCCACAACAGATGGCGGGCCTGGGGATCGAGGCCGGTGGTGGGCTCGTCGAGGATCAACAGGTCGGGGTCCGAGATCAGCGCCCGGGCGATGGTGAGGCGACGCTTCATTCCGCCCGAGAGCGGATCCACGCGGTCGTTGGCGCGCTCCGTGAGCTGGGCGAAGTCGAGCAACTGCTCCGCCCGGGCGCGGATGACCTTGCGCGGCATGTCGAAGTAGCGCCCGTAGATCATGAGATTGTCGAGCACGGTGAGCTCCAGGTCGAGCGAGTCTTCCTGGGGCACCACGCCCATGCGGGCCCGAATACGCGAACCGTCCCGGACGGGATCGAGCCCCAGGACGCGCAAGGTGCCCCCGCTCAGCGGGCTGATGCACGCGATCATGCGCATGGTCGAGGTCTTCCCGGCCCCGTTCGGACCGAGGAAGCCGAACGACTCGCCCCGGGCGATGGTGAAGTCGACCCCGTCGACCGCAACGAAGTCATCGAAGCGCTTGACCAGGCCGTGGGCCTCGACCATGGGCTCGCCCTGCCCGTCGGCGGGGTGGCTCGGGTCGCTCGGGTGGTCCGGTCGCGAATCGGGGACGCGTGCCACCGGCAGGGAATGTGACGCCATCGTCGGCCAACGATACCGTGCAGCCCGCGAGCGACGGGCAAGCGGGAGGCGCACCATGCCGACGACGGGAGGGGGCCGCGCGTTCCCTGAGGGGTTCTCCTGGGGCACCGCGACGGCGGCGCACCAGATTGAGGGCGGCAATGTGAACAACGACTGGTGGGCCTTCGAACACACTCCGGGTTCGGTGTGTTCCGAGCCGTCGGGGGATGCCTGCGATTCATTCCATCGCTGGCCGGAAGACGCCGATCTGGTGGCGGGCCTCGGGCTGGACAACTACCGGTTCTCCGTCGAGTGGAGCAGGGTGGAGCCGGCCGAGGGCGAGATCTCACGCGCCACCCTCGACCACTACCGGCGGCAGTGCGCCGGCCTGCGTGAACGCGGCGTGGACCCGGTGGTCACGTTCCACCACTTCACGACGCCGACCTGGTTGACGTCCAAGGGCGGGTGGGAGTCCGGGCTGGCGGTCGAGCGCTTCGGACGGTTCTGCGCGGTGGTCGCCGAATCGCTCGGGGACGTGATGGCGCGTGCCTGCACGGTGAACGAGCCCAACATCGTCGCCACCATGGGTTGGCACGCCGGCATGTTCCCCCCGGGCAAACGCGAGGTCGAGCTCTCGCGCCGCGTCGCCGCTCATTTCGTCGATGCGCACCGGCTCGCCGTCGAGTCCATCCGGTCGGCCGCCCCCGGCGTTCCGGTCGGACTCACGTTGTCGATGACCGACTACCAGCTCGCCCCCGGCGGTGAGCGCCAACTGGCGAGCATCCGGCACCACGCCGAAGACATCTTCCTCGACGCCGTAACCGGCGACGACTTCCTGGGCGTGCAGGTGTACACGCGAATGCTCGTCGGGCCGGACGGATGGGCCGGCAACGAGGAGGGAGTGCCCGTCCTCGACATGGGCTATGAGTTCTACCCGGCTTCCCTCGGGAATTGCCTTCGCCGGGCGTGGGACTACACCGGTGGGACCGTGCCGTTGCTGGTGACCGAGAACGGCATCGGCACAACGGTCGACTCCCAGCGCGTCGACTACGTGCGCCAGGCGCTCTCCGGGCTCCTCGACGCGATCGACGAGGGTGTCGACGTGCGCGGCTACACCTACTGGTCCCTGCTCGACAACTTCGAATGGGCGTTCGGATACCGACCGCGGTTCGGCCTGGTGAGCGTCGACCGGACGACCTTCGCCCGCTCGCCCAAACCGAGCGCGGCTTGGCTCGCCTCGGTGGCTGCGGCCAACGCGCTCGACGAATGAGACGTCAGACGGCCGCCAACTCGGTGTTGGCCACGATGGCGTCGCCGACCGGACCCCAGAGCGCTTCGGGGAGATCGTGCCCCATGCCCGGGATCGTCATGAGCCGTGAACCCGCCACGGCAGCCGCCGTCGCCCGACCGCCGCTCACCGTGACCAGGGGGTCGTCTTCGCCGTGGATCACGAGGAACGGCATGCGCACGCTGCGCAGGCCTTCCGTTCGGTCGGGCGAGGCGAGGATCGCCCCCAGCTGCCTCGCCGTCCCCTCGGGGCAGTACGACCGGTCGTAGGCGGCCGCGGCGCGCTCGCGCAGCACCGACTCGTCCGTCGGGTAGCCGGGCGACCCGATGACCTTGCTGCCCTCCACGCTGGCGTCGATGTACTCCTCGCGGCTAGTGGCCGGCGGGCGCAGGAGCGCCCCCATCGCCTCTCCCCTCGGGGCGCCCACGGAACGGTCACCCGTCGTCGACATGACGGAGCAGGCGGAAGCGAAGAGCTCAGGGTGGTTGATCACCAGTGCCTGGGTGATCATGCCGCCCATGGACGCGCCGACCACGTGCGTTCTCGTGACACCGAGGTCACGGAGCAGCGCGGCGGCGTCGTCGGCCATGTCCTCCACGCGGTACGGGGCCGACGATCCGTCCCCGTCGAAGAGCGCGGCGAAGTCGGGCGTGCCCTCGAATTTCGTGGAGAGCCCGCAGTCGCGGTTGTCGTAGCGGATCACGGAGAACCCGCGTCCGCGAATCATGTCGACGAACCCCTGCGGCCATGCCGTGAGCTGGGCGCCCAGCCCCATGACGAGAAAGAGCACGGGGTCGTCCGGCGCGCCCTCGGTCAGGTACTCGACGTCGATCCCGTTGACGCGGGCGGTGGGCATGCGGGTCCCCCTTCGAGCTGCGGTCGCACCTTCCTAGCAGGCCGGCCCGCTTCCTTCAGCCCGACGACGCGGGACCGGCCGTGGTCGCGCCCTCCTGGCGGGCCAGGTGCAGCCGCGGACCGGGCTCGAGACCGACCAGGACGCACTCGACCGAGGCCACGCAGAGGATGAACGCAGGGAAGGCGGCGACCTCGAACGTCCAACGCTGAATGGTGAGCAGCAGGATCCCCATGCTCACCACCGCGCCGACGTAGGTGTGCACCGTCTCGGTCTGCGGATGGGACCAGCTCTTCATGAGCGTCGGCACTCCGGCCAGGAAGTCGGCAGCGATGGCGGCGCAAATGGCCAGGACGCCGTTGCGAGTGGCCAACCAGACCGCGGTGCCCACGACCGACATCAGCCCACAGGCGTAGTCGAGGCGCCGGACCCGCCAGACTGCGCCCTGGCTCCGGAACGACGCCGCGAACACGAGCAGGGGCATGAATCCCACCATGAACGTCGGGAGGACGCGCAGCCCCACCCCATCGCTGAGCTCGACCGCGGCGGCCAGCAACGGCGCCACGGCCCAGAGGAGCCAGGTGACCCGATTGGGCTTGGTGGTCCCGCGGAGCGTGTCACGGAGGTAGACCGCCGTCCCCAGCGCGCCGACGGCCACTCCGAGGAAGATCCAATCGACGCTGATCACCGTATGACAGTCTGCTCCGGGCGACGGGGCCGACGACGATCGCCCGGGGGGAGCCGCTAGCTTCGTCGCGTCAAGGCCGAAGAGGAGCGCCGGTGAACGGTTGCGTGCAGACGAGCGACGCCCATGCGTGAGCTGTTCGTCGTCGCCTTCCTCGGCGGCCTCATCACGGGCCTCTCCCCGTGCATCGTCCCGGTCATCCCCGTGGTCATGGCCGGGGGATCGTCCTCCACCAGCCGGGCCAGGCCGTACCTGATCATCGCGGGGCTCGTCACCAGCTTCAGCTTGTCCGTCCTCTTCGCCAGCTCGGTGCTGAGCTTCCTGCACCTCCCGCAGGACCTTCTGTTCTGGCTGGGGGTGGCCATGCTCGGGCTCCTCGCCGTCGGCCTCATGGTTCCAGCGGTCGGCGACGTCATAGAGCGGCCGTTCACCCGGCTGGGCAGCTCGCGCTACGCCAACGAGGGGGGAGGCTTCGTGCTCGGGCTGAGCCTGGGCCTCGTCTTCGTGCCCTGCGCCGGACCGGTCCTGACCGCGATCTCGGTGGCAGCCGCCCGCCACCATGTCGGGTTCACGTCCATCTTCGTGACCCTCGTCTACGCCGCCGGCGTCACGGTGCCGCTGCTCGTCCTGGCCGTGTTCTCCGAACGGGCCACCGAGCACTGGGGATCCATGCGCGCCCACCTGCCCACGGTGCGCCGGGTGGCCGGCGTCGTGCTCGCCGTGACGACGTTGGCCATCGCCTTCAATTGGCTCGGCACCCTCCAGCGCGACGTGCCCGGCTACACCACCGCGCTGGAGGACCACGTCGAATCGATTGGCTCGGCGTGCACGCAGTTGCGCCAGCTGAGCGGCGAACATCAGAACCAGTTCGCGGCGGCCAACGCGAAGCTCGAGGGGAAGAAGGCGACCTGTGCCGCGACCGACTCGGGTGATTCGCACAGCGGTCAGCTCGCGGCCGGGGCGACCACCACGACGACGACCACCACGACTCCGGGAACCTCGACCAACCGGAAGCCGCCGGTGTTCATGGCCAGCAAGACGGACCTCCCGAACCTCGGGCGGGCGCCCAATTTCACGGGCATCACGGCCTGGTTCAACACGCCCGGTGACCAGCCGCTCAGCCTGAGCCAGCTTCGGGGCAAGGTCGTCCTCGTCGACTTCTGGACGTACTCGTGCATCAATTGCCAGCGCGCGCTGCCTCACGTCGAGGGCTGGTACAACGACTACCGCAAGGATGGTTTGGTGGTCGTCGGGGTCTCCGCCCCAGAATTTCGCGTTCGAGCACGTGGTCTCCAACGTGCAGAGCGCGGCGGGGCACCTGGGAATCGACTACCCGGTCGCGGTCGACGACAACCTCGATACGTGGAACGCCTACAACAACGAGTACTGGCCGGCGGACTACCTGATCGACCCGACCGGCATCGTCCGCGCCTACAACTTCGGCGAGGGCGGGTACGGGCAGATGGAGAGCAACATCCGGATGCTTCTCTCGGCCAACGGGGTCACGGACCTGCCCGTCCGCACCGACGTTCCCGACCGGACGCCCACGAACCCGGACATCACACCCGAGAGCTACGTCGGCTACCAACGCCTTTCCAACTCGGTGGGGACCCCCGTGGCCGACGATCGCGCCATCACCTACCACCCGCCCTCCAGCATTCCGGCCAACAGCTTCGCCTTCGGCGGCAGGTGGAACGTCCACGGCGAGGAGGCGACGGCCGGCCGCAACGCCACGATCGGCCTGCAGTTCACGGCCGACGACGTGTACCTCGTCATGAGCGGGCGGGGCAGCGTCGACGTCTTCTACAACGGCCACCGCCTCAAGACGGTGACCGTGACCGGTATCCCGACGCTCTACACGCTCTTCTCCGGCGGCACGACCCAGACCGGCGTACTCACGCTGAGGTTCTCACCCGGCCTCGAGGCCTACGACTTCACCTTCGGCTAGCCGGCTGGCGCACGCCAGGTCAATTGATGCTCCTGGCCCGACCCTCCCAGTAGGGCGCGGCGCAGCTCGCGCTTGAGCAGCTTGCCCGACGGGTTGCGGGGCAGGAGGTCGGCGGCGTCGATCGACGTCGGGCACTTGTAGTGGGCCAGGTGCTGGCGGCAGTACGACATGACCGCTCCTTCGTCGAGCTCCGCGCCGGGTGCCAGCACCACGACGGCCTTGACCGTCTCACCCCATCGCTCGTCGGGCACGCCGATCACCGCGGCGTCGACGACGTCGGGGTGGGACAGGAGCAGGTTCTCGACCTCGGCCGGATAGACGTTCTCGCCTCCGCTCACGATCATGTCCTTGATCCTGTCGTGCAGGTACAGGTAGCCGTCGTCGTCGAAGTAGCCGGCGTCCCCCGTCCGCAGCCAGCCCTCGTCGTCGACGGTCGCCGCCGTCTCCTCCGGCTTCGCCCAGTAGCCCGCCATGTTGTACGCCGACCGCGTCCACACCTCGCCGACCCGGCCCGGTCCGACGTCGCGTCCCGTATCGGGGTCGACGATGCGGATCTCCACCGAGTCGTGCGGCTTGCCGGCCGAGCGCAGCAGCCCGCGCCGGGCACCGTCAGGGTCGTGGTCCTCGAAGCGCAGCGAGGTGACGGCTCCCGTCGTCTCGGTCATCCCATAGACCTGGCAGAAGGCGCAGCCGAACGCCGCCATGCACTTGACGAGGACGTCCTCGGATATGGGTGAGGCCCCGTAGAAGATCAGTCGCAGGCTGGACAGATCCGTGGTCGCCAGCGCCGGAGTGGCCAGGAGGAACATCAAGACCGCCGGCACCAGGAACATCTCGGTGATCCCCTCCCGTGCGACCAGCTCTAGGAGGAGCGAAGGGTCGACGTCACGCAGGATGACCGAGCGTCCGCCGCGTGACATGGCGCACAGCGCCCAGCCCGAACCACCGATGTGGAACAGCGGCATCGCCACCAGACTCACCGTGTCGTCCCCGATGACGAAGGTCTGCCCCGCCTCGCCGATCGCGGTGGCGAGGTTGGCGTTCGTCAGCATGACCCCCTTGGGCAGCCCGGTGGTACCGGAGGTGTACAGCTGCATGCTCACCTCGGGCGGCCTTCCTACGTGTCCAGGATCCGTCGTGTCGCTCCCCGAGAGCCATTCCTCGAAGGACAGGGCGCGCGCGTCCGTCGACGTCCCGTCTCCGAGAACGACCACGCGACGAACGCCCGGGAGTGCGCTTCCGGACTCGCTCAGCGCCGACACGTAGTCGGCGTGGACGACGAGCACGGTCGCCGTCGAGTCGTCGATGATGGCCGCCATCTCCTCGGAGGACAGCCGCCAGTTGACGGCCACGTTGACGGCGCCGATCAGCGAGCCGCCGAACAGCACGTCGAAGTACGCCATGCCGTTGCGGTCGAGGAAGGCGATCCGGTCCCCCGCCACCAGGCCGTCCCTCAGGCAGGCGTTGGCGACTCGACACGCCTGGTGGTACTCCTCGCTCCACGTGCGACGCTCGTCGCCGCACACGAGCATCTCGCCGTCCGGGCGGCTGCGGGCGTGGTGCCTGATCAACCCCGCCACGGTGTAACGGTCTTCTGCGGTCGCGAACGGTGCCCTCGTCGTCACGGAGTCCTCCTCACCGTCTCGGCCATGGCCAGCCGGGTCGGGACCCTACGCACAGTCGCGCCCTTGGCGCTGCCCGCCCAAAGACCTACAGAGCCGCTTGGAGTACCAGGCAGAGGTACTGGTCAGACGCTTTTTTCAGAAAATTGACGGCCTTCTTATGACATCCATTGAGAAGAAATCGACCGTTCCACCTGGGCCTTTGCAATCTCTTCTACAAGTGAACCAGATCACGTACCAGGTCAGAGGCCATTTTCGACCACGACGTCACCCTGAGGTCAGCCCGCTGCTACATTGACGCCCGCCAAAGCGCACCGGCCAATGGGATGCATGACGAGGAGGAGATCTCCGCTGCATTCCGGAAGGAACGAGCCGGTAGTGCGTCCCGAACATCGACCAATACTCCGGCGCGCCTCCGTCGAGGCCGGCCGGGAAGCGAGGACCAGACCCAGGACTACCCAAGGGGCTGTACACAACCGGCCGCACACCCTGCGGCGTTGAGCCAGATCGGACGATGCCTTCCCGCTCTCCGTTCGGGGCGCGAATGCAATGGCCGGAGCCCGCCCACACCGAGCAGAGCCTGGCGCCCACGGGCGCCCGACGAAGGGAGGTGCCGTGCGGATCCGCATTGCACTCACGACGGCGGTGGCCGTCATTTCTGTACCTGTCATTCTTCTTACGTTGTTCAGTGGTACCCCGGCCGCATCGGCCAGAAACAGCCGGCACGTCGCCGGCGCCCGGCGCGAGGTGACCAGCAAAGTCACCAAGGCCCACGCCAACCCGACGACTACGGTGCCCATGGCACCCGCGTCGTACTCACGAGCGGTCAAGCAAGCGAAGCTCCTCGCCTTCTACGAGGCGGTCGAGAAGCACTCGGAGGAGACCTACCTCCAGCAGATGGCGGCCGAGCACGCGTTCCTCGCCGCAGTCGCCGCGCAACGCGCGCAAGCGGCGGCGCAGGCTCAGGCCGCGGCGCAGGCTCAGGCCGCGGCGCAGGCTGCTGCCGCTGCGGCTTCTGCCCGTGCCGCCGCCGCAGCACCGGCGCCCGCCCCCTCTCCCGCGCCCACCGCGGGTGGATCGGACGCCACGAGCACGGACACCGCTGACTGGGCGTGCATCCGCGACCACGAGTCCGGTGACAACTACGGAGAGCCCGGGGGCGGCGCGTACCAGTTCGAGCTCCCCACCTGGCAGAGCCTCACCGGCCTGCCGTCGCCGGCCGAGGACTACCCCCCGGCCGTGCAGGACGCGGCCGCACTCCAGCTCTACGCCCAGCGAGGCTGGGAGCCCTGGACGACCCGGTACGTCTGCGGCCTGTAGCCCACCTGCGGAGGGCGGCGGCTACCCCGCTTCGAACATGGCCGTCACCTGCGCCATGTCGAAGTAGTCCCGCCATGCGGTGATCTTCCCGTCCGAGACTTGGAAGGCACCCATGACGGGCAGGGGGGCCGTCTTGCCCTTGATGGTGAAGTGGTCAGTGCGCTCGGTCAACACCGTCGAGCCGTCGCTGGCGAGGTGGTGCACCTCGAACTCGAGCGCTTCGCACATGTTCACGAACATGTCGATGACGGCCATGGCCGCCTCGATCCCCTCGGCCGGATCCATGGGGATGTTGTGGTACACGACGTCATCGGAGAGGTACGTCCTGAGCACGGCCGGATCCCTCGTGCTGGCGGCGGCACAGAAGTCACGGACGACCTGTTCGGCGCTCGGCATGGCACTCACTTTCGACGGCGGGCGGCCCACGCTACCCGTCGCCCGGGCATGATGATGAGGTGACACGACGGCTCGTGATCCTCGCCCCGATGCGCCCTGAGCTCAAGGCGGTGGTGAGAGCCGGCGGGCTGACGGAGACGCCCGACGACGCCGTCTTCTCCCACTCGGGTTCGGTCGGGGACTGGTCGGTCGGCGCGTTCGTCATCGGGATGGGGCCAGAGCTCGCCCGCCAGGCCACTCGGCGTACGCTCGACGCGGGAGGAGCCGATCACGTGATGGTCGTGGGGATCGCCGGAGGTCTCGACCCGGCGCTGCCGGTCGGCTCGCTCCTCGTCCCGGCCCGGGTGCAGCTCTACCCCGACGGCCCCGAGTACCAGAGCCACCCCATTCCGCCGCGTGAGGCGGCGGGTGGGTTGATGACCACCGACGGCCTGTTCGACGACGAGGAGGTCTGGCAGCCGATCCTCGAGCGAGGCTTCGGTGCGGTCGACATGGAGGCGGCCGGTGTGGCCGAGGTCTGCGAGGACGCCGGCGTCGACTGGTCGGTCTACCGCGGCATCAGCGACCGGCCCGACGAGCACATCGTCGACCAGGCCGTGTTCGGATTAAGCAAGCCCGACGGCAGCGCCGACCCCGTCGCGGTCGCCAAGTACCTCGCTCGGGACCCCCGCCGTGCCAAGGCTCTGGCGCACCTCAACCGCTGCATGCAGGTGTCGGCCCGCGACGCGGCTGAGGCGGCCTTCTCGGACCTGCGCGGCTGAACTGTCTTTCCGGGACGGGACGGCGGCGTTCGCCGGCGTCTCAGCCGTCCTCGCCCGCCTCCGGCCGCTCGATACTGTCTCGCCGGGCGATCACGTGAACGTCGATGTCGTTCTCGGACGCCATGCGCAAGATGGACTGGATCACCGAGCCTCTCGTCATGGACTGCCAGCGGGTCAGCCGGGAGGTACCGAGCACGATCTGGGTGATCTGCTGGTCCACCGCCGCGGCGAAGATGGTCTTGGCCACGTCGTCACCCTCGAGCGTCTGCCATTTTCCGCCAACGGCGCGGACCAGCTCCTCGAGCTCGTCCGTGTCCGACTTCCTCGCGTCCGCGTCGCCGGAGAGGACATTGACCGCGACGAGCGGTGCTTTGATCCTCGACGCCATCCTCGCCGCACGGCGGATGACCGACGCGTTCCCCGGGGCGCCCGTCACCGCGACCATGATCCTTTCGGTCGTCTCCCACAGTTCGCCGCCCGTCCCTCTCGAGCGCAGGTACTCGAGCAGTTCCTCCTCGGTCTCGTCGGCGACGAAGCGCAGTGAGAGCTCGCGCAGCGCCGCCAGGTTCTCGGCTCGGAAGAACCCGCTGAGTGCTGCCGGCACCTTTTGCTCGGGGTAGATGTTGCCGTGAAGCATGCGCCGCCGGAGCTGGTCGGGCGAGGAGTCGATGAGCTCGAGCTGGTCGGCCCGACGCACCACCCAGTCGGGCACGCGCTCGCGTACGGCGACTCCGGTGATCCGCTCGACCGCGTCGGCGAGAGATTCGACGTGCTGAATGTTGACCGTCGTGATGACGGCGATGCCGGCGTCGAGGATCTCGAGCACGTCTTCCCACCTCTTGGCGTGCCGCCCCGAGCCGGGCACGTTGGTGTGCGCCAGCTCGTCGATGAGCACCACTTCGGGGTGCCGTTCCAGGACGGCGTCGAGGTCCATCTCCTCCCACGTCGAGCCGCGGTATTCCACCTGCTTGCGGGGCATTGTCGGCAAGTCTCGAATCTGCTCGATCGTGTACGTCCGCTTGTGCGTCTCGACGAAGCCCACCAAGACGTCCGCTCCGCGTTGGAAACGGCGCCACCCCTCGTCCAGCATGGCGCAGGTCTTCCCGACGCCGGCAGCTGCACCGAGGTAGACGCGGAAGCGTCCGGTCGGCCGGACCCCTTCGTCTTCGCCCGTTGTGCGGCTCATCACCACCTCGTCATACTCAACCCGCCAAAGACCTCGGTACACTCGGGGGTCGGCCCTGCGCCGGCAAACGGAAGGCCGTGACACACGAGATGCGAGGCAGCCTGGCTCCAAGGGCAACGTACCAGCGCACCGTTCTCGGGATCGTCGCCATGCTGGTCACCCTGGTCGCGCTGCTGGCGGTGATGCTGCCGTTCCGGGCCCACCTGAGCCTCACCATTCCGCCACTGCTCTTCGTACTGCCCGCCCTGGTGGGCGTCGCCGTCGGCGGTCTGGCTCCCGGCGCGGCAGGAGCCCTGGCCGGTTTCGTCGCGTACGACTTCTACTTCCTGCCGCCTTATGGCACGCTCTCCGTGCGGTCGCCGCAGAACTGGGTCGCTCTCGTCGTCTACGTCATCGTCGTACTCGTCGTGTCGCAGGTAGTCGCCCGTCTCCGCGACGCACGGGAGGAGGCGCTCCGGCGGACGGAAGAGGCCGGGCGCCTCTTCGAGCTCTCTCAGGCGCTCATCGGTGACCTCACCCAGCCCGAAATGCTCTCGCACGTCGTCGCGACCGTGCAGGAGGCCTTCTCCCCGCGGTGGACGGCGCTCGTCCTGCCCGATGGCGACGATGGCGCCCGGGGCGGACCGCTGCGAGTGGCCGCGACGGCGGGTCATGCGCTGGGAGCGGACGAGGCGTCGTCCTTGACCGCGGGCGCCGGGCAGACCCTCTCGCTCGGGCTCTCGGGCGGCGAGTCGCCCAGCCGCATTTCGGTGGCGCTCGTCGTCGGAGAACGGCCGGTCGGGATGCTGGTACTCCAGGACGCACGCCTGGCAGGGACGGAGCGCGACCTCCTCGGCACCTTCGCCAACCAAGCCGCTCTTGCGGTCGACCGGGCGCAGCTGCGTGACGCGGCGATGCGGGCCAGGGTGCTCGAGGAGATCGATGTCTGGCACCGTGCGCTGATGGGAGCGGTTTCCCACGACCTGCGGACGCCGCTGTCCTCGGTCAAGACGGCCGTGTCCAGCCTCCGCCAGCCGGACGCCCGGCTCGCACCGGAGGACCGGGCCGAGCTGTTGGAGCTCATAGAGCACCAGACCGACCGGCTGGCGCGGCTCGTCACGAACCTGCTGGACATGACCAGGATCGACTCGGGGTCGCTCGAGCTTCGCCCCGACGCCATCGCGTTCGACGAGCTGGTCGACGAGGCGCTCGACTCGCTCGGCGACACGGTGCCGCGAGCTCGGGTCGCGATCGAAGCCGCGCCGGATCTTCCGTTGCTCCGCATCGACCACGTGCTTATGAGCCAAGTCCTGGCCAACGTCGTTGAGAACGCGGCCAGGCACTCGCCACCCGACGGTGTGGTGCGCATCGAGGCGCGGGTGATCCCGAGCCAGGGCATCGTGGAGGTCGCGGTGGCCGACGACGGTCCCGGCATTCCGCCGGTGGAGCAGAAGCGCGTTTTCGAGATGTTCAGCCAGAATGGCGGTGGGGGCCGGGCTGGGCTCGGGCTGGCCATCGCCAAGGCCTTCGTCGAGGCGCACGGCGGGCGCATCTGGGTCGATCCCGCCCTCGGGCCGGGGGCGCGGGTGGCATTCACCGTCCCCGCTGAGGCCATGGTGCCCGCCCCCGCTTGAGGCCGAGACATGACGAGGATCCTGGTTGTCGACGACGATCCGGCGCTGCTCAAGGCTCTCCGCATCGGGCTTACGGCGCGTGGCGACGAAGTCCTTGTCGCCCGCTCCGGGTCCGAGGCCATAACCCAGGTGGCCCTCGCCACGCCCGATCTGGTGATCCTGGACTTGGGCCTGCCCGATCTCGACGGCCTCGAGGTCTGCCGGCGCATCCGGGAATTCTCCGAGATCCCGATCGTGGTGCTCTCCGCCTACGGCGACGAGCGGCGCAAGGTGGAGGCACTCGACGGCGGGGCGGACGACTTCGTCACCAAGCCGTTCGGAATGGCCGAGCTCGAGGCGCGCCTGCGGGTGGCTCTGCGCCACGGCGTGGCGGCCAGGGGAGATGGTGCGGGGACGGTCACCCAGCTGCAGGTGGGCGACCTCGGCATCGACCTGGTGCACCGCATGGCGACGATCGCCGGGGAGCCGATGCCGTTGACCGCGCGCGAGTTCGAGCTGCTCGCGTACCTGGCCCGACACGCCGGCAAGGTCTGCACGCACCACATGATCCTCAAGGACGTGTGGGGCCCCGGCTACGGGGAGGAGTCGAATTACGTCCGCGTCTACGCCCACCGACTGCGTAAGAAGCTCGGGGACGAGGAGGGCCAGATGTTGCGCACCGTCCCCGGAATCGGCTACCAGCTGGCCGCCGACGCTCACCCCGCACCGACGAACGAGTAGAGCGGGTTCAACTTCACCAGCAGCTCGCCGTCGCGGCGCGGCGTGCCGTCGGCGACGACCGGGCGGCCCCCGACGATCCCGCTGACGGCCCCCGACGATCCCGCTGACCAGAAACGGCCGACGAACCACGGGGTCTCTACGGACGTTGACAACGTATTGATACGGAATTGCATGTGTTTCACGTCCTGTTGATGGGGCGTCCAGTTCAGTTACATTCCATGGCTGACTTTCTCGCAATCGTGGGCTTCGTGGCGTTCGTCGCGGTGTTCATGGGCCTCATCTGGTGCCTGGAGCGGGTATGACCTGGGTTCAGGGAGTCCTCCTCGCAATTTCCATCGTGATGTTCGTCTACCTGGGCATCGCCATGTTCAAGCCCGAGTGGTTCTGATCGGATATGGGCTTCTTCTGGACCATCGTCCTCCTGATCGTCACGCTGGGTCTCGCCTGGCGCTACCTAGGGTCGTACATGGCCGCCGTCTTCGACGGCCGCGTCCACTACCTCGCCTGGGCGGAGCGGCCCTTTTACCGGCTCCTCGGGACCAGCCCCGACAGAGAGCAGTCATGGCAGCGCTACGCCGGCTCGACGGTGATCTTCTCCGGCGTGTTCCTCGTCGTCGGCTACTTCCTGATGCGGATCCAGGGGTCGCTGCCGCTCAACCC
Source organism: uncultured Acidimicrobiaceae bacterium (assembly GCA_963822265.1). Taxonomy (GTDB): domain Bacteria; phylum Actinomycetota; class Acidimicrobiia; order Acidimicrobiales; family RAAP-2; genus Bog-473. The sequence continues at coordinate 23,965 of CAWGHA010000012.1, forward strand.
CCAGCACCTCGGGGGACCGCCACAGGCCCTGACTTTCAACACGATCGTGTCGTTCATGACGAACACGAACTGGCAGAACTACGGCGGCGAGACGACCATGTCGTACTTCTCCCAGATCGGCGTGCTCACCGTGCAGCAGTTCGTGAGCGCCGCCGTCGGGATCGCCGTGGCCATTGCTGTGACCCGGGGTTTCTCGCGTCGCAACTCGCCCACCATCGGAAACTTCTGGGTCGACATGACTCGGTGCTGCCTCTATATCCTCCTCCCTATCGCCTTCCTGGCCGGCATCGTGATGGTCGCCTCGGGTGCGGTGCAGACCCTGGCCGGGCCCGTTTCCATCCACAATGCGATGAACGGCGTCACGCAGACCATCCCGCGGGGGCCGGCAGGATTCATGGGGCCGATCATGCAACTGGGCACGAACGGCGGCGGATTCTTCAACGTCGACCTGGGCCACCCCTTCGAGAACCCGACGGCCATCACGAACTTCATCTACATCTGGCTCACGCTGTCCATCCCGTTCGCGCTGACGTACACATTCGGCAAGATGGTCGGGAGTATCCGCCACGGCGCAGCCCTGCTGATCGCCATGGTCCTGATCTTTGGCACTTGGGTCGGCTTCACGGCGTACGCCGAGCACCAGAACAACCCGGCCATCGCGACGGCCGGTGTGCACTCCACAGTAGGCAACACCGAGGGCAAGAACTCCTATTTCGGCGACACGACCAGCGCACTGTTCAACGTCTCGATGACACAGACCTCGGACGGCGCCGTGGACAGCGCCACCGACTCGTACAACCCGATGGGCGGCTTCGGCCCGATGACCGGCATGATGCTCGGTGAGGTGACCCCCGGTGGGACCGGGAGCGGCTTGTACACCATCCTCATCTACGCCGTGATCGCGGTCTTCATCGGTGGCCTCATGATCGGGCGAACACCGGAGTACCTGGGCAAGAAGATTCAGGCCCGGGAGGTGAAGCTGGCCGGCCTCGCCGCGGTGGTGATGCCGGTCACGGTGCTGGTGTTCACGGCCATCGCGGTGTCGCTCCATGCCGGGCGGGCCGGCCCGCTGAACGCGGGTCCCCACGGATTCAGCGAGATCCTCTATGCCCTCACCTCGCAGGGGAACAACAACGGGTCGGCCATGGCCGGACTCAGCGGAAACACGGCTTTCTACAACACCATCGGTGCCATCGACATGTTGATCGGCCGCTTCGGGATCATGATCCCGGCCCTCGCGCTGGGAGGCGTCCTGGCCGCCAAGAACACCGTACCCGCCTCGCTCGGGACCTTCCGCACCGACAATGGCATGTTCGTCGGGCTGACCATCGGCGTCATCATCATCATCGGTGGTCTCACCTTCTTCCCGGCCGTCTCGCTCGGCCCGATCGTCGAGCAGCTCAGTCACGGAAAGTTCTTCTAATGACCACAGTCATGACACAACCGCAATCTCAGCCAAGCGACCTGCCACACGGCGTCGCGGGGTCTCGGAGCCTCTTCGACCGCCAGATCATGGGTCAAGCCCTGGTCGATGCCTTCAAGAAGCTCGACCCTCGGGTACAGATCAAGAACCCGGTCATGTTCGTCGTGCTCGTCGGTACGGTCATCACGCTGATCGAGTCGATCGCGCATCCTGGCAAGTTCGATTGGTCGATCACGATCTGGCTCTTCTTGACCGTGATGTTCGCCAACTTCGCTGAAGCGATGGCGGAAGGACGGGGGAAGGCCCAGGCCGACACCCTGCGCCGGATGCGCGCCGAAACCGAGGCACGCCGTCTCACGCCCGACGGCTCAGAGCACCGAGTCCATGCCGCGGAACTGGCCAAGGGGGATCTCGTGGTGTGCGAGGCGGGCGACCTCATCCCCTCCGACGGCGAGATCGTCGAAGGCATTGCCTCGGTGGACGAGTCGGCCATCACCGGGGAGTCCGCACCCGTCATCCGCGAGTCCGGGGGCGACCGCTCTGCCGTCACGGGGGGACACGCGTGCTCTCGGACCGTATCGTGGTGCGTATCACGGCCGAGCGCGGTCAAACCTTCCTCGACCGCATGATCACCTTGGTCGAAGGGGCCAACCGGCAGAGGACCCCGAACGAGATCGCCCTCACCATCCTCCTGGCCGTACTGACCATCGTCTTCATTCCCGTCGTAGTGACCCTGCAGGCCTTCGGCCACTACTCGGGGGCGGCGGTGTCGGTCGTCATCTTGGTGTCGTTGCTCGTGTGCCTCATCCCGACCACCATCGGCGCGCTCCTCTCGGCCATCGGCATCGCCGGCATGGACCGGCTCGTGCAGCGGAACGTCCTGGCCATGAGCGGACGCGCCGTCGAGGCGGCCGGCGACGTGCAGACGCTGCTGCTCGACAAGACCGGGACGATCACGCTGGGGAACCGCATGGCGTCAGCCTTCTTCCCGGCCCACGGGCACACAGAAGAGGAGGTGGCCGACGCCGCCCAGCTGGCCTCGCTCGCCGACGAGACGCCCGAGGGTAGGTCTATCGTCGTCCTGGCAAAGGAGCGCTTCAACATTCGCGAGCGGGAATTGCCTGTCGGTTCGCACGAGTTCGTCCCGTTCTCGGCGACGACCCGGATGTCGGGACTCGACGTCGATGGCCGCCAGATCCGCAAGGGTGCGGCCGATTCGGTACGGACCTGGGCGGTCGAGCAGGGGGGCACGCCGCCCGACGGGCTCCAAGAGATCGTCGATCGCATCGCCCGAGCCGGGTCCACCCCACTCGTCGTCGCCGACGGCCCGACGATTCTCGGTGTGATCGAGCTCAAGGATGTCGTGAAGCTCGGCATCCGCGAGAAGTTCGCCGAGATGCGCCGGATGGGGATCCGGACCGTCATGATCACGGGCGACAACCCGCTCACCGCTGCTGCCATTTCCCAAGAGGCCGGCGTCGACGACTTCTTGGCTGAGGCAACTCCGGAGGCCAAGTTGGAGCTGATCCGGCGCGAGCAGGAGGGCGGGAAGCTCGTTGCCATGACCGGCGACGGCACCAACGACGCGCCGGCCCTGGCGCAGGCCGACGTGGGTGTGGCGATGAACACGGGGACGACCGCGGCCAAGGAGGCTGGCAACATGGTCGACCTCGACTCCAACCCCACCAAACTGATCGACGTCGTCGAAATCGGCAAGCAGCTGCTGATCACCCGGGGATCGCTGACCACGTTCTCCATCGCCAACGACGTCGCCAAGTACTTCGCCATCATCCCGGCGCTGTTCGTGGCCACCTACCCGCAGCTCAACGCCCTGAACATCATGAAATTGCACAGCCCAGAGAGTGCGGTGCTCTCGGCCGTGATCTTCAACGCCCTCGTCATCGTGGCGCTCATCCCGCTCGCACTGCGCGGAGTGAGGTTCAGGCCGGCGTCCGCAGAGGCGATCCTTCGCCGGAACATCTTCATCTACGGCGTGGGCGGGATCATCGTGCCGTTCATCTTCATCAAGCTCATCGACCTCATCCTGGTCGCCCTCCACGCCTACTGATAGCGAGCCTCACATGATCACCCATCTCCGTCGCTCCATTATCACGATCATCGTCTTCACCATCTTCTTCGGCTTCCTGTATGCCTTCGCCGGCACCGGGGTCGCCCAGGCCTTCTTCCGGGGCCAGGCAGACGGCTCCCTCACGGCGAACGGTTCGAGGCTCATCGGCCAGGACTGGTCGCAGACGCGTTGCCCCGGTCATCCCTTGGGCAGCTGCGTGTTCCAGGGGCGTCCCGACAACTTGGGGCCTTATGCCGGGTCGTCCAGCCCTGCCGCCGCTGGAGGGGACAACCCGCTCGTGGCCAACAACATCCCCGGCAAACCAGGGGTCCTGAACGCCGGCGAGTCCGGGACGACCAACCTCGGGCCCCGTTCCGAGACCCTGCTGCAGAACACCCAAAATCTGGTTGCCTACTGGAGGGCGCGCGGCGTCAAACCAACGCCCGACCTGGTGACCACGTCGGGGAGCGGTCTGGACCCCGACATCACGCCGCAGGATGCGTACGCCGAGATCCCGATGGTCTCGCGGGCGACGGGGATCTCGGCGTCCCGCCTGCGGAGCTTGATCAACCAGCAGGCTCAAGGCATGCCGCTCGGCTTCTTGGGCTCGCCGTTCGTGAACGTCCTGCAGCTCAACGAGGCTCTCGCCAAGCTGAAGTGATCCCCACCGCCATCTCGGCGGCCGTGCCCCGAAAGCGAAGCACCATGGCCGGGAGGGTCGTCGGCGTCACCGCGTTCAGCCGACCCCGGGTCAGACTCGACGTCGAGTTCAGCGACGGGACGGGGACCGGCGTGCTCCGCTTTTTGGGCCGTCTCGAGATTCCGGGGATGGTGCCGGGTCGCAGCCTTGAAGTCGAAGGCACACCCGCGATGGAGCACGGCCGGTTGATCATTCTCAACCCGCTCTACAAATTCGTGGCAAGAGGAGACCAGTGGGGCTGTCGGCAATGACCGCCGTGCTCGTCGGCCCGACGAAGAGTCGCGACGAACAGAGACGGCCGTACTCGTTGACCCTGCTCCATTCGAGGCCGTCCCAGCTGGTAAGAGGGCTGAGCGTTCGACCAATGCACCGGTCCTCGTGGTAACCGAGGTTTGTCGATCAGCCGCACGTCGTGGTTGCACCGGACGCCAGAGCGGATGACTACGTGGAAGCGCAGTACCCCTCATGACGGTGGCGGGGACCGGGCAACCAGACACGCTTGCGGAAGTTGTTCCACTCGATTGGCTTGACCGTCTGAGGACGTCCACTCGCGGGCCCCAGCGCTCTTGTTTACGATCTGGCCAGGTGCGCCCGGAGTTCGTGGACGAGCGGCTCGGGAGCGCCACCGTCTGTAGCCCGGCCTCCGCCTTGGGCTCGCTCTCGATGATCTCGCCCGAGCCGAGCTGCCGGCGCCTCTGGCGAACTTGGGATCACCCTGTTTCGGGACGCGGATCGCCACACCGGGGCCGGCGTGCCTAAGGTGGCCCGCAAGGCACCGGCGCGAAAGTGGGGTGGAACATGGGCTTGGACTTGCAGGGGTGCCGCACGCTGGTCACCGGGGGATCCTCCGGCATCGGTGCCGGTGTGGCGCTCGCGCTGGCCGAACGGGGCGCGGTCGTCGGCATCTGCGCCCGCCGGGCCGAGCTCCTCGACCAGGTGGTGAGCCGCTGCATGGAGCACTCCCCGGACTCCAGGATGTGGGTGGTCAACCTGGCCGACCCCGACGCGGTGGACAAGCTCGCCGTCGACGTGATGGACGCCTTCGGTGGGGTGGACCTCCTGGTCAATAACGCCGGGATCCCCAAGCGCCGCCACACCACTGCGCTCGACATCGACACGGTCACCGCCGTCATGCACGTCAATTACCTCTCCCCCATTCGGCTCACCCTCGACCTGCTACCCCAGATGCTGGCCCGGGGGTCGGGGACGATCGTCAACATCTCCTCCATCGCCGCCACGCTGAGCGCCCCGGGCGAGGCCGCCTACGACGCCTCCAAGGCGGCGCTGACGGCGTTCTCGGAGGCGATGGCGGTCGACCTGTGGGACACCGGAGTGAAAGTGATGGTGGTTTACCCCGCCGTGATCGACACCGAGCTGTTCAGTCTGCCCGACAACGACGTCCCCGACCTGCCGGTCGCGGCCGAGCCGGTGTCGGTGTGCGTCGACGCCATCCTCGCCGGTCTCGAGGCGGGGTCGGCGCAGGTCTACGTCCCCGAGTACTTCGCCGGCATCGCGGCGTCCAAGGCGAAGGACGTCGGCAAGTTCCTCGAAGGCACGGCGGGCTACCTGCGGGAACAGAAGCAGCAGAAGCAGCAGCAGGCGTGAGCGCCGCTATCGAAGGATGGGCGACGGAGTGGTGAAGGTCGAACCCGAGGCGGCGGGCATGGACGAGGCGCGGCTCGAGCGGATCACCGAGCATTTCGAGACGAAGTACGTCGACCCCGGCAAGATCGCGGGCTGCCAGATCACGGTGGTGCGGGGCGGCCACGTCGCGTATCACCGCTCGCTCGGGCTCATGGACCGTGAACGGGCGATCACCATGGCCGACGACGCCATCTTCCGCATCTACTCCATGACCAAACCGATCGCCTCCGTCGCGTTGATGCAGCTCTACGAACGAGGCGCGTTCCAGCTGCTCGATCCGGTGCATCGCTACATACCGGAGTGGCGGACGCTGAAGGTCGGGATCGTCGGCGACGACAAGAGCGTGACCCTGGTCAAGCCGGAGCGGCCGATGAACATGCGCGATGTGTTGATGCACACGACGGGGCTGCCGGGCGGCTTGTTCCCGGACAACCCGATCGACGCCGAGTTCGCCCAGGCCCGCGCCGGCCTCGGATCGGGACAGACCCTCGAGAGCGTGACCGCCCTGTTGGCCGAGCACCCGCTCAAGTTCCACCCCGGCACGCACTGGAACTACGGGATCTCGACCGACATCGTGGGGCGGCTGGTCGAGATCCTGTCGGGGATGCGCTTCGACGAGTACCTCGACCGCGAGGTGTTCGAGCCCCTCGGCATGGCGGACACGGGTTTCTTCGTGCCCGAGGAGTCCCTGCCCCGTCTGGCCGCCTGCTACGAGTACCGCCCGGCCACTGCGCCGCGCCTGATGGACGGGCCGTTCGCCAACGGCTTCGTGCGGCCGCGCTCGTACCTCTCCGGTGCCGGCGGGCTGGTCTCGACGACACACGACTACGTGGCGTTCTGCCAGATGCTGGTGGACGGCGGCCAATTGGGAGGACGGCGCGTGCTCGGACGCAAGACGCTCGAGCTGATGACCGCCAACCAGCTGCCGGGAGGCGCCACCCTCCAGGACGTCGCCATCGGGGGCTTCGGCGAGGCCAACTTCGACGGCGTGGGCTTCGGCCTCGGCTTCGCCGTCGGCCTCGGACCGGCCGCCACCGCCATGGCCGGCTCGGCGGGCGAGTTCTACTGGGGCGGGGCGGCCAGCACGGCCTTCTGGGTCGACCCCGTCGAGGACCTCTTCGTCGTCTTCATGACCCAGCTGTTCCCGTCCGTCGCCTACCCCTTCCGGGCCCAGCTGCGGGCGCTGGTCTACCAGGCCATCGACGACTGATGGACCCGGGTCAGCGTCGGGTGGGGCCGGCCGACGCGACGGTGACGCCTCGCTTCGCCGGAATCGCGACGTTCGCCGCGGCTGCCCACGGCCGAGCAGGTGCCGCATTGGGACATCGCGGTGGCAGGCGTGCCCTTCGACGGCGGGACGAGCTACCGGCCCGGCGCCCGCTTCGGCCCTGCAGCCGTGCGCCAGGGCTCCCGGCTGCTCAGGCCCTACCACCCGGCCCTCGATGCCGTCCCCTTCGAGTCCGCGCAGGTCGTCGATGCCGGCGACCTGGCCTGCTCCCCCTTCGACAACGAGGCGGCCGTGACCCAGATTCAGGCGGGCGCCGACGACCTGCTCTCCCGCGGCGGGCGCCTGGTCGCGGTGGGAGGCGACCACACCATTGCGCTCCCGCTGCTGCGGGCGACGGCCCGACGCCACGGGCCGCTCGCGCTGGTCCACTTCGACGCCCACCTCGATACATGGGACACGTACTTCGGGGAGCGCTTCACCCACGGGACGCCGTTCCGCCGTGCCTGGGAAGAAGAGTTGCTGCTACGCGAGCGCAGCGTCCACGTCGGACTGCGCGGGCCGCTCTACTCGCCGGCTGACCTGAGCGAGGACGCGAACATGGGATTCGCCCAGGTGACGACGGACGACGTCGCCACGCTCGGCCCGGCCGCGGTGACAGAGATCGTGCTGGCCCGTGTGGCGGACGCTCCCGTGTACGTCTCGGTCGACATCGACGTCCTCGATCCGGCTCACGCACCGGGAACCGGGACGCCCGAGGCCGGAGGGCTCACCAGCCGGGAGCTGCTCGCCCTGCTCCGCGGCCTGCGGCCCGCCGCGGTGGTCGGGGCGGACGTGGTCGAGGTCTCCCCGGCCTACGACCACGCGGAGATCACGGCCATCGCCGCGGCGCACGTGCTCTACGAGCTGGTCACGCTCATGGCGCTGCGACCGCTCTGACCGAAGGGGCTCACAGTCGTCGCATCAGGGTTGTAACAGTCCGTTCACAGCGGAGAAACCGTCCCCGAACGTTGCCGCTCTACCGTTCGGACCACGACCGTGGCACGAGGGAGCCCGAACCTGGTGGGGACGTGAAGCGAGACCTGCTCGTCGGAGTGGCGCAGTGGCTGGCCAGTCCAGGCGAGCCGACGCAGAATCTCTCCGTCGCGCTCGGCATGATCGACTCCGCCGCGTCTCGCGGGGTCGAGCTGCTGGTCCTGCCCGAGCTGTGGTCGTGCGGCTATGACCCCGAGAGCCTCGGCGCGGACGCGAGACGCGACGCGGAACCGCTCCGGGGTCCGCGAACCAGGAAGCTGGCCGCCGCCGCCCGCGCCCACGCCATGTACCTGGCGGCGGGCAGCGTTCCCGAGCTCGATGACGCGGGACGGCTGCACGACACCGCACTCGTGTTCGACCCCCGCGGCGAGCTCGTGGCGTGGCACCGCAAAGCTCATCTCTACCCCCCCACCCTGGAGCCGTCGGTGTTCACACCCGGCGCGACCCTCACCACGTTCGACGACCCCGGTCTGGGACGTATCGGCATCGTCGTCGGCTTCGACGGCGACTTCCCCGAGGTGGCGCGGACCCTCGCCTTACGCGGCGCGCGCCTCGTGCTGGCGCCGACCGCGGTGGCGGTCGAGGGCGCCGAGGCCTGGGACCTGCTGCACCCGGCGCTGGCCTTCACGAACAGCCAGTGGTGGGTGCAGGCCAACCAGGCGGGCTCGCACTCGACTTCCACCCTCCTCGGAGCGAGCCGCATCATTGCGCCGACCGGCACGGTCGTCGCTCAGGCCAGCGCCGCGGTTCCGGGCTGTGCCACGCCGGCCGAGTTGCTGGTGCACCGCATGGACCTGCATCTCGCGCACGCGCGCGAAGGCCTGGCGGCGCTGCTCGAGGACGAGCGCCGGCCTGCCCTCTACGCCGACGTCACAGAAGCTGTTTCTGCGGCCGGATGAACGCCGTCAGCCGTTGGGGTCGGTCGAACCCAGGACGATGCCGGCCAAGCCCTGCACGAGCTGCGCGTTGGCCGCCAACGACTTGTCGGACGAGTGGGCGGCCGCAGTGAGCGCGCCGAGTGCCATGGCACGTGCGGTCTGCTCACCGATAGGCGCGGCAGGTGCGGCCGCCTCTGCTTCCACCTGGGCCACCGAGGCGGCTGACGGCGAACCGACGGTCACCTCGTAGCCCTCGGCGCCACCGTAGATGGAGCCCGGGATGCCGCCGCTGGCGACGGGCTCGATCGTGGTGGTGACGTAGGCCCGGCGGCTGCCGTCCGGTGCCGTGACGACCGAGTCGAGGACGGCGCTCCCGTTGACGCGGACCGAGCCGGTGACGTCCGAGGGGATGTACACGACGGTGTCGGTCTGCCGATCGCCGCGCCGCCCCTGGGCGGTCGAGGTGGCCACCATGACGAAGGACCTCGACGTCGGGTTGTAGGCGTAGGCGCCCAGGCGGCCGGCCGTGGCCGTCGGCCAGACCCGCATCAGCTGACGTTGCCTGCTCCCGATGAGGAGGTCGGCCGGGGAGGGTTGCTTGTGCGGGTTGCCCTTGCCCGGCGTGCCGTTCGCCGTCGTCTGGTAGGTCGAGCGCTGCCAGCGGGTGCACCAGCACGAACCCGGAGTCGCCGACAGGCCCTTCCACGCCCACAGCGTGCCGCCGGTCTGGGTCGATTCCTGGGCGGCCAGCTCCCCGGCCAGGATGGTGGCGTCGGTGCTCGACGAGTCGCCGAATTCGGTCACGAACACGGCGGAGTGCATCGCCTGCGCCTCGGCCTCCGCCGTCTGGTACCCGAACGTGAAGTCGGGTGGGTACCCGCCGGGTTTGGCCGGGAGCCCGAGCAGCTCCTGCTCGAACGTGAAGGCGTAGGTGTAGATGTGCGGCGCGAACACGATGTTCGGATAGGTGGTGAAGGGCTTGCTCACCTGAATGGAGAAGTCCAGCAGGTTGCGGTAGGCGAGCGGCTCGAAGAAGATCTGCTGGCGGCTCACCGACGCCAGCTTCGGGTACGCGCAGGTGTTCGACAGCGACGTGGGTGCGCCGGCAGCGCACGTCGGAAGACCGTCGCGCACACCGGTCAGCGCTTCGATGGCCCGGGTGTAGAAGGGATAGAGCTCCTGGCTGCTCGCCTGGTAGCCGTTGGCCGCCGGCAGCGACCCGAGGGACCCCGGCTGCGGCTCGTTCATCAGCTCGTAGCCGAGGACGGTGGGGTCGTTCTCGAAGCGGTCGGCCAGTGCGGCCAGCGCACCGATGTAGTGGTCCTGGAGCCCGGCGCCCGGTGCCTCACCCTTGGGTCCCTCGACCGGGCTGTTCTGCCAGAAATTCGCGAAGGCCGCCGACTCGGCCGGGTTGAGCTCGTCGATGCCGTACAGCGCGCAGCCCGGCTTGCCGTCGGATTGGACCGCCCAGCCGGGGGCGCCGTCACCCCCGCCCGAGGGGCTGCACCCCGAGGGCGCGGCCGCCTTGTCGACGGGGAGTATGTAGCGCGAGTACTGGTCCTGGTGCATGTCGAGGATCAGGTAGATGCCCTGCTCGACGCGCCCAGCTCACCACCTGCGCCACCCGGTCGAGATAGGTGGTCGAGTAGACGCCCGGGTGTGGCTCGAGCTGGCTCCAGTTGAGGACGAGGCGGACGACGTTGAAGCCGATGGCGCGCATCTGGGCGAAGTCGTCGCCGCTGGCCGGTGCGATCGACTGTTGGTAGGCCGGCTTGGACGCCTGGGTCTCGCAGAGGGGCGGCTGCGGAATGAGGGGCGAGGCCTTCGGACACCCGCCGGCGTACGCGGACGGCGAGACGGGGAACAGGGCCGGCGCGCCGTTGGCGTTTGGATAGGCGACGTCCTCCATGCCCACGGCGGCCGCCCCGTGCAGGAGCACCTCGCGTCCCGCTGTGTCGGCCAAGTACGGCGTGCGATCGGGCCCCGCCGTCGGGGTCACCAGGTGGAGAAACGTGAGGGGAGGAACCGTGGAGGAGACGGCGGCGCCCGCCGACGTCGCGACCAGCGGAAGGACCAGTGCGACGGTCGCCGTGGCGGCGAGCGCGGCGCCACGGACGAGGCGGGGGGCTGAAAGCACGGCGGGTCACGCTACCCGAGGCTTTGGCCGAAAATGCGGCGGCTGAGCCCGGCCGTGGCGTTGGTAGGGTCGCGCGCGATGAGCGAGCGGGACCTCGACGACGTCGGCCTCTACGAGGGGCTCGTCACGACGCGCGCCATCCGCCGGTACCGGGACGAGCCCGTCCCCGACGACGTGCTGCGCGACATCCTCTTCGCCGCGACCCGCGCCCCCAGCGGATCGAACCGCCAACCGTTCCGCTTCGTGGTGCTGAGCGACGGGCCGAAAGGCGCGCGAAGCCAAGCGCCTCATCGGCGAGGGGGCGCGCCGCTTCTGGGCGGCCAAACGAGAGGCCGACGGCTACGACGCCGGATCAGGGACTCGCCGGGACTCGCCCAAGGCGCGCCTGGCGCGGACCATGCAGCACTACGTCGACACCTTCGACACGGTCCCGGTTCTGGTGCTGCCGTGCTACGTGCCTTACCGCGACGGCAGGCACCACAGTGACGGTGCCTCGGTCTACCCGGCATGCCAAAACCTGCTGCTCGCGGCGCGGGCGCTCGGGTACGGCGGCGTGCTCACCGGTTGGCACTTCGCGGTTGCGGACGAGTTGCATGCCCTCCTGGAGATTCCCGACACCGTGGAGCTCATGGCAACCATCACGCTCGGCAAGCCGCAAGGCCGTCACGGTCCGGTGCGCCGACGTCCGCTCCCGGAATTGGTCTTCGGGGAGCAGTGGGGGTCGGCACCCACCTGGGCGGTCGACCCCGATGGCTCCTTGTACACGGCGGCCGGCCCCCCGACCCGCGCCTAGGGTTGAAGGGTTGAAGGCGGTGGTCCCGCCGAACGACGACAGCATCGACACCGACGACAGCAACCACAGGAACGAAAGGCCTCCCATGAACGTGCCCAGCGCGGGCTCACCCGTCTTCGACGCGGACAACCACTACTACGAGGCCCTCGACGCGTTCACGAGACACCTTGAGCCGGCGCTCGGGCCAAGAGTGATCCAATGGGTCGAGATCGACGGGCGGCACTACCACTCGCTGGGCGGGCGCGTCAGCCGAGCGGTGTCAAACCCCACGTTCGACCCGGTGTCGCCGGCCGGCGCTCTGTTCGATTACTTCCGGGGCAACCCCGACGGGGTGCCGATGCAGCAGCTGATGGGCCGGCCCGAGCCGATCCGGCCGGAGTACCGGGACCGCGACGCGCGCCTGGCCGCCATGGATGCGCAGGGTCTGGCCAAGGTGTGGCTCTTCCCCACGCTGGGCATGCTCTACGAGGAGGCTCTGCGCGACGACCCGGAGGCGGTCGTGCTGTTGTTCCGGTCCTTCAACCGCTGGCTGGCCGAGGACTGGGGCCTGGCGTACCGCGACCGCATCTTCGCCGCGCCCTACATCACGCTGGCCGACGCGGACGCGGCCGTGGCCGAGCTCGAGTGGGCAATCGACCAGGATGCCCGGGTGGTCGTGCTGCGAGCCGCGGCACCGGTGACTTCGTCGGGTCCGCGCTCGCCGGCCGCCGACGAGTTCGACCCATTCTGGGCCCGCGCGAACGAGGCGGGCATCACCGTCGTCGTCCACGCGGGCGATGCGGGACTGTCGTCGAACGGTTACGCCGCCGACGGCTTCTCGGCGTCGTTCCGGGGCGGGCCGGCCCGACCGAGCATCAAGATGTGGGCCATTGAGCGGGCGGCGCACGACTGGCTGGCGACGCTCATTCTCGAGAAGCTCTTCCAGCGCTTCCCCAACGTGCGCGTGGCGTCCGTCGAGAACGGCTCCGAGTTCCTCGCTCCCCTGTTCCGCAAGCTGCGCACCGCCGCTCGCCGCATGCCGGGATACTTCGCCGAGGACCCGGTCGACACCTTCCGCCGCCACATCTGGATCAACCCGTTCTGGGAGGACGACGTCGACGAGGTCGTGGACCTGATGGGGGACGACCGCGTGATCTTCGGGTCCGACTGGCCCCACGTCGAAGGATTGCGCGAGCCGACGGACTGGGAGAGCGAGCTGCAGAAGCTGCCCGCCGAGTCGGTGGCGAAGATCATGGGCACGAACGCGGCCGAGCTGAACGAGCGCCGATCGGCACCGTGAGCGACGTCGAGGGAGCCGGCGGGGCGCCCGCGGATCCGTCGGCGGCACGGCAGGCCGAACCGCACGTGATCGTGCTGTTCGGCGCGACGGGGGACCTGGCGGCGCGCAAGCTGCTGCCGGGACTTCTCCACCTTTCCAGGGCCGGGATGATGCCCGAGTACCGGATCATCGGGAGCGCGACGCGGGAGCTCAGCGACGAGGAATTCCGGAACCTGGCGCGCCACGCCTGCGACGAGTACGCGACCGGCCGGATCTCGTTGCTGCAATGGGCGAACTTCGAGAAGCGTCTGAGCTTCTGCTCGACGGCGCGGGGGCCGGAGGCGCTGGCAGAGGCGGTGGCCGGCGCCGAGGAGGAGATGGATGTCGGCGAGCCGCGCCGGCTGCACTACCTCAGCATCCCGCCGGCGGCGGCGCGCTCAGTGGTCCAGCTGCTGGCGGACGCCAAATTGGTCGAGCGGGCGCGGCTCATCATGGAGAAGCCGTTCGGCACCGACCTGGCCAGCGCCGTGGCCCTGAACGACGCCGTGCACCAGGTCTTCGACGAGGACCAGATCTTCCGCATCGACCACTTCCTGGGCAAGGAGGCGGCACAGAACATCCTGGCCTTCCGCTTCGCCAACGGATTGTTCGAGCCGATCTGGAACCGGGACCACATCGACCACGTGCAGATCGACGTCCCCGAGACGCTCTCGGTGGACGACCGGGTCGCCTTCTACGAGGCGACCGGCGCCTTCAAGGACATGGTGGTGACCCATCTGTTCCAGATCCTCGCCTTCATGGCGATGGAGCCGCCCACCGCGCTCGCCCCCGACGCCATCAGCGAAGAGAAGAACAAGGTCTTCCGCTCGTTGCGCCCGCTCGACGTGAGCCGCGTCGTCCGCGGACAGTACGAGGGGTACCGCGACATCCCCGGGGTGGCGCCCGACTCGGACACCGAGACCTTCGTCGCCCTCCGCTGCGAAATCGACAATTGGCGCTGGGCCGGCGTGCCTTTCTTCCTGCGCACCGGCAAGCAGATGGGGGGAGGCGAGCGCATCATCTCCATCGCGTTCCGCGAGCCCCCGAAGTCGATGTTCCCGGAGGGCTCGGGTGTGGGGACCCAGGGTCCGGACCACCTCACGTTCGATCTCGCCGACTCGTCCAAGTTGTCGCTCTCGTTCTACGGCAAGAAGCCCGGGCCGGGCATGCGGCTGGAGAAGCTCAGCCTGCAGTTCGCCCTGCACGAGACGGGCGAGGACGCCGACGTGCTCGAGGCCTACGAGCGCCTCATCCACGACGCCATGATGGGCGACCACACCTTGTTCAACACGGCCGAGGGGATTGAGCGGCTGTGGGAGCTCTCGTCACCGCTGCTGGAGAACCCGCCACCGGTGCAGCCCTACGCCAAGGGAAGCTGGGGGCCCGATTCCATCGGCGAGCTGATCGCGCCCCGACGGTGGCGGCTGCCCTTCGAGCGGCGCTGGCGGGGAGCGGGTACGGCCTGACCGGTCGGGTCGCTCGAGGCTCCTGCCCGGTGTGGACGGCGAGCCGCGTCATGGGGTCCGCAGCGGCGCCCACCGATACCTCATCGGCGAAGGCGTCGCCGTTGCGCGGTGCGGGCTGGGTGAGCCCGTGGGCCGTACCGAGCACGTAGGCCGCCGGCCCGTCGGTGGGCTCGCCGCGGGCTAGCCCGGCCAGGGATGGAGGAGCACGCGGCCGAAAGCCCGGCGGCTCTCGATGTAGGCGTGCGCACCGGCCGCGTCGGAGAGCGGATAGGCGCGGTCGATCACGACGCGCAGGTCGCCACGCGCGACCGCCTCGAGGTGCCCGGCGATCATGGCGTGCGCCCGGGGCGCCATCAAGAGCTCGGCTCCGAGGAAGTAGCCCGACAGCGTCTGGTTGTTCGGCCGCATGGAGGAGATCTCGAGATGCTCGGCCGGAGCGCGACCGGCGTCACCGACGGTGACGCAGCGGCCGCGGTAGGCCAGCGAGGCGATGCTCCCCTGCAGCGTGGCACCCCCGACCGAGTCCACGACGACATCGACTCCTCGTCCGTCGGTCAACCGACGGGCCTCCGCCACGAAATCGGAGGTGGCGTAGTTGATGCCCTCGTCGAGACCGAGCTCCTTCAAGCGTTCGAGGCGGTCGTCGCTCGACGCCGTGGCCAGGACGCGCGCCCCGGCCCGCTTGGCCATCTGGATCGCCGCGACGCCCACCCCGCCTGCGCCCGCGTGGACCAGCGCGGTTTCGCCGGGCTGCAGGCGGCCGAATTCGAAAAGGCAGTCGTCGGCGGTGCCGAAGGGGACCGGGACGCAAGCCGCCTCATCCGTCCCCAGGCCGTCGGGGATGCGCCAGGCGAACGCCTCGGGCACGGCCCTCAGCTGGGCGTGCGAGCCGTCGAGACCGACGGTGACGACACGATCGCCCTCGGCGAAGCCATGGACCCGATCGCCCAACCCGATGACCGTGCCGGCGCATTGGTAGCCGACGACGTGGGGGACGCGCGCCAGGTCACCTCCGAGACGGTTCAGCGTGTCCCCGCCCTCGATGCTGACCGCCTCGACCCGTACCAGCAGGTCGCCGGGACCGGGCTCGGGATCCGGCACATCCTCGTAACGGAACACGTCGGGCGTCCCCGTCTCGTAGTACACCGCAGCTTTCATGGACGGACATACTCCCGCATCCGGGAGCCGCGTGCGCTCGAAGTACAGCGTGAGGTCCGGGGCAGTCGGGTAGTGACACGGCCATCGATATGGCCATGGGGTCCTCGAATCGGTGATCGGACCCGAGTCTGCCACCGACAAGACGGGTACGGTCTGGTCCTTCGGCGACCGCATCGAAGGAGACACCCCGGTCCGGATTCGGAAGGAGCACCATGGGCGAGGAGAGCGAGCCGTTCGCGCTGGTGATCGGGGGCGGGTCCGGCATCGGGGCCGCGCTGACCGCTCGGTACAGGGCGGCTGGCTCCACGGCCGTGGTGTGGGACGTCGACGGGGACCGCGACGTCAACTGTGACGTCGCCGCGCCGGACGAGATCGATGAGGCGGTCGGGGTCACGACCCTGCGCTGGGGCGTGCCGTCGTGGGTCACGGTGACCGCGGGGATCGGGCACGCCGGGATGCTCCTCGACATCCCGCCCGACGACTTCGATCGTGTCATGCGCGTGAACGCGAGGGGTCCGTGGCTGTGCATGCGGGCCTGGGTCGGCGCGATGCTCGAGCGCAACCTGGCCGGCTCCTTCGTCGCCGTCTCCAGTGTGAGCGCCAGGCTGGTCGATCCCGGCATGGGCCTTTACTGCGCGTCGAAGGCGGCGCTCTCGATGCTGGTCAAGGTGGCGGCAGCGGAGTGGGGCCCGCTCGGGCTCCGGGTCAACGGCGTGGGGCCGGGCGTCACCCGTACTCCCATGCTCGGCCGCGGCGTGGCGGCGACGGTCGAGGGGTCGCCGTGGCTCGCCGGCGTCGCGGAGCGGACGTCTCTAGGCCGTCTGGGCGAGGCCGAGGACGTGGCCGCTACGGTCGTCGCCCTCCACGGTATGGACTGGGTCACCGGACAAGTGCTCGAGTGCGACGGCGGGCTCTCCTTGCGCAGCCCGATCGACTCCCTCGCCGCCATGGGGTCCGGCCCCACAAGACCGCCACGGGGCTGACCCGGCGAAGTCTCAGAGGCGGCCGCGCGTTCAGCGCGGGGACTTCGCGTTCCTCGAACAGCTGAGTGCCGCCTAACGTCTAGTCGTGTCGACGAGGTCGGTGGGTAGGCGCGGCCCGCGATGCGTGGGAGGCCTCGCCGCTGGGGCAGCCGTCGCTGTGTTGGTCGCGGTGTGCTGCGGCAACGGTGCCCTCTCCTCCGGCTCTTCGGCTGCTGTGTCGAGCCCGCTCGCCACGGATTGCCTGAGCACGTCGCAGTGTTACGCCCCGCGCCAGTTCCGGGCGGCCTACGGCATTGAGGCGCTTCTCCGTCACGGGATCGATGGCCGCGGCGAGACCGTGGTGTTGGTGGAATTCGCCGCCCCGGCCGGATCGGCGCCCCGGGTCACCGACATCCGCCAGGATCTTGCCCGCTTCGACGGCATGTTCGGCTTGCCCGCCGCCACACTGCAGATCGTCGATAGCCTCGCCCGTTCTCCCTCACCGTGGCTCGCCAACACCGAGGAGGCGGAGGACACCGAGATCGTGCACGCGGTGGCCCCCGATGCCGCCATCCGTGAGGTCCTGATCAGCGATGCGGCCGCAGAAACCCCCGCGAAAGCCAGCGCCGCCCTGACTGCGGCCCTTCGGCTGGGAGCGACGCGGGGCGCGGTGATCTCCTTCAGCCACAGTTGGGGCGAACAGTGCTTCACCGCGGCAGAGGTAACCCAGCTGAACGCGGCGTTGCAAGCCGCCAGCAACGCGGCCGTGACGGTGGTCAACTCTTCGGGTGACACCGGCGCGTCGAGCAACCCGTGCCCGGGGGCCACCGTCGGTCTTACGGGCATCAAGGGCGTGAACCTGCTCGATGCGGACCCGCTCGTACTGGCCGCGGGAGGTACCAGCCTTCAGGCCAATCACGCCACCGGCGCCTACATGAGCGAGGCCGTCTGGAACACCCCGCCCGGGCAGAACGGCCGGGGATTCTCCGTGTCCTCCGGCGGCGGATTCAGCCATCTCTTCTCCCGGCCCGCCTATCAGAACGGTGTGGCCGGCATCGGAGCGTCCAGAGGGGTACCCGACGTCGCTGCCGACGCCGACCCGAACACTGGCATGGCCCTGGCCCTGACCGACGGCGGCCAGAACTCCATCGTCGTCGGGGCGAGCGGTACCAGCGCCGCCGCCCCGCTCTGGGCCGCGGTGATCGCGCTGGCCGACCAGTACGCCGGCCGGCACCTGGGCTTGGTCAACCCCGCCCTCTACCGCATCGGCCGAAGTCCCGCCGATCACACTGCGTTCCACGACATCACCGCCGGGACGAACACCGTCGAATCCTCGCTGCGACTCAGGTCGGCTTCCGCTCCGGTCGGCCAGCAACCCACTGCCCCGGTTGTGACGCCCCAAGCCACATCCCGACCACAGACCGTCACGGGCTACGACGCCGGGCCTGGATGGGACCCGGTCACGGGCTGGGGAAGCCCCGACGCGCAGGTGCTCGTTCCCCTCCTCGCCCGCTACGCCGGCCGTTAACACCTGCAGACACAGGCGGCCTACCGAACGGGCCGCCACCGTGTGTTCCCTCGATCGGCAAACCGGGCGGCGGAGAAGGACTGCCGGGCCCCTGACCGTTGCTGCTCCCATGCCATGCCCGCGCCAGACGGTTACCCGTCAGCGCCGGCTTGCGGTCAGCGGTCGCCGGGGGGCCGGAGTCCGTCGCAGACGATGGAGAGGAGCTCGCAGGCCGGGGGGCTCCCCGCGTGGGCAGACGCCTGGCAGGTGGCACCGACGAGCGACACCACCGTCTCAGCGGTCACGTCGCCGCGCACGGCCCCTGCGTCCTGGGCCCGCTGAAGGAGCACATCGACGGCGCAGCGCAACTCGTCCTTGACCCCTGACGCCGCCGCCTCGAACTCGACACCGGCGCCGGTGACTGCCACCAAGAGGTCGCGCTTGGCAGCGCCCTCCTCGACGACGTGCTCCAAGAAGCCGAAGAACGCGCCGGGTGCGTCCGTCGCATCAGCCTGGGCGCGCGCGTCGGCCGTCAGAGCAGTGAGGCGGTCGAGGAGGATGGCCTCGCACAACTTCTCCTTGGTCGGGAAGTGGCGATACAGCGTGCCGACGCCCACCCCAGCCTTCTCGGCGATCACATCGACCGGCACCTCGATCCCCTCGGACGCGAAGACGACCTCCGCCGCCTCGAGGATGCGGGCTCGGTTGCGTTGGGCGTCTGCACGGAGGGGCCGTCCGGTCGCTCCACAGACGGCACCCGCGGCACCGCCGACGGAGCTGTCGTCACAGCCCCCCGGTACGGTCGACTTCTGGCCCACGAGCCACCTCCCTCCCCCGTTGACAAACGGAACTCAAGTTCCGTATAGTGTAACTGGAACCGAGACTCCGATTCCGATTGTAGACCGATCGGAGCCCGCTGAACAGGGGCCACCGGCCGTTTGGTCCGGGGCCGAGGGGATTCGGAGCCGATCGATGTGCCGCTCGATCGCCCCACCGGGGCTACGAGGCGGCGCGAGAGAAGGGACATCGCCATGACCACGACCATCGACCGCCCGCCGGCGGAGGCAGCTACCCCGACCCCGGACCCGCGCCGCTTCAGGGCCCTCGCGGTGATCGCCGTCGCCCAACTCATGGTGGTGCTCGACGCCTCGGTCGTCATCATCGCCCTGCCGTCGGCCCAGAAGGCGCTCCATATCTCGACCGCCAACCGCCAGTGGATGCTGACCGCCTACACCCTCTCCTTCGCCGGCCTGCTCCTGCTCGGTGGCCGGATCGCCGACTACTTCGGACGCAAGAAGATGTTCGTGCTGAGCCTGATCGGCTTCGCCGCAGCCTCGGCCCTTGGCGGCCTGGCCCAGAACTCGGCGATGCTCTTCAGCGCCCGCGCCCTCCAGGGCGCCTTCGCCGCCGTAATGGCGCCCGCTGCGCTCTCGTTGCTGACCGTCACTTTCACCGAACCCGCGAGCGGGCCCGGGCCTTCGGCGTCTACGGCGCCATCGCCGGCGGTGGCGCCGCCATCGGCCTCATCCTCGGGGGGGCGCTGACCGAGTTCGCGTCCTGGCGCTGGACCCTCCTCATCAACGTGCCTATCGCCGTCCTCGCCGCGATCGGGGCGACCCGCGTCGTGTCAGAGAGTCGCGCTTCGGCCAAGCACGGCTACGACCTACCGGGAGCGGCCACCGTCACGAGCGGCCTGCTGGCACTCGTCTATGCCTTCACCAAGGCCGGCACCGACGGTTGGGGCGCCACCGTCACCCTCGGCCTGTTCGCAGCAGCCGCGGTGCTTCTCTTGGCCTTCGTGGCCATCGAACTCAGGGCGGAACACCCGCTGCTCCCGCTCCGCGTCGTGCTGGACCGCAATCGCGGCGGCTCGTTCCTCTCGTCGCTGCTCGTCGGCACGGCCATTCTCGGGACGTTCCTCTCTTTGACCTACTACTTCCAGGGCACGCTGCACTACTCGGCTCTCAAGAGCGGGTTCGCGTTCGTCCCCTTCTCGCTCGGCATCATCACGGGCGCGACGGTGGCCAGTCGGCTCCTACCCCGCTTCGGCCCGCGCACGGTGATGGGCGGAGGGCTCGCACTGGCCGCCCTCGGCCTGGTGCTCTTCACCACCCTCACGGTTCACTCCTCTTATGTCTCGGTGGTCCTCCCCGCCGAGGTCATCGTCAGCTTGGGCATGGGTCTGTCCTTCGTCTCCATGTCGAGCACGGCGTTGCTGGGCGTCAGCCCGGAGGACGCAGGTGTGGCGAGCGCGCTGGTCAACGCTACGCAGCAGACCGGCGGGACGATGGGGGCCGCCCTCATCAACACGATCGCGACCACTGCGACGGCCTCCTACCTGGTGGCCCACGGCACCTCGGCGGCCGCCCAAGAGGCTGGTGCGGTACACGGCTACACCAGCGCTTTCGCCTTCAGCGCCATTGTGCTCGGGGTCGCCTCGCTGGCTTCGTTCCTCCTGATCCGGCGCGGCCGGCCGGCGCCCGCCGAGCCCGAGCCCGAGGCCGAGGCGGTGACCCTTGTGGCTGCAGTGGCCGCCTGACGGCGTCGGCTCCGGGTGGAGGTCAGCGCCGGGTGGAGGTCAGCGCCGGAACGGCTCGGAATGGTCCCAGTCGGCGAGGAGCGTGCGCAAAGCGGTCAGTAGGAGCAGGGGTTGGTCCAGCATGGCGTGGTGCCCGGCTTCGGGGATCTCGATCACCGGGGTGACGCGTCCCAGCTTCTCGTACATGGAAGCGCCGATGTCCGGCGTGACCAGCCCTTGCTCGGAGCGCAACAATGCCAACCGGCAGTGCACCTCGCTCAGGTAGGGCGCGGCGACAGAGCGCACGCCCGGTCCGAACTGCTCGAAGATGCGCCGGTCGAACTTCCACTGCCAACCGTGCTCGACGGGCTTGAGCGAGTGGCGGGCGACGAAGTCGACGACGTAGCCCAGGTAGTGCTCTTGCTCCGGCACGGTGCGGAAACGCGCAACGGCATCATCGACGGACGAGTACGTGCGCGGCCGGCCGAACGCCTCGCGAAGGTGGTACGCGCTGATTTCGGGGTCGGCCTCGACGACCGGCGAGTCGCAGACGACGACACCGGCCAGCTGATCGCCGTGCAGAGCCGCGGTGGCGATGGTGACAAAACCTCCCATACTGTGCCCGACCACGACCGGCGTGCCATCGATCCCGCTGTCGGCCGCGACCGCGACGACTTCGTCGGCCCACTGCTCCACGTTGTAAAGAGCACGGTGTCCGCTGTCACCGTGACCCGAGAGGTCGACGGCGGCGACACGGTACGCGGAGGCGAAGGTGGCGGCGACAGGCGTCCACCAATGCCGCGTGCGCACCGCCTCCGTGCACGAAGACCAGGCCCCGCCGTCCGGGCTCACCCCACACGAGGTAGTGGACGCGACAGCCGTCGACCTCGACCGTGCGGTCGCCCGACGGCACGGCGATGGCGCGCCGGAACCAGTCCGGGGCGTGCGGGAGGACGGCCGGTCCCGCCACGTCGCCGGCTATCGGCTGCTCGTCGTCGCCTGTTCGCTGGCCGCTACTCGCCGACGATCTCAATCGCGAACTCGGGGCAGTTGGCCACGGCAAGCCGCGTCTTCTCCTCGAGCTCGGGCGGCACCTCGTCCACGATGACCGAGCTCTGCCCGTAGTCGTCGACGTCGAAGACCTCCGGAGCGATGCCGTAGCAGCGTGCGTGTCCCTGGCACTTTTCGGGGTCGACGCGGACCTTCATCAGAACACGACCGGCAGGACGCGGGGGCCGCGAACCTGGCCGCCGGCCCAGCTGATGGTCTCGCCCTCGGCGAGGGAAAAGTCCGGGATTCGAGCCAGCCATTCCTCCAGGGCAACCCGGAGCTCCATGCGGGCCAGATTCGACCCGGCGCAGCGGTGGATCCCCGAGCCGAACGCTACGTGGCGGTTGTGCGCCCGGTCGAGCAACACGACGTCGGGCTCATCGAACGCCTCGGGGTCGCGGTTGGCGGCGGGGAAGTTCATCAGGACCTTGTCGCCGGCCTTCATGGGGCAGCCGGCGTACTCGTAGTCCTCGGTCACCTCTCGGGCCATCGTGACCGGCGAGTACGCCCGGAGCAGCTCCTCGAGCGCCGTGGGCATGAGCTCTGGCTCGGCCACGAGGCGTTTGCGGTCCTCGGAATGCGTAGCCAGGTGCCAGAGCGAAGAGCCGATGCCGCTCCACGTCGTGTCGACGCCGGCGATCAGCACCAGGGCGGCCATGCCGAGCACGATTCCGTCGTCGACCGCCTGACCGTCTACTTCCGTTTGCAGGAGCTCGCTCAGGAGGTCGTCGCCCGGGTTGTTCCGCCGTTGCTCGAGCTCGCTTATGAAGAAGTAGAGGAGTCCCTCGGCGCCGCGCTGGCGTCGCTCGGGATCGTCGGCGAACTCGAGGACATCACGCACCCAGCCGGTGAACGTGTCCGCCATGTCGGCGGGGACACCGAGGATGCGTGCGATGACTCGCACCGGGATCTGCTGGGCGTAGTCGGCGGCGGCGTCGGCGTGTCCCGAGTCAGCGAATCCGTCGAGCAGACTTCGGCATAGGTCTCGCGTCATCTGCTCGTACCCGTCGACCCGCTTGTGTGAGAACCACGGCAGCAGCAGCCGGCGCGTCCAGGTGTGGAGCGGCGGGTCAGACGAGATGGGCGGCAGGCCGTACTCGAGGTTGGGCCCCTCGTATTCGGCGTTCGGGTCCTCGTCCTCGTCACCAGGGATCACAGCCACCTTTTGCGAGCTGAAGTGCTCGATGTCGTGGGCGATCGCGGTCACGTCCTCGTAACGAAGCGGCATCCAACTGCTCTTGCGCCGGTTGGTGTGCGGAATCGGGCAGGTCGAGCGCAGCTCGTCCCAGATGCGGAAGGGATCGGCCAGGTACTGCGGGTCCATTACGTCGAAGTCGGTGGCCCAGTCCTGCACCTGTGCGGTCTGTGTCATGCAATCCCCCTGCTGTCCGTGTTGCTCGTGAGGTCGCCGCGCCCGGCCCCGACCCGGCCCTGCCTGTCGTAAACCCTACTGCGGGTGCGATCGGACCGGTCCGCCATGGCGAACGTCGGTGCCCAACCTCGACTGCGGACGTGAGATCCGCCTCAGCGACAGACCGGTGGAAATTCGCAGGCCGCCCACAGCGCCGGCGCAGCGCGAGCCGATGCCTCGGGCGCACGCTTCAAACCGTCACCCCTCGATGGACCCGATGGGTGAGCGCACGAGGCATTCGAGTACAGGAGGAAACGCAATGATCCCCGAATCCGACGACGACACCGTCACCCACCCGCGCACCGGGCTGCCGCGGCCGCGACGAGGAGCGCGGTGGCGTTGGGCCGCTCCCCGGGGGGCGCTCGTCGGTGGCGGCGTCCTGGCCGCCGTGCTGGGCCTCGGCGCGGCCGCAGGAGCTGCCACGAACAACTCCCCGAGGCCGGCGGGCGCAGCGCCAGGCGCGTCGGGCGCCCGGGGCACGTCCCCGCCTGGCGGCGCCACCCTTGGTGGCGGACGCCCCACGGTGGCCGGCCGGATCACGGCGATCCACGGGGACGACATCACGGTGGCGGTCAGGGCCGCGCCGGGCAGGTCCGGAGCCCCGACGACGGCGACCGTCGTCTACTCGGGCGCCACCTCGTTCAAGGTGGTCTCGGCCAAGTCCCGAACCGCTTCGGCCTCGAGCTCCTCCGCCCTGAAGGTCGGCGCGTTCGTCGCCGTACAGGGCACGAGGCACGGTGACACCGTCGAGGCGTCGGCCGTCGTCTTCGGCGTCGGGCCGCCCTCCGTTCCCTCGGGCGGCCGACCTGCGCCGCGCCCCGCCTCAGCTCCTCAGACGGGGTGACCGCGTCGCAGTACCTCGTACTGGCGCCCGGGCGAGTCGGCCGCAACGCGCGTGATAGAGCCGTCCGCCGCAGGACGGAGGACCTCGGCGCCCGCCGGTGCATATTGGACGATGTAGGCCTTGCGGACCCCGTCGGTGAGGTTGGGCCCGGTCGCATGAGGTGTCAACGACGAGAACACCACGATGTCGCCACGGTTCGCGGGCACTGCAACGGCGTCGTCGGGGTCGCTCAGGCAGACGAAGCCCGTGTCCGAGGGCCGGTGAGCCAGCGTCCCGCGCCGGTGCAGCCCTGGGACGACCCAGGGGCAGCCGTTCGCGACAGTGACGTCGGTGAGGGCGACCCAGCAGGTCAGGTACTGCTGCGGCTCGACGAACGCGTACCCGTTGTCCTGGTGCCACGGGAACGGCGCCTCCGTCCCGGGCTTCTTGTACACGGCCTGGTCCCAGTAGAGGCGGACGTCGGGGCCGAGCAGGTCCGCACAGAGGTCGACGAGCAACGGGCATGTGGTGAACTCACGCAGCACGGAGGAGCGGGCCACGAGATGGACGGTGAAAGTGATCTCATCCGCCCGTGCGATGAACAGTCTTCCTCCATGGAGGGTACGCAGCGCCGCCTCCTGCTCCTCCTCGAACGGGTCGATGGCGCTCACGAGGGCGTCGACCTCGCCCGGCGCGAGGGCGCCGGGCAGCACGAAGAAGCCATCCGAATCGTAACTCCGAGCCTGCGTTCGGGTGACCCGTCGGAACGGGCCGAGGTGGTCGGTCCACTCGAAGCCATCGTTCAGAGCGTGCCGCTCTGGCGCCGAGGTCCCTGTCACGCCCGTCGTCCTTCCGGTCCGGCCCGGTCAGGCTCCGCTGAAGCGCGGCTCCCGGCGCTCCGCGCTGGCCCGCACGCCCTCGGCAAAGTCCTCGCTCTCGCGCAAGCGAAGCTGCTCCGCAGACTCGTGTTCCATGGCTTCGGTGACCCGCTCGAGCAGGCCGCGGCGCAACGTGGCCCGGACGGCGCGCACCGCCAGTGGCCCGGCCGCAGCGAGCTCTTCGGCGTAGGCCACGGCGCGGTCGAGCACCTCGCCTTCTGGTGCGAGCCGGTCGCACAAACCGAGAGCGAGCGCCTCGTCGCCACCGACGCGCCGCCCGGTCAGGAGCAGATCGGCGGCGGCCTGCTGTCCGACTGCCGCCGGCAGCGTCACCGTGAGCCCGAAGCCGTGGTGGAAACCCAGGCGGGCGAAGTTCACACTGAAGCGGCTGCTCCCCGTCGCCACCCGGAAGTCGGCTGAGAGCGCGAGCCCGCAGCCGCCGCCGATCGCGGCGCCCTGTACGGCGGCGACGACCGGGAGCGGCGCGGCGAAGAGCCGCTGAGCCTCGCGGTAGAGGGCACCGATGTCCTGGCCGGAGTTCCCGCCGAAGTCGAGCCCGGCGCAGAAGTGCCGGCCCTCGGACGCGAGCACGATGCAACGACACCACCCGGCTGCCGCCAGCGTCTCGTAGCCGTCGGCCAGGGCGGCCACGAGCGACGTGTCGAAGAAGTTGTTCGGCGGACGGTGCATGCACACCACCCCGACGTGATCGCTGCGGCGCTCCACCGTGACGTCGGCGTCACTCACGGTGGGCTCACGCCTCCGTCGGCTCGTCGGGGTCGACGTCCTCGAGGCTGCGCCAGTAGATCAGCGCGTCCTCCTCGCCGTCGATGGCGCGCGGGATCCGTCCGACCTCGGTGAACCCGAGCCGGGAGTACATGGCCCGGGCCGGGTTGGACTCGAATACCAGGTTGAATTGCATGGCTTCGAAACCGAGCCGCCGCGCCTCTCGCAACGAGTGCTGGACGAGCGAGCGGCCGACCCCAGTCCCGCGGTAGGCCGCCAAGACGAAATACCCCGCATTGGCGATGTGCGCAGCGCGGCCGGCGAAATTGGGCCGGATGTAGTAGCCGCCGATGAGGTAACCGCCGAAGCGCGCCACGCGCACGGCTGACGACCCGACGACCCACAGAGCGTCGAAGTCTCCTCTGGAGAGTGGCGGGAGCTGCGGGAACCCCTCTCCGGTGGAAATGATCCGGGCGAACCCCCCGTAGAGCTCGTCGAGATCGTCGTCGGTCGCTTCCCGTATGTCCACCGGCACGCTTCCCACCGTAGCGGCGCGTTTCCTGGTCCGAGTGGCAACGTGACGCCCTCACGCCTCCTGGTCGCTGGCAGCGAACCCGATCGATCCGACACCGGGACGTACGGCCTCGATCGGGTCGCGCAGGTCGTCGATGTAACCCAACGCGTACGCCCCTCTGTCGTAACCCATCAGCCGTAACAGATCTATCGGCAGCGTCTCTGCCACTGGGCGCGGAACCGAGAGGTACTGGTTCTCCTCTTGACGCAGCCAGGCCACGTTGTAGGTGATGTTGAGCCCGATCCGGGTCGAGGACGACTGGTTGGCGCCGCCGCCGTGGTACACGCTGCCCGAGTAGAAGAGCACCGAGCCGCGGTCCATCACGGCGCCCTCGGTGTCGTCGGGCCCGACCGCAAGCCCGTCTTCGGCCAGGTTGGAGCCTGGCACCACCCTGGTGGCGCCGTTCTCTTCTGTGAACTCCGTCATCGCCCAGATGGTGTTGCACTGCACGTCGTATCCGCGGGGGAAGGGAAAGAAGTCGAAGGCCCACTGGTCGCGATGGATCGGTTGGGCCGTCTCTCCCGGGCCGATGGCGATGGCCTGGGTCAGGTGCAGCTGAATGTTCGTAGCCTGCGACAGGAGCGCCCGCGCCGTTCCCACGGCCAGCGGATGGGTGACCAGCTCACGGCACGAGGGCGACCGGGCCACGAGGGCACCGGTCCGCCGGGTCAGGTGGCCGCTGAAGTCGTCGGGACCCTCCGGCGTGGCCTCGAGGAAGGGCCGCAGCTCCTCGTGGATCCGATCGAGAAGGGCGACCGGCGCCAGGTTGTCGACCACGGTCGCGCCGTCGCGCCCGACGATCGCCGCCACGTCTTCGGGGGAGCTGTCGTTCGGCAGGTGGGCGATGGGCACGGTGTCATCCTGGCCAACCGCGCCGGTCGCGGCAAGCTGCGCCGCGAGCGGGGCGACGGAGCCACCGGGGATCTTCTCCTCGGGCAAGCGATGTTAATTAACTTGACAGTTAACTAACCTAGGAGTTAAATACGTTCGTGCCGATGACCGAAGAGCGACTCGATGCTGCGTTCACCGCTTTGTCGGACCCGACCCGCCGGGCCATCGTGAGCCGGCTCGCCCGGGGTGACGCCACCGTGAGCGAGCTCGCCGCACCCTTCGACATGTCCCTCCCCGGAATCTCGAAGCACCTCAAGATGCTCGAACGAGGTGGCCTCATCTCGCGGCGACGCGACGCGCAGTTTCGTCCGTGCCACCTCGAGGCGGGCACCCTCGAAGGTGCCCTCGACTGGATGGAGAAGCACCGGAGGCTGTGGGAAGAGCGCTTCGACAAGCTCGATACTCATCTTCGACACGTCACCGCGCGCGATGGAAGGGCCGGGAGGGACGACCCGACCACCACGGCAGGCCGATCGCGGGGCGCACCCGCCCGCACGGCTGGGAAGTCATCCGCGAGCACGGTCGGGAAGAAGGCGGCCGGTCAGAGAGGAGAGGTTGGCCCATGAACGACACGACCGACGACGGGTTGGGTCCGAGAACCGATGAGCCCCGGGCCGAGCTGTGGTTCACCCGGGTCTTCGAGGCACCGAGGGAGCTCGTCTTCCGATGCCTGACCGAGCCGGAGCACCTCACCCATTTCTGGGGACCGACCGGCGTGACGACGCCGCTCGAACGCATCCTGGTCGACGCGCGTCCGGGCGGGGTGTTCGAGACCGTCATGGTCAACGATGCCGACGGCAGCGAGTACCTCATGCGCGCGGTGTACGACGAAGTGCGACCCCCGGAGCTGCTGTCGTGGACCGATGTCGACTCCGGGGCCCGGGTCACGTCAGAGCTCCTCGAGATCGGCCCTGACCGTACGGAGTTACGCATCCACCAGATCGACGTGCCTGCACCCTTCATGGCGGGCGAGTCACAGAAGGGCTTCTTGACCTCGCTCGACCGCTTCGCCGTCCACCTGGCACGCCTCACCGGAACGCGACATGCCACCGGGTCGAACAGGAGCGGGCGATGAGGCAGGTGGGACGCGACGCGCATACCGGCTCGCCGTTGGCCGCCGACCCCGGCCGGGACGTGAAGGGTGAGCTTCTGGACCTGGCCGACCTCCTCGAAACGTCACCGTTCTCGGTCTGGGACGCAGCATCGCTGTGTGAAGGCTGGCGCACTCGTGAGGTGGTCGCGCACATGACGATGCCGGCGCGGTACTCCGACGACGAGTTCATGGCCAAGCTCTCGGGCGCCGGAGGCGACTTCACACGACTCTCCGACGAACTC
This sequence comes from uncultured Acidimicrobiaceae bacterium, assembly GCA_963822265.1. Lineage (GTDB taxonomy): Bacteria > Actinomycetota > Acidimicrobiia > Acidimicrobiales > RAAP-2 > Bog-473. The sequence continues at coordinate 52,464 of CAWGHA010000012.1, forward strand.
GCCGTAGCGGACGGCGCACTGCCGATTCCCGAGCTGGTGGCCGGACTGCGGTCCGACACCCTGCACTCCTGGCGACCTCCCGGCGGCAGAGAAGTGGACGCGCTCACGCACTGTGTGATTCACGGGCTCGACGTCACCGAAGCGATCGGGATAGATCGGACCGTGCCCCCAGGGAGGATCGGCACTGTGCTGCGGTCTGTGGCCCCGCTCGATCGTCCGAACCCATTCGGCACCGACCTCCTTCGCCTGCAGCTCCGCGCGGACGACTTGGATTGGACGTTCGGCTCGGGGGAGGAGCTCGACGGTCCCGCGCAGGTCCTCGCACTCGTGGTCTGTGGTCGCAAGGTGCCGCCCGGTCGTCTGCGAGGCAGCTCCGCTGCTCGCTTCACGCGCTGAAGGGTGATGACACGGTGGCGGCCAAGGGCTGGCCGCCGGCACCCTGTCCGCTACGCCCCCGTCCGCGCCATGGCTGCGACGGGACGGGCAACGCGACGCAGGTAGGTGCCGTAGCGGGCCCGTCCCAGCGAGAGCGGCGGGCACGGCCGTACGGCGTCGCCCCGCCAAGTGCGCCAGGCCCGGTACCCGCCGGCCAGGTCGGACGCCCTGCCGTAGCCCAGCGAACGGAGGGAGTTGGCGGCGAGGCTCGATGCGTAGCCTTCGGAGCACACGACCACGACCTGCTGGTCGTAGCCGAGGATCTCGGGCAGAGCGTGGCCGCCGAGCAGATCGAACCGCCACTCGAGCACGTTGCGTTCGACGACGACCGCGCACTTGAGTTCACCCTCGATCTTGCGCTGCCGCTCGGGCCTGATGTCGACCACCAGTGCTCCTGAGGCCACGCAAGCTTCGAGGTCGTATGGCTCGACCCGCTCGATCTGGTGCCGCGCCGCGGCGAGCATCTCTTCTGACGAATGGACAGCCATAGTTATGGAACCTCCTCGGTCTCCGTGGTGACGACGCACCCGTTTGGACTTCGATCGGTGTGGTCGGCCACCCAACGGACGTCGCCCCGGACGAGGCGCCCTCCATCGATCTCGTAGGAGGCCATGGTCGTGAGCGCGGGGCTGTACACGTGCAGACTCAACGCTGCTCGCGTTCCTTCGTTCGTGACATCGTGTACTCGTCCCGCGTCGAAGGCGAGCGTCGCACCCGCCCGCACTTCATTGCGCACGAGCGTGAGATGACCGTCGTCGTGCCAGGGGGTGGCCTCCACCAGGGCTCCCCTGATGACGGTGAACGCGCCTCGAGAGCAGCCGTGGTCGTGCAGCTCGACGGTGCCACCAACCGGCCAAGCGATCAGCCAGGCGTCGTATTCGGGCGAACGCGCCAGAAGCGCCCAGCTGCGGACCACGCTCGTGACAGGCCCGGACCAGCGCACCGCAGCGGCCAGGCGCCTCGCCAGGAACACCGGGTCGACCTCAGCCGGAATGTCGGAGCCCACGGGACCTGCGAACCGAGCGCGTCCCGTTCGCTCACCGGGCGTGGCGGCGATGACCATGCGGTGATGGTACGGGAGAAACCTGACTAAGTCAATCGGATTTAGCTTTTTCACGCGTTATGCAGGGATTCGTTCGCCTGGAGCGGGGTTGGACGGTGCCCTCGGCGGCGCCGACAGCGCTCGACGCTGCGTCGCTTCGACCTCAGCGAAGCCGGTGGAGCGGCTCCGCACCGATGTTTGTGGTCGATATCGGAGGGTGCAGCTCGTGCGCACGAGGCGTTGCATCTCCCTTCCACCGTTCGGAACAAAGCGGTAGCGTCCCTGCCGATGCAGGGGGGTTGGGGAGCGTGACGCTCGGGGCAACGACGCCCGCGGTGAGCGAGGCGGGCGCTCATCCCGACGGTCCGGTGCTGCAGGTCGACCAAGTCAGCATCGGCTTCGGCGGACTCCTCGCGCTCGACGAGGTGTCGATGTCTGTCAACCCGGGAGAGATCGTCGGCGTCATCGGCCCCAACGGCGCCGGCAAGACGACGCTCTTCAACGTCATCAGCGGCTTCGTCCACCCTGACCGGGGCTCGATCGTCTACCGGGGCAGGACTCTGCGCCACCACCACCCGCATGACCTGGCCCGGCTCGGCATCGCGCGGACCCTGCAGGGTGTCGGGCTCTGTGCCGGGTTGACCGCTCTCGAGAATGTGGAGCTCGGCGCCGAGCCGGTGTTGCGGAGTGACCTCGCGTCCTCGTTTCTCGGTCTGTGGCGCTCGAGTCGAGAGGAACGCCGGACGCGTGTCCGGGCGAGGGAGATCCTCACCGAACTCGGTGCCGGCGCCTTCGCCGACCAGTATCCCCAGACACTGCCCTACGGCATGCGCAAGAGGACGGCGCTCGCCCGCGCGCTGATGGCAGAGCCCCGCCTGCTCATGCTCGACGAACCGGCCAGCGGGCTCTCCGAGTCCGACATGAACGCCCTGGGCGATCTCTTGCACGTCCTCACGACGCGCATGTCCGTGATCCTGGTCGAGCACCACATGGATCTGGTGATGTCGGTCTGCGACCGCATCGTCGTCCTCAACTTCGGGCAGGTGATCGCCGAAGGCACACCGGCCGAGATCCGCTCCAACCCCGAAGTGGCTACCGCCTACCTGGGGAATGAAGTTCCCCACGTACACGATGAGCTCCCGGGTGACACGGATGCTTGAGGTCGATCAGCTCAGCGTCTCCTACGGCGCGGTCGAGGCGTTGCGGTCCGTCTCGTTCGAGGCCGCGCCGGGTGAGATCACGGCCGTCCTGGGAGCGAACGGTGCCGGCAAGACAACCCTTCTTCGAGCGATCTCGGGCCTCGTCCGGCCTCGGAGTGGCTCGGTCCGATTCGACGGGGCTCCGCTCCTCGGCCGCGCCGTCGAGTCGATCGCCCGCATGGGCGTCTCGCACGTCCCCGAGGGACGGGGGGTCATCGAGGAGCTGAGCGTCGAGGAGAACCTCCGCCTGGCGACGCTTTGGTGTCTGCACAAGAGGGAGCGCCAGCGCGCTATCGACCAGACCTTCGAGCTCTTCCCGAGGCTCGAAGGTTTTCGCCGACGGAGCGCCTCCACGCTGAGCGGCGGTGAACGCCAGATGCTCGTCCTCGGACGGGCGCTCATCTCGAGTCCTCGCCTCCTCCTTCTCGACGAGCCGAGTCTTGGCCTCGCCCCGCTGGTCACGGCGCAGCTCATGGGGATCCTCCTGGAACAGACGGCGCACAAGGACCTCACGGTCGTGCTGGTGGAGCAGAACGCCCGTAGCGCCTTGTCGGTGTCGCACCGCGCCGTGATCCTGAACCTGGGACAGGTTGTCGTCTCCGACACGGCTGATGCGGTCGCGGGCGACGATGCTCTACGCCACCACTACCTGGGATTCTGAGCGTGTCCCTCTTCTTCGACTACACGCTGAATGGTGTCGCAAACGGCATGGTGTACGCGCTGCTGGCTCTCGCGCTCGTCTTGATCTACCGGGCGACCCGGATCATCAACTTCGCCCAAGGTGCAGCAGGAATGCTCACCACGTTCATTGCGTTCAGCCTCCTCGGCCGCGGCCTTGGGTACTGGTGGGCTTTCGTGCTCGTCCTCATCATCGGATTCGCCATCGGGGCGGCGACCGAACGGATCCTCATCCGGCCGTTGCATGGCAGGTCCGAGTTGAACCCGGTCATCGTCACCATCGGGCTCCTGGTCGTCTTCGAAGGTTTAGCTGGTGCGATCTACGGCAACGCAAGCCGCGGCTTTCCCGCCGCGTTCTCCCAGAGCGGCCTCCGCGTCGGCTCCACGGCCATCTCCTTCTCACACTTCGACCTGTTCATCCTCTTCACCGTCCTCGCGGTGATGGTCGCCACGCTCGTCCTTTTCCGTTTCACCGCCCTCGGACTGCGGATGCGAGCCTCGGCCTTCGCGCGGGAGACGGCCCGGCTGCTCGGGGTCCGCGTGGGATTCCTCCTCACCCTCGGATGGGGGCTCGCCGGCATCGCCGGATCCCTGGCCGGCCTACTGGTCGCCCCGACCAGTTCGTTCGGGCCCTATTACATGGACCTCATCCTCGTGTACGGGTTCACCGCCGCGGTGATCGGTGGGCTCGAGAGCCCGGTCGGCGCCCTGGTCGGAGGGCTCATCTCGGGCCTGTGCATTTCCTACGTGGGGGGCTACCTCGGTTCCGGGCTGGAGCCGCTCGGCGCACTGGTCCTCCTGATGGTTGCCCTCATGGCCCGGCCCGAAGGGATCTTCGCCCGCCCGCCGGCCCGGAGGGTGTGACCGGTGGTCGGCCGGGACATCGCCCGAACGGTGCACGTGCCACGCCAACCGATGGTGCGGCACCTCTTCGTCGCGCTGGTTGCGGCAGCCGTGCTCTACGTTGTGACGGGCCGGCTCAGCTCGTACAACGACTACGAGGTGGGGGAGATCGCTTGCTACGTGGTGGCGCTGCTCGGGCTCAGCCTGTTGACCGGAGTCAACGGGCAGATCTCCCTGGGCAACGGAGCCTTCATGGCTGTGGGCGCCTACACCATGGGCTTGCTCATGAACCACACCGCGACGAACTTCGTGCTCGAGTTGGTGGCGGCCGCGGCGTTGGCGGCCGCCGCCGGCGTCGTCATCGGTTTGCCTGCAACGAGATTGAAGGGACCGTACCTGGCTGGAATGACACTGCTCTTTGCGTTGGCGGTGCCGTCGATCGCCGACAAATGGCCCGCCACATTCGGCGGGGATCAGGGCCTGACGACGACTGTGCCGACGGCGCCGGGATCCCTCGGGGCCGAGGAATGGCTGGCCTGGATCCAGATCGGCGCCGCGCTGATCGTCATGGTGTTGGTGGCCAACCTTCTGACCAGCCGCTACGGACGCGGCTTCCGGGCTGTCCGGGACGACGAGATCGCGGCGTCACTGGCCGGGATCCACGTGGCGCGCACCAAGGTGATGGCCTTCGCCGTCAGCGCGGCCTGTGCCGGCTTCGGCGGCGCGCTGCTCTCACTCTCGACCGGCGTGGTGAACACCGGGGAGTTCCCGCTCACCTTGTCGATTCAGCTCTTGGCCGCCATGGTGATCGGGGGAACGGGGACGCTGATCGGGATGGTGTGGGGAGGGATCCTCCTCGTGTACATGCCGCAGTGGTCGACCTCGCTGTCGTCCGACTTCAACCTCGGCAACGGTGTCAGCGCGTACCTGGCCACCATCATCTTCGGGGCGGTGCTCATCGTGGCCATGATCGCCGCCCCCAACGGCATCCAGGGCGGTCTGCGCTGGGCATGGGGCCAGGTGCGACATCGAGGAAGGTGGCGGCGGGGGGCGGCCCGACCCCTCCCGGCCTCTGCGGGTGACTAAACAATGAAGCTGGAGAGCAAAGGAGTAGGAATGCCACGAGGACAGAGCAGACATACTGGGCCTGCGGTTTGGGGGAGAGCAGTTGCCGCCAGTGCGGTGGGTCTGGCGTTGGGAGTGACCGTGCTCTCCGCCCCGGCGGGGGCCGAGAGCACACCCGGGGTGACATCGTCGTCCATCACCATCGGCGCCACCGTGCCCCTGACGGGACCGGCCGCGCCCGGCTACGACGAGATCGCGCCGGCGATGAACGCCGTCTTCGACTACGTCAACGCACACGGCGGCGTCTACGGCCGGAAGATCCACTACACCTACCTCGACGACGGGTACAACCCGACCAACACGGCGCAACTGACGCGCAAGCTCGTCCTGCAGGACAACATCTTCGCCGACATCGGGTCGCTGGGGACGCCCACCCAGTCGGCCGTCCAACCCTTCCTCAACGAGCAGAAGGTCCCACAGCTGTTCATCGAGTCGGGCTGCAATTGCTGGAGCAACTCGAAGTATCCCTACAGCTTGGGTTGGCAGCCTCCCTACACGATCGACGGCAAGGTCCTCGGGTCGTACATCAAGGCCAACTTCTCCGGGAAGAAGATCGGCTACCTGTACCAGGACGACGAGTTCGGACAGGACATGGTGAAGGGGCTGGACATGGAGATCCCCAAGTCCTCGGTCGTGTCGCAGCAGACATACGACGCAGCGACCCTCTCCGGTCCCCTGTCGAACCAGATGGCGGCGCTCAAGGCGGCTGGTGCCCAGGTCGTGGTGCTGGCCACCATCCCGGCCGCCACCGCTCTGTCCATGTTGCCCGCGGCGGTCATCAACTACTTTCCCCAGTACGTAGTCGACAGCGTGGGCGCGGACCCGCCGACCGTCGGCCCGCTGCTGTCGTCGTTCGCCCAGAAGGGCGGCGCGAGCGCGGCCCAGGTGTCGGCGGCCGCCGGTCTGTTGAACGGGGTCATCACGGACGCATACTTCGCGCCAGAGTCGGATACCTCGAACCAGTGGGTACAGGTGGAGAAGAAGGTCCTCGAGAAGTACGCGCCGTCGCTGTGGGCCAAGTCAGGCCTCGACGGCAATACTCAGTACGGCGTCGCACTGGCCTACACGTTCGTCCAGGCGCTCGAGAAAGCTGGCAAGAACCTGACCCGGCAGGACCTGATGAATGTGATCAACCACGACAGCAGGAGCTTCGTGACCCCCGGTTTCGTGCCCCTCAACTACTCGAGCGATTCGCACTACGGCTTCGAGGGCGAGGAGATCGTGAAGCTCGAAAGCTCGGCGCCGCCGGCCGTGACGCCGACCGGGAACTGGACCGGCGCAGTCCCGATCAGCCCGGTGTACATCACGGACCCCGGGCCTGGACCTATCGCCAAGTACACCGGACCGACATCGACACCGCCGAAGAGCCTGTCCTCCTCGGCCTGAGTCGTCCGGTCCGCGAAAGCCGCAACCGGTGGCGGCGGGATGGGGGTTCCCCGCCGCCACCGGTTGTCTCGACAGCTCGGACCCTGCTCCTAGGAGGGTTACGAGTCTGAGGCGGTGACCGAGATCGGGCCACCCCAGCTGGACGCGCACTCCGAAGTGCCATCGTCGGCCGCGAGCCAGCCGAGGGTCACCGAAGCTGAGCCGAACTCCACTGGTCCACGATCACGGGAATGCAAGGGTGGGGCGCCGCTCGCCCCGATTGAAGCGTCGGCAATTGCGGCACGGCATCTCATTGGTTCGAGGGCGTGGGACCCGTTCCGCCCGGCCCACTCGGCGACGACGTGGTTCCCTGGGTGCCACCCGATGAGGGAGGAGTACCACTCGAAGAGGGCGTCGTCCCCGATCCATCCGAGGTTGTGCCGGAGCCGGAGCCGGAGCCGGACCCCGATCCGTCGGCCGGAGGCGGATCTGAGCCAGCGCCGCTGCCGCCCGACGACGTGGTTCCCTCGGTGCCACCCGATGAGGGGGGCGAACCACCCGAAGAGGACGTCGACCCCGATCCACCCGAAGTCGTGCCGGACCCGGACCCGGACCCGTCGGCCGGAGGAGGATCTGAGCCAGAGCCGCTGCCGCCCGACGACGTGGTCGAACCCTGAGCCCCTTGTTGGCCGCCGGCTGCCGATCCTGAAGACCCGCTGGTCGGCGGTGCCGACGGAGGCAGCTCGAAGAGCGGTTGGCAGAAGAGCGCCAGAACCGTTGGACCGACGACGGAGATGCTTACGGTGCTGTCGGCGTTCGTCGTCGTGGTCGCCCCAGCGAGGTTGAAAGGACCGAGGAGTACCTGGCCACTGGTCAGCTGGGTGGTGTCCTGGGTAGTCCAGGAACCGGTCAGGGTCAGGTTTTGGACGAGAATCAGCGCGACCGGGAGTCCCCACACTTGGTTCGGGCCGGGCGGTGCGCCGAGCAAACCTCCTTGCGGTGTGTCGGGCACGTACCACTCGGGGTCGACGAGCCACTCGTTCTGCCACCATGAGCTGCGGTCGATGGTCACGATCATGTGCTCCAACGTGATCTGGGTCGCCGACGTCTGCACAGGAGGCGGGCCGACGGTGACGGGACCCCTATAGATCGGCATCGCTCCCAATCCTCCGAGGAAGACAGGTCGTTCCACCGCGATTGGCCCTGACTTGACGATCTGGGCGATCGACGGCGCAGCGGCCACAGGTTGATTCGTAACCGGAGAAGCGGGCGCGCTCGGTTCGACGGTTTCGGCGACCGCCACCCTCGGCGCAGGAGCGGAATCTGCAGGGGTGGACGCTTCGTCGACGGCGACTGCCTCGGGCGTGCGTGTGCGCTCCACACTGGCCGACGCGACCTCATCCCGAGAGGCAATGGCCGAGACCGGCGGCGTCGAAGCTGCCTGCTGAGCGGTCGAGGCGGCCTGTGCCGTCGCGGCTTGTGGATCGGTCGGTGCCGCCACAGCCAGCGCTCGCAGACTCCACACGGACTGCATCAAGGCGGGCTGGGTGGCTGTTGCTTGTCCCTCTTGTCCGGGGCTCGTCGAGGTCGACGTACTGGTGAAAGAGAAGGTGTTCCAGTACGTCGTGCCGGGCATCGGCCAGTCACTGGGCTCGGTGGCGAGCGGAAACGTGTCCGGCGACGTGCTGGGCAACGCCTCTTTTGCCCACGTGAGCATCTGATTGAGCTCGTCCTGCCCGGTGGTCGCCAAGGTTTGCGCGAACTCGAGCAACTGGAAGTAGATGTCCGACATGGTCGTGAAACCCGAGGGCGGTCCGTCGATGACGGTCGCTTGATCGGTTTGCAGCAATAGCGGAACGTCTGCTCCGGCAGACCGCAACCAGGTAGTCACCAACATCGGATTCACGGCTACTTGACCGGTGCCGCCGGAACCGACCGTTCCCGACTGGCCGGATGAATCATCCGGAACGGACTCGACGAAGGTGGACACCGGCACCGGTATGTCTCCGGGCAAGAAGGCCAGGAGGGGATTCTGGGCAGACGATGCAAGACCGCCGCTCGGGACGCCGGCATACGTCTTCAGGATGGCGGATTCGAGTTGCGCTCCGAGAGCCGCGATTTCATCGTCGATCGACACTGCGCCTCAGCCGCGCCGTTCAGGATCCCGAGGAGCCGCCACCCGTGCCGGCACCGGACGACCCTCCGGGAGCCGACGAGGGGACCGGGTTCGAACCAGCGCCTGAAAGTCCCGATGGAGGCTGTGGGGGCGCCTGACTCTGGCTTCCTCCGGACTGCGCTTGCGTGGAGGTCGATCCCGAGCCCGACGACCCACTCGTCTGAGTCGGGAGTGTGGGATCGTCGAGGGGCGGGCAGGCCGGGACGATGGCGCCGACCCACCCGAGGATCTGGGCGCCATTGATCGTGAGGGTTCCCTGCTGACTGTCGCCGTCCCAACTCCAGCTCAGCTGGCCCGACGACGAGCTCGCCGCCCCGCCTGAATCCTGAGCCTGCGAATGCGACATGGTGCCGCCGAGCCCGAGAAACCCGACCGCTCCTCCGAAATTCGACGAACTCGACTCACCCGAGCTCGCCGCGGCCGCCTGCGCGGCCGAGAGGGAGTCTGCGGCTTGACCCCAATTGCTGGCCGTGATCTTCACATTCCTGACCACCAGGAAAGACGTGGGGATCATCGGCAGGATCTGGGTCTGGTTGCCCAGCTGTCCGGCGACGGTGCCGTCGCTGATGGTGTTCTTCCGCTGCCCGACCATGTACCACCCGCCGACGTGGAAGAGGTCGCTTACCAGCCACGGTCGCTGCACCTGGCAGAGGAGCCACTCGAGGGTGATCGACACATTCGACGTCTGGTCGGCCGAGATGGTCGTCGTCACTGTGGCCGAACCCTGATCGGCCGCGTTGCTCGCACTCGATGCGCCGCCCGTCGCCCCAAATGTGATCCCGAAGATCATCCCGCCGCCACCAGCGCTGGTGCTCTGGGACTGACCTTCGTACCAGGAGTGCGAGAAACTGTTGGTGTTCTGCTGTGCATATGAGGCTGCCGACTGCGACGTGATCGTGAGCGACGAGAAACCGATCTGGTCGTCGGTCGGGTCGTACCAGGTGATCGGGCTGATCAAGGAGTACTCCGTCTCCGACGGCACGCCGGAAAGTCCGGCGAGGCTCCAAGCGTCGAAGAGCTGCTTGGCTGTCGCGACCATGGCATCGACTACGTCCATGCCCTCGGATTCGATCGTCGCCAGGGCCTGCTCCACCTGGGGTGCACCCTCCGCGACCCAGTTGCTGTAGGCCTGATCGACCGCGGTTTGGTAGGTCGCGGACATCTGCGGCCAGACCTGACCCAGTTCCGGATCCGTCATCGCTTCGGCTTGGGCCGCAGCCAGGTTGCTCTTGGCTTGCGCCCACGCCATCTGGTTGGTCAGGTAGTTCTGGTACATCACCGTCGGGCCTGTCACGTTGCCCTGGCTGTCCGTCTGGTAGAGGACCGCTTGCGCAGCCTGGACCGCGGCCTGGACCTGGGCCGACGGTTGGGCAGGGTTCGCAGGCTGCATGGACTTGATGATCTCGCCGTAGGCGAAGGCGAGTGAGCGGGAACCGCTCTGGTAGACCTGGAGCTGCCCCGTATTGTCGACGAGGAACATCTGGTCCGCCAGCGTCGAGGTCTCCCAGCCCGCCATAAGCGAAGCCTGGAGTGATGTGTCGACCTGTGGCTGTTGAGAACTCGTGCTCGACCCGCTTGGCGCAGCGGTCGCTTGGGGCTGCTGGGCCTGTTGCCCGCTCTGGAGTACCGACTGGAGGCTCGATCCACCCATCGGCGTCCACGGGTTGCTGTACTGCCGCGGGTCGATGCCGACGCCGGTCTGGTATTGCAGGTAGACCACATCCGCGGTCTGTTTGCCTTGGCTGTCAACAGGTTGTTGCGTCAGGACGTGGGCGACAATCTGGTCCAGCACTCCGAGCATGGCCTCGCCGAGGCCGGTATCGGCTTGGAATTGCGTCTGGATCGGCACCACCTGAGGCTGAGCGGAACCGCTCTGCTTAGCCGCCTGCCCGCCGAGGGAGGGCAGGCTGGCGCCCAACGACGGCAGCGGTTCAGTGTTCGACATGGTCGGACCTCCTCTTGAGGTTGGATGCTCTCCTACGAATTGGTGCGGAGGACGGGCTCACTCGCCCAGATCCACTCTTCGTGACGCGGATGCCGCCTTTTTATGAATTCGAGGCTGGGTGTTGGATGCCGCGACGATACGTACGCGTCCCAACCGTCGTCGTTGAGACCTGCGCAGCAGATCGGTCGACCGGCCGCGTTCAGACTCGCGGCCGGCAGCTCGGATCCAAAACGGCGGGCCCGGCGTCGCGGGCAAGCGCCTGGGTCGACCGGGCCGAACACCTTGGTTCGTCACCCCGAGGGTGAACGCCGGATCAGCCATGGCCAAGCGCCTTTCGTTCATTTGACGCGCCCTCAGACATTTTCAGCCCCTGTGTCACCTTGTCAAGAGGTCCCGCCACCACCGCGGCGAGCATCGGCCCGGTAACGCTTGCGGATTGACGCCCTGTTGCGACGAGACAACAATAACTTCAGGTGCAATTGAGTCGCGCCGTGAGGTGGTTACCCGGTGACTCCACTGCCGAAATCATCCCGCCGCCGAGGCACTGAGTGTGAGCTGTGACCGGAGCAGGCGATCCGACCCACGAAAGGGACGTCGGACTTCACGACTTCAGGCCGGCAGGCCAGCGATCGTTTGGCTTGCCCATAAACGACAAGGGGCATCATGCAACAGAGCGTCAGTCAGAGTTTTCTCGCCTTCACCACACCGCTCGAAGGCAAGGTCAACTGGATGTACCTCGACGTCAAGGGTCTGGTCACCATTGGTATCGGGAACCTCATCGATCCCGTGAGCCTCGCTCTACCCCTTCCCTTCGTCCACGACAGCGACAGTTCACCGGCCTCTCAAAGTGAGATCCAGGCCGAGTGGACCAAGGTCAAAGGGAATGCGAGCCTCGCCCAGTCCGGCTACAAGGCCGCGGGACCGCCCTTCACTTCGCTGCAACTCACGGATGCGGCCATCAACCAACTGGTGCTCGCGAAGCTGAATCAGAACGAAGCAGGCCTCAAGGGCACTGCCGCGTTCGCCAACTTCGACAGCTGGCCGGCTGACGCCCAGCTGGGTCTTCTCAGCATGGCGTGGGCCATGGGTTCGGGGTTCGCTCTGAGCGGGTGGCCAGCCTTCACCGCCGCCTGTGCGTCTCAGAACTGGGCAGCGGCAGCACAGAATTGCAACATCAGCACCACCGGCAACCCAGGCGTCGTTCCTCGAAACACAGCTGACGTTCTCCTTTTCAACAATGCCGCGGCGGTCGCTGCCCAGAAACTGCCGTTCTCCGTGCTCCACTGGCCGAACAGTGTCCCGGCCGCCGGCACAGGAACGGGGGGATCGACAGCTCCTGGCTCGGGCACCCAGCAGGGCTCCGGTGCCGGGTCAAGTACGGCTGGCCCATCGTCGAGCGCCGGAGCTCCGTCCACCGCCGGAGCGGGCCAGCAATCCGGCGGCGCAACGGGGACGGCAGGCAAGGGAAGCACGCCGACCACCGCCGGAGCGGGCCAGCAATCCGGCGGCGCAACGGGAACGGCGGGCAAGGGAAGCACGCCGACCTCGGGCTCATCTTCGGGCACTGGCACGCCGGGAGGCTCGGCGTCGGGCTCGACCGACTCCGGCGACGCGAGCGACTCCAGCGACACGAGCGACTCCGGCGACACGAGCGACTCCGGCGACACGAGCGATTCGGGCGACACGACCGACTCGGGCTCGACGGACTCGGGTTCGACCGACTCGGGTTCGACCGACTCGGCCTCGACCGACTCGGCCTCGACCGACTCCGGTGACTCCGGCACGACTGACTCCGGCACGACCGACTCGGGTTCGACGGACTCGGGTTCGACGGACTCGGGTTCGACGGACTCGGGTTCGACGGACTCGGGCTCGACCGACTCGGGCACGACTGACTCCGGCTCGACTGACTCCGGCTCGACCGACTCCGGCTCGACTGACTCCGGCTCGACTGACTCCGGCTCGACCGACTCCGGCTCGACCGACTCGGGTTCGACCGACTCCGGTTCGACCGACTCCGGCTCGACCGACTCCGGCTCGACTGACTCCGGCTCGACTGACTCCGGCTCCTCAGACTCGGGTTCAGGCGACTCCAGCTCCAACGGATCGAGCGACTCGGGATCTTGAAGGGGCAGTCACCTGGGGCAGCGGCAGATTTATCGGATCAACACCGGTCTTTGAAGACGCTGGCCGGTTCCTGTTCCGGCACGGGGCAACGGAGAAAACCAGAATCGAGGCGGTATGACTGACAACCAACTTGGATCCATCAATCACGTGGTCGTCCTGGTGTTGGAGAACCGGTCGTTCGACCACATGCTCGGCTTTCTGTACTCCGATTCGGGCAATGTCTCGCCCCTCACGAAGCAACCGTTCGAAGGGTTGACAGGCAAGGAGTCCAACGCCGACGCGACCGGGGACTCCGTGTCGGTGAGCGCCATGTCCTCGACGACGTCGAACGTCTACTTCATGCCGGGCGCAGATCCGGGCGAGGGATTCGCCGCCACGAACGTTCAATTGTTCGGCGAAGCTCAGCCTGGTACTGGCCCGGTGCCTCAAAACGCAGGCTTCGTGAAGGATTTCGCCGCGACCCTGAGCGGAATCGACGCACGCCGGCCCATGGTGCCCGGGACAGTCGACGGCGACATCATGGGCTGTTTCACGCCGGCGCTGCTGCCGGTTCTTTCCGGTTTGGCACGCGGCTTCGCAGTCTGCGACCACTGGTACGCCTCGGCACCCACCGAGACGTTTCCGAACCGCGCCTTCCTCTGTGCTGCAACCAGCCAAGGGCACATGGACGATTCGACTTCGAGCTACACGAGCCAATCCGTCTTCGGCCTCCTGAGTGCCCACAACCTCGGCTGGTCGATTTACGGCTACAACGGCGAACCGCTGACCCGTCTGAACTTCCCGGACACGACGAACGCCCCGGAAACACACTTTGGGCAATTCAAGGACTTTCAGGCCGCCGCGTCCGCGGGAAGTCTCGGGGTCTACACCTTCCTCGAGCCGAGTTGGGGATCATCGGGGAACAGTCAACATCCCAACTACGACGTCGCCCTGGGCGAGCAACTGGTTCACGACGTCTATTACACGCTCCGGAACGGTCCGAACTGGAACCAGACACTTCTCATCGTGACCTACGACGAGCACGGCGGGTGTTACGACCATGTGGCTCCCCCGTCCGGGGCCGTGCCTCCGGACACCTGTGCGGGCGAGTTCGGTTTCGACTTCACCCGGTTCGGGGTTCGCGTGCCCGCCGTGCTCGTGTCTCCCCTCATTCCGGCCGGTACCGTCTTCCGACCCACGGGGACCGTTCCGCTGGACCACACCTCCATCCTGAAGACCGTGGAGACACGTTGGGGACTTCCTTCGCTCACGGCGCGGGACGCGGCTGCCCCCGACGTGGGCGACGTCCTCTCCCTGAGCACCCCGCGCACCGACGATCCGCTCGAGGGAGTCAGCGTCCCGACGTCGACAGGGACCAATCCCGCCGTCGGAACTCCGTCTCACATTCAGCAGATCCACGCACAACTCGTGTCGCGGCTCCCGGTGGACGACGCGGCGGGTACATCCCATCTGCCGATGCCCGCGTTGAGCAGCGAGAGCGACTACCAGAACTACATCGACCAGCGCACGGCAAGGTGGAAGGAATCCTCGCAGCACCAACACAGCGACCCAGCCACCGGCAGGGACCTGAGGTCCAGCGTCACGGCCCATCGGGTTCCGCCAGGACTCTCAGGTCCTCCCGGTCGAGGATCCTCACCTCCCGTCTGGCGATCTTCCACTCCCCGCGCTGGCTCCGTCGATAGACGTCCTCGTAGCGGACGTGCATCCTCCGGTCGACATCGTCCTGCGGACTGGGCAGGAAGTGGTGGGCCTCGCAATCGACGCGACCCGCGGCGCGATCACGATCGATCTCGAACGCACACGATGCGATCAGATGGCAGGTCCGGCTGTAGTAGGAGATCCTCTCGACGATGAGCCCGATCTCGCGACCGCCGCGCATGGTGCGGTTCGGATGGTCCCCGGTGCCAGGTGGTTCGAAGACACGGACCTCGGCGTCCGGGGTGAAGACGCCGATGAATTGCGTCAAGTCCCGACTGTCGACTCCCGCCGCGTAGCCCAGGCAGAGCATCCGCAACGCCTCTCGCTCCTCCTCTTCAGTGCTCATCTGCACGTTGCCCGGAATGCGTCGACGATCGCACCGAAGAGCTCACCCGTCTGCGACAGCTCGGCTGCGCTCACGACAGGCACGCGGAAATCGGTGACGCCCGCGTCACGCAACCGGGGAACGTCGGCGAACGCCCCGGGGTAGTCCAGACCGCCACCGTCGGTCCTGGCCGGCCGAAGCGTTCCGACCACTTCAATCGTCTCGGGATCGCGGTCGCGAACGCGCATGGCCGCCCGCATACGGCTGATCCCGGTAACCACGTCGGCGGCATCGTCGCCCCAAGGGATCCAACCCCGCCCGAACCGGGCGAGCCGGTCCATGGAGCGACGGTTCACGGTCCCGCTGACCCAGACCGGCACCCCGCCGGGCTGACGCGGCTTGGGCATCTGGTGGATCCGGTGGAAGCTGAGCTCGTCCGAGCGGTACTCGGCCACCCGGTCGACCCACAGCGCCTGGCATACCTCGAGCGAGTGGTCGAGCAACCGGCCGCGGGCCTCGAACGGCAACCCGGCCGACTCGTACTCCTCCCGCTGCCAACCAACGCCGACTCCCAAGTCGAGGCGACCTCCCGACAGCGCATCGATGGTCGAAGCCATCTTGGCCAGCACCACCGGCCGTCTCAGCGCGGCAATCAGGATGTTGGTGCCGAATCGCACCCTCGTCGTCACCGCAGTGAGATGCGCGATGGTCACGAGGGGCTCGAGCCACGCTCCGTCGGGGCCGGTCGGCTGGCGGCCCCCTCTGGAGCCTCCGATCGACGGGTCGGCATAGGCATCGAGGTTCTCGCCGAACACCACATGGTCGGATGCAACGAGGCGATCGAACCCGGCCGCATCGGCGGCGCGGGCGAAGTCGACGACGTGCGACCAGTCGCCGGGATCGTCGGCCGAGAAGGTGGGCAGGCTCGTGGAGAGCTGCGGATTCCGGTCGGGAGTCACAGTCACCCTTGCGTCGCGGCTTGCGCGACGTACGGGGCGAGAACCTCGGCCAGCAGTTGGCGGTGCCGAGCGACACGGTCTCGCTTCGGGGCGACGCTGTCGTAGGCCATGGAGTCGAGCAGCTGCTGGCTCAAGCCGAAGCCCCGGATGATGAGGAAGATCGTGGTCGTGAGATCGGGGCGGTTCGCCGCTGCCCCGAGGGCTTCCTTCAGGAGCCTGCGGACGTGAACGTTGGAACGCTCCGCGGTTTCGGTCATGGTCTTGCGGACGTCCGCGCTGGTCCGCGGGTCGTGATCCATGTTGAGCATGACCTGCAAGCTGGCGAGATACTCGCGTCGCCCGTAGTGGGCCGAGAACACGTCAATGAGTTGAGACATCCGTTCCGTCACGGTGGAACCGTCGATTCGAGCGCCTTCGACGGTGGAGATCATGTGAGAAGCACCATCCTCGAGGACCGCCAGCATGAGGCCCTCCCTGGTGCCGAAGTAGTGCTGGATCACGCCCCATGTGACCCCGGCCCGGCACGCGATCTCGTTGGTGCTCGATCCTCGATAGAAGCCGAGATCGATGATGCAGTCCACGGCCGCCTTGATCACACGGCCCCTGGTGTCGACGCCCGCTGCCTGACCCTCCTCGCGCCGCCGCGGTGCCTGCGGGCTCATCCTCGGCGTGGGGCACACGACCGCACTCTAAGACACCCCCTTGTCTCCGAAGAACCTCCGCGCTCACTTCTACATTGTAGTTACTATGTCTTCTGCAGTTAATGTCGTCAGGGAGCGGGTCCCCCCGTGAGCGACGTCGTCAGGGACGGCGCAGCACGACGCCAGTCCGGCTGGCGCTCACCAGAGCGGTCGTTGCGCCGCGGCACCTGGTTGCACGAAGTCCCACGAAGCTGACGAACGGCCTCAATCGTCAGGTTGAGCCCGTGGATGTAGCCCTCGCCGATGAGACCCCCGTTCGTGTTGCACGGGAGCGCGCCACCGAGGCCGAGTTGGCCGTCGGCGACGAAGTCCTTGGCTTCGCCGAAGCCGCAGAATCCGAGCGCTTCGAGCTGCATGAAGAGGATCGGCGTGAACGCGTCGTAGATCATGGCCACGTCGACGTCACCTCGCTCCACTCCCGAACGGTCGAACAACCTCGATCCAAGTGCGACGCACCCGTCCATCACCGACAGGTCGTCGCGGTAGTGGTTGCTGGCGATCTCCTCTTCGAACATCCCCGCGCTTGCTGCCGCCGCGATCAGGACAGGGGTGTCGACATCGAGGTCCTTCGAGCGTCCGGTCGAGCACACGACGAGTGCCACCGCGCCGTCCGTCTCCTGGCAGCAGTCGAAGAGGCGGATCGCCGGCTCGGCGATCCAGCGGGAGGCCTGATGTTCCTCCAGCTCCATGGGCCGCCCGAAGAAGTGCGCATTGGGATTGGTCGCCGCGTACTTCCGCAGCTGCACCACGGCTCGGCCGAAGTCCTCGTTCGACACCCCGAACGTGTGCATATAGCGGACGGCGTTCAGGGACATCCACGAGGCCGGGGTGAGGACGCCGTAGGGCGCGCACCACTGCATCGCCGTCGATCCCGAGTGCGACGAGGTGGCGCGTGCTCCCACCTCTGCCCGGCCGAACCGTGGCCCTGATCGGGCCTTGACCGCCCGGTAGGCGACGACGACGTCGGCCGCTCCGGACGCGACGGCGGAGGCCGCGTGGAGCAGGACGCCCTGCGAACCGCCACCCCCGTAGGGCACCCGGCTCGACCAGTGGATCTCGGGAAAGCCGAGTCGCGGACCAGCTCCGTCTCTTCCACCGGATCGATCGTGTAGCTCACCAGGCCGTCGACATCGGCTGGGCCGAGCCCAGCGTCCCCGAGTGCCGCCACGATGGCCTCGGCCGCGAGCTGCGTCTCGCTCCTGCCGGCCGACTTCGAGAACTCCGTCTGCCCGATCCCCACGATCGCCGTTCCGTCCTCCAACGGCGTGCTCACGGTATTGGCGGCGCGGGTCGGAACACGGGGACGGCCCAATCGTCGATCGTGGGGGCGAAGGTCACCGCGACCCGCATGCCGATGCACACGTCTTTTGGATCCACCTCGACCACATTCGTCACCACTCGCACACCTTCGGCCACCTCGACCAGGGCGGCCACGACGGGATAGTCGAACGCCGGGTTTCTCGGATGGTGAAGGACGGAGAAGCTGTAGATCTCGCCCTCCCCCGAGAGTTCGACGAGCTCGAAGGCGGTCGAACGGCAGTGCGGGCACATCGGACGCGGCGGGTGCCGGAACCGGCCGCACCCTTCACAGCGTTGGGCGACGAGCCGGCGCTCTTTCGCGGCGTCCCAGTACCAGTGGTTGTCCTCGGTGAGGACCGGTGCCGGACGCCGTGCTGCGTCCGCGCTCACGCGGGATCCGTTGCCGGCTCGAGCACCGTGCGGTTCTCGAACAGGTTCGCGACCTCGAGGTCGTCGTAACCCAGCTCCACGAGGATCTCCCGGGTGTGCTCCCCGCAGGCGCACGGCCCGCGCTGCACCACACCTCCTCCCGGAGCGATGTTCACCAGAAGGCCGGGGTCCTCGAACCGTCCGACGCTCCTCGACCACGTCTCGGCCACCAGGTGCAGCCGACGAGCCTCGGGATCGTCGAACAGGTTCCGGCAGAAGTACTCGTCGACCAGTTCGATGGGCACGCCGCGGCCGTCGATGAGTTCGAATGCCTCTCGTGACGGCACCGAGGCGAAGTACGAGGCGAGCCACGCCGCATCCGCTTCCTTGCCTTCCTGTGATTCCTTGTCCTCCTGCGCCGGCGGGCCGGGAATCGTCGACCGCAGCTCCGCCCGCTGCGCATCGGTGACCGCCGCGAGGAAGACCCACCTACCGTCTCCACACTCATAGAGGCGATAATGCGGCGAAAGGCCGAACTGGTCCTCGTCGACATGACCCCAGTCGGGCTCCGATCCGTCGGCCCGGATCCACGCGTACGACGTGTTGAGCAGCCCCGCGTTGACAATCGACGTGCTCACGGCCTGGCCCACACCCGTCCGGTCCCGATGGAGAAGCGCCATCGTGATGGCGATAGCAGCCAGCAACGCGTTCCCCGTGTCTCCCATGTTCGACCGGCTCCACAGGGGAGGGTTGCCGGCCGAACAGGCGCCGTCCTCCCATTCGGTCCCCGTGAGCGCCGCGGCGGTCTGGTCGGTGCCTGGCAGGTCCGAGCGCGATCCCTTCTCGTACCCTCTGGTGTTGCAATGGATCAATCGGGGGTGGCGCTCTTGAAGAGTGTCGAAGTCGATACCGAGACGCGCCGCAGCTCCCGGCCTCCAGTTGAGTGTGAGCACGTCGGCCGTCGCGAGTAACCGGTCGAGGACCTCTCTCCCCGCCTGGTCTTTGAGGTTCAGCGCGATGCTTCGCTTGCCCCGGTTCGTGCCGAGGCCCATGTGCGTGCCGGCCCAGTAACCGTCGTGGAGCGCGTGGACCTTGACCACATCCGCCCCCAGGTCCGCGAGGACTCGCCCGGTGAACGGCCCGGCGACCCCGAGGCCGAGATCGATCACCCGGACTCCCGCGAGAGGATGAGCGAGGGCGCCGCGTTCGGCACCACGAGCCGCGTCGGCCGGTCGGCGGTTCGGGTGACCGTCAGCGTGCGGGCGATGGCCAAGGAGTTCGGCCGTGTGCTGGCCGGGCCGCGGCGCGGGTCCGGCCACCGCTCCCGGTGTCGCCGAGAACTCGAGGAGCGGCCCGGCGTGCCGGATGGTGCCCACGTCCGGGTCCTCCACCTCGACGACACACCCGTCGGACAGGAAGGACTTGTCCGCCAGCGCCTCACCCGGTGACCTGACCGTCGCCACGCCGACGCCGGCTTCTTCGGCGGCGCGGACCCAGTCCGCGGCCGGAAACTTCTTGAAGGCCTCGGCCAGCTGCTCGTGGAGGAAGATCCCGGTGAGAAGGCCGTCGGGCTCCATCGAGACTCGGTCCGGGTCGTTTCGGTACACCTCGTCGTGTGCTCCGGCCGTGAGCGTGTCCCCTTCTGCGGCCGTCAGCACCCAGCGCGGGCGCAGTGTCCAGTGGTGCACCCAGGTTCCGTCGGCGCACTCGTACAGACCCTCGATGGAGCGGGCGTCGACCGGCCACATCCAGTACAGCGGTGCGTCCGGTCGTTCCACCCGCTGCCAGTTGAGGCAGGCGGCGGCCAGGGCTCCCTGGAGGAGTGAGGTAGTGACCCGCTGACCCTCTCCGGTCACCTCGCGGGCCCGCAGCGCGGCGCCTAGCCCGAGGGTCGCCAGGTAGGCCGCGCCGACGCTCGGCCACGGCGTGCGCGGAAAGACCGGGCCGTCGCGTTCTGCGCCGCGGACGAGGCCGTCGGGGCGGCCGAACTCGGGGTGAGGACCGGGTCGCCCGGAGATGAACTCCATCGCCGTGCCGCTCCTGCCCTTCTGGTCGTAGAGCAGGCCGGTGCGGGCGGCCACGAGCGCGTCATATCCCGGTCGTTCGCGATGCGCAGGGTGGTCTCCGTAGGCGGTGATGGAGCAGGTGACCAACCCGGGACGGAGAGCAGCCAGGTCCTCGTGCCCGAGGCCGAGCCTCTCCATCGTCCCTGCGGCAAAGCTGTCGACGACCACGTCGGAGCTGTGGACCAGCTCCATGAATCGGGATACGCCTTCCGGGCTCTGCAAATCGAGGCGGACACTCCGCTTTCCGCGGTTCCAGACCCTGTAACCCGTTTGATCCGCGAACGGATCGCCGGAGGGACGCTCGATGCGGATCACGTCAGCTCCGTTGTCGGCCAGGAACATCGTCGTCATGGGGCCGGCGATGCCCCACGACAGATCGAGAACCCGTACATGTCCCAAGGCTCCGGCCATGCCGCTCCACCCACTCACGCTCTGAAGTAAACGTACCATAGCACGTACTATGTCGGGTCGGCGAGGCCGATCGGCCGAGCCGTATCGTGACAGGCACCGGCGGGGCCACCGGGGCTCCCGGGCCGGCCCGGATGGCTGAAGGCCGACGTACGAGGAGCAGTGATGACGGACGTTCGACTACTCCAGGACCAGGTCGCCATCATCACAGGAGCGGCGGCCGGCATAGGCCTTGCGACGGCCGAGCTCTTCGCCGAGCACGGGGCAACGGTGTACGTCGCCGACATCGACGGGGAGGCGGCCCAGGTTGCGTCGCGTCGCATCGGCCAGGGGCGAGGGAACGCGATCGCGATCACCGCCGACGTCCGGCGAGCCGAGGACGTGGCACGACTGCGCGAGCAGGTGCTCCAGGAGCAGGGCCGCATCGACGTGCTGGTCAACAACGTCGGTCACTGGTTGGCCGTCAAGGAGTTCCTCGATGGCGATCCTGCCCATTGGCAGTCGCTCTATGAGATCAACCTGCTGCACGTCTTCGCCGTGACCTACGCCTTCCTTCCCGACATGCTCCAGCGGGGTCGCGGCTCGATCGTGAACGTCAGCTCAATCGAGGGAGTCCGTGCGTATCCGCCGGACCCCGTGTACGCCGCGTTCAAGGCGGCCGTGGTCCACTTCACCCGCTCGCTGGGCGTGGATGTGGCCGGACGCGGGGTCAGAGTGAACGGGATCGCCCCCGACATGACCAACACCGTGCAGTCGAACTTCGCCGAGTGGGACCCGCCCGGGAGCGAGCTCCGGTGGCCGAGCTGGGTCCCCGTGGGAAGGATGGGTGTCCCGGCCGACCAGGCCCGCGTCGCGCTGTTCTTAGCCAGTGACCTGGCCGACTTCGTCGTCGGTCAGACCATCAACACCGACGGTGGAACCGGAGCGGCGGGTGGGTGGTATCCATCGGAACGGCGAGCCGGCCGGCGTTGGACGAACCGTCCGGCCGACGCCTAGAGATACGGCAAACTCCGAACTATTTCGATCGGACGGTCTTGCGCATCACGCAGTTCTTCTTGCCCAAAGGACGCTCGTAGCGAAAGCCGGCTCCCTCGAACAGAGTGCGGGTCCCGTTGTAGAGGTAGGACGCCGACGTCTTCTTCCCTTGTGTGTCTTGTGGATACGCCTCCACGAGGCC
Source organism: uncultured Acidimicrobiaceae bacterium (assembly GCA_963822265.1). Lineage (GTDB taxonomy): Bacteria > Actinomycetota > Acidimicrobiia > Acidimicrobiales > RAAP-2 > Bog-473. The sequence continues at coordinate 74,401 of CAWGHA010000012.1, forward strand.
ACCGCCCGCCTTGGCGATCTGGTCCAGGGCTCCTTGCACCGCCACGGCCGCAACGCCCCGGCGGCGGTAGTCCCTGTCCACGAACAAGCAGGTCAGGCGGTACGTTGGCGCTTTCTTGAGGCCTGTCTCGTACTCCTTCCTGTAGTAGATGTGCGGGAGTTCCTCGGGCGGGCCGTACTGGCACCAGGCCACCGCGGCATCACCGTCGCACACCAACGCCGCGTGAGCTCGGCCCTCGCACACGAGACGCTTTTTCCAAGCCCGGCTCTCCGCGGCGCCCTTGGGGTCGTTGGAGAAATCGCGCCCGACACCTCGATGGAACCACGTGCACCAGCAGCCGCCCCACACGCCGTTGTGCCTCTCCGCGAAGGCGGCGAAGGCCGGCCAGGTCTCGGGGCCGAGCGGCTGAATCGTGTAGTCGCTCATACTTCCTGCTCGGACACGGTCGGCAGAAGGCTGTGTGGCATCTCGACCGTCTACCCCCAACTCCGTCCTACTCCCCACTCCGCCGTATTGGTCACTCCGTGACGCCGACGAGGCTGTCTCGGAGCCGCATCTTGTCGATCTTTCCGGCGACGGTCCGGGGCAGCGCGCCGGTGATCTCGACCTGTTCTGGCCATGCCTGACGCCGCAGTCCCTTGCTCCCGAGGTATTGGCCCACGCTCTCGACGTCGAGCACAGTCTGGCCGGGAGCAAGCTCGAGGACCGCGCAGACGCGTTCACCCGTCCGCTCGTCGGGAAGGCCGATGACCGCCGCATCCGCGATCGCAACGTTGGCGCGGAGCAGGTCCTCCACCTCAGCGGTGCCGATGTTCTCGCCGCTCCGGATTACGACGTCCTTGGAACGCCCGGTGATCCGGAGGTAGCCGTCGGCGTCGATCGTCCCGAGGTCACCCGTCCTGAGGTACCCCTCGGCGTCGAACGCGTCCGAGTCGAGCGCGCTGTCGACGTAACCGAGCATGACCTGAGGCGCGAGGACCCGGAGCTCGCCCGTCGCACCGGGCCCAGCAGGCAGTCCGTCGGCGCCGACCACACGCAGCCCGACCCCGGGCAGCGGCGTGCCCTCGGTGGCCGACAGCTTCTCGTCGGGATCGGAGGGCCGGCCCATAGTGAGCACGGGAGCCTCGGTTAGGCCCCAGCTCGAGACGATCCCCGCCCCGCCGAGCTCCTGCTTCACTCGCTCGTGGAGCCCGGGAGGCTTGGGCGCACCACCACCGGGACAGCACCGGAGGGCGGGGAACAGGGGTTGGTCGGGCCGGACGCGCTGCACGTCCAGATAGGCCAGGTGGAACGCCGTGCCCGAGCCCGCCATCGTGACGCCTTCACGCGCCAGGAAATCCGACGTTGGCCCAGGGTCGAAGATCTCCACGAGCACCAAGGTCGCGCCTGTCAACAGGCTCGCCATCAAGTTGATGGGCCCGCCGATGTGGGCGATCGGGAAGGCGAGCCCGCTTCGGTCGCGTTCAGTGATCGCGAGGTGGTCAACCATGCCCCGGGCCGCGGCGAGCAGCGTCGTGTCGGTGTGGCGAACACCCTTGGGGTGCCCGGTGGAACCGGAGGTGTAGAAGATCCATTGCGTGGGGCCGAGCAGGTCGTGGGGGTGCGGTTGGAAACCGGCCCAGCGCTCCGAAGCACGCAGAGCGTTCTCGATCCGAAGAACACCGAGGCCGGGACGGGTGGCGGACAGGCCTGCCGCGAGCCCGAGGTAGTCGAAGCCACGCCATTCGGGGATGACCACGAGGACGTCGACATCCGCCTCGTCGACGATGTGGCCGACCTCTCGCTCCCGGTAGATCGGGATGATCGGGTTCTGGACTGCCCCCAGCCTCGAAAGCGCCGCCATGACCACGAGCGCATCGATGCCGGTGGGGAGGATCCAGGACACCAGCGTCCCCTCCCCGATGCCGAGCAGGCGCAGGACAGCAGCGACTCGAAGCGACTCGTCGCGGAAGGCGCGGCTTGTGAGACGGCGACCCTTGTCGTCGACCATGAGGACGCGGTCGGGAGTGGCCTCGGCCCGAGCGTCCACCAGTGCATTGAGGCTCGTGAACTCGTTCATGGAATCTCGACGGCACCGTACAGCGACCCGCAGCCAGCGGATTCCCGACTTCTCATGCTATCATGGCTATGATAGTAGCTATAGTTCGGCGAAGCGGGAGCTGTCTCTCACCCGCGAAGGAGCAGTCGATGCTTCCTGCGACCACTCGGGTGTTGTCGGCCGACGACCACATCATCGAACCCGAGCACCTTTGGGTCGAACGGGTCCGGGCCTGCTATCGCGAGACCTGCCCGCGCATCGTCGAAGTGGACGGACGTCAGGCGTGGCTCTACGAGGGGGAGCTCACGTACATCCCCATGGGCTCTTGCCGCGCTCTTCCTGGTTTCGACGAAGCCGGATACCCCCCGGCCCCAGGGACAGCGCGCTTCGACGAGATCCGCCCAGGCTGCTACGACCCGGGCGAGCGGCTCAAGGACATGGACGTCGACGGCGTGTGGGGCCAGCTCTGCTTCCCCAACTACGCCCGGTTCGCAGGCCACCGCTTCTTCCTGAACGTGCAGGATCACGAACTCGGCCTGGCGTGTCTGCAGGCCTACAACGACTACCTCCTCGACGAGTGGTGCGCGACCGATCGCGCCCGCCTCTTCGGTGCGGTGATCCTGCCGCTCCACGACCTCGACCTGACCCTCGCCGAGCTGGCGCGGGTGCTGGCCAAGGGGGCCAGGGCGATCGCCTTCTCCGAGAACCCGACCGTGCTCGGGCTGCCCTCCGTGCACACCGGACACTGGGACCCGCTGTGGGCGGCGGTGGACGAGGCGCGGATCCCGGTCTGCATGCACATCGGGAGCTCGTCGCGACTGGTGACTACATCCGAGGACGCGCCGCCGACCGTCCTCGTCTCGCTGAATGGTCTGAACTCCATGATGGCCGGCGTCGACTGGTTGCTGAGCGGGATCCTCGAGCGGTTCCCCAATATCAAGGTCATACTCTCCGAAGGTGGCGCGGGCTGGGTCCCGTACATCTTGGAGCGGACCGAAAAGGCCTTCCACGACAAACGGATAAAGCCCAACGCGACCATCGGACAGACCTCGAAGGGCGGCACCGTCCCGCCGAGCCAACTCTTCCGCGACCACATGTTCGTCTGCCTCGTCGACGAGCACTTCGCATTGCGAGCCCTCGACGACATTCCCGTCGACAACCTCCTGTGGGAGGGCGACTACCCGCACGGGGACGGCCTGTGGCCGCACAACCGCGACTATCTGGAGAAGGCGCTGGCGGAGGTCGCGGTTGACGACGCGGTGAAGATCGCCGAGACCAATCTCCGGAACCTGTTGCAGGTATGACCTACGACCTGCTCGATGGCGTCGCCGTCGTGGAGCTCTCCATGTACGCGTTCGCGCCCTCGGCGGCCGCCGTCCTGGCGGACTGGGGGGCTGATGTCGTGAAGATCGTCCCGCCCGATGTCGCTGATCCGATGATGGGTACCCCGATCGCCGGACTCCCGGATACCGACGTCGGCGTGGCCTTCATGTGGGAGATCCTGAACCGGGGCAAGCGGTGCATGGCGCTCGACGTCTCGACGGGGGAAGGACGTCAGGTCCTGCGCGAACTGGTCGCGAAGGCCGATGTGTTCATCACCAACCTGCTGCCGTCAGCCCGCCGTCGCCTCGGGGTCGAGCCGGACGACCTCTTCGAGCTCAACGAGGGCTTGATCTACGGCCGTGCGACTGGCCATGGTCCCGACGGGCCCGAGAAGGACGCCGGGGGCTACGACCACACTGACTTCTGGGCTCGCACCGGACTGGGTCATGCCGCCAGCATGGTCGCCGACGAATTCGTCCCGCAGCCCGGTCCGGCATTGGGCGACATCTCCGCCGGTTCGTTTCTCGCCGGCGCCATCGCGGCCGCGCTGTACCGACGGGCCACCACTCACCGGGGCGCGCTGGTCGATGTCTCTCTGCTGTCGTCGGGGGTCTGGGTCTGCTCGCCCGCGGTGGTCGCCAGCCAGCTCTACGAGGTCGACACCATTCCGAGAATGCGCCACGCCGACCTTCCCAACCCTCTCGTCGCGGCCTACGCGACACGCGACGGCCGGCTCGTCTACCTGGCCGGCGTCGTGACGGCGGGACACTTCGAGAACTTTTGCCACGTGATCGGCCGCACCGATCTCCTCGAAGACGAACGGTTCTCCTCGGCCGCCGCACGGCGGGTTCACCGGCGAGACCTCATCGAGACGCTCGACGACGTATTCGCCAGCCGCGAGCTTGCGGAGTGGACGGTTGCGCTCCGCCACCTCACTTCACCATGGACGGTCGTGCAGAGCGCCGCCGAGGCCGCGGTCGACGCGCAGGTCACGGCCAACCACTTCGTGACCTCCGTCGAGGGACCCGCAGGTCCGTACCCCATGGTCGCCACCCCGGCGCAGTTCGACGGGATGGCGCCAGCCCTGCGACGCGCTCCAGAGCACGGCGAGCACACCGAGCAGATCCTGCTGGAGCTCGGTCGCTCGTGGGACGACATCCTGGCCCTGAAACAGCGCGAGGTCGTACTGTGACCGAGCCCGCCACGAGCCCCCTCGAAGGCCGGTTGCGCGCCCCTGGTGCGCCGCAGCTGCGCGCTCGGCCCCTGCGCATGAGCGAGCAGGTAGCTGGACATCTGCGCGACCAGATCCTCGACGGGTCCTTGCACGCACTCCCCCGACTCGAGGACCTGGCCCGCCAATTCTCCGTCGGGCCAACCGCCATCCGCGAGGCGATGAGGATCCTCGAGACCGAGGGTCTCGTCACCATCCGGCGGGGCAACGTCGGAGGCGCGGACGTGCATCGCCCGAACGCCGACGGTGTCGCATACATGGTGAGCCTCGTGCTCCAGTCGAGGTCGACCGATCTGGGCGACGTCGGGGCCGCGTTGCGGCACCTCGAGCCGATCTGCGCCACACTCTGCGCCGCCCGCGCCGACCGGGGTCTCAGCCTCGTCCCGACCCTGCGCTCCCTGGTCGAGGAACAGCGCGAAGCCGTAGGCGATGGGCGCCGTACGCGGGACGTCATCGGCCGTTTCCACCAGGCGATCGTCACCGGATGTGCTAACGAGACCCTGGTGCTGCTGGTCGGAGCGCTTCAGACCGTGTGGGCGGGCCAGGCCAGCGAGCTCTACGAACGCGACGAGTTCGACGAGCCCGACCTGTCCCGCTGGAACGCCTCCGTTCGCGACCACGAGCATCTGGTCGAAGCGATCGCCCGCGGAGACGGCCGTGTCGGAGGGCTGGCGCTGGCCCATCTCGAAGCGAGTCATTTCTACATGACGAGTCTGGACGGCGATCCCGCGGTGACGGCCGCCGCGACGGCCGCCGTTGTCCACTGACGCGGTCGTGCCGCTCTCGTTCGGATTCGTCGCGCCCGACGACCCCGGGGCCGTGCGCCATCTGGAACGGGCCGGGGCTTCCTCGCTGTGGGTCGGCGGACACGTGGCCTCGGTCAACCCGTCCCCGGAGCCGTTGGTCTGGTTGGCCCGCCTCGTCGAGCAGACCACCTCGGCCACCGTGGGCACGGCCACGGTGCTGCTGCCGCTCTACCCGCCTGCGCTCGTGGCCAAGCAAGTGGCCGACCTCGACCGCGCCTCGAGCGGCCGCGTCGCGCTCGGAGTCGGGATTGGGGGCGAGTACCCGTCGGACTTCTCTGCCATGGGCGTCCCGATGGAAGAACGTGGGTCACGGGCCGACGAGGCGATCGGCCTGCTGCGCCGCTTCTGGACGGCGGAAGCCGTCGACCACCGGGGGCGCCACTATTCCTTCGACGGAATCCGGATCCACCCAGCACCACATCAGGACGGTGGCCCGCCGATCTACGTGTGCGGCCGCCGAGAGGGGGCAATGCGCCGGGCGGCTCGTCTCGGCGACGGCTGGATGCCCTACCTCTACTCGTCCCGCCGCTACGCCGAATCCGCCGAGCGGATCACGGCCTACGCATCGGAGGTCGACCGGAACCTCGACGACTTCGTCTGGCTGGCTTACCTGATGGTGGCGGTCGACGACGACGCCGCCACCGCCCGCCGCGGCGCCGCCTCCTTCTTGCGGCAGACCTACCGGCAGGACGTCGAGCCGATGATCGACCGCATCACGGTCTCGGGTTCGCCCGACGACGTGAGCGAACGCCTCGCCGCGTTCGTCGCCGCCGGGGCCCGCCATCTCGTTTTCTGCCCGATCCACGGCGATGCGCTGGAAACTGCCGGGCGCCTGCTCGAAGAGGTGCTGCCAGGCCTTTAGAGACTGCGGATTCCGTTCACCTGTCGGAGTGAGTCGTTCGCGAACGCAAACGACAGAGCCACGCTCTGCACGCGCCTTCCCGGCCCGCGTTTCGGGGATGGTTCCCTATCATCGCCACGAGCCCTCAAAAGACTTCCCGGCTACCTTGTGAACGCACCACGAAGCAGGACCGGACGAGGGAGCGCCACGATGGGAAGCGACGAGTGCAAGCCCGTGTCGGTATCCCGAAGGATCAGTGCTTCGGCCACTGACATCTTCAACCTTCTCGCCGACCCGGACCGGCACCCCGAGTTCGATGGCTCAGGGATGCTGCGGCCTGGTTCCAGCAATGAGATCATCGTTCGGGTGGGAGACGTGTTCATTACGAAGATGTACTTCCCAGCAATGGGCGACTATGAAATGCACAACCGCATCGTGGAGTTCGAACCTGACCGCTGCATCGCCTGGGAGCCCGGAAACGTCGAACTCGCCAGGAACGGATCACGCTGGAGATTCGATCTCACCCCGGACGGCCCCGACGGAACTGTGGTGACAGAAACCTATGACTGCACGGATTCCCCCGAGAATGTTCGTGAGGCCGTGGATAACGGCAATGCGTGGCTCGCTGGAATGACGAAGACATTGGAGCGACTCGACCAACTCTGCACGATGCAATAGCAAACAGGCTGAGTCCCGCCAACGCCAGCGATCCATCTTCGCCCCCGTCCTCGACGTGTCGATCGACCCACCGGCCCGCCAATGGCCTGTGACAGCCTCGTACAACGACCACGCGGGTTGAACGCCGCAACGAGATCGCAAGACTCGGACTGCGGGTCTATGCCGTTTTGAGCGGTCGGGTCAGGGTCCGATCAGGCTTCGTAGCGCCGCCCCTCGACAGCCCTCCTATGCCGCTGGCCGAACGCGCAGCTTGTGTCGTTGCGTTTCCGTGAGGCCACCCCAAAGTCCGTGGACGTGAGGACCTGACAACGCTGACTCGAGACACTCAGAACGGACCTCGCAGCCGGCGCAGAGCGCCCGAGCACGCGCCAAGATCAGCCTGTCGTACGAGAAGAATGACTCCGTGTCGCCTTTGCAGGCGGCTCGATCACGCCAATTCGATGGCATTCCATCCTCCTCGAACCGCCCGTCTCGGAAGATGCTGAGAGGAAGGTCCTCGCTCACTAGAGCCGACCGGACCCAACGGACAACGACGCTCTGGCCGCAGTGGGCACCAAGGACTCCGTAGCGTCAACGGGGCGGCGCGACCAATAGGGCGTGATGTGACTCCACGTTACCCTCCGTCGGTGATGAACGAAGCGCTGCGCCGCGGGCTGATGGCGCCGAAGGCGCTCGAAACATGAGCTGGGCAGGATGACCGCCATTTCGAAGTAGATCTCACCATGCCAGTCCTGGGCTACCTCGGCCCGAAAAGCTGCATGAACGTCATTGGCCTGCTCGAGCGGGCGGCCGACTCATCTACGCCATAGAGGATGAGGTCATTCCGTCAGGCTGGCTCAGTAGCAACGAAAAGGGATTTGAACATCTCATTCATTTCAGGCAGCCGATAATGGGCCTGAAGGCCACTCGGGTTGGGTAGGAGCCAAAGAAGGGCACCGCTGAGGCGTTCGGGCTGGCGACCGATTACGGCCTCCGGCCTGAGAAACGCCGTCCGGTACGCCTGCAGCCCGAGGACCGCGACGCAGCGGGGCCGGAGTATCCCCACCTTGGCTTCGAGCTGCTTCGCACCTTCCCGCAGTTCGGCTGCACTGAGTTCGCTGGCGGCGGTTGTCACCCGCCCCACCAGGTTCGTTATGCCTACGCCGAGCCCGGGCAGAGTGTGCTGCTCGGATGGTGAGAGAACGGACTCGGTGAATCCACCGGCACAGAGCAACTTCCAGAATCGGTTCCCCGGCCGCGCAAAATGCAGGCCGAGTTCACCCGAGAGTGTCCCGGGATTGATCCCACAGAAAAGCACGCGCAGACCCGGACCGGCCAGATCGGCGAGAGCCTGCTCCATGGAGCGAGAACATACGCTCCGGCAGAGCTCCTACTGGTACAGATCTGGCGAAGGGGAGCCCCTCTGGACTCACTGGTCCGTGAGAACGATCCGGCACTGCCCTCGGTCTGCTGCTTTCCCACCGTGTCGGCCTACCCGGCGCCCAGGGACCTGCTCGGTGACTGGCACATCTCGTCGGATCGACGACGGGAGCCCGCGGCAGGGCGGACGCAACCGCGACGCGACGTGCCGTCAAGACCGCTGGGCCGACGACCGGGCGTGGACCGTGTCGTGGATGAGCATGAACCGCATCGCCCAATACCCGGGTCGCGGCTCGGGAAGCTCGCGCCGGGACCGGAGGTACCCCGCCAACGTCACGGCGGCGGAGGCGAGCCAGATGATCACCCCGACCGCCAGGACCCATGGCGTGGATCCCGACGACATCACGACGAGGCCCGCGATCGCGACGGCAAGCCCGATGTACCCAACGCGGAGGGCCCAGACAGCCATCCTCCAGTGTCGGCTGTTTTGCAGCTCCGGGGCCTCGTCCATGCCAGGAATTGTTCCACCGTTGCGTTCCCCTCGCGTGAGGGGCAGTCTGGGACTCGTCACTTTGCTGCGTTGCGAACCATCCAGACGAATTCACCCCGCTCGCCGTAGCCGTTGTGATGTGCGTGAAACCCATTCTTTTCAAGGACTCGGAACGACGGTGCATTCCAGGTGCCGACCGTCGCACATAGACGCTCCCTGCCTGTGGCAAAGGCGGCTTCGATCACAGCTCCAGCGGCCTCCGTGGCGTAGCCGCGGCCTCGGAATTGGGGGAGGACCTCATAGGCGATTTCCGGTTCCTCGAAGGTTCCCCGACCGATGATCAATCCGCAGTACCCAATCGGGCCGGTCTCGTACCGCCGCCGGATACCCAGGAGTCCGAAGCCATCTATGTGTGCTCGTTCGTTCTGCTCGACCATGCGCCGTTCAACTTCACCGATCGACAGCGTCGTGCCACCCTCGTGCTCACGAAGGAGTTCGAGGTTGCACTCAGCGTCATCCGTCGTCCGTAGTCGCAATGACAACCGTTCGGTGTCGATCACAAAGTCCATCGTTCGGAAGTGTTCGGTCACTAGACGTCACCCGTCCAGGGCATCAGGACGTTCCGCACCGTCGATCAGGCTACCGGCCAGGGTCCGTAGCCCGTATACGTGCTGTTTTGAGGCGCATGCAGCTGTCACAAGCACACGGCAGGAATCAAAATATTCTTGACCCCGCTGAAGGCCAGGTTCCGCTTTTGGCACGGCCGCCCAGTCAGCGCTCAGTCGAGCGATGTGCCTCCTTGGCCGCAGCCAGAGCGTCCGTCGCAAAACGCTCGGCCGCCTCGGTGTGCCGGGCCAGCGCCTGGAGCTCCGTCCCCGCCCTGATGGCGGCACGCGCCCCCCACACGTCGAAGGCACGATGAACGGAGCGCTTGTTGATCTGTTGCAGGTCCGAAGGGACACCTGCGACACGGGAGGCAATGGCGACGACCTCTTCGTCGAGGCGGCTCTCGGGGAACGATCGGTTGGCGAAGCCGATGCGCACCGCCTCCTCCCCGGTAATCGCGTCCCCCGTGAGCATGAGCTCCATGGCCCTCCGCAGTCCCAACAGCACGGTGTGGTACTGCCAGTCGGGCGGGCTGGCCACGCGCACGACCGGATAGCTGATGAGCGCGTCGTCGGCGACGTAGACGAGGTCGCAGGCCGACGCCAGCTCCGTGGCCCCGGCAATCGCGTAGCCGTGGACCTGTGCGATCACCGGTTTGGCCAGGTCCCACACGCTGAACCAGGTGTCGTTCGCCTGGCGAGCCCATTGCCCGTCTCCAGGGGCCGAGTAGAACGGCGAGCCTTCCATGAGACTCGATGACAGGTCGTACCCCGCGGAGAAGCACGGGCCGGCGCCACGGACGATGGTGACCCGAACGTCCGCGTCACCGTCGTGGGCCCGAAGTTGCTCCAGCAGCGCCACCCGCAGCGGGGTCGAGATGGCGTTGCGCTTCTCCGGCCGGTTGAGCGTGATCCGCCGCACGAACTGCGCGGGTGTGTCGACCAGGATGTCGCTCATACGAGATCCCTGCTCCCCACGAGGTCGGCCATCAGCTCGAGCACGTCCACCCGATCAGTGCTGATGATGAGGCCCGTCACTCCCGGAGGCGCGGCTCCCGCTGCCCATTGGTCTCGTATCCGCTCTGGAGACCCAACGAGCGCGCTCTGCTCCAGGTACTCGAGTGGAACGGCCGCCGCCGCCTCGTCCTTACGCCCGGAACGCCATAGCTCCCCGATGCGATCCGCCGCCTCGGGGAACCCACGGCGGGCCATGGCGTCACGATGGAAGTTGTGGGTCTCGCTCCCCATGCCGCCCACGTACATCGCCGTCAACGGCCGCATCGACTCGAGCGCTCCCCTGGCGTCGTCGGTGATACGGACGCTCATCGACCCGAAGATCTCGAACTCTTCGGGTCGCCGTCCGTCTGATCGCTTGGCGAAGCCGCGCGCCAGCGGTTGCTCGTAAGGGGCGACACCGTCCGGTCCGAGTCCCATGGGCAGCCAACCGTCGCACAGCTCTGCGCACAATTCCGTGTTGCGCGGGCCCCCGGAGGCGAGCCAGACCGGCACTCGCGACGACGGGTGCAAAATCGACTTGAGCGCCTTGCCCTGGCCGAGCGCACCCGGGCCGTCGTACGGCAACGAGATCTCCCGGCCGTCGTGAGTCACGGGAGCCTCGCGGTCGAGGATCTTGCGCAAGATCTCGACGTAGTCGCGCAGCCGGGCGTACGGGCTGCCCCAGGGCTGCCCGTACCACCCCTCGACGATCTGCGGGCCCGACACGCCCAGTCCGAGGATCACCCGATCCCCGCCGCCGAGGGCGTCGATGGTCATGGCGTGCATAGCCAGTGTCGCCGGCGGTCGTGCCGCCAGCTGGGCGATCGCGGTGCCGAGGCGGATGCGCCTGGTGTGGGCGGCCAGGTACGCCAGGGGCGACAACGCGTCGGTTCCGTAGGCCTCGGCGCTCCACACCGAGTGGTATCCGAGCTCCTCGGCGCGGCGGACCAGCTCGACGGGCACGACCAGCCGGGCCGATCGGTAGAGCTCTAGGCGGTAGGCCAGCTTCATCGTCGCCGACTGTAACTATAAGTAAGGTCCGGTTTCGTCCGAGAGGAGGCGTACGCGTGGCAGACGGCGGCAGCGATTGGGCGGCAACCCTCGACGACCTGGCCGAACGTCGGCAGCGGGCCCGCGCCATGGGCGGCCAGGAGCGACTGGGGAAACACCGCGCCGCCGGCAAGCTCGACGCCCGGGAGCGAGTCGTCCACCTGCTGGACCCCGGCTCCTTCCGCGAACTGGGCACGCTCGTGGGTGGCGAGGTCCCGGCCGACGGGATCGTCGCGGGGTCGGGCCTGATCGACGGCCGGCCCGTCATGGTCGGCGCCGAGGACTTCACGACCCTGGGCGGCACAATCGGCTCGGGCAGCAACGCCAAGCGTTACCGGCTCGCCGAGCTCGCGCTTCGCACCAAGGTCCCGCTCGTGATGCTGCTCGAGGGCGCCGGGTTCCGGCCCACCGGGAAAACCCATGCGCGCTCCCCGACTGACCTGCTCCTACAAGCCCGGTGTTCGGGACGCGTCCCGGTCGTCACCGCCGTCATGGGGCCCTCGGCCGGGCACGGCGCGCTGATCGCACCGATGTCGGACTTCTGCGTGATGACCGAGCTGGGCGCGATCTTCACCGCGGGTCCGCCGGTCGTGCGCGAGTCGACCGGCGAAGAGATCTCCAAGGAGGACCTGGGCGGACCCGCGGTCGCCGTCGGCAGCGGGCTGGTGCACAACGTCGCGCGCGACGACGACGAAGCACTGGCGCTCGTCCGCCGCTACCTCGGGTACTTCCCTTCGAGCGCGTGGTCGTATCCCCCGAGCGGCGTCGAGAACGACGCGACCGGCCCCAGGCCCACGCCGGAGCTGACCGAGCTCGTCCCCCGGGACAACCGCAGGGCCTACGACATGCGTGGTGTGATCGACGTCGTCGTGGACGACAACGACTGGTTGGAGGTGCAGCCCGGCTTCGGTCCCGCCATGATCTGCGCCCTCGCTCACCTCGGCGGTGAGCCGGTCGCGGTCGTGGCCAACCAGCCGCAGGTGCTCGCCGGGTCCATCGACGCCGACGCCGCCGACAAGGCGTCGCACTTCATCGCCGTCGCCGACGCGTTCCACCTGCCGCTCGTGTTCCTCTCCGACAACCCCGGCATGCTCCCGGGCGGCCACTCCGAGCGCAACGGCGTCCTTCGCAGCGGCGCCCGCATGTTCGCCGCCCAGACGCTCGCGACGACGCCCAAGATCCATCTGACCCTCCGCAAGGCATACGGCTTCGGGTCGATGGTGATGTCGCTCATCGGGTTCGACAATCAGGTGGCCACCTTCGCCTACCCCGGGGCCACCCTGGGCGCCATGAGCTCGGGGGCGTCCTCGAGCGCGATGGGGGCGAGCGCCGAAGTGGCGGAGCAGCTCCGGGACGCCGAGCTGCAAGCGTCGTACCGATCAGCCGAGACCCTCGGGTTCGACGAGCTGCTCGACCCCGCCGAGACCCGCAACGCGCTGCTGGCGGCGATCGTCCGCGCCCGTTCGACTCGCCAGGAGGCGGCTGCGCCGGTAAGCCACACGGCCATCGTCCCCTGATCAGTTCATCGCCGTCATGCCGCCATCGACGGTCACCACCGCGCCGTTGACGAACGACGCCGCCGGATCGGCCAGGCACACGATCATGTAGGCGACCTCGTCAGGCGAGCCGTACCGCCCGAGCGGGACGTGGCGGCGGGCGAAGATCGCCTTGTCGTCCGGCGGGATGGCCGAGACCAGAGGCGTGTCGATCGGGCCGGGACAGATGCAATTGGCGGTCAAGCCGGTGCGGCCGTACTCGACGGCCAGCGAACGCGTGAACCCGAGGAGTCCGTGCTTGGCCACCGTGTAGGGCCCAGTGCCCCGTTGCGCCGCCAGCGCTTCGGTCGAGGCCACGTTCACGACCCGTCCCGACCCGGACGCGGTGAGATCGTCGATGCAGTTGCGCACGACCAGCATGGCTGCGGTGAGGTTCACGGCAAGCGAACGATCCCACTCGTCGAGGTAGCGGTCGGAGCCCATCGGGCCGCCGGCGCCGACCCCGGCGCAGTTGACGACGACGTCAATCGGTCCATGCTCCTCCTTGACCTGGGCCACGGCGGCGGTCACGGCCCGAGCGTCGGAAACATCCACCGGGGTCTCCTGGCGGATGTCGAAGGACACGGCGAGCACACCTGCCGCCCGCAATCGGTCGAGGGTGGACCGGCCGATGCCGCTGGCTCCCCCGGTGACGATGGCGACCCTGCTCCCGTGGTCTGCCGGCATCCTCGAGGACATCCCTATATGAAACTCTTGTCTCGCACTGACATCTCCAATGTCGCTCCGTCCTCCGAGTACTCGGACTCCCCGGAGCACAACTATTTCCATAGCGTAGGAGAGCGCAGCGTAGGCGGTCCCTGGTGGCGCGACGAAGCCCCGGAGCGGTGGATGCCCCAGGGCTTCGTTACGGGATTCGTGTACGAAGATCAGTGCGTCAGCAGGTAATTCCGTTCCAGGTCGCAACGGCTCCCTTGACCACCTTGGTCTTTCCGGTCACGCCACCGTCATTGGCGAGTCCCTTGTACTCGACCGGCGTCGTGGTGGACACGAAGTCGCCGCTGTAGGTCACGCCACTGTGGGCCCCGGCCTTCCAGGTCATGCTGAGCTTCGACCCGCCGCCGCTCCAGGTGCCCTTGTCACCGAACAGGTCCGAGGTGAAGTGGTGGGTGGTCGTGTTGAAGACCGCCTGTTCACACCCACCATGGTTTATTTCGATCGTCCAGGTTGCGCCGGGCTTGATCTCTTTGAGCCCTGGCGCAGCGGCTGAGGCCGTGCCCGCCCCCGCCAGCGCGAAGCTCGTCGCCATGGCGAGACCTCCCGCGATCACTGCTGCCCGTCGCAACACTTCTGCGTCCTCCTTGTCGTGGTTCACAACGCCGGTCGTCCGTTTCCCCGCCTTGAACTGTCCACGCGAACCGAACATCGGTTCCGTTGCCGACAGAGTTTCGTTCTCCCGTCGGCGGGCAACGTAGGCCGCAGGATCCGACGTCGTCAACCGCTATTGCAACATTGGTGCAGCAATAGCGGCCCGCGACCGAAAGAGATTCAACACGGCGACAGGCTGCCGACGACTGGAGGTGAGCGTGGACAGTCCTGCGCCGTAACTGTGTCTACGACTCGGCGTGCCGACCAACCCTCGTCGTAGCCGGACTGGCCGAGGACCGCCACTTCTTTTACAGCCTGGGACACGCTCAGGGCTCCGCCCATGTTGGCGGAAGGCGCGCGCATCAACGTCGTCGCGGCGCTTTGGGGACACTGCGGAGACCGTCCAACGCACCCCCGCATAGGCGATGAGGTCGAGAACGAGACCCGCAGCGATAACCTCCACCATTTGCGCGAACGGCCTTGTCCTCACGCCCAGAGTGACGCCAGGAATGGCACCGACAATGAACCAGAAGACGGCCCACGGGACGGGTCGAGAAGTTCCCAGTTGTCGGGCCCTGTTCGGGCGATCGCGCGGGGGCCGTTTGCACCGCTCCGCCTGCGGTCGTCGATGGCGTCATCATGCCCGAAGTACGAAGGTCCAGCTGGACCGCTGAGAGGCTCAGCAGCCCGCCAGCGCACCCTCAATCAGCTTGACCGAGAATGTGTGGCCCATGAAAACGGCTGTGCCCTTGTACTCCGCGACCGGCGTCTTCCTGAATGTGCCGGTGAAGGTTGATGGGGAGCCACTGCCTGCCGTCCAGTTCACGGTAATGGTCTTGCCGCCTCCGGTCCAGGTGCCGGAGTCGTTGTACTTGTCCGCAGTAAAGGTGCCGTTCGACGAGAAAGTGTCCTGCTCGCAAAAGCTGCGCTCTCCCTTGACCACAAACGACCACATCGCACCCGGCTTGATGTGGAGCGCTGGTGACGCCGCCGAGGCCGCACCCGCCCCTGCCAGTCCGACGCTCGCCGTCATGGCGAGACCAGCCGCCAACACCGTTACCCGTCGCAACATCGTTGCCTCCTCTTACCGCTGGAAGAAGGCCGCGTCCCGCGCGGCGTTCGTTGGTCGACATCATGCCCGAAGTGACGGTGCCTCGGAGCGGAACACCCCGGACATAATGACCGCGATTCGCTGCGGATCGTCCAGGTGTCGAGGTAGGGTCGCGCCGATGAAGGATGAGCTGTGAGACCCTTGGCATGGGCGTTCTTGACGGCGGCCGCGATCGGCGCCGGCGTCTTGATCCTGAGCTGGTTGCGAGCGCGGAACGCCGACGACAAGCCGAAGCCGCCGCCGCCGCCGCCGCCAGGTGAACCGATCGGAGGCCCTAGGCCGATAGAGGGTGTCGGCACTTCGGCCTCCGTGTAGTTGAAGACGCAACGACGGCGGGACTTGCGTGAACATCTCAGTCCGTAGCGGGACAGACCTACCCCAAGGTGGGGCCGGAGTCGCCGGGGTGTTCTGATCTTCGGAAAGAGCTTGTTGCCGTAGACGAAAGTCGATAGCTCACTGCACCGACCGCCGGACGCCACCAGCGAGGAACGCTGCGACCGCCGCCACCTTCGGGTTGCTGGTGAACATGACTGTTTCCTCCGTTCCGCCGCAGTGGAGCGTGCCGTTTGCACCGCTCCGCCTACGGTCATCAGGACGTCATCGTGCGCGAAGTTGCGCAGCCCCGGAGCCGAGATCGCCCCGGAACTGCGTCCGCAACGATCAGCTGTTCAGCAGGGGTAGCCGTGCCACGTGGAAATGGCCCCCTTGACCAGAGCGCCGACAAGGAATTCGCCGAGGCCGCCGAAGCTGCCCTTGTACTCCCTGACTGGTTTCGTGGTGAACGTGCCGGTGAAGGTCAGGCCCTGAGCGGGGCCTGTTGACCATTCCATGATGATCATCGGGCCGCCAAAGTCGAAGGTGCCTCCGTCGCCGCCATGGTCGCCGCTGAAGCCGGTCGCCGAAAAGGTCTCATCCTCACAGCCGCCGGTGTGGTGTCTGATCTCGATTGTCCACTGCCCACCCGGCTTGACGTGTAGCGCCGGAGCCGCCGCCGAAGCCGTGCCTGCTCCCGCCAGCGCGACACTCGCCGTCATGGCGAGACCTGCCACAATCGCTACCGTTCTTCGGAACATCGTTTCTCCCTTCGTCCCGGCCGGAGGAAGGCCCGCTCCCGCCAACGGATCAGTAGTTCGTCGTCGTCATCATGCACGAGGTCGGGGGCGACCAGTCAGATGAGGGGACGCCCGGCAGGAACCTCCAACGCTCTCCACGTCGACCCCGATAGGTCACCGGGCTTCCAGGGGGCTGGGGCGGTCTCGAGAGCCTCTGGTTGCCGGTCCTGTTTGTGCGCTCACCTGCCCCTCGCACGTCCAACGAAGCGAAAGCTGGACAGATAGCGACAGAGCCAGAAACCTGGAGACACCGGTCGGAGCCGTTTCCGAGGCATCATCGCAGGTCAGGAAGGTGCCAAATCGTATATGAAATACTGGCGAGGTGGTTTCGAGCGGTGGCCCCCGGACGGTTCCCGAAGTGCTCGAGCGGCGCGCCACGGCGACGCCCGACCAGACGGCGGTCGTCGATGACGCGTCGTCGTTGACGTATGGCGCGCTGAGAGAAGAGTCGGCGCGTGTGGCGCGCAGCCTGATCGCCGCAGGTGTCGAGCCCGGCGACCGTGTCGCGCTGTGGTCGCCCAACAGCGTGCGCTGGGTCCCAACGAGCTTCGGCGTCTCCATGAGCGGCGCCGCGCTCGTCCCCCTCAACACGCGCTTCAAGTCGGCGGAGGCGGCGTACGTCGTGCGCTCGGCCGGGGCCAGGGTGCTCCTGACGGTGCGCGACTTCCTCGGCCAGGACTTCGCGGCGATCGCCGAGGCCTGGGACGACGTGCCGTCGCTCGAGCGCGTCGTCGACATCGGCGACGACGAGACCTGGGCGGCTTGGCTCTCCGAGGGCGACCCCGTGCCCGAGGTCGACGTCGAGCGGCGCGAGCGCGGGCTCGACGCCGGTTCGATCTCCGACATCATCTTCACCTCAGGCACGACCGGCGCACCGAAGGGAGCCGTGCTCACGCACGGGGCGAGCGTGCGGACCTACGAGGCATGGTCGGACGCGGTCGGCCTGCGCGACGGCGACCGCTACCTCGTCGTGTATCCGTTCTTCCACACGGCGGGACTCAAGTCCGGGATCTTGGCCTGCGTGCTCCGGGGCGCCCAGATCCACCCCTTCCCCGTCTTCGACGTCGACGCCGTCATGGACTACGTGGCGCGGCACCGCATCACGATGCTCCCCGGACCGCCGACGGTGTTCCAGTCGATCCTCGACCACCCGCGCTTCGCCGAGTTCGACCTCTCCTCGCTCCGTCTGTCGGTGACGGGCGCGGCCGTGGTGCCCGTCGAGGTGGTCCGCCGCATGCGCGAGGACTTGCGCTTCGAGACGGTCGTGACCGGCTACGGGCTCACCGAGACCACGGGCACGGTCAGCATGTGCCGGCACGACGACCCGCCCGAAACGGTGGCGACCACGGTCGGCCGACCGCTGCCCGGCGTGGAGGTCAAGGTCGTGGACGGCGACGAGCGGGCGCTGCCACCGGGCGAGCCCGGCGAGATCCTCGTGCGCGGCTTCAACGTGATGAAGGAGTACTTCGCCGACCCCGCCGCCACCGCTCAGGCGATAGACGCCGAGGGCTGGCTGCGCACCGGCGACATCGGGTTCGTGGGCGACGACGGCAACATCCGGATCACGGACCGCAAGAAGGACATGTACATCTGCGGCGGGTTCAACGTCTACCCGGCCGAGGTCGAAGGGATCATGCTGCGCCACCCCTCGGTGGCCCAGGTGGCCGTCGTCGGCGTCCCGGACCCGCGCTTGGGGGAGGTTGGCCATGCCGTCGTGGTGCCTCGCACCGGCGTCGAATGGGACCCCGAGACGTTCCTCGGGTGGTGCCGGGAGTCCATGGCCAACTACAAGGTCCCGCGCCGCGTCCGCACGGTGGACGCGCTGCCCCTCAACCCGAGCGGCAAGGTCATGAAGTTCCAGCTGCGCGACGAGGCGACCGCCACGGCCTGAGCGGGCCCGCGGCTTCGACGAACGCGTCGAGCTGGCTCGCATCGGTGGCGAGCGTTGCCACCCCGCCCGACCCAGGGTCGACGAGCGCGCCCAGCCGATCGCGATGGTGTTCGGCGTCGAGAGCGTCCCCGGCATCGGTCCACACCTCCACGCCAACGGCGATGCCCCGCCCCGCCGCGAGCTCCAGGATCAAAGACGTCGCGTCGTCTACCTCGTCAGCGACGACGGCGAGCGCCGGGCGCAACGGCGCCGCCATCCGCGCCACCGCGACGCAGGCCGCGGCCCACCCCGGCATCATCTCCGCCGGAACGGCGACACCACCCAGCTCGGTCGTGGCGAAGGTCCGCGCCACCCAGAAGCCGGCCGGGCCCGCGTCCGCCGCCAGGAGCCCGCCTCCGGCCAGCCGACGGCCGTAGGCGAGGGTGGCCTGGCTCGGAGCGAGCGGTGCAACCGTCGAAGCCCAACCGGCCTGTGTCGCCGCGGCCAGACGGGTTCGCAAGGGCGGCATCTCCACCAGATGGTGGCGCCGCGGCGGCACGACCTCGGCCAGGATATCGAGGTCCTCGGGTTCCACTACGACGTGCGGCCGGCCATGCCAATACTCACCTGGTGCTTCGCGGTCGTCGACACCAGTCACGACGATCAGCCCGGCGTCACCCAGTCCACCGAGCGCGAAGTCGTGCTCCTGCAACCCGATCGTCGCCCAGTGGTGCCTGCTCTGCCAATGGAAAACGCCCTTGGCGCCCCATGTGTTGAGCACGCCGGCCCCGAGCGCGCCGGCGAGGGCGTGAAGTCCGGCGACACACTGCGCACGCACAACCCCGGGACCCGCCAGTACGACGACCGACTCCGCCTTGTCGATACGCGCCGCCGCCGTCTTCACTCGTGCCGCAGCATCGCTCTCGAGCGATGCGATCGAGCTCGGCAACGGCTCGGGTGCATCGCCTGCCGCAGGCCAGCGGCGGCGGCCAGCACGCCTGTCCGCCTCTACGTCGAGGCGCATCAAGAGGCCATTTCGCGCCATCGCCCAGCGGATCCTGCCAACGAGCTCCACCGCGTCGTACGACTCCCCGACGGTGACCTCGTCCGGTTCGGCCCCGCTCGTACCGGGCACCTCGAGGAGGGAGCCCCCGGCGGTCACCGCCGCGGCGGGCCGGTTCAGGACGGCGCGGTGAGCCTCGGACAGCACCCGCGCGATCCGCTCGTCGGCCGCGACGACCGGCAGTCCCGAAGACGGCGAACCGTAGAGGGTGTGAACACCCGCCGGGGCCAGGACGGCCGAGGCGAAACCGGGCACTATCCCGCCGCGGCCTCGTCTCCCGCACCGAGAGGCTGCCACATCGGCTCGCGCTTCTCCGCGAAGGCGCGGGGGCCCTCCTCCTGGTCGGGGTGGCCCCACATGGAGACGAGCTCGACGGCACCGGCCTTGCACGCGTCGGTGAGGCCGGTCTCGAGTGCCGCCCACAGGGCGCGCTTGGTGGCGCGCATCGCCGCCGGCGAGTTGCGGGCGATCGTCTCGGCCAGCGCCTGCGCCTCGTCGCGGAGGCGCTCGGGCGGGTCGACGATCTGGCTGATCATCCCGAGCTGGTAGGCGCGCTCGGCCGACAGGCGCTCGTAGCGACCGAGGAAGGCCATGCGCATGACCGCTTCGAAGGGGATGCGCCGAGCCAGGCCGATCGCCTCCATGGCGACGACCTGGCCGACCGAGACGTGGGGGTCGAAGAACTCCGCGTCGGATGCCGCGATGACGATGTCGGCCTCGGCCACCCAGTGGAACCCCCCGCCGGCACAGATGCCGTTCACGGCCGTGATCACCGGCTTCCAGACCTGCTGCTGCCAGGCCGTGAAGTGCTGGTCGTTGTCGATGACGGCCTGGCGGTAACGCTCCATGCCGACGCCGTCGGAGGCGATCTCCGCGACGTCGACGCCCGTCTGGAAGGCCCGGCCCTCGCCGGTGTGCACGATGACGCGGACGTCGGGATCCGCATCGAGCTCCCGCCACGCCAGCGCGAACTCGTCGCGCATGTGGGCGTTCATGGCGTTCAGCCGATCGGGTCGGTTGTTGATCAGCCAGCCGACCGGGCCGCGGCGCTCCACAATCAAGGTGTCGTAGTGGGAGTAGTTCATGTTGTGTGCTCCTGGGTGTCGTCGATCCAGACGGGCTCCCGCTTCTCGGCGAAGGCGAGCGGCCCCTCCTCCTGGTCGGGGTGGCCCCACATGGCGACCAGCTCCTGGCCGCCGGCCTTGGAGGCGTCGGTGAGACCGGCCTCGAGCGCGCCCCACATGGCGCGCTTGGTGGCGCGCATGGCGGCCGGTGAGTTGCGGGCGATCGTCTCGGCCAGCGCCTGCGCCGTGTCCTCGAGTGCGTCGGGCGGGTCGACCACCTGGCTCACCATGCCGAGCTGGTGGGCGCGGGCAGCCGAGACGCGCTCGTGGCGGCCGAGCAGCGCCATGCGCATCACGGCCTCGAAGGGCATGCGCCGGGCCAGGCCGACCGTCTCGTAGGCGGAGACCTGGCCGATGGAGACGTGGGGGTCCAAGAAGGTGGCGTTCGACGAGGCCAAGACGATGTCGGCATCGGCCACGAAGTGCAGCCCGCCGCCGGCGCAGACCCCGTTCACGGCGGCGATCACCGGCTTGGAGACCCCGTTGTGCCAGCCGGTGATGCGCAACTCGGCCCGCTTGGTGCGGCGCGACTGCTCGCGTAGCGCGTCCGGGTTGCGGGCCAGCTCCACCACGTCGAGGCCGGACTGGAAGCTGCGGCCCCGGCCCGTGTTCACGATGACGCGGACGGCGGGGTCGCGGTCGAACTCCTGCCACGCCCGCTCCAGTTCGGCCAGCATGACCGAGTCCATGGCGTTGGCCGCCTGGGGCCGGTTGAAGACGAGCCAGCCGACGTGGCCGCGCCGCTCGACGACGAGGGACTCGTACCCGCCGGTATCGGTATCGGTCACAGTCGGTTCAGCGGCCCGTGAAGCGGGGTGGCCGCTTCTCCTTGAACGCAGCGAGGCCCTCGCGGAAGTCCTCGCTGCGCGACGAGAGCTCGAGGGCGAGCGCTTCGTGCTCCAGCTGGCGGTCGAACGGGGACGCCGCCGAGACGTGGAGCAGCCACTTGGTGAAGCCGAGCGTCACGGTCGGGCCCGAGGCCAGCGTGCTGAGGAGCTCCTCCCCCGCCGGGTCGAGCTCCGGACCCGGCACGGCGGCGTGGACCATGCCCCACTGCGCCGCCTCCGTGCCGCTGAGCACACGGCCGAGGAGCAGGATCTCGCGCGCTCGCACCTCGCCCACCCGGCGCGGCAGGAGCCAGGTGGCGCCGCTGTCGGGAGTGAAGCCGCGCTCGGAGAAGGGCTCCCAGAGTCGGGCGTCCTCCGCCACCAGCGCGAAGTCGGCGGCGAGCAGCAGATGGAGGCCGATCCCGGCCACCCAGCCGCGGGCCACCACGACGACGGGCGTCTGGACCGAGGCCAGCAGGGGGATCAGGCGGTGGGCCAATGCCGGCACCCGCCGCTGGATGCTGCCGACGCGGGGGCGACGGCTGCGGTCCTCGTTGCGGGCAACGATGTCGAAGCCCGAGCAGAAGTGCTCGCCCGCCCCGGTGAGCAGGATGGCCCGAACCGACTCGTCGCGCCCCGCCGTCGAGACGCACTCGGTCATGGCCGCAACGATGTCGTCGGTCAGCGAGTTGCGCTTCTCGGGTCGGTCGACGACGAGGCGGAGAACGCCGTCG
>CAWGHA010000013.1:0-13062 GCA_963822265.1 uncultured Acidimicrobiaceae bacterium
ACCGCCGAGGATTGAACGGGCTCCTCGCTCGTGGCGCCCTCAGGACGGGAGGGCCATCCCGTGCAGCGGCTGATGTGGCAGCAGGCCACGCCACGCGTTCGGGAGGCGCAGCGTCAGTCGCTGCAGCTCCTCGCGGTGCAGCTCGGAGAGGGTCTCGAAGAGCCTGGTGCCCGCCGTGGTGAGCCGGAGCCGCACGACGCGACGGTCGTCGGGATCACGAGCTCGTTTGACGAGGCCCGCCTCTTCGGCTCGGTCCACCAGACCGACCGCGCTGTGGTGGCGCAGCAGCAGGTAGTCGGCCACCTCACCCAGCGTCGGCCCGCGTGGGTCGGTGTGCCCACGGACGGCCAGGAGCAGCTGGTGTTGAGCCGGGGTGAGCCCGACTGCCTCGGCCTGCTGGTCACTCCACCGCTCGAAGCGCCGCAGGCCTGTCCGCAGCGACAGCAGGTCCTCGTAGTCGGCGTCGGTCAGTCGCATCGTCTCACGATAGCATCGTGGTGCGATATTGCTACAGTCGACTGGGTACGATCGGCTCATCGGCGCCAGGGGAGGGCACGCATGGAGCGCTGCATTCTCGGTTTCAGCCAGGACGATGCGGGCGACTGGGTGGCGCTGCTCGACTGCGGTCACCGGCGCCACGTGCGGCATCGTCCGCCCTTCGAGGACCGGGCCTGGGTCGAGAACCGGGACGGCCGGGCCTCGCGGCTCGGCGCCCTGCTGCAGTGCGGGCTGTGCGACCAAGAGGAGTCCGCCGGGGGCGAGCCTCCCTGCCTGGCGGATCGTGTCTGTCCGGAGTGCGGAGCAATCGCCGACGGAGGTGCCCACCGCCCCGGCTGCGGTGAGAAGACGGGGTAGGGCCGCCGGCTCCTGCGGCCCGAGAGCGCGATTGGATTCGGCGATCGCACCGCTGGTGTTCCGTCAGTCAATAACATCGTAACACGATATCATCGTAAGACGATATGGAGAAACCGGTCGTTGCGGGCCACGCCTGCGTCACCCCGCTTCTATCGGCCGCGCCAGGGAGCGACTGAACGCTTCGTTCAACGGGGACCGCTCTGCCGACGGAAATGGCATGTCCGGCGCGCTCGGAACTCGAGTGCACGGGACATTGCGGGATCGCCTATCCCACGTACTGCTCGGCCAGCATCACCCACCGAGAGCCGTGGTTTGTCGCCACGAACGATCCGACGGCGCTGCAGCGGACCTGGGCCGCCGCCGTGCACGAGATGCCCTGCACGCTCAGGTCAGCGTCATAGGTCGGCGTGGCCATCGTCTGCTGGATCCACCCTGTGCCGTCCCACCCTTCCGCCAAGGGTCTATAGGCCGCTACTTTTCTGCCTCCCCCGTATTTTCCGACCGCGGTGCACTGGGTGTCCGAGACGCAGGACACGTCGGACAGTTCGCCCTCACCCTTCCCGCCCGTTACGGGCGCCGTTTGGAGGGTCCATGATGCCCCGTCCCACTCCTCCACGATGGTGCCCAAGGGCAATATCACCCCACCGACCGCCATGCAGAAGCTCTGGGACAGGCACGACACCCCGCTGAATTCCGGGTCACCGCCAGAAGGGGTGGGAGTGCTCATCAGAGACCACGATGTCCCGTCCCATGCCTCGGCCAAGGTGTCCTGCGCGTTCTCGCTGAGGTCCTCGGCGCCCACCGCGACGCAGAACTCCTGGGAGCTGACCTGGGTTTCACAGGACACCCTGGTGAAGGCGGTGGCGGTCGTCCCCGGATCCAGCGTGGTCATGAGGGACCAACTGGTCCCGTCCCACTCCTCGGCCAACGTGTCCACCGTGCTGACTCGCTGTACCCCGACGGCGAGGCAGAAGTCCAACGAGGCGCATGAGACACCCGAGAAGCCGTTCTGCACGTCGTTCGGGTTGACGGTCGCCATGACGGACCAGCTCGTCCCATCCCACTCCTCGGCCAGTGTGAAGTAAGGACCGGTGGGCCACTTGCCCGTCTCGTACGAACCCACCGCGATGCAGAACGCCGGCGACACACATGACACCGAGGACAACCCGGCGTTGCCGGAGCCCGACGGCTCGATCGGTGCGTCGTAGCTCCACGTGCTGCCATTCCAGATCTGCGCCGCCGGTTTCTCGTGGCCAGAACGGCCGCGGCTGCCGACCGAGAGGCACCAGTCCGCAGAGGTGCACGAGTCGTCGCTCCCTGTAACGATCCCCTCATGGAGGACTGTCTCGAGCGACCAGCCGGAGGTGCGGGCGCCGGCGGTCGCCGGGGCGATGGCCAGCAGTCCCGCGGGAAGGAAGATCCCTACTACGGCGAGGCACACTCGAAAGCCGGACCTTCGGAACCAAGTCATCGCCACCATCCCCAAAGAGGCACCCGGTCTGGCGGCCAACCTAGCTGACAATTGCTCTCGGCGCGCAGCGGACGTGCCGGTGATGGGAGCCAAGATCGCACCGGGATCCCTCGTTGTGGCCGGGTGTGAGGTGGGTACGCTCGAACGGATGAAACTGAGCAAGGTTTGCAACATCGAAGACTGGCAGTCCGACGGTCGGGCGGCTGCGATGCGCACGCTCTTGCCCTACTTCCTCCAACAGAGTGCTGAGTTTCCGGATCAGATGGAGCACCGGAAGCACTGGGAGTACGCGCAGATGCTTCTCGGTCTGGAACAGCTCAAAGTGCTCGATCGCGACGCCATGGTGCTCGCGGTGGCCGCCGGGCAGGAGGAGCTCATCTTCGAGTTGACCAATCGGACTCGATGGGCCTTCGCCACTGATATCTACGGCACGGGACCGTTCGCCGAACGTGAGGCGGACATGGCGATGCTCAGGGATCCTGACTCCGTCGCTCGGTGCGCCTACAACCGACGACGATTGATCGTCCAATGCATGGATGCTCTCGACCTCCGCTTCGAGGATGAGACGTTCGATGCCGTGTACAGCCTCAGCTCAATCGAGCATTTCGGTGGACTGGACGGTGTCCGCACCGCATTGGCCGAGCAGTGCAGGGTGGTCAAGATCGGTGGCGTCGTGGCTTTCACCACTGAGGTCATCATCAACGACGCCGACAGCTATCACGACGGCCATTTGCTGCTCAGTACTGCCGACGAAATCGAATCGGTGAGCCAGAGCGTGCCGGGACTGAGGCTGATTGAGCCGATCGACTTCTCGGTCAGTGACCGGACGAAGAAGAAGGTCATATCTCTCGCCGATGCCGTCGCCGACTCGCACCGTGGCCACACCGAGTATCCGCACGTCGTCGTGGAGCATGACGGGCGATGGTTCACCTCTGTTGCCGTCTTTCTGGAACGTACGAGTTGACCGGCGGCGCGGAGGTTGCCGTTTCCTTGTGCGATCGCCGGGTCAGGGCCGCGTCGCTCCCACATACGAGAGCCCGCCCCACGCCGCGCCCGGCAGATCGGGAAACGGCTCGACCCGCACGTCCGCCCCGGTGTGCGGCGCGTCGACCATGACCGCCTGGCCGCCGATGGATCCGACATAGAGGCCGACGTGGTCGACCGACGTCGGGCCGCCTCCGAAGAAGACGAGGTCTCCAGGTTCGAGCGGCCCGCCCGCCGGCACTGCCGGCGTCGCGTCGAACTGGTCCTGGGCCACCCGCGGCAGTGTGACACCCGCGACCCGGTACGCCGCCTGCACCAGGCCCGAGCAGTCGAAGCCGACGCCGGGTGTCTCCCCGCCCCAGACGTAAGGGGTGCCGACCTGGGTCAGGGCCCACTGGACAGCTACTGAGCCGGCACCGGACCCCGCGGAGGCACCGCTGCCTGATCCCTGGCCGTACGACTCGGCCAGCGTGAGCACCTCGGACACGTAGGCGGCCGAATGGTTGTACGCGTAGACCGCGCCGGGCAGGTTCGCACCGCCGGCGGCGCCGTTGGCGCAGAGGAACCGCGCCGCCGCGAAGACGGCGTCTGTCGGGTCGTAGGGGCTCGGCGGGTTCACCCCGCCCGGGGGCACGGGCATGTCGTAGGCGGCGAACGTCGCGGGCTCGAATTGCATCGGGCCCTCGGCCCCCGCCGCGTTGGCCCCGCTGTGCACGCCGGGCAGGTTCGACTGCCCGTTGTCCGACTCCACCGTGCCGATGGCGGCCAGGACGGTCCAGGGCAGCCCGATGCAGGTCGGAGCAGCCTCCTGATAGAGCGAGAGCATGGCCGGGGGGATGCGTGCCGCTGCCGCGCCGGGCACCTGCGCCCCGCCCCCGCCGAAGAGGGAGACCGCAGACGCCACCACCGCCGTGCCTACCGCGGCCACGAGCAGGGCGGCCGACAACGCCGCGGCGAGGAAGGCCTTCACGGGAAGTGAGGACGCCGGTAGGCCGCAGGGGAGAGGAGCACCACGGGCGAACGACACGAAGAACTGAGCGGGGCCACCGCTCAGAACGGTCGGCCGGCTCTCTACCGTCTACGGGGCAGAGGCAGGACGCGCCGCGGCGATAGGGACATCCTTCGAGTCGCCGGTCCCGGTCGGGATCCGCTTCGCCGGCTGATTCCCGTCGCGGAGACGAACCCGACCGGCCCAACTAAGTCTCGCTGGCTCTTTTGGGGAGCACCCCTCCCTTTACTTCAGTGCCAACAAGTCGGCATCCCGCGGCGCATCCCGGGCGCCGACGCACACCTTGAGGCCGGGCTCTCTCGTCGGCATCAACATGCGTGTAGCTGTCGCGGGCGGCGTCGAATGGAATTGCCTTCGACGATTCCGAGATCAAGCGAGAACAGCTGGACGCTCGTGTCCGCCGCACTGAATCCTTCTGACGAAGGTCCGCCTGCTGGCCTCCTTGAGGATCATCAGCCAGTTGAGGATCGGCAGGGCGCGACTCCCTTGACAAGTTTGCCGGTGAAGCCGTTGCCGGTGCCGCCGAACGAACCGATGTACGCCTTGGACGCCCTGCTCCAGGTGCCGTGAAACTTCCAGCCCGTGTGGACTCCAGCGAACCAGTCCATCTTGACAATCGACGTGCCGTACTGCCACCCGCCGCTGTCACCATAGGAGTCAGCGAAGAATGCGTGATCGCCTGACATGGTGTCCACCTCACACCACCCACCCTTCACCTTGATGGTCCAGGGATAACCACAGCACTTGATGTGCGGCGTCGGAGACGCGGCCGAAGCAGCTCCCACTCCCGCCAAGCCAACACTTATCACCATGGCCAGACCTGCTGTCATCACTGCTGCTCGTCGCAACATTGCATCCTCCCTCTCGCTGTCCGAGTGCGGGTCTGCACTCCCTCCGCATTCCTTTGCCCTTGCCCATATTCGGCCCCCAGATGCGGTGGAACTACGGACCTTCGTCACAAATCGGGCACATGACGGGTTCGGGCCACGGACTTTGTCACCGCAGATGCAACCCGAACCGGGACGCCGGAGCAGGGACCGCATGGGCACGCAGCGCGGCGACCGCCGGAAGGAAGGAACCCCTTGGTGGCTGGTCGCCTTTACGACATGTTTCCGCGCCTTCAGCTCCCGCCGCATTGGCCCCGCTGTGCACGCCGGGCAGGTTCGACTGGCCGTTGTCCGACTCCACCGTGCCGATGGCCGCCAGCACGGTCCAGGGCAGCCCGATGCAGGTCGGGGCGGCCTCCTCGTAGAGCGAGAGCATGGCCGGAGGGATGCGGGCCGCCGCCGGGCCGATCGCCGGCCCGCCCCCGCCGAAGAGCGAGACGGCCGAGGCGACCACCGCCGTGCCCACCGCGGCCATGAGAAGCGCGGCCGACATCGCCGCGACGACGAAGGCCTTCACCGGTGGTCGGGCCCCCGGCTGGCCGCGGCGGAGCGGGGCGGGACGGGTGAGCCGGACGGCGGTCGGAGCAGGGCCACGGACCAGAACGGTCGGGCCGGCAGGCGGGGTCACGAATGCGCTGAGGGCGGGGCGCGCTGGCCATTGCCGTTCTGCGGCCGCCGAGGATGCCGTTCATACCGCTCCGCCTGCGGTCCTGGTGGCCGTCAGGCACCGCGCCCCTCTCCAACAGGAGGTGCGCTTCACCCTCTTTTAACCCTCGCTTGATCTTGTAGCTCTCGTTTGATAGAGATTCCGATGTCACAACATCTGAAACCTCAGATGGGTCAAGACAAGAAGAGGGAGCGCGATCATGCGTATCTTCAAGGGACGTCATCTCTTGGTGGGGGCGGCCGTTCTCGTCGCCGCACCCATCGCGGCAGTGGCGTTCGAAGGGTCAGTTTCGGGAGCTTCGTCTCCGAACACGGCGGTGACGTGCGCCAAAATCGAAGGCACCACCCAACTGGGGACGGCGACGCTCAGCGAGTGCACGGCCGGGGCGACCGGTGGTGGAGGCGAAATCGCCAACTTCGCGCTGACTGGCGGTGACGTGACCTGGACAAACGGCACCACTACCAATTACACGGCCACGGCCACGCACCAGGGCAAGAAATGCCCGAAGATATCCTCGGAGTACAAGATCGCTGGTTCGGTGACGTCGAGCACGAACGCCAGCATCCCGAACGGCTCTCCCGTCAAGATGTCGGTCTGCTTCGACCAGATGAACGATCAAGTCAGAATCGTGACAGGAACGACGGTCAAGTTCTGAGCGGGCGCGATCTCATTCGGGGTCGAGGGAGATCGCAGGACGGTCGGTGACGGCGTGACGTTGCCCGAACGTGGCAACAATCACAGCCGTGGGGGCTCTGCTCTGACTCTCGTCGGGGGCGCATAGGGCCACTCGAATTGCATCGGGTCGAATTGCATCGGGCCCTCGGCCGCCGCGTTGGCCCGGCGGCGCGCGCCGGGCAGGTCCGAATGCCCGTGGTCCGACTCCACCCGTGCGGATGGCGGCGGCGACGGACGCCTTCACTCAGCGGTGGGGCCGCCGGCGGGCCGCGGGGGAGTCGGGGCGAGCCGGACGACGGTCGGAGCAGGACCTTGGACATGAACGGTCGGAACGGCGTACGGCGTCACCCCATGGGCAGAGGGCGGGGCGCGCTGGCCATACTGGGCACATGAAGAGCACCATGCAGGACGCCCCGCTCCTGATCCGCGACATCCTCCGGCACGGCCAGCAGGTTCACGGGGACAGCACCGTCGTCACCGTGGAGGCGGGCGGCCACCGCTCGGCCACGTTCTCCGAGGTGGCGACCAGGGCCGAACGACTGGCCGCCGCGCTCACCCGCCTCGGGGTCAAACACGGCGACCGCGTGGGAACCTTCTGCTGGAACAACCAGGGCCACCTGGAGTCATACCTCGCCATCCCCTGCATGGGAGCGGTGCTGCACACCCTGAACATCCGGCTCCCGGCGGAGCAGCTGATCTATGTGGTGAACCATGCCGAGGACCGCGTGATAATCGTCGACGCCTCGCTCGTCCCTCTTCTCGCCACCGTGAAGGACGACCTCAAGACGGTCGAGACCATCATCGTCGCCGGGGAGGGCGATACCACCCCTCTGGGGGAGACCCTCTCCTACGAGCGACTGCTGGCCGCCGAAGAGCCGGGCTTCGAGTGGCCGGACCTCGACGAACGCTCCGCCGCGGCGATGTGCTACACGAGCGGCACCACCGGCAACCCCAAGGGCGTCGTGTACTCGCACCGCTCGACGTGGCTGCACACCATGGCCGAGCAGTCGGCGTCGTCGGTCGGTATGACCGAGCAGGACCGGATCCTCATCATCGTCCCCATGTTCCACGCCAACGCCTGGGGCACCCCTTACGGAGCGTTCATGGCCGGGACCGACATGATCATGCCGCAGATGTTCCTCATGGGCGAGCAGCTCGCCCAGGTGATCAACGAGCACCATCCCACGCTCGCCTGCGGCGTCCCCACCATCTGGAACGGGCTGCTGGCCCTGAACACGCCGATCGACTTCTCGACCGTGCACGCCATCACCGCCGGCGGCGCCGCCGTACCGCAGTCGCTCATCGAGGCCTTCGAGGACCGTTTCGGCGTGACCATCATCCAGGGCTGGGGCATGACCGAGACCAGCCCCCTGGCCGCCTTCGGGCTTCCCCCGGCGCGGCTCAAGGACGGCCACGACGACATGTACTACAAGGTCAAGGCGGGCCGGATCGTGCCCGGCGTCGAGGTGCGCGTCGTGGCGCCCGACGGGACCGTCCTGCCCAACGACGGCACGTCGGTGGGCGAGTTCGAGATCCGCGGCCCATGGGTCACCGGCTCGTACTACAAGGACGAGGACCCCTCCCGGTTCGACGACGGCTGGCTCTGCACGGGCGACGTCGGCACGCTCGACACCCAGGGGTACATGACGATCTCGGACCGGACGAAGGACGTGATCAAGTCAGGCGGCGAGTGGATCTCCTCGGTCGAGCTCGAGAACGCCGTGATGGCCCATCCCGACGTGTTCGAGGCCGCGGTGATCGCCGTCCCGGACCCGAAGTGGTCGGAACGCCCTCTCGTCGCCGTCGTGCCCAAACCCGGGCGCTCGCCCGCGCCGGCCGACCTCGTCGCGTTCCTGGCCGAGCGGGTGCCGCGCTGGTGGCTGCCCGACCAGTGGACCTTCATCGACGAGGTGCCCAAGACGAGCGTGGGCAAGTTCGACAAGAAGGTCATGCGCGTCGCGTACGGCGACGGCGCCTACAAGGTCCAGACGACGCCGCTGCCCAGGTGAGCGGGCCGAGCGAGGCCATGGCGGACATGGCCGAGCGCATCGGCGGGATGGTGGAGGAACTGACCGACATGGCTCTCGACGCGCTGCGCCGTGCCACGTCGGGTGACCCGGACTCGCTCGAAGCGGGTGAGGCACTCACGCTCGAACGGCGCATCGTGCGTGCCCGCCGGGCGCTCGAACGCGCCGTTGCCGTGCTGGGCGAGGGCGCGGGCGCCGGGCGCGACGCTCTCGACGACGGCGCCTGAGCCGGCGGCGCGGTGCGCCTGTTCGTGGCCGCGTGGCCCGACGAGGAGACGCGGGAACGCCTGGGCGCCCTCGTGCTCGGACGCGGGAAGGGCCTTCGCCCCGTCGGGCCGTCCCGCTGGCACGTGACGCTCCGGTTCCTCGGTGACGTCGACGGCGATCTCGTCGACGCGCTCGGCGCGGCCCTGGCCCGCGCCGCGGCGGCGCTCGCCGGCCCGGCCCGCTGCCGCCTCGGACCCGCGACGGCCTGGTTCACCGGCGTGCGCGTGCTGCAGGTCCCTGCCGCCGGCCTCGACGATGTCGCGGCCGCGGTACGAAACGCCACGGTCCCGCTCGTGCCCGAACCGGATCCGGACGAGCCGCCGTTCAACGGTCACCTGACGCTGGCCCGGGCGAAGGGACGGCTCGGCCCGACGGCTCGGGCCGCCCTCGAGGGCATTCCCTTCGAGGCCCAGTTCGACGTGCCCCACGTCGACCTGGTTGCCTCCACCCCGTCGCCGCACGGCCACGTGTACGCCACGGTGGCCCGGGCCGACGCTCGGGCCGGGGCCCGCTGGGGCAGAGGGTCCGGCACATCCGGTGCGGCGCTCGTAGCCTGGTCCGGCGACATCGAGAACCACGAGCGGGCCCGGAGGGGACGATGGCTCTCCCGACGAAGCAGACGCCCTCGGCGAGCCTGGC
Organism: uncultured Acidimicrobiaceae bacterium; assembly: GCA_963822265.1. Taxonomy (GTDB): domain Bacteria; phylum Actinomycetota; class Acidimicrobiia; order Acidimicrobiales; family RAAP-2; genus Bog-473. The sequence goes on from CAWGHA010000013.1 coordinate 9,482, forward strand.
CATTCTGGGCTTCGTCGCCGCGCTCACCTTCGCCGTCGTCGCCGCGTGGCCCCGTTTGCGCTGGCTCCTCGTCGCCGATCGCGGCGATCTATCTCGGTCTCCTGCTGGTCTTCCTGATCCATCGGGCGTCCCCGCGGACCGATGGAACCTTCTCGGCGAGAACCGCGAGCGACAGGCGAAGCGGGACGAGCTTCAGCTCGGCCTCGTCGACGAGGAAAGGCTCGTCGGGTCGGTGGATCCGGCGTCGTACGGATTCGAGGTCATGTACACGCTCGACGGATTGCAGGACGCGAACGGCGCAGATCAAACACGACGAGGCCTCACTCAGTGGGGACCTCTTCCGCCTCGAGGTCCACAAGCGCCGGGACGGATCCCTGTGGATCGTCGGCTACGTCGATCCGGCTCAGGACCCTCTCGACGACACGTCGGTGACGTCGTGCGATCTCTTCATGCGCAAGGACCGCAGGCGTTCCCGGTGGACGAGCGTGCCGGTCGATCGGATCGACCTCGACCGCAGCCACGCCTACCCCATCTATCTCCACCTCGCGCTGAAGCCGGACCGGTGGATGGCCTGATGACGGCGGGCCTGGTCGGACTCGGTTCGGCGGGCCGGGGCGCCCCTACCCGCCCGTCAGGAACTCCACCATGGAGCCGGCGAGGAGGGCGGCCACCGAGCGCTGGAACGAGGGGGAGACGAGCAGCGCGGCGTCCGTCGGGTTGGTCATGTTGCCGCACTCGATGAGCACCTTGGGCACCGTGGTCAGGTTGAGCCCGGCCAAGTCGGAGCGGGGCTGAATGCCGTCGACGCCGTCGTAGGTGCTCACCGGCATGCCCGACGCCTCCGCCATGAGGTTGCGCACGATCGTCCCGAAGGCGTACGACGAGCCGATCACGGCGTCGTTGGGCCCGTCGGCCACCGGGACGAGCACGGCGAATCCGCGCCCGGTGGGAGGTCCGCCGTCGGCGTGGATGTCGACCGCCACGTCGGCGTGCGCGGCGTCGATGATGGCGGCCCGCGTCGTCACGCACGGGCCGACGCCCGTGTTCGTCGGTCGCGTCATGACCACGGTCGCGCCGGCCTGCTCCAGGTCCGCCCGGAGGTAGGTCGCCACGTTGAAGTTGAACTGCGCCTCGGTGTAGCCGGTCGCGGTCTCCGTCCCGGTGGTGTCGCACGGCTCGTAGCCGGTGCCGTTCCACACCGGCTGGTTGATGATCTGCGGCGCGGCCCAGTTGTCGCCGTTGTGGCCGGGGTCGATGCCGATGACCTTGCCGTAGAGGGGAGCCGGGGCGCCGAGTGCCAGCCAATAGCCCGCACCGGACGGCGTCGCCGCCATGCCCACGACGGGCGCCGGGAGCTGCGTCCCACCGAGCGATCCGTGGAACCCGGCATGGCCGTACGTGAAGACGCCACCGTCGCTCGCCACCAGCCAGTAGCCACCACCGCCGGGTGCGACCGCCATCCCGGTGACCGGCGCGTTCAGCGGCGTGGCGCCGGCCGATCCCCAGAAGCCGGCGTCGCCGTAGGTGAACACGCCGCCGTCCGCGGCGACCAACCAGTAGCCGCGCCCGTCCGGGGTGGACGCCATGCCCACGACGTTCGCATTCAGCGGCGTGGCGCCGGCCGAGCCCCAGAACCCGGCGTCGCCGAAGCTGAACACCCCGCCGTCGGCGGCGACGAGCCAGTACCCGCGCCCATCCGGGGTGGCCGCCATGCCGACCACCGGCGCGTTGAGCCTCAGGCTGCCGGTCGAGCCCCAGAACCCGGCGTCGCCGAAGCTGAACACCCCGCCGTCGGCGGCGACGAGCCAGTACCCGCGCCCATCCGGGGTGGCCGCCATGCCGACCACCGGCGCGTTGAGCCTCAGGCTGCCGGTCGAGCCCCAGAACCCGGCGTCGCCGAAGGTGAAGACCCCGCCGTCGGCCGCGACGAGCCAGTAACCCTCGCCGCCGGGCGTGGCGGTCATACCGACCACGCCTGCGTTGGCCGCACCGAGGGCGTTCGAACCGACGGGCGTCGACCCGAACGCCACCGTCGAGTTGGCGACGGGCCCGGCCGCAGCGGCAGGACGGCCACCGAGCACGCCCACGACGACGGCCGCCGGCAGCACCGCCGCGAGCAGCGCCGCCAGAGCCACGAGGGTCAGGGCCATCCGGTGGGCGCCGGCCCGGTGGGCGCCGGCCCGGTGGGCGCCGGCCCGCACCGGGCTCACCCCGTGCACTGGTTCACCGCGTCGATCAGGAGGCGGAGCCGCGCGAAGTGGAAGCGGTCGAAGCGGAAGGCCAGGCGCGGCAGTTCGGGGTGGTCGTCACGCTCGGGGGGAAAGGGCCCGGTCGTACGGATGGACCCGCGCAGCACGATGTCGGAGAAGCGCCGGTTCAGGTCCGCCAGCTCGGCTTTCGAGGGCTGCACCTGCATGCGCAACACCAGCAGGTCGCCCACCCAGCGACACGAGTGGTAGTTGCGGTAGAAGCCCAGGACCTCCTCGCTCGCTTCCTCCATCGTGTTGGTCACCTTGAACAGCGCACGGTCCTCGGGGGAGATCCAACCCGATGCGATCGCCTCCTGCTCCAAGAAGCGCAGCCAGCCGTGCCAGTAGGTACCCCCGGGCGTCTCGACCATCACGACGGGCGCCGGCTCGGCCTTGCCCGTCTGGAGGAGCGTGAGCAGCTCGAAGGACTCGTCCTGGGTGCCGAAGCCCCCCGGCAGGATGGCGTAGGCGTGCGACTCCTTTATCAGCATGAGCTTGCGCGTGAAGAAGTAGCGCATCTCGACCAACTTGGGATCCTGCGCGATGAAGGGGTTCGCGTCCCCCTCGTGCGGCAGGCGGATGTTCACGCCGAAGGCGTGCTCTCGCCCCGCGCCCTCGAGCCCGGCCGCCATGATGCCGGGCCCGGCGCCGGTCACCACCATCCAGTCGGCCTCGGCCAGGCGGGAGGCGAGGTTTCTCGCCAGGATGTACACGGGGTCGTCGGGCCGGGTCCGCGCCGAGCCGAACATGGTGAGCTTGCGCACCGAACGGTAGGGGCGGAAGACGCGGAAGGCCTCCGCCATCTCGGCCAGTGCCGCGCCGGCGATTTTGAGGTCGCCGACCGACGTGCCTTCGCGGGCCATGTCGCCCAGCGTGCCGACCATGGCCTGGAGCTCGCGGGACTGCGCGGGCGAGAGCCTGTCGTTCTCGAAGAGGCCGTCGAACACGGCGTCGCGCGCTTCGCGTACCTCCCGTGCCCGCGCCTGCGCCGCCTCTTCGCTCACGCGCCCGCGGGCGTGGCCAGCGCGTAGAGCGTGGAGCGCTGGACCAGGGGGCGACCGAGCGGCTCGACGATCGCCTCGAGCTCCTCGACGCCCATGCGCTGGCCGTGCGTGGCGCCGGCCGCCCGCGAGATGTTCTCGTCCATCAGCGTCCCCCCGAGGTCGTTGGCCCCCGCCCTGAGGACCTGGCGCGCTTCCTCCGCCCCCATCTTGACCCAGCTCACCTGGATGTTGTCGATGTCGCCCCGGTAGGCGATCCGCGCCACGGCGTGCATCAGCAGCGCCTCGCGGAACGTCGGCCCGCGGCGTGATCGGCGTTGCAGGTAGATCG
>CAWGHA010000014.1:0-157867 GCA_963822265.1 uncultured Acidimicrobiaceae bacterium
TCCGTTCTCGATTCAACTTAACATAATGAACATTATCGGCGGTCGGTTGAGGGGAGTGCCCTGGTGAGACGAGTCTCGATCGCATCGTCGAGGCAGGAAGTGAGTGAGCTTCTTCCGGTCCGCTGGCGGCTCTGATGTCCGACACGTCGTCCTGAAGGCCGTCGCCGGCCGGCGACGGGGTCCTATGGTTGGGCGCATGCGGGCCGTCGTCGTTGCCGACTGAAGCGCGGCATGGGCCAACTCGACGGCGTCCGGGTACTCGAGGCGGGTCTCCTCGTCCAGGGTCCTCAGGCCGCTCTGACGATGCTCGAATGGGGGGCGGAAGTCGTCAAGGTCGAGCTCCCTGGCTTCGGTGACCAGAGTCGCTGGTTGCCCATAAGCCGGAGCGATCGCCGCTCGGCGTGGTTCAGCGCTTTCAACCGGGGCAAGCGGAGCGTGACGCTCGACCTGCGTCAGGAACGAGGCCGCGACGTGTTCCTGCGGCTGGTGGAGCGGTCGGACGTGGTGATCACGAACTTCAAGCCCGGCACCATGGAGTCGTGGGGACTCGGCTACGACGCCGTGGCCGAGCGGAACCCGCGCATCGTCTACGCCAGGAGCTCGTCCTTCGGGTCGGAAGGACCCGATGCGGCACGGGAGGGAGCCGACCTGAGCGGACAGGCTGCGGGCGGGCTGATCAGCACGACCGGCGGCCGGGGCAACGATCCCACTCCCGTCGGTGCCACCGTGGCGGACCACATCGCAGGGCAGAACCTACTGGCGGGCATTCTTGCGGCCCTCTACGCCCGTGAGCGGACGGGAGAGGGACAGCTCGTGGAGACCTCGCTGCTGGGCGGGCAGATCTGGGCCCAAGCGGGGGAATACACCAAATACTTCATGACGGGGGAAGTCTCAGGCCCTAGCAATCGAAGTCATCCGATGATCCCCGGGCTCTACGGCATCTTCCCCACCGCGGACGGATGGTTGGCCATCGTCGGCGTGGCAGGTCCGGCAAGGGACACCTTCTACCGGACGATCGGCCGCCCCGACCTCATCGACCGCTTCTCACGCATGATGTACTTCGAGGACGACAAGGCCGAGCTGTGGCCCATCCTCGACCAGGTCTTCCCCACCAAGACCACAGCGGAGTGGAGTCAGCTCCTGGCGGCGGAAGGCCTGCGGTTCGCTCCGGTGCGGGATCACGCGCAGGTCGCGGCCGACCCGACGGTCGCGTTGAACGGATACGTCGCGGTGGCCGATGACGAGACCACCCCGGGAACCCGGGTGTCGATGGTCCGGCCTCCTGTCCGCTTCTCGGAGGCGGTGCGCTCCCCCGATCCCCTCATTCCAGAGCTCGGGCAACACACCGAGGAGGTCTTGCTCGAAGCCGGCTACTCGTGGGAGGACATCGGCTCGCTCTCGGGAGACGGAGTGACCTGATGAGTGAAGAACGGCCGCGGTCTCCCGATCTACGAACGGCGCCGGAGAGCGACGACGGCAATGACCGTGGCGAGGAGCGCCAGCATGGCCAGGCCCGCCATCTTGCGACTGCGGTTGCGGTGCTGCGGGTGCGACACGAGGGGCTCCGCCGAACCTTCCAGCGCCGCTGCGGCCTGTTTGATGGTTCCGACCACGCTGTCCGCGACGTCGCTCATCTTCGGTTCGACGCGCTCGGTCAATGCGCTTGCTGCGTCCTTGGCCTGCTCCAGCGGGGATCGACCGGTCGTCATGATGCGAATCCTCCCAAGCTTGTCGTGTCGGCTTCTCCCTCGTAATTCCCCTTGGTCCTGGTCGCGAAACCACGACGCGGGAAACCTCGGTCCAGCTGTGTTCTGGACTCAACCCGGGGGTTGCAACGACTCCGGACTCCCCCGCTGCTGAGAACCGGGCGCGACCACCCGCCACGAACGTTTAGGCAACCCCTACACAAACCCCAGCGGGCTCACAGCTGAGCTTGTGCTCGCCGTGAAATTACGGGTCTGAACTGGGGACATGGTCCCAGCCCCATCGACCGCGACCAACGACGATCCCGTCGATCTCTCGCAGCCACTGCCCCTCGACGACGAGAATGTCCTGGCGCGTCCCGAGATGTCCGGATGGCGGCGCTATCGCTGGCCCCTCGTCGGGGCCGCCGTCGTCCTGATCGGGGCAGCCATCGGGCTGAGCCTCTGGCTGACTTCAGGCTCGTCACCGGCAGGCGGACTCTCCATCACGACCATCACTGTTCCGGTCACGACGGGCACGATCCAATCGACCGTGACGAGTTCGGGCACGATCGAGCCGGCAAGCCAGGCGAATCTCAACTTCGCCGTCTCGGGTGCCGTGACGGCAGTTGACGTAAAGGCGGGCCAGACCGTCAAGGCCGGGCAGGTCTTGGCCACCGTCGCGACGACGGCGCTCTCCGAGGACTTGAACGCAGCGCAGGAACAACTCACATCGGCCCAAGACAAGCTTTCGAGCGACGAGTCGTCGGACGCGTCAACGAGCCAGCTCGATAGCGACCAGGCCTCGGTCACCTCGGCGGAGTCGTCGGTCTCGACGGCACAGACCAACCTGAACGACGCCTCGCTCACCTCGACAATCTCGGGGACGGTGGCGTCGGTCGACCTCAGCGTCGGTCAACAGGTGACCGGTACCGGGTCGGGTGACGGCGGCAATACGGGCTCCGGCGGCACGGGCTCCAGCAGCGGGGAACGCCGGCAGCACGGGAACGGGCAGCACGGCAACGGGCAGCACTGGCAGCACGGGCAGCAGCTCGGGCCAGATCGTGGTGATCGGCACCAACTCCTACATCGTCAACACGACGGTCGACGACACCCAGATCAGCCAGATCGCCGAAGGCGACCAAGTCGACATCACCCTGAGTGGGAGTGGCTCGTCGTCGTCTCTCCCCTCGGCGTCGTCCTCGTCCTCCGCCACCTCGTCTTCGACTTCAGCTATCTATGGGACGGTCAACTCCATAAGCCTCGTCGGCAGCCAGAGCTCCGACGTCACCACCTTCCCGGTGGTGATCGACGTGACCGGCGACCCGGCCGGCCTGTACGCCGGTGCCAGCGCCGACGTGAGCATCATCGTCAAGCAGCTCAACAACGTGACCGAGGTCCCGACCGACGCCATCTCGTATACGAGCAGTGGCCAAGCGACGGTGACTCAGGTCGTCAACGGCTCGCACGTCGTGAAGAACGTGACGGTCGGGGCAGCGGAGAACGGCGAGACCCAGATCTCGAGCGGTGTGAGCGCCGGTGACAAGGTGCTCGAGCGCCAGGTCACCTTCAAGGCGCCAGGCGGCGGGACGGGCGGACTCTTCGGCAGCGGCGGTTCCGGTACCGGTGGTTTCACCGGGGGCGGCTTCGGCGGTAGGGGCGCCTTCACCGGCGGGGGCGGCTTCGGAGGCGGGGCATTCGGAGGCGGCGGGTGATCACGGCCCCGACCGGGACACCCCTGGTCGACGCGGCCCGGGGCGCTGTCATTGAGCTCGAGCGAGTGACCAAGGTCTACCGCACCGGCTCCATCTCGGTCGCCGCGCTGCGCGGGGTGAGCCTCACCATCAACGAAGGCGAGTACGTCGCCATCATCGGACCCTCGGGCTCGGGCAAGTCCACGCTCATGCACATCTTGGGCTGCCTCGACGTGCCGACTTCGGGCCGACTTCCACCTGGCCGGCGAGGACGTGAGCAACATGAGCGAGACCGCCCTGGCCGAGGTGCGCAACAAGCGCATCGGGTTCGTGTTCCAGCAGTTCAACCTCCTCGCCTCGCTGACGGCGTGGCAGAACGTGGAGCTTCCCTTGGTCTACGCCGGCGTCGGCGCGCACAGAGCGCAAGGAGCGTGCCATGGAGGCCCTCGGGCGGGTCGGCCTGACCGGGTCGGGTCAACCACCGTCCCGGTGAGCTCTCCGGCGGCCAGCAACAGCGTGTGGCGGTGGCCCGGGCGCTCGTGACCGAGCCCGACCTGATTCTGGCCGACGAGCCGACGGGCAACCTCGACTCCAAGTCGGCCGCCGACGTGATGCGACTCATGGGCGAGCTCTACGAAGCCGGGCGCACGCTCGTGCTCATCACCCACGACGCCGACGTCGCGTCCGCCGCGGGTCGAGTCGTCGGCATCCGCGACGGGCTGCTCTCCGAGCGCGACGAGAGCGATCTCGAAAGCCAGAGCATCCGGTGAGCTGGCTCGAGACGATTCGAACCGGGGTCAACGGGGTGCGAAGCCACCGCCTGCGCTCCGCGCTCACCGTGCTCGGCATCTTCATCGGGATCGCCGGCGTCATCATCGCGGTCGGCCTCGGCGAAGGTGCCTCGAGCCAGGTCACTTCGGAGATCAACTCGCTCGGCTCCAACGTGTTGACGATCACGCCGGGCAGCAGCACGTCGAGCAGCGGGATCCGCGAGGCGCTCGGCTCTTCGTCGACCCTGACCATGGCCGACGTCGCCGCGCTGCAGTCCCCCGTTGACGCCCCTGACGTCAAGGAAGTCGCCCCGATCACCTCGCAGACCGAAGTCCTCACCGCGGGCAGCGAGACGGCGACCACAAGTGTGCAGGGCACGACGCCGACGTGGCTGGGCGTCCGTGGTCGCACACTCGCCGAGGGCCGTTTCATCGACAACCAGGACGTCAACGATCACACCGCGGTCGGCGTGCTGGGCGCGACCACTGCGTCGGAGCTCTTTACCCGCGGCGACCCCGTGGGCCAGACCGTCGACGTCGACGGTGTCCCGGTGACCATCGTGGGCGTGCTCACCTCGACGGGCTCGTCTTCGAGCTCCTCGTCGAGCACCTCGGACCCCGACGACACGCTGATCATCCCTATTTCGACCGGAGCCGAGCGTATCTTCGGGGGGACTTCCCGTAACTCGGTGAGCTCCATCGCGTTGCAGGCCCGCTCTTCGGCTGATCTGACCGCCGCCTACCAGGAGGCGGACCACCTACTGCTCCAGCTCCACGGGATCACGAATTCGTCCGACGCGGACTTTACGATCACCTCGGAACAGTCGCTCATTGCCGCCAATACGTCAGTCGACCACACGCTCACCATCTTGCTGGGCGGCATCGCCGCCATCTCCCTCGTCGTCGGCGGGATCGGCGTCATGAACATCATGTTGGTGTCGGTCACCGAGCGCATCCGTGAGATCGGGCTGCGCAAGGCGCTCGGCGCCACCCCGCGGGTGATCCGGCGCCAGTTCCTCGTCGAGGCCTCAGTGCTCGGCATCCTCGGCGGGATCGTCGGCGTCGTAGGAGGGATCCTCGGCGTGATCTACCTGCCCGGCCTTATCGGTGACCCCATGACGACGAGCCCGACAGCTGCCGTGGGGGCTCTCGCCATCGCCTTGGCGATCGGTGTCCTCTTCGGGGTGTACCCCGCGAGCCGCGCCGCCGCCCTGGCCCCGATCGACGCCTTGCGCAACGAGTAGGAGCCCGACCGTGAATGCTCGAGACCGCACCGAAGAAACCAAAAGAGAAAGAGGAACGAAAGAGATGCAGACATTGACCAGCCCACGCTCGAACCGTCGGCGCTGGGTCCGATGCCTGGGCGGAGGAGCGACCGTGGTCGTGACGCTGGCGGCCGTTGCGACCTCCGCCGGTGCTGCCACGACGTCGAGCCGACCGATCGGCGCCTCCGGGAGCGTCGCGGCCCTGAGCGGCTCGAGCATGGAGGTGCAGAACCCGACCTCGGGCCAGACGACCGTGAGCTGGACACCGACTACATCGTTCTCCAAGACTGTCTCCCAGGCCGTGAGCGCTTTGGCCGCCGGTGACTGCGTTTCGGTGACCGGCACGGCGTCGAAGAAGTCCAAGACCACGATCGCGGCCCGCTCCATCAGCGTCACCACGCCGACGTCGAGCGGCTCTTGCACGGCCTTCGGCACCCAGAGGACCGCCAACGGCGGGTCCGGGGCTTCCCGGGCGGGCGGCTTCGCGCTCCGAGGAGGCGCGGGATTTGAAGGAGGTGGCACGAGCGGGAGTCGTCCGAGCTTCCCCGGCGGTGGTGCGGGCGCGAGCAACTTCCGCAAGGAATTGGCCTCGCTTTCTATTGCATCAGGCAACGGTCACCGCGGTGCACGGATCAACGGTCACTGTCTCGGGCACCAATGTGTCGCTCGGGAGCTTCCCGGGCCGGAGTTCGACGAATTCGAAGACCAGCAGCAAGAGCAAGAAGCCGGTTGCCCCCAAAAAAGAGAAGCTCACGATAACAACGTCGAAGTCGACAACCGTGAGTGCGACCCAGTCGGCGTCGTCCACCGAACTCGCTGTCGGTGATTGCGTCAGTGCGTTCGGTCCCGGGGCGACCAACGGCGCGGTGACCGCCACCACGGTGCGGATCACCTCGACCGGCGGCAGCAGCTGCACGAGCGGCAGTGGGGGCTTCGCCGGCAGGGGCGGCTTCTTCGGCGGTGGCGGCTTCCCCGGCGGTGGCGGATTCCCCGGCGGGTCTGGGGGAAGCGGTGCCTAAGTCGCGCTCGGGCTGGGGGCGTGCCGGCCACCGGCGTGCCGTCCTCGTCGGTGCGGTCGTGATCGCCATCATCGCCGGCGGAAGTGTCGCCGCTTGGGCGGCCGTCGGTGGCGGCTCGGCCGGCTACCGGATGGCCACCGTCACCCGCTCCGACATCGCCACGACGCTCACCGTCGTCGGGAACGTGGAGCCGGTGAACCAGGCGACAGCTTCTTTCCAGGTCGGGGGTCAAGTGGCCACGGTCGCGGTCACGGCGGGGCAAAAGATAACCGTGGGCCAGACCCTGGGGACGCTCGACACGACTGCGCTCAGCGAGGCGGTCTCCTCGGCGCAGTCGACGGTCCAGGCCGACGAGGCGAAGCTCACCGAGGACGAGGAGGCTCAGTCCAGCTCCGCCACCACGACGCCCTCGTCCTCGGGCACATCGCCCACGTCCGCCACGGGCACGTCTCCGAGGTCGTCCTCGTCATCCTCGACCACCACCACGGTGCCGTCGTCCGGTGCCACCGGTAGCGGGCAGAACGCGACGATCACCCGGGACCAGGAGGTGTTGACTCTCGACGAGGCGACGCTCGGCACCGACCAGCAGAAGGAGGCAGCGGACCTGGCTCAGGCCCAGACCGACTGCACGAGCGCGAATACGAGCACGCCGGCGGGCCAGGCCACCTGCGAGGCGGCGCTCGAGACCGTGTCAGGCGACGAGGAGCAGGTGTCGAAGGACCAGAGCACCGTCTCCAAGGACGAGACCGCGCTCGGGCAGGCGCTGGCCGCGGCGTCGAGCGGAGGCTCGTCGTCCCGGGGCGCGTCGAATGGAACACAGACCGGAAACCCGGGCAACTCCCCCACCCAGTCCGGCTGACGCGCTCTCCGCTTCGACGACAGACGCCACCCTGACCGCCGACATCACGGGCAACTCCGGCGCTGGCGGCACCGGTGGAACGGGGTCGGGCAGCGCTGGCGCCACCGGCGGAACGGGGTCGGGCGCCAACTCCGACTCGCCCGAGCAGATCGCCAGCGACCAGGCCGCCATCGACACGGCGGAGGCTCAGCTGACCAATGCGCAGCAGTCGCTGAACGAAGCCACGCTCACCAGTCCGATCAACGGGACTGTCGTTTCCGTGGGCATCGGCACCGGCGACACGGTCAGTGCGGATTCGAGCACTGAGACGATCACCATCATCGGGACGAACTCATACGAGGCGCTGGCAACGCTGGACAGCTCGCAGGTCGCGTCGGTCAAGACAGGCCAGTCCGCTTCAGTCGAGGTAGATGGCGTGGACGGCACCCTTCACGCCACCGTGGCCCAGGTCGGCCCGGTGGAGTCGAGCAGCTCCGGCTACAGCTACCCCGTCGTCGTGGTGCTGCCCGCAGCCGACGACAGCTTGCGCTCGGGTTCGGCGGCCAACATCGCCATCTCCACGGGAGAGGTCTCACACGTGGTCGCCGTCCCGACCTCGGCCGTGGAGACGCTGGGCTCACGCTCGTATGTCCTCGTGCTCTCCAACGGGGAGCTCACCCGCAAGGTGGTCACGGTCGGGATGGTGGGCGACGAGTACACGCAGGTACTCTCGGGCCTCACGCCCGGGGAGAGCGTGGTGCTCGCCGACTATGCCGAAGTCGGTGCCCTCGTCGAGCACGAACACCGTTGGTGTGGGCGGGCTGTTGGGCGGAGGGGGAGGTGGCTTCCTTGGCGGTGGAGGTGGATTCCGGGGAGGCGGCGGCTTCTTCCAGCGCACGGTGGCCGGAGGCGGGAGCACGATCGGCGGTTAAGAGCTGAGCAGCTGAACTCGGCTGTCCTTGTTCGCGCCCAAGTGCGAGCGTGCTCTTCTTCCACGCGTCGGCGCGGGTCGGAGTGCCTCGTCCACGTTCGGGGCTTCCCCCACCGCTGAGCGGCCCGGATCAGAGCGCGGCCGGCTCGCCCTGGTACCGTGCCGTCTGGTCGAGATGGATCGGGCGCCGGAACCGCCGAGTACGGTCCGGCGACGTGAGAAAGAGCAGGAGACGGTGCCGACCAAACCTGTGACCGACGTCGCCGACCTGATCGACCTGGAGCGCTACCCCGTTCTCAGCCGGGATTCGGACGCCTACCGCGCCGTCGTGAACGAGGGACGCCGCCAACTGCGCCGGCGAGGGGCGGCCGAGATGGAGGGGTTCGTCTCCCCCGCCGGGGTGGCCGAACTGGTGCGAGATGCGGACAGTCTCGCTGCCCGGGCCCACGCCTCCGGCGGGCAGGGCACCGCCTACCTCGAGTTCCCCGACTTCACGCTGCCCGAGGACCACCCGCGCCTGCACTTCGCCGACTACGCCGTGCGCGCCGTCGCCTACGACATCACGCCGCGCACCTCTCCCCTCCGGCTGCTCTTCGAGTGGGACCCGATGAAAGAGCTGATCGAAGCCATCCTCGACCGGGGGCCGCTGTTTCGCTACGCCGATCCCTTCGGCGCGCTGAACCTGGCCGTGATGGGCGAGGGCGACCGGCTGCAATGGCACTTCGACCAGACCGACTTCGTGGTCTCGCTGGCGATCCAGTCCGCCGAGGCCGGCGGCGACTTCGAGGTCGTGCCGCGGCTGCGCCGCGCCGGCGACGAGCGCTACGACGAGGTGGCTGCCGTGCTGGCCGGCGATCGCTCCCGGGTCGAGACCCTGCCGATGCGGCCCGGCACGCTGCTCGTCTTCGAGGGCCGCCACTCGCTGCACCGCGTGAGCCCGATCGGCGGTTCGCGGCTGCGCCACGTCGGTCTCCTGGCCTACGACACCGAGCCCGGCACCGTCGGGAGCGACCTGCTCCGCCAGGACCGCTACGGGCGCACTCAGCCCTTCTCTGATCCTCCCGAGATCTGGCCCCTCCCGGCGTGACCTCGCCACGGGGCAGGCACGGCCGGACTCCAGGAGGAGCACGCAATTCGGCGAGTCCTTCGTCGGCGATGGTGTCGATGCCGCTCACGTCAACACCGTCCTCGGAACCGTCGGCGGCCCCGTGGAGACGGCCTGGGTGACGGCGCTGGCGACACCCCGGCAGGGACACGCCGCCTTCGTGGCGTCGGTGGCCCCGGGGATCGCCGTTCGACCCTTCACGCTCTTCGTCAACAAGGCCTTCATTCAGGGCGAGCGCCACGGCGAGCTCACCTGGGGCGCGGCCCACGCCGGCGTCGCGACCGGCGTCATGGACGCGGTGGCCGAGGGGACGATCGCCCAAGCCGCCGTGCCTTCTCTGCTCCTGGTGGCAGCGGTGTGGGTGAACCCCGAGGCGGCAGACGAGCAGGCGGTGTTCTCCAACAACCGTGAAGCGACGTTCACCGCGCTGCAGGCGGGCCGCGAAGGGCGTCCGGAGGTGGCGGCGGCGCTGCGCGCACGACACTCGCCTTCCAACGCGTTCTACCACCCATGAGCGGTACGGTGGGCCGATGCCGTCCATCCGCCTGGACCAGGTGAACCTCGTTGTCGGAGACGTGAGGGCGAGCCGCGACTTCTACGTGCGCCTCGGTCTCGAGTTCGAACAGACAGACGAGACGTGGGAGGCCCATCACGTCTCGGCCCCGGCCGGGGACAAGTCGCCTGGCATCGATCTCGACCTCGACAGCACATCGTTCGCCCAGGTCTGGGACCACGGCTGGCCCGGTGGCACCGGTGTCGTGGTCGGCTTCAAAGTCGGCACGCGCCAGGAGGTCGACGAGCTCGTGGCCGAGTTACAGAGCGAGGGCGTCCCGGTGCAACAGGATCCCTACGACGCCTTCTGGGGGGCGCGCTACGCCGTCGTGAGCGACCCGGACGGCAACGGGGTCGGGATCATGAGCCCGATCGACCCCGCCATGCGCACCGCGCCGCCCGAGCCGTCATGAACGCCGACGGCAGCGAGGCCGTCGACGTGGTGATCGAGATCCCCACCGGCAGCCGCAACAAGTACGAGTACGACCACGACCAGCACGTCATCCGCCTCGATCGGCGACTCTTCACCGCGACGGCCTATCCCGCCGACTACGGCTTCGTCCCCGACACCCTGGCGGGCGACGGCGACCCGCTCGACGTGCTCGTCCTCGTGACCGACCCCACCTTCCCGGGGTGCGTCGTGCGAGCGCGGGTCCTCGGCATGTTCTCCATGTCCGACGAGAAGGGCACCGACGACAAGCTGATCAGCGTGCTCGCGCACGACCCTCAGTGGGACGCGGCCCAGGACATCGGCGACGTGCCCGAGCACCTGCGCAACGAGATCGCCCACTTCTTCAGCATCTACAAGGATCTGGAGCCGATGAAGTCGGTCGAGGTGAAGGGTTACGTCGGCCGGGTGGCGGCGCTCGAGGAGTTGGCGTCGTGCCGTGCCCGCTACCGCGAGCAGACCTGACGATCACGAAGAGAGCCCGAGCAGACCGCTCAGAGAGGAGAACCATGCCGTACCCGCGTGAGGAGGTCCAGGCCACGGTGGACCGCTACCACGAACTGCGCAACCGGATCGACGAAGGGCTCGAGTCCGACGCCTTCGGCGCGCTGGCCGACTTCTACACCGAGGACGCGGTCTACATCGACGGCGCCTGGGGCCGCGTCGAGGGCCGCGAGGCCATCGCCCGCTGGCTCGTCGACTCCATGGTGGGCATGGAGGACTGGAAATTCCCGGTCGAGTTCACGGCGATAGAGGGCGACGACGTCGTGGTGAAGTGGACCCAGATCATGCCGCGCCTCAAGCCCGACGGGACCCCGTACCGGCAGTCGGGCTACTCGCGGATGATCTACGCCGGTGAGGGAAGGTTCTCCTACGAAGAGGACGCGTACAACATGGCGCACGTCCTCGAGGACATCGAGGCGAGCGGGTGGCGGCCCACGCGGCCGATGAACGTCCCTCCGGCCCACCCCGATCGCAACTTCGACATCCCGGGCTGACGCCGACCGCCGGTTGACGCCGCCCCGGCGAGCGCAGACCTAGGGCGTCCCGCCGGTGGACCCGGAGTTCCCGAACCCCGGGAAGCCGCCGCCGCCGAAGGGGTTGGTGGTGCTCCCCTGCGACTGCTGCTGCTGGGCCTCCGACTGGCTCCCCAGCGTCGCCGTCGTCGTGCGCTTGCTGTCGCCCACGTAGTAGGTGATGGTGACGCTCTCGCCGGGCTTGCCGTTCTCGACCGCTTTCTGCAGGCCCTCGGACGAGGTGATCGCCGTCCCGTCGATGGCGACGATGACGTCGCCCTGCACGATCCCGGCCTTCGCGGCCGGCGAGCCCGAGACGACGCTCAGGACGACCGCGCCCTGGGTCGGCGTGAACCCGTACTGCTGGCGGAGCGACGGGGTCAGCGTGGTGATGTCCACTCCGAGGTATCCCCCACCGCTGCCGGATTGCCCGCCCTTTTGGAGCTGGGGCACCAGCGCCTCGACCTGGTCGATCGGGATGGCGAACCCGATGTTCTGCGAGTTCGTCCCGTCGCTCGCCGATCCCGCGACCGCGGTATTCATGCCGATGACCTGCCCGGCGGTGTCGATGAGGGGACCGCCGGAGTTGCCGGGGTTGATGGCGGCGTCGGTCTGAATCAGGTTCTGCAGGTTTTCCGTCGACGTGCCGGAGCCGCCGGCAGTCACCGATCGGCCGAGGGCGGAGACGATGCCCTGGGTGACCGTCGGCGTGCCGGCGGCCAGGCCGAGTGCGTTGCCGATGGCCACGACGGCGTCGCCGACCACTGCTTTCTGCGAGTCGCCGAAGGTCACCGTCGGCAGGTTCGACGCGTTGTTGATCTTGAGCAGCGCGATGTCCTTCGTCTCGTCGTAGCCGATGAGCGTCGCGGGCAGGCTCTTGGTCTGCCCGTACTCGGTGACGGTGATGGACCCGGCGTCGCCGCTCTCGGTGTACAGCTCAATCACGTGGTTGTTGGTGACAACCTCGCCGTCGGACGTGATGATCATGCCCGTGCCCTCGTCCTCGCTCTGGCTCTCCTTCACGTCGATGGAGACGACCGCGGGGATGACCTTGTTCACGAGCTCGGGGATGGTGACGTTCCCGCTCAGCACGGCCGCTCCCGGCGAGGCGGTGCTCTCGTTGATCGTCACGGCGTTGGCGTTGGCGTTGCCGTTGTTGTCGGCGACTGCGGTCACCCCGGCGCCGACGCCGGCGCCGACCAAAGCGGCCACGAGGGCGACCGGGAGCCATGTGCGCCACCCGCGTCGGGTCGTCGACGTCGAGGGCGGCTGCGGGCCACCGGACGACGGGAGAGTCGGATCGACCGGCGGAGGCGGGTATGCGAACGGGACCGGTGGTGCCGCCGCCGCGGGCGTGAGGGCCGCCGGGGCGTGGCTCGGCCGCCGGCGCTGGGTCACGTTGAGGCGCCGGGTATGTCGGCGGGGCCTCGGCCGGGGACAGCTCCGAGGTGGGCTCGTCCGTCGCCGGCGCCGCGGCGGCGGGAGCTCCGGAGAACGCCGGCCCGTTGCCGGCGCCCCCAGGGGAGACGGACTCGGGTGCGGTGCCGGACCCGGAGTCCGCCGCACCGAGGTTGTCTTGGACCGGGGCGGTGCCTTCTGCCGCGCCCTCCGGGCCGGCCGGCCAGCTTCCAGGCTCTCCGTTGTCCTCGCTCATGTCCATCCTCCTCACGCGGCCGGGTCGGCGCGCACGCCCGGTGGGTCGGCGGGGGGGCGCCCGGGCGATCCGGCACTGCTCGCGGACGTCGCGCCATGTTACGGGATGCCTGCCGGTGCCTCGCACGACGCTTTCGCGCCCGGCGGGGGATCGGTCGCTGGGCGCGGTAGCGTGTCCGCCGCATGTCACGCCGGATCGATATCGAGCTGACGAGCAAGGCCTCGGACGGGTTGTGGACCTGGCGCGCCGCGGGGGCGCGCCAGCCCAAGGGCACCGTGGACGGCGCCCTGGTACCCGCCGGGGAGGCCGTCGGCGCGGTGTTGCGGGCCGACGTCGAGGTGGGCCTCGAGGGCATCGAGATCCTCTCCTTGTCGCCGACCAAGCCGGCACGCTCGCCCGAGAAGACCGAGGGCCGCATCGAGGTCAAGGGGACGCCCAAGCGCGCCCCCGACGTGTCCGTGATCCTCGCGCCCGGGTCGTCGCGACGCCGGGACGACGACGGTGAGCGGCGCCCGCGGCGCGGTGGGCAGCGCGGCGCCCGAGGCGACGGCGCCGACGGGGACAGGCGGCGCGAGCGGCCCGAGAGCGGAGGGCGTCCCGAGCGCGGCGAGCGCCAACGCGGCGCGGGGTCCAGGCCCGGAGGGCAGCGCCCCGGTGAGCGCGACGGGCGCCCGACGCGGGGCGAGCGGCCGGCGACACCGACGTCCACCGTGCACCGCAACGCCATGCTGGGGTCGCTGCGACCCGAACAGATCCCCGTGGCCGAGCAGCTGCTGCGCGGGGGCCTGCACGCCGTGCGCCAGGCCATCGAGGAGCAGAACGCCGCGGCCAAGACCAGCGGCCGGCCTCCGGTCTCGTCGGACGCCCTGTTGGCCATGGCCGACGAGCTCCTCCCCGCCGTGAGGCTGGCCGAGTGGAAGGACCGGGCCGCGGTGGCTCAGGCGGCGGGCAAGGACTACCGGCTGCGCGAGCTGCGTGCGGTGGTCACGGCGTCGCGGACGGTGAACCTCGACGAGGATGGCCGCACCATGGCCAAGGCCCTCCAGGAGTCGCTCGAC
The DNA here is from genome assembly GCA_963822265.1 of uncultured Acidimicrobiaceae bacterium. Lineage (GTDB taxonomy): Bacteria > Actinomycetota > Acidimicrobiia > Acidimicrobiales > RAAP-2 > Bog-473. Next base: position 14,033 of record CAWGHA010000014.1, read on the forward strand.
CAGCGCACGGCGGCGCTCCGGGAGGAGTGGCTGGCCCGCATCACCAACGCACTCAACGACGGCCGGGTGCAGCAGGCGCTCGAGGCTTCCGTGCGCCCGCCCGAGCCGGGCACGCGGTGCCCCGCCGAGCTGGCGGTGCGCCTGGCCGAGGCCGCCGGGCAGGCGATGACGGCCGAGTTGCCGCCGGAGGAGTGGCTGCGCCTGCTCGACACGGTCGTGGCCTCGCCCGTACGCCGGACGGTCAAGCCGGCCGGCATCCCCAACGACGAGGTGGCCCAGCAGGCGGCCCGCCATGCCTCCGGCTCGGTGCCGGCGCTGGCCAAGCTCCTGGGGCTGCGCATCCCTCCCCCGCCCCCGCCCAGGGCCAACGCCGAGCGCCGGTTCAGCCCAACCGTCGGCTGAGGGTGAGCAGCCGGGCGCTGAACCCGGCCCCCTCGAGGCGTTGCTTGGTCGACCTGTCCCCGGGCAGGGCCAGGGCGTCGACCTCGTCGCAGCCCCGGGCCTCGCACCAACCCAGAGCAGCCCCGAGCAGGGCCGTGCCCACGCCGACGCCGCGGCCCTCGGGCTCCACGTAGCAGCACTCGACCAGGGCCCGGGGTGAGGCACCGGGGAGCCACGGGCCGACGGTCACCGCAGCCAGGCCGACGACGGCGCCGCTGAACTCCCCCACGAACACCTCCGCCCTGTCCTCCTCTCCCGCAGCCGCCCATCGACCCAGCAATCCCTCGGGCGTGGCCCCGCCGACGAGCGCCGGTCCCCCGTGTGAGGCCTGGGCCTCTGCCAGCGCCCCGGCGAGCAGCTGGGCGCACGCAGCGTGATCGCCGGGTGTGGCGGCTCGGGTCTGCTCCATCGGGTGGGGTCGCGCTGCTGCCGGTCCTAGTCGACCGCTCCCGCCGATGGTCCGTGCTCGAGGAGCTGGCCGGCCCGGTTGAGGATGGTCCTCCGGTTGCGCGTCGACGCCTCGTAGCGCTGGACCGCCTGGAGCTGCTCGGGCCCGAGGCTCTCGAGGCGGCGCACGACCTGCGACGCGCTGAGGGTGTCGTAGTCGGCCAGGGCGCGCTCGACCACCTCGGCTGCCGCCCGGTCGGGCGCCGGACGGTCCGTCGCGGGACCGGTCGAGTGGGTGTCCACCGGCGAACCCGACTCGTCCGCCGACCGCGCCGGTCGCTCGCGCGCCGTGCCGAGACGGCCGGCGATCTCGCGGCGGGCGCGAGAAACCATGAACCGGCCGACGACGCGCGCGTTGGACAGCTCGAGCTCGACGCGCTCGCGTCCCTTGGTCGCGAGCGCAGGCAAGTCCTCGACCGCGGTCAGGGCCAGTCCGACCGGTGCGAACACGCACAGCTCCAGGGCGCGTCGCACCGGATCCGCATCGTCGCCACGAGGCTCCGACTCCGTCTCCGACGCCGGCGGTCCGGCATCCGCCGGCGAGCCGTTCTCCTCAGACACAGTCCCGGCAGAGCATGTTCTTCTTGTCGGCCAGCTGGCTCGGGTGCTTGACCAGGAAGCAGGAGCGGCACACGAACTCGTCGGGCTGCTTCGGCAGCACGCGTTCGTTCCCCTCCGCCTTGTCCTCCTGGTCCGTGGCCTCCTCGTCCTCGGGTTCGTCCTCGACGACGAGGCGTTCCTTCAAGATGACGTCGAGGCTGGCCTCGACGTCCTCGTCGTCGGGCTCTTCTTCCTCCTCTTCCTCGTCGCCGTCGCCGGAGCGCTCGACCACGGCGGCGGGCGACGCGGTGAGGATCTCGTCGACCTCGTCTTCTTCCTCGTCGTCATCGATGACAGCGACGTCGTCGTCGTCCTCGAGCGGGTCCTCGACGAGCGCGTCGACGTCGAGGTCCTCTTCGTCGAGCTCGGCGTCGAGCTCCTCCTCCTCGATCTCGAGCCTCGGGCTTCGGGCTCGGCCGCGTCGATCTCTTCGGCCCTGTCCTTCTTCTTGGTCGCCATGGTCCGCCGGAGCATAGACGTTTGCACAGGGCGCTCAATCGCTTCGTGCGGGCCTCCTGGGCCGCTCGGGCCGGGCCGGGCCTGGGTGCTCGGGCGGGCTCGCCCTGGGGTCTTTGGCGCCGTCCTGCAGGCCCGGACCTGCCGGACACGCAACACGTTCTCTACTCGACCCCCAGGGCCAGCTCCCGCCTTTCACAGCAACATCCCCCTCCCGACATCAGCAGTTCACTTGCTGCGGGCCTCAGGGACTGCGCCGTACCTTATTCATCGGGGGGGTGGGGTCGTCAAGGTGCGCATGTGGCCCGTGACCAGGGAAAACGACGGTATCTCCTGGTCAATGCGTTGCAGTTTTTTGGTCAACGCACTGCAGTTTTCTCCACCCGGCGGCGTTCGGCCCGGCGCTCGGGCTCGAGCCGCTCGAGATCGGTCGCCCCGTGGTCGACGAACGTCATGGCCTCGGCCAGGGCGCGGTGCCCCGCCACCTCGGCGATCGCCCGGTGCATCTCCTGGGCCACACGGCGGTAGGCCGGGTGGCCCTGGGGGCCCGAGCGCAGCTCGATGAGGTGGACGGCCTCGCGCGCGTTCAGTTGCATGACGTAGCGGATCCGGTGGGCCAGCGCGACGGCGTACGACGCATGCTCGGGGTAATCGGCGCGCAGGGAGCGGTAGAGGTCCTCGGCCCGCCCGACGGCCTCGTCGTAGCGCTCCCCGAGACCGGCCTCGGCCACGAGGTCGGGCATGTCGTAGCCGAGCCCGATCCCGAGCCGCTGCCACTCCATCGTGAGCATGCGGTGGCGCTGGAGGTCGCGGAAGGCGCCGTAGTCGGTGACGAGCTCGAACCGGTAGTCGGTCCGTTCGAAGGCGCGGCCGGGACGGTGCCGCCGGTTCCGGCGGTCGCCGACGTAGGCGCGGAGCAGGGCGACGCGGTCGTCGTGGCCGAGCTGGCGCACGCGCCGGGCCACCTCGCGCTCGGAGACCCCGAGCTGGGCGAAGCAAGCCGCGGCGAGAACCTTCTCCTCGCCGTCGGGGTCGAAGTCCAACAGCGTCACCTCGGCCTCGGAGCCGGTCCGCGTCGGCGGCGGGCGCTGCAGCCGGGTCGAGATCGGGCCAGAGGCGCTCCACGAGGCGCCCTGTGTCCCGCTGGGTGGCGGCGAGATAGGCCGTCCACTCCCCGCCCCGGTCGGCCACGTCGACCCGCTGGAGGAATGACGGGATCACCTTGCGCAGCTCGACCAGCATGAGATCGGCGTAGGACCGCGCCTCGGGGAGCGGGTGGGCGCGCATGCGCAGGAGAAGCTGCTCGTAGGACTGGCCCGTTCCGTAGATGCCGATGTTGGAGAGCGAGGCGGCGGGCAGGAGGCCGCGCAGCGCGTCGAGCGACTTGGCCCGCGTCGCCTGACGGTAGACGAAGTCGCTGTCGCCCGCCTGTTGCGGGAAGAGTTCGGCGACCCACGCCTGCAGGCGGGGCAGGAGCTCGCCGTAGGTGTCGAAGACGCGGTCCATCTCGCCGACGTAGCGGGCTCCGTGCGGCGAGTCGAGGATCTCGGGCGGGCGGTAGTACCGGTACTGGCCGTTGGCCAGGCGTTGGTTGTACGCGATGTATCGGGTCGACTGCTCCAGGTAGGCCATGAGGCGGCCCCACTCGAGCACCTTGGAGAGCACGTTGGAGGCCTGCTCGCAGGCGAGGTGGACGCCGCCGAGCTGGGCCACCGAATCGTCGCCGTACTCGACGAAGACCCGCTCGTAGAGCTCCTCCGCCCGGGCCAGCCCGACCGTGGCGTCGAGGGTGGCGTCGCCGGACACGTCGAGGTCGCGCACGAACTCGTCGAGGAACAGGCGGCGCAGGCTCTTGGGCGACCGCGAGTAACGGGCGAAGAGTGCTCCCTTGACCACTTCAGGCAGGTTGACCAGGGCGAACACCGGCTGGTCGAGGTTGGTGACGTACCGCCGGAGGAGCGTCGCCTCGTCCGCGCTGAAGCGCTCTTCGGAGTAGGGGAACATGCCCGGTCAACCATAGAACGAGGGTGACGCGTTCGTGGCGGATGGGATCAGCCCACTGGCAGCCCCCCGGCCACGACCCCGCGCAGCAGCATGTCGACCGCCTCGCGCGCCGCGGCGGCCACGGCCGGGTCGGGAGCCACGTGCGAAACCTGCTGCGCCAGGTCGGCCACGGACTTCACGGTGCGCACGAAGTCCCCCGGGGCGAGCTCGCCGACGTCTCGGCCGGCCACCGCGAGCGCGGTGGCGAAGGGCGCCCCGCGTGCCCACGACGCCACGGCGGTCGCCAGACCGGGCGCCGCCTGCTTCGTGCGGGGGACGAAGTGCGCTTCCTCGATGCCGCGGAGCCGTTCGGCGAGCACTCCGACGGCCTCGCACCGCCGCGCCAGCTCGAGCCGGCGGCCCTCCCCCAAGCGGTCCTGCACGCCCCACGCCGGGCCGCGCCCCGACGCGCCGGAGGCCCGTGGGCGAAGAGGCGCCTGGCCCGGCGGGGCTCGAAGACGACCGCGGAGAGCACGCCGGCCAGGACGGAGGGCTCCGCCCCCTCGCAGAGCCCCGTTCCGAGCGCCTCGGCCACGAGGAGGTCGGCTTCGTGGTAGATGCGGGAGAGGCACCGGCCGGCATCCGTCAGCTCCCACCCGTCGACGTAGCCGGTCTCCTCCAAGACGGCGAGACGGTGCCCCAGCTGGCGCGAGACGAGGTCCGGTTTGCGGGCCTGCCACTGGGCGAACGAGCGTTCCAATACCTGCTCGGCGGTGGCACGGTCGAACCGCGAGACGAGGTTGACGGCCAGGTTGTAGGTGGGCCGGAAGGCCGAACGCAGGTCGGGCGGGGGGGCCGAGGCGACCCTCGCCGCCTCTGCGAACGGCACCTCGTTGGACCAGGCCACCACCGCGTGACCCTCCTCGTCGAGGCCGCGCCGCCCGGCGCGGCCGGTCAGCTGGAGGTACTCGCCCGAGGTGAGCATGGCCCGACCCGACCCGCCGTACTTGGTGAAGCGTTCGATGACGACCGACCGGGCCGGCATGTTGATGCCCAGAGAGAGCGTCTCGGTGGCGAAGACGACCTTGAGCAGCCCGGCGGCGAAGCATTCCTCCACCGTCTCGCGGAACAGGGGCACGAGCCCGGCGTGGTGCGCGGCCAGGCCGCGCTCGAGCCCCTCGAGCCACTCGTCGTACCCGAGGACCCGCAGGTCGTCGTCGTCGAGAGGTTCGACGCGGCGCTCGGCGACCCGGCGGATGGCGGCGCGCTCGTTGGAGTCGGTGAGGCGCACGCCGTCGCGCAGCATCTGGCGCACCGCGTCGTCGCAGGCGGCGCGGCTGAAGATGAAGACGATGGCGGGGAGCATGTCGCGGGCGCCCAGTTCCTCGACCATCTCGGTGCGCCGGGGAGCCCGGTAGGGCAGGCGGGGCCCGCGCCCGTTCCACCGGCCCGGTCGCACCTGCAGCGCCCGCCGGCACGCCTGGTCGACGCGCAGCCCCTCGCCCGCCGGCTTCCCGTTCGGTTCCAGCAACGGCATCAGGAGCGTCGCCTCGTCCTCGCGCCGGTGCACGGCGAAGTGGTGGCACAAGTCGATCGGGCGATGGCGCTCGACGACGACCGCCGTGTCACCTCGGACGGAGCGGAGCCAGCCGCCCAGCTCCTGGGCGTTGTTGACCGTCGCCGACAGGCACACGAAGCGCACCTGGGGCGGGCAGAGGACGAGAACCTCCTCCCAGACGCCGCCGCGGTAGGGGTCCTGAATGAAGTGGACCTCGTCGAGAACGACGGTGTGCAGCCCCTCGAGCAGGTCCGACCCGGCCAACAGCATGTTGCGCAGCACCTCGGTCGTCATCACCACCACGGGCGCCCTCGGGCGCAGGGTGGTGTCGCCGGTGAGGAGGCCGACGTGCTCGTGGCCGTAGGTGGCGACCAGCTCCAGATACTTCTGGTTCGACAGCGCCTTGAGCGGCGTGGTGTAGAAGGATTTGCCACGCGCGCGGAGGGCGCGGCGCACGCCGAAGGCGGCCACGAGCGTCTTGCCCGAACCGGTCGGCGCGGAGACGAGCACGGAGTGGCCGGCCTCCAGGGCATGGATGGCCTCGCGCTGGAATTCGTCGAGAGTGAAGGGAAGGTCGGCCTCGAAGTCGGCCGCGCCGCCCGCCTCGCGGACGGGCCATGAGGACGTCGTCAACGCCCGAGCAGCTTCCCGATGCCGATGGAGATGAAGTAGAACACGACGAGCGGCAGAGCGAGGGCCAGCATGGAGAATGGGTCGGAGCTCGGCGTGAAGACCGCCGCGACCACGACGATGATGATGACCGCCCATCGCCACGAGCGCAGCAGTCGCGCCGGGCTGACCACGCCCGCGAGCTCCAGCGAGACGAGCACCACCGGGAACTCGAAGGTCAGGCCGAAGAGCGCCATCATCAGCAGGATCAATCCCAAATACGGGATCGGGTCGTAGATGCTGACCAGGTCGGGACCCCCGACCGAGCGCAACCAACCGAGCGCGTGGGGAAGGGTCAGGTACGCCGTGGCCGCGCCCAGCAGGAACAGGGCGAACGAGGACAGCACGAAGGGGATGGCGTAGCGGCGCTCCGAGGCCTTGAGGCCCGGCGTGACGAAGCGCCAGAGCTGGAACAGGATCACCGGCGAGGCCAGCACGAGGCCGCCGAACACGGAGATCTTGACCCGGAGCGCCAACCCGTCGAGCGGCGAGGTGACGAAGAGGTTGCAGGTCCCGTTCGACGTGAAGATGAGCGATCCGGCCCCGCTCGTGTGATGCCTCGTCGCCGCGTCGACGGTGCAGAGGGGCCTGAGGAGGAAGTGCAGGATCGGCTCGTAGGCGAAGACGCAGAACGTGGCGGCGACGACGAACGCGACCGTGCACACGACGACCCGGTGGCGCAGCTCGCCCAGGTGCTCGCTCAGCGTCATGCTGTCGGGCGAGGGACGGCTCTTGCGTTTGGCCGTGAACGGCATCGTCACCACGGGCGGCGCCTCAATTCAGGGTGGGGTCGCCGGGAGCCACCACCTCCGGGTCCGGGCGCACCAGGCGGGGCGTCGGTGTCGCGGCGGGCAGCGGGGCGTCGAGGGGCTCGTCGCGGGCGCCCGGGGTCGCCGGTTGGCCTGATGATCACCGGCGGCGGCGGCGGGGCCCGGAACACGGGGGCGTCCTGTTCGCCCGTTTCATCCGGTGCCGGCACCGCTGCGGACACTCCGTTGCCGGCGGAAGGGTCGGCCCAGCTCGCATCCACACGTGCTCGCATCCGCATCCGCATCCGCGCCGTCGGGCGCAGTCACGTCGTCGCCCACGCCCGCGGCATCGGCGGCGGCGTCGACGGCGGCCTCCGCGTCGCCGTTGGTCGAGGGCGGCGAGTCCGACATGGAGGAGAGGTGGTTGAGCAGAGCGGAGGGCGAGCGGGCGAGGCGGGCGATCTCCGAGGTCGAGGGGAGGTCGGGCATGGTGTTGCGAACTTCGCTCTCCATGCGGTGGCGGAATTCGTTGAACGAGCGCCAGGCCGCCCCCACCTGGCGGGCCACTTGCGGCAGGCGGTCAGGCCCCAGGAGGATGATGGCGACCACGGCGATCACCAGGAGCTTTGCCGGGTCGAGGTTCAACATGTGCCTTCAACTCTACGAGGCCGTCACAGGGACTGGATGAGGCGCTCCACCCGCTCGTCGTGCGACTTGAACGGGTCCTTGAGGAGCACGGTGCGCTGCGCCTGGTCGTTCAGCTTGAGGTGGACCCAGTCCACCGTGAAGTCGCGACGTCTCTCCTTTGCTCGCTTGACGAAGGCGCCGCGCAGGCGGGCCCGGGTCGTCTCGGGTGGCTTGGTCATCGCCTCGGAGATGGCCTCGTCGGTGCAGGTGCGCTCCACCTGGTCCCGCTGCTGCAACTTGTAGAAGAGCCCGCGGCTCCGGTCCACGTCGTGGTACATCAGGTCGATCATCGCCACCTTGGGGTGCGAGAGAGAAACGTCATGGCGGGCCTGCATCTGCTCGACGAGGCGGTGCTTGGCCACCCAGTCGCACTCGCGCCAGAGCGAGGTGGGGTCGGCCTCGAGCCCCTTCAGGCAGTGCTCCCACATGTCGAGCGCCTGGTCCTCCTCCGCCGAGAGCCCGCGGCGCTCCCGGAACTTGAGCGCGCGCTCGAGGTACTCCGTCTGAATGTCGAGGGCCCGCATCTCGCGCCCGTTGGCCAGCCGCACCCGGCGTTGGCACGTGATGTCGTGGCTGATCTCGCGGATGGCGCGGATCGGGTTCTCGAGCGTGAGGTCCCGCAGCACCGTCGAGGCGTCCTCGAGCATGGTCAGCAGGATCGACGTCGTCCCGACCTTGAGGAACGTGGCGTACTCGCTCATGTTGGAGTCGCCGACGATGACGTGCAGCCGTCGGAACCGCTCGGCGTCGGCGTGGGGCTCGTCGCGCGTGTTGATGATGGGGCGGCTCCGCGTCGTCGCCGAGGAGACCCCTTCCCAGATGTGCTCGGCCCGCTGGCTGAGGCAGAACACCGCGCCGCGTGCCGTCTGGAGCACCTTGCCCGCTCCGGCGTAGATCTGTCGCGACACGAGGAAGGGGATCAGCACCTCGGTGTAGCGGTTGAACTCGTCGTTGCGCTCGGTGAGGTAGTTCTCGTGGCAGCCGTACGAATTGCCGACCGAGTCCGTGTTGTTCTTGAAGAGGTAGACCTCGCCGCGGATGCCCTCCTCGCGCAGGCGGGCCTGGGCTCCGGTGACGAGCTGCGCCAGGATCCACTCCCCCGCCTTGTCGTGGATCACCACGTCGCCGATGCGGTCGCACTCGGGCGTCGCGTACTCGGGATGGCTCCCGACGTCGAGGTAGAGCCGCGCCCCGTTCTCGAGGAAGACGTTGGACGAGCGCCCCCACGACACCACCCGCCGGAACAGGTACCGTGCCACCTCGTCGGGGCTGAGGCGACGCTGTCCACGGAGGGTGAAGGTCACCCCGTACTCGTTCTCGATCCCGAAGATGCGCCGATCCACCAGGCCACCGTACCGCCGGTCAGGCCAGCAGTCCGGCCAGCTCCTCTCCCTGGACGCGCCGGAAGGTCCGACGACCGTTGCCCCGGCTCAGCGTGGCGACCTCGAGGTCGCCCGCGCCCAGGGTGCGGTCGGGCCCGGCCAACGCCGCCGCCGCCGCCTCGAGCGCGCCGGCCAGGTCCCAATCAGCCTGCCAGGCTGCGGCGACCCGCTCCGTGATCGTCTCGGCGTCGCCGCCGAGGACGCTGAAGCGCTCCTCGTCGGTGATGGTTCCCTCGTAGGCGATGTGGTACAGCTGGTTCTCGGTGTCGCCGAGCTCGGCCACGAGGATCTCGACCTCGAGCGGCTTCATCTCGTGGGTGAACACGTTGCCCAGGTACTGCGCGTACAAGTTGGCCAGGGACCGGGCGTCGACGTCCTCGCGGCTGAAGGCGAACCCCTTGGTGTCCGCGTGCCGGACACCGGCCACGCGGAGCTGGTCGTACTCGTTGTACTTCCCGACCCCGCCGAAGGCGATGCGATCGTAGATCTCGCTGATCTTGTGCAGTGACCGCGACGGGTTCTCGGCCACGATCACGATGCCGACGTCGTAGGTGGTGGCCACGAGCGAACGCCCGCGGGCGATGCCCTTCTGGGCGTACTCGGCCCGGTCCTTCATGACCTGCTCGGGCGCGACGTAGTAGGGCATGCTCATGTCGCACGCTCCGCCTGCTTGCGGGCCACGAGCGCGGCGAAGCGCTCGGCCACGTCCTCCTCGGGCACCTGCCGATACCCGTCCACGTCGACCACGGCGACGATCGGGTAGATGCCGCGCACCGGGTCGGGTCCCCCGGTGGCCGAGTCCTCGTCCGCCGCGTCGTAGAGCGACTGGACGGCCAGGTCGAGCGCCTCCTCCCGCGGCAGGCGCTCGCGCCAGCCCAACTTGACCGTACTGCGGGCGTCGCGTCCGCCCGAACCGGTGGCCTGGAAGTCGGTGTCCTCGTAGTGGCCGCCGGTCACGTCGTAGTTGAAGATGCGCCCCGTGCCGCGGGCGGTGTCGTAGCCGGCGAAGAGGGGCACGACCGCCAGGCCCTGCATCGCCATCGGCAGGTGCTGGCGGACCATCTGGGCCAGCTGGTTGGCCTTGCCCTCGAGCGACAGGGTCGACCCCTCGACCTTCTCGTAGTGCTCGAGCTGCACCTGGAAGAGGCGCACCATCTCCATCGCCATGCCGGCGGTCCCGGCGATGGCCACGGCCGAGAAGCGATCGGCGGGGAACACCTTGTCCATGGCGTGGTGGGCGATGATGTTGCCGGCCGTGGCACGTCGGTCCCCCGCCATCACCACGCCCTCGGCGTCGCGCAACGCCACCACCGTCGTGCCGTGGGCCACGGTCAGCGCCTGGCCCGGCTCGGCCGGACGGAGGGGCGGCAGGGGCGGGCCCGAGGTCAACCGGAGCAGGCCGGCGAAGTCCGGGCCCGGATCATGCTCCGGGGGGAAGAGGGGCAACGCCACGGTTGGTTACTGGCCGCCCTTTTGCACGTAGTTGCGGACGAACTCCTCGGCGTTGTCCTCCAGGACCTCGTCGATCTCGTCGAGGAGGTCGTCCAGCTCCGCCTTGATCTTCTCGCCCCGCTCGGAGGCCGCCGGGACGGCCTCAGCCGGTTCTTCTTCGACTTCGGTGGAGCGTGTCCCCGAGCCCTTCCTTCTCTGTTCCTGCTCAGCCATGATCGTCGATCCGTTCTGTGTACCTCGAATGTGTCGCCGCTGTCGCCTGAGATCCTTTGTCGCCTAAGAATTCAGCCGTTCGAGCAAGTCCGCCGGTCCGGTGCTCTGGGCCAGCAGTGCGGCGGTGTGCTCGGCCGTTCCCTTCAGGGGGTCCATCATAGGGACGCGCCGCAACGGATCGGCGCCGACGTCGAACACCAAAGAGTCCCAGTTCGCGGTCACGACGGCGTCGGGCCAGCGCGCCAGGCACTTGCCCCGGAACCACGCCCTCGTCCCGACCGGGGGCTCCGCGACGGCGGAGCTCACGAGGGCCGGATCGACGAGCGTGCGCAGACCCAGGCGGCGGTAGACCGACTTGTCCGGTCGCAGGTCGTGGTACTGGAGCGCCAGCGCCGCCACCCGAGGGTCGCGCCAGCCGCACCCGTGGCGCTCCCGGTAGGCCAGCAGCAACTCGTGCTTGGCCACCCAGTCGAGCGTGTCGGCCAACGAGGAGGGGTCGGACTCGAGACCCTCGAGCACGGACTCCCAGTGCTCAGGACGAGCGCGCCCACCGTGCCGTCGTCGCCGAGCGCGGTCAGCCCGCATTCCTCGGCGTACTTGCGGGCGGCACCGAACAGCTCCCACTGCAGGTCGAGCGCGGTGGCCGTGGATCCGTCCGTCATGGCGAGGGGCCGCGACAGGGAGAGGTCGGCCGACACCGCGTGCAGGGCGCGGACCGGATCGCTGAGAGAAAGGTCGCGGGTCGGGCCCGACGTCGTCCTCCACCATGGCCAGCACGATGGCGGTCGTCCCGACCTTGAGGAACGTGGCGATCTCGGACAGGTTGGCGTCGCCGACGATCACGTGGAGCCGGCGGAAGCGCTTGGGATCCGCGTGCGGCTCGTCGCGCGTGTTGACGATGGGCCGCTTGAGCGTCGTCTCAAGCCCGACGATCTCCTCGAAGAACTCGGCCCGCTGCGAGATCTGGTAGTGGACCGTCTCCGAGTCGAGCGCCGCCGTCTCGGTTCCGACCTTGCCCGAGCCGGTGAAGAGGGTGCGCGAGACGAAGTGGGGCACCACTCCCTCTATCACCTTGGCGAAGGGCACCGAACGGTCCATCATGTAGTTCTCGTGGCAGCCGTACGAGTTGCCCTTGCCGTCGGAGTTGTTCTTGTGCACGACGGGAGCCGGCTGCTCGGGCATGCGCAGGGCGGCGGCGGTCATGGCGCGCCGCAGGACCTCCTCCCCGGCCTTGTCGTAGACGAGGCACTCCAGCGGGGTCAGGCACTCGGGACTGGAGTACTCCGGGTGGGCGTGGTCGACGTAGAAGCGCGCCCCGTTGGTGAGGACGGTGTTGGCCAGATGGGTCTCGACCATCGGGGCCAGCGAGCCCTCACGGGCGAAGCCGCGGGCGTCGTTTCCCGGCGTCTCGTCCTCGAAGTCCCAGCCGATCTTCTGCTCGACGTCGGCCGCGTACGCGTTGACCAGGACGGACGACGCGGCGATCGGGTTCTGCTCGGCGCCGGGTGAGTGGATTCCGTACTCGGTCTCGATGCCGCACACCTTCGTGGTGGCCACGGCGCGACCCTAACGTCTAGAGGTACTGCCCGGTGCCCACCCGCTCGATGGAACGGCCCCCGTGCACCTCGCGGTCCTCGCTCAGCAGGGTGCGGACGTAGACGATGCGCTCGCCCTTCTTCCCCGAGATCCGGGCCCAGTCGTCCGGATTGGTGGTGTTGGGCAGGTCTTCGTTCTCCTTGTACTCCTGGCGGATCGACTCGAGCATGTCCGAGGTGCGGATGCCGGGCGTGTCGCCGGCGATGACCCGCTTGATCGCCAGCTTCTTGGCCCGCCGCACGATGTTCTCGATCATGGCGCCCGAGGCGAAGTCGCGGTAGTAGAGGATCTCCTTGTCGCCGTTCTGGTAGGTGACCTCCAAGAAGCGGTTCTCGTCGTCCTCCCGGTACATGTCGGCCACGGTCTTCTCGATCATGGCCAGGACGGCCTTGTCGGGGTCGCCGCCGCCGAGCCGGCTCACCTCTCCGGCGTCGAGGGGCAGGTCGGACCGGAGGTAGCGGCTGAAGATCTGCGCCGCCGCCTCCTCGTTGGGCCGCTCGATCTTGATCTTCACGTCGAGGCGTCCGGGCCGCAGGATGGCCGGGTCGATGAGGTCCTCGCGGTTGGAGGCGCCGATCACGATCACGTCGCGCAGCGACTCGACGCCGTCGATCTCGGCCAGGAGCTGGGGCACGATGGTCGACTCCATGTCGGAGCTGATGCCCGTTCCGCGGGTGCGGAACAGGGACTCCATCTCGTCGAAGAAGACGATGACCGGCATGCCCTCGTCGGCCTTCTCACGGGCCCGCTGGAACACCTGGCGGATCTGGCGCTCCGTCTCGCCCACGTACTTGTTGAGCAGCTCGGGCCCCTTGATGTTGAGGAAGAAGCTGCGGACGTTGTCGTTGCCGGTCTTCTGGGCCACCTTCTTGGCCAGCGAGTTGGCGACGGCCTTGGCGATGAGGGTCTTGCCGCACCCGGGCGGCCCGTAGAGCAGGATGCCCTTGGGGGCGGGCAGGGAGTACTCGACGAAGAGATCGCGGTGCATGTACGGGAGCTCGACCGCGTCGGTGATCGCCTCGATCTGGGTGTCGAGGCCCCCGACGTCCGCGTAGGTGATGTCGGGCACCTCCTCGAGCACGAGCTCCTCGCTCTCGAGCTTGGGCAGCTTCTCTATGAGCAGCTGGGTGCGCACGTCGAGGAGGAGCGAGTCGCCGGCGCGCAGCTTCGTCCCGATCATGTCGTCGGAGAGCTCGGCCACGCGCTCCTCGTCGGCTCGGGCGTAGATGACGCAACGCCGCTTGTCCTCGAGCTGCTCCTTGAGCGTCACCACCTCGCCCGCGAGCTCGCCCTCGCGGACCAGGACGACGTTGAGGCTCTCGTTGAGCACCACCTCGTTGCCCTTCCTGATGGCTCCCGGGTCGATGTCGGGATGGAGGCTCACCCGCATTTTGCGGCCGCTCGAGAAGACGTCGACCGTGCCGTCCTCGTTGACGGCGAGGAAGGTGCCGTAGGCCGCCGGCGGCTGCGTGAGCTTCTCCACCTCCTCGCGCAGCGTGGCCAGTTGCTCCTTGGCCTGTTGCAGCGTGAAGGTGAGCTTCTCGTTCTGCGACGTCGCCTGCGCCAGCTGCCCCTTCGACTCGAGCAGGCGCTCCTCGAGTGCCTGCACGCGACCGGGGCTCTCCTGGAGCCGCGCCGGAGCGCGTGGATCTCGTCCTCCGCGTCCACCAGCTCGGCGCGGAGCGCCTCGACCTGGGCTGCGTCTTCGTCGGGGATCTCTGCCACCGCACCTCACCCTAGCCCTGGACTTGCCCGGTGCAGCCGCAACCAGGGGTCGCCGTCGGTGCACCTCTTCCGCCGGTGCGAACGGGTACGCTGAGGGGGTCCGCCGGTCGGGATTGACGTCTCGCGGAGCGCCTCAGTACGGTCCTCGTGACCCGTCGGGCGGGGCGCGAACGAGGGAAGAGAGTGACTCAGGGATGAAGGTCTGGATCGATCAGGATCTCTGCACGGGCGACGGCCTGTGCGAAGAGATCGCGCCGGCCGTCTTCACCCTGCTCGACGACGGCCTCGCCTACGTGAAGGAGGGCGACGCCGTCAAGAGCGAGCCGGGCGGGTCGGCCGGCATGGCCGGGGTGCCCGAGGAGCTCGAGGACGCGGTCGTCGAGGCGTCCGAGGAGTGCCCCGGCGAGTGCATCTTCATCGAGAAGGACTGACTTCCGCGACTGAGCGCCCGGCACGCCCGGGCGACCCCGCCCCACGGCCGGCGTAGCGGGAAGGCCTCGATCCACCGCCTACGCGGCGAGTCGGCGCGCTGTGGTCAAGAAGCCGGTGTGGCCCACCATGCGGTGGTCCGGCCGCACCGAGCGGGCCTCGATGTGCCAGGTGCGGCGCATGATCTCCTGCGTCTCGGCCAGACCGAAGGGTGAGGCGTCGTCGGCCAGGGCCTGGCGCAGCAGCGCGGTCTGGTTGATGGTGGGCAGGTAGGCCAGCAGGATCCCGCCCGGGCGCAGCGCCGCGGCGGCGGCCGCGACCACGTTGTGGGGCTCGGGCATGTCGAGGAGGATCCGATCGAGGTCGCGCTCGTCGATGCCCTCGGTGACGTCGCGGATCTCCACCCGGTAGGGCGAGTCGGGACCCAGGGCGGCGTGCACGTTGGCACGGGCTCGCTCGGCGAAGTCCTCGCGGAGCTCGTAGCCGATCACCGACGCGCCGGCGCGCAGCACGGTCATGGAGAGCGCACCCGAGCCGACCCCCGCCTCGAGCACGCGGCAGCCGGGAGCGATGTCGGCGGCGATGAGGATGGCACCCAGGTCCTTGGGGTAGATGACCTGCGCTCCGCGGGGCATCTTGAGGACGATGTCGCTCAACGTCGGGCGGAGGACGAGGAAGCCGCGGCCGGTCGAGCCCGTCACGGTGCAGCCTTCGGTGGCGCCGATGATGTCGTCGTGAGCCAGGACGCCGGCGTGGGTGTGGAAGGAGGCGCCCGCCACGAGCGTGAGGAGGTACCGGCGGTCCTTGGGGTCGATGAGGAGCACGCGCTCCCCCGCCGAGAGGGTGGCGCCCACCCCGGTCAGGCGTCGACGGCCGGCGGGGGCGGTGTCTTGCGGTCGCGCACCGTGATGAGCAGCTGCTCGCCCGGCGCGACCTTGAGCGTGGAGACGGGCCCGGACCGTTCGTTGAGGACCCGGCGCATGAAGAACGTCGCCCCGGCCAGCAGGAACCAGTACCAGTGGCCGCCCAGCCCGCGGCGGACTCCGGCGCGGAGGAACCGACGGAGCAGCAGGTCCACGTCAGAGCCTTCTGATCTCGACGACGGCCGAGGTGGCGCGGCCGCGCCGCCGACCGGCGAGGAAGGCCAGCGTGATCACGACGATGGCGACGGCGCCGGCGATGGCCAGCCCGCGCGGCGCGGCGGCGCGCGCCGTCGCCTCGCCCTCGCCCATCACCTGCGCGTAGGCGGCCTGCAGGTCCTCCCGTGTGATGATCCGCCCGTTGCTCCTGGCTCGAGTCGTCGTCGTACCCGGCATCAACTCTCTTCCTCCTCTGTCCCCGCGCCTTCTTGTGTTCCTAGCAGCGTCTCCACCTGTGTCGGCGCACTGGCGGCACCTGGGTCGGCACCTGGGTCGTCACCTGCGCCGTCACCGCCCCCTGTTGCTGCGTCGCGACCGCCGCCGGCTCCGCGGCCGACCGCACGGCGCGCCGCTCTTCGACCTGGGGCATCTTCGCCTGGGCCGGCCCGGCTGTGATCCGCGAGGCCGCGAAGGCCAGGATGACGATGCCCAGGAAGACCACGACAGCGTAGGGCACCCACGACCAGTTCCCGGTGAGCGCAGTGCCGGTCTCGGTCTGGAGCAGGCGCAGGATCCCGATCAGGATCAGCAGGAGGCCGAAGGCCACGCAGAACGCGGCCAGGATGCCCATGTAGAGGTAGCGCCCGAGGCCGCGCAGCGGTTGGACGGTCTCCTGCTTGAGGTAGTCGACCGTGAGCTGGAAGGCATCGTCGCCTGCGTGGCGCAGGCCGTGTCGGCGTCGTCGTCGGAGGCTGGCATATGGCCCGCCATCCTGGTCCGTTGGTGGGCGAAGTGCAACCACCCGGCGGTGGCGTCCGTCCACGTCGCGCCTAGTCGCGGTCCTTGAACACGTAGGTCGACGACGCCCGTGCCACCAGCCGCTCGTCCGGCGCGCCGGGCGCCACGGCGACGATCCCGGCCTCCACGAAGGCGATCCGGCGCCCCCCCGAGATCACCTCGGCCGTGCAGGTGAGCTCCGAGCCCGGCGCCACCGCGGCCAGGAAGCTGATCTTCATCTCGGCGTTGGAGGCGAAGACCCGGCGTGCCCCGACCGACGTGACTGCGGCGGCGCCCATGGTGGAGTCGGCGAACGCGCCCAGGAACCCGCCTTGCATGATCCCGGCCGGGTTGGCGAAGCGCTCGTCGGCGACCATGCGCCAGACACACCGGCCCGGGGTCGACTTGTCGACGCACGTCATGCCGAGCGTGAGGTCGCTGTTCGGCGGCACCTGCATGCGAGAGGCCATGGCGCACGAGGATACGTGAGCGCGCGCATCACGAATGGGGGCGGGGCACGGCTCGATAGGGTTGGCCGTCCAGAGGCCGGCGCAGCCGGCGTCGCCAGCAGGCGAGGATCGGAGGTACACCGATGAGCAAGCTCGACGACCTCTACGCCATCGGCGGCCAGAGCCCGTGGCTCGACAATCTGCGCCGGGACTGGCTGCACGGAGGCCAGCTGGCCGAGCTCGTCGCCCTCGGGGTGCGCGGCATCACCTCGAACCCGACCATCTTCGCCAACGCGATCAGCGGCCAGGACACCTACGACGACCAGTTCCGCTCGCTCATGGCCGACCACACGGTCGAAGAGGCGTACTGGGAGATGGCGACGACCGACATCAAGGATGCGCTCCACCTGCTGCGCCAAACCTACGACGAGAGCGACGGGGAGGACGGGTTCGTCTCCTTGGAGGTCTCCCCGGCGCGGGCGCACGACACCGAGGGCACGGTGCGAGATGCGCGGCGGCTGCACGACACCATTGCGCAGCCCAACCTCTTGGTG
Source organism: uncultured Acidimicrobiaceae bacterium (assembly GCA_963822265.1). Taxonomy (GTDB): domain Bacteria; phylum Actinomycetota; class Acidimicrobiia; order Acidimicrobiales; family RAAP-2; genus Bog-473. The sequence continues at coordinate 31,279 of CAWGHA010000014.1, forward strand.
AAGGTCCCGGCGACGCTCGCGGGCGTGCCCGCGATAGAGACGCTGATCGGTGAGGGCCGCAGCATCAACGTCACGCTCATCTTCGGGCTCGACCGCTACGACGCGGTCATGGAGGCGTACCTGCGCGGCCTGGAGGCGCTCGTCGCCGCCGGCCGGTCGAGCGAGCTGTCCCGGGTGGCCAGCGTGGCCTCGTTCTTCGTCAGCCGGGTCGACACCGAGGTGGACCGCCGGCTCGAGGCCCTGGCCGGCGGCGACGGCAGCGGCGGCAGCGGCGACGCTTCAGTGCTGGCGCAGCGGGGCCACGCCGCCGTCGCGCAGGCCCAGGTGGCCTACCAGCACTTCCACCGCACGTTCGCAGGCGAGCGTTGGGAAGCGCTGGCGGCGCTGGGCGCCCGCGTCCAGCGCCCCCTGTGGGCCTCGACCTCGACCAAGAACCCCGCCTACTCCGACCTGCTCTACGTCGACGACCTGATCGGGCCGTCGAGCGTCAACACGATGCCCGAGCCGACGCTGCGGGCGTTCGAGGACCACGGCACGCTGCAGCGCACCATCGACGCCGACCCCGACGCGGCCCAGGCGGTGCTGGCGCAACTCGGTGAGACGGGCATCGACATGGAGGACGTCGAGCAGACGCTCGAGGACGAGGGCGTGCACGCCTTCGCCAAGTCCTTCGACGAGCTTCTCCAGTCGCTGACCGACAAGGCGGCCACGTTCTGATCGCCACGGGAACGCCCGCCGGGATGCCTTCGTCCGGCCGCCCCGTTCCGCCGGACGACGCCCCGGCGGCTCCCGACCCGTAGATTGGCCCCAATGCTGAGCGACGACGAGCTGCTCGAGATCCCACTTCCCGACCTGGTCGCCCTGGCGGGAGCGAAGCGCGACGAGGCCCACGGGCGCCGGGTCACCTTCTCGCCCAAGGTGTTCATCCCGCTGACCATGCTGTGCCGGGACCGCTGTGGGTACTGCACCTTCGCCAAGGCCCCGGCCCGGCTGGCCGCGCCCGTACCTGAGCCCCGACGAGGTGCTCGCCATCGCCCGCGCCGGGCGGGAGGCCGGCTGCCACGAGGCGCTCTTCACCCTGGGCGAGCGCCCGGAGCTGCGCTACCCGCAGGCGCGGGACTGGCTGCACGAGCACGGCCACGCCTCGACCGTCGACTACCTGGCCCACGCCTGCGCACTCGTGCTCGAGGAGACGGGCCTCCTCCCCCACGCCAACGCCGGGGCGCTCTTCCGCGAAGAGCTGGCCCGGCTCCGCCCGGTGGCGGCGAGCCAGGGGATGATGCTCGAGTCGCTCGCCGAGGGCCTGGCGGCGCACCGGGGCGCGCCCGACAAGGACCCCGCCCGCCGGCTGGCCACGCTCGAGGCGGCGGGCGAGCTCGCCATCCCCTTCACCACCGGCATCCTCGTGGGCATCGGCGACGACCGGGCGGCGCAGCTGGCCGGGCTGCGGGCCATCGCTGCCTCCCATGCCCGCCACGGGCACGTCCAGGAGGTCATCGTCCAGAATTTCCTGCCCAAACCGGGCACCAAGATGGCGCGTGCCAGGCCCTGCCCGCCCGATGACCTCCTGTGGGCGGTGGCGGCGGCCCGCCTCGTGCTCCCGCCCGAGGTCCACGTCCAGGCGCCGCCGAACCTGTCCGACGACCTGGCCCCGCTGCTGGCCGCCGGCATCGACGACTGGGGAGGCGTGTCGCCCGTCACGGCGGACCACGTCAACCCCGAGCGGGCCTGGCCGGCGCTCGACGTGCTGCGGGCGGCCACGGAGGCGGCGGGTCACGTGCTGGCGCCCCGGCTCACCATCTACCCCGAGTACGCCCTCGACCCCGAGCGCTGGCTCGACCCTGCCATGCGCTTCGGCGTGCTCGACTGCTCCGACGCCGAGAGCCTGGCGCGGGAGGACCCCTGGTGCTCGGGCGGGGAGGCGAGCCCGCCGGTGCTCGTCGGACCAGGAGCCGGGGCGGGGGCGCCGCCCGGCGTGGCGCGGGGCACGTCCTCCGCCGTGCGCGAGGTCCTGGCCGGTGTCGCTCTCGGCCAGGAGGTCGGGGAGGACGAGATCGTCACGCTGTTCTCGGCGCGCGGGCCCGAGCTGCGCCTGGTGGCCGAGGTGGCCGACGAGCTGCGGCGCGACACCGTCGGCGACACCGTGACCTTCGTGCACAACCGCAACATCAACTACACCAACGTGTGCACCTTCAAGTGCCGCTTCTGCGCGTTCTCCAAGGGCCCGCTCTCGCTCAACCTGCGCGGCGCGCCCTACCTGCTGGAGCTCGACGAGGTGACGCGGCGCGTCGCCGAGGCCGAGGCGGAGGGGGCGACCGAGGTGTGCCTCCAGGGCGGCATCCATCCGAGCTTCGACGGCGACTACTACCTGCACGTGCTGGGGGCGGTCCGCGCCGCGTCGGAGCGCATCCACATCCACGGCTTCACCGCGCTCGAGGTGACCGAGGGCGCCCGGCGTTCGGGCGTCGACCTGGCGGAGTACCTGACACGGCTCAAGGAGGCCGGGCTCAAGACGCTGCCGGGCACGGCGGCCGAGATCCTCGACGACGAGGTGCGCGCCGTGCTGTGCCCCGACAAGGTGTCGACCGACGAGTGGCTCGAGGCGCACCGCACCGCGCACTCGGTCGGCCTGCGCTCGAACATCACCATCATGTTCGGCTCCGTGGAGCAGCCGGTGAGCTGGGCGCGCCACATCGTGCGCACGCGTGCGCTCCAGCGCGAGACGGGCGGCTTCACCGAGTTCGTCCCGCTGCCGTTCGTGCACATGGCGACGCCGATCTACCTGCAACGCCGATCACGCCGCGGGCCGACGTTCCGCGAGGCGCTGCTGATGCACGCCGTGGCGCGGATCGCCTACCGGGGCGACATCGACAACATCCAGGTGAGCTGGGTCAAGATGGGGGCGGAGGGAGCGCGCCAGGTCCTCAGGGCGGGGGCCAACGACCTCGGGGGGACGCTGATGGACGAGAACATCTCGCGGGCGGCCGGCGCCACGCACGGCCAGCGCATGGGCGTCGAGGAGCTCGAGGCGATCGTCGAGCCGCTCGGTCGCCCCCTGGTCCAGCGCTCCACGCTCTACGCGCTGGCCACGCCCGCGGGCGCGTGAGCGAAGAGGCGGCGCAGGCGCGGGCACGGGAGGTACGCGAAGCGCGCGACGCCGCGTTCGACGGCCTCTTCGAGAACGACAGGCTCTCGCCCGCGCAGTCCCGCGAGCTCCAGGCCATGGTCGGCACGCTGGGCGACATGGCCCGCGAAGGCACGTCGGTCGGCGACCTCAAAATCGCCAGCGCGGCACTGGCCGAGATGGCGGAGGCCTTCCGCGTCTTCCGCCCCTACCGTTCGGTGCGCAAGCTCACCATGTTCGGCTCGGCGCGCACCCGGCCCGACGACCCCGTGTACATCCTGGCGAGAAACCTCGCCTCCCGCCTGGCCGAGGCCGACTGGATGGTGGTGACCGGCGCCGGGCCCGGCATCATGGCGGCCGGGCTCGAGGGCGCGGGGCGAGAGCACGCCTTCGGCGTGAACATCCGCCTGCCGCACGAGGGGGACGCGAACCCCTTCATCGCGCAGGATCCCAAGTTGGTCGAGATGCGCTACTTCTTCACGCGCAAGCTCATGCTGATAAAGGAGTCGCACGCCTACGCCATCCTGCCGGGGGGCTTCGGGACCCAGGACGAGTCCTTCGAGCTGCTCACGCTGCTGCAGACGGGCAAGGCCGAGCCGGCGCCCGTCGTGATGGTCGAGACGCCCGGCGGTACCTACTGGCACGGCTGGCTGCGCTTCTTGGAGGACGAGGCGATCGCATCGGGTTGGGTCTCCCCCGAGGACCGCGCGCTGTTCAAGGTGACCAACACGATGGAGGAGGCGAGCGAGGAGGTCCTGGGCTTCTACCGCAACTACCACTCCATCCGCTGGGTGGGCGACCTGCTGGTGCTGCGCATGCAGGTGCAGCCCTCGAAGGCCGAGCTGGCGGACCTGAACCGGCGCTTCTCCGACATCGTGCTGCGCGGGTCCATCCGTACGACCGGGCCCTTTCCCCCCGAGCGTGACGACCACCCCGAACTGCCCCGCCTGGCCTTCCGCTTCGACCGCTTCCACTTCTCGCGGCTCCGGCTCCTCATCGACGCGGTGAACCAGTGCACGGGGTGAGCCCGGCTCCGGGCCGGCGCCCACCGGGTGGCGCTGACCCTGGTGGCTCTGGTGGCGCTGCTCGCGGCGGCGCTGCCGGCGGCCGTCGTCGTGGGCGTGCTCGGCGGCCGTCCTGCCGGTGCGGCCGGGCCCGTCGCCAACTCGACGGTGGCGTTCGGGTCGACGCCCGTCGGTTCGAACGCCCTCGGCGCGGCCAACGCCGGCGTGGTCGGTATGACGGCCACGCCCGGCGGCGAGGGTTACTGGCTGGTCGCGGCCGACGGCGGGGTCTTCACCTTCGGCGACGCCGGGTTCTGGGGCTCGACCGGCAGCCTGAGGCTCAACGCGCCGGTGGTCGGCATGGCGGCCACCCCGGATGGGCGCGGCTACTGGCTCGTCGCGTCCGACGGCGGGGTGTTCAGCTTCGGCGACGCCGGGTTCTGGGGCTCGACGGGCAGCCTGAGGCTCAACGCGCCGGTGGTCGGCATGGCGGCCACCCCGGATGGGCGCGGGTACTGGCTGGTCGCCGCCGACGGCGGGGTCTTCAGCTTCGGCGACGCCGGGTTCTGGGGGTCGGCCGGCGCCACGCCGCTGAACGCGAACGTCGTGGGCATGGCGGCCACGCCGGACGGGCGCGGCTACTGGTTGGTCGCCGCGGACGGCGGCGTGTTCACGTACGGCGACGCCGGGTTCTGGGGATCGGCCGGCGCCACGCCGCTGAACGCGCCGGTCACCGGGATGGCGGTCGCACCCGGCGGTGGTGGCTACTGGCTGGTGGCGAGCGACGGTGGCGTCTTCACGTACGGCGATGCCGGGTTCCACGGATCGCTCGGTGGGACGCAGCTCCCGGCGCCGGTCGTGGGCATGGCGGCGACGCCGTCCGGTGGCGGGCTACTGGCTGGCGCTCGGCGCCCCGGCTCCCCTCTACGGCAAGGTCATCGGCATCGACCCGGGCCACAACGGCGACAACTGGGCCGCGCCGCAGATCATCGACCAGCCGGTGTGGAACGGCACCGGCTACGAGCCGTGCGACACCACGGGGACCGAGACCGCGACCGGCTACACCGAGGCGCAGTTCAACTTCAACGTGGCGACCTACCTCCGAGGCGGACCTGGAGCAGGCCGGCGCGACCGTGGTCATGACGCGGACCGACGAACACGGGCGTCGGCCCGTGCGTGACGACGCGGGCCGCCATCATCGACGCCGCGCACGCCGACGTGGCGGTCGACATCCACGCCGACGGCGGGCCCCCGACCGGGCGAGGTTTCGCCGTGCTCGTCCCGGTGGCCGACGGGCCCAACGACGCCGTGATCGGCTCGTCGTACGCCTTCGGGACGATCGTGCGCAACCTCATGGCGGAGGCGTCGGGCATGCCGGTGAGCACCTACGACGGTGTCGACGGCATTCAGCCCCGCTCCGACTTGGCCGGGCTCAACCTGACCACCGTGCCCAAGGTGCTCATCGAGTGCGGCAACATGGCCAACCCGACGGACGCCGCGCTGCTCGTCTCCCCCTCGTTCCAGCGCTCCGTGGCCGCGCTCCTCGCCGGGTCCATGGTGGAGTTCCTGACGGGCGGGTAGGCGTCGCGCGAAGGCGTACCGCGTCGACGGTGCCTCGCCGGCCTGGCGGCTTTCACCGGTCCGGCTTCAGCTCCAGGTGGAGAGAGATCGGGTAGGCGTGGCTGCGGTCGAGGTCGATCCGATCGACCGGCACGCTCGTCCACCGCGAACGCCTGCGGTCCTTGCGCATGAAGAGATCGCACGACGTAGCCGACGATCCACAGGGATCCGTCCTGGCGCTTGTGGACCTCGAGATGAAGCTCGTCCCGCTCCCCCTGTCGCTCGCGATTCTCGCCGAGAACGTTCCATCGGTACGCGGGAGACGCCCGCGTGAATCAGGAAGACCAGCAGGAGACCGAGAGAGATCGCCGCGATCGCGCCGACGAAGCCCAGAATGGCCAAGCTCGCCGCAGGCATCTGCTCCGTGGGGAGGGCCCGCTCGTGGTGCTCGATGTCGCCGGACCAGGCTATGAGCACCGCATCGGGGTGCGCGGACCCTCCGCGCCCAGCGGTCCCCGGTCCGAGCTCGGCCCGGGCCACCGTGTCGTACACGTGGCCCTGCGGCGACGGGGTGGAGGCCACCAGGTCGACGTGGGGTACGTCGAACTCGGCCTCGAAGGGGATGCCCTCGAGGGCGGCCCGGGCCGTCGGGCCGAGTCGTCCCTTGGCCCGGGCCAGCGTCAGGTGGCCGTTGAACGGCGGCTCGTCCGGATCCGGTTCGTGCACGAGCGGGACGCGTGGCGTCGCGCACCGCAGCCGCGACCTCGTCGAGGCCGGCGGCGGGCACGCTGCAGCACGCGCACGCCGGTGAACCAGGCCGTCGCCGGCCCGAGGCGGCAGCGCGGCCGGCCCGGCGAGCGCCGCGGCGGCGCGGGCCAGGGCCTGCGCCGAGCGCGTCGACGAGCGTCGCCGTCGACGTCACCGAGGAACCGCAGCGTCACGTGCCAGCGGGACGGCCCGACGGGGCGGAGGCCCTTCCCGCGTCCGAGCACGAGGGCGCCCAGGCGCTCCCGGGTCTCCTCGTCGGGCCAGGCGGCCACGAACAGGCGCACCGCGCCGCCGGCTCAGGCGCCGTCGTCGAGAGCGTCGCGCCCGGCGCTCGCGCCGTCGCCCAGCACGGCAACGGCACGCTCGAGGGCCCGGCGGGCCCGCACGATGCGCCGTTCGAGCGCGAGCGCCTCACCCGGCCTCGAGCGAGTCCGGGTCGCCCGACGTGGCACGGCGCAGCGCGTCGAGGGCCATGTCGGTCAGCTCCTCCACCATCCCGGCGATCCGCTCGGCCATGTCCGCCATGGCCTCGCTCGGCCCGGTCACCTCGGCAGAGGCGTCGTCTGGACCGTGTAGTCGCCGTCGGCGTACGCGGCGCGCATCACCTTCTTGTCGAACTTGCCCACGCTCGTCTTGGGCACCTCGTCGATGAACGTCCACTGGTCGGGCAGCCACCAGCGCGGCACCCGCTCGGCGAGGAACGCGACGAGGTCGGCCGGCGCGGGCGAGCGCCCGGGTTTGGGCACGACGGCGACCAGCGGGCGTTCCGACCACTTCGGGTCGGGGACGGCGATCACCGCGGCCTCGAACACGTCGGGATGGGCCATCACGGCGTTCTCGAGCTCGACCGAGGAGATCCACTCGCCGCCGGACTTGATCACGTCCTTCGTCCGGTCCGAGATCGTCATGTACCCCTGGGTGTCGAGCGTGCCGACGTCGCCCGTGCAGAGCCAGCCGTCGTCGAACCGGGAGGGGTCCTCGTCCTTGTAGTACGAGCCGGTGACCCACGGGCCGCGGATCTCGAACTCGCCCACCGACGTGCCGTCGTTGGGCAGGACGGTCCCGTCGGGCGCCACGACGCGCACCTCGACGCCGGGCACGATCCGGCCCGCCTTGACCTTGTAGTACATGTCGTCGTGGCCGTCCTTGAGCCGTGCCGGGGGAAGCCCGAAGGCGGCCAGGGGGCTGGTCTCGGTCATGCCCCAGCCCTGGATGATGGTGACGCCGAAACGGTCCTCGAAGGCCTCGATGAGCGACTGCGGCACGGCGGCGCCGCCGGCGGTGATGGCGTGCACGGTCGAGAAGTCGATCGGCGTGTCCAGGGCCAGCAGCCCGTTCCAGATGGTGGGGACGCCGCAGGCGAGCGTGGGATGGTGCTCGTTGATCACCTGGGCGAGCTGCTCGCCCATGAGGAACATCTGCGGCATGATCATGTCGGTCCCGGCCATGAACGCCGCCGTAAGGGGTGCCCCAGGCGTTGGCGTGGAACATGGGGACGATGATGAGGATCCGGTCCTTCTCGGTCATACCGACCGACGACGCGGACTGCTCGGCCATGGTGTGCAGCCACGTCGAGCGGTGCGAGTACACGACGCCCTTGGGGTTGCCGGTGGTGCCGCTCGTGTAGCACATCGCCGCGGCGGAGCGTTCGTCGAGGTCCGGCCACTCGAAGCCGGGCTCCTCGGCCGCCAGCAGTCGCTCGTAGGAGAGGGTCTCCCCCAGCGGGGTGGTGTCGCCCTCCCCGGCGACGATGATGGTCTCGACCGTCTTGAGGTCGTCCTTGACGGTGGCGAGAAGCGGGACGAGCGAGGCGTCGACGATCATCGACGCGGTCCTCGGCGTGGTTCACGACGTAGGTCAGCTGCTCGGCCGGGAGCCGGATGTTGAGGGTGTGCAGCACCGCCCCCATGCAGGGGATGGCGAGGTAGGACTCCAGGTGGCCCTGGTTGTTCCAGCAGAAGGTGCCGACGCGGTCACCCTGCTTGACCCCGAGGCGGGTGAGCGCGGCCGCCAGTCGTTCGGCCCTCGTCGCCACCTCGGTGAACGTGGCCGAGCGGTGCCCGCCCGCCTCCACGGTGACGACGGTGCTGTCCCCGTGGACCTGCTGGCCGTGCCGGAGGATGTCACGGATCAGGAGCGGGGCGTCCTGCATGGTGCTCTTCATGTGCCCAGTATGGCCAGCGCGCCCCGCCCTCTGCCCATGGGGTGACGCCATCTGCCGGGCCGACCGTTCAGGTCCGTGGCCCTGCTCCGACCGCCGCCCCGCTCCCCCGTCGCGCCCTGCTCCCCCGTCGCGCCCACGGCGGCGGCCCGCATCCCCCGGCCTTGCTCGCGCTGTATCAGGACTCCGCATCTGCGATCTGCACCGGGCTGCCCTGGACGGTCCGAGCGGCCATCGGCACGGTGGAGTCGGACCCCGGGCAGTCGGACCGGCCCGGCGTGAACGCGGTGCAAAACGGCGGGGGCCGGGGGCCCGATGCAATTCGAGCGAGTGACATGCGCAAGATGTGACATCGCAAGGCGCTGACGTGCGGAAACGCAGCCGAGCGGGCAAGGTGCCCCTACGGCCCCGACGAGTCACCCCCTGCCCCGAACGACTGACCGAACAGAGCAACCGAACAGAGCAAAGGCGGCGAGCCGCCTCCAGCCGAACGTGGACGCCAGCCAGACGCCGCCCGCAACTTCCGCCTCGCCCTCGAACACGATCACAGCGTCGGGTCAAGTTCGTTCACGCGAGCCAGGTCACGCCCACAGGAGGTCAGACCCATACGGGCAGACTCAACCTGAAGTGACAGGCTCCTTTGCCGCGTCGGGTCGTCGGGTGTCGGGACTACGAAAAAGATGCAGACCCCGGGTCGCCGCTCGGCAGGAGCATGACCGAGGGCGTGATCCCACGCCGTGGCAGTCAGTCCGCAGAGCTCCAAGGCTGTAGTCGTTCGTACGGTCGGGCAACGTCACGCTGTAACTGACGGTCCCGCGATCTCCCTCGGCCTCGAATGAGAACGCGCCCGTTCAGAACTTGATCGTCGTTCCCGTCACGTTTCGGACTTCATCGTTCCTTGGTTCGAAGCAGACCTACATCTTGACGGCAGCGCCGTCCGGGATGCTGGCATTCGTGCTCGACGTCACCGAACCGGCGAACTTGTACTCCGCGGTTATCGGCGCATGGCATATTCTGCCACTTTGCGTGGCCGTGGCCGTGTAATCGGTAGTGGTGCCGTTCGTCCAGGTCACGTCACCGCTATGCAGCGTGAAGTTGGCGATTTCGCCGTTGCCGCCCGTCGACCCGGCGGTACAGAAATCAAGGTGCGCGTCTGCGATTCCCGATTGGGTGGTGCCCACGATTTTGGTGCACGTCGCCGTCGCGCCCGGAAACGAAACTGCCGAAGCACTCCCGTCCAATGCCACTGTTGCCAGAGGCGCGACGACAAGAAGCGCCGCCCCCACCAAGAGATGACGTCCCTTGAAGATACGCATGATGGCGCTCCCTTCGTTTGTCTTGACCCACCTGAGGTTTCAGATGTGGTGACACCGGAATCTCTATCAAACGAGAGCTAGAAGATCAAGCAAGGGTTAAACGAAGGTTAAGGTAGTTACACCTCTGCTGTAGTTGGGGGGGACGCACCAAGACGTGGTGGGTGGCACATCTCGCAGCGGCTGCGGCCGTGTCGGTAGCCCGAGGGCCTTCCGCCCATGGGGTGACACCATCTGCCGGGCCGACCGTTCTGGTCCGTGGCCCTGCTCCGACCGCCGTCCGCTCGCCTGTCCCGCCCCGCTCCCCCGCGGCCCGCCGGCGGCCCGGCCGCCGGTGAAGGCCTTCCTCGCCGCGGCGATGTCGGCCGCCCTGCTCGTGGCCGCGGTAGGCACGGCGGTGGTGGCGTCTGCGGTCTCCCTCTTCGGCGGGGGCGGGGCGCAGGTGCCCGGCGCGGCAGCGGCACGCATCCCCCCGGCCATGCTCTCGCTCTATCAGGAGGCTGCTCCGACCTGCATCGGGCTGCCCTGGACCGTCCTGGCCGCCATCGGCACGGTGGAGTCGGACAACGGGCAGTCGAACCTGCCCGGCGTGCACAGCGGGGCCAACGCGGCGGGGGCCGAGGGCCCGATGCAATTCGAGCCCGCGACGTTCGCCGCCTACGACATGCCCGTGCCCCCGGGCGGGGTGAACCCGCCGAGCCCCTACGACCCGACAGACGCCGTCTTCGCGGCGGCGCGGTTCCTCTGCGCCAACGGCGCCGCCGGCGGTGCGAACCTGCCCGGCGCGGTCTACGCGTACAACCATTCGGCCGCCTACGTGTCCGAGGTGCTCACGCTGGCCGAGTCGTACGGCCAGGGATCAGGCGGCGGTGCCTCCGCGGGGTCCGGTGCCGGCTCAGTAGCTGTCCAGTGGGCCCTGACCCAGGTCGGCACCCCTTACGTCTGGGGCGGGGAGACACCCGGCGTCGGCTTCGACTGCTCGGGCCTGGTGCAGGCGGCGTACCGGGTCGCGGGTGTCACACTGCCGCGGGTGGCCCAGGACCAGTTCGACGCGACGCCGGCAGTGCCGGCGGGCGGGCCGCTCGAACCTGGAGACCTCGTCTTCTTCGGAGGCGGCCCGACGTCGGTCGACCACGTCGGCCTCTATGTCGGATCCATCGGCGGCCAGGCGGTCATGGTCGACGCGCCGCACACCGGGGCGGACGTGCGGGTCGAGCCGTTTCCCGATCTGCCGGGCGCGGCGTGGGGCGGGCTCTCGTATGTGGGGGCGACGCGGCCCTGACCCGGCGATCGCACAAGGAAACGGCAACCTCCGCGCGACCGGCCGGTCAACTCGTACGTTCCAGAAAGACGGCAACAGAGGTGAACCATCGCCCGTCATGCTCCACGACGACGTGCGGATACTCGGTGTGGCCACGGTGCGAGTCGGCGACGGCATCGGCGAGAGATATGACCTTCTTCTTCGTCCGGTCACTGACCGAGAAGTCGATCGGCTCAATCAGCCTCAGTCCCGGCACGCTCTGGCTCACCGATTCGATTTCGTCGGCAGTACTGAGCAGCAAATGGCCGTCGTGATAGCTGTCGGCGTCGTTGATGATGACCTCAGTGGTGAAAGCCACGACGCCACCGATCTTGACCACCCTGCACTGCTCGGCCAATGCGGTGCGGACACCGTCCAGTCCACCGAAATGCTCGATTGAGCTGAGGCTGTACACGGCATCGAACGTCTCATCCTCGAAGCGGAGGTCGAGAGCATCCATGCATTGGACGATCAATCGTCGTCGGTTGTAGGCGCACCGAGCGACGGAGTCAGGATCCCTGAGCATCGCCATGTCCGCCTCACGTTCGGCGAACGGTCCCGTGCCGTAGATATCAGTGGCGAAGGCCCATCGAGTCCGATTGGTCAACTCGAAGATGAGCTCCTCCTGCCCGGCGGCCACCGCGAGCACCATGGCATCGCGATCGAGCACTTTGAGCTGTTCCAGACCGAGAAGCATCTGCGCGTACTCCCAGTGCTTCCGGTGCTCCATCTGATCCGGAAACTCAGCACTCTGTTGGAGGAAGTAGGGCAAGAGCGTGCGCATCGCAGCCGCCCGACCGTCGGACTGCCAGTCTTCGATGTTGCAAACCTTGCTCAGTTTCATCCGTTCGAGCGTACCCACCTCACACCCGGCCACAACGAGGGATCCCGGTGCGATCTTGGCTCCCATCACCGGCACGTCCGCTGCGCGCCGAGAGCAATTGTCAGCTAGGTTGGCCGCCAGACCGGGTGCCTCTTTGGGGATGGTGGCGATGACTTGGTTCCGAAGGTCCGGCTTTCGAGTGTGCCTCGCCGTAGTAGGGATCTTCCTTCCCGCGGGACTGCTGGCCATCGCCCCGGCGACCGCCGGCGCCCGCACCTCCGGCTGGTCGCTCGAGACAGTCCTCCATGAGGGGATCGTTACAGGGAGCGACGACTCGTGCACCTCTGCGGACTGGTGCCTCTCGGTCGGCAGCCGCGGCCGTTCTGGCCACGAGAAACCGGCGGCGCAGATCTGGAATGGCAGCACGTGGAGCTACGACGCACCGATCGAGCCGTCGGGCTCCGGCAACGCCGGGTTGTCCTCGGTGTCATGTGTGTCGCCGGCGTTCTGCATCGCGGTGGGTTCGTACGAGACGGGCAAGTGGCCCACCGGTCCTTACTTCACACTGGCCGAGGAGTGGGATGGGACGAGCTGGTCCGTCATGGCGACCGTCAACCCGAACGACGTGCAGAACGGCTTCTCGGGTGTCTCATGCGCCTCGTTGGACTTCTGCCTCGCCGTCGGGGTACAGCGAGTCAGCACGGTGGACACGTTGGCCGAGGAGTGGGACGGGACCAGTTGGTCCCTCATGACCACGCTGGATCCGGGGACGACCGCCACCGCCTTCACCAGGGTGTCCTGTGAAACCCAGGTCAGCTCCCAGGAGTTCTGCGTCGCGGTGGGCGCCGAGGACCTCAGCGAGAACGCGCAGGACACCTTGGCCGAGGCATGGGACGGGACATCGTGGTCTCTGATGAGCACTCCCACCCCTTCTGGCGGTGACCCGGAATTCAGCGGGGTGTCGTGCCTGTCCCAGAGCTTCTGCATGGCGGTCGGTGGGGTGATATTGCCCTTGGGCACCATCGTGGAGGAGTGGGACGGGGCATCATGGACCCTCCAAACGGCGCCCGTAACGGGCGGGAAGGGTGAGGGCGAACTGTCCGACGTGTCCTGCGTCTCGGACACCCAGTGCACCGCGGTCGGAAAATACGGGGGAGGCAGAAAAGTAGCGGCCTATAGACCCTTGGCGGAAGGGTGGGACGGCACAGGGTGGATCCAGCAGACGATGGCCACGCCGACCTATGACGCTGACCTGAGCGTGCAGGGCATCTCGTGCACGGCGGCGGCCCAGGTCCGCTGCAGCGCCGTCGGATCGTTCGTGGCGACAAACCACGGCTCTCGGTGGGTGATGCTGGCCGAGCAGTACGTGGGATAGGCGATCCCGCAATGTCCCGTGCACTCGAGTTCCGAGCGCGCCGGACATGCCATTTCCGTCGGCAGAGCGGTCCCCGTTGAACGAAGCGTTCAGTCGCTCCCTGGCGCGGCTGATAGAAGCGGGGTGACGCAGGCGTGGCCCGCAACGACCGGTTTCTCCATATCGTCTTACGATGATATCGTGTTACGATGTTATTGACTGACGGAACACCAGCGGTGCGATCGCCGAATCCAATCGCGCTCTCGGGCCGCAGGAGCCGGCGGCCCTACCCCGTCTTCTCACCGCAGCCGGGGCGGTGGGCACCTCCGTCGGCGATTGCTCCGCACTCCGGACAGACACGATCCGCCAGGCAGGGAGGCTCGCCCCCGGCGGACTCCTCTTGGTCGCACAGCCCGCACTGCAGCAGGGCGCCGAGCCGCGAGGCCCGGCCGTCCCGGTTCTCGACCCAGGCCCGGTCCTCGAAGGGCGGACGATGCCGCACGTGGCGCCGGTGACCGCAGTCGAGCAGCGCCACCCAGTCGCCCGCATCGTCCTGGCTGAAACCGAGAATGCAGCGCTCCATGCGTGCCCTCCCCTGGCGCCGATGAGCCGATCGTACCCCATCGACTGTGGCAATATCGCACCACGATGCTATCGTGAGACGATGCGACTGACCGACGCCGACTACGAGGACCTGCTGTCGCTGCGGACGGGCCTGCGGCGCTTCGAGCGGTGGAGTGACCAGCAGGCCGAGGCAGTCGGGCTCACCCCGGCTCAACACCAGCTGCTCCTGGCCGTCCGTGGGCACACCGACCCACGCGGGCCGACGCTGGGTGAGGTGGCCGACTACCTGCTGCTGCGCCACCACAGCGCGGTCGGTCTGGTGGACCGAGCCGAAGAGGCGGGCCTCGTCAAACGAGCTCGTGATCCCGACGACCGTCGCGTCGTGCGGCTCCGGCTCACCACGGCGGGCACCAGGCTCTTCGAGACCCTCTCCGAGCTGCACCGCGAGGAGCTGCAGCGACTGACGCTGCGCCTCCCGAACGCGTGGCGCGGCCTGCTGCCACATCAGCCGCTGCACGGGATGGCCCTCCCGTCCTGAGGGCGCCACGAGCGAGGAGCCCGTTCAATCCTCGGCGGTGAGGAACTCGACGATGGCCGGGAAGGCCGTGGCGTCCTGCATGAAGAAGAGGTGGCCGCCGTCGAAGAGCTCCAGCCGGGCACCCGGGATGTGAGAGGCGAGGTACTCGCTGTTGGCCGGCGGCGCGATCCCGTCGGTGCGACCACCGCAGACCAGGGTGGGGCAGGCGATGGCGCCGAGGCGGGAGGCGGTGTCGTGGTGGCTCCGCGCCTGGAGCTGGAGGCGCAGCCCGCGCGCCGATTCGGCGTCGTCCCAGCCCCGCTGGCCCATGCCGTCGGTGATCAAGCGCACCATGTCGGGATTCGCGGCCTGCCACGCCGCGTCCCAGCGCGTATCGAGCAGCGGCATGCGCTGCGCCGCCTGCTGTCCCGGGTCGAGGTCGAGCAGCTCGTGCAAGGGGTACGAGGCTCCGCCCACGCCTCCCGCGGACGTGCAGGCGAGCACGAGGCGGCGGACCTTGGCCGGGTGGCGCAACGTGAGCTCCTGGGCGACCATGCCGCCGAAGGACACCCCGACCACCATGCACTCGTCCCACCCGATCGTGTCGAGGAGCGCGGCGGCATCGTCGCCGTACGCGGCCATGCTGTAAGGCCCGGGTGGCACATCGGACTGCCCGAGGCCCCGCTGGTCGAAGCACAGGACCTCGAAGGATTCGGCGAGCACGCCGCTCCTCGGTTCGGGCCGGCGCCGCAGGTCGTCGCCCGTTCCCGAGATGAAGAGCACCCTCGGCCCGTTGCCCTCGACCTCGTAGTACAGGTTGATGTCCCCGACGCCCGCGAACGGCACGCCGGCACTGTAGCGACGCCGCTCCGGCCGCGCTCCTCAGCGCAGGGCGAGCTGCCCGGGTGCAAGCGGCGCCGGGAGCGACGTCGTCCCCATGAGCCAGCGGTCGACCGCCGACGCGCACGACCGACCCTCCGCGATGGCCCACACGATCAGGCTCTGGCCCCGCGTCTGGTCCCCGCACACGAAGACTCCCTCGACGTTGGTCGCCCACGACGGGTCGGCCACCACCGTGCCGCGGGCGCTCACCTCCACGCCGAGCTCGTCGACCGCGTTGCGCCGCTCGGTGCCGACGAAGCCCATGGCGAGCAACACCAGGTCGCACTCGAGCTCGAACCCCGACCCGGGCACTTCCTCGAAGACCGGGCGGCCGTCCTCGGTGTGCATCTCGACCACGTGGCCGCGCAGTGCCCGCACCGACCCCGAGCCGTCGTCGACGAACTCGGTCGTCGTCACGGAGAACAGGCGCTCGCCCCCTTCCTCATGGGCGGACGAGGTGCGCAGGATGAGCGGCCACAGCGGCCAGGGGTTGTCGGCCAGGCGGTCGCTGGGCGGCTCGGCCATGATCTCGAGCTGGTGGACCGAGGCGGCGCCCTGGCGGTGCGCCGTGCCCAGGCAGTCGGCTCCGGTGTCCCCGCCGCCGATGATCACCACCCGCTTGCCCTTGGCGGTGATGGGCGTGGCCGCCATCGCACCCTCTTGCACCAGGTTCGACGGCTTCAGGTACTCGAGCGCGAGGTGGATGCCGTCCAGGTCGCGCCCGGGCGCCGGCAGTTCGCGCGGCAGGGTGGCTCCTCCCGCCAGGACCACCGCGTCGAATTGCTCCCGGACCTCGGCCGCGGGCAACACGCGCACGTCCGGCGCGCAGGCCTCGCCCTCGCCCCGGGCCTCGCCGGGTTCGGGTTCTGCGTTCCCGTCCGGCGGCACCGTGGAGCCGCCCACCGAGGTCGAGCAGACGAAGGTGACCCCCTCGGCCTCCAGCTGGGCCAGCCGGCGATCGAGCACGGACTTCTCCATCTTGAACTCGGGGATGCCGTAGCGCAGGAGGCCTCCCGGTCGCTCCGCCCGCTCGAAGACGCTCACGGCGTGGCCGGCCCGGACCAGTTGCTGGGCCGCGGCCAGGCCCGCCGGCCCCGAACCCACCACCGCCACGGTCTTGCCGGTCCGCTCCGTCGGGACCTGTGGCATCACCCAACCCTCCGACCAGGCGCGCTCGATGATCTCGTACTCAATCCGCTCGATCGTCACCGGGTCCTCGTTGATTCCCAGCACGCAGGCCGCCTCGCAGGGCGCCGGGCAGAGGCGCCCGGTGAACTCCGGGAAGTTGTTCGTGGAGTGGAGCCGTTCGGCCGCATCGGGCCAGTCGTCGCGGTACACCAGGTCGTTCCACTCGGGTATCAGGTTTCCGAGTGGACAGCCGTCATGGCAGAACGGGATGCCGCAGTCCATGCAGCGCGCCCCCTGCTTCCGCGTGGCCTCCTCGGGGAAGGGCTCGTAGACCTCGCGCCAGTCGCGCAGACGGACCCAAACGGGCCGCCGCCGCGGCAGGGCGCGCCCGTACTCCATGAAGCCGGTGACCTTACCCATGGGCCGCCTGCATCACCGCTTCGTCCACCGAACGGCCCTCGGCCTCGGCCAGCCGGGTTGCCTCGAGGATGCGCCGGTAGTCCCTCGGCATCACTTTGACGAACTCGAAGACCTCGTCGGCCCAGCGCTCGAGCAGCCGGGCCGCGACCGGCGACTCGGTCTCGGCCCCGTGGCGCTCGACCAGGGAGCGGACGAGCGCCCGGTCTTCCTCGTCGAGCGGTTCCACGTCGACCTGCTCCAGGTTGACCCGCTTGTTGAAGGTCCGGCTGTGGTCGTACACGAAGGCGATCCCCCCGGACATGCCGGCGGCGAAGTTGCGTCCGGTCGGCCCGAGCACGACCACGAGCCCACCGGTCATGTACTCGCACCCGTGGTCTCCCACGCCCTCGACGACGGCGGTCGCGCCGGAATTGCGCACGCAGAAGCGCTCCCCCACCTGGCCCCGGATGAAGACCTCGCCGCCCGTGGCGCCGTAGAGGATGACGTTGCCCGCGATGATCTGCTCCTCGGCGACGAAGGGAGACCCGGCCGGTGGGCGCACCACGAGGTGCCCGCCCGAGAGGCCCTTGCCGAAGTAGTCGTTCGCGTCGCCCCAGAGCCGCATGGTCACGCCGCGGGGGACGAAGGCGCCGAAGCTCTGCCCGGCCGAACCGGTGAAGGTGAGAGTGATCGTGTCGTCGGGCAGCCCCGCGGCCCCGTAACGCCGGCTGATCTCCGACCCGAGCAGCGTGCCGACGGTGCGGTCGACGTTGGCGATGGGCAATGCGACCGACACGGGCGTCGCGTCCTGGAGCGCCGGCTGGCACTGCTCCCAGAACGCGTGGTCGAGCGCCTTCTCGAGACCGTGGTCCTGAGGGCGGAGCTGGCGCCGACCCATCGTCTCGGGCACGTCCGGCTGGGCCAGAACCGTGGAGAGGTCCAGCCCGGCCGCCTTCCAGTGGGAGAGCGCACCGTCGACGTCGAGGAGGTCGACCCGGCCGACCGCCTCGTCGAGCGAGCGTAGGCCGAGCGCGGCCAGGTGCTCGCGCACCTCCTCGGCGATGTACTCGAAGAAGGTCTCGACGAACTCGGGCTTTCCGTTGAACTTGGCCCGCAGCGCGGGGGTCTGCGTGGCGATCCCGACCGGGCAGGTGTCGAGGTGGCAGACGCGCATCATGATGCACCCCGAGACGACGAGCGGCGCCGAGGCGAAGCCGTACTCCTCGGCACCGAGCAGCGCGCCGATCACGACGTCGCGGCCAGTCTTGAGCTGCCCGTCGACCTGCACCACGATGCGGTCCCGCAGCCCGTTGGTCAGCAGCGTCTGCTGCGTCTCGGCCAGGCCGATCTCCCACGGGATGCCGGCGTGCTTGAGCGAGGTCAGCGGGGCGGCCCCGGTGCCGCCGTCGTGCCCGGAGATGAGCACGACGTCCGAGTGCGCCTTGGCCACGCCTGCCGCCACCGTCCCGACACCGACTTCGGCCACCAGCTTCACGTGGACGCGTGCCTGGGGGTTGGAGGACTTGAGGTCGTGGATGAGCTGCGCGATGTCCTCAATGGAGTAGATGTCGTGGTGCGGCGGAGGCGAGATCAGCCCCACGCCCGGCGTCGAGGCCCGCGTCCGGGCGATCCACGGCCACACCTTGTTCCCCGGGAGTTGGCCGCCCTCCCCGGGCTTGGCCCCCTGCGAGATCTTGATCTGGAGGTCGTCCGCGTTGACCAGGTACTCGCCGGTCACGCCGAAGCGTCCCGACGCCACCTGCTTGATCGCGCTGCGCCGCAGGTCCCCGTTCTCGTCGGGCGTGAAGCGGTCCGCGTCCTCGCCCCCTTCGCCCGTGTTGGAACGGCCTCCGATCCTGTTCATGGCGATGGCCAGCGTCTCGTGCGCCTCGGCGGAGATGGACCCGTAGGACATGGCGCCGGTGGAGAAGCGGCTCATGATGGAGGAGATCGGCTCCACCTCCTCGAGCGGCACCGGCCCTCCGGGTGCGGGGCGCAGCTTGAACAGGCCGCGGAGCGTCCCGAGCCGCTCGGACTGCTGGTCCACCAGTGAGGTGTACTCCTTGAAGACCCCGTAGCGCTTCGACCGCGTGGCGTGCTGGAGCTTGAACACGGTCTTCGGGTTGAAGAGGTGGTACTCGCCCTCGCGCCGCCACTGGTACTCCCCGCCCACCTCGAGCTCGCGGTGGGCGCGCTCGGTCGGACGCGGCTCGTGGGCGGCGCGGTGCCGCGACGCCACCTCAGCCGCCAGCACCGACAGCCCGACGCCGCCGATGCGGCTGGAGGTCCCGGTGAAGTACTCGTCGATCAGCGCCCGGTCGAGACCGATGGCCTCGAACACCTGGGCCCCCGTGTAGGAGGCCACCGTCGAGATACCCATCTTCGACATCACCTTGAGCACGCCCTTGCAGGCGGCCTTGATGTAGTTGCGCCGGGCCTGGCGCGGCGAGACGCCCTCGAGCAGGCCCTCGGAGATCATGTCGTCGATGGTGTCGAGCGCCAGGTAGGGGTTCACCGCCGCCGCCCCGTACCCGATGAGCAGTGCCATGTGGTGCACCTCGCGCGCGTCGCCGGTCTCAATCACGAGCCCGACCTTCGTGCGCGTCTTCTCGCGCACCAGGTGGTGGTGCACCGCCCCCGTCAGCAGCAGCGACGGGATGGGCGCCCACTCGGCGGTCGAGTTGCGGTCCGAGAGCACGATGAGATTGGCGCCGCCCGCGATCGCCTCGGACACCCGGCGCCGCACTTCGTCGAGGGCGCGGCGAAGCGCCTGGCCGCCCGCGGCGGTGGGTGCGCCGGTGGTACCGGCCTCCCCCACTTCGAAGAGCCCGTCGATGGCGAAGGCCTTGAAGCCCGGCGTCTCGCCGTGCTCGTTGACGTACATCAGCTTGGCCAGATCGTCGCGGTCGATCACGGGCAGCGGCAGCAAAATCTGCCGGCACGAGCCTTGGCAGGCCGAGAGCAGGTTCGCCTCGGGTCCGATGGTGGCCGACAACGAGGTGACCAGCTCCTCGCGGATGGCGTCGAGCGGCGGGTTGGTCACCTGGGCGAAGAGCTGGGTGAAGTAGTCGTAGAGCAGCCTCGAGCGTTCCGAGAGCACTGCGATGGCCGCGTCGGAGCCCATCGACCCGAGCGGCTCGATCCCGCTGCGCGCCATCGGCGCCAGGATCATGCGGAGCTCCTCGTTGGTGTAGCCGAAGAGGCGCTGCTGGGTCACGACGCCGCCGTGCTGGGGTGTGAGCATCGTCCGGCGCGGCAACTCCCCGAGGCGCACCTGGTCTGCGGCGAGCCACGCGGCGTACGGGTGCTCGGCCGCCAAGTCGGCTTTGATCTCCTCGTCCTCGACCAGGCGACCCTTGGCCGTGTCGACGAGGAACATGCGGCCCGGCTGGAGGCGGCCCTTGCGCACGACCCGCTCCGGAGCGATGTCGAGCACGCCCACCTCGCTCGCCAGCACCACCAACCCGTCGTCGGTCACCCAGTAGCGCGCCGGCCGCAGCCCGTTGCGGTCGAGCACCGCACCGACGACCGTGCCGTCGGTGAACGTCACGGCGGCCGGCCCGTCCCAGGGTTCCATGAGCGACGCGTGGTAGCGGTAGAAGGAGCGCCTGCCCTCGCCCATCGTGGCGTGGTTCTCCCACGCCTCGGGAATCATCATGAGCACGGCGTGCGGCAGCGAGCGGCCCCCGAGGTGCAGCAGTTCGAGTACCTCGTCGAAGCTGGCCGAGTCGCTCGCCCCCGGCGTGCACACCGGGTAGATCCGCGACAAGTCGCCCGGGATCAGCTCGGTCTCGAGCAGCGCCTCACGGGCCCGCATCCAGTTCCGGTTGCCCGCCAGCGTGTTGATCTCCCCGTTGTGGGCCAGGTACCGGTACGGGTGGGCCAGCGGCCAGCTCGGAAAGGTATTGGTGGAGAAGCGGGAGTGCACCAGCGTGAGTCCCGACTCGAAGGAGGGGTCGCGCAGGTCGGTGAAGAACTGGCGGAGCTGTTCGGACGTGAGCATGCCCTTGTAGACGATGGTGCGCGCCGAGAGCGACGGGAAGTAGAGGCCGTCGACCCCGTGTTCCGCCCGTTTGCGCAGCACGAAGGCCTGGCGCTCCAAGGCCATGAGATCGCCGGCGGCACCCTCGGTCGGCGCCAGGAACACCTGCTCGATCCGGGGCATCGCCCCGAGCGCGGTCTTCCCGAGCCCGGCCGGCTCCGTCGGCACGACGCGCCACCCGAGCACGGCGAGGCCCTCCTCGCCCGCCAGTTGCTCCACCGTGGCCCGCGCCTTCAGCGCGTCGTCTTCGTCGACGGGCAGGAAGGCAAGCCCCGCCGCGTACCCGCCGGACTCGGGCAACGCGAACCCCGCCGCGGTCGCCGCCGCGGCCAGGAAACGGTGAGGCATCTGGACCAGGATCCCCGCGCCGTCGCCCGTCTCGACCTCGGCGCCTGACGCTCCCCGGTGGGCCAGGCGCTCGAGCACGGTGAGGCCGCGGTCGACGATGCCGTGGTCCGCCCGGCCGTGCAGGTCTGCGACCATGCCGACGCCACAGGCGTCGTGCTCGTATGCCGGGTCGTAGAGGCCAATGGCCATCGGCGTCCTTCCGAATTCGGTCAGGGATGAACGGGTGCCCGGGACGACGCTGGCCCGAAGGTCGAGGAGCCAGAATACACGACCGTCCACCTAGTCTTGACCTCATGGCGCGCCGGGTGCTCGTCGTCGGAGGCGGGGTGATCGGCCTCGCCTGCGCGTGGCGTCTGTCACGCGATCGTCACACCGTGACAGTGGTCGCGCCCGAGCCCGGCCGCGGCGGCGCGTCCTGGGTCGCGGCCGGCATGCTGGCGCCGGTCACCGAGGCGCAGTTCGGCGAGTCGGCGCTCACCAGCCTGCTCCTCGAGGGCGCCAGGCTCTGGCCCTCCTTCGCGGCGGAGCTCGAACGCGCGTCGGGCCGGGACGTCGGCTACGTCACGACCGGTACGGTCACCGTCGCGCTCGAATGCGTCCGACCGCGCTGCGCTCGACGACCTGTTCGCGTACCAGCACTCGCTCGGGCTGGAGTCCCACCGGTGCAGTGGCTCGGAGTGCCGTCGGCTCGTCCCGGCCCTGAGCCCGGCCGTCCGCGGCGGCATGGAGGTTCCGGGCGACCACCAGGTCGACAACCGCGCCCTGCTCGGCGCCCTCGTCGAGGCCTGCGCGCGCTCGGGTGTCGCCTTCGAGCGGGTGGCGGTCGCCGCGCTCGAGGAGGGTCCCGAGCTCGTCCTGGCGGACGGCCGCCGCCTCGGCGCGGACCACGTCGTCCTGGCGGCCGGCACCGGGCTGCACGGCATCGCCGGGCTCGAGTCCGCCGGCGTACCCGAGGTCCGCCCGGTCAAGGGGCACATCCTCCGGCTCGGTGCCCCGGCCGCGGATGCCGCTCCCCTCCTCGCTCGCACGGTACGCGGGCTGGTGCGCGGCCATTCGATCTACCTCGTGCCGCGCCGCGACGGCTCCGTCGTGGTCGGGGCGACGGTCGAGGAGCGTGGCGACGACACCGCGGTGCAGGCGGGCGCGGTGCACGAGCTGCTCTGCGACGCCCGCTCCATCGTCCCCGCGATCGACGAGCTGGAGCTGCTCGAAGCGGCCGCCGGCCTGCGACCGGCCACCGTCGACAACACGCCGCGGATCGGTTGGACGAAGGCCGACGGCGTGCTGGTCGCAACGGGTCACTACCGCAGCGGCATCTTGTTGGCGCCCCTCACCGCTTCGGCGGTCTCGGACCTTTTGGCGCAGCGTCGCGCCGACCCGGCGGCGTCGGCTCGGGCTTCGGCGTGAGCGGGCCGCAGGCGAGCCCGTTCACGCTCACCGTCAACGGCGAGCCACTCGAGGTCGCGGCGGGCAGCACCATCGCCGACCTCGTCGGCCTGGTCACCGAATGCCGTGATCCCAAGGGCGTCGCCGTCGCCGTCGACCGGTGCGTCGTGCCGCGCTCGGAGTGGGCGGCCACCCCCGCCAGGGCCGGCACACTGGTCGAGGTCGTCGGAGCCGCCGCCGGGGGCTGAGGATCCGTCTCCGGGGTTCTTTGTGGCCCCGAGGGCCACGATGAGAGAATCTCGCGATGCCGAGCCCTCCTGACGGTCCCACCGCGTTCGTCCTGGCCGGAGGGGGCACGAAGGGATCCTTCGAGGTTGGCGCACTGCAGTACCTGGTGGGCGTGGAGGGCATCGTCCCCCAGATCGTGACCGCGACCTCGGCGGGCGCCGTCATCGCTGCCGTTCTCGCGCAGGGGCGGACGCTGCCCGAGTTCGTCCAGCGGGTCGACGAGATCGAGAACGACGTCCTGGCCATGACGAGCAGCGAGCGCGTCTTCGGCAAGCAGGCCTGGCTCGCCGCCCTCGACGGCACGGCCCTCGGTCGCGCCATCAACCACGGGATCCTCGAAGGGACGCGGCCGCCGTTCCCCTTGCGTGGCTGGGCCGACGAGCAGGCGCGTGTTCCAGTCGCTGAGCTGTCACCCCCTCCCCGTCGGGCCCACCGCCAGGACAACCGGGCGCGCCGCCGCCGGCAGCGTCATCTCCTCCGTCTGCTGGCGGGCGCGGGCCTGCGACTGCCCAGGGTGCGGCGTCGCGTCCGCACCAGCGGGAGCTCGGTCCTCACCCTCGAACCGCTCACCGATGCTCTCCGCGCCGGTGCGCACGGCATCAGACCGGTCGACCCCGCGCTCGTGGCCCGGCCCGGACTGCGGCTGCGACTCGCGGTGACCGCGCTGCGCGCCGGGGTGCTGCGCTATGTGACAGAGGACGGCACGATCGTCGAGGCCGACGCGCGTACCCCCGCGCCGGATGAAGCCGCCGGCCCGGTCGATCTCGTCGACGCGGCCATCGCATCGGCCAGCGTGCCTCTGGTGTTCCCGCCGCGTCCGTTGGCCGACGACGATTACGTCGACGGCGGCGTGATCGAGATCGTCCCGGTCGAGGCGGCGGCACGACTCGGGGCGAAGCGCATCATCGCCGTCCTCGCGCTGCCACTCGGCCTCGCTCGCGACGAGAGCGACTACGCCGCCGCGCCGGCCGGCTACATCGGCCTGCGTGCCATGGGGATGATCGCTCTCGCCGATCGGCAGCGGGCCAACCTCGGTGTACCTCTTCCTGAAGGTGCATCGCTGGTCACGATCGACCCCGTGGTCGACGTGGTCGGGCTCTTCGAGGTGCAGCCCGGACTGCTCCGGATCAACCGGGACTACGGGTGGCTGCGCGCCGCGGACCTTCTGGCTGAAGGCGACGCAGACCTCCTGGCGGATGTCTCGGCGAGCACTCATTCGCTCGTCGAGGCGCGTCGCGAGGCATGGGGTCTGGAAGAGACGCTGTGGAAGGGCACCGGAGCCGGCCTGGACGCGACGGCCGGAACCCTGTCGCTCGTGCGTGAGCAGAAGGACCGTGTCCGGACCGTGGTCGAGACGCGCAAGCAGCTCGGCTTCGCTGTGCCCGCAGGATGCGAGGTCTGGTGGACCGAATACGAGGCGCACGGGCGGCCACGACCGGAGCATCTACCGCCCTGGCCGGCCGGGCACGCTCCGGCGGGTTGAGCGTGGCTCCTCGGTGCCGGCCGAACCGGGCCCGGGCGCACTGGGGGCAGGCAGGTTCATGCGTCGCTGGTGCAGGTGTGAGAGACTCCGCGGGTCGGTGGCGGCTCAGGCGGGAGCGGCGGCCCTGTCGACGGTATGGCGAGGTGCGTCGTACGGAGTACAGGTCAAGCGGAAGATCGGGTGGTGGCGATGAGACTGGGGCGGATTTCTTGTGGGCGCGGGCTGCGCGGGTTGGTATCGATCGGGGTGATCGCGGCCGGTGTGGCCCTGGTGGCTCCGGCGACGGCAGGTGCCTCGGGCGGGAACAAGCTCTACGTGGCGACGACGGGGAGCGACACCAGCAACACCTGTACCGTCGCGACGTCTCCGTGCCTCACCATCGGCCACGCGCTGAGCGAGGCGGCCAGCGGATCCAAGATCGAGGTAGCGGCCGGGAATTACCCCGAGCAGCTCGTGATCAACAAGAGCGTGAAGATCATCGGTTCCGCGAACAAGTCGAACCCGACCGTGGTGGAGCCCCTGAGCCTGCCGACGTCGGATACTGACACCGACTCCTCTCAGCTGCAGTACGCCATCGTCGACGTCACCTCTGGCGCGAGGGTCAAGCTCACGAACCTGATCATCAACGGTGACATGGCGGAGAGCCAGTTCAACAGTTGCACAAACGATTTCGTCGGCGTCTACTACCACGACGCTTCAGGCTCCATGACCGGTGACTCGGTGACGAACATCGAGCTCCCGCAGGCCGACTTCGGCTGCCAGGACGGTCTCGGCGTCTATGTGGCCTCCGACGCCGGCGACACCTCCAAGGTCTCCATGAGCGACGACAGCGTTACCGCCTACGACAAGAACGGCATCACCTGCGACGACGTGGGTACGACCTGCAGCATCACGGGCACCACGGTGACCGGCATCGGGCCGACCGGGCTCATCGGGCAGAACGGGATCCAGTTCTACGATGCGTTCAGCGGGACCATCGTCCACGACACCGTCTCGGACAACTCGTACACCGGTGGCACCTACACGGCCGCCGGCCTGCTTCTCATCAGCACGGGCTCGCTCAACGTCTCCACCAACACGGTCTCCGACAGCGACGTCAACGTCTACATGGGCACGGACGGGACCGGTCTCGCTGCCGGACACTGGTCCCTGACCGGCAACACGGTGACGGGTGCCACGGACAAAGTGCCAGGCGGGGAGTCGGGATTCGGGGACGGGATCCAGCTCGACAGCACGAGCAACGCCGTCACGATCAGCGGCAACACCGTGACCGGGGGCGCCGAGAACGGGATCTCCGTCTTCAGTGCGACTGGCGCAACCTTGTCGCAGAACAAGACGGAGCACAACCTGGGCGACGGGATCTACATCGGCGGACCGGGGAGCTTCGTCTCGAGCGCCAGCACGGGCAACATCATCTCGGGCAACACGGTGGCGAAGAACGGAGGAGACGGGATCCTGGCCGACAGCTACTCGGCGTCGAACCAGTTCTCCGGGAACACGCTGACGAACAACGTCCGCTACGACATCGACGACCAGGGAACGGGCAACACTTGGACGGGCAACACGTGCACGCCGGCCGGCGACTCGAATCCATCGGGACTCTGCTGACCGATTCCGCTGACCGATTCCAGTTCGAGGTGAGTTCCCGGACGGCGGCGTAGGCGAACGTATGCCGGTCGCCGTCCGGCGGGCTCAGACGGTCGGTCGGCGGGCCAGCTGCGCCGTCGGCAAAGCACGGAGGAGTGGCTTCCCGTTCCTTCGCCCCGGCTCACCGCGACGGCTCGGCCTAACCGGCAGAGGCTGTACGAGGCGAAGGCGGCCACGCCAGAGCAGCGGCTGTCGATCCGGCCGTACGGTCCCGGTGCGGCGGGCTGACCGCGGCCGCACCGCTCGCACCTGAGCGCGAAGTGAGGACGCGGAACCGTGCAACGGCCCTGCAGGTGTGACAAACTCGAGTAGGCGGTGGCGGCCCAGTCGTGAACCGGGGCGCCTCGGCGTCGGTGTGGCGCGAATGACGTCACACGCACTACAGGTCAAGCGGAAGGTCGGGGGGTAACGATGAGGTTGGTCGGGTTTTCTGGTGCGCGTCGTCTGTGCGCGCTCGCGTCCATCGGGCTGATAGGGGCCGGCGTGGTCCTGGTGGCGCCCGCGACAGCGGGCGCCCAAGGCGGAGGCAAGCTCTTCGTCAACGCGATGACGGGCAGCGACGTCGGCACCTGCACCAAGACGGCTCCGTGCGCCACGATTGCCTACGCGCTGACCCAGGCAACCAGCGGCGCCACGATCAAGGTGGCGGCCGGGAACTATCCCCAGCAGCTCGTCATCAACAAGAGCGTCTCGATCGTCGGCCAGGCGAGTGGCACCACCATCGAGCCCCCGACACTGCCGACGGCTGACACCGACACCGACACCAGCGAGCCGCAGTACGCGATCGTCGACGTCACCTCGGACGCGACGGTCAACCTCACGAACCTGACCATCAACGGGCAGGCGGCGGAGAACCAGTTCAACGGTTGCGGAAACGATTTCGTCGGCGTCTACTACCACGACGCCTCGGGGACCATGACCGGTGACACGGTCACGGACGTGGAGCTCCCGCCCCTCGACTTCGGCTGTCAGGACGGTCTCGGCGTCTACGTGGCCTCCGACGCCGGAGACAACTCGAGCGTTGGCATGAACGATGACAACGTGACCAACTACGACAAGAACGGCATCACCTGCGACGACCCGGGCACCATCTGCAGCGTCACGGGCTCCACCGTGACCGGCATCGGTCCAACGGGCCTCATTGCTCAGAACGGCATCCAGCTGTACGACGCCGAGGGTGGCAGCATCATGGACAACACCGTCTCGGGTGACTCCTACACCGGCGGCTTCTACTCGGCCGCCGGCCTGCTCCTCATCAGCTCCGGCACGCTGAACGTCTCGGGCAACGCGGTCTCGGACAGCGACGTCAACATCTACCTCGGTACGGACGGGACCGGCCCGGCCGCCGGCCTGTGGTCTGTGACCGGCAACACGGTGACGGGCGCCACGGACAAGGTGCCCGGCGGTGCATCGGGGTTCGGGGACGGGATCCAGCTCGACAGCACGAGCAACCCCGTCACGATCAAGGGCAACACCGTGACGGGCGGGGCTGAGAACGGGATCTCCGTCTTCAGCGCGACCGGTGCGACCCTGTCGAAAAACACGACGGAGCACAACCAGGGCGACGGGATCTACATCGGCGGACCGGGGAGCTTCGTCGCGACGGCGAGCACGGGCAACACCATCTCGGGCAACACCGTCGAGAAGAACGGCCAGGACGGGATCCTGGCCGACACCGACTCGGCTTCGAACCAGTTCTCGGGGAACACGCTCAAGAACAACGTCCGCTATGACATCGACGACCAGGGCACGAGCAACACCTGGACGGGCAACACCTGCACGCCAGCCGGTGACTCGAACCCAGCAGGACTCTGCTGACCGGCTCCACCTCGACGTGAGCTTCCGGGCGGCGGCGCGAATCTGACGTCAGCCGCCGCCCGGCTGGCTCAGACCGTGGGTCCGCCGAGCCACCCGCGCCGCCGGAAGAATCCGTAGAGGAAGGCGGCGGCAGCGAGTTCGATACCGATGCCGAACACCCAGAACGTCCAGGCAGGCATGATGCCGCGCACGAGCACGGCGAAGTTCTGCCCGAAGAAGCCGGTGAGGAAGCTGAGCGGCAGGAAGATGGTGGCGATCACCGTCAGCTGTTTCATGACGACGTTCAGGCGGTTGGACACCGTAGAGAGGTGGGTGTCCATCACGCTCGAGAGCAGGTCCCGGTAGCTGTCGACCAGGTCGGACAGCCTGATCAGATGGTCGTAGAGATCCCGGAAGTATCGGGAGCCCTCGTTGGTCAACCCGGGTATCTCGGTGACGCCCCCGGTGATGCTCGCCATCATGTCGCGTTGGGGTGCCACGACCTTGCGTGCCTCCATGAGACTCCGCTTCATGGTGAAGAGCTCGCCCAGCTGGGCCTCGGTCGGCGCCTTGAGGATGTCGTCCTCCAGCGCGTCGATGCGGTCGTCGAAATTGGACAGGAACGGAAAGAAGCTGTCCACCAGCGAGCTCAGGATGAAGTACACGATGACGATCTGCGTCGGGTCGTCGCCCCAGGTGTGGCGGCCTTCGACCCGCTCGCGGGCGTCTGCGATGGCGCGGCAGTCGCCACGATGGACGGTGACCAGGTAGCGGTCCGTCCAGAAGCAGTGCACCTCGGCATTTCCCTTCTGGTCGGGATCGGCACCGCGGGCCACCATGTACATGAAGTTGTCGAAGTCCCGCAGCCGTGGCCGCTGCGGGAAGCGCTCGGCTGATTGCACAGCGAGGGGGTGGAACTGGAAGTGCGTCAGCAGGAGCTCTGAGACCGTCCCGTCGCCGGGTTCGTCGTCGAGGTCGAGCCAGAAGAAGCCTGGGCCGGCCAACGCCGCGAGGACGTTCTCGGACGTGGCCGCCTGATCGTCGCGCCCGTCGAGGTGCAAGGTCCCCAGCACGGACCTCAGTTTCATCGGCGGGTGAGCTGTCCGGGGGGATGCCCGCTCGCCGCGCGCCTCGAGGCCAGCTCCGACGCGCGCGCCGATCGCTCGGGGTCAGGCGAAACGCGCCGGGTCGCGCCCGGGCGGCAGCGGAGCCTCGCCGGAAGGCGGGTCGATACCCGCGAGTGCGTGAGCCACGAGACGGGACGAGTACGGCCCCTGGAGAAGGCCGTTCGCACCGTGGCCAGTCACCACCCAGGCGTTCGACCATCCCGGGATCCTGCCGACCACGGCTCGGCCGTCTGGAGAGGTTGGACGCAGGCCGACCCTGGTCTCGATGTAGGCCGCGCCGTCGAGGCCTGGCGCCACGGTCAGGCACTCGCGCAGGAGTTCCTGCAGGCCCGATGCCGTGACGGCCACCGAGAATCCGGCCTCGACCTCGAAGGTGCCGCCGCAGGCCACTCGTCCGCCCGGCCACGGGACGATGTAGTGGGTCAGGAGGGGCTGCGCGATGGGCCACGATCCGGTCTCACCGTCGACGCCGAGGTGCACGATCTGCCCCTTGGTCGGGCCGACGGGCAGTGGTGTTCCCAGCCACTCCCCCATGGCCGCCGTCCAGGCTCCCCCCGCGACCGCCAGCGCTCCGCAGGTCACCGTCCCGGCATCGGTGACCGGGACGGAACGACATCGGCGCAACGGTCCCCCCCTCGCCTCGTCGACCCCGCAGACCTCCCCCTCCACGAATTCGACCCCACGGCGCCGCGCTCCCTCCCGGAGTGCGGCGGCCATCCCGCGCCCGTCGACGCGCGCCGATCCGGGGACGTGCACGACCCGGTGCACGGGGCCTAGTGGTGGGAAGAGGTCGGCCGCCTCGGCGGCTGAGATCTCGGCCGTCTCGCCTGCGCCGCGCCGCAGGACCCGACGGGCGTAGGGGCCGAACCATCGCTCCTCGCTCGCCCGCAGGCCAAGTGCGAGCGCGCCACAGACCTCGTACCCGGTTGCCGACACGTCGACACCGTCGCCGGCCAACCGCTCGAGAATCGCCGCGTAGTGACGGCCGCACGACTGCAGGAACGGCCACGACTCGTCGTCCGCCTCCGCGTTCGTGGCCGGTGAGAGGATCCCCGCTCCGGCGTCGGTCGCGCGTCCCGGGTGCCCGGCGTCGATCACCGCCACCGAAGCGCCGAGAGAGGCCAGCTCGTACGCCAGGGACAGGCCGACGAGGCCCGCGCCGACGACGGCGACGTCGCAGTGCTGGCTCACGACGGACGAGTCCGGCAGACGTTTGGCCGCGCTGCCACCGCAGCGCGGCCAACCCCGGCTGGGTCACACTGTCGTCCGTGGATCTGGTGCGGACCCCGGAGGAGCGCTTCGACGGGCTCCCCGGGTTTCCCTTCGAGCCGCGGCACGCGGCGTTGCCGAGCGGAGTCCGGGTCCACTACGTCGACGAGGGACGACCAGGAGCGGAGACGGTGCTCCTCTTGCACGGGCAGCCGACGTGGTCGTACCTGTACCGCCATGTGATCGCCGGCCTGGTCGCCCGCGGGTTGCGCGCGGTGGCTCCTGACCTCGTCGGGTTCGGCCGATCGGACAAACCGCTCGAGCGTGCCGCCCACACCGTGAGCGCCCACGTCGGCTGGCTGCGCGAGTTCGTAGACGCTCTCGGCCTGGCCGCCTTCACGCTGGTCGTCCAGGACTGGGGCGGGCCCTTCGGGCTCGGGCTGCTGGCTGCCGGGCCGGAGAGGGTCCGGCGGGTCGTCGCCGCCAACACGGCGTTGCACACGGCGAGTGCCGATCTGGCCGGACGGCTGGCCTGGGCTTGTCACGCTGGAGCCGGCGAGAACGTCACCGTCGCGCAACCCCTGCTGGACTACCAGCGTCTCACCCAGGAGCTGGCGCCCTTCAACGCCAGCCTCTTCGTCGGCGGGGCCTCCGCGTCCGCGCTCACGACCGACGTCCTGGCTGCCTACGACGCACCGTTCCCCGACGAGTCCTACTGTGCCGGACCCCGCCAGTTGCCACTGCTCATGGGCCTCACGCCGCAGAGTGCGTGTGCCCGGATGAACCGGCGCACGTTCGAGGCGCTGGCGTCGTTCGACCGGCCCTTCCTGACCGTGTTCTCCGACGGTGACCCCGGGACGCGGGGATGGGCCGAGGTTCTGCACTCCCGCGTGCCCGGCGCGCTGGCACGCGGGCACGTCACCATCGTGGGAGCAGGCCACTTTCTGCAGGAGGACGCCGGACCGGAATTCGCGGACGCCGTCGCCGACCTGGTAGAAGGGACGCCGGTCGCCTGAGGTGAGCGCGTCTTCGCTGCGCGTACGCCGAGACCGCTACGACTCAGTCGGCGGAGCGGACGGGGCCGCCCCTGGCACCGGCGCCGCCTCGATCGCGTCCGGCTCGGGCGCACCCGTCCCGACTTGCGCCTTGAGCGCAGCCAGCTCCTGGTCGACCTGGGCGTCCTTGCCCACCTGGTCCAACTCCTTCTGGATGTCGTCCGTACCGCCGCCCACGTCTTCGAGCACGCCGGACTCGAGCAGCTCGTCCAGGGCGCCTGAGCGCGCCTGCATCGTCGAGATCTTGTCCTGCGCCCGCTGCAACGCCGCGCCGGAGTCGTTGAAGGACTTCGAAATGCCGGCAGCGCTCTCGTCCACGCTCGAGACGGCTTTGGCCGCGGTGTACTGAGCCTTCATCGTCTCCTTCTGTGTGCGGAAATCGTTGACGCGCTTTTGCAGGACGTCGAGGGTCTGGGTGAGCTTCGCCTCCTCCTCGGTCAGCTGCTGGTGCTGGGGCTCCATCTCGTCGATCTGCTGTTGGGCCGCGGCCTTGCGTGAGAGAGCCTCCTTGGCCAGATCCTCTCGACCCGAGGCGAGGGCCTGCTTGGCCTGGTCCTGGAGGTGGTCGACGGTGTGCTGGAACTGCTCCTCTTGGAGCTCCAGGCGTTTGCGGGAAGCCGCGATGTCGACGAGGGCCCTCCGAACCTGCGTGAGCTGCTCGAGCATCTTCTCGTAGGAGAGATCGAGCATCTCGTCCGGCTTCTCCGCCGCGTCGAGCGCTTTGTTCGTCTTGGCCTGAACGATGTCATGTGCACGCTGGAAGATGCCCATGCCTACCTCCCTGGGTCGCTCTCCCCACGATAGATGCGAATCACTCGTGGTGCGGAGTCTCCCGGCGCCCGTCCGCGCCGAGCAGCTCCTCGACGATCCCGCTCTTGGCTTTGGTGTAGCCGGCCCTGTCGTGGGGGTAGGCGAGGGCCAGCTCCCGCTTGGCGGATTGGTAACGCCCGCGGGCATCCACGTCGTCACAGAGGATGGCCCGGAAGCGGTTGTAGTCGAGCCACGCCTGACTCCCGATTCCCACCACGTGGACGTGGGCGGTGCGCAGCGGGTTGCCCCGCACGAAGAGAAGCCCGCCCTCGTTCCGTTTGTCGCCCTCGTAGCTGTAGTCGCCTCCGGCCCGGAGATGCTCGATGACGTCGTCGATCTGGGTGTGATCGTCTACGGCCACCGCAATGTCGAGAATGGGCTTGGCGTCGAGTCCCGGGACGGAGGTGCTCCCCACGTGGGCGACGGCCAGAGCCAACTCGCCCAGCAGGTCCACGACGACGGCGCACTCCGCGACGCCGAGCGCTTCCCACTCCGGGTTGTGCGGCGCAAGGCGCACCTCGGTTTGCTCCAGACCCAGCCTCTCCGCCATTGGTGGTGCAGCCCCTTCCGACTTCTCAGGGCAATCTACCCACCCTGCAACGGGTGAAACAGTTCGTGCTCAGGACGCGGGCCCGAGCAAATGTTCGTTCAGCCCGAGCAAATGTTCGTTCAGATAGTCGCCGACCTATTACCCGAGATGTGTCGCCCCCGAAGATGGCGGACGGTTGCACGCGACCAACAGGACGGTCGAGTCACGAGGAGGGACGGTGCCCTCGAAGGGTCGTTGGATCCTGCGGTGCTCGTCGCGTCTCAGCCTTGGAACCAGCTGTGGATACCCGACACTCCGGCCGTGATCGAGCTCGTTCCGGCGTTCTTGACCGCGTACCAGGTGCCTTTGGTCCCATCCGGACACCGAATGGAGCCGGGCGCCGAGGCCGAGCCGATGCCCGTGGAGGTCAAGGTTCCCTTCAGGACGCAGCCGACGTCGAGCGGTTGCGAGCTGGTGGTGATCTTGACCTTGATGGCCTGCCCCTTCTCGTGCCATACGCCGCTATCGGTCGGTCCTTGGGTGAAGATGTCCGAGTACAGGTTCGGCTTGGCGAACGTCATTGTTCCGAGGGGGTACTGCCCGTTCTGTCCGAATTGGTACGTACCGACGACGCCTGCGAAGGCCGGTGAGGCCAGGACCGTGGTCCCGGCCAGGACTATCACGCCCGCACACCCAGCGAGAAGTGAGGCCCGCAGCTTTCCCATCCTCTGTCTCCTCCCCGAGTCGACCCTGCCCGGAGGCCGACAGTGGCCGGGGCAAAAAACTCCCTGCTAACAGATTCGCGACGGTCGCGATGCCACGAATTTTAGTCGAGGAAGCAACCGCGTCCCTGGCGACGTCCGCGCGGTCTGAACGTGCACTCCTCGCGCAAATATTTGAGCCAGGGCGCACCGTCCACACTGATCGCTGTAGGTTCTCCGTTCCAGGTATGGCGATCTCCCCCTTCGTCGCCCGACTCCGGGAAAAGGTCGGCCACGAACTGCTCGTCCTTCCTTCGGTGGCAGTCCTCCCCCGCGACGACGCCCGCCGCGTCCTGCTGGTCCAGATCGCCGATACCGGTCAATGGGCGACGATCGGTGGGGCAATCGAGCCGGACGAATCACCGGTGGAAGCCGCATTGCGCGAAGCCGAGGAGGAGGCGGGTGTCAGTCTGAAGCTGGGTCCGCTGCTGGGCGTCGTCGGGGGTCCCGAATATCGGATGGTCTACCCGAATGGCGACCAGACCTCCTACGTGACCATCGTTTTCGATGCCCGAGTGATCTCGGGATCGCCGCACGCCGGACGGCGACGAGACCGTAGCTGTCCGGTGGTGGGCGCCGGATGCGCTCCCGCTCGAGCAGATGAGCACGTTCACGCACGCGCTTCTCCAGGCTGTGGGGCTTCGCCCCGCCTGAGGCAGAGTCGGGTTGCTGGCATCTCGGTGACGACGACGTGATCTCCTCACGCGACGCTGCTGCGTCGCGGTCGGCCGTAACCGTTCATGGCGGGAATCGCTGCTCGACGTCTCTGACCCGGATCCCAGCCTGACGGCGGTTGGCTCGAGCTCCGATCCGGCACCTTCCGATCGTCTCGCAGTCTTCCTCCAGACATCGAGGCCTCTTGGGCTCGCCGGATTCTGCGGGTCCAGGACCGCGCGGCAGTCGTGACTTAGCCTGGCTGCATGGCCGCGCGCGATGAGTTCCCCGGCACCCCGGACTCGCGCCTCCCGCCGAGCGCGCCTGACGTGGAAGGGATTACTGGGTCGGACCGGGCTCCCACGACAGAGGACAGGAACCGGGGAATCCGACGGCGGATCGGGGGCGGAATCGTATGGGCCAAATCCGAAAGGGAACGAGCCGAGGAAGCGTTGCGGGCTCGTCGTCAGCGCTCAGCGATCATTGACGCCGGCTTCGAGATCCAAGAGCTCGACGTACACGTGGGCGGCGGAATCATGGCTGGAGCCGTCGCTTTTCGAATGTTCCTCTTCTTCGTCCCCTTCGTCTACATCGTCTTCACGGTTTTTGATGCCGTGGCCAGTGCGGTGTCGGACAATCCGAACGAAGCCACAAAAGCGGTCGGCATCACAGGCGTGCTGGCCACCGCAGTGGTCAGCACATCGGACATAAGCCGCGTGGAGCCATCTCGTTCTCGCCCTCGGCGCAACCGTCGCGCTCGTGCTCACGGCGAACAACCTCGTCAAGACGTTCTTCGTCGTGCACTGGCTGGTCTGGCGGATTCCACGGGTGAAGCCCCGCGGTTACTTTCCGGTGGTTGTCGTGGTGGGCATCGCTCTCGCACTCGCGGTGATCGCCGTCATCGCCGACAATCTGCGGCGGACGGGATTCGTCGGCAGCGTCGCGGCATTGGTGGTGATCTTCGGAGCTGCCTTCCTCGTTTGGTGGTGGGTCTCCTACCAATTGCCTCATGGCCCCGCGTCGTTGAGCGCCCTCATTCCCGGAGCCATCTTCATGGCGTTCGGCGTTGAGGTGCTTGACGCCTTGACGAACTTCTGGTTCGGTCCATTGGTATCGAGGAAGTCCAACACATACGGGGCGGTCGGAATCGCGTTGGCCGTTTTGCTCTGGGTGTACATCTTGGGCCGCGTGATCGTCGGTTCTGCGGGAATCAACGCCACCCTGTGGAGAAGGAGCGCTGAGGGTCGTTCGAGTGGATCGACTGATCAGTGAAGCCGGTTGCCTCCATGGAGGCGCCGCCGAGAGGTGCACTGAGAACTGTCTCACCGCAACGACGGCTATTGGGGCGTTCGGAACCGTGAAGAGAAGCAACGACGATGTCGACGACCGATCGGCGTCCGGCGTGGAGTCACGACCTCCTCCCGCACCCGTAGGCGATCGGTCCACGACGCCCATCGCACCGAGCTCTCACCGCGCTGCCCGTTCGCAGCGTGTGACAAAGAGAGCTGACGGGCCGGGAACTGACGAGATGGTGTCGGAGCCTGCGTCCGGCTCCGTCGCCCCGCGAAGCAGTTGCCGCTCCCGCGGAAACATGCGACCATCTGACGCGGCTGGCGACACGTAGCCCGCGAGAAAGGCGGCGGCCATGAGACCGCGGAAGATGCTTGTCGGCGCAGCCCTGTTGAGTCTGCCGATTTTGGCCAACCTCGCGCCCATAGGGGTGGGATCCGCTTGGGCGACGACGACCGGCACCGGAATTGTCAATTGCTTCGGAGAGGCAAGTGTCGCGACGGGGTCGATCAAGTACTCCCCTGCTTGGAGTGACGCGACGACTGGTCCCGTCACGGCCGTAATAAAGTTCAAGGTGACGGGAGCGTGTAGCGGCGGCTCTCCCGCGCCGACCCAGATCAAGGGTTCCGGGACGGTCACCTTCACCCCCGGCGTAGGCCAATGCTCCGAGGCAGAGGAGACCGGGGCCAAGGGTACGCTCACGCTGACGTACGGCCAGGGCATCGCGCCCAGCAAATTCCATGGCTTCATCGCGCCAGATCCTGGACCCTCGTTCCCCTATCTCTGGAGCGAATTCGGGGGCAACAAAGTCAA
This sequence comes from uncultured Acidimicrobiaceae bacterium, assembly GCA_963822265.1. Classification (GTDB taxonomy): domain Bacteria; phylum Actinomycetota; class Acidimicrobiia; order Acidimicrobiales; family RAAP-2; genus Bog-473. The sequence goes on from CAWGHA010000014.1 coordinate 67,415, forward strand.
GGGCTCCTTTCCCAATAGCCAGGCCGTGCCTCCCTTCTCGGATCCTGAGATCGTGATCGGCGAATCGAGCCAGAACGGCAACTGCAGCCGACGGAGTGACTTCGGTAGTGCTCGGCGCAACAGGAGGAGATGCCGAGGTCGCAAATATTTGACGGATCCTCGTCGACTAACCGGTCACTCTCGTGGTGGGGCCACGAATTGGACCGAGGAATTCTCGCCCCCCGTGTTAGCGTAAATGCTGGCGGCTCGAGGTGTTCGGCGGATTGCTGTGCGCCGCGTTCCGGTTCCGTCGCGACATGATCCGAGCACAGCTCGGCGACGCCGGCGGTGGCTTGAGAGGAGAAGACATGAAGCGCAGGACGATGCTTCGGGCGGCGGCTCTGGTCGGCCTGATGACGGTTACGGCGGGGGTCAGCACAGCGGCAATCGGCGTCAGCTCGGCTGGCGCTGCCGCTGCTGTGAATGGCACCTACAACGTGTCCTTCTACTGGACCGGCTATGGCGGTGGGACGACAGCGGTCAAACTGACGAAGAAGTACCAGATCGTGATAGCACATGTCCCGGCCGGTACGTACAGCTACAAGCACCACATCTTGACGCTGAACACCGTCAGTGACCCTGATTGCGGGGCCGTCTACACGGGAACCGGAACCAAGTCCGCTGGCTTCTCCGGAACGATGGTGATCGAGAATTCCGTCCCGGGCTGCCTGCCGCAGGGCGCGACGGGTACGTGGGAGGCAAGCCTCGCGGATGGTTCAGCCAGCGCCTCTCGCTCCGGCGTCACCATGTCGGGACAACGCTGACGGTACATCGGTCCGCAGACGCGACCGGGGGCGGCAAAAGACCAACTGGTTTGCTATGCGAACTGGTTTCCCCAGAACCAAGGGTCCGGCAGATTCGAAGGATCCACGCAATATCTCGACGATGTGCCGGCGGTCTGGGGTCGGACCAGGCGTGAGCTGAGCATCGAGGACGGTGTCGCGGGCCTTCGTGGTGCGCGCGGCAGGCTCGGAGTTTGAGGGTGGCAGGAGCCAGTTCGACGCCCTCGACCGTTTCGCTCAGTGCGTACTCGATCGAAACCAGCGGCACCGGTTCGGCGGCCGAAAGCGTCGGCACCCACCGAGACCGTCGTCGGGAAGGGCGCTTCACTCGTCACCGATACGAAAGACAGACGCCTGAACCTGCCTGCCTTTAGGGGTTCCCCGCGGTGGAATCGACGGACGTCACCGGCCGGCGAACCGTGGCGTGCCCGGAGGGACCCCGGTCTGGAGCTCTCCAAGACGGAGGTGGGCCCGGATCGCCGGCAGGGCCGGCAGGTGGGCTAGCGCCTGGAGCGTCGGCCCACCGTCGGTGGCCATGCCGACCACTTGACCGAGGCCGAGCCCGCTTCCGTCGAACGGTGCCGTCCCGAAGTTGAAGAGGCCTCCGTCGGCGGCGCTGAACCAGTAGCCACCGCCGTCGGGCATGGCCGCCATGCCCACAATGGGCTGGTTGAGGCGCAGGCTCCCCGTCGAGCCGTCGAAGAGGGCGTCGCCGAAGGTGAAGATGCCCCCGTCGGAGGCGACGAGCCAATAGCCGGCCCCGTCAGGTGTCGAGGCCATGCCCACCACGGGACGGTTGAGGTGGAGGCTCCCCGTCGAGCCGTAGAACCCGGCGTCGCCGAACGCGAAGATCCCCCCGTCCGAGGCGACCAGCCAATAGCCACCGCCGTCGGGGGTGGCCGCCATGCCCACGATGGGCTGGTTGAGGTGCAGGCTCCCCGTCGAGCCGTAGAACCCGGCGTCGCCAAACGCAAAGACGCCTCCGTCAGAGGCGACGAGCCAATAGCCACCGCCGTCGGGCGTCCGCGCCATGCCCACGATCGGCTTGTTGAGCCTGAGGCCGCCGGTCGAGCCCCAGAAGGGGGCGTCACCGTAACTGAACACGCCCCCGTCGGAGCCGACGAGCCAATACCCGCCGTCATCGCCAGTCTGCGAGATGCCCACGATGGGATAATTCAGTGGGATGTTCGACGCGTCCCCGTAGAACGCGGCGTCTCCCTTGTAGCCGACAGCGCCTTGGTCGGTGACCTGGTAATAGCCGATGCCGCCAACACCGGTCAGCGAAATGGTCAGCCCCGAGTCGGCGGTGTCCAACACGCCCAAGTCGAGGGTGCGCGTGCCGAGAGCTCCAGGAAGGAAATCGAACTCCAACAAGCACGAAGCGCCGGGCGCCAGGTCCTGGGCGCACTGGTCCTGCGTGTTGTCGAAGACATAGTCGTAGGCACCGTTCCCACCGTTGACGTCGTAGCCGGTCACCTGGTCGTAGCCGTCACTGGTGTTCGTCAGGGTCACGGCCAACGGACCGACGTAGGTTCCGAGCGTGGCCTCGCCGAAGTCGAGATCGTTCGTCGACGCGACCAGTCCCCCTGACGCACTCGCATCCGTCGTACGTCCTGACGCGCTTGCATCGGGAGTGGGGCCGCCAACCGTCAAAGCGAGGGACGCCGCGCTGACCATGACCACCGCACATCCCGTCACCGCCCAGCGTTGCACCAGGTCCCTGAGTTTCATCTTCCGCCTCGCGATACTCGTCGGGTGAATCCTCCCGGGAGCCTGTCCCAAGTGCGGCGAAATATAGCGACTAACCGCGGCGATCGCCACCGCCAGCGCCCAGCGAAAAGGCGCGGCGTGACAAAGCGAAATCACTCAGAACTTCGAGGCCGGCGAATCAACCAACCGGTTAACGCTGGCGTGCAACTTTATCCGGGAACGCCAACGCACCGGAAGACCCATGCACTTTATATCCGATTCGCTGACCCGGCAGATGCGCGAGCACGGGTCGCTTGTTCGTACAGGCTCTTTGATTGTGAAAGAAATCTCAAACGAAGCGGACCTGACAAACTATGGCCCAGTTCCTCCTGGCGGTAACAGGGGTATGAAACTTGCAGACGGTATGTCAGGTCGGGCGCGGCCATTATCGGTGTATCCCGGCAAGTAACTCAGACCGTTGCCGCTATCCCTCGACCGCAGCAACAATCGAGCGCCAAACTCAGGCGCGGGATCTGGGTGAAGGTATCGAATGTTGGCTGAGAGAGGGGTCCACTTACAACCTTCGTTCCCAAGTCCTTCGTCAAGGGCACAGTCGTGTTGTTGTACGCGGAAGCTTGAACCCGCTCAAATCATCCGATCCGGCAGGGGACAGTCGGATGTTCACCACCCAGGTTCAAGGAATCTCCTCGGTATGAGCCATGGGCCGGCCGGTGACTGGCTCTTCGTAGGCCGTCGACTCCGGCGCGTGACGAACGAATATCTCTCCCTCTACGTGATCGACTCCGGGCGGGCATTCGGCGTGAGACCAACTACGGGGAACCGCTGCGTTTCCCTGGCGAACACCCCGTCTACTTCCAACGAAAACTCGGCCGGACGGCAGGCCCATTGATTGGCTCACGTCGGGCAAAAGTAAGGCGTGTTGGCTTCCACTGATTACGTCTCCGTCGCCGTTGGGCGCAGCTCACCATTTGGAGTGGGGCTACGATCCTTCGCATCGATTCGGAAGTCACCATGTGGATCATCCAGAGTCCTGGTTGTCCTTATCGGACCACAGCACCCTCATCGAAACCCCACCCCCGGCGCTGCGCCAATCGGCGTGATTCTGACGGTGGATTCTGGCACCCTGGTGGGAATGTTCGAGTATTTCACTGATGGTGCTCGTCGGATCCTTGTTCTGGCGCAATTAGAGGCTCGGGACCTGCACGACAGCTCCATCGGCCCCGAGCATCTCCTCTTGGGCATGTTGCGAGAAGGTAAGGGTATTGCTGCCCAGGCACTTTCGGACACCGGCGCTGACTACCACGCAGCGCGCGCGGTAATTGAAGAACACAAACATCAAGAGACTGAACGCGGGACCAGCCCGGAAACGTTTTCCAAAGTCACCATGAGAGTCATGGAGAGGTCTTTGCGAATCTCATGGGCCCAAGCGGACGGTGCTATCGATACGGAGCATTTGCTTGTCGCACTGCTCGAGCAGGAAGAGGAGACGACGGAGGCTGTGTTGGCCGGGCTGGATATCACCCCGGAAGAGGTGCTGCAGCGGGTTGACGCTTTGTTGGCCGAACGAGCCCTGTTCGTGAAGCCAGTCCTGACCTCACCACCGAGCGCGCTTGCAGTCGCGCTCGGTGGTGACGGAAGTCAAAAGCTCGAAGTGCTCGAGGGGGTCTTGTGGGGTATCGATCATCTCGGTGAAGTGGTTGAGCTACTGAGGGGATCTGCGGATCGAACAGCAGCACGTGACGCCCTCATGGGACCTCCTTTCGAGCTGTCACAGAACCAGGCCGCTGGCGTGTTGGACTTGAGAGTTGATTTGGCGACAGCGGAGCGACGGCAACAAGTGGTCGAAGAGATCGAGGTGCTCCGTCGGAAAATCTTAGAGGACTAGATGTGGTGTCACCAGTTCATAGATGACCATCCAGCGAGGATTGCTCTTTGCCGGATCCGACGCGGGGCTCCACCGCGGTGCGTCGGACCGTGCATTGTGTGAGCACCGAGTCCTCATCCATAATTGGTACCGGTTGCACCCTGTTGATTCACACTCGTTGGCCTCCGCTGATGGTGTGTCGTGGAATAGATCCGATCGAGGCTGGCTCGTCCATCAGCGCTACTCTTTCGAAATGCGACCCCTTCGGTACTCCATCAACGTCACATTGGACGGGTGTTGCGATCATCGTGCAATCCCCGCGGACGAAGAGTTGCATCGTCACGCGGCCGAGAACCTCAATCAGGCCGATGCCCTCCTCTTTGGTCGGGTGACTTACGAAATGATGGAATCAGCGTGGCGACCACCGGCGTCGACGGGAGCGAGACCTGATTGGATGGAACCATTCGCTCAGACGATGAACGCGGCAAAGAAGTACGTCGTGTCGAGCACCCTTGAGCAGGTCGATTGGAACGCGCGAACTCGTGCGCGGCGATCTGGGAAACGCCCTTCAGCAACTCAAGCGGGAACCGGGCAAGGGACTGTTAGTGGGTGGTGTGAAGCTCCCACTGGCGTTGACGGAGCTGGGATTGATCGATGAGTACGAATTCGTGGTACATCCCAGGCTCGCGGGCCACGGGCCGACGTTGTTCGCGGGACTATCGAAGCAGGTCGACTTGAAGCTCGTGAGCCGGCTGGAGTTCGGCTCGGGGGCGGTGGCGATGCGGTACGAGCCGAGACGCTAGCCATCGGGCTTGCTAGCCCGAGGACGGCGCACCATCGGGCTGCCGGGATTTGAACCGGGGACCTCTTGACCTCGAGGCACTTGTGAGCCCAATCACGGTCCGTCAGTCGCTGACGCGAGTTTCGGAAAAGTTCCAGGACGGATCCTGCGACTCGGAGGACGACCCGGTTGCCGAGGCAGACAGCGCGTGCCAACGGGGACCCAAACAACTTCCGTGTTGCTCAACGAGCGAAGATCGCTTATCTCGCCCCGTAGCTCCAACTCCTCTTCAAGAGCAAGAACAACCGGCCGAAGGATGACCGCGACGCCACCGAAGTGATCCCCTCCCTCATTACGGTGCAGCAACGTCGGCTTCAGTCCCTGCTTCCTGACGATCACTCTTGGCAATTCCTGCTCGCCCTGTGACGATCGACCCATTTCCGTCGGCCGTGAGCGGTGTATCTGTCTGGGCAAGCCCACGGCGGCTTTTTTGACGCGTCAAATGCCCAGTAGAGTCGAATTGTGATCGCCCGAGATCAGGCGCCGGTGGCCTTCACCGCATGGGACGAATTGATCGACGCGGTCGCCTCGTCCACGCCGACCGACCTGACTGAGCAGGCCCGTACCATTGTTCGGGCCAGCCTCGACCCGGCTGTTCCTGCGGTTCCGAGATCTGACGCGATGACCTTCGCCCAACAGATGGTTGTCGATGTGGCATCCATGACCACCGATGTTCGAGCAGCCGGGCTGACCGAACTCGGTGCCGGTGCTCCAGCCTTCGTACTTGCCGTATGGACCGAGGACATGATGATTCGCGCCGATGCCGCCTGGCGTGAGATGTTCGGCCAAAAATGGGCTCCGAACCCGACTTCTGCCGAGACCGATCCCTGGGTGGCCCACGGACGTTTTCTCATCGAAGTGGCCAGACTGTCAGCCCTCGATCCGGTTACCTCCGAACTGGTCCGGCTCCGCGGGGCGAGAGCCCATGATTGCCGGCTCTGCCAGTCCCGCAGAAGCGTGAGTGCCATCGATCTGGCAGGCGGGAGTGATCTGTTTGATGACAGGGATCCGAGCGGTATCTCCGACGCCCAGGCCCTGGCCCTCCAGGTCGTGGATGCCTTCGTGTGGCAGCCGATCCGGTGGCCACCCGGGCTCGGCGAGCAGGTCGTGAACGCTCTGGGTCCTGCCGCGGCAACCGAGCTGGTCCTCGATATTGTCCGCAACTCCGCGAATAAGATCGCCGTCGCCTTCGACGCGGACGACCCGCAGGTGGAGACGGGCGTCGAGTATTACGATATCGACGTGTCGACCGGAGAACTGCGGTACAACGTCAGCCCGGTCACGCCCAGCGCCTGAGCCACTGCCTCGCGACGAGTCGGATCCACCCGGCACGGAGTAGGCGACTAAACGTGTGAGCACCGCAGGCATGCCCGTCGAGCCAGACGATATGGGGCAGCCCTGTCAGCTTCTGATCTCGCCTCCAGCCAGCTCTTGCGAGCAAGACCGATGGTCGCCCGAGCCACGCGCATCGGCTGCTCGGTCATCGGGGTCCACGAGGATCGAGTGAGGGAGCGTTGTCGGTTGGAGAGGAACATTTGGGATAACACCGGCTGTTGGCGCAGTGACCCCTGCCCCAAAGGCGTCGTTAAACCCTGATCCGAAGACAGCGAAGTTGGCCATGAGATGGGAGTCCCATGTGTGGAATCTGGCCTCCAACGGTGCGTCAAACGCCGCCTTCGGGACCTTCGTCACAGGAACAATTCTGCCCCTCAAGGGCGCATCATTGGCGATAGGGGGCACAGTTGTTGACGGCTGCCGGACCCTCGCGCCGGGCCGGACCAGGACCGAACGCTGGCGGATGCGACGCCCTTTTGGTTCAGTACTCGCCCTTGATCACGAAGTACGAGCCTCGGATGGTCCCCGCAAGCTTGGATTTCTGGCGTGCGAACTTGAACGAGCCCAACTCGGCGGGGACATCCATCCCTTCTGAGAGCTTGAACCCGACCGCCCGCTTCGGATTCGGTCCGTCGAGCGTGTACAGGACGTTGATCGAAAGACCGCTCTCGTAGAACACGTAGGTCCAACGGATGTTCTCGACCTGGAACGTCGTCGCCTCGAGCGCGGGCGACGCGACGACGATGTCACGTTCCTCCTTGAGGATGCGGTGCACCATGTCGATGTCCTTCTTGGCCCTGGCGGCAGGCTCAACCGTGAAGACGTGGTCGTACTTGTTCTTGAAGTAGCGAGCCTCGTTCGCCCGCAGCCCGGCCAACGCGGCTACAACTGGTGACGACTCCAGGCCGACAGTAGATACGTTGACGAAATCAACGGAATAACTCACAGGGTGGGAAGTATAGGTGTCAACACATCTCAACCGTTGGTCAAGATTCACCGACGCTACGAGGCGACCCCGAAAGGCGGAATGTCCGCCGTCCCGGTCTGTGCACCCCGTTATGCTCGCTCGTCTACCTCTTGCTCATACGCTCCATGTCCTTCATGATCCGGTAATCAACGTCTTGGTGCCGATGCGCCTGTTCAACCTCTCTCGACACGGCCCACAGGCCCTCGCGACGGCGTCAGCGATCGCCGGGTCTCGCGTCTCCAAGCAGAGTGTCTCTGACCACCTGCCACGTACCCCGGTCCGCAGCAGCGAGGAGCCCCGTTCGCACTTGGCTTGGCGAGTAAACGTCACCGTTGAGTCTCCGGACACAGCCTCCGGACTCATTAACCAGAAACGCACCCGGAGCGTGATCCCAAGGCAATGTCCGCCAGAACATTACGAAGTCTTGGTCGCCCTCGATCAGCCTCGGATAGTCAATGCCCGCTGATCCGGTCCCCGGTCCTACGGATCCGAAGCGGTGGCGATTCATGTTCACTCGCTTCATCGTGGGTGCATCGAGAAATTTGGTGAGGACGGAACCCCGGAGATCTCCGGCCGTCGAGGAGGCCGGAGGCCGAACGATCGGAATCCCGTTTCGTGTCGTTCCGGCACCAAGTTCCGCTTGATACATGACCTTGGCGGCGGGCTGCCATATCCACGCTGCGGTTGTCTCGCCTCCCCGCACGAGTGCAACCATCACGGCCCACAGCGGAGATCCCGAGACGAAGTTGGCCGTGCCATCGAGCGGATCCACGAGCCATATCTGTTCGTTGCCCAGCGCTTCTGATAGTCCAGTCCCACGCGAGAATTCCTCCTCGCCAACGAAGAGGGTTTCGGGGATCAGCTCACCCAACCGCGCCTTCAATTGGTGCTCGGCCTGTTCATCAGCCACTGTCACCACTTCTCCTGGCGATTTGAATCGAACCTCTACCTCTCGGAGGGCTTCGAATCGCGGTTCAATGGCTTCCTTGGAGACCTCCTGAAGTATTTCGCCGACCTTGTCCATCAGGTTGTCGCTCGTGGCTGTCATGGCGGTCACGATGGTAAAGGGTCGCCTCGAACGTGCGCACTGACCTGAGTTCAGCTGGCTGGTGTCCACTGAGCACCCGGCAACGTGCGGCGAATGGGGCAGCTCCCCACCGTTCAAGAGCAGAGGGCTTTAGCGCTCCCATGGAGCCAATCTCTGCGTGGAATCTAGGCCCCATGCCGAGATTGGCGGCAATGCTGGTGGGCTGTCCGAGGTTTGCGCCGATGAGATCGACCATCGCCGACGGATACCGTCGGCGATCATCCTGACGGAATCGACAACACACGTGACCTTGGTATCGAGCTCCATGTCGTAGCGGACACCACGGTGTACAGATGCGGCCTGCTTGCGAGCTATGCCTGGTGGCCGATCACCCCGCTCCTGCTCTCTCATTGCCGCCGTGTCCGGATCGCAGCGCACGGCCACCCAGCACACCGGGAGATCGCCCAGAGATTCGGCCCAGCGGCGCTGGTCCTCCCGGCCATTTAGCAGGACCTCGTCAAGGATCACATCGATTCCGCCGGAGACGAGGCTGGCGATGGCTCGCTGGAATCCCGTATACAGCCTCATGAACTCGGCCCCGCGCTGGATCTCGCCGTCGATGATCTGAATTCCTTCCTGGTCACCGACCATTTCGGCCGGCAGAGTCCACATCAGCAGGTCGATTCCCAAGAGGAGCCATGGACGGTCGAGGCTGGACTGGAGCTTCCTGGCCAACGTCGTCTTTCCGGCGCTCGATCCACCATTCAGAACCAGCAGGTGCCCATAGGTCATATCTCCGCCCACGACGTTGTCTGACGCTAGTTCCCGGCGGAGGGACACCCGCGCCTCCGTTGGCGATACGGGGCATCCGTCAATCGTCGATGACGCGTACACGAAGTCGGGCGACAAAGACTTCGCATTTCAGCCTGGCCAACTTGGGTTGCGTCGTGCCATCACCAATACACCGAACGCGGCAAGTTCGGGGACGGTCAGGTCTCCCCCTCAGGCGACATTTCTCATGGGCCTACCGAGTCTTGTTGCTGCTCGTATCCTCGAGCCAATGACTCGTCTCAAAAGCGAACGACCCACCCCTCCTCGCCTTCCTCCCGACCTGCCGTTGGAGCCAGATCTCCGCCTCACCGCAGGCTCCGAAACCGACGGCATCACCATCCAGGGTGACTTCTCGGATGGCGGCCTCGACGGCCTGTCAGTAGAGGACTCGCATATCGTTCATTCGTCATTCACGGCGGCTGATCTCAACCGACTCCGCCTCGTGGATGTCCTGGTGGAAGGAAGCGATTTCTCGGGCGCAGATATGGAAGAGGCCTCCTTCACGCGCGTGATATTCAGCGGTTGTCGCATGTCGGGCGCGCTCCTCCCTCGTGCCCAGATGCATGATGTCACCTTCTCCGAAGTCAGGCTTGACGGAGTGAACTTCCGAATGCTCGAGGGCGAACGGGTTGTCTTCGATCATGTCAACCTCGAGCGAGGTGAGTTTTATTCAGCGCACTTGAAGACGGCATGCTTTTTCGACTGCGACCTGAGCGGGGCCGATGTCTCCCAGGTCAAGCTGCCTGGGGCTCGCTTCCACGGGTCGATCCTCTCAGAAATCAAGGGCGGCGAATATCTTCGGGACATTGTGATTGACAGCGCTCAGGTTCTCCCGCTCGCCAAGGGGGTTTTTGCTGGTCTGAACATTCGGGTCAAGGACGAGCGGGAGACTGATGTTTGATTCTTGGCCAGAGATGCATCGCCAAAACCACTGGAAAATCCCACCTAGCCGGAGATCTGGTCACTTCAGTTCGGAGCGATACCGGATGGGTCGCGAGCCCCTCCAAGCCAGGGTCCGAAACGCTCGGAAACGGCACTTATGCGACTGCCGGCCGGGTTGGGAGGCTAGGGCACGCCCGAGGGTACGCTCCTCCACGCATTCATCGCAGAGGTTGGTTAGCGCGACATGCCAGCCGCTTCAGTGGAGTCGGAGCTCGGCCGAGAACTCCAGTTTCCGAGCGCGACTGCCGGACTACGACGAGAGTTCAGCCCGGCGCGACCACCAGGCCTCGGCGGCGGTCATTGCGCTCTCGGCCTCGTGGATGCCGTCGCCCACGAGCCCTGCGGTGGCAGCCCAGTGCAAGGGTACAAGGGCTAGAGCCCCGGGGAGCCAACGGTGTTCGTCGCGAGTCAGCGGTTCCGGAGCCGTGCCTTCGTAGGCGGCGAGCAGTCGTCGCGGCTCGAACAATTCGCCGCTCGGTGCGACGTGGTGCAGGCTGGCCGCGATGTCGTACAGCCGCTCCCTGACCCTCGCAAAATCCAGGTCGAAGGTGGCCCATGAGCCGTCTGACAGTTCTCCCGCGTTGCCCAATTTGTAGTCTCCATGAATCGGGGTGCATGGCAGTTCGACCACCTTCCGGAGCTTGGAGAGCTCGCCAGTCAGTTGGCGCATCCGATGCACGACGGGCTCGCTGCGGGGTCCGAGCCTCCGGCGTGTGAAGCCGACCGAGTAACGCAGTTGGCCGAAGGTTCTGTGGTCGTCGAAGGGTTCGGGCGGACTGGGCTCCCAGACTGCTTTGAGCGCAGTGTGAACGCGTCCGAGCTCCTCGAATACACGGACGTAGGAGTCCTCGTCCGCCCGTGGCTGGACATGATCGATGAACTCCTCAAGCTCAGCCCAACGATCAGCGACCCTCAGGAGGTCGCAGCCGGAGATCCAAATCGGCCGAGCGACGCGGACTTGCGTCCGCTGGAGCCGTTCCCGCAAGCGCCGCAGTCCCGCGACTCGCCCTCGGCGGACCCAGGGCCTGTGAACCCGGAGGACAACCGGCGGCTCAGCGTCTATCCGCAGGTTGAGGTTGAATCCACCGCCGATGTCCGCCCATCCGGCCCCTCGAGCGACGCGGGCGATCAGGGCCGAGACGGCCGGATCATCTGGGCTGGCTCTAGGTCCAAACCAGCGCGGCAAGGGAGGGGGAGAGTTCGAAGCTTCGATTCCGGTCATGGCAATGGCCCACCAGCGCACCCGAGGAAGGGTCCGCCGGCGAGCATGGCGCAATCTTGCCGCAACGCTATGACGGCGGCACCCGACCGGCCCTTTCAGCTCGCCTGATCACCGAGGTGCTCGCGGCCAAGCGGGCACACATAGAGCTGTGGAGGTCGGCCATGGAGGAGCGGGGACTGGCGGTCTCGACGATCGATCGACGGCTGTCCACGATCACCGGGATCGTCAGCCGAAGTGGTCCCAGTGCGTGGCGACCGTGCGCGCGACGTCGGTGAGATCGCGCTGGATGCGTTGCGCCGCCAGGCGGCCGGCCTCGATCGGCGTCCGTCACGGTCCTCGAACCCGAGGGCCTAGGCGCTGTCCCACACCTGGTCGCCAGGAACGGCGAGGGCCGGCATCCCGCAGGCGCGCGCGGAGATCATGTCGGGCGGGCCATCGGCTCTCCTCCGGCCATTTGCGGGAGCCGGTCGTCCATGCGCGTTCACAACGGCCCCTCCGGAGACGCGTCGTAGGCGACTCAGAGTTGGTCCTGCGCGACGGGATCGACGGAACGGCGGCCGTCGCGGTTGCGGGCCCCCTGTGAGGCTTAGGTGGGCGTGGCTCACGGTACGAGCCCGGTCTGGTATGCGAGCACGACGACTTGGACGCGGTCGCGGAGGCCGAGTTTCTGGAGGATGTGCGTGACGTGGGTCTTGACGGTCGTCTCGCTGATGTAGAGCTCCGCGCCGATCTCTGCGTTGGACAGGCCGCGGGCGATGAGCCGGAGGATGTCTTGCTCGCGTGCGGTGAGCTCGTCGAGTTCTTTCGGCGGCTCGTGGCGAGGGATGCGGGTGAATTGCTTGATCACGCGTTTGGTGATCGCGGGTGAGAGGAGCGCGTCTCCAGCGGCGACGGTGCGGACCGCCTCGATCAGCTGTTCGGGGGGGTCGTCTTTGAGCACGAATCCGCTCGCGCCGGCGCTGAGTGCTTCGTAGACGTATTCGTCGAGTCCGAAGGTGGTGAGGATCAGGATCCGCGCGGTGTTGTCGGTGGCAAGGATCCGGCGGGTGGCCTGGAGCCCGTCGAGCTCTGGCATGCGGATGTCCATCAGGATCACGGTCGGGTCAAACCGCGCCGCCATGGCCACCGCTTCCAGTCCGTTGCTTGCTTCGGCGACGACTTCCATGTCTTGTTCGCCGGCGAGCAGCATTCGGAAGCCGGCGCGGACCATGGACTGGTCGTCGGCGATGAGGACTCGGATCGTCATGGCCGGTCTGGGGTGAGTGGGAGGCGGGTGCTGAGCGTGAACCCGCCGCCGTTTGTCGTGCCTGCGGTCATCTCGCCGCCGTAGAGTCTGACGCGCTCGCGGATGCCGATCAGTCCGTGGCCGTAGCCGTCGCTCGGCGTCGCGCCGGTGCCGTCGTCGCGCACTTCGATCCCTACCTCGTCCGGCGCATACCGGACGGTGACCTCCGCGTGGCTGGCGCGGGCGTGCTTGAGCGCGTTGGTGAGACCCTCCTGAACAATCCGATACGCGGAGAGGTCGATCCCTGGCGGGAGCGGGAAACGCTCCCCGTCGAGGTGCAGCTCGACGGGCAGCCCGGCGCGGCCGATCTCCTTCGATCAACGAGTCGAGGCCGTCAAGGCCGGGCTGAGGCGCGAGCTCTACGCCATCGCCGTCACGGCGCATCACACTGAGCAGACGGCGCATCTCCGCCAGCGCGCCGCGCCCGGCCTGCTCGACACTCCTGAGGGCATCGCGATCCTCGGCCATCGCGTCGGGGAGCTGGTGCCTGACAGCGCCGACTTGCAGCACCATCACGCTGACGGCGTGCGCGACGATGTCGTGCAGCTCGCGCGCGATCCGCGCCCGCTCCTCGGCCACGGCGACGCGCGTCGCTGCATCCCGCTCCTGCTCGGCCTGTGTCGCATGTGACTCCGCCACCTCGGCCTGCTCGGCCCGCGCGCGGACGGCAAGGCCTGCAACCCAGGCGACGGCGAAGTCGACGGGAATGAAGACGAGCTGGTCGACCGAGTGTCCGGGGATGTTGTAGATGAGGGTCGCCGCAGCGCCGACCACGATCGCCAGTCCGAGGCCGGCCCGCCGGACGTCCCGAAGGTTCCCGAGCAGGAATGCGGCCGCCAGCCCGCATCAGGAAGAGGGACTCGGGGTACGGGATCAGCAGCGGGTCGACGAACGAGATTCCCGCGGCCAAAAGCCAGTACGCCGCCGGTCCGGCAAACGGAAACCATCGCCGCGCGAACACGGGTAGCACCAGGATCGCGAGCGCGGGAAGGCAGAACCACAGCGTCGTTGTCGGAGCTCCGGACGAGCCGCGTCCGAGCACCACGTCAAGCATCGCCACGATCGCCAGCAGCGCGATCAGCAGGTCGAACCAGTACGTGCGGGCGAGATGTTCGATTCGGCTCACGCGCTGAACGTACTCCGCCCCCTCCGTTCCCGCCTCCTACCTAAGTAGGAGTCGAAATCGTCGGATGGTAGGAGCCGCAATCCAGCCTCCCGACGATGCCGATCTCGCGATCGCACCTTAGGTTCGCCACATGGCACAACGAGGGTCGACGAAAGGAAGAACAATGATCGAGGAAAACCACCTGACCAAGCGCTACGGCAAGACCGTGGCAGTCGACCAACCAGTACCGCTGGCCCAAAGACCACGGGCATTCACCTGGGCACGAATCGTTGCCCTGCTGGTGACCATCGTCCTATTGACGGGACTTACCTACCTGCGAGTCTCGTCCAGCCCGGCAACGGTCTCGGTCCCGCAGGGGGCGCACGCCGGCCAGCTGACCATGCACCCGTGCACCTATTCCACCGAGAAAGGCGGCTACCGCGCCGACTGCGGAACGCTCGTCGTGCCCGAGAACCGGGCAGACCCCCGGTCGCGCCTGATCGCGCTGCCGGTGACCCGGATCCTGGCTCGCTCATCGCACCCGCTGGCGCCAATCTTCCACCTCAACGGCGGCCCGGGCATTACCAACATGACGTTCCCCCAAGCGAACCGCCTGGCCGCCCAGCACGATGTCGTCATGGTCGGCTACCGCGGCGTCGACGGCTCTTCGGTGCTGAACTGTCCCGAGGTGACGGCGGCGCTCGAGAACTCCGCGGACTACCTCGGCAAAGCGTCGCTGAGCGCGTACTCCCAGGCCTTCGCCTCGTGCGCGAAGCGGCTTGAGCGAAGCGGCGTAGACCTCGCCGGCTACACGCTGGCGGAGCAGGCCGACGACATCGAGGCCGCTCGCGTCGCGCTCGGCTACAAGCGCATCGACCTGCTCAGCGAGAGCGCCGGGACCCGTCTCGCGATGATCTACCAGTGGCGGTACCCGAACAGTGTCGACCGCTCGGTGATGGTCGGGGTCAACCCGCCCGGGAACTTCATTTACAGCGGAGCCGAGATCGATCAGGGGATCGAGCGTTACTCGGCGCTGTGCGCGAAGCAGCCTGCCTGCCGCGCCCGCACCGCCAACCTCGCCGCGAGCATGAAGCACACGGCGGCCGACATGCCGAGCAGTTGGTTCTCCCTGCCGATCAAGCCGGGCAACGCCCTGGTCGGGACGTTCCTCGGGCTCACCGAGGCGACCTCGGAGGCTTCGCCACTGTCCGGGCCGATGACCCTCGACTCGTGGATCTCCGCCGCGCATGGCGACCCGAGCGGCCTGTGGCTGCTATCGTGGCTGTCCGAAATCACCCTCCCCCAGTCGTTCGTCTGGGGCGAGTTTGCAAGCATCGGGATGGCCGACGCGCAGCCCGTCGAGCGCTACTTCAGCTCCGGCGCGGACCGGGGCTCGATCATCGGCAATCCCCTCGGGGAGTTCTTGTGGGGGGCAGGAGGCATGGCTCACGCCTGGCCGGCCAACCCGGGCGAGAACCAGTACACCAGCGTGCAGAACTCGAACGTCCCGACGCTGCTCATCGGCGGGACGCTCGACTTCGAAACGCCGGCCCAGAACGCCACGAAGGAGCTGCTGCCGCACCTTTCCAACGGGCATCAGGTCATCCTGTCCGGGCTCGGGCACGTGGACGACTTCGACGCCTACGAGCCGAGCGCCAGCACGCAGCTGCTGACCACGTTCTACGCCACCGGCCGGGTCGACACGTCCCGCTACACCCCGAACGAGGTCA
The DNA here is from genome assembly GCA_963822265.1 of uncultured Acidimicrobiaceae bacterium. Taxonomy (GTDB): domain Bacteria; phylum Actinomycetota; class Acidimicrobiia; order Acidimicrobiales; family RAAP-2; genus Bog-473. Next base: position 83,095 of record CAWGHA010000014.1, read on the forward strand.
GCTTCGCCACATCGCAAACGCAGACAGGGATTGCCAAGGACATCCTTGCGACAATGATCGGCTTCGCCTTGGTGGCAGTGATCTGGCTCGTGGTGTTGGCGATCCGGATCCGCCGCCGAGGCGGTACCGGCCGCAAGACGGGCGCATGGATCCGTTCGGCCGGTCCGATCGTGTTCGGACTCGGCGGATGGTTCCTCGGCGAACTGTTGGTACTGCGGTTCTGGCCGAGCCGGGTGCTCCCCGACCAGCTGCTGGCAGGGGTCTCGATCGCGGTGCCGATCTGGCTCGGGGTCTACGCCGGCTGGGTCCGCACCGACACGCCGAAGGCGATGCGGGCCAAGGGCATCGGTGCCGCAGGTGTCGGTGCGGTGGTCGGAGCCGCATTCGGATTCCACGCGATCAGCGGGCAGATAGCGTTGATCACGACGATCATCGGTGCGGCGGTCGTGTCGAACCTGAGCCTGCTCGTGCTCGACATCTGGACCGAGCGGGCCGCCTCCCGGGGAACGGCCGCTCCGGCGGTGGATCTGTCGGAGACGGAGCACCTGGAGCCGGCCCTGCACTGATCGCCCGAACCGTGTGATGGCGAGTGAACGGATCGAGTAGGGCGGCCCCGAGATTCCCCCATCCGAGCGGAGCGACGCGTCCCAATAACGCGCCGAACACGCCGGTTTGCCTGTCCCAGTCGTGCCGAGGTGTCCCACCGACCCGGCTTATTGGGGCAGGTTCGAGACTCGGGGCTTGACTAGCTCCAGAGGGGCGTGAGCGCCGCGGCAGTATCCCGAACACGAGTCCCATCGAGAACAGTCCGAGTTTCGGGTATGCCGGCTGCGGGCCACGCCACCCAGATCTCGAGGTCACCGGGAGGCGGCACGGGTGCCCAGAACTCTTGGAACCCAGTGAAACCGCCCCCGCCGCCCCTCGTGCTCTGAAGCCTCCCTTTGCTGCCCCTGTCATCGAGGTTTCGATAGGTGGAGCCATCACTGAAACGGAGCCCGAATAACACGATGCCGGTTCGGACCTCCTCGTCACCCATGAGCTGTGAGAAGGCTGGACTGTTATGGCCCCGTGTCCCGGGACCATGCACCAGGGGTCGCCTAAACAGCGCAATCACGTTTAGGGTCATGACCGTAGGCAAGGCGACGAGATTGCGCAGCAGGACGGCACCGTCTGGCCCCCGTGCGAGGTCCACGTCGGTGAAGACGGACATTCCCAGCCCTTCCTCCCACGGCGGCGCCCAAGACTGCGTATCGAACCTGGGCGGTGGTACATCTACGGGTTCGAAGAAGGCCACGACTTCACCCTATGTCCGGAAACATGCAGTCACTCCGAGTGCGACGGACGTGTCGAAGCATCCCATCATCCCGGCGTTCTGGGGCACCCCCAGGCAGTGGTGACAGACTTGCAGGCATGACCCCCACAATCTCGGGAACGCGCCTCCTCGAACCGGCCGTGATCGACGAGCCCTACCGCTTCTATGAGGAGTTACGGTCCGATGCACCGGTGTGGGAAGTGCCCGGCACCGGGATCTTCACCGTGGCCACATTCCAACTACTCGCTGAGGCAGCTAGCCGTGTCGAGGATTTTTCGTCCAACTTGAACTGTCTTCTCTACCGAGACGACCATGGCATGCCTTGTCGGCTCCCCTTCAACGATGCCGGAGTCCAGGCGCTGGCCACGGCAGATCCTCCGATGCATGCAGTGCACCGGGACACGGTGTTCCCTGAACTTGTGGCAAAGCGCATGGCTACTCTGGAACCGGAAATTGTTGAGATTGCCGAGGATTGTGTGGCCCGGGCTCTCAACGATGGGTCTGTGGATTTCATGACAGCCATCGGCAACGTCGTACCGATCACGATGATCAGCCGCCTCATCGGATTCCTGGATAGTGACTTGGACCAGTTGTTGAAGGCAGCCTTTGACTCGACCGCCATGCTGGGATCAACCCTGACCTACAAGGAGTTGGTCGCCCACATCGCTCGGACCGGAGAAATCGGCGAGTGGATTTCCCTTCAGCTCTCAGCCGCCATGAGCGAGCCGATGGATGACCTTCTCGGGGCCGTCGCCCAAGGCATCAACCGTCAGGCACTCTCCGAAGTTCAGGCCTACGGCATTCTCCACACGCTGCTCAGCGCCGGTGGTGAGTCGACTACAAGCCTGATTGGGAATGCTGTCCGTATGTTGGCCGAACAACGAGACCTTCAGGATCAACTGCGTGAAAGTCCCGAGTTGATCCCGATGTTCGTGGAGGAGGCTCTGCGGTTGGAGCCACCTTTCCGCTACCACATGCGCTCCGTGCCAAACGACACCGAACTCGGCGGCGTGGAGATCTCGGCCGGAGCCACAGTCTTGTTGCTCTGGGGTGCCGCCAACCGTGATCCCGCCGTGTTTGATCATCCAGAGGTCATCGACCTAACCCGGCAGGTACCTCGCCGACACGTTGCGTTCGGCAGAGGTATTCATCACTGCGTTGGGGCACCCCTAGCCCGGGTTGAGGCCCGGAACGTTCTCAGCGTGCTGCTTGCCCGAACAAGCGACATCACCCTTGATGCTCAACGCCAACCCAGATGGGTGAACAGTCTCATGGTCCGCCGTCACGAAGACTTGCCGGTACACCTCGTGGCCGCCTGAGAGTGATCCCGAAGTGCCGCACGGTGGCACCCCTTCCCGGTGCGCGGAGGCACAATTTGCTTGGAGTCTGAACCTGAGATGCTTAGCAATGTGTACCGCGACATCGCCGGCAGCCGCTTGGGCGCGCTCGGCCCTCTGGAGGCGTAGCCGATGGTAAGGGGCGATCCCGTGTGGGCCGTTCTCATCCCGCCCCGTCTGAGCCGTTTTCGCGAGTTGGTTCAGCTCGGGGACGAGCAATTGGATGTCGACTTCACCGGCTGGAACAAGTTTGTGCTCCTATCCAAAGAGTGCGCGTTCTTGTTTCCTCGAGAGGCCCCCGATGTCGAGTGGTTCGAGCGCGAGTTAGCAACGTACCGAGCGCTGGAACCTATAGGACTTCAAGTTGTGCCCCGACTTCTGGGCGAATGGCAGGACCAGACCATTTATCCCCATCGGTTCGCCGCTGTCTCCCGCATTCCCGGTACTCACCCAATCGACGCAAGTGATCTGTTCGATCAGCTGGGTCACGCAATCGCTCAGTGGCATGCATTGGCACCCCCCGAGATCGCTGGCTCCCGACCACCCGCTCACCACGATCGCTCCGACAATCGCTGGCTTCGTCGTGCCCTGGACCCTGCCACAACTCGACACGCCGTTGCTGAAGTAGCCGATCGTCTGGCATCCGTCGGCCGAATCGAGCGGTGGACAGAGCGTATGGAGGCGGCTTCTGAGTTCTCCCATGTACTCGTGCACGGCGATTTGCATGAGGATCAATTTCTCGTCGTCGGCGAGCAGCTCACGGGCGTCCTTGACTGGGAGACCGCACGCATCGACCATCCGTTTTGGGACTTCGATCTCAGCGAGTGGGGAACTGAGCTTTGGCGTCGCCACCGGGCTGAGTTCTCACAGCTGTGGGCACAAGCATGGGAGCCCTATGCCATCGAACGAGGCTTGGACCCCGATCCTGCGCCGCTTGAAACAGCATTTCGTCTGCGGCACGCTCTGTTCTTAATGGAAAACGATCGGGATCCCTTGATCGCGGGGACAGTCGAAGAGCATCTCGCGGCGATTTGACGAGCATCTCGGGATCTCATTTTCCAACCGTAAGGACCGTCACCCAGTCCCGGCGAACTGGGCCAGGGTGATCTTCACTCCCTGGAGATCGTCACCGCGAGCATGCAACACTCGGAATAATGGATCGGTGGCAACGGGTCGGGGCTGAGAACAATGCCGAATGGTGCGACCTCGTTGTTCGGTCCCACGGCGGCCAAGGTATCTTCGCTCACGATGCGTGGACGAGTCCCACTCGGACTCCACCGCTGTTCCCTGATGCCGTCACGCTGATCCCATCGCCGCTTGTTCCGGACCTGCTTTCGCGTATCGACGCCTCTCCTGGATGCACAATCAAGGACAGCTTCGCCTCCCTCGATCTCGCTCCTGAGGGCTTCAGCGTGCTGCTCGATGCCCAATGGATCACATCACCGGCTCTCCCGGATCAGGCGTGGAACGTCCCTCCGGATTGGACTCGAATCACGAACCCAGATGGCTTGGCCCTCTGGGAGGAGGCCTGGTGTCACGACGACGGGCCAAGAGGGCTCTTCCTCCCAGAGCTGCTTTCTCGCGGGATCGTCGCCGTCCTCGGTCGAATCGAGAAGGACCGAGTCGTTGCGGGCGGCATTGTGAGCCGAGGCACGCGTGTCGCCGGAATCTCCAACGTCTTTGCAGAGGTAGGACGTGGATCCGAGACGTGGTCCTGTCTGGCGCAGTGTGCTCGGGCATGCTTTCCGAATCTGCCGCTTGTCGGCTACGAGAGAGGTGGGGAACTAACTCACGCTCAGAGCAGTGGCTTCAATATCGCAGGAGCACTGCGAGTTTGGATCGCCAACTCCTGATCGCACGGTGACACCTCATCCCGGCGGTCGGGGCTACCCGTCCCGAGTTCGGACCCCCACCCTGACCGACTTGAACTCGAAATCGGCATCACTTACCCTCGCTCGGCTCCGAAACCAAGGGGGGGCACGTCATGAAAGCGTGGTCACTGGGCCAGAAGGTCCGTGTCCGTGGGGTATTAACCGTAACGAGGGGCATCTTGATGGTCGCCGCGGCCGTGATGGTCGCCCTCACGCCCGGCAACGTCGCGTCCGCAGCGTCGAGCGCCGCGCAGGGTGTCACGGCGACGACGATCCGTGTCGGCGTCCCCTACATCGATGTCGGAGCAGGGGTGCTGCGGACTCTAGGCGTTGACATCAACTATGGCAGCTTCCCCGACGCCTTCAACGCCCTCGTTGACAACGTGAACGCCCATGGGGGCATCAATGGCCGCAAGATCGTCCCGTACATCGTGGCGGTCACTCCGGTGGGCACGGCGCCGGCTGCCACTGCCTGCACGCAGTTGACCGAGGACGACTCCGTCTTCGTGGTCCTCGCACCGCTCGAGGCCACCTGCTACCTGGAGCACAATGTGGCGGTGGTGGGTTCCATCTATCCCTCCGGACATTCGCCGACGGCGGCCCAGGACTTCTCGCCCACGCCTCCTCCCGCCGCCTTCGACCCCTTGGAGCTGAGCGCAATGGACAAGCAGGGCGTCTTCAAACACAAGAAGGTGGCCATCTTCGGTGGCGAACCCGGCGATGAGTCCGAACTCGCCGTCGTTCAGTCGGCCTTGGCCAAGCTCCACGTCCCCGTCGTGACCACTGCGGTCGATACAGCGCCCCAAGGAGACCAAGCCGCGGAAAACGCACAGATCGGGCCGATCGCGCAACGGTTCCAATCCGATGGGTGCCACCGAGGTGGTGGCGGTCGGAACCGGCGCGGCGGTGTGGCCCGGAGGGCTCTCGAACATTCAAAGCAGCTACAACCCGCCGTGGGTGGCGACCGTTGAAAGTGACTTCAACGGTGCCGTGGGGTCTGGCGACAGCGCGGCGTACCTCTCGAACGTCGTGACCTCGACCGCACTTCCGCCTCCGGCCGAGATCTGGAACAACGCCGGGACGCAGGAGTGCGTCCACATCATCAAGAAGGCGTATCCCTCGGACGGGATCCGGGCCTTCAACGCCAGCCTCCCAGAGTCCGAGCAGACCTGGACGTCCGTTGAGATTGCGTGCAGCGACATGGCGCTGTTCGAAGACATTGCCAAGGCCGTGGGGAAGGACCTGACCGTCTCAAGTTTCGTCCACGCCGGATACGGCCTCAGCCACGTCATGCTGCCAGGCGGAAATGTCCCCGTCTCGTTCGCGCCGAACCGCCCCTTCGGGCTGGGTCCCGTCTACATGGCGCACTACGACGCGACAACCAAGTCGGTGGTGTACGCCGATTCGCCGACCAGCAGATGACGAGGAGACCGCCTGTCTGATCGCGATGGACCTGTCCCAACCTAGCAACCAGTGATGTGACGTCGGAGTCGTTGCCGACATCACACTCATGGACGGAACACTGTGCTCCGGTGTGCTGATTGGTTTGTCCTCTTCTGCGTCGATCCTGGATCGGTGGGACGACACGCGTCGAGCTCCGGCAGGGGATCCCTTCACTCTCGATTTGGCGGCGGCCGTCGCGGTGGTCGTCATTCCGTAGCTTTGACAAGACATAGCGCATGGCTGGACGAGGCAAGTGGACGATCGCAGGCTGGAGAGACTGAGCGACCCGACAAGGCCCCAGAAAACCCAAAACGACACAGAAGGGCCATCATCGAACCGGCGATGGGGGGCGGTCAGATGTCTCTATCGGAATTACGAGCTGTAGGCGCGTTCAGCCGCGTGCACGTCATTGACCAAGTTGCCCAGGGTGAGGTTGATGTCCTGAAAGTGGTATCCCCACGTGGGACCGGCAATCTCGTTGACGAGCGGACGGGTGTCACCGCTCGCAGCCATGGGACTTACCTGCAACCAGCTGGCGCCATCCTTGGTCTCGCAGGTGGCCGAGTATTGCTTGGGGTAGTACAGCCAGGGCGTAGTCACGGACCGCGATGGTGGAGCCATCGAGGGGACTGGCGGCGGCGGATTCGCCGGCCAGTAGGTTTCCAAATCGGCCGTACCGCCTCCGATGGCAGCCGGGTTGACACAAGCCACCTGCACCCCGGTCGTGGCCGTCTGGTCTGTGTTCAGGCTGATGCCCTCGCCGGGGCGACCAAAGTTGGCATTGGCCGGAGGCTCGGAGGGAAAGGACGAGTAGGCGATGACGCATCCGCTCTTCTTCGATGCAGTGCACAAGGGGAGATTCTTGAAGGTGGCTCCGACCGTCTTTCCGGTGGGTACGGTGACGTCTCCCCCGGCGATGATGGCATCCACCATCAGCTTCCTGATCGTCGGATTCTTGTCTACCTCGGCCCGAAGCAACTTGATCAGCATGACCGAGCCCTGCGAGTGTCCGATGAAGATGATCGGGTGTCCGTCGTCGTAGTGGGCGATGACACTCACTCTCCCCGTCGTGGGTGTTCGATTACCTGTCAGGTTCATTATCAACAGCAAACATGCTTCGGATAACGATTGGCTGTGGAACACCTGACATTCGGCTGTAGGCAGGTCCCCCGCCCTCGATGTACGGGCCGCCCCACTTCCCGCGTTATGGGTCGATTGCTGAATGGCTCTCGATTCGGGCAGTCTCTGCGGTGCACTCACAGATTTCCGAGGACGAGCTCCGTTGGTGGCCGCATTTCGGAGGCCGCAATACTGCGCTCGTTCTATCGCTACGGTTCCTCCAATGCTCGACGGAGCGCCCTATGCAAAAGCGCGAGGGCTGGTCGATCAATCCGTATCGCACGGTCAGTTCGCGATGCGGTGTTCGTGTGCGAGGGGCCCGGGGGGGAGTGTCGAGTTCGCCCTGATATACGACGCCGAGGTAGATAGGTTTCGCCGCGGAATTCGGCGTGGCTGAGCGTTCGTTCGTGCCGAAAGGACGACGGCTGACGATTCCTCCAGCCGGGCAGCATTGGCAATGTAGGCCAAAGTGGTGCTTCGCTCGGCTTAGTCTCGACGACCAGCGGTAGCCGTCGGACGGCACGTCCCACTTACCCGGCGATCTGGGCGACCGCACGCTCCAACGGAGCCCGATTTTAGGGGGCAGGGTGATGACACCGGTGGGCCGGACCGATATGTGCGGATCAATAGGACCAACCGGACATCCCGGGGGAACCGCAATGCGGCATTACCGGACAGTGTCAGCCGTCGTAACACCTGGTGGAGTGCGGACGACACCCGTCGATCCGATTCGGCTAGGTTCGCAGAATGGCCCCGGTGCTGCCGGCGACGCGCCGTCACCAGCACGTCTACGATGACAGCCAGCGGTGGGAGCGATTCACGCCGCGTCCGGACGACATCTTCATCACGACTCCGCCGAAGTCGGGGACGACATGGATGCAGGGCATCGTGGCTTCGCTGTTGTGGCCCCACGGCGACGCGCCTGCTCCCGCTTTCGACCTGAGCCCCTGGCTGGACGCCCGGATTGTTCCGTTGGACGACATGATCGCGAGGGTCGACGCGATCCCACACCGACGGTTCATCAAGACGCACAGCCCAGCCGACTGCACGCCGATCTTCACTGAGTGCCGCTACCTCGCCGTCTATCGAGACGGGCGCGACGCGCTCGTCTCACTTGCAAACCACCGGCGCAAGATGCGGCCGGAAGTGATTAGGGCCCTCAACGCCATGGCAGCCCGGGACGGCGTCGCACCATGGCCACCGGTGTGGGATGGCGACATGGACCAACTGTTCGACGAATGGGTCGACTGGGGGACGCCGATGGAACACCTGGCGTCGTGGTGGCCGAATCGCCACGAGCCGTTCGTGCTGCTCGTCCACTACGCCGACCTCATCCGCGACCTCGGCGGCGAGATGCGGCGCATCGCCGACTTTCTCGACGTCGACATCCCCACTGCGCTCTGGAGCGAGGTCGTAGAGCGGTGCAGGTTCGAGGCGATGAAGTCACAACATGAAGCATCGGCGATCCTAAAACAGGCCTTTCCCGAAGGCGCGACTGCATTCTTCAACCAAGGGACGAACGGGAGGTGGCGCGCCCAGCTCAGTGAGGAGCAACTTCGTCGACACGAGCAACTCGCCGCCGAGCGCCTTCCCGAAGATGCCGCCCTCTGGCTCGAGCATGGTTCCCTCGCCCTGGGTGTGCTGTTCTGACTTCGCCCCAACCTCGGGCGGATGGTCTGATTTGGGTCCACCCCGGGGCCGCCACCCGAGGGGTCCACCAGGAGCCGCAGCAGTCCCGAGGACAAAGACCCACCCATTGATCTGAATCTGCGGACCGACGATCGACGACCTACTGGCACTGGGGGGCCGTCCCGGGCGGTCGCCCTGGGTCTGATCCACGGGTGAAGACACTCGCCCCGATAACGCTGGACTCACCGTTCCCGAAGACCGGCCTGCCCCTAGCCCACTCGTGCGATTGGGGCAGGCATGTCAGGCGCCGATGAGGCTGGGCGGGCTGGCGAATCGGTGCCGACAGCCGAGGCGCTGGCTCAGAACGCCGAGGACGTCAGCACCTCGCCACGACGACCGCCCTCACGTCGCCAGCGAGGCTACGTAATCAAGCGGGGGGCCGCCGCTCGGCCCACCGGTACCGGTTGCACCCTGTTGCACCCACCGGACCTCGGTTCACTCTGGTGTTGGTCCAAATATGACCTTTGAAGTCGGGCTGCCGGGATTTGAACCCGGGACCTCTTGACCCCCAGTAAGAATCACACCGAAATTGGCACTCCTGGCCAGCGTACGTTGTTTGCCTGAAACTCCTGATTACAAGGCAAAAATCGGCAAACGTCGTACAAGGCTTGTACCATGGTTGTAAATCCCAAATCGTGCCCAAATCGTGCCCAGCACGTACGCACCCCGGTCCGCTTGACCCGAGGCACGAGTCCGAACGGTCTTGACCGTGAGAACTCGGTCTCGCCGGGGTGCGGTGGTCACAAATTAGCGAGCGAGGAACCATGGCCGGTAGGCGAGGCAATCACGAGGGGACGATCATTGAGGACACCGCACGCGGCGGTTACCGTGGTGCGGTCACCCTGGCCGACGGGTCCCGGCGGTTCGTCCGTGGGCGCACCAAAGCAGACGTGATCCGACGTATGGCCGAACTCCACGGTCACGCCGGGGCCGGAACGACGCCACCCTCGGGCACCATGACGGTCGCCGAGGCAACCGAGCATTGGCTAGTGGTCGTTCTTCCCGCCAAACGGCGGGCACCGGGCACCGTCGAGCAGTACCGGTGGGCGGCGGGTCTCATCACCGAGGGTCTCGGCCGTACCCGGCTTGCCAACCTCACGCCCGAGCGTGTGGAGCATTTTCTCGCCAGACTGGCCGCCGCCGACTACGCCCTCAGCAGTATCCGGCTGGTGAAAAAGGCTCTCGGTCAGATACTCGCCGAGGCCGAGCGCCGCGGGCGAGTGGCTCGCAATGTGGGCCGACTGGCCTATCTACCCGCACACGCCACTCCACCGGCCGAGCGCGACGTCCTCACGTCCGACGAGGCGCGCCGCCTGCTGGCCGCGGCGGCCGACGATCGGCTCGCGGCCTATTGGGTGCTGGCCCTCACCAGCGGGGCCCGCAGAGGCGAGCTACTCGGCCTCACGTGGGAGCGTGTGGACCTGACTGCGGGCACCATCACCATTGACCGGGCCCTGCGCCGCGCCGAGGGCGGCGGCTACGAGGTGGGGCCGACGAAAACGGCCGGGTCGGTCCGCACCGTCCGGCTCTCACCCTGGGCCGTGACCGCGCTAGAGGATCACAAGCGACGCCAACGTCACGAGCACATGGCCGCTGTGCGGTGGAGCGACACCGACCTCGTGTTCACGTCCACCGTCGGCACTCACTTAGACCCGAACGTGATCCGCCGTTCGTGGACCGCTATTACGAAGTCGGCCGGGATCACGGGTCGGGTTCCACACGAGCTACGCCACACGGCCGGATCGCTCGCCGTCGACGTGGGCGTACCTGGCCGAGGTGGCCGACCAACTCGGACATGCCGACGTCAACATGTTGGCCCCGGTCTACCGGCACCGCACTAAGGCAGTCGTCGAGGGAGTGGCGGGCGTCATGGAGGCATTCATCACGCCCGACACGGGAGCGGACCCGTCATAAAAGAGGGTCCCGGCTTTCAGGGCGCGGTCCGAGTGCCGGCGAGGTCGGTGACCTGTAGCGTGCACGCCACCGGTCCGCGGCTGCGGAAGATAAGAGATCGTGACACGAGGGAAACTGGGACCTGGAGTGAGAAGGTAGCCGTGAGAACGACAGCCAGGGTGCCCGCGCTAGCGAACCGAGCGCGACGGTGCCGGCGCGTAACGGCCCCAAACTACCTTGCTACTACTTTTGGTGATCCGTGATGGATCGTCCCGCGACACACATATCCGTAACGCGGGCGCCATCACGCCGTCCATTGCGCCATGACGCCAATGTTGGCACTACTTATGCATGGCACCTCCACGAAATCGCAAACTGCCGCCCGGTGCGCTCGGGGTACCGAGCTATGCGCAGAACTCGGCGTCTCCCGGCCACCTTGTACAACTTGCTCCGGTCGGGCGACATACCGAGTAGCCGGTACGCCGGACGCCGCGTTGTGTGGCGACCGACTTCTGATCGGTTCCTCCAAAACGGCCCGGCGGTGCCGCACGAAATGGACAGCCAAGCCGTCGTCGTCGCAAGCGCAAATGAGAGCGCCGCCATCTCGTACCGGTCCCCGACGCGATGCCTCGCCGGCTCTGGCCCGAGAGCGAGGAACCGGGCGACAACAGGAACGACCACGACGCCGTCGTCTCCGACGTTAGCCTGCCTTCCGCGCCGCGGCGGCTACGCCCTCGGCGCGAGACGATCGGTCGGCGACTCCGAGCACCCGGCCCGCTACGGTGCGAGTGCTGCTCGTGCCGCTTGCCGCGGCGGGTATCGCGTTGTAGAGGTCACGTTCCTGAGCGGGCCGTGTGCTCCATGTGTGTGCCCTATGTGCGGGCGTGCCGTGAGTTCGACCGCCGGGCCGTCTGGTAGAGGTCCGCATCCGCATCCTGCCGGTACGTGATGCGGCGACCTTGTACGCTCTGGCCGCTCTCCTAGCCGCCCGCGACGCCAACGCCCGGCCGATCACCCGTCTTAGCGAACGCGAAACTCGGTGAGTTGGCCGACATGATCGTCGCCGGCCAGCTCCCGACGGTCGGATGGTGGCGGCGGGCTCTCGCCGTGAGTGATTCCGAGCCGTGAACAAGGCCGAGCACTGACGCAATGGTCCGCTCCACCCTTGACGCCGTGCTCTCCCGCTACACACCCGGCCGAATGGAGAACGGCGGCCTTTTTTTGCGAGCAGATGCCACGAGCAGAGCGAGTACCGATCGCGCTCACCGTCGTGACTCGGCCGAGTCGTCGTTGCCGGTCTCGTCATGAAGCATGCCGACGCCATTTTGTCCGACGCCGACATGCGCGCCGTGCTCGATGTCCTCGTCGGCCGTGGCGGACTCGGCCGAACCAGAGCCACCGCCGCCGCCGCGAGAGTCACACCCTCAGCCGCGCACACTCAGCGCCGCGAGCGCGTCGCACTCCTCAACGAAACGGCCCACATCCTCGACGAGGTGGCCGCCGTGCTCAGGCGCTACGTCGTGTGGAGCTACCCCGAGCAAGTCGATTTCGTCGCACTTTGGGTGCTCCATACGTGGGTGTTCGATCTCTTTGAGACCACGTGTTATCTAGACGTGTCGTCGGCGGCCAAGGGTTCGGGCAAATCCCGACTCGTGTGCGAGGTGTTGCTCTGCGTGGTTCCTCGGCTCTGGCCCGTGACCGCGCGGAGTGAGGCGGCGCTGTTCCGCAAGGTCGACGCGGAGCACCCGACCTTGCTCCTGGACGAGGTGGACGCCACGTTCCGCCGGGACCCGACACTCACCGAGGGACTACGCGGCATTCTCAACACGGGGTACCGCAGGGGTGCCACGGTGCCGGGTTGTGTCGGTGCCGATTTCGAGATTCGCGACTTCGACGTGTATTGCCCCAAGGCGTTCGCCGGGTTGGACGGGCTACCCGATACCGTGCGGGACCGGTCGGGTCGGATCGAACTACAACGCCGAAGCAGTGTCGACGAGCCAAAACCGGCCCGGTTCCGCCGGGCCGACGCGCTGCGGCGGCAGAGCTGCTCCGGTCCCGCCTGACCGAGTGGGCCGAGTCGTTCCGCTCCGTCCACGACGCCGACGTCCTGCCCGAGTTACCCGAGGACCTGAGCGACCGGGCGCAGGACGCGTGCGAGGCCATGGCGGCCGCCGCCGACCTCGCCGGTGGCGAGTGGCCCGAGCGGGCCGGCGTGGCGTTCGTCAAGGTGATGGGAGCCGTGGAGGACCGTGATGAGGGTGTGTTACTGCTCGCCCATTGTCAGGACGCGTTCGGCGACGACACGGTAAGCGGGAGGATCACCACCAGGGACCTACTCGACGCCCTCGTTGACCGTGGCGACGATTCGCCGTGGGCCGGTGAGTGGGCCGCCGACCTTGCCCGCGATGAGCCGAAACGGCCCGCTATGGCCCTGGCGCGCAGGCTCCGGCCCTATGGCATCAAACCGAGGGACCTACGGATCGGTGCCGCTGTGCTGAAAGGTTACGAGGCTCGCGATTTTGTGAACCCGTGGGCGCGCTACTTGACCCCACCGAACGCGCCGGAGAAAATGGAGTTCGTTGACCGTAGCGGCCTATTTGGTGATCAGGTCGCTACATCGCTACGTCGCAGGTCAGAGGGTGTTTCCGCCGACAACGGCGCGAAACCAAAAACCGGCCTTGACCAGGAATGTCACGACGTAGCGACCTCGGAACGAAATAAGCCGCTACGACCCATGACTGCAAAGTCACAACCGGGTCTACCGACCGAGGGACAACGCCGCATGGCCGAGGCCCGCCGAGTCGCCGGTGTGGAGTTGGACGCCACCGACCGTGAGGCGCTCGGCGACGCCGGGGGCGAACAGTGAAACGACCGTCGTCGTGGCGTGAACGGGAGCAAGGTGCGTAGCGTCGTGAACGGTGACGATGACACGCACCGAGTACGCCAGAGAAAGGGATCGGCCCGACCTCCTCGGCGAGCAGGCACCGGCCGAGCCGAACCGTTGCGAGCAGTGCGGCAAAGCCGCCGTGCGAAAGGGTCCAGGACGACAGCCCCGCTACTGCGGCAAAGCCTGCCGGGACAAGGCCAACCGAGCCCGCAAGGGCGCTCAGATGGCGCAGGCTCGCCGCAAACGAGCGGGCCGGGTGTCCGGTGCCAGGAAGCGAGCAGGGCAAAGGCCTTGTCGCCGGCGTTCCGCCAGTTTTGGCCGGGGGTGCGCCGCCACCCCGGGCCAAAACTCTGAAGGGGCCACCGTACGCGCATTCGTTTGGTCGCTGAGGCGCGCCCGCCTTGTCAGCGTATCGGGACGCATCAGTGGCTCGCCTAGCCTGATCGGAAGGCTCGGGCCTATTCTGGCCTCATGGTTTCGCAGATGCGATCCCGTATGATCCTGCCGTGACGGACACGACCTTTCAACGTTTCCCACCCGTTTTACTGCAGCTGCTGGCCGACTTTGCGAACGCCCCCGGCGTCCACTCGAGCGAATACAAGGAGGATTGGGTTCGGGTCGAATACGTCGAACCGCTGTTCGAAGCGCTCGGATGGGCCCGTCTGAATCCAGCTCACATCACCAATCACAGCACCGGGTATGTCCGAGAGATTCCGCTGGACCAACCCGCGTCGTCAAAGTCTCCCGATTACGGGTTCTACGTAAACGGTCGTCGAGTCTTCTACGCCGAGGCTAAGAAGCCCGCTGTCAACATCAAAACCGACCAAAAGCCCGCTTACCAGATCCGCGACTATGGATGGAGCGCCAAGGACGACGTCGGCCTCCTCACGGATTTCGGGGAGTTCGCCGTATACAACACCCGGGTCCAGCCTGAACCCGGAGACGACCCAGCGGTCGGACTCATCGACTATTTCACGGCCGATGAGTATGAACAAAAGTGGCAGTGGCTCGTCGAGCATTTCTCACCGGCGGCGGTGGCCGCAGGAATGCACACCGCACTGGTGGACGAGTACAAGGCCACGAAGCGCCACGTGCAAGTCGACCGCGGCCTTCCTTCGCGAGATCGAGACATGGCGCGAACGACTCGCTGAGGACATCATCTCGCACAACGACCTCGACCCGGACTTGCTTAGCACCCAGGTTCAGTCCCTCATTGACCGCATCATCTTCCTCCGAATTGCCGAGGCCAGAGGCCTCGAACCCGACGGGAGATTGCGCTCCACACTTGCTAAGGAACCGTGCTACCCAGAATTACATCGGCTCTTCGAGCTTGCCGACACCAGATACAACTCAGGCCTCTTCCACTTCCGAACGGAGAAAGACCGCGACGCCCCTGATCTAGTCAGCGCAAGCCTGCTGATTTCCGATGACGTCCTGCGTCCAATCATCGACCGACTCACCTCGGACGAGAGCCCCTACCGTTTCTCAGTCCTACCGACCGACATCTTGGGCCAGATCTATGAACGCTTCTTGGGTCGGGAGATCCACGTGCGTGACCACCACGCCGTTATCGAACAAAAACCTGAATTCCGGAAGAGCGGGGGCGTCTACTACACCCCGGGATACGTTGTCGACTACATCGTCGACCTAACCCTCAAGCCGCTCCTCGCAGGTAAATCAATCGCCCAGGCGAAGACGCTTCGCGTCGTGGACCCCGCGTGTGGCTCCGGCTCTTTTCTGATTGCGGCATATCAGTACCTCCTCGACTGGCACCTCGAGCGATACTCTCAGTACAAGCGAGCCTCTGACCGAAACCGCTTCTTGATGACCGGTTTCGACGGGCGAACCCGGCTCCGGCTAGAGGAACGTAAGCGTATCCTTCTGGCGAACATCTTCGGCGTCGACATCGACCCGCAAGCGGTCGAAGTGGCGAAGCTGTCACTCCTCCTTAAGGTCATAGAGGGAGAGTCGCAGACGGCATTTGTCGTCGATCGCCTTTTGCCCGACCTCGAGTCGAACATCGTGTGCGGCAACTCCCTGATCGGGTCGGACTTCTACCCGACCGACAAACTCATCGCGCTTACTCCCGACGAAACAGCAAAGGTAAACCCGCTCGATTGGCCCGGCGCTTTCCCGGCCGTCGCCGAACGCCGTGGCTTCGACGCCGTGATCGGTAACCCGCCCTGGCTCATGGCCGGGTACTACGTGGCGGACTCTATGGACTATTTCCACCGCACCTACGACACATGCACCGGAAAAGCTGACATCTACTATCTCTTCTTGGAGAAAGCGCTCCGCATCGTGAAGAGCGGTGGTCGGATCGGGATGATCGTCCCATCGAAGTTCATGCACACCCAAGCGGCGAAGGCCCTTCGCTCTCTGCTCGTCGAAGGGAACTGGGTCGAGGAGCTGGTCGACTTCGGGACGGCACGGATCTTCGAGGACGCTACCAACTACTCCTGCATCCTCGCCCTCAGACAGGGGTCGAGTGGACCGATCACCGTTACGCGAGCGGACAAGTACTTTACTAACATGACGAGCTTCGCGATCGAGCG
Organism: uncultured Acidimicrobiaceae bacterium; assembly: GCA_963822265.1. Classification (GTDB taxonomy): domain Bacteria; phylum Actinomycetota; class Acidimicrobiia; order Acidimicrobiales; family RAAP-2; genus Bog-473. The sequence continues at coordinate 99,201 of CAWGHA010000014.1, forward strand.
TTCCACCCTGAGCGACGCGAATTGGCAGCTCACAATTCCAGATCGTGTGGACCTCTGGAACAAGCTCGAGAATGGAGCCACGCGCCTCGAAGGTCTGGCCGCACACTTCGGCAATGGAGTGCAGGCGGGAAGGGACAAGCTGCTCATTATTACCGATGTCCGCCGAAATGAGCTCGGCATTGAGGGCGAAGTGTGCCGCCCGATCTTGAGAGGCAGGAACGTCAAAGAGTTTGCGGCCATTTCCGAAGCGGTGCTCGTTTTTCCCTACGACGTGGTCGACGGCGAGTTTCGGCTCATCCCTGAACCGCAATTGCGAAGCCGGTTTCCCGGGGCCTACTCGTATCTCTTGAGTCACCGGGCCGAGCTAGAGGCCCGACGGTGGTTTGGCAAGGGCCCAGACGAGCTGAGCGGAGGATGGTACGGGATGATGTACCTTGACTCGGCCCGGGCCTTCGCCGGACCGCATCTAGTCACTCCCGCCCTGTCGAACCGTTCCAATTTCGCACCAGACAGCGACACCCTCTTTGTTACTGGGACTGCTGGCGTGACCTCGGTCGTGTTGCAATCGGACGATCCCGAACACCGATACTTCGTCCTGGGAGTACTCAACTCGTCGCTGCTTTCCGAGTACATCGTCGACCATTCGACGCCCTATCAAGGGGGCTACTTCAAGTTTTCCGCGCCCTATATCAAGCCGGTGCCGATCAGGCTTCCCGATCCCAAGCTCAAGCGCTCGCGCCAACTTGGCTCCGAGATCGCCGAGTTAGCCCAAGCATTGAGCAACGCGGTCTCCGGCACGACTGCCGCCGCGCACAAGGTGCTGAAGCACCGCCTCGACGAACGTGTGCTAACTCTCTATGAGGTCGATCATAACGAGGCGGCTGTTCTCGACAGCTAGGCCAACACGCAGGGGAACGCGGCCGGGTTCATCCGTCCATCTTCGGCTTGCTTCGGAGTACGAGCTGGTGTTCGCGAACGTGCTTTCCGAATTCGCTGGTAGATGGGACCCCGCGTCGTTGCTGCACCGCTCGACAAGGGCAGGGAAAAGCGGGGCGAATAGCGGCTCAGCGGGCCGAGCGCGAGCGGGTCCAGCCGCCGAGCGGCGACCGACGCGGGCGGGCCTGGCCCGCTCACGCTTACTTTCCGGTGGTCCCGTTGCAGCACTGCGGAGCTGACGAGCTGGCCCTCGCCATGAACGGGCACTGGGTGGTCGTGACCAGGGCGGAGGGGTAGCGGCCGCCGAGGGGGTCCCGTTTCTTCTAGGCAACCCCAGGTGGGGACACCCCGGCTCTTTCGTTTGTGTCTGAACAGGGCGGATCACCCCAAATGACGACCGCGAACGCCACCGGTGTCACACCCTCGCGGCATACGGCCGCACACCCCGAGCTAGGGCGATCGGGTCTCGTGGTCGTGCCGTCGGCGGTCGTTCAACGCCCACGCGTGGCGAGCGAGACCGGGGACGTCGGTGTCACGAGCAAGGCCGAGCCACCGGGTACCGGCGTCCCCGGTCTCGGCAGCTTCACTGACAAGAGAAAGGAACGCCCGCCATGGGTTTCGTTGAGATAGCCCGAACCGACCGCCTCCCGGAATTCCACACTTGCCGTGTCCGCCGCCTCCCGAGGGCCTGGCCGTCGTCTCCGACCGCGCCGGCGAGTTGGTGCGCGACTACCACGAGCCCGTCGCCGAGGCCGTCGCCGCTCAAGGGTCGTGGGTCGGGTGCTTTTCGGCCGACGCTTCCCTTACGGCAAACTCACTGAGTGCGATATGGCCGTGGCCGCCATTTTGTCTGGCGAGGCCGACGGGGAGGCGCTTGAGTCGCTCATACGCCCGTGAGGCCGCGCTCGGCCGTGCTCGACGACGCGTACGGGCGAGCCTGCGAGCTAGCAGAGGCGGCCCCCGCCAAAGCACTCGGGCACCTCTCCGAATGCGAGTTCGGCGACACCAATGTCCGGCTCCGAATCGCCGAGAGTATTCGGTCATTCACGAGCAATGGCGGGTCACCTACGCCGGGGGTGTGTGGGCGGGCGACAACCTTATCGGCGAGCACCCCTCCCCGCGGGGCATCACCCGATCCCGGTGAACCGCTATTCCGAGCCGTTCCGAGCTCGGCTGGGCCCCGAACTCGAGCGGGACGACTCCCGAATCGCCATTTGGTTCCCGCAAACGATCGCGTTTCGGGAACAGAGGATCGGTCAAATGGTCAGTCAGACGACGAATGCATTCCGCTCACCCGTCGGCGATTACCTCGAGCACGGCCAACGGGCCGACCTGCTCCCCGTCGGCGTTGAGGGAAAGCCGGTTGAGCCCTAGACGCGCCACCAGACTACCCGGTCCGCTCCCGCCCCACCGCACGCGGCGCGACTCTCGCAAAACAAAGGCGACGAAACCAGCCGAGTTGGACCCCGACGCCCCGCAGATTTTGTAATTCGATGACGACGCACACGCCGCTCACACGCCAACCGGGACGGTTTTTCTCAGGACGTTGGTCGCACCTCTCGATCGATCGTGGCCGAATCGCTTTGCGTAACCCCGGCCGACCACGCCATTTTGTTTACGACGAACAAAACGAGACCGTTGGCGTCGTTCGGAGTATCGACCTCGGCGACGGCGGCGGCACCTTTGTGGCCGAAACAATGCCGTACCCGACCTATGACGTTGAGCGGGTGATCGCGGACGGGTTCTATGCCAGCGTCCGCCCACGGGTCGTACACGTCCAGGGTCGGCCCATCATTTTGGCGCTTGACTTAAATTCACGAGGCGGACGCCCACCGCGGGCGGGTGGTGACCGGTCCAATTTGGCCCGCACCCGACCTGCCCGCGCTCACTGCCAGCGTGCGCGGGCAGGCTGCCGCTCTGGCCGTTTTGGCTTGATCCGGTGTGGACCCTTGATCGGACTGCGCGCCGGTCGCCGCCGGACCGGTCCGGTTCGTCACGCGGCACCCGCCTCGGCCCCCGCAGGGGTAGGGGCAAGACCTTGGGTCACCCCGTAGCATTGGCAGGTGGGCGCAGAGCTGGACGTGGTCGTGTCCTCGGTCACGGCGGCGATGACTACGGGAGCGGTCCGACCACTGCTCGCTCCTTTTGACGCGTTGTCAGAGGTCTGGAAGGACGCCATGGTGCGACGTCTGTCTAGGACCGGAGAGAGAATCGCTCGGAAACGTGGCCACCGAACACTGGAGATCAGCGAACGTACAGGGGTCAATGCACTAGCGGCGGCGGCCCTAACGGACGATGCGGTGGTACAGGAGTACCTCGCGGGCGCGGTGGCATCCGCAGATGTGGAGAACGACAACGCGCACATGTTGGCGCTGATCGGCCGCTTGACTCCGATTCAAATGAGGTTGCATTACGGACTTTACCTGGGAGCAGTGATTTATGTCCGCAGAGAATTTCGCGTCCATAGAGGACACCGATTTCCGGTGGGAGAAGTCCAACCGGACTGTAGGCGAGACGGAGATGGTCACTCTCATCACCGATCCCGGTTTACCTCATGGGGACCCCGATTGGGAACGGGCGGAAAAAGCGTTGGACAATCTTCGGCGTGAAGATTTGGTCGACTCGTATGGAACCTTTTGGGACTCGACTGGTGGAGAAGGGATCGTCCAGTTCAAGACGACGTCATTTGGAGTCGACCTGTTTGCGGCAGCACTGGGTATTGAGATCATCGGATTTGGGGACCTGTGCCAATGTGACTTGGATCTGCTTCAACTGGACCCGGTGATCCCGCCAATGGCAACGGAGTCCGCCGCGCAGTTCCACGACGTGTACTCAACCGGTGATTACGACGATGCTTGGACGCGGATGATCGAAGCCCGCCAGGCCGAGGTCTGATCGGGCATAAGAGCCGTGGCCAGATTCAAGCCAAGGGATCAGGACCGGGAGTTTGCAACACTCGCCTTAGCGGTTCGACGAGTTTCCGAACAACTGATTTCACGCTTTCTGGACTCAACTGGCCGACAAGAACCCGGTCGGTTCGTCGTACATTTTCGGGCAACCGAGGTGCACCCGACGGGGGCTGAAAGCGTCCGGTCTCAAACCAGGACGCAGAAACGGCACCGGTAGACTTCATCACTGTCAGTCCGACGTTCACCGGGCCGTTGTATCCGCCGAGAGTGTTGAGCAGGTGTGCGAGGACCAATACGTCGCACGCTACGAGGGAAACCGCATTGTCACGGATAGTCCAAACCGGTTCGGCACCCGTACGATTGGTCCAATCGCGGGCGATACCCCGAAAGACGTAGCGGACTTCGCCGTCATCCCGAATCTCAAGGTACTGGTGATATCCGTCGTTAAGTGACAAGCCATTTAGCGTTGGTTGTATCCGCTCGTTGCGTAGGTCGACCATCGAGGGTCGCGAAACCGACGACGAGTACTTGGTCCGTCCCACGGCGTCGAGGATCAGGTTGTTTATCTCATTCTGCGAGCGGTTGGGCAACGCTTTGTCAAGTAGGTCTTCGGAACCGATGAGTGGTTTTACGGCGATGTGGAGCCAGCCAAGGCGTTCTTCGGTCTTTTGAAAAACGTCCGCGGCGTCCGCTACAGCCAAATCGAGGAAAGCGGAGCCTTCCTCCTCCCACCGGCGACGACGAGCATAGAGACGGTCCACGTCACCTTGGGACAAGAATTACGTTTCCGCCCGGCCCACGGCCGTAGAACCGGTAATTGCCCTTTACGGTGACCTGGTGAGGTGCGTTCATTGAGGCAGGGACAGATACGACGAGGAACCCAGTCCCGTTCCCCGCGTCCAACGGGAACGCGTCAAAGGACGGAGACCCCGCGACCCGAGATTTGACGACATTGGTCACTCGCTCCACCACCCCGTCAAGAAGAACCGGTGTGGCGCTGAACGTGCGGAGTACTTTGTCTTCCGCGACGCCGTAAATGATCATGCCGCCGTCGGTCGTCATGGCTGCGACGTCGACGGCAATGTCCTCGTTTTTGCCGGGGTCCGGTAGTTTCTGTTTGAACTCGAGCGCGGGTCCCTCCACTACATTCGGCAATCCGGCGAGCAATTCGACCGCAGATTGGGGAATCCACATCAGGAATTGATCATCCTCTGGCGCGCATCGCGACGCCGTTGTCCACCATGGCCGACTGCGCCGTCACGTATGAGCCGGACGTGTTCGTTCGCGTTGGTATGGCCGAGCCGTACCGTGTCGGTGTCTCGTGCGACGACGTTCGGTCCAACCCGTCGTGGGTGGGCACATTTTCTCGCGTGCCGGTCGTGACCGCTGTCACATGCTCCATGGATCGGAGCGAGCCGAACAACCGTGCCCAAATCGTGCCCACGAGTCCGGCCGATTTCGCCCCGCCCACATTCACCCCCTCTGACCTGGCCGTTCTTGGTCGGGCTGCCGGGATTTGAACCCGGGACCTCTTGACCCCCAGTCAAGCGCGCTAACCAAGCTGCGCCACAGCCCGCGTGTTGCTCTTGTTCCCCTGCTCAACGGTCATATTTCAACCGCCAGCAGATCCCGGCAAAAACGTCGGCCGGGTCGTCCGTTGCCATCGGACCCGACCTCGGCTTCCGAGGGACAGCCAAGCCTACATTCGTCACAAGCCGACGGCGGATCGACCGGTCGAGATGTAGAGCAGCGGGTTGCCAGTGCCCGATGGCTCAGCTGCGAGTGAGTGACACAGCGTCAAGACCGTTGTTGGTGTCGTTGGACGGGTCACCGTTGAGGAATCCGACCTGGGTGGTGGACGACGCGGCCTTGAAGTGCACGGTGAACTTCTGCCACACCTGCGTGGTCCCCTGTTGCGAGTTCGTGTCGCTGGCGACGCTGCTCCCGTCGATCACGACGTTCACGGTGCTCGTCGTTCCGAAGATCCCGCCTGGGTCGTAGACATTGCCGATCCAGAACGTGAGCTTGTAGGAGGCTCCGGCGGTGGTCGCGACCGTCTCCTGGACTCCGGTCGTCGTGTTCGAGACGCCCGTCAGGTCCAACCACTGTTTGCCCTTCTCGGCCGGGAACGAAAACCCGTTCTGCGTGAACGTCCCGCTCACGACGCCGACGTTGCCGTTGGCGCCGATCACGGTCCAGTGCTTGAAGGTCTGCCCGGTTGTGAACAGCGCATAGGAGCTCGGGCCGACCACCGGCTTCTCGAAGCTCCCGTTCTTGATCAGGTTCGCAGTGGCGGCGCCCGCAGGGGATGCACCGGAGAAGACGCCGAGCAGACCGAGGAGGGAGGTCGCCACGGTTCCGAGCAGAACCGCTGAACCCAAGTGCGAGCATGTCCGAATCCGTCCCATATCGGTTCTTCCTCTCCCGTCCGAGGTCTCGCCGTCCACGGGTGGAACGGCGGGAGCAGTTTGTCATGCCCACGGCAAATTGACGTCAATCCCCCTCCGACTCGGAACGTCCCGGGGGGCGAATGGCCGCGTGGCGGGCAGAGCAGGGCGAGGACCTGGCCCTTTGTGATCGAATGACAGCATGACCGTCGACGTCTCAACCGACCTCCGCCTCGACCCCCGGCTGCGCGCGCTGCTCAGTGCGATGCCGCCGATGGAGCCGCTCTCCGACGCGTCCAGCCGGGAGCAGCTCCTGGCCGAGGCGAACAGTCCAGAGTCCATCGCGGGGCGGGAGGCGTTCACCGCGATGATGGACGCGTGCGACACCGACGAGGTGGCCCCCTCGGCCGGTCTCGTGGTCAGCGTCGAGGAGTTCAGCTCTCAGCCGGATGGGAACACCGTGAAGCTCCGCATCACGAGGCCCGACAGCCAAGACGTCGTACCGTGCGTCTATTACATCCACGGGGGCGGCATGGCCTCCCTCTCTTGTTTCGATGGCATGTACCGGGGGTGGGCGAAGTTCATCGCGGCGAACGGCGTCGCCGTAGTGATGGTCGACTTCCGCAACAGCGTCACCGCGTCGTCAGCTCCCGAGGTGGCGCCCTTCCCAGCCGGTCTCAACGATTGCGTGTCCGGATTGCACTGGGTCGTCGATCATGCGGAGCAGCTGCGGATCGACCCCGCCCGTATCGTGGTGGCGGGCGAGAGCGGCGGCGGCAACCTCACCCTCGCCACGGGTCTGCGCTTGCAACGCGAGGGTGACCTCGCGTTGATCAAGGGTCTCTATGCCCTCTGCCCCTACATCGCCGGTCAGTGGCCCACCCCCGAGTGCCCGTCGTCCGTCGAGAACGAAGGGATCCTCCTCCATCTGCACAACAACCGTGGCGCCATGGGCTACGGCATCGAGGCTTTCGACGAACGGAACCCGCTCGCGTGGCCTTCCTTTGCCGGGATCGACGACGTGACCGGCTTTCCGCCAACGGTCGTGAGCGTCAACGAGTGTGATCCGCTGCGCGACGAAGGCATCAATTTCTACCGACTCCTACTCTCCGCCGGCGTCCCGGCGCGGTGCCGCCAGGTCATGGGGACCATGCACGGCACGGAGATCTTCGTGATCGCCTGTCCGGACATCAGCCGGGACACGGCGCGCGACCTGGCGGCATTCGCCCGCGACTGACGATTGCGTCGACACGCCGGATGGACGAGTGGTCGCCTGACGAATTGAAGGTGTGTCGTGGACCCGTCGCATCGGCGGACGATGTCCGAATTCATCGCGAACGGTGTCTCACATGTGGACAGTCAGCAAGCCCCGCGAACGAGCATTCTGACGATGAGATCGGGAGCGTCGGGCGGAATGCTCTCGGGTCCGCTCAGGGGAAGACGCCCGAGACGCAGATCCCATAGGTCATGTGGTCAGGCGCCAGCGATTGGATGTTCGGCAACGCGAAAGTCGAGGTGCCGTTACCACCGTAGGTAATTCCCAGCAAGGCGAAGAGGGCGTTGTTGCCGGAGATCGGCAATATCTGCCCGGCGGCCACGGTGTAGTTGGTTGGAAGGCCGTCCCCCTGTTGAGCGAAGAGCTCCATCTGCCCCATGGTGCATTGAGCGCCAGCCGACATGCCCGCGGTTGCCGTCCCGGTGCTCACCCCGATGCCCGGTGGGCTCTGGTCCCAGTTCAACGAGGTGAAGCCCGACGGGCAGGACGCGGTGACCGAACTGTCGATCACTTTCAACGCATGAGCGGTGCCGGTCGTCTTGTAACAGCCGTGAATCACTCCCGACGAGTCAGGAATCGAGTCAGGAGTCGAAGCCCAGCTCACACCTGTAGCCACGACGACACCGAACACCATGGCCCCACTTGCCACCAAGCCAAGGCTTTTGATGCTCGCCCTTCGTATATCTGCCACTTTCAGTCCTCCTTTAGTCCCGGCCTTCACGTCCGCGAACTCGTACTTGTATCAGAAGATGCCGGCGAACGAGGCCTTCCTGCGGCCGAACCGGGGATCGAATGCGTCACGCGTGGGGGGGTGGCGTCAGTCTCGAGGACCGGCCGAGCAAACGAGCGGTGAACGTCTTGCGACCATGTTGTGACGCGACCAAGAAGCGCGACACCGACGCCTGAGCGCGCTTCCTAGTCGAGGCGCCGAAGCGAGTCCTTGTAGCGAGCGGCGTTGGCCACGTACTGCGCGGCGGAGAACTGGATCATGGCCTGGTCCGACCTGCCCTCGAGGATGCGGGCCGGGACACCCACGGCCAGGGCGCCGGCCGGGATGGCCATGCGGTTGGGGACGACGGCGTTGGCCGCGACCGTGGCGCCCGGACCGATCACCGCCCAGTGCAGCACGACGCTGCCCGAGCCGGCGAGCGAGTCGTCCTCGAGGGTGCACCCCTCGAGGTGGGTCAGATGGCCGATCACGCACCCGTTCCCGATGACCGTGGGGAACCCCGGCCCGGCGTGGACGACGGTCCCGTCCTGGATGGAGGTCCGCTCCCCGACCGTGATGGTGCCGTAGTCGCCGCGCAGCACGGCGCCCGGCCACACGCTCGAGGCCGCGCCGAGGGTGACGTCGCCGATGACCACGGCGTCGGGGTGCACATACGCTTCGGGGTCGATCTTCGGCACGACGCCGCCCAACTCGTACACGGCCACGGAGCCGGACCCTACACGTGCGCCACGACCCAGGAGACACCCTGATAGCCGCGGTAACCGAGGTAGATGATGCTGGCCACGATCATCGCCTTGAAGTACCAGGGGATCGGCCCCCGCTCCTGCTCGGCCAGGATCGTCCCGCAGGTCGGGCACTCCCCCTCCTCGCCGAGGTCCTCGTCCTCGACCAAGGTGTCGCATTCCTCGCACCAGGCCACGTCCGTCTCCGCCCGCTCAGCGCCCGCCGATCCGGACGCGCAGCTTCATCGGCGTCTGGCCGAGCTCGAACTTCTCGCGCAGCCCTCGCTCGATGTAGCGCAGCCAGGTCTGCGGCAGCCGCCCGCTGCTGAAGATGGTGAAGGTCGGGGGATCGATGGCGCCCTGGACGATGTAGCGGATGCGCGCCCTGGGAGCGGGCTGGCGGTCTTGCAGCTCCTGGACCGCCCGGTTCAACGCGCCGGTCGGCACGCGTCGGTGGTACGCCTCCTCCGAGTCGCGCAGGGCGGGTAGGACTCGGTGTACCCCCCGTCCGGACCTGGCCGAGATCCGGAGCACCGGTGCCGCGCCGAGAAAGGCCAGCCTGTCCCCGACGCCGGCCAGCACGTCCTCACGGTCGTCCGTCGGCACCAGGTCCCACTTGTTCAACGCGACGATGGCCGGGCAGCCCGAGACCCCGATGCGCTCCGCCAGTCGCTGGTCCTGGTGCGACGCACCGACGGTCGCGTCGATGACGAGGATGGCGATGTCGGCCCGTTCGAGCGCGCGCAGGGCGCGCATCGTGGCGTGCTGCTCCGTGCCGCGATCGGTCCGCGCCGGGCGTCGCAGGCCGGCCGTGTCGACGAAGCAGACCGGGCCGTCGGGCGTGTCGACGACGGTGTCGATGGCGTCACGCGTCGTGCCGGGGAGGTCGTGCACGACGGAGCGCTCCTCCCCCAACAACCGGTTGAAGAGGGTCGACTTGCCGACGTTCGGCCGGCCGATGATGGCCACACGCGGCATGGACACCTCGCCCTCCACGTGCGTGGGGCTCTCCTCCCCCGCGTTGTCGGTCGCCGGCTCCGACAGCTCGGCGACGACGGCGTCGAGCAGGTCCCCTGTCCCACGTCCGTGCAGCGCGCTCACCGGGTACGGGTCGCCGAGGCCGAGCGACACGAACTCCCATGCGGCGGCCTCCCGGTTGGCGTCGTCGACCTTGTTCACCACCAGGTGCACGGGCGGGCCGGCCCGCCGGATCACCTTGGCCGCGGCCATGTCCTCCTCGGTGACCCCGGTGGTCACGTCGACGACCATCAGCACGACGTCCGCCTCGGCCAGAGCGCGCTCGGACTGCTCGCTCACCTTGGCCTCCAAGGTGTCGCCGGCGGCCAGCCACCCTCCGGTGTCCACGACGTCGAAGGGCACACCGGCCCACTCGGCCGTCAGCACTTTGCGGTCCCGGGTCACGCCCGGCTCTTCTTCCACGACCGCCGCGCGCGCCCCGACGATGCGGTTGACGAGCGAGGACTTCCCCACGTTGGGCCGGCCGGCGACGACGACCAGGGGCAGCGTCATGCCGCGCACGCCGGCACGAACGAGCGGCCGTCGAGGGCGGCGTGGAGGGAGGGGCCGTCGCACGGCACGATCTCGACCGGCCGCGGCAGGTCGGCCAACGTCAGCCCGTCCAGAAAACGGCCCTCGTTGAGGCAGGCATCCGGGAGCAGAACGCGCGTGCCGTCCGGGATGTCGCCCAGTGAGCGCGCCACGTCCTCGGCGGTGAGCAGGCCGGCGACGCCGATGTTCCCTCCGAAGAAGTCGTTGGGGACCGCCCGCACGGAGATGTCGCTCCGTTCGTGGCCGGCGACGAGGGGGCCGAGTACGGTCGCCCCGTAGGTTCCGGTCAGCACGACGACGGGCCGGTCGTCCCGGCCACCCGTCACGGTGGGCAGTCTCGGGGCTCGGTACCCGGCGGCCGGGGCCGCGTCGACGGCGGCGAAGAACCCGTGCCGGACGCCTCCGGGGCCCTCGGCCGTCGGCCGGTGGAAGCCCTCCGTGAAGGCCCGGGCCATGCCGATCCCGTTCTCGTGCTGCGGGTACCCCTCGTAGTGGCGGTCGGGCGGCAGCGGGAGACCGGCCATGAGGTAGTACTCGTCTGCGGCGAAGACCGTCCGCCGGCCGAGGGCCTTCCGGAAGAGGCCCTGCCAGGCGTGGACGGTCTCGACGACGTGGCGTGCCTCGTCCGGCGTGTGGGGTCTCATCTCGGGCTCCGTGGAGAACCGGCTGAGGCCCAGCGGCACGACGCCCACGCTGGCCAGCGCCGCGTAGCGGTCCATGACCCCGGCCATGGTGTCCTCGAGGGCGTCCCCGTCGTTGACCCCGGGGCACACCACCACCTGGCCGTGCACCTCGATGCCTCCGTCGAGCAGGACGCTCAGCCAGCGCAGGCTCGTCGCTCCCCTCGGGTTGCGCAGCAAGCTGGCCCTCAGGTCTGGGTCGGTGCTGTGGATGGAGACGAACAGGGGCCCGAGACGTTCGGTCAGGATGCGCTCGGCGTCGAGCTCGGTGAAGCGTGTCAGGGTCGTGAAGTTGCCGTAGAGGAACGAGAGCCGGTAGTCGTCGTCCTTGAGGTAGAGGCTCCGGCGCATGCCCTTGGGCAGCTGGTAGATGAAGCAGAAGGCGCAGTGGTTGTCACAGGTGCGGACACGGTCGAACACAGCTGAGGACACCTCGACCCCGAGGGGCTCGCCCGCCCCCTTCGAGACCCGTACCAGGCGCGGGAGCGGCGCGCCGGCGCGCCGCACGAGGACGCTGAGGTCGTCGGCATCGGCGAGTTGCTGGAATTCGATCACGTCGCGCGGCTCACACCCGTTGAGGCTGAGGAGCTCGTCACCCACGGCCAGGCCGGCCCGGGCTGCCGGCGACGCCGCGGTGACCGAAGTCACCGTGGGAGCTGACATGCTGACCAGGATAGTGCCGATAACCTGGACTTTGTGCCCGGCGTCGAACGCGTGCTGCTGGCCCAGCCCCGGGGCTTCTGCGCGGGCGTCGAGAAGGCCATCAAGGCTCTGGCGTGGATGGTGCGGGTCTTTGAGCCTCCGGTGTACTGCTACCACGAGATCGTCCACAACCGGCACGTGGTGGACCGCTTCCGCGAGCAAGGGGTGGTCTTCGTCGACGATGTGGCGGAGGTCCCCCCGGGAGCACCGCTCATGTTGAGCGCACACGGCTCCGCGCCCGAGGTGGTCGGCCAGGCCCGCCGGCGCGGCGGTGTGGTCGTCGACGCGGTGTGCCCGCTCGTGACCAAGGTCCACCACGAGCTCAAAGTGCGCAGTCGCAAGGGCTACACCGTCCTCTACGTCGGTCACGCCGGTCACGAGGAGGCGGTGGGCACCATGGCCGTGGCCCCCGAGTCCGTTCGGCTGGTCGAGCGCGAGGAGGACCTCGACGCGCTGGGCGATCTCGCCGCGGACGGGACGCCGGTGGCGCTCCTGGCCCAGACCACGCTCAGCCACGACGAGTGGCGCGGCCTCATGGAGTCGGCACGCCGGCGCTTCGACGACCTGTGGATGCCGAACCGGAGCGACCTGTGCTTCGCCACCACCAACCGTCAGGCGGCGCTGAAGGAGATCGCATCCGAGGCCGACGCGATCGTCGTGATCGGGTCGGCCAACTCCTCCAACACGGTGGCGCTGGAGAAGGTGGCCCGAGCCGCCGGCTGCCCCCGTGTGCTCCGCGTCAACGAGGCCGAGGAGCTCCCCGACGACCTCAGCGGCATCGTCGGGGTGACGGCCGGGGCCTCGGCTCCCGAAGCCCTGGTCGCCGAGGTAATCACCCGCCTCGCTCCCGCCGAGGGCGTCACCGAGGTCGCCGTGACGACCGAGGACGAGTACTTCCCCCCTCCCCCCGAGCTCCGCGAGCTGCTGCGCGCCGTGGGGTCGACCCTCGGACTGCTGGCCGGCCGCCCGGGTTCGACCCGGGCCGATCCGGCGGCCGAGGACCGGGCGGTCTCCGCCGCCGACGTCCTCGACGTGCTGGCCCTCTCCGGCAGCCCGGCGCGATGATTGGGCCATGACGTTCACCCGCATGGACGAGTCGACCTCGGCGCAGTGGCAGCACATCGTCACCGAGTCGATGGAGCACCAACCCCGCGTGGCCGATCGGGTGCTGGCCATGCTGGCCTCCCTCGAAGAGATCGTCGACGGGTTCGAGGTCGACCAGCTGGTCCACTCGCTGCAGACGGCGACCCGGGCCGAGGAGGCGGGAGCGTCCGACGAGGTCGTCGTCGCCTCCCTCTGCCACGACATCGGCAAGGCGGTGTCGGTCATGAACCACCCCAGGATCGCGGCCGAGATCCTGCGTCCCTACGTCGCTGGTGACACCTACCACATGATCCTGGCCCATCAGGACTTCCAGGGCCGCCACTACTACGAGTACCTGGGCCTCGACCCGAACGCGCGGGAGAAGTACGAGGGTGAGGCCTGGTACGCCCTGGCCGAGCAGTTCGCCGACGAGTGGGACCAGACGAGCTTCGACCCTGATTACCCCACGAAGCCGCTCTCGCACTTCGAACCGTTGGTGCGCCAGATCTTCGCGACGCCGAAGTCACTTTGAGTCCCGAGAGCGGCGCGGCCTCCGGCGCCGCTGTCCACACCGACCCCGAGCGGGCACGCCGCGTCATCGAAGCGTCGCGCGTCGAGTTCGACCGCCGCTACCCGGACCTCAAGGTTTCCCCCACCGTGGGCTTGATCTGTGCCTTCGAAGAGGAGGACAACATCGGCGCGGTGCTGTCCGCCATGCCCGCCGAGGCGTGCGGCCTCCCGGTCACGACACTGGTCGTCGTGGACGGCGGGACCGACCGGACCGACCAGGTGGCCCTCGATGCCGGGGCGGTGACCTTCGTCCTCACCGAGAACCTGGGTCACGGCTACGCGCTCCGCGTGGGCTACGCCCTCTGCATCGAGCTCGGCGCCCAGTTCGTCGTCACGCTCGATGCCGACGGCCAGAACGACCCCGGCGAGATCCCGGTCATGCTCCAGCCTCTGGTGGACGACGAGGCCGACTTCGTGGTCGCCTCGCGGGTGCTCGGCCGCGACACCACGACCGACCGCACCCGCAAGGCCGGCGTGCGGGTGTTCTCCTCCATCATGAGCGCCATGGGGCGCACCAAGCTCACCGACACCTCCAACGGCTACCGCGCCCTGCGGGTGAGCATGCTCGAGGACGTCGCCTACCGGCTGATCCAGTCCCAGTACCAGACGGCCGAGCTGCTGATCGTGGCCATGCGGCGTGGCTGGCGGGTCACCGAACGCCCCACGGTCTGGTTGCCCCGCGCTTCGGGCACGACCAAGAAGGGGAAGAACTGGCTCTTCGGCTTCCGCTACGGCCGGGTCGTCTTCGGCACGTGGTGGCGGGTCCGCAGGGCCGGAACCCACGACGAGCGCCGCTAGGCGCACTCCTTCCCGGGGTCCCGCGGACCCCGGCGGCGACGGACGGAGGCGGGTGCCAGACCCGGATGCAGCGCCGCGCGCGCGATCGCGTCCCGTCCGGGTAGACAATGGATGGGGCGAGCTATCCACGTCACGACTGTGAGGCTGCCATGAAGCTGCGATTGCATCGTCGGAGCCACGACACCCCGCTCGGCAACGGGGCCCGCCCGTCGTCCGTCCACGTCTTGCGTGACGAGGACGACCTACGGCGGGCCCTCAGCCGCGCCGCCGAATTCGACCAGCGCGTGGCGGACGCGCTCTTGTCACGCTCGGCGCGCTACCGGGCGCTCATGGCCGAGGACGGCGACGGCGAGCCCGGCGAGTGGCCGGCCGGAGGGGTGCCCCCGTCGGCGACCCGTCCTCAGTAGCGGCCGCTGCGCGTCCGGGCCTCGTCGTAGACGGCCTGGAGCCGCCCGACGAGGTCGGCGGTCGTCGCGCGCACGGCCGATCGTGAGACCCGGCCGCCCCCGGTTCGGGGCGGAGGCGCCATGGCGGGGACCGACGACCACGTCGATCGTGTAGGGCTTGGGAACGTTGCTCCCTTTGGGCATGGCGAGGTCCGACCCGGCGATGCCGATCGGGACGATGGGCGCGCCGGTTCGTGCCGACAAGAACGATGCGCCCTCCATCAGGTCCCGGATCTCGGGTCCCTCGCGTCGCGTGCCTTCGGGGAACATGACGAGCAGCTCGCCGCGCACCAGGACCTGCTCGGCCCGTTGGAGTGCCTCGCGGTCCGCCGATTCGCGGTGCACGGGGAACGCGCCGACGCTGAGCAGCAAGCGCCCCAAGGCCTTGTGCTTCCACATCTCGTCCTTGGTCATGAAGAAGAGCTTGCGTGTGGTGCAGAAGGCGGCGAAGCCGAAGTCGGCGAAGGAGCGGTGCACCGGCGCGAGGATGGCGGCCCCGGTGGTCGGGACGTTCTCCTTGCCCACGACCCGGGGGCGGAACCATGCCCAGAGGGTCGAGACGAAGATGGCGCGCTCGGCTCGGTAGAGAGCGGTCCGGCGCGGATCGATCTCGAACGGCTGGTGCCGCCCCGGGCGCGGTCACCTCGGCTCCGTCCTCCCCCGCCACCTCGGGGCCCGGCGTGCTCACAGCCACGACAACACCTCCTCCACCACATCCTGCACCGTGCGGCCCGTCGTATCGAGACGGTGGGCATCCTCGGCCTCGCGCAGGGGGGAGGCATCCCGGGTCGAGTCGATGCGGTCACGCCGCGCCACGCCCTCGGGCGCTTCGTCGTCACGGCGCCGGGCGCGCTCATCGGCGGTGGCCGTGAGGTACACCTTCAGCGCGGCGCCCGGGGAAGACCACCGAGCCGATGTCGCGGCCCTCCACGACGCCGCCGCCGTGGGCCTCGGCCCAGGCCCGCTGTCGCTGCACCAACGACCGGCGTACCGCCGGGTTGGCGGCCACCAGCGAGACGGCCGTGCCGACGTCGGGCGAGCGGATCTCCCCGGTGACGTCCGCCCCGTCGATCACGCACGCGCTCGCCGACCTCAATGGTGGCGGCCTCGGCCAGCGCCGCCACCGCGTCCATGTCATCGACGGCGACCCCACGGGCCAGGGCCGCTGCGGCGACGGCCCGGTACATGGCGCCGGTGTCGAGCCGGGCGAGCCCGAGGCGCTCGGCCACTTCGCTCGAGACGGTGGACTTGCCGGCGCCGGCCGGTCCGTCGATGGCCACGAGCAGCGCACGCGGGAGCGGCGGCCCGGCGGCGAGCGACGCCAGATCGTCGGCGAAGTGGGGGTAGCTCGTCTCGACCGCGCCGAATCCCGCGACGAGGCTGCGCTCGCCGGGCGGCGCGGCCAGCGCGGCGACGGCGGAGGCCATGGCCATCCGGTGGTCCCCCAGGCTGTCCACGCGCGCCCCGCGGAGCACTCCCCCGGTCCCGGTCACGGCCAGCGTGTCCTCGTCGACGGACGCGACGGCGCCGAAGGCCTCCACCATCGCCGCCACCGCGGCCAGCCGGTCCACCTCTTTGACCCGGAGCTCGCCGACGTCGGTGAACACCGTGGTGCCTTCCGCCACAGCCGCGGCGACGGCGAGCGCGGGAACCTCGTCGAGGGACGGGATCTCGCTGGCGGGCACCTCGGTGCCGCGGAGGGGACCCGACGAGGCCGTGATGGAGACCGTCCCGTCTTCGTCGGGCACCACCGCGACCGCCGCGCCCATCCGCTGAAGAACGGACACGAACCCGAGACGGGCGGGCCCGCCGTACACGTGCTCCACCGTCACCCGGCTGCCCGGCACGACACATCCGGCGACGACGAAGAAGGCCGCGGCGGACGGGTCACCCGGCACGGCGCGATCGACCGGCCGCAGGCTCGAGCGCGTCAGCGACACCACCTGTCCTGCTCCCCAGGGTTCGACCGTGACGTCGGCACCAGCCTCGGAGGAGCATCTCCTCGGTGTGGGTGCGCGTGGTCACGGGCTCGCGCACGACAGTGGTGCCGCGAGCCGAGAGACCGGCGAGGAGGATGGCGGATTTCACCTGGGCGCTCGCCACCGGCGGCGTCCAGTCGATCCCCTGGAGGTTCCCGCCCCGCACGCGCAGCGGGGGTAGCCGCCGCTCGCCGCGGCCCTCCACCCGCGCGCCCATCGCGGCGAGGGGTTCGGCGACACGGTCCATAGGGCGCGACGAGAGCGACTCGTCCCCCACCAGCTCGGTCTCCCAGTCCAAGCCGGCGACCAGACCGGCCAGCAGCCGCATCGACGTCCCCGAGTTGCCGCAGTCGAGGGCAGACGACGGGGCGTGCAGCCGGCCGCGGCCGCCGTGCACGACGACGCTGCCGTCGCCGGGACGCTCCACCAGAGCGCCCATCGCCTCGACGGCGGCGAGCGACGCCGCCACGTCCGCGCCGTCGGAGAGCCCGGTGATCCGCGACGTCCCCTCGGCCAACGCGCCGAGCAACACGGCACGGTGCGAGATCGACTTCTCGCCGGGCGTGCGGACGGTGCCGACGCAGGCGACACCGCCCTCGAGGACCAAGATGCGCGGGATGCTCAACGGTCTACGCCCGGCCTCACGAGAGCTGCTGGACCCGGCAGCGGTAGCCCTGCTCCTCGACCGCCGCGCCCAGGCGCCCCGCCACGGACGCGTCGACCACGAGGATCAGCACCCCGCGCGGTCCCTCCGTCGAGTGCGCGATCTCGATGTCGTAAATGCCGATGCCCGCCCCGGCGGCGAGCGAGGTGATCTCGGCGAGGACACCGTCCCGATCGGGCACGGGGATGCGCAGCTCGGCCAGGTTGTCGGGCCGTGCCACCCGAGCCGGGAGGCTGCGCCGGGCCGTGCTCGCCTTCTTGAGGAGCTCGAGCAACGCAGCGCGGTCTTGGGCGGCCACCCGGTCTCGCATCGCCGTGAGGTCCCGCACGAGCGTGTCGAGCGCGCCGACGATCGGCGACGCGTTCTCGGTGCAGATGTCGGGCCAGATCCCCGGATGGCCGGCCGCCACCCTGGTCATGTCGCGGAACCCGCCCGCGGCGAGACGCAGCAGGGTTCCGTCCGGCTGGGCGCCGTCGCTGGCTGCGTTCATGAGGGTCGCGGCGACCAGATGGGGCACGTGCGACACGACGGCGACGAGGCGGTCGTGATCCTGGGCCGAGAGCACCAGGGCGTCGGCGCCGAGGGCGACCACCACCCCTTGGAGCCGGTTGAACGCCTCGAGGTCGGTGGCCGGTGTCGGCGTCAGCACCCAGACCGCGCCCTCGAAGAGGTCCGGGTCGGCGCCGTGCAGATCCGATCTGCTCCGATCCGGCCATCGGGTGCCCGCCGATGAAGCGCGGGTGGTCCGCCGCCTCGACGATGGCCGTCTTCACCCCGCTGACGTCGGTCACCACCACGTCGGCCGCCCGGCCCTCCGTCTGGAGCACGCGGCGCACCTCGGCCGCGACGGCGGCTGCCGGCGTGGCGACGAAGACCACCTCGGCGTCGAGGTCGTCGCCCACCGCGTCGACCACCCCCGACTGGAGCGCTTCGCGCTGTCGTTCCGGGTCCGCGTCGAGCCCGGAGACGTGCCAGCCCCGGCGGCGCAGGGCCAGGGCGATCGATCCGCCGATCAGGCCGGTCCCGACGACGACCGCACGCCGGCGCCCCGTTCCCTCACCCGGGCTTCGCTCGACGGGGCTCCCCTCAGGCGGGGAGGTCATCGCGGAGCCCTTGGGCGCCGTGCAGGTAGACGTGGTGGATCTGGTCCCTCGGCCTCGCGGTGTAGACGTGGAGGAGGACGCGGATGCAGCGCGGCATCGACCCGTGCACGGGGATCTCCGCCGCGCACAGCAGCGGCACGGCGCCGAAACCGATCTCACGGATCGCCGTGGCGGGAAAGACGCTGGTGACGTCAGCCGTCGTGGTGAACACGGCGCTGACGATGTCGTCCTCGACCAGCTCGTTGCGCTCCATGATCTCGCGCATCATCTCCTGCGAGCGCTCGGTCACCTGGTCCACGGTGTCGGCGTCGACCGTCGTCGCGCCGCGCAGACCCCTGACCATGGGAGCGGGTGGCATGGCCGGTCACTCTACCGGCACGGACCCCGGGCCCCGGGCGGCCGCCGCCAACGCACGCACCTCGGCCCGGGTCAGCTCGCGCCAGCGCCCCGGAGCCAGCGTGGTGTCGCGCAGCGGGCCGATGCGGGTGCGCACGAGCCGGCGCACCGGGTGCCCGACGGCGCTGCACATGCGGCGGACCAGGCGGTTGCGCCCCTCGTGGACGACCAGGCGCAGCACGCCCGGGGCGAGCACCCCCACCTCGGCCGGCGCCGTCACCCCGTCCTCGAGCTCCACCCCGCGGCGCAGGGAGCGCAGCGCCCCGGGCGCCGGGGTGCCGCCGTCCACCTCGGCCACGTACTCCTTCGGCACGCCGTGCGACGGGTGGGCCAGGTGCTGCGCCAGCATTCCGTCGTTCGTGAGCACGAGCAGCCCTTCGGTGTGCAGGTCGAGCCGGCCCACCGGGAACACACGCGGCTCGGAGGGGACCAGCTCGAGCACCGTCGGGCGGCCCTGGGGGTCGTCGGCCGTCGTGACGACGCCGTCGGGCTTGTTCAACAAGTAGTAGACGAGGTCGGGCGAGACCGGGACGAGGGCGCCGTCGACCTCGATGCGGGCCGTGGCCGGGTCCACTCTGAGCCCGAGGACGGCCACGGCGCCGTCCACGGTGACCCGACCCGCGCCGATCAGCTGTTCGCAGGCCCGCCGGGAGCCGAGCCCCGCCCGGGCGAGGACCTTCTGGAGCCGCTCCCCCGCCGTGTCTGCGTCTCAGCCGTCGTCTGAGGTCGACTCCGTCCCCAGGCCGAGCGCCGATTGCAGGTCGCGCTCGAGGTCTCCGGCCACCTCGGGACCGGGGAGGAAGTCCTCGACCGCGGGGAGCTGGTCCAGCGAGTCGAGGCCCAGCCGCTCCAAGAACATGTCGGTCGTCCCGAACAGCGCGGGTTGGCCGGGACCCTCGGCGTGGCCCACCACGGCGATGTAGCCGCGCTGCTCGAGCAGCCGGGTGACGCCGTCGACGTTGACGCCGCGCAGGGAGGAGATCTGCCCGCGCGACACCGGCTGGCGGTAGGCGACGATCGCCAGCGTCTCGAGCGCGGCCGTCGACAGGCGGTGCGACACCTCCCGGTTGGCGAAGCGTTCGACGTAGGCGGCCAGGTCCGGATGCGTCTGCAGCCGGGCGCCGCCTGCGATGCGGGCGACGACGAACCCCCGGCGTTGCTCCTCGTACTGGCGCGCCAGCTCGGCGAGCGCTTCTTCCACCCGCTCCACCGGCTCCTCCACGAGCTCGGCCATCAGCCGCGGCGGGACGGGCTCGACCGCCACCAGCAGGATGGCCTCGGCCGCCCGGCGTAGCTCCACGTCCTCCACGGTCCGCCCTCTCAGCCCTGGTAGTCGTCGATTTCGTAGCCGGCCAGCTCGAGCCAACCCTCGGCCGCCGACCGACGCAAGGTCGGCTCCGGCGAGCCAGGTGATCTGCAGGTCCCCGAAGGTCGTCCCCTGCCCGAGCGAGACGCGGCCCATCTTGCACAGCTCGAGCACGGCCAGGAAGCGGACGATGACGTCCATGCGGGTCCGGCACTCGGCCACCAGCACCCGGAACGACTGCGCCCGGGCTTCTTCGGGCGCGGCCAGCAGCTCCGCGACCGCTTCTGACACCGACACCGTGTCCACGGTGACGTGGGACAGGTCGACCCGCGGCACCGGCCGCTCCGCCGCGCCGCGCAGGTAGGCCTGGGCCAGGTCCTCGGGGGTGATGCCGGCGAGGAGGTCCGGCGCGTGGACGACGAAGTCCTCGTCGAGCCCCGCCTCCCGGGGTACCGAGCGCGAGGCGTGCTCGGCCAGGGCCACGAACACGTCGGCGGCCGCGGCGTAGGCGCGGCACTCGAGGAGGCGGGCCAGCAGCAGGTCGCGCTCCTCCCAGCCGGCGAAGTCCTCGTCCTCGTCGGCCGCCTCCCGACCCGGGAGCAGGCGCTGGGACTTCAGCTCGACGAGGATGGCGGCGACGAGGAGGAACTCCGAGAGCTGGTTGAAGTCGATCAGCTCGCGCCGCTCGGTCAGGGCCTGCACGAAGCCGTCGACCACCGGCAGCAACGGGATGTCGAGGATGTCGACCTCGTGCGAGGAGACGAGGTGCAGCAGCAGGTCGACGGGGCCCTCGAAGATGGGTGTCGACACGGCGAAGGCCACCCGCCGACGATACCGAAACGGCGCGGCGCGTCCGTGCATCCCCGGCGACCCCCCGCCGGTGCCGAGGACACCTCCGGCTGCGCCCTACCATGTCGGCCCATGACCAGGCATCTCCGCCCATGAGCGGCCGCGCCGGATCGTCACCGCGAGCACAGGAATCGGCCTGATGAACCGGGTCCTCTCGGGCATCGCGCCCTCCGGCAACTTCACGCTCGGCAATTACCTGGGCGCGCTGCGGCACTGGGTGAGCTTCCAGGACGGCTACGACGCCTTCTACTGCGTGGTGGACCTGCACGCGCTGACCACGGAGATCGCACCCGAGGCGCTCCGCGCCAACACGATCGACGCCGTGCTGAACCTCCTCGCCGTGGGCCTGAATCCGGACCGCTGCACGCTCTTCGTCCAGAGCCACGTCCCCGAGCACGCGCGACTGACGTGGCTCCTCGAGTGCACCGCCAGCATGGGCGAGTTGCGGCGCATGACGCAGTTCAAGGACAAGGGCCAGGCCCAGGAGGCGGTCCGCGTCAGTTTGTTCACCTACCCCGTCCTCATGGCGGCGGACATCCTCCTCTACGACGCGTCTAGCGGTCCCGGTCGGCGACGACCAGCGCCAGCACCTGGAGCTGGCCCGCGAGCTCGCGATCCGCTTCAACAACCGCTACGGGGAGACCTTCGTCGTCCCCGACGCCGCCATCGCGGGCACGGGCGCCCGGGTCATGGACCTCCAGCATCCCGAACGCAAGATGTCGAAGTCGGTCGAGTCGCCGCTGGGCACCATCGGCCTGCTCGACTCCGACGAGGAGATCACGAGGAAGATCCGCCGCGCTGTCACCGACACCGACGGCGAAATGCGCTACGACCGTGTGGCCAAGCCCGGCCTGGCCAACCTGCTCGACCTCCTGGCCGCCGCGACCGGGCGCACGCCCGAAGACGTGGCTCTGGGCTACAGCCGTTACGGCGACTTGAAGAACGACGTCGCGGCGGCGCTCTGCGAGCTCCTGCGCCCGGTGCGCGAACGCCGCGCCGCGCTCGAGGGCGACCCGGGTTACGTGGACGCCGTGCTCGAACGCGGCACCGCCCGGGCGCATCAGGTCGCCGCCGGTACCTACGCCCGAGCGGCCGCGGCCATCGGCCTCTTGGCGCCGCCCGCCTGACCCGGTCGATCCGGCCGGTCCGGTCCGATCCGGCGAGTCGTCGCGAGCGTCGTTCAGGGGGCGTTCCAGGCGACGAGTGCCGACGTCGCCGGGTCGAAGTCCTCGCGGCAGGTTCACTCCTGGCATGCGGAGCATGGTGGTGCGCCGCCCGCCGAGCGCATAGGAGGCGACGCGTGGCCGACGACCCGCCGGCCGAGCGCCTGGCCGAAGAAGATGCGTTCTCCGCCTGGGGCCCACGCCACCGGACCGGTGGCACCCCGACCGCCGGGGACCGGTTGCACGGCGCCCGACGACGTGTCCACCACGTCCAACTCGCTGTGCTCGTCCACCGACGCGCGCGTGGTCGCCATGGCGGACCCCGGGTGCGGCGCCCACACGACCGCGATCCTGCTGCCCGTCGGTGAGAAGGCGAGCGCCGTCGCCCAGTCTCCCGGCGGCCCCTCGAATCGTGTGCACGACCGAACCCGTGGCGGTCGCCACCCGGAGCACGGCCCCGCTGGTCCAGGCCAGCGTCGACCCTGAGGCGGCCTCTTGGTCCCACGGAGCCGGCGTCGAGAGCACCCTCTGTCCACGGGGGTCCCACAGCACGAGGTCCTGATCCGGAGAAGGTCCCAGGAGCACCAGGGTCGTCCCGACCTGGCCCAGCACGACCAGGCCGGAAGGGATCGTCACCGGCGGACCCACGGCGCGGCCGCGGCCGTCGTACTCCTGGGCCTCGTCCTGGCGACCACCGGGGCCGGTGAGCCAGACGTCGGCGCGGTCGGTCGCCGGCGCCGGAGAGGAACCGTCCTTCGACGGCCAGGAGTACAGGACGGTCTGCAGATCGTTCGAGACCGACGCGTACGTACCTATCGGCCCCATCGCGACGCCGATCACGTACCCCTGCCGCGCCAGCGCGATCGGCGGAGCCACGCCGGGGGCGGCGGGGACCTTCGAACTCGTACGCGCCGCGGGCTGTCGACGCGCACCCGCATCTGGAGTGAGCCCGAGAGGATGTCGAGGTTCGTCGCAGCGCCGGGCGCGGCTGCGCCGGTTGAGCGCGGCAGCGAGCGGTGCCGTTCGCGGCGTCGGTGATGCGACCCGTACCGTGCTGCGCCGTCATGCGAGAGGCCGGCCGAGAGACCGAGCGCCGCTCCGAGCACGACGACGCAGCAGCCGACGGTCCAGCGACGGCGCCGGCGCCGCCTCGCCTCGCGGAAGAGCGCCTCGACGTTCGACCGCAGTGTCGTGCATCGACGTGGTTCTCGTCGAGGACCGTCGTCACGACGTCTCGCCCGCGCCTCGTTAGCGCCGTCGTGCTCATGGCAGCGCGGCGATCATGTCGATCACGTCCTCGCGCCGATAGCCCTGGCGCCGCGCGAATTCCACGACGTCGCGGACCCGGGCGAGGACCGCGCCCTTCTGCGGTGTTCCCGACACGGTGATGCCCCGACCACGCGTGAACTCGAGCAGTCCTTCGTCCCTCAGGATGTGGAGCGCCCGCAGCACCGTGTTCTTGTTGACCCCGAGTACGGCCGCCATGTCCTTGGCCAGCGGCAGGCGGTCACCCGGACCAGCCTCGCCCTCGGCGATGGCACGACGGATCTCGGCGGCGACTTGGTCGTGCAACGCCACCGGTTCGTTGCGGTCGATGTTGACATCCAACATAGTCCTATAGATAGTAGTACTATCTGTGAGGAAATCGAAAGAGGTCCCGTGAAGGTCGTCGCAGCAAATCGACTCGACGACGCCGTGACGTCCGACCGCAGCCAGGGCTCGTCGGCACAGGCCCTGTTCGAAGAGGCGCGGCGGCGCAGACGGCGTCGGTACCGGTGGGGCTTGTCTGGCCGTCCTGCTGGCCGTCCTCGTGGTGGCCGCCACGGTGTGGAGCTTCCGTGACGGCACGGTGCCCGGTTCGCCGCCGCATGGCGCCCGAGGTCCGCAACCGGGCGGGACGGCCTACGAAGGAATGCCTCCAGCCATGGTCGTCTGGGCCCAGGTGTCGCCCAGCACCATGGCGATTCAGGTCGTCTCGTCGAGGACCGGACGGGTGGTGCGGACGTTGGCGACCGACGACGGGCTCTTCAACAGCACGCCCCAACCCACGGTCTCCACCGACGGCACGGTCTTCTTCGACGACTCCGTGGCCGGATCCTCGACGCCCGGTCCCGGGGCGCCGCCCCCGACGGAACGGGTGATGGCCGTGCCCCTCGCCGGAGGGCCGGTGACCTTCGTCGCGCTGGGCCACGACCCGGTCGTGAGCCCGAACGGCCGGGAGCTCGCCTATCTCACCTTTACGCAAGTCGACGACGCCCCGGAGTCGATCGTCGTGCGTGACCTCCGCACGGGCACGTCCGCCACGTGGAGCTTCACCACGAACGGTCCCGACATACAGCGACTGGACTGGCTGCCCGACTCCCGGCACCTGGCTTTCTCGACGGAGAACCTCGTGGGCCGGGTGTGGCACCTCTCGACCCGTGTCATCGACGTGGCGGGCGGCGACCGGCGGCTCGATGACGCACGGACGCTCCCGCTCCCGAAGTGCCCGGCCGGACGAGGCCTGGGCGTTCGGGACCGACCACACCATGGCCTGGGCGGGGTTCATCGACGAAAACCGCGGCATCGGCATCTGCAGATACGCCGACATCACCGACACGGAGGAATTGACCCGGCCCGTGGTGGTCGACGTCCGGACCGGTCGCGAGGTGGCGACGCTGCCCGCCATTCCCGGGCTCATCGGCGACGGGCCGGGAGGCGGGTTTCAAGTCGACCCGACCGCTCGCTACCTGGCCTACGTCGGACCAGGACGAGGCGCCGGCGGCCTGTACCTGTGGGCGCTGAAGGACCGGGGCCGCGCCTCGGCCCCGGTCCTCATCCGGCAGAAGGTCGGGAGCGTCGGTTGGGTGCCGCCGTCGCTGGGCGGTCCCGGCTCGTCCTGACCGGGACGGATCGTCCATCGTCAGATGCCGAGCACGCCCTCCCACCAGCTGTAGAGGCGGTTGAAGAGCCACGTCAGCGGTCCGTGCGGGTACAAGAAGAAGTTGAGCATCACCAGGCCGAGCAGGATCGGCATCGTGTACTGGCGGTACCTCAGGTAGGTCGGCCAGTACCGCGCCGGGAGCAGCCGCTCCAAGAGCACCGAGCCGTCGAGCGGCGGCACCGGGATCAGGTTGAAGGCGCACAACCCGACGTTGACCAGGCTGGCGTAGAAGACGACCTGCGCTCCGGTCGAGAGCGAACCCGACGAGAGCACGCCGGGCCGGACGAACTGCACGAAGAGGACCCCGAAAAGGGCGGCGAGGGCGGCGTTGACGGCCGGGCCGGCGAGGGAGACCAGCACGCCCTGGTTCCGCGGGCTGCGCAGCCGGCCGACGTTCACGGGCACCGGCTTGGCCCAGCCGAAGAAGCCGACCCCTCCGAGCGAGAGGAGGGCGGGGACGAGCAGGGTCCCGACCGGGTCCACGTGCGGGACGGGATTGAGCGTGAGGCGTCCCGCCCGCTTGGCCGTGTCGTCGCCGAAGGCGTTGGCCACGTAGCCGTGAGCCACCTCGTGGAGGACGATCGACGGCACCATGACGCAGAAGATGACGATCTCCGTCGTCGTGATGTTGTGGTGCACGACGAGCGCCACCACGAAGACGACGACGGCCGCGATCCACAGGTTGCGCTTGGTCCGCGGGTCCATCGGACGGCGCCTGCCCGAGGCTGCTCCCGGTGGGCGCACCGGGTTAGTGCTTGGCGGCGTCGGCGATGCAGAGGCGAGCGGCGGGCATGGCCTCGAGGCGGGCCTCGCCGATCGGCTTGCCGCAGACCTGGCAGAGTCCGTAGGTCCCGGCCTCGAGCCGCGCCAGCGCGGCCTTCGACCTCTTCGAGGGTCTCTCGCAACTCGCTGGCCAGCCGCTCGGCCTCGCCGCGTTCGGCCGTCACCTGGCTCGAATCGGCGAAGTTCGAGTCGTAGTTGAGGCCGCTGCCCTGGTCGTCGAACCCCAGCTCTTTCAGCTGGGCGCGCAAACCGGCCTGCTCGTCGCGCAGCAAGGCGGTGAAGTCGACGTGATCGGCGGTCTCGGCCAGGGGGGCCTCGTTCGGCATGGGTTCATGCTACGCGGTCGTGGCCCCATGTGTCCCCGCCCTCGGGTGGGCGGCCTCGTAGGCCCGTCGCAGGTGTTCGGGCGAGACCTTGGTGTACCGCTGGGTGGTCGCGATGGAGGCGTGGCCGAGCAGCTCTTGGACCACCCGGACGTCGGCTCCGCGCCCGAGCATGTGCGTGGCGCACGAGTGACGGAGCACGTGCGGGCTGACGCGGTCGGCCAGGCCGGCCCGCGTCGCGTACTTCTTCACCACCCCGTAGGCGCCCACCCGGGTCAGGCGGCTGCCACGCGTGTTGAGGAACACCGCCTCCGCGTCGCTGCGACGGCGCCAGCGGCGGGGCTCGAGGAGCGGGCGCCCGGGACCCGAGAGCCATTCGACCAGCGCCTCGCGGGCGAGGCGCCCGAGGGGCACGACGCGCTCCTTCCCACCCTTGCCCAGCACGCGGACGAACGCCGGGTCGCCTGCGCCGGGCCGCCCGTCGGCGACACCGTCGAGCGCGCCCGCGACGTCACCGAGGTCGAGGCCGACCACCTCGCTCACCCGGGCGCCCGTCCCGTAGAGCACCTCGAGCAGGGCCCGGTCGCGCAGCACCGACGGTCCCGTCCCCACGACCGTCCCGAGCAGTCGTTCCGTCTCCTCCTCGCTCAGCGCCTTCGGCAGCAGCTCCGTGACCGAGATGGACGGCAGGTCCACCGTGGGGTCGTCGGCCCGGAGACCTTCCTCCACGCAGAAGCGGTGGAAGCCGCGGATGCTCGAAAGGGCGCGGGCGACCGACGACGAGGTATGGGAGGCCCTGAGCGCGGCCAGGTGCGCCGACACGTCGGCCGCCGTCGCGTCCTCCAGCGCGGTGCCGCCGCGGGCGTGCAGCGTCGACCCGTAGGCGGCCAGGTCGCGCCGGTAGGCATCGAGCGTTCGCGGCGACCGCCCGCGCTCCACCTGGAGCCAGGAGAGGTACTCCTCGGCCGGGCGCGGCAGCACGGCCGCCGTCACGGCGGTCGCTCGCGTGGCCGCGAGGCGAGCGCGGGCCAGGCAGAGCCCGAGCACCGTCGTCTCGTCCTTGAGGGTTCCGTCGGCCACCAGCGCGTCGAGGTCGGCCAGCTGCACGCGCTCGACGCTCATGAACCTCTCTTCGATCCCGTCCGGACGCGGCGCGCAGGCGGTGAGGCCGGTGGCCAAGAAGATCGTCGTCTCCTGGTCGCTGATCCCCGGGCTGTTCCACGTGCCGATCAGCCGCTCCCACGACGCTGCTTCCAGGCCCGCCTCCTCGGCCAGCTCGCGTCGGGCCGCCTCCTCGTGGCCTTCACCCGCCCGGTCCAAGGTGCCGGCGGGGATCTCGAGCACCAAGGTCGTCGACCGAGGCCCGGTACTGGCGCACGAGCGTGACCGAACCGTCGTCGTGCAACGGCACCACGGTCACCGCGCCGGGATGGCGCACGATGAAGCGGTCGAAGGGCGCGCCGTTCGGGGTCTTCCAAGTGGAGACGGTCGACGCGGAACACCGTGGTCCGGAGGAGCTCCTCCTCCGAGACGCGGCGGAAACCCGGCACGCGCTAGGAGACGGCGTCGAGGTCGAGCAGGTGCGGTTCGCGCCCTTCGGCGCGCTCGAGTGCCGCCGCCACCAGGTCGCGGAAGAGAGGGTGGGGCCGATCGGGACGGCTCTTGAACTCCGGGTGAGCCTGGGTCGCCACCCAGTAGGGGTGGTCGGCCAGCTCGACGAACTCGACCAGGCGCCCGTCGGGCGACATGCCCGAGCAGATCAGCCCGCACGCCTCGAGCCGCGACTTGTAGCGGTTGTTGAACTCGAAGCGGTGGCGGTGGCGTTCGGTGACGGCCAAGGTGCCGTAGGCCCGGGCGACCTTGGAGTCGGGCATCAGGACGGCCTGGTAGGAGCCGAGGCGCATGGTGCCGCCCTTCTCGGTCACCTCGGCCTGGTCGGGCATCAGATCGATCACCATGTGCGGGGAGAGGGCGTCGAATTCGCGCGAGTTGGCGCGCTCGAGCCCGGCGCGGTCCCGCGCCAGCGCGATCACCATGACGTGGAGCCCGAGGCACAGGCCGAGGCACGGGATCGCGTGGTCGCGGGCGTACCCGGCCGCCGCCACCATGCCCTCGATGCCGCGCTCGCCGAAGCCGCCGGGGATGACGATGGCGTCGAGCCCGCGCAGGCGGTCCGACGAGAGCTGTCCCGGCACCAGCTCGGCGTCGACCCAATCGAGCTCGACGTGTGCACCGTGGTGGAAGCCGGCGTGGCGCAGGGCCTCGACGACGGAGAGATACGCGTCGGGCATGTTCACGTACTTGCCGACGATGCCGACCCTGACGCGCCGCGAGACCGACTCGACCCGGCCGACGAGCGCCTCCCACTCGGTGAGGTCGATCCGGTGCGCCGCGTCGTCGAGGCCGAGGGTGCGGCAGACGTACGCGTCGAGTCCCTGTTCGTGGAGGACGAGCGGGATCTCGTAGATGCTCGGTGCGTCGACCGCGGAGATGACGGCGTCGATGGCCACGTCGCACTGGAGGGAGATCTTGCGCTTCAGCGTGTCGGGGATGGGCTTGTCGCTGCGGCAGACGATGATGTCGGGCTGGATACCGCGGCTCCGCAACTCGGTCACCGAGTGCTGGGTCGGCTTCGTCTTCTGCTCGCCCGACACGAGGAACGGGACGAGGGTGAGGTGCACGTAGCAGACGTTGTCCCGGCCGATGTCGCGGCGGAACTGGCGGATGGCCTCGACGAAGGGCACGATCTCGATGTCGCCCACCGTGCCGCCGATCTCGACGATGACCACGTCGACGTCCTCGTCGGCCAACCGGCGGATCCGGTCCTTGATCTCGTCGGTGACGTGCGGGATCACCTGGACCGTACGGCCGAGGAAATCGCCCCGGCGCTCCTTCTCGATCACGGACCGGTAGATGCCGCCCGTGGTCGTGTTCGAGCGCTTGGAGAGGTTCTCGTCGATGAAGCGCTCGTAGTGCCCGAGGTCGAGGTCGGTCTCGCCACCGTCCTCGGTGACGAAGACCTCGCCGTGCTCGCCCGGGTTCATCGTCCCCGGGTCGACGTTGATGTAGGGATCGAGCTTGCACATCGTCACCCGGAGACCCCGGCACTTGAGCAGCCGGCCGAGCGAGGAGGCGGTGAGACCCTTCCCGAGCGAGCTCGAGACGCCGCCCGTGACGAAGACGAACTTGCTCACGCCACCTTGGTGGCGCCCCGCGCCTTCAACGCGCCCCGTGGCGCGTGCATTCGACTGTGCACCACCACACGTTAATCGACGGAAGCCGGCGCGGTGGTGGAGGCCTGCTCACCAGGCGCGTCGAGAAGTTCGCGCGCGTGGGCGCGGGCGGCGTCGCTGCGGGGATGGCCCGAGAGCATGCGCGACAGCTCGGTCACCCGCTCCTCGCCGGTCACCGCCGTCGCCGAGGTGACGGTGCGCCCGGCGCGCTCGTGCTTGACGACTCGGATCTGCACGTCGGCGCGGGAGGCGACCTGGGCGAGATGCGTGACCACGATCACCTGCCGGCTCCTCGCCACCTCCCCGAGCGCGTGCGCCAGCGCCACGGCGGCGGCCCCGCCCACGCCGGCGTCGACCTCGTCGAAGACCATGGTGCCCGGACCGCCTGGCCCGACCAGGCGGATGGCCAGCATGGCCCGGGCCAGCTCACCCCCGGAGGCCACGCGCGCCAGGGGCTGGACCGGCTCGCCGACGTTGGCCCCGAGCGCCAGCTCGACCGGCTCGCCCGTGCCCTCGCCGGCGACGCGGACCTCGAGGCGCGCTCCCTCCATGGCCAGCTCACCGAGCCGCTCTTGCACCAGCCGGCCGAGCTCGCCGGCGGCCCGGGCCCGCACCGACCGCACGGCTGCCTCGGCCTCGACGAGCTCTGCCTGCACCTCGTCGCGCTCCGCGCCCAGGCGCGCCGCAACGCCGTCCGCGTCCTGGAGTGACGCCAGCCGGAGGGCCGCCTCCTCGGCGAACGACACGACGGCGCGGAGGTCCTCGCCGTACTTGCGCCGCAGCCCCGCCAGCAGCCGCCGCCGCTCCTGCACCTCGGCCAGGCGCCCGGGGTCGTCCTCCCAGGTCTCGAGCTCGTCGCGCAGGGTGCGGGCCAGGTCGGAGAGCTCGACCGCGGTCGCCGAGAGGCGGGCCCGGTTCTCGTCGAGGAGCTCGTGTCCGGCCAGCGCGTCGGCTGCCCCTCCCAGCAGGTCGAGCGCGCCACCCTCCCCGGAGGCCGGGTCGATCAGCTCGGCGGCGAGCGCCGCCGCTTCCCGCAGCGCGCCGGCGTCGGCGAGGCGCTGCTCCTCCAGGCGCAGCGCCGCCTCCTCGTCGGGATCGTCCAGGCTCGCGGCGGCGATCTCGTCGACCTGGTACCGCAGCACGTCGGCCTCGCGGGCGCGCTGCTGCTCGTCCCCGCCCAGCTCGGCCAGGTCGCGGTCGAGCGCGCGCCGCCGGGCGCGCAACTGCTGCACGGGCCCGAGGTCGGTGCCGGCGAACACGTCGAGGACCCCGCGCTGCGAGGCGGCGCTCGTGAGCGACTGGTGCTCGTGCTGGCCGTGCAACTCGACGAGCTCGGCCGCCGACTCGACCAGCACGCTCACCGGGGTCATCCGGCCGTCGAGCCAGGCCTTGGAACGTCCCGAGGCGGGCACCGATCGGGCGACGATGACCTCGCGCCCGGCACCGTCCCCGCCGCCGTCGGCATCCCCGTCGTGCCCGGCCTGACCGTCGTCCCCGGCGTCACGGCGCTCCCCCTCCCCCACGACGAAGCGCGCCTCGACCAGCGCCTCGGCCGCGCCGGCGCGGACCATGCCCGCGTTGGCCGCGCCCGCCCAACACCAGCTGCAGCGCCTCGACGACCAGGGTCTTGCCGGCTCCGGTCTCCCCGGTGAGGACGGTCATGCCCGGGCCGAACTCGAGGGTCAGGTCCTCTATCACGCCGAGGTCCCGCACCCGGAGCTCGGTCAGCATCGGGCGGCTCCCGGGCCGGACCGCTCGCGCACGGCTCAGTCCCCGCGAGACCGGTCGGCGAGAAGCCGGAAGCGGAGGATGCCGCCGAAGGTCTGCGGCTCGTTGCGCACCACGCGGACCGGGCGCTCGGCCACGGCGCAGCGCACGGTGGCGCCGGGCTGCAGGCGGCCGACGTCGGTCCCGTCGATGACGAGCGCCGCGGCCCGGTCGGGCGCCACCGCGATCTCGACTTCCTGCTGGTCGGTGAGGACGAGGCTGCGGTCGAGCGAGAAGTGCGGGGCGACGGGGGTCAGCACCATGGCCCGAAGCGTGGGGGCCAGGATCGGGCCGCCGGCGGAGAGGTTGTACGCCGTGGACCCTGTGGGTGTGGCGACGATGAGCCCGTCGGCCGAGTAGGTCAGGGCCGTCTCGCCGTCGATCGTCGTGGCGAGGCGGACGGTGTGCCCGAAGGCGATCTTCTGAATCACGACCTCGTTGAGCGCGAGCAGCGCAGGGACACCACCGCTCACCGAACGGTCGGGACCCTCGGCCGAACCGTCCGAGATGGCGATCTCCAGCGCGCAGCGCGCCTCGATGGTGGCCTTGCCCTCGAAGATGGTCGTGAGCGCCTGGCGCACCTGGTCCGGCCCGAGGTCGGGCAGGTAGCCGAGCCGCCCGAAGTTGACCCCGAGCACCGGCACGTCCTCGGTGGCGGCCAGGCGGACGACGCGCAGGAACGTCCCGTCGCCGCCCAGGCTCACGGCGACGGTGCTGCCGGCCAGGTCGACGGCGCCGAGGTCGACGTCGACGCCCTCCTCGGCGACGCGGTCGGGCCCGCTGAAACGGAGGATCCGCGCCCGGTGGCCCAGAGCGTGGAGCCAGCTCGCGGTGTCGTCGGCGAGCGCGAGCGCGTCCGGCCGTTCCGGGTGGACCAAGAAGGTGACGGTCGCCACGTCCGGCCGGCGATCAGCCCGCGGCGCCGGTCGTCCCCGGTGGGCGCGGTGGTCCCGGTGGAGCAGCGGTTCCCGACGCCCCGGCTCTGACCTCCGAGCGGGTCACCGGTACCGGCGGCTGGGCCGGGCGGGAGGGATCGGGTGCCGCCTCCGCCACGGCGGCAGGAGACGAGGGCGGCCACCTCCACGTCGTCGGCTCCGGCGACGCCCTTGCGCGCGTGCACCAGGAATTCGACGTTGCCGGCGGGGCCGGTCAGCGGGGAGGCCATCGCCCCCATGATGCCGGTTCCAGCGTCGCGAAGGGCGGACGTGACGCCGGACAGCGCGCCGAGCCAGGACTCGGGATCGCGCACCACGCCGCGGCCCCGGGAGACCGTGACGCGGCCCGCCTCGAACTGCGGCTTCACGAGCAGGACGAGG
Source organism: uncultured Acidimicrobiaceae bacterium (assembly GCA_963822265.1). GTDB lineage: Bacteria > Actinomycetota > Acidimicrobiia > Acidimicrobiales > RAAP-2 > Bog-473. Next base: position 131,814 of record CAWGHA010000014.1, read on the forward strand.
TCGGCCCCGCTCGGCGGCCACCGGGCCGCACAGCGCGGGCACCACGGCGCGCAGCGAAATGAAGGACAGATCGGCCGTGACGACCGCGCACGGAACGAACGTGGGATCGAAGGCGCGCAGGGTTTCGACCGTCATATCGCGCGCGTGCACACGCTCGAGCACGCTCACGCGCGGGTCGGCGCGCAGGCGGGGGTGCAGCTGGCCGTGGCCGACGTCCACCGCGTAGACGTGGGCCGCGCCCCGCTGGAGCAGACAATCGGTGAAGCCGCCGGTCGACGCGCCGGCGTCGATGGCGCGGCGGCCCTCGACGATGACGGCGAAACGTTCGAGTGCCGCCTGGAGCTTCTGCCCGCCCCGGCTGACGAATGGCGCCGGAGGGCCGACCAGCGTGATGGGCTCGTCCGGCGCAACGAGGCGCGCCGGCTTGTCGGCCGGGGCACCGGAGACGAGGACGGACCCCGCTTCGACGGCGTGGCGCGCGTCCTGGCGTGAAGGGGAGAGGCCACGCCGGACGAGCTCCGCATCGAGCCGGCGGCGTGCGCGCGCGCCCGGGGTCAGCTGGCGGCCTTCTTGGAGGCGGCCTTCTTGGAGTCGGCCTTCTTCGCCGTGTCCTTCTTGGTCGCGTCCGAGGTCTTCTTGGCGGTGCTCTTCGCGGCCGTGCCCTTCTTGGCCGAGGTGTCGGCGGATTGGCGGTGACGGCCTTCGGGCGTCACCTTCTTGGCCGCCTCACGAGCCTGGCTGACCGTCTTGCCCGCCTGCTTGCGGACATCGGTCGCCGCCTTCCCGGCCTGGGTGCGCACACCCTTCACCGTCTTCTCGGTCTGCGTGCGGACATCCTTGGCCGCCTTCTCGGTCTTCTTGCGGACGTCGGTCGCCGTCTTCTCGGCCCGGGTGGAGACGGATTTCGTCGCGCTGCGCCCGGTTGCGGCCGAGCGCTTCATGATCTCCGCCACCTGGTCCGCGATGTGCTCGAGGGCCGGGGTGTCGATCTTCTTGAGCTGGGCGGCCACCTCCCTCCGCACCGTCTCGAGGAGTTGCTCGCTCGTGTTGCGGCTTCGGTCGACCATCGTGTCCACCCACTCTTGTGCCTGGTCACGCCGGATGTCCCCGGCGTTCACCAACTCTCGCACGATCTCTTCGGCTTTGCCTCGCTGGACCCGGCCGAGGACGCTCCCCGCATCGAGGTACTTGCGGATTCGTTCGTTGCTTGCCATAGAACCAGAGTATCCGGAGTGCTAGCCAGCAGCAAGCACTTTCGCTGGCCGGGCCACGGCTCGGGCGTGGCGAGGCAGCGTGGTCAGGTCGCGCCGGTGCGGCCGCTCCCGGCGCCGTCGCGGGTGGCTCGGTGGGGGGAGCCGTCGTCCCGATCGGCCAGGGCGGCGCGGACGAGGGCGACCAGGTCCAGCTCGACCGCGGCCGGCCGGATGTCCTCGGGAAGATTCCCGGCGTCGGCGCGCGAAGTGACCCCGGAGAGCACGAGGGCGTACGGGACGCCGAGCTGCGCCGCCAGGGCGCCGTCGGTGGACGGTCGGTCACCCACGACCGTGCGCACGCCACCCGCCGGGACCAGAGCCCTGATCGCATCGGCGGTCGGGGTGTGCGGTTTGCCCGCGATCTCGGCCGCCGAACCCGAGGCCACGGAGACCGCCGCCACGATGGACCCCGCTCCGGGTACCGGTCCGTGAGGCGTCGGGAGTGTGGCGTCGTCGTTGGTCCCGACGAGCCTGGCACCGGCGCGCACGGCATCGGCAGCCCGCGCCAGATCGCCGTATGTCAGCTCCTGGTCGAGGCCCACGACGACGGCGTCGACCGGTCCCTCGTGCGAGCACGGCGACCCCGCGGCCCGTCAGCGCCTCGACGACGCCGTCCTCGCCGACGACGAGAGCCGTCGAGCCGGGAGCGAGCATGGACGCGGCGACGTCGGCCGAGGTGAGGAGGTCTTCGTCCGGCGCGGTAATGCCGCAACCTCGAAGGCGCCGGTGGAGCTCGGCCTTGGTCGGTGCGGAGTTGTTGGTGGCGAAGAGGACCCGGACGCCGGCCCCCCGCAGCGTGGCGACGGCCTCGTCGGCCCCGGGGATGGGACGTCCGGTCAGCCAGACCACCCCGTCGAGATCGAGGACCCACGTTCCGCCGGGCGGAGGGGGCCAGGCGGGCGTCCCTGACACTGGCCGCCGAGGCTACCGGACCCTCGCCGGCCCTCCGTAGGCTCGTGGGCATGGCCGAGCTGCAGGTGGAGGGGTCGGACCTCGTGCTCCACATGAGCGCGCTCGAGAAGGCGGAGGGCTTCCACCGCGACATCCGGGTGCCGCGAAGCGCCGTGACGTCGGTGCGGGTGGTCGACGACGCCTGGCCGGAGTTGCGCGGCATGCGCGCGCCCGGGACCGGGGTCCCCAACGTCATCGCCGTCGGCACCCGCCGCGGCAGGTTCGGCAAGGACTTCGCCGCGGTCCACGGGAAAGGGCCGGCCGTGGTGGTGGAGCTGACCGGGTCCGAGTTCGACCGCCTGATCGTGACCTCAGAGGACGCGACGGCGTGGGCGGAGGCGATCCGGTCGGCGCGCTGACGTCCCGGTCGCTCGCATCGCCGGCCGGTCGCGACCTGGCGGACCGAGCTAATCGCACCGCCTCGCCCGTGGCTCGCTCTTGCCCTGGGTGCCGGGGCGAACGTATGTTCGTAGCCGCATGGAGCGCCAATTCGAGCTCGAGTCGTTGCGGCGCTCGCTCGCCATGTTGCGCCCAGGTGCTCCCGCCCTCGACCGGGAGGAGGCGATGCGCCTCGTCCGCGAGCTCCAGGCGCTCGAGAGGCAGGTGCGGACGATGCGCCAGGGGCTCGTCCGGCTGCTGGACGAGACGGCCTGAGGGCCGACGCCGATGGTCGGTCCGGCCGGGGGTTCCGGTTGGCTCTGGCCGCTCCGTCAGGCGGAGGCGAGCAGCTCGAGCGGGTCGTTGAGGACGTCTCCGACCGAGGTGAGGAAGCCCGAGGCCTGCCGTCCGTCGACGAGGCGGTGGTCGAAGGTGAGGCTCAGGCTGACCACGTCTCGCAATGCCACGTCGCCGTCGTGCGCCCACGGCGTCCTCCGGACCGCGCCGACGGCGAGGATCCCGGCTTCACCCGGGTTGAGGATGGCCACTCCCCCGTCGACCCCGAAGACGCCGACGTTGGTGATCGTGAAGGTGCCACCCCGGAGCTCGGCCGGAGTGCACTTGCCTTCACGGGCGCGCTCCGTGAGGTCGGCGAGGGCGCGGGCGAGGTCCTTCAGGGCGAGGCGCTCGGCCTGCGCGATGTTGGGGACCAAGAGGCCGCTCGGAGCCGCCACCGCGATACCCAGGTTGACGTGGGGCTCGAAGAGGATCTCGCGACGGTCCTCGTCCCACGACGAGTTGAGCTCGGGATGCTCCTCGAGCGCGCGCAGGACGGCTTTGGCGACGACGCCGAGCAGGGTCAGGCGGACGCCATCGAAGTGGCGGCTTGCCCGGAGTCGCTCGACGAGTGCTGAGGTCTCGCTCACGTCCACCGACAAGAAGACGCACGCCTGCGGAGCCTCGGCGACGCTGCGCACCATGGCCTCGGCCATCCGCTTCTGGACGCCGCGGACCGCGGTGCGCGTGCCGGAAGACGCCGCGGCCGGTACCGGCTGAACGGCCGGTGACGACCCGGCCCGGCCTCCGAGGTACGCCGCCAGGTCGTCGCGCGTGACGATCCCGTCGGGCCCGTTCCCGGCGACCTCGGCCAGGTCCACCCCCTCCTGGCGCGCCATGAAGCGGACGGGGGGTGCGGCGAGCGGTCGTGCCGCTCGCCCGCCGGGCTGGGACGGGTCGGCGGGCGCGGGGGTTGTCGCGGCCGGAATGGGCGGCACGCCCGGGTCGGTCGACGTGCCGTTCCCGTGCCCGTGGGCGAGCCCCGGGGCTCGACGGCGGCGGCGACGGCTCGGAGTGGCCTCGGCGGGGCCGTAGCCGACGAGGGTGGGCACGCGTCCGGAGGAGGACGTGTCGCCCGTTCGCTCGCCCGCCGGATCGTCCTCCTCCTGGCCGACCGTCTCGATCGTCACGATCGGAGCCCCGACGGCGACCGTCTCACCGGGCTCCGCCAGAAGGTCGACGACCGTGCCGGCGAAGGGACTCGGCAGCTCGACCACCGCCTTCTCCGTCTCCACCTCGGCCAGGATCTGGTTGAGGGCGACGACGTCCCCCGCGGCGACGCGCCACGCGACGATCTCCGCATCGGCCAGCCCTTCGCCGAGATCGGGCAGACGGAACGACCTGACCGCGCTCACGGGTCAGAGTGGCTCGAGGGTCCGGTCGACCGCGTCGAGGATGCGGTCGGCGTCGGGAAGGTAGAAGCCCTCGAGTTTCGAGGGCGGGTACGGAGTGTCGTACCCGCCGACCCGCATCACCGGTGCTTCGAGGTGGTAGAAGCAGCGCTCGCTCACCCGAGCGGCCAGTTCGGCCCCCAACCCGCAGAACACCGGTGCCTCGTGGGCGACCACCAGCCTTCCCGTCTTGCGTACCGACGACTCGAGGGTGGCGAAGTCGACCGGCGACAGCGAGCGCAGGTCGACCACCTCGACCGAGGTGCCCTCGTCCGCCGCGAATCGAGCCGCGTCGAGGGCGGTCGGGACCAAGGACCCGTAGGTGGCGACGGTCACGTCGGTCCCCTCGGTCACGACGCGGGCTTGGTGCAGCGGGAAGGCGGTCAGCGGCTCGCCGAGGTCGACCTCGCCCTTGTCCCAGTACCGGCGCTTCGGCTCGAAGAACACCACCGGGTCGTCTGCAGCCACCGCTTGTTGGATCATGAGATGGGCGTCCGCGGGGTTGCTGCACGTGACGACGCGCAGCCCAGCGGTGTGGGCGAAGTACGCCTCGGGTGACTCGGAGTGGTGCTCGACGGCGCCGATGCCGCCGCCGAAGGGGATGCGGATGGTCAGGGGCATCGCCACCCGGCCTTCGTTGCGGTGCCGCAACTTGGCCACCTGCGAGACGATCTGGTCGAAGGCCGGGTAGACGAAACCGTCGAATTGGATCTCGCACACCGGCCGGAAACCGCGGGTGGCCAGACCGACCGCGGTCCCGATCACTCCGGACTCGGCGAGCGGTGTGTCGATGACACGTTCGGTCCCGAAGTCGTGCTGGAGGCCCTCGGTGACGCGGAACACACCGCCCAGCTTCCCGATGTCCTCGCCGAGCAGGACGACTTTGGGGTCGCGCTCCATGGCGCGACGCAGACCGTCGTTGATCGCCTGGCCCAGCGACATGGTTCTCGTCGCGGGAGGCGCGGCCGACGCGGTGGCGGTCACGGTCGACGTCACTCCTCCTCGAAGGAGGCCTGGTACTCCGCGAATGCCTCGGCGCTCCTCCTGGAGAAGCGGGTGCGGCGCGGCGTAGACGTGATCGAACAGGGTGCACGGGTCGGGTTCGGCCGTGGCCAGGCACCCCGCCCGCATGGCGGACGCCTGGGTGTCGACGGCCGCGGTGACCGTGGCCTCGAACGCCTCGTCGAAGAGGCCTTCGGCCGCCAGGAGTGCACGCAGGCGGGCGAGGGGATCCTTCGTCCGCCACTCCTCCTCTTCCTCACGGGAGCGGTAGCGGGTCGGGTCGTCCGACGTCGTGTGCGGGCCCATGCGGTAGGTCACCGCCTCGATGAGAGTCGGTCCCTGACCCGACGAGGCGCGGGCGAGGGCGAGCCTGGTTGCGGCGAGGACGGCCAGGACGTCGTTGCCGTCCACCTGGATCCCGGGGATGCCGTAGCCCTGACCGCGTTGCGCGATGGAGGTGTGAGCCTGGACCTGGACCGGTTCGGAGATGGCCCACTGGTTGTTCTGGCAGAAGAAGACCACCGGGACGACGAAGCTGGCCGCGAAGCCGAAGGCCTCGGCCACGTCGCCCTCGCTGGTGGCGCCGTCGCCGAAATAGGCCAGCGCGGCGGACGAAGCGCCGTCCAGCTTGATCCCGAGGGCATAGCCGGTGGCGTGGAGCACCTGGGCCCCGACGATGATCGCCGGCGTCGCCATGTTGTACGCCGAGGGATCCCATCCCGAGAGCGCGGCAGCCGCGCCACAGCCGGAGCATGCCGGCCGGGTCGACGCCGCGGCAGTAGGCCACGCCGTGCTCGCGGTAGCTCCCGAACACGAAGTCGTCGGGACGCATGGCACGGGCCGACCCGACCTGCGCCGCCTCCTGCCCGAGCAGCGGGGCCCACAGCGCCAGCTCACCCTGGCGCTGCAGCGCCATCGCCTCGGCGTCGAGGCGGCGGACGACGGCCATGTCGGTGTAGAGGCGCTTGAGCTGCTCGGGGCCCACGTCGGCGACCAGGTCCCGGTAGGGGCATCCCACGGTTCGCTGCCCGTCCACGGAGATCAACTGGACGAGACCGTCGAAAGGGATCCATTCGGGGATCCGTCCGTGCGGTACCTGGATCTCCGCTGTCGCCATCTGGACTCCTTCCCCCGGCTGGCTCCGGGCTCGTCCCGACAGTCGCATCACACCACGATCGCTCGATCGCAGCGACGGAACGAAACGAATCTGCGACTCGAGTCGTATTTCGTGCGCTCAGATGAGAATAGATGCAAGAACGTTGCAACGAATCGCTGTGGCCTGGCCGCGGGCCCGGGCGCACGATCCGGCGCAGCCCGAGCGGGGTGGCGGGGCTCAGGAAGCCTTGCGACGGGCCGGCGCGGCCTTGGCGCACCTTGGCCGGACCTTGGCCACTTTGGCCACCTTGGCGACTTTGGGCGCCTTCTTGGATGCCTGCAGCGCGGCTGCTGGTCGCCGGCTTGGCGGCCCGCCTTCGCCTTCGACGCCGTTGCCTTCGCCGCGGTCTTGCGCGCCCGGCTGGTGCGGGCGCCCTGCTCACCGACACGCGGCTCCGTCTCCTTGGCGCCGCCACGAGCCGCTGCCGCGATGCTCGCATTGAGGGCTTCCATGAGGTCGACCACGTTGGCCGGCGCCTCGTAGTCGTCCTGGAGCACGATCTCGTGACCGGCGCGCTTCTCCTCGATCAGCGCCTCGACCTTCTCGCGGTGAGTGTCGTGGAAGCGCTCGGGGTCCCACTCGCTCTCCATCGACTCGAATCAACAGCTGAGCCATCGACATCTCCCGATCGGTGACGTCCTCGGCGTCCGAGAGAGCGGGGAGCTCCCTTCCGGGAGCGCGGACCTCGTCGGAGAAGTACATGGTGTGGAGCGCGAGCGCCTCCTCCTCGGGCCTGATCGCCACGAGGTACTCCTTGTTGCGCATCACCATGGTGGCGATGCCGATCCGGCCCGACTCGACCATGGCCTGTCGCAGCAGCGCGTAGGCCTTGTCGGCACCGGCACCTTCGGGGGCGAGGTAGTAGCTCGACCGGAAGAAGACGGGGTCGATCTCGGGCAGAGGAACGAAGTCCGAGATCTCGATCTGGCGGGACTTCTTCGGCTCGGCCGACTCCAGCTCCTCTTCGGTGAGGATGACGTACTCGCCGCCGCCCAGGTCGAAGCCGCGGACGATGCGCTCGGCGGGCACCTCCTCCCCGGTCCGCTCGTTCACCTTCTTGTAGCGGATGCGGTCCGAGGTCCCCTCCTCGAATTGGTTGAAATGCACGCTCTTGTCGGACGTGGCCGGGTACAGACCCACCGGGATGTTCACCAGCCCGAAGCTGAGCGCGCCCTTCCATATGGTGCGAGGCACGAGTGACAAACTACCAGTCCAGAGGCGATCCACCACCGTGATACACCGCTTGGGCACACTGAGCGCATGGCAGCCGCCCCCTGCACGGAGTTCGGGCCCGCCGCCCTCCGAGGCCTGGCCGAGCTCGGACGAGTGGACAGCGGCTCGGGTGACCTGTCGGTCGAACTCGGCCTTTCCGTCTGGTTGCAGTGGAGTGGCAGCTCACACGACGAGGCCCGCACCACGCTGCTCGCGCTCCGCGAGCAGATCCTGTCGTCGTGTGGGTTGGAGCGCGCCAGCGAACCGTTTCCCCTGATCGGCCGCTCGGCCAAGCTCGATCTGGTGATGCTGGCGGGCTACCTCGGTGACCTCGTCCGCCGGGCGGCCCATGCCGCCGGCTGCAGCCCCTCGGAGTTGGCGCGGCGGGTGATCGCCGCCCTGCCCCAGCCTGAGACCGCTCTCGGCGCCTGAGCCGCGTACTTCTCGGCCCCGAGGATCCGCCATCATGGCGCGGTCGTCCGGGCCGGCTCCGCCGCGCGCTGCGGACGCTCTGAGGAGGTGATGGCAGCGACGAGCCCGAATCGCCGGAAGCTGCTCTGGTGGGTGATCGGCGCGGCGGCGGTCCTGGTCGTCGCGGCCGTCGCAGGTCCCTTCGTCTACATCCACTTCATAGAGGGCCCGCCCCCGGCGAAGCTGACCCTCCCGTCGGCGCCCTCGACCACGGGAGGGTCCGATACCACGTCGAACTCAACACCGCCCGCTTCGGTGAGCGGTGTCTGGAACGTCGGGCCTGGCTCGCAGGCCGGTTACCGGGTGCAGGAGGTCCTGCTCGGACAGAGCACCACCGCCGTCGGACGCACCACCGAGGTCTGGGGTTCGGTGACCATCTCCGGGACATCGGTGGTGAAGGGCACCTTCACCGCGAACATGGCAGACGTCGTGAGCGACCAGACGCAGCGCAACCACTCCTTCCGGAACCAGATCATGGACGTCGCCATGTATCCGACGGCGACGCTCACCCTCACCGACCCCATCGACCTGGGGAACATCCCGGGCGACGGCACCGTTCGGAGCTACCCGGCGGCCGGCACGCTCGACATGCACGGGGTCACGAAGGCCGTGTCGTTCTCCGTGTCGGCCGAGCGCCTGAGCCACGAGATCGCCGTGCTGGCGGACATCCCCATCCTCTTCTCCGATTGGAACATCGCCAACCCGAGCATCGGTGGCTTCGTGAACACGGCGGACAAGGGGACGCTCGAAGTGCTGCTCCTCCTCACCCAGGGCGCCGGAAACCCGGCGTCCGTGTCCGCGGGGAGCGGTGGAGGGAGTCCCAGTGGCGGACCCGTGACGGTCCCCTCCACCACCGTCCCGCGGTTGCGGATCCCGTCGTCGTGAGTGGACGTCGCGGCAGGATTCGTCACCACGCCGGTCGTTCGACGAGGTCAGACCGCGGCCCGCAGCCGTGAACGAGGCCGGCCGGATCGTGGTGCTCAACGGTGCACCGCGATCCGGCAAGACCTCCATCTGCCGGGCCCTCCAAGAGCATGCCCCGAGGGGCTGGATAAACCTCGGTGTGGACTCGTCCGAGCGTTCGCTGCCCGAGCGGTTCCGCCCGGGCATCGGACTCCGTCCGGGAGGCGAACGGCCCGACCTCGAGGAGCTGGTCGTCTCCTTGTACGCAGCGCTGTACGAGTCCGTCGCGGCGCACGCCCACCTCGGCTTCGACGTCGTCGTCGACGTGGGGCATCACGACGAGTACTCGACGCGGCGCGACATCCTCGGCCGGTGTGCGCGCCGGCTCCAAGGCCTCGACGTTCTCTTCGTGGGTGTGCGCTGCCCGCTCGACGTCGTATGGGAGCGCCGCGAGCGCACCTGGGGACAGAACCGGGCGACGGCGGACGACGTGCTGGTGCGCGCCGTGGCGCGGTGGCAGGACGCCGTGCATGCGCACCTGACCTACGACATGGAAGTGGACACCTCCATGCTGACCGCGGCGCAGGGCGCGGACCGCATCCTCACCCGCCTCGACGGCGGACCACCGGGCCGTGCCTTCGAGCTTCTCGCCGGGCGACGGTCCCCGTCCTGACCCGATCGTGTCTCGCGTTCCGCGGGCAGACTGGCGGCATGTCCCGAGGTGTCGTCGAGAGTTGGACGCGGCGCAGCGGTCCGCTCGTCCACTACCTGGACAACGCCCCAGCTCGTCCCCGAGGCCTGCCGGTTCTCTTCGCGCCGGGGCTGTCGGACGCGGCCTCGGAGTACACCGACATGCTCGAGTGGATGGCGCCCCGCCGTCTCCTCGTCGTGGACGTGCGTGGTCGGGGATCGAGCGAGGCGCCGTCTACGGGCTACACGGCAGCTGACCACGCTTCGGACTTCGAAGCGGTCCTCGACGAGGAAGGGATCGGGCGGGTCCACCTGGCGACGTTCTCGAGGGGCACGACGTGGGGACTCGATCTGCTCCGGGCGAACCCGGCCCGCATCGCATCGCTGGCCATCGCCGACTACCGGGCCGTCGAGGTGGCCCTGCCGTCGACGTTCGCCGACTCGCAATGGCAGACGCGCTTTCGGGGGCGACCCATGAGCGAGCGGCTCCCGAGGCACGTGCTCGAGCAGATTGCCGCCTCGTCCGTGCCGCGGGACCTCTGGGATGTGCTCGCGACGGTGCGCGGACCACTCCTGGTGGCGCGAGCCGGAGGTCCCGGGTCGATACTCGACGACGAGGCCGTGCTCCGCTACCTCGAGGTCAGGCCGGATGCCGAGATCGTGGTCGTACCCGATGCGCCCCACGACGTGTTCCGTCCCGACCGGCTGTACTTTCCGAGGGCGTTGGCTGCCTTCGTGGACCGCGTCGACTCGGAGTGCGGAGGATGAGCGCGCCCGCCGCGGCACGCGCGACAGCAGTCGGAAGAGGTCCGTCGACGACCCGACAGCGGATGCTCAGGTCCGGAAGCGCCAGGCCAGGTGCCGTCGCCGCGAGAGGATCTGCGACTCGCGCTGGCGCGTACTGACGGTCGCCGTGTCCGGCGGCAGGACGTCGCGGACGTCCGCGACAGGCACGACGCGGGTGCGTGGGCTGGGCAGCGGCGCTCCCCAGAAATGCCGGTAGTTGAGCAGCCCGGCGCGGCGGCCGGTCGTATCGAGCCAGTTCGGAACCCCCGGGTCGCGGTGGGCGACCACGACGTGCACTCGGTCGTCCACCTTCGCTATCTGGCGGTGGTTGAGGCTCGTGGGTCGACCGATGTCGAACGGGCGGAAGTACTGCAGGCCGTAGAGCTGGAAGCTCCAATAACGGGCGTCGGGGGTTCCGGTCTCGACCAGGAGCGCCTCGTTCGGCTCCAGGTCGTAGAAGCAGAACAGGAACTGTGAGATCCCCAGGCCGCGTGGGACGTCGACCTTCGAGCCGAACGTGTTGTCCTCCTGGCGGGCGCGTGCCGAATGCATGTAGTCGGCCCAATAGGCGAGCGACTGCTCCGTCAGCTTCAACGCCTCTTCCATGTGGGCCGTGAACGACGGGGTCGTCTCGGGCCGGCCTGCCACCCGTTCGATCGTCCATGTCGCCGGCTCTCGCTCGCTCCAATCGAAGTAGTACTCGCGCACCGAGCACATGACCGAACCCGGCGGCAGGGGCACGCGATTGGGTTCGGGACCGCTCCCGCCCAGGAGCAACGTGAACTCGTCGCCCGGCCCGATGCCGATGTCCGAGGCGGTGAGCTCGGCCAGTGTCCCCGGCCTGTCCGTGTGTCGGAAACCCTCCCGGATCGCCAGCGCGAAGTCGTCGCACGAGTTCATATGTCCTCGGACGAGGTACGTGCACTGCGGGCTCACCCGCGCGTGCCGGTAGACGTTGTCCGCGTTCGGCCCACCCCACGGTGTCACGAGGTCGTTCTGGCGCTGGAACGCCGGCGCGGCCGGATCCCCGTAGCCGACCGACCACTCCAACCAGCACAGGAGCTGCTGCGCCAGATGCAGGAACCCCTCGCCTTCGACGGCCGGATCACCAGCCGGCGAGCCGATCCGCACGTTGTCGCCGAGGAGCTCGAGCCCCGCCAGCAGGTCGCGCCACGACCGTGCCTCGTCCACCGTCGGAAGGGTAGACGGGTGCGCGACCTAGTGTTCGGCCGATGTCCGAGCTCGGGACGTGGAATCCCGGCCAACGGCCCAAGTGGGTCTCCGCCGTGAACCGGGGAGAGGTGCCCCTCATCGCCGAGGCCGCACGGCGACCCTTGGACCGCGAGAGCCTCATGGCAGAGGCGCGGGCCGGCCTGGGGTTCGACGGCGCGGTCGGCGCGGGGTCGCTCGGGACGGAGTCCCCGGTGGCCGAGCCGCTCGACGTGCTCCTCCGTGCTCTCGAGGAGGAGGCGCAGCTCACTCTGGTCGGACGGTGGCTCACGCGACAGTTCCTCGTCAGGTTGCTGCAGGTCCGCTTGCAGATCGACTCGTACGTGCGAGCGGATCCCGGAGTCGTCGACGAGGAGGTGGCAGCTCCCCTGTTCGTCACCGGACCAGCGCGCAGCGGCACCACGATCCTCTTCGGCGTCCTGGGCTGCGATCCCTCACTTCGCGCGCCCGAGGGGTGGGAGCTCCTGCGGCCGGTGCCACCGCCCCGGCCCGAGCGCTATCCGGACTCGGGCCGCTTGATGTTGGCCGACACGGAGTTGCGCCAGATGGCGACGGTCGTCTCCGGCCTGGACGCCATCCACCACTACCACGGGCGGATGCCGAAGGAGTGTGTCTCGACGATGTCGCTGGCCTTCCTCTCCGAGGAATTCACGGCGCGGTACCGGGTTCCCTCCTACGCCGCCTACCTCGACGACGTGTCCTCGCTGCGACCCGCATACGAGCTGCACCGTCTGGTGCTGCAGATCCTCCAACGACGCTTCCCGCGGCAGCGGTGGCTCTTGAAGTCTCCGGTCCACCTCCGCGCGCCGCGCACACTCCTGGACGTCTACCCCGACGCCCGGCTCGTCGTGACACACCGGGATCCGTTGACGGTTCTGCCGTCGACGACGAGCCTGATCGCCAACCTCAGGTGGGCCCACAGTGACCGGGTGGATTTCGCCGAGATCGGCCGGTTCCAGCGGGACCTCCTCCATCGGGAGCTCAACGGGTTGGTGACCGCGTGCGAGGACGGGACGCTCGACCGCGGCCCGGACGTGTCACCTGCGCTATCAGGACTTCACGACCGCACCCCTTCGCGCGGTGCAGAGCGTCTACGCCCAACTCGGTTTCGAGCTCGACCCGGAGGTCGAGGAGGCGATGCGCCGCTACCTGGCGGAGCGCCCCAAGGACGCGCTCGGGAGCCATCGGTACGCGTTCAGCGACCTTCGTCTCGATCTCGACGAAGAGCGGAACCGCTTCGAGCGATACCAGAGCTGGTTCGACGTCCCGGTGGAAGGATGACCCCATGAGCCCGGACGAGACCCGGCCCAAGTCCGCGGCGAGGCTGGCCGAGCAGCTCGGGTCGCGGTTGCCCGACCTGTCGTCGGTCCCCCCTGAGGCGTTCGAGCTGGTATCTCGCGCTCGTGAACTGGTCGAGTCGGTCGTGCTGACGGACGTCGACCCCGACGCACGAGCGGAGGCCGCCAGGGCCATCGCGGCCGCGACCGACGCGCTGAACGCCCGCCGTCGGGCCGAGCCCCTCCTTCTGGTACGACGCGGCGAGCGCGGCGTCGAGAGCCTCCTCCAGGCGGGGTCGGGTCGGCTCAACCCCCAGGCACCCCCGGTGGAGTGGCTGGAGCGTCCCATGGAGCCGGAGCCGGGGACCGGTCCGGTGCCGTGTCAGGTGCGCGCCCGCTGCGTGTTCGGCGCGTCCCATGCCGGGTCGCCCAGCCGGGTGCACGGCGGCGTGCTGGCGCTCGTCCTGGACGAGGTTCTCGGCACGGCGGTCACCTCCGCCGGCGTCTCCGGCATGACCGTGTCCATGACCGTCTCCCTGCGCGCCGGCACCCCGTTCGGGGTCCCGGTGGAGATCCTGGCGCGTCTCACCGGCCGCGAAGGGCGGAAGAGCTACGCCTCCGGCGAGATCGTGGTCGATGGCGCCATCACGGCAGAGGCGACCGCCGTGTACGTCAGCGAACGGCGCGATGCCTGACGACGACCTCACCGGTCGGGTGGTCGTCGTCACGGGTGCGACCCGCGGCATCGGGCGCGCCATCGCGTTGTATCTCGCACGGCGAGGGGTGCGTCTCGCCGTGACGGGCCGGAAACAGCAACGGCTCGACGACGTCAGGGCCGAGCTCACCGCGCTCGGCGGGGAGCCGGTGGCCCGGACGGTCGACGCGGCCGATCGGGACGGCACCTTCGCTCTCGTCGAGGAGACGGTGGCACGCTTCGGCCGCATCGACGGGCTGGTGGCCAACGCGCAGACCTTTCGGCCTGTGACCCCGCTCGAGGACGTCACCGAGGCGGACATGGACACGCTCGTGGAAACGGGGCCGAAGGGAACGCTCTGGTCCATGCAGGCCGTGTTCCCGCACATGCGTCAGCGCGGGTGGGGTCGCATCGTGACGATGGGATCGAACGGCGCGCTCCTCGGCTCGGCGGGATTCGGACCCTACGCTGCCTCCAAGGAGGCCATCCGCGCCTTGACCCGTGTCGCGGCCAGGGAATGGGGCGGGCACGGGATCGTGGTCAACTGCGTGTGCCCGGTGTCGGTCGCGCACCGGTCCCCACCGACCGAGCCGGCGCGGGTAGCGGCGTTCGCGGCGACCTTCGCCGACCAGCCGATCGCTCGCGACGGCGACGCCGAGGCGGACATCGCGCCGGTGGTCGCCTTCCTCCTGTCCGACGGATGCCGGTACGTGACGGGGCAGACGATCATGGCCGACGGAGGAGCGGTCATGCTGCGCTGATTCCCCGGGGGTGGGCGAACCCGAGAACGCGGACCTACGGCCGTCCAGCGCCGGGCACGCTGACGTCGAGAGCGGCAATGCGGCCGGCGCGAGTTCCGATGAGCTCCTTCCGTTTCCATGCCATGGCGGCGCACACGTAGAGCGTGCGCCGTCGGGGGCCGCCCAGGACGCACGCCACCGGCGTCTCGGGTGCGAACGAGACCACGTCGGTCACCGCTCCTCCTTGGAGCACCCGCACGACCCGTCGTCCGATCGGATCCGCGTACCAGACCGCTCCCTCGGCGTCGAGGCATATCCCGTCGGGGGCGGAGACACCCGCCGCGGGGTCGCCGGGCGTGAGCGATGCGAAGACGCGGCGATTCGAAAGCATGCCGTCCCCGGCTCGGTCGAACGCGGTGATGCGAAGACCGGCGCTCTCCGCCACCAACAATGTCCGTTGGTCAGGGCTGAGGCCCATGCCGTTCGGAGCCTGCATGTCGGTTGCCGCGGCCTCGAACGAACCATCGGAGCGCACACGGAAGACCTGTCCCGGCCGTCGTTCGCCGTCGCCGTGAATCCGCATCCCCATGTCGCCGACGTATGCGGTGCCGTCATCGGCCACGATCATGTCGTTCAGCGAGCCGACAACGTGAGTGGAGAGGTCGGCGTGGCAGACCAGGGAGCCGTCCGGCTCCAACCGGAGCACTTGGCTCCGCTCCATGGAAACCACGATGAGCCGTCCGTCGGCCAGCCAACCCAACCCCGACGGCTCGTCACCGATGACTTCTGCGACCGTCCGTACGGTCCCTTGTTCGTCGATGGCGACCACGCGATGGTCGTGCATGTCGACGCACCACAGCTGCCCGTCTCGCCAGCGCGGACCTTCAGTGAAGACGAAGCCGTCAGCGAAGGTCGATGTTGCGATGGCCACCGTCCACCCCTCCCGAAGCTCAGCTTCTGATATTTTATCAAATGAGAGCCGCTCCGAGAGAGATCTCGGGTGCCCATACGAGCCGATCCCGGGTGAAGTAGTGAGCCCCGATGGTTCTCGGCCGGAGCGGCACTCGAGGGGAGGGAGTCCATGAGCAGACCGGTGGCGTTCGTGACCGGCAGCAGCCGGGGTATCGGCAAGGCGATCGCCGTCGAGCTGGCCCGGGCCGGCTTCGACCTCGCCCTCACGGCGCGGACGGTGAGGGAAGGTGAGAGGCACGAGCACTCCTCGACGCTGCGGGAGTCCGATACCTCTCCCCTGCCCGGCAGCCTGGAGACGACCGCGGCTCTGGTGAACGATGCCGGCGGGGACGCTCTGGTGCTCGTCGCGGATCTCCTCGACCCGGCGTCGCTCGGCGCCGCCGTGGCAACGACACTCGAGCGCAAGGGTCGCATCAACGTCGTGGTGCACAACGGGCGCTACATCGGTCCCGGTCACATGGACCGCTTCCTCGACACGCCGATGGACCTGTTGGAGAAGCAGATCCGGGCCAATGTCCTCGCACCGTTGGAAATCAACAAGCTCGTGCTCCCCGCCATGATCCGCGACGGCGGAGGGACGATCGTCGACATCACCTCGGGCGCGGGATATGCGGATCCGATGGAGCCGGCGGGTGCAGGTGGCTGGGGTATGGGATACGGGATCTCAAAAGGCGCATTCCACCGGATCGCCGGCTTTCTCGCCGTCGAATTGGCCGAATACGACATCCGCTGCTTCAACGTGCAACCGGGTCTCATCGCCACCGAGAGGATCGCGCAGGACATGGCGAAGTTCGGGATCGCTTCGGACGGAGCGCCTCCGGAGGTGGTGGCCAAGGTCGTGACCTGGCTCTGTACCGTGGAGGACGCCGTGGCGCTCAACGGAACCACGGTCGAGGCGCAGCACTTCTGCCACGAGCGCGGTCTCCTCCCCGGGTGGGCCGGACCGGTGTGGAAGGACAACCACATCCGCTACGACCGCTCCGGCGCGGTCCTGGACGATTTGGAGCGTCGGTTGGCTGCACAGCAGGATCCGGCCGCCGAGTGACGCTCTGACCACTCCTTCCTGCCTTCGGCTCCTGGGGCGACTGCGTCGAAGCCTCGGCTAGGATTTCTGAACGCTGAATTTCAGCCGATCGCCCGTCGGAGTGGCGGAATAGGCAGACGCGCCAGCTTGAGGGGCTGGTGCCCGCAAGGGCGTGGGGGTTCAAGTCCCCCCTCCGACACGATCAAAACCCGACTCCTTCATTCCAACTTCCTGGTAGAGGACGTGCAGCGGAGGCGCTCCGTGCACTTTCACGTCGAGGTAATCGGGTAACACCGAAATCTCCTCGATGAACTCGTCGATGAGGACACGTCGCTCGACCTCGGTGGCGGCTTTCCATGTGCGGTCGACGTCGAGAGTGGCGAGCATCGGCCGCCACGTCGTCGAAGTGCCGTGCGACATCGTCCGACCTCGCCACCTCGACCCGGCGTCCTCGCACTCTCGCTGTGCCGCCGCGATGGCCACGGCCAGGCGAGCCTCCTCCTCGGCGAACAGATCGGCTCCGATCCGGTCGTCGTAGTACAGGCGCAGCAGCTTGCGGCGTTGCGCCTCCAGGTCCTCGACCACCGTGACGGGATCGCCGAGCGGCGGCCCTCCGCCGGCCTTGGGGGCCGGCGTTCGGGCCCGCTCGAGCTCCCGCCGGATGGCGGCCTGCAGCTCCTCGTCGTCGCCGATGAGCCGCAGCCCCAAGCACGGCGGCCCGGAGCAGCCCGACGTTGGTCCGGCGGGGCTGCGCGCAGCCCTGGCCCCGGTGGTGGCAGCGGTAGAGCTTCGGCCCTGCGCCGTTCTGGTCGATGGCCATGAGCCGGCGACAGAGCCCACAGCGAACCCGGCCCGACAAGAGTCGCTGCCCTGGGCTCGGCCCTTGATCCGGCCCCGGTGGGCGGCGGCGAAGAGCTCGGGCGTGATGATCGGCTCGTGGTGGCCCGGGAACCACTCGCCGTTCATCTGAACCTCGCCGAGGTAGATCCGCGAGCCCAGGATGCTGAGCACGGTCGAGTACTTGACGCCGGTGGCGTCTCGATCTTGCCCTGACTCGCTCCCTCGCTCCGCATGCGTGAAGATGCGACGGACGACGGGCGCCATCTCGTTCGGTACGAGCTCGCCGTCGACGAGGTCGTAGCCGGTCTTGGGTCGGTTGACCCACTTCCCCTGTCGCACCGCCTGCTGCATGCCCATGCGCACGTTCTCGGCCAGCTGCTCTCGGTAGAACTGTGCGAAGGATCCGAGGATGTTGTAGAACATCCGGCCCGTCGCCGACGACAGGTCGATCTTCTCGGTGAAGGAGTGCAGGGCGACGCCCGCCTGACCGAAGCGATCGGCCAGCAGGATGAGATCGCTCAGGTTCCGGGACAGCCGGTCGAGCCGCCACGTGAGCACGTTGGCGACGTGACCCTCCTCGACCATGTGCAGGAGCTGTTGCAGCCCGGGCCGCTCGATGTTCTTGCCCGACAGGCCGGGATCGGCGATGACAGTGACGTCGCCGAGGTCGTGCAGCTCGGCGTAGACGCGGAAGCTTGTCAGCCTGCCCGTCGATCGAGAAGCCCTCCGCTGCCTGCTCCTCGGTCGACACCCGGCAGTACGCCACCGTCAGCATCGCTCTGCCTTGCTCCTGTTCCGCCTCGTCTTCGCTCACCAGCCGCAGGCCGATCCGCACCAGGACTGCCGCCACCCGCTCGTAGTCGGGCCCTGCGCCCTCACCGGAGCTCCAGCTCGCCCCGACGGCGGGCAACCCGGTCGTTGAACGGCGGTGCGGCTGACGATTTCGTAGGTGTGGAGATGATGCCCGACGGCTCCAGACGTGTCGTCGATGCCCTCTGTGCCGATGAGGGCGGCCATGGACGCCAGGTAGCCGTTGAGGCCGGGGAGAAGCTGCGCGATGGAGCCGGCCCGTCTGGCTGCGTGCAAACGAGCGAGACCGACGGCCCAATGCCGAGAGTCGCCTGCTGGACCGGGCGCCACTCGGGAGCCAGATGCCAGCGGGAGCGGGTGCGGTCGGCGCTGCGGGAGCGGTACGTCAGCCACTCCTCGGTGGCGTAGCGCCAGAGGTCGCCCCTCGCCTCGAGGGCCTGGACCGGCGAGTCGATGCCGAAGTCGACCAGTCCCTGGCGCCCGAGCTCGAACTCGAGCCGGTGCACGGGAGACCGTCGACGAATCGATCGCCCCACACCTCGTGCCACCACGAGGTCCTTCGCCTGAATGTCGGCCGTCTTGTCGTAGATGCGGGCGAACAGCGTCTTGGTCTTGCGGCTGCCGAACTCGAAGCCGGTCAACGTGCCGCCCAACTCGTAGGTGCGCCGGGCGTCGGCCCGACATACGAAGCGATGCGCGTCGTCGAGGGTGAGCGGCCACCCTGCCCGTCGACGAAGAGGTCGAGCCGGCTGACCGAGAAACGCAGCGGGCCGAGCTCGGGCTCGAGCAACTCGTGCAACGCCGCGAGGACGCCAGCGGGCCCGATGGCGTGGAGGAACTCAGCCCGGGGTTGGACACGCACGCTCGGGAGGTGTCGGCTGTCGGAGAAGCCGAGGCGTGCCATCGAATGGTCGAGACAAAAGCGGTACTTCCCCCATCCATGTGGGGCGACGCCGAACCACAGATCGCCGATCTGACACGGTGCCGCCCGGCGAAGATCGGCTGCCCACTGCCGGGTGTCCTCCATGCGGGTAACGAAGGCGCTCGGCAACGTGACCCTGGCCGACAGGTAGAGGGCGTCGACTCCGGACGCCAGTTCTCGCACACCCTCAAGTAGCGTATTTGCGACTAGCAGGTCAGAGGTGGGCGCATGGGGGGACACGGCGCGGCGGTCAGACGATCAGCTGAGAAGCCAGACGGGCGGTTCTCGATGCGGCCGGCGATAGCGGTGGCCCACGCCTTCTCGCAGTCGAGGCGGATGAACGGGAAGGCGTACTCGTCGGGGTGGGCGCCGTAGCGGGCGCGGAAGCGGCGGATCTTGCGGAAGATGGTGGCCCGGTGCCATCCCCCCTCTTCGAGGGCAGCGAATCCGCCGGCCAAGTGCCAGGCCACCCAGAAGCCGATCAGCTCGGACTGTTCCATGGCGTCGGGGGCGATGTCGTCGCGTACGAAGTCGGGGTACTCCTCGACATCGTTGGCGGGTGTCGAGAAAGCCTCGGCCAAGACGTCCTCGTCGAGGGCCTCAAGGTAGGCGTACCAGCGTTCGGCCGCCCTGCCGGCCCCCTCGACGGTCTCGCTCTTGTCGGCCCGGAAGTCTGGCTCGTCGGTCATGGGCACATCTTGTCGCAGGGGTGCGACAACTGGACGTTCTTCCTAGTCACAGGTCAAGGGGCATCCAAGCCGCCCAGGACGGGCGGCCGATCCCATTGTTCTTCGGGATCCGCCCGGGCCCCTCAAGGCTGCCCCTTCGGGCGGCTGCGCCGGCCTTGACCGGCCCTGACCTCTCCGGGGTCGGGCCCGATGGCACGGCTCGGGAAGTGTCGCGGGCACAATGGAGACGTGACCGACAGCACTGTCGAGCGGGATGTGGTGGCCGAGGAGGCCGCTCTCGACCACTCCAAGGAAGCCCTCGTGGCCCGGATCGCTGCCGATCGGCGGGCGGGACGGGATACCACGCGAGACGTGCAGGCCCTCCTGGAGCTCGCCGGCAAGACCAACCAAGCTGCACTGGACCGTCTCGCCAAGTAGCGCACTCCGGTGACCGAGGGCGACAAGGCGTACATCGCCTACCTCACGATCGAGGACTTCCACCGAGCGGCCGCCGAAGCCTCGGGGCCGAACTGGCAACCGTCCGAGCAGTCACCAACGACACACTGGCCGGCTCGGCGTTGGCGGCACCGAGCGCCGGCTTCGGTGATTTCGAGAAGTATCCCGAGTTTGCGACGAAGACGGCGGTCTTGTTGCAGGCCGTGGCGAGCAACCATGCATTGCCGGACGGCAACAAGCGGACGGCGTTGCTGTGCGCCATCCTCTTCGCCGCTCTGAATGGGTATCGCTGGGTGCCACCCGAAGGTGATGATCCCGACGGAAGTGAAACGGCAGAGATGGTTGAAGCGACCTCGACCGCGAACAGTGCCTCTCGATGACCTCGCATCATGGATCGAGGATCGACTTCAAGCGATCTGATGGTGCGTGCTGTAGCAAGCATCCGACCTGATTCGCGAGACTCATGTCTCCAGGCGTTCGGGGGCAGTGTCAGCAGCGTGCGGAAAGCCTAGTGAAACCCCGTTATGGCCTGGCTATCAGCCAACGCCCAGCCGTTAGAACTGGACCTGTTTGGCGAAGGCAAGCACTTGAGCCTTGTCGGCCGGAAGGATGTATCCCGCCTTGATGTCCTCGTCCGTCGCCGTCGTGTATGCCTTCAGGTAAGACGACTTGGTCCCATACAGGGATTTGAGCTGCGCCTCGCTGAAGGGACGAGTCGACCCGAACAGGACGCAGAACCCGGCCGATCCGGGGGGTGTGGTGTTCGAATAGGCCGCAATCGGCACCCGTTCCCACGGACCCTGGATACCTCCGATCGCCGTTCCGCTGGTGTTGGTCTGCACAGTAGGCGTGCCGTCAACGACCTGGACCTCCATACGAGGCGCCGGCGGCGGCGGCGAACCGGTGACCATCCAGGAATTGATGGCTGAGAAGGCGGCTTCAAAGATGAAATGACTTGGTGCCTCGTCGACCGAGGTGCAGCCAAGAGATTTGAGCGACTGAGGCGTGACGATGTAGGAGTCTGCGTGAGAGGCGCCGGCGACGTCCCAGAGCCTGACGAAGCGCGTGTCGGGCTGACGGGCCTGGTAGTACCCCCCGAAAGTCTCATCTGTTTCGGTGATCATCATGAGCACCGGGACGCCGATGTCGGTGCGGATGTGGACGTCGCCACCGAAGCTGCCGCTCGGTGATGCACCGGGGATCCCCACTGCTCCCCCGGCCCTACTGTGCACTAAGAAGCCGTCGAACACATGGTAGAGGGGCTGAATGGCGTCGATGTAGGTGGTCAGGTAGAGCGCCGACTGGGACTCACCCACCGCCAACAGCCGCTTGGGGTGCAGTGGGGCCAGGGGTTCGCGTGGCCACCGACGAGCAGGGCTCGGGCGGCCTGGGTGTAGATGTCGTAGGAGTACTGGTCCCCCGGATCCATCAGTGAGCGATAGCGCGCCGGATCCTTTTGGCGCAGGTTGTCGATTCCCACCTGCTGCGCGGAGACGCCCACCCAGGCAAACCCCGCTCGTTCCAACTCTGGTGACAAGTACACCGAGTCGACAGCGCCATCCCCGCCTCCGCTGACGTTCAGCCACTCCACGACGACCGTCCCGTTGAACCGCGATGGATTTGTCGGCATGCGCACCACGATTCGAGTGCGGTAAAGCGCGCTGGTAGCGGGAGCGACCTTCCACGTTCCCGCGTTGTTCTCGGGTCCGGTCGCCTGGTAGGAGGACGCCGTCCCCGATGCGAAATACTCGCGCTGCTCATAACCGGCGGCCTTGAGGGAGGGTCCCCAGGCTCCGGCGATTAGATACGCGGCGTCAGCAGGCTCGATGGGGCCTCTGAGCTGAGCTGGTTGTCCACCATTGGGTGGGTCGCCTTGGGTAGAGGTCTCCGCAGCGGCTGGCGCCGACACGATCGAAATCTGACCGGCCAATCCCGCACCCGTTATTCCAATTGTCATAGCCAACGCAATCAGGGCGGCTCGGCATGCCCCGCGTAAAGAGTGCGTCATCCAATACCCCCAAACACCCCGTAGCCAGCGGCACGTCTTCAGGCCGCGTCAGCCGTACCTCAGTATGGACCGGAGAGTTCCACCTTTGTAGTCAGGACGAGACCGGGCCGAACTCGAAGGCCACGCGGTCCGCTTGCCGAAAAAGGTCTTCACTCTGCCCAAGGCCGGCGACTTTTTGGGGGCAGGCTGAATAGCACCTTGTCAATGTGAATTAGCGTCGATAGGGTACCCAGCAAGCAAAGGAACTGTTTCCAACGCCTGGACTTCAAGGCGCAACCTATCACGATCATGGAGGTTGCGGTGTCTGCTAGATCATTGGCGGAGCCTCGAACGCGAGCGCGCCGTTGTGATCGGCTCCGGATTCGGCGGTGGAGTTACTGCGTTACGTCTGGCTCGTGCTGGTGTGCAGACGCTGGTGCTCGAGCGAGGTCTGCGCTGGTTGACCGGTCCCGAGGCAGGACTACGTTTCCGACGCTCGTCGATTTCGACCGTCGAGCGGCGTGGCTTGCCGATCACAGCGACGTGGTCGGGGGTCTTCCGGAGACGACGTGGAAGCCGTTCACCGGCCTCATCGAGACCATCGAGGGCACGGGAATGACAATGCATTGCGGTGCTGCAGTCGGTGGTGGCTCGTTGATGTACCACGGCATGACACTTGCAGCCAACCGAGGATTACTTCGAGACGATCGATGCCGATGGCGGCGGACGACTACGAGGAACTCAACCGGGTGCACTACCCAATGGTCGCCCAGATGCTGAAGATCTCCACGGTTCCTGACGACGTCCTCGCCTCCCCGACTTACCCGTCTTCGCGCCTATTCCTCGATGTCGCACCGAAGGCGGGGCTGAACACGGTTCAGAGTTCCTTTACCAGTCGACTGGAACTTCGTGCGGGCCGAGCTGAACGGTCAGTTCAAGCCGGCGTTCACCAACAGCGACATCGCGTTCGGCGTGAACGATGGGGGTAAGAACTCCATCGACGTCACCTATCTGGCCGCCGCCGAGGCAACAGGACATGTGCGTGTCGAAGTGCTGCACGTTGTGACCGATATTTCCATGGACAACGACAAGCGGTGGGTGCTGCACATCGATCGGATCGACACCGACGGCGATGTGGTGGAGACGAAGGAGATCGTTGCCAATTCGGTCTTCCTCAACGCAGGATCAGGTGGCACCACCCGTCTGATGGTCAAGGCCAAGGCCAAGGGGCTGATCCCGGATCTCCCCGACGCCATCGGCACGCAATGGGGTAGCAACGGCGATCGCATCTACGCATGGATCCAGATGGACGAACATCCGGGAAGCGTCCAAGGCGGGCCCGCCTGTGTCGGCGGGCAACGACCCGGACCATCCGGTGACCGTGATCCACGCCGGTTCACCGGTGGCGCCGCCCGAGGGCGTCTGGCTGGAAACACTCGTCGCCTTCGGCATCGTCAAGGGGGTCGGCACCTGGGCCTACGATGCAGCTTCCGATGATGCCAAGCTGACGTGGCCACCCGACGCTGACGCGGAGCTGGTCCCTGTCATTCGGGCTCGGATCGACGAGTTCGCCAAGGCGGGCGGGGGTCGAGATCATTGACACGAACGCCGACGGGGGCATCGACGTGGCATGCGCTAGGCGGAGTGCCAATGGGCGATGCCGTCGACAGAGTCGGTCGCGTCCTGGGCCACAGAGGGCTCTATGTACTTGACGGCGCTCGCATCCCCGGCTCCACGGGCGCTTGCAACCCGTCCATGACCATTGCCGCACTCGCGGAGCACAGTATGGCGAGAATCGTCGTAGAGGATCTTGGCACGGTCTTCTAATGACAGATACTCGCGTCCATCCTCATTAGCCCACTGGGCGTCGCAAGCCTCTATGTGGGCGACGTTGCTTCTACACGCCCGAATGTGCCGTACGTGGCGTATGCAACCTTTGGCAAGCGCTCATCGAAAACTCGGATGCTGTTTGAGGGTGCTGTGTTACAGGGATCGCACCCTGCCGGCCTTCGGCCCGCCTATGACGCTTCCCCGGTCCAGAGGCTGTATCCGCCACTCGGGTTTTGCGTAACCTGGCCCTCCGACACGCTCCAGGTCCACGCTTCGCAGAGCTGGTACCAGGGATTTTTCAGGACCTCGCACACCGACACGCTCCAGGTCCACGGCACGCGATGTCTGAGGCGCGCTTGCTCAACGGCTCCCACACGTCGGTAGGTGACGTGGAGACCCAGGGCTTGATAGAGCGTGGCACGATCTGCTTGTTCGATGGCGCCGAGCAGCTCCGGCAAGTCACGCAACATCGAGAGCGTCTCGATGACTTCGTCGAGCGTGAGTGGTTGGGGACTTGGGGGAGCGGACGCGAGACGGCTTCTGCGGCAGCCTTCTCGCGCTGGGTCGCAGCGATGCGAGGTGCGATCACTTCGGCCGGGATGCCCGCCTCGAGTCCGTCAAGGTGTTTGGCGAGTTTGCGCTCGCTCTCGACCAGCGCGACCCGCGCCCGGACGACTCGGGGTCTTCACGATCCTCGGAATCAGCCGTGACGATTCGGCCGCCGTCGCCTCGATGTTCTCAGGGGTGAACAGCTTCGAGAGCCATTGGTCGATGTGAACGAGCAGGCGGTCTTCGCGAACGGACAAGCATGGTGGATGATCCTTGAGGGGCGACGCGTAGTCGGAGCTCACGCGCAGCGATAGAGCGAATAGCCGCGCACCGTGTTGCCTTGAAGCCTCTTGCCGCAAGCGTCACAGATGACTAGTCCGGCGAGGGGGTACCGCGAGGAATCGGATCTGCGGACTCCCGCGTGCGTCCGGCGGCGATGGAGTCACCGCTTTGGTGCGCGTGCTGCCGGCCACGAGCGCTTGGACTCGATGCCAGACTGGTTCTTCAACGATCGCGTCGTACGCCTGGACTGTCGAGGTCACCCACTCGTTGCGTTGCTGCCATTGTTGACGGGTCACGTGGCCCAGCGCCGGCACGTCAGGATCGAGCAGCACGTCCTTCTTCTTGGTGCGGCCCGAGACGTGGTAGCCGAGGTAGCGCGGGTTGACCAGGATCGCTCGCACGGCAGACATCGCCCACGAATGACCAGGCCGATGCGAGTTGCGCTTCGGGTCGTGTGCGGACGGGCTTGGGATCCCCTCGTTAGTTAGAACAGCAGCGATCTGCTTGTAACCCGCTCCGGCCAGGTACATGTCAAAGATGCGCCGCACAACTGGTGCCATCTCCGGATCCTCTGCCAGCTGGTGAAGCCGAGCGCCTGATGCGGCTTTGGATGGGTTGGGGTGCGGCCCGGCGTCAGCGATGAGGTAGCCGTAAGGGGGCCGGCCACCGAGCCAGCGCCCGGCTTGTGCATGAGCGCGCATCGCGTTCGCGACCCGCAGTCTGGTCCTGTTCCGCTCGGCTCGGCTCATGGTTCCGTAATTGGACAAGGCCATGTAGTGCCCGTCGTTTTCGATATCGACGGGGCCGCCGAGCTCGGGCACCCAGAGTCCAACTCCGTAGTGGGCGAACTGCAGCAGGATGCCCTCGAACTGGGTCCCCGAGAACGCCCGTTGTGGTTCCGCGATGACGAGTGCGTCCCAGCCCCGGTGAGGATTCCGCAAGTCGTGAAGGATTCGGAAGGCTTCTGGGCGCCGCTCCCACGGCAGGCTTCGGCTCTTGTCGATGTCATGATACGTGGTGACGATCTCACCGTGAGGCGCGATGAGCCGTCTCGCCGTGTCCGTCTGCCAACGAAGGCTGTCTGCCGGGTCCTGAAGATCGTCGGTCGAGGTGCGCGCGCTGAGCGCGAAACGGATCATGCCGCCTCACGCTTCTGGTGGTCTCGGAGGGTCCGCACGATGCGGGCCAGGACACCGGCTACATTCGGTGTCATTGCCGGTCGCCCTCAGCCACGAAGTCGACCG
>CAWGHA010000015.1:0-121304 GCA_963822265.1 uncultured Acidimicrobiaceae bacterium
TCGAACGGGTGGTGCGGACCACGGCGACTGCGGTGATCGCCTTCAACGACCAGATGGCGCTCGGCGTCGTCGCCGGGCTCGGGCGCCTGGGCATCGTCGTCCCGGGTGACCTGAGCGTCGTCGGTTTCGACGACGTGCCCATGGCCGCCATGGTCGCCCCGCCGCTCACGACGATCAGCCTGCCCACCGAGCAAGCCGGCACGACCGCGGTGGAGCTGCTCGTGGACGGGGCCACCACGACGACGGAGCTCTTCGGCGAGCTCGTCGTCCGCGAGTCGACCGGACCGGTCACGAAGCGCGAGCCAGCCGTTGGCGCAAACGTCCGGCCGCCTTCGGGCGCCGCCGCGGGTGAACACGCCCTTCTTGTTGCCGTCGACGCGCATGAAGGAGGGCCCGGTCGCGAAGTCGGCGAAATTCCACACATGCTCCCCGACGACCGCGTCCACCCGGTCGAAGACGCGGTGGTACGTGTCGAGCAGCTCGGCCTGGTACTCCTCGCTCCACACGGCGGCGTCTATCGTGTGCAGTCCCGGCATGGCGTCGGCGCCGTACTCGGTCACGATGATCGGCTTTCCCTGCACGTCGGCCCACTCCAGCAGCTCCGCCTCGGCCCGCGCTCGGCTGCGGCGAGGTCGCCCGGCTCGACGTACCAGCCGTAGTACCGGTTGATCATGACCACGTCGGCGAGGTCGGTGACCCGGCATGTCTTCGGCTGGGCGAACATCATGTTGACGAAGCCGACCGGGCGGGTGGGGTCGGCTGCCCTGGCCGCGGCGAAGAGGGCGCGAAGTAACCCCTGGACTCCTCGGTGTGGGACTCGGGCTCGTTGGCCAGGCTCCACACGACGACGCACGGGTGGTTCTTGTCCCGCTCGACCAGCTCCTGAATGGCCTGGCGGTGGACGGCCTGGGTGGCGGCGCCGATGGTCTCCTCCGAGAACGTCGTCTTCGGGCCGCCGAGAAAGAGGCCGCCGCCCACCCCGAGGTTGAGCCCGACGGCCGCCGTCTCGTCGATGACGACGATGCCCAGGCGGTCGGCCAGGTCGAGGACCTCCTCGGCGTAGGGGTAGTGCGACGTCCGGAACGAGTTGGCCCCGAGCCACCCGAGAAGCGCGAAGTCGTGCACCATCGACGCATCGTCGTGACCGCGGCCGTGCACGTGGAGATCCTCGTGCTTCCCGAAGCCGCGGAAGTAGAACGGCTCTTCGTTTATCAGGAAGCGCGTGCCCTGAACCCGTACGCTCCGGATGCCGACGGGGAGCTCGTAGCGGTGGATCAGGCGGTCCCCGTCGACGAGGTCGGCCCGGACCGCTAGAGGTAGCCGTGGCCCGGGCGCCACAGGGCGGCGTCGGACACCCGCAGCTCGGCCTCCTCGCCCGTCCCACGAGCCACGATCCTCCCCTCGGCGTCCCGGAGCTCGACGCGGACCGCCACGCCGCAGTCCGCCACGACCGCGGTACGGCAGCGCACGATCCCCGTCCCGCCCTCGAGGTCGGTGGTCACCGTCGCGTCCGCGATGTGTGACGGGGGCGTCGAGTACAGCCACACGCCGCGGTGAAGCCCGGCGTAGTTGAAGAAGTCGTGGTACTGGCGTTGGCGTCGCCGGCCATCGGGCATCTCCTCGACGGTGCCGGAGGGAGCGACCGCCACGTCAGCTCGTTGTTGACGACCACGGTCAGCCTGATGGGTGCTCCCGGATCCACGAGCACGCTGACGTCCGCCTCGAAGGGCGTGTAGCCGCCCTCGTGCTCGGCCACGAGCGTGTCGTCGACCCAGGCCACGGCACGGTGGTGGCCGCATCGAAACGCAGCACGACCCTGTGGCCCTCCCAACCCTTCGGTACGAAGACGGTGCGCTGGTACCAGACGTCGCCGACGTGGTCGTGGAGAGCTTGTCCACAAGCACGTCGTTGTAGCTGCTCGGGACGGGCATGGTCCGGGCCCCGGCCAGCGTGGAGCGCCACCAGCCCGGGTCGCGCCCGACCCGGTCCGGATCGGCCGCGAAGTCCCAGAGGCCGTCGAGCCGCTTCGTCTCTCTCGTCGCGTTGTCCTGGGGCCGTAGCACCGGTCTCCTTCGTTCAGTCGTTCAGTCGTTCAGTCGTCGAGTATTCAGGCGTCGGCGCTCGAGCTCGTCGAGGACGGTTCCGGCCACCGCGTCGGCGTCGCGCCCGTCGGTGTCGACGACGAGGTCGGCCACGGAGCCGTAGAGCCCGGCCCGCTCGGCTGCCATCGACGTCAGCACTTCGAACGGTCGATCGCCCAGGAGGGGCCGGTGGTCGTCGTGTTCGACCCGGGTTGCGAGCGTGGCCGGATCGGCCCGCAGCCACACGACGAACGCGGCGTCGAGCGCGGCGCGGACGGCGGGGTCGAGGACCGTGCCGCCGGGGGCGGCCAGCACGACCTCGTCGCGCCGCGCCAGTGTCTCGAGCACCACCTGCGATTCGAGATGCCGGTACGCCGGCTCGCCGCCTTCCTCCCAAAGCTCGCGGACGGACTTGCCCGTGCGCGTCGCAATGGCGAGGTCGACGTCGACGAAGGTCCGCCCGGTGGCGGCGGCGACCAGGGCGCCGACGGAGGACTTGCCGGCGCCCATCAGGCCGACCATGACCACCGCCGTCACGATCCGACGCGGAAGGCGTGGCGCGCCAGGTTGTAGGCCAAATCCGCCGCGAGGTCGGCGGCCTCGGCCTCGTCCACCCGGTGCTCGGCCACCAGCTCGGCCAGGTACCCCGCGTTCAGCCTCCGTGCCACGTCGTGGCGGGCCGGTATGGCAAGCAGGGAGCGGGCGTCGTCGTTGAAGCCGACGGTGTTGGCGAAGCCGGCTGTCTCCGTGATCCGCCGGTAGAACCGGCGGATGCCCTCGGGGCTGTCGAAGAACCACCACGGCGGTCCCAACCGGAGGGCGGGGTAGTGCCCGGCCAGCGGAGCCAGCTCGCGGCTGTAGGTGGTCTCGTCCAGCGTGTAGATCACCACGGTCAGGCGCGGCTCGTTCCCGAATCGGTCGAGCAGTGGCTTCAACGTGCTGACGTAGTCGACCGCTCTGGGCATGTCGGCTCCCTGGTCGGGGCCGAAGCGCGCCGCGAGCCACGGGTTGTGGTCGCGCCACGCCCCGGTGTGCAGCTGCAGCACGAGCCCGTCCTCCACGCTCATGGACGCCATCTCGAGCAGCATCTGGCCGCGGAAGAGCTCCGTGTCGCCCGGACGCGGTTCGTCGCCGAGCAGCCGGGCGAAGAGGTCCTCCGCCTCGCGCGCTCCGAGGTCGGCGGTCGCCGATGAGGGGTGGCCGTGGTCGGAGGCCGTGGCTCCCGCGGAGATGAACTCGGCGCGCCGGTTGCGGATACCGTCGAGGTACCCCTTCCAGGTCGACGTGTCGGTGTCGGTGAGCCGGCCCAACGCGGCGACGTTCGAGCGGAAGCCGGGACGGTCCGGGTCGACGACGTCGTCCGGCCGGAACGTGGGCACGACCGTGCCGCTCCAGCCGGAGCGTCGCAGCGCGGCGTGCGGCTCCAGTGAACCGAGAGCACCGTCGGTCGTGGCCAGGAACTCAATGCCCGAGCGCTCGAACAGGGAGCGGGCGTTGAACTCGTCGAGTGCGAGGCGGGCGCACATGTCGTCGTAGATGGCGTCCGCCGTCTCGGGCCGCAACGGGACGTGGATGTCCAAGACCTCGCTGAGCGTGTGCTCCAGCCAGAGCTTCGACGGCGTGCCCCGGAACAGGTGGAAGTGATTGGCGAATTCACGCCAGACAAGCCGGCCGTCGCTCTGCGCGTCGTCGCCGTTGAGCGGCCGGACCCCGAGCGACTCGAGGGGAACCCCCTGGCTGTACATCATGCGCAACAGGTAGTGGTCCCGGGTCACCAGCTCGGTTGCAGGGTCGCCGATCCCGAGGTCGCCAGCGAGCGGCGCCGGGTCGCAGTGACCGTGCGGGCTCACGATGGGCAGCGCCCGCGTGCCCTCGTACAGGCGCCGGGCGATCATCCGGGTGCTTGGATCAGCGGGCAGGAGTCGATCGTCGTTCAACACGATGTAATGCAAAGCTTTGCACAGACCGGCCGCATGTGCCACACTTGCCGGGGCGACGCCCGGATCGACGGTCTCTGCGCGAGGTACCGGGTCACGAGTTGAGCAGCCCGGCCCCGAACCGGGGCAGACCGGTCGGGTGCGACGCAGGGAGGATGAAAGAGCCATGCGGAGAATTCTCGGGAGCGCCACTGTCGTTATTGCAATCGTTCTCACATCCGTGGCGCTCGCGGCACCGAACGCAGACGCCGGCTCGCCGCCGACCCCCGGTGTCACGGCGACCACCGTCCGCGTCGGTATCCCGTACGTCGACCTGGCCAGCCTGGCTTCCGTCGGAGTCAAACTCAACCAGGGAAGCTTCCCGGACGCCTACAACGCGCTGATCGCCTACGTCAACGCCCACGGAGGGATCGACGGGCGCAAGATCGTTCCCTACCTCGTCGCCGTGAACCCGACGGGGACGGCCCCGGCTGCCACGGCGTGCACGCAGCTGACCGAGGACGAAAAGGTCTTCGTCGCTCTCGCGCCCCTGTCGCCCGACTGTTACCTGGAGCAGCACCACACGCCGACGATCAACTCCCAGTTCCAGGGATCTCTGCCCCCGGGTCGGCTCCGAACTTCACTCTCTCGGCTCCGCCCTCTGCCTATGACCCGCTCCAGCTTTCGGTCTTCGACAAAGATGGCGTCTTCAAAGGCAAAAAGGTCGGGATCTACGGCACGACCGCTGACCAACCCGAAATTGCCGTCGTGAAGTCGGCGCTCCAGAAGCTCCACGTCGACGTCGCGCAGGTCGGCGTCAATACTGCGCCGGCGACCGACCAGACCGCCGTCAACCAGATCTTCTCGGTGGTCGCGCAGCGGTTCCAGAACGCCGGCGTGAACGAGGTAGTGGCCGTCGGCCAGGGATCGGCCGGTTGGCCCCAGGGGCTCTCTGGTAACCAGATCACCTACAACCCGAACTGGGTGGCGACGAGCGAATCCGCACTCGCGGGGTATGTCGGCTCGGCCGTCTCCGCGGCCCCGTACCTGGCGAAGTTGGTGACGTCCGCGCCCGGGCCCACGGGGCTCCAAGTCTGGCGGGACCCGGGCGTGCAGAAATGCGTGGCCATCATCCACAAGGCCTACCCGTCGGACACGATCACGCCGTATGACCCCAGCGCCAACAGCTCCGACCATAGCTACGTGTCGCCGGAGGGCGCGTGCGAGACCCTGGCGCTCTTCGAGGTCATCGCCAAGTCCGCCGGCAAGAACCTCACGGTGCAGAGCTTCACCCACGCCGGAGAGTCGCTCGAGAACTTCACCATCCCCGAGTCGGGCGGCCCCGTGTCGTTCGCCCCCGGGCAGCCCTACGCGCTGGGACCGGTCTATGTCGGGCATTACGACCCGAGCACGCACCTCCTGGTGTTCTCCTCCAAGTCGGCCACCTCGTAGGTGTCCCGGCCCGGGCCGGGGTGCGGTCGAGAATTCTGATGACGGCCAGGTATTCGGGCGTAGCATCCCCCCGATGAATCCATCGGGGGGCCGGGGACAGCGACCGGGATCATCCGGGTCGGGGACGACGTGAGCGAGCCTTCCGCTCCCGCGGCGCCCGGCCCGGCGGCCCCTTCGGGCGAGAGCCCGGCCGAGCTGGCCCGGCTCCTCGCCGACACCGCCCAGGAGCGTCTCAGCGCGTCCAAGGCGCAGGAGGAGGTGCTCTTTCCCGAGGACCTCCTGCCGGGGACGCGGGAGGAGAGGACGACCCTGCGCGAGGGCCTGCGCAAGGCGGGCACTTCGACCTTCGTGATCCTGGCTCTCATCGTCGCGCTGGACAACCTCCAGAGCTCCGGTCTGAGCGTGCTCGCGCCCAACATCCAGTCGTCGTTCCGGGTGAGCTCGGGCGTCATCGTGTTCGTGGCCGGCATCTCGAGCGCATTCTTGGTGCTGGGGATCCTGCCCATGGGCTGGATGGCCGACCGGTTCCGCCGCGCCCCCATCATCGCCTGCGCCACCTTCTTCTTCGGCATCATGGTCTTCCTCTCGGGGCTGGCGACCAACATCTTCCTGTTCTTCTGCGCCCGTTTCGGGGCCGGGGTGTCCCAGGCGTCCACGCAGAGCGTGCACGGGTCCCTCCTGGCCGACACCTACCCGATCAGCATGCGGGGCCGCATCTATGCCGGCATGGGCGTCGCCACCGGCATCGCCACCGCGCTCAGCCCGATCCTGGTCGGCACGATCGCCACCGTGGTCGGGGGGCCCAACGGATGGCGCTGGGCCTTCTACATCCTGGCCGTGCCGATCGTCGTGGTCGCCGTCATCGCGTTCCGCCTGCGGGAGCCTCCGCGCGGCCAGCACGAGAAGCTCGACGTGCTCGGTGAGGTCGTCGGGAACACCCAGCCGGTGCCGCCCTCGCTCGAGGCTGCGTTCGCCCGCATCCTGAAGATCCGCACCCTGAAGATGTGCCTGATCGCCTTCTCGGCCATGGGCTTCGGGCTGTTCACCGCACCGGTGCTCGGGAACCTCTTCTTGAAGCAGCAGTACGGTCTCGACGCCTTCCGCCGCGGGTTGATCGGCACCATCGGGAGCCTGGGAGTGCTGGTGGCGTTGCCCTTCGTGGGGCGCTACTACGACAAGCTCTACCGCCGGGACCCGGCGCAGGCGCTCGCTCTCATCGGGAAGATCATCTTGCCCGTGGCGGTGTTGGTGCCGATTCAGTACTTCATGCCCGACGCCGTCCTCTGGGCCGTGTTCAGCGTCATGGTGACCGTGCTCACCCTGAGCGCGTTCTCCATGGTCGGGCCGGTCCTCACCTCGGTCGCGCCGTACCACCTGCGGGGCCTCACCGGCGCGGTCGGCGCCATCTACCTCTTCTTCTTCGGGGCCACCGGCGGTGCCGTCCTCTCGGCCGGCCTGGACCAGGCCTTCGGACCGCGGGCCGCCGTGCTCATCGTCATGATCCCCACCACGATCATCGGCGGCTTCATGATCATCCGTGGCTCCCGCTTCATCCGCAACGACCTCTCCCTCGTCGTCCTCGAGCTCCAAGAGGAGCAGGAGGAGCACGAGCGCCAGGCGGCGGACCCCGAGTCCATCCCCGTGCTCCAGCTCAACAACGTGGACTTCAGCTACGGGCACGTCCAGGTCCTCTTCAACGTGGCCTTCGAGGTGCGGCGCGGCGAGGTCCTGGCGCTGCTCGGCACCAACGGCGCAGGGAAGTCGACCGCGCTCAAGGTGGCGGCCGGGCTCGTGACCGCCGACCGCGGCGTCGTACGCCTGAACGGCCGGACGGTCACCTACGCCACCCCCGAGCAGCGGTCGCGCCTCGGGATCCACCTCCTCCCCGGAGGCCGGGGCGTCTTCGGGGAGATGACCATCTACGAGAACCTGGAGATGGGCGGCTTCGCCTACCGGGGGGACCGGGCCGAGATGCGCCGGCGCATGGAGCGGGTCCTGGCCATGTTCCCCGCCCTCGAGTCGGCGAGGAACCGCCGCGCCGACACGCTCTCGGGCGGCCAGCAGCAGATGCTGGCCCTCGCCATCGCCTTGCTGCACGACCCGCAGGTGCTCATGATCGACGAGCTCTCCCTCGGGCTCGCCCCCATCGTCGTGCAGGAGCTCATTGAGGTGGTCGAGCGGCTCAAGGCCGAAGGCGTGACGATGATCGTGGTGGAGCAGTCCCTCAACGTCGCCGCCGCCATCGCCGACCGTGCCGTCTTCATGGAGAAGGGGCAGGTGCGCTTCGAGGGCGCCATCGCCGACCTCATGGAACGCGACGACCTGGCCCGCGCCGTGTTCCTGGGCGGGGAGGTCACCGCCTGATGCTGGCGGTGGGCTGGCTCAACTCGCAGATCGTCTACGACGGCGTCGTCCAGGGCCTCGCCATCGCAGTGATCGCGGTGGGCGTCGTCCTCGTCTACCGGGCGACGAGGATCATCAACTTCGCCGTGGGCAACATCGGTGTTGTCGGGGCGGTGACGCTCTCCCTGCTGGTGCTCCAGTACGGGGTCCCCTTCTGGATAGCCCTCGTCATCGCGCTGATCATCGGCCTGGTCTTCGGGGCCGCGGTCGAAATGACCGTCATCCGGCGGTTGAAGAACGCGCCGCGCGTGGTCGTGCTGGTGGCGACGATCGGCATCGCCGGCCTGGCCCAGGCCATCTCCATAGAGATCCCGGAGCCGGGCGACGCCAGCGCCCATTACCCCAGCGCGTTCAACGGCGCCTGGACCATCGCCGGCGTGAGCGTGCGCGGGGCGGACGTCGCGGTGCTCGTCCTCGTCCCCGTCGCCGTGCTCGCCCTCATCTGGTTCCTCGACCGCACCCTGATCGGCAAGACGGTGAAGGCCTGCGCGTCGAACCCCTCGCTGGCGCGGCTGTCGGCCATCTCGCCGAAGATGGTCTCCACCATGGTGTGGGCGCTCGCCGCCGCCCTCTCCACCCTCTCGGTCGTCCTCATCGCCGGGGAGTCGTCGACGGCGGCCGGCCTGGCGACGCTGGGTCCGCAGACGCTCTCCGAGGCCCTCGCCGCCGCGGTGATCGCGGGGATGCGCTCGTTCCGCGTGGCGGTGCTCGCCGCCGTGGCCATCGGCGTGATTCAGAGCGTGCTCACGTACAACTTCCTCGCGGTACCCGGCATCACCGACCTGCTGCTCTTCATCGCCGTGTTCGTGGCGGTCGTCTTCGCCAAGCGGGAGGGTGAGGACTCCCAGGTCTTCGCGTTCTCGCCGAGGGCCAACCCGATCCCTGCCCGATTGCGCTCCATTTGGTGGGCCCGCAACATCGACAAGGGCGGGATCCTGCTCCTCGGCCTGTTCGCCGTCCTCCTGCCGCTCGTGGTGACCGAGCCGTCGCGCCAGCAGCTCTACACGGCGGTGCTCGCTTTCGCCATCTGCGCCTCGTCGCTCACCGTGCTCACCGGCTGGCTGGGTCAGCTCTCGCTCGGACAGATGGCCTTCGCCGGTCTCGCGGCTCTGTTCGCGGCACGCCTGGTCAACGACGGCGTGAATTTCTGGGTGGCCATCGCCACCACGACGGTGGCCTCCGCGCTTCTCGCGTTGGGCATCGGCATCGGGTCGCTGCGGGTGCGCGGCCTGTATCTCGCCGTCGTCACCTTCGTCTTCGCGCTGACGGCCCAGCAGTACTTCTACTTCCTGCCCTTCTTCTCGGGGGACTCGCCCGACGGGGCCAACGTCCCCTTCCCACCCGGCCGACTGTGGTTCATCACCTTCAACGGCCAGCTCGCCTACTACTACGTCGTCCTCGCCGTGCTGGGCCTGGTCATCGTGGTGCTGAGCCGCTTCCGCGACAGCGGCGTGGGGCGCAGGATCAAGGCGGTGCGCGACAACGAGACCGCGGCCGCCGCGTACACCGTGCCGACCGTGCGCGTGAAGCTGCAGGCGTTCTCGCTCGCCGGCGCGCTGGCGGGCCTCGGCGGCGCGCTCCTCGCCGGTGCGTTCGCCAACATCGCCTTCACCGAGAGCTTCTTCTTGGTCAACGACTCGCTCAACCTCGTCGCCATGGTGGTGATCGGGGGCATGGGCTCGGTCTCGGGCGCGCTCATCGGGGCCATCTTCGTCATCGGCATCCCCGCCATCGCCCCCAACAACGCCCTCGTCGGGCTCCTGACATCGAGTATCGGGCTGCTGGTCGTCCTGCTCTACTTCCCGCGCGGCCTGAACCAGGTCACCTACGGGGTGCGCGACGCCATCCTGGCCTGGGCCGAGCGGCGCATGGGGAAGCAACCGGCCCCCGAGAGCGCGCCCGCGCCAACGGCCGCGCCCGCGGCCGTGCGACCCCATGTGGAGGAGCCGGAGCCGGAGCCGGCGAGCCGGCGATGGCGACGGCATCGCCGGACCATTCGCCCGAGCCGGTGCTGTCGGTCTCGGAGCTGAGCGTCCACTTCGGGGGCATCGCCGCGGTGAACGGTGCGACGCTGCACGTCGACGACGGCGAGATCGTCGGGCTCATCGGCGCCAACGGCGCGGGGAAGTCGACGCTGATGAACGCCGTGGGAGGTTTCGTCTCGTCCACCGGTTCCGTCCACCTCCTGGGCGAGGACGTGTCGCAGCGGTCACCCGGCCATCGGGCGTCGCTCGGCCTCGGCCGCACGTTCCAGGCCGCCACGCTGTTCCCCGAGCTCACGGTGAACGAGACGCTCCTCATCGCACTCGAGGCGAAAGGACGCTCGGGCATGCTCTCCACCGCGCTCGGACTGCCCCGGGCCCGGCGGCACAACAAGGCTGCGCACGCCGCGGCGGCCGAGCTGGTCGACTTCCTCGGCCTGTCGGTCTACCGGGATCACTACGTCAGCGACCTTTCGACCGGGACGCGGCGGGTCGTCGAGCTCGCCGGCCTGCTCGCCATCGAGGCCAAGGTCCTGTGCCTCGACGAGCCGACGGCGGGCCTGGCCCAGCGTGAGACCGAGGCCTTCGGCCCCCTGATCGTGACCATCAAGAAAGAGCTCCGCGCCTCGGTGCTCCTGATCGAACACGACATGCCGCTGATCATGGGGGTCTCGGACCGGGTCTATTGCCTCGAGACGGGACAGGTCATCGCCGAAGGCGAACCCGAGCAGGTCCGAAACGACCCCAGGGTCGTCGCCAGCTATCTGGGCACCGACGAGCGGGCGATCGTGCGCAGTGGAGGGACGACGCCCGCGGACCCGGCCCGGCCGGGATCGTCCGAGCCGGCGGGGAAGGTGGGGACGGCAGGTGAGGCGGGCGCGGCCACACCTCTGACGGCGGTGTCGCCGGCTGCTCCCGACGGCGGAGCGGGATAGCCGGATCAACCCGGTCGACCCCATGCCCACCGCCGTCGAGGTTCCGAGTGAGTGGCACGCGTCGTTCGTGGCCGGACCGCAGAGCCACAGCGAGCGGCCGGGACCCGCCCCGTACTTCCGGCGCGAGTTCGAGGTGGGGGCGGGGCTGCGCCAGGCGCGGCTGCATGTCAGCGCGCTCGGGGTGGTCGACGTCTCCCTCAACGGGGCGCAGGTGGGCGACGAGGTCCTCTGCCCCGGGTGGACCTCCTACCGCCACCGCATCATCGTGAGCTCACACGACGTGACGTCGTCGGTGGCCGAGGGTCGCAACGCCGTCGGCGCCGTCGTCGGCGAGGGCTGGGCCGTGGGCCGGATCGGGTTCGCGGGCATGCGCGCGCTGTGGTCGGACCGGCCCGCCGCGTTCGTGGAGCTCGAGCTCGACTACGGCGACCGGAGAGAGCTCGTGTGCAGCGACGAGCGCTGGCGGACCTCGACCGGGGCGTGGCTCGAGGACGGCATTTACGACGGCGAGACCTACGACGCCCGGCTCGCACCCGACGGCTGGGCTGCCCCGGGCTTCGACGACACGGGATGGGGGCCCGTGCAGCTGGTCGAGTGGGACCTCGGCACCCTGAAGCCGCGCGTTGCGCCTCCTATCCGGCGCACGCAGGAGCTGCCGGCGAGCCGCGTCTTCACGTCGCCCGCCGGCGCGACTGTGGTCGACTTCGGCCAGGTGCTGAGCGGATGGGTGCGGCTCACGGTCGCGGGCCCGGCGGGAACCGAGGTGACCCTCCGCCACTGCGAGCTGCTGGTGGGCGGGGAGCCCGAGTTCGAGACGAACCGCACGGCCCTCGCCACCGACCGCTACATCCTCCGCGGCGGAGGCCCGGAGACATGGGAGCCGGCCTTCACCTTCCACGGGTTCCGCTACGCCGTGGTCGAGGGCTGGCCCGGCGTCGTCACACCCGACGCCCTGACCGCCGTGGTCGTGCACACCGACATGGAGAGGACCGGCTGGTTCGAGACGTCGGACGAGCGGCTGAACCAGTTGCACGCCAACGTGGTCTGGTCGTTCCGGGGCAACGCGGTCGGCCTCCCCACGGACTGTCCCCAGCGCGACGAGCGGCTCGGGTGGACGGGCGACATCAACGCGTTCGGCCCGACCGCCGCGTTCCTCTACGACGTGCGGACCTTCCTCGAGTCCTGGCTCGAGGACCTGGCGGCCGAGCAGCACGAGCAGGGTTCGGTGCCGATGGTGGTCCCCGACGTGACTAGCTTGCTCCCCTCGACCCCGACTGCGCTCTGGGGAGACGTCGCCGTCAGCCTGCCGTGGACCCTGTTCGTCGAGTACGGCGACCTGAACGCGCTCCGCCGCCAGTACCCGTCCATGAAGGCCTTCGTCGAGTCCGTGGTGCCGCTGCTCGACGAGAGCGGCGCGTGGACCCGGGGCTTCCAATTCGGCGACTGGCTCGATCCGGACTCCCCGCCGGGCAATCCTCGCCAGGCCAAGACCGAGACCGGATTGGTGGCCACCGCGTACCTCTGCCGCACGCTGGATCAGCTGTGCTCGGCCGCCCGGGTCCTCGGCCACGGGGAGGACGAGGAGTGGTGCGCCGCGCTGGGGGTGCGGGTCAGGGCCGCGTTCGGTCGTGAGTGGGTGACACCGTCGGGCCGGCTGGCCAACGAGACGCAGACCGCCTATTCGCTGGCCATCTGCTTCGGACTGCTCAGTCCCGAGCAGGAGCAACACGCTGCCGGCCGGCTGGTCGAGCTCACGGCCAAGGCGGGCTGCCACATCGGGACGGGCTTCGCCGGGACCCCGTGGTTGCTGCCTGCGCTCAGCCGCACCGGACACGTCGACGTCGCGTACCACGTCCTGACGCGGACGACGCCGCCCTCCTTCCTGTACCCACTCACCATGGGCGCGACGACGATCTGGGAGCGCTGGGACTCCGTCCTCCCCGACGGCACGCTCAACTCCACCGGCATGACCTCGCTCAACCACTACGCGCTCGGCGCCGTCGCCGACTGGCTGCACCGGGTCGTCGGCGGCATCGAACCGCTCGAACCGGGGTACCGCAGGTGCCGCATCGCGCCGCAGCCCGGCGGCGGGCTCTCGTGGGCGCGCACGGCGCACGACACCGTCCGCGGGCGGATCGAGGTGGCGTGGGGCGCGTCGGAGGACCAACACTCCGTCCGGGTCGAGATCCCGCCGGGCGTGACGGCGGACGTGGTCCTGCCGGGACACCCCGACGGGCTGGTCGCCGTGGTGGAGGCCGGCGCGCACGGGTGGGAGTACGCGCCTTCGGCCGGCTCAGCGGACCGCCCTGCGCTCGATACGCCGCTCTTCATCCTCCGGTCCGATCCCGAAACCTGGGAGCGGGTCGCAGCCGTCGTCAACCGGCTCGTCCCCGGTGTCGACAACCTGATGGAGTACGTGGAGCAGCAACACCCCACTCTGCAGTCGATGCTCGAGGACATGTGGGACCGCCCGGACCTGGAACAGGACCTCCGGGCCGCCCTCGCGAACTCCGGTTCGGCCACGTGAGAGCACTGCGGGGATGAGCCGTGGACCGGCGCGCCGGCCCGCGCACTGTGGAGGTGAGCCGTGGACCGGCGAGGCGGGCCACGAGCCGGCGAGGCGGGCTTCGTCGACCCGATTCGTCCGCCTCGACGGCCGCCAACAATTCGCGGCGTCCCGCGCCTATCCTCTCGCTCGGCCCGAGTTGCCTGCGCTCCGGCGCTGGTCGAGGGGGGACTCGGTGCCACTGTGCCCGCCCTTTTGCCCCGAGCGGGAAAGCGCCCGGTATTCGGCGGAACGGGAACAAGACAAGCAACGCGCACCTGCGGAAAGGGAACCATGCGGAAGGCAATCGCATCACTCGCCGTCCTCCTGACGGCCGCGACCGGACTGCTCCAGCTCGGCGCGGCGGGTGGCGCCTCAGCCGCCTCAGCCACTGGACAGGACCAGTCCGCTCCGGGCGTGACGGCGAAGACGATCAAGGTCGGCATCACGTATCCCGACGTCGCCGCCATCAAGAACCTCATCAACGTCGATCCGGGGAACTACCCCGACGCCTACAACGCCCTGATCGACCAGATCAACGCCCACGGCGGGCTCGGCGGCCGCAAGATCGTCCCCGTGTACGCCCCGGTCGACCCGCTCGGGACGGCCGGCGCCGCCACGGCGTGCACGCAGCTCACCGAGGACGACAAGGTGTTCGTCGCCATCGGGTTCTTCCAGCAGGTCGACACCGCCTGCTACGTGCAGACCCACGACACGCCGATCATCGGTGCCTCGCTCAGCTCGTCGCAGTCCGCTGCGGCGCGAGCGCCCTGGTTCAACACCCTGCTCTCCGACAGCGAGCTGGTTCCCAAGGAGATGGCCATCTTTGAGCACGAGGGCGCTTTCAAGGGCAAGAAGGTCGGCGTGGTTGCCACTTCGGCCGACACCGTCGAGCTCGGCCTCGTGACCTCGGCGCTCAAGAAGCTGAACGTGGACGTGGTGCAGACCGCCGTCAACGGCGTTCCGGACACCGACACGGCGTCCCAAACCGCCGAGTACCAATCCATCGCCCAGAAGTTCCAGTCCGACGGCGTGGACCTGGTCGTCGCCGTGGGCAACTCCGGCAACGGATGGCCGGCATCGCTGCAGGACAACCAGAGCACGTACCACCCGAAGTTCATCGCAACCGACTACACCGACCTCGACGCGTACGTCTCGAACAAGGCCGGGTACACCCAGGCGATCCTCAAAGATGTGCTCACGGCGGGGTCGGTCCCGCCCGCCACCGTGACGTGGGACGACCCGGCCATGAAGAGCTGTGTCGCCACCATCAAGAAGGCGTTCCCGAGCGACAACATCAACAGCCCGGTGACCGCGACCCCGACTACCCCGGTGACATACACCGCTCCCGAGGTCGCGTGCCAGCAGCTCGCCCTCCTCGGGTACATCGTCAAGGGTGCCGGCAAGACGCTGAACAACGGGACGTTCCTCCACGCCGGGCAGAAGCTCACGCACGTCAGCATTCCCGGCGGAGGAGGAACGTTCGACTACGGCGGCGGCCACAACGACGGAAACGGCCCGGTGTTCGTCTACACGTGGAGCCCGACGTCGAACAAGCTCGTCCTCAAGACAACGTCCAGCTGAGGGAGCCGCAACCGGACAGCCACGCCGCCATCCGGTCGATGCTGCGCTTCGCGGCCGGCAGGAGCGGTTCGTTCATGTCGCTGGTGCACGCGCTCCCCTGACCGCCGGGTCGGTTCGTCTGCTCGTCCCGTTGGTCCTGCCGGCCCCGTTGGTCCTTCCGGTCCTGCTCGTTCCGCTCGGCCGCCTGGCCCGATCTGCTCGGTCTGTCCCGTCTGGTCGATACTTCGACATTGAAGTAATATGGCCAGCCATGGCTGAACGCGACCGCTGGCAAGAGGAATTCGACCGTTCGCCGCGCCGGGCCGCGCGCTTCGAGACGATGTCGGGGCTCCCCGTGGAGCCCGTCTACGGGCCGGAGGGGGCGGAGCTACCGGGGCAATTTCCTTACACCCGCGGGCCGTACGCGTCCATGTACCGCTCCCGGTTGTGGACCATGCGCCAGTTCGCCGGCTTCGGCACGGCGGCGGACACCAACGCGCGGTTCAAGGAGTTGCTCCGTGCCGGAGGCGACGGGCTGTCGACGGCGTTCGACATGCCGACGTTGCTCGGTCGCGACTCCGACGACTCTCTGGCCAAAGGCGAGGTGGGCCGTGCGGGTGTGGCTGTCGACACATTGGTCGACATGGAACGACTCTTCTCGGAAATCGACCTGGGCGCCGTCTCGACGTCCATGACCATCAACTCGCCCGCCGCACCCGTCCTCGCCATGTACGTGGGAGTCGCCGACCGCACTGGAGTTCGGCGCGCCGACCTCTCGGGAACGCTCCAGAACGACATCTTGAAGGAGTATCAGGCCCAGAAGGAGTACGTCTTCCCCCCGCGTCCATCGGTGCGCCTCGTGACAGATGTCATGCGTTTCTGCGCCGCCGAGATGCCCCGTTGGCACCCCGTGTCGATTTCGGGATACCACATCCGAGAGGCGGGCTCGACCGCGGCTCAGGAGCTCGCATTCACCCTGGCGAATGGATTCGCCTACGTCGAGGCGGCCATGGCCGCCGGCCTTTCGGTGGACGAGTTCGCTCCGCGTCTCAGTTTTTTCTTCAATGCCCACATCGACTTCTTCGAGGAGATCGCCAAGTACCGGGCCGCGAGGCGGATCTGGTCGCACTGGATGCGGGACCGCTACGGCGCGACCGACGGGAAGTCGACCCAGCTGCGGTTCCACACCCAGACCGCCGGCGTCTCCCTCACGGCCCAACAGCCCGAGGTGAACCTGGTTCGCGTCGCCATCGAGGCACTGGCCGGCGTGCTGGGCGGAACCCAGAGCCTGCACACGGATGCCTTCGACGAAGCCCTGGCGCTGCCAACCGAGCACGCGGCCCGGCTGGCGCTGCGGACCCAGCAGGTCATCGCGGAGGAGTCCGGCGTGGTGCACGTCGCCGACCCTCTCGGTGGCTCGTGGTTCGTCGAGGAGCTGACGGACACGCTCGAGCGGCAGGCCGAGGAGGTGTTCGCACACCTGCAGGAGGCCGGTTCCGGATCCATCCTCGAGGGCGTCTTCGCGTGCATCGACGACGGATGGTTCGTCTCCGAGATCGCGGATGCGGCATACGGGTTCCAGTCGAGGATCGCGCGTGGGGATTGGATTCAGGTCGGCGTCAACGGCTACGTGGAGGACGACGGTGTGGCGCCTTCCACCCTCCGGATCGACCCGGCGGTCGAGACGGTCCAACTCGAGTCACTCGCCCAGGTCAAGCAAGGCCGGGACGACGACGCCGTCCGTCGCGCGCTGGCCCGCGTTGCGTCGGACGCGGCGGATCCCACGGTCAACCTGATGCCGGCACTCGTCGACGCAGCGCACGCGCTGGTTACGGTCGGGGAGGCGATGCGGGCGATGGAGTCCGTGTTCGGCCTCTACTTCGAGCGCAACGTCGCTTGAGCTAATCCGACGCGTGCTGCGATCAGGGTCGTGGCCCGGGTCGCCGGAGTACTCTCGCCGGTCTCGAAGCGAATGACCACCGTCCCGAAGCGCAGCCGACTCCCGTTCGATCCGATCAACGAGGCGATGCGCCATTGGCGCTCGCACGGCTGGGACGACGCGGCGGATGGCATGGGCGTCGTAACATCGGTCATCCGGGCCGAGCAGATCCTCTCCGGACGGGCGGAAGAGGCCGTGCGGCCGCTCGGGTTGACCTTTGCCCGTTACGAGGTCCTGATGCTCCTCCAGTTCAGCCGCCGAGGCGAGCTGCCCCTCGGCAAGATCAGCGAGCGCCTCCAGGTGGGGGCGGGGAGCGTCACCAACGCGATCGATCGGCTCGAGCGCGACCGGCTGGTGCGCCGGCGGATGAACCCCAAAGACGGCCGAGGGGTCCTGGCCGCCATCACGAAAAAGGGGATCGCACTGGCGGAGCGGGCGACCGACGCGCTCAACGAGTCGCTCTTCACCAGACTCGAGCTCACGGAGGCCGAGTCTCGCTCTCTGTTCGTCCTTCTGGCGACGTTGCGTCAGCGGGCCGGCGACTTCGACTGAGGAGGACGCCCGGCCAGGCCGGCGCCGTGATGCGGACGGAGTGTTACTCTCTCATGAGAAGAACGAGGTTCTCAGCGAGCCTCTCAAACGCGAGACGGAAGGACGGCCCGTGGGGGAGTTCGACACCATCGATTTCTTCCGGGGCGACGAGCTCATCGTCGACCCCTACCCCTACTTCGACTACTTGCGCGCCAAGTGCCCGGTGGAGCAGGAGCCCAACCACGACGTGGTGATGGTGACGGGCTACGAGGAAGCGGTCTCGGTCTTCACCAACACGGCGAACTTCTCGTCGTGCAACGCGGTCACCGGTCCGTTTCCCGGTTTTCCCGTCCCGCTCGTCGGTGACGACGTGAGCGATCTGATTGAGCAGCACCGTGGCGAGCTTCCCTTCAGCGACCAGATCACAACCATGGACCCGCCCGAGCACAAGGCCCACCGCGGTCTCCTCATGCGGCTCATCACGCCTAAGCGGCTCCGCGAGAACGAGGACTTCATGTGGCGGTACGCCGACCGCCAGATCGACGAGTTCGTCGAGAAGGGCGAATGCGAGTTCATCCGAGACTTCGCGCGGCCGTTCACGCTCTACGTCATCGCCGAACTCCTCGGTGTCCCCGAGGAGGACTACGAGTGGTTCCGCCACGAGCTCCAGGGGGGCGGTCAGCACAGGGAGCAGGGACTCGGCAGCACCGGCTCCTTGACGATGAGCCACTCCCCGCTGGAGTTCCTCTACGAGCGGATCACGAAGTACGTCGAAGAGCGGCGCAAGGAGCCGCAGCAGGACGTCCTCACGGGGCTGGCTACGGCCACGTTCCCCGACGGGTCCATGCCCGAGGTCATCGACGTGGTCCGGGTCGCAGCCAACCTGTTCTCGGCTGGACAGGAGACCACCGTCCGGCTCCTCGGGGCCGCGCTCCAGATCATCGGCGAGCGCCCGGACATCCAGGAGCGCCTCCGGGAGGATCGCAACCGCATCCCCGACTTCGTGGAGGAGTGCCTCCGCTTCGAGGGACCGGTCAAGGGTGACTTCCGGCTTTCGCGAACCGCGGCCACGGTGGGCGGAGTCGAGATTCCCCCCGGAACCACCTTGATGGTGCTCAACGGGGCCGCCGGGCGCGACCCGCGTCGTTTCGAAGACCCTGACGTCTTCCAGATGGACCGCCCGAACGCCAAGGAGCACCTCGCATTCGGACGAGGCCCCCACGCCTGTCCCGGAGGGCCGCTGGCGCGAGCCGAGACTCGCATCAGCATCGAGCGCCTGCTCGCCCGCATGACCGACATCCGCATCTCCGAGTC
This sequence comes from uncultured Acidimicrobiaceae bacterium, assembly GCA_963822265.1. Taxonomy (GTDB): domain Bacteria; phylum Actinomycetota; class Acidimicrobiia; order Acidimicrobiales; family RAAP-2; genus Bog-473. The sequence continues at coordinate 18,662 of CAWGHA010000015.1, forward strand.
GGCCCACGGCCCGGCCGGGGAGCGTCACTACGAATACGTCCCGACCTACATCCTGAGAGGCCTGCAACGGCTGAACCTGGAGTTCACCCCTGCCGGCTGACGGAAGAGCGAATCCGACGCTCGCACGTTTCGGTCGGAGCTGAACGGACGCCCTCGCCCGTCGCCGTTGCCTTCACCGTCGGGAGCACGCGGCAGTCGACTGAGGGACTCCGCGCCGCCGTCTCTACGCCTCGATTTCGATCTCGTGGACGCCGCTCGCGATGATGGGCGGACCGCCGGCTCGCGTCAGCGGACCAACTGCGTTCTCGGCGTGCAGTTCAGTGTCGAAAACCACGACACACGTGCCGGTGCCCGCACCGTCGTTCATCCACATCCCCTTCTCGAACCCCGGTAACGCCCGTGCTTCCGGAAGGACGAAGTCGTTGAGTATCGAATGTCGATGCTCCGGGTCCGAGCCGGGGTCGATCTCCACCTGGATCACAACGGCATGAGCCATCTGGCATCACCCCCTGCATGAGACTCAGCTCAATGATGGCATCAGCGGGCTACCGATCCCGTTTCGATGCAATCTGCCGCGCACGAACCACCGTGAGCTCGGGGTGAACAGCGCTCCAGGTACTCCACCGTGACGCAGCCCCCAACCTGCGGACACGTCACCCGGTGCTTGATCCGCCCCAAAGGCCTGATGACCTCCTCGCCGAAGGCCGAAAGCGTCTCGGGCGGGGCGAAGTCGGAGAACCACACGTACACCCGCTCGACCCCTCGCTCGGCCAACGACCCGAAGTAGTCCACGAGCTCGGGTGTCGACCCGATCACGGGGCCCATCCTTCCGAACCTGCGAAGCGCCAACGCCGTGACCTCCTCGCGCCGGTCTTCCGAGGGCACAAAGGCCACCTGGGCCTGCAGCGAGCAGCGGGCGCGGCCGGCGCGTGCCCTCATCTCGTCGAGCTTGTCGAGGATCCCGACATGGACGTTCCACCAGTCCGCGTGCGCGGCGACCAGCTCCATCGTCTTCCGTCCGGCGCCGCCGATGACGATCGGGATGCCGCCCAGCGGGACGGGCTGCTGCTGCGCGGCGCGCAGGGTGAAGTACTCGCCGTCGTAGTCGAACGTCTCGCCGCGCCAGAGCGCCTCGACGATCTCGAGAGACTCCTTGAGGCGCCCGACCCGCACCTTCGCGTCCGTACTTCCGATCCCGAATGTCTCGAGCTCTGCCGGCACCGAGCCCCAACCGATGCCGAGCTCGAAGCGCCCGCCGGAGAGGTGGTCCAGCGACACGGCCTCACGGGCCAGGACGGCCGGGTGCCGGAACGAGTCACACAGCACGAGGGACCCGAGCCTCAAGTGCCGGGTCTGGGTGGCCAACCACGCGTTGGTGATCATGGCGTCGAACATCGGCGAGCTCTCTGCGAGCGGTGGTGCCATGTGGTCCATGCCGGCCATGCCGGCGAAGCCCGCCGCCTCGGCGTGGAGGGCCCGCTCCGAGAGCTGATCCATCGTGAGGCGCATCTGCGGCAGGAAGAGCCAGAATTCGATCGAGGTCGCCATGGTCCGGGGACACTAACTGCTTCAGGGGACGCGCCCGCCAACACAGACCGGACGTCTCACAGTGTCCGGACCGACGGGCCGCACCAATCGCCTGGCAAGGGGCGCTCTTGCGCCGGGAAGGCGCGGGCACCAACCTGTCGGCCGTCGTCGATGGAGAAGGGGGCTGTGCGTGGTGCACGGTGGGGTGAGTCGGGTTCGCCCGAGATGGATGGCGATTCGGGTGCTCCCGCTGGCCATCCTCACGTTGGTCGTTTCGTCGGCCACGATGTCCGTGGGCGCGGCCGGGCCGACCTCCCACCACGAGAACTTGTACCGGGCCGTCGCCACGTTCACAGGCCCCGTCACGGTCGGCCACGTCATAGAGCCGCTCACGGCGCATCCGCTGGACCTGTCTCCATACGGCTACGTGCAGCAGGAATTCTTCGCCTCGGGCACCTCGCATGCCTTCCGCGCCACCTCGACGCCGTCCGACGGGCGGTGGAGCATTGTGCCGACCACGTCGGCGAGCTACCGAACCAGGATCCTGGTCCGGCGGCCCGCGGACCCGGCCCGGTTCAGCGGGACGGTCGTCGTCGAATGGATGAACGTCTCCGGCGGGGAGTCCGCTCCCGACTGGGACTACCTCAACCCGGCGCTGATGGCCTCGGGCGATGCCTACGTTGCCGTGTCGGCCCAGGCCCTTGGCGTCGAGGGCGGGACTCCGATCCTCGGGGCACCCTCGGGTACCGCGCCCGGGGGCCTCGTCCACCAGGAGCCGGCTCGCTACGGGAGCCTGCACCACCCGGGCGACCAGTACTCGTTCGACATCTTCGACCAGGTCGGTCTCGGCCTGCGCTCTTCGGGGTCGAGGGCACTCGGACCCCTGAGGCCCCAGCACATCGTCGCCGTAGGCGAGTCGCAATCTGCCTTCTACCTCACGACCTTCGCCGACACCTTGGAACCCCTCAGCCGGGCCTTCGACGGGATCTTCATCCACAGCCGGGCCGGCTACGCGGCCCCGCTCAACGGCGCTTCCTTCTCCTCCGGCGTCGGTATGTCGAAGGTGCGGATCCGCACGGACCTCACGGTGCCGGTATTCATGTTCGAGACGCAGACCGACCTGATTCTGCTCGGCTACGCCGCCGCCCAGCAGCCGGACACCCGGATGATCCGCACCTGGGAGGTGGCCGGCACGTCGCACGCGGACTCGTTCATCCTGGGCTCGGTTCCACTGAGCCTCCTCGGCTGCAGCGGTGAGGTGAACACCGGTCCCCAGCATCTGGTGGTCCAAGCCGCCTTCACCGATTTCGTGCGCTGGGTGGCACACGGCACGCCGCCGCCGTCACCCCCGCCGTTCCGGCTTCGCAAGGCATCACCGCCCGCTCTGGCGCTCGATCGCTACGGCAACGTGATCGGCGGGGTGCGCACACCCGATGTCGCCGTACCGCTCTCGACGCTGAGCGGGGCGCCCGCTTCGGCCTCGAGCGTGATCTGTGGGCTCTTCGGTTCCACCGTCTCGTTCAGCCCCCAGAAGCTTGCCGCGCTCTACGGGACTCCCCAGCGCTACCTGGCGCGGTACACCGCGGCACTCGATCGCTCCATTGCCGGCGGCTACGTCCTCCCGGCCGACCGGGTCGCACTCCTCGCCCAAGCTCGGCGGCTCAGCTTCCCGCCGTCATGAAGACGAACGCCACTCCTCAGGAATCCTCGACCACCCAATCAGGCCGCCGCTTCTCCATGAAGGCTCGCATCCCCTCGCGCGGCTCGGGTGAGTGCTCCAAGGCCCAGAACATCGTCTGGTAGTCGACGTCGCCGTAGCGCTCGTTGAGCATGCGCTTGACGTGGACCCGAGCGGACGGAGCGGTCCGGAGCACTTGGTAGGCCGCCTCGGTCGCTGCCGCGCGCAGGTCGTCATGGGGCACCACCCGCGAGAGCAGCCCGATGCGAAGCGCCTCGGCCGCGTCGAAGGTGCGAGCCGACAGGAGCAGGTCACGCGCCACTGCGATGCCGACGTGGGCCGGCAGCGCGGCCGCATAGGTCGCGTCAGGGATCCCGCGGAGCAGTTCGGGGACGCGGAAGGTGGCTCGGTCACTGGCCACGGCGATGTCGGCCATCATGGCGATCAACAGCCCGCCCGCCTGACAGATCCCGTTGACTGCAGCGATGACCGGTGCCGGGCTGTCCCGGACGGCCAGGAACGGAAGGACGTCGGGCCCTCCCGCTTGCGGCACCTCCTCCTCGCCCTCCGAACGACCGCCGAGGTCCCCGCCGGGGGCGAAGACGTCACCGGTGCCGGTGATCACGAGCGCCGAGAGCTCGGGATCGGTGTTGACCAACCGCACGGCGCGCTTGATGCCGTAGTACATGGCGGGTGTGAGCGCGTTGCGCGCCCCGGGACGGTCGATCACGCACCACGCGATCGGGCCCTCACGCTCGAGACGGAGACAGGGTGTGCCGAGGTCGTCCGTCACCGCTCCGCCACCTCGACCAGGGCGTCGGCCACCTTCTGGGGCTCGGTGATCATGAGGTCGTGACCCGTGTCGATCTCCCACAGGCGACCCGCCGCCCGCGCCTCGTCCATCAGCGCGCGGTCGCGGGTGGCCAGTGTCGAGGTGCAGACGATGTGGTAGCTGGGGATAGCCCACAGCGCGTCCTCGTTCGTGAGGTCGAGCGGCTGTTCGAAGCAGCGCCACGGGTGGCCGGTGAGTCGTTCGTCCATCCAAGCCACGTCGTCAGGGTCCGTGACGCCGTAGAAGGTGCCGGCGCCGGGGCCGGGCAGGAGCACGAGCTCGACCCCGTCGACCACGTGCCCGAGCGGACGGGTCGCCTCGATGATCGGCCCGGCGACGTCGACGAGCGACTGGCCGTTGACCGGGTTGGCGGCATCGAGATAGACGATGCGGCCGATGCGTTCCGCGGCGCGGTCGGCCACGCCGGTGATCACCATGCCGCCGTAGCTGTGGCCCACCAGGATCACGTCGCGCAGGTCCTCGTAGAAGAGCAACTCCACGACATCGCGGACATGCAGGTCGAGGTCGACGTCCTTGCTCAGCAGATGTGCGCGCTCGCCGAGCCCTGACAACGTCGGTGCATAGACCTCGTGCCCCGAACCCCGAAGGATGCGGGCGACGCGCTGGTAGCACCACCCGCCATGGCCCCCACCGTGGACGAGGACGTACGTCGCCATCGGTGCTCCCTTCCGTTGTCGGGCCCGACAGCCGGACCCGGTCGGGCCCTACTGTAGGGAGGAACCGGCCGATCCGTAGGAAGGATTCGGCGGACCGGGCTCGACCGAGGAGCCGGCAGGCGAAAGGAGTTGCGCATGCCCAAGGGCGTCCTGGTGGTCCAGTCCCGTCCGTCGGAACCGGGTCGTGAGGCCGAGTACAACGAGTGGTACGGCAAGACCCATATCCCCGACATCTGCGCCATCCCGGGCTTCGTCTCGGCCCGGAGGTTCAAGGTTCACAACGCCGGGATCGTCCAGGCCGAGAGCTCGGTGCCGGAGTACATGGCGATCTACGACCTCGACACCGAGGACGTTGCGGGAACCCTCCAGGAGCTGGTCACGCGGTTCGGTGACGGCCGACTGCCGATCAGCGAAGCCCTGCAGCTCGATCCGCTCCCCGTGATGACCTTCTACGAGCTCCTGGAGTAATCGACCGATCCCCGGATCGGTCCGCGACGGGCGTAAGAATCTGGTATGCCACAGACCATGCACCTGCTCTTCGCCAGCACGACGGCGTCCTCGGTCGACCTCGCTCTCCTCATCCTGCGCGTCACGGTCGGGGCTGTTTTCCTCGCCCACGGAATCAACCACATCATCGGCGGGGGCAAGATCGCCGGCACGTCCCGATGGTTCGAGTCGCTCGGCATGCGCCCCGGCATCCTCCATGCCTGGACGGCGAGCGTCACGGAAGTCGCCGCGGGCGCGCTGCTCGTTCTCGGCCTGCTGACGCCGATCGGCGGAGCGGGCGTGGTCGGCGTCATGCTCGTCGCGTGGATCACCAACCACCTGAGGAACGGCTTCTTCATCTTCCGGCCGGGTGAGGGCTGGGAGTACGTGATGGTGCTGACGCTCTCGGCCGTGGCCATCGCAACGCTCGGGCCGGGCCAGTGGAGCATCGACGGGCACGTTTCCGCGCTGCAGAACCTGTGGGGGTGGCCCGGCTTCTGGATCGCCGTCGGTGCAGGAGGGCTCGGCGCGGCGGGACTGCTCGTAACGTTCTGGCGCCCCGCCCCGAAGCAGAGTTCGTCCGCCTCGAGCTGAGCGGCACGACACCTCGAGCGGCGCGACGCTCGAGGTGTCAGTCCCAGCTGCGGGCGAGCAGGAAGCCTGCCGCCGGCGTGGCCGGCGGGTAGGACGCGGTGATCCCGGAGCTCACGTAACCGACGTCGCTGATCAGAGTGATACCGGAGATGGCTGCGGCGGCGTCGCTGCAGAGGAACACGAGCGGGTAGGCCTGCTCCAGCGGGGTCGATGCCTCGATGCCCGTCTCCTCGCGGTAGTCGGCCCCGAAGCCCAGCCACATCTCCTTGTTGGCCTGGGCCAGCGGCGTATCGGTCGGCCCCGGGCAGATGGCGTTGATGCGGATGCCCTTCTTGAGGAGCGGATAGGCCTGGCGGGCCACGTAGGCGCAGACCGCCTGCTTCGAATGGAAGTAGTCGGCGTAGCCGTGCTCAATGGCCCAGGCCGACCCCGAATCGAAGTCCGGCGTGTCGAGGTACTCCTTCAACTCGCCCAGGCTCGACTCCCAGCCCAGTCCGGCGGCCGACGAGATGAACCCGATGGCCGAGCCCCGCGGCAGCATGTCTCCCGCCAGCATGCGGTCGATCAGGTGGCGGTGGCCGACGAAGTTGATCTTCTCGATACCCGGCGTGCCGTCAGCCACACCGGCGCAGGAGAGCAGCGCGTGCACCGGGCCCCCACATTCGTCGACCGCGGCATCGATGGAGTCCTTCTCGGCCAGGTTCACGTGGATCGCCTTGGCACCCGGCAGCTTCACCTCGGCGAAATCCATGACCACGACCTCGCCCCCGGCGTCTTGGGCCAGCTCGGCCGCCGCGGCGCCCATCCCGGTGGCGCCCCCGACGACGAGGACCCGCTTCCCGTCGTAGCGAAATGCATCGAACAGACCCATGTGCACGCCCTCCTGGCGGTTCGAGGTGGTTCCGACCGCGTTCTAGCCGACGACGGAGCGGACTTTGAGGTCCACGATGGTATCCCAGTCGATCCCGAGCTCCTCGAGGATGGCATCGCCATGCTCGTTGTAATCCGGAGCCCGGTGCGCAGGCGCGGGTTCGCCTCCGAACTGGGCCGGCGGGGCGACGAGCCGGAACGGTGCGCCAGAAGCGGTCTCGCAGTCCTGGATGTACCCGTTGGCGACACTCTGGGGGTCCACCGTCGCCTCGAGGGTGTCCTGGACCACGCACCACTGCCCGGGGAAGTCGGCCAGGCGCTCGCGCCACTCCGTCACGGTTCTCTCGGCGAAGGCGGTACGCAGGATCTCCTGGACCTCGGCGCTGTGGGCGAGCATGGCGGCGTGGTCGGGGAAGCGGGCGTCGTGGCCGAGCTCGGGCCGGCCGATCGCCTCGGCCATGGCCGGCCAGTACCGGTCAGCCTGCAAGCAGCACAGCGAGATGAACCGCTCGTCCTTGGTCTGGTAGTTGTTCACCATCGGGTTCTGCCGTACAGCTGAGGCCGGCGGGCCCTGCCACGGAACGTCCATGACGAGCGAGAGCGCGAAGGCCTGGCCCATGGCCCACATCCCCGTGCCGAGCAGCGAGACGTCGACCGTGGTGGACTCGCCCGTCTTCTCGCGGTGATAGAGGGCACCCATGATTCCGCCGGCGATGGTCATGGCGCCGATGGAGTCGCCGAAGCCCGGCGCGGGCGGAGCCGGGATGCGGTCCGAGTCGGCGGGCTTCCCGCCCATGGCGACACCGGCCCGGCACCAGAAGGCCAGCGAGTCGTAGGAGCCCTTGTCGGCGTCGGGACCGCGCTCGCCCTGCCCGGTCCCGGCCACGTAGATGATCTGCGGGTTGGCGGCGCGGATGTCCTCCAGCTCGATGTTGAGCTTCTCGCGCACACGGGGCAGCTTGTTCGTCAGGAAGACGTCCGCCGTCGCGGCCAGCTGGTAGAGGATGTCGAGGCCCTCGTCAGTCGTCAGGTCGAGCGCCAGGCTCCGCTTGCCGCGGTTCGAGTGCTCGAGCAGGGCGTGCACGTCACCCTTGATGGACACGACGCCGGCGGCCGCCAGGCCCCGCATGGCGTCCCCGCGCTCGATCGGTTCGATCTTGATCACCTCGGCGCCGTAATCGGCCAGGAGCGCAGAGGCCGCCGGCACGAACGTGTGCTCCGCCACCTCGAGGATCCTCACACCTTCCATCACTGCGGTCACCGAGCACCTCCGGTTCTGCCGTGCCCGTCGTTCAGGCCCGTCTCGCCATTCACATCGATCATGCCAGTCACACCGGTTCTCTCGTCATGCACGTCGCCGGGAGATTCAGAGTTTGCCCGGACCTTCGGCGCGGGCTCTGATCATGGCGTCCTGCACGAACGAGGCCACCAACTGACCGTCGGTGCGGAACACGTCGCCGGCCCCGTAGCTGCGGCCGTGGCCCGCATAGGGGCTGCGCTGTGCCATGAGGTGCCAGTCGGCGGCGCGGTACGCCTCGTGGAAGGTGAGCGTGTGACTCAGCACTCCGGTCGAGAGAGATTTGTGCGCCTGGCTCTGTCCGATCCCGGGATGGGGCCGCATGGCCGTGCCGATCAGGAAACCCTCGTTGGCGAACGCGAGCAGCGCCTGGTTCACACCGGGGTCGTCCGGCGCGCCGACGAAGCGGACCCACACGTCGAGCTCGGACGGACCGACCTGATCCGGGTCGTTGATGTCGACATCGCCCACGACACCGACCTCGAACGCCGCCGACTGACGGACGTGGCCGGCGATGTCGTCGGGCTTCGACTCCCGTGGCGGCGTGCCCGCGTGCACGGATCACATCGGGCTCGAGCGCCGTCAGCAACACCACGGAACGTGCGCACAGGGTGTCGCCCTGGCTGACCGTGACCGTGCTGCTGGCCACGGCCCGACCCGAGTGCATGCGATCGACGGACAGCTCGAGTGGCGCATCGGGGGATGCACCCCGGGCGAACACGGTGTGGACCGTCTTGACCGTCTTCCCCTCGTGTCCGGCGAGGCCGGCGAGGAGCGACTGGCCGATGATCTGCCCTCCGAAGACCACCGCGTGCCCGAGCTGGAGGTTCTGCGCCAGGTAGCGATCGGGGCCGGCCGGTTCGAGCGTGAAGGCGTCGACGAACGTGTCGATGGTGAACACGGGCCGATGTTACCCAGTTTTTTGACGGCGACGTCAATGTCAGATACGGTCCGCATGGAGGCGTCGGGACGCCTGCGCCACCCCAGATCCGTGGCGCGCGGGCCCGATCGCGCCGCTCGCACGGACCAGCCGCTGAGAGGATGCACATGAGCGACACACCGACCGTCCACCCTGAGACCAGGATGCTCATCGACGGCAAGCTGACCGAGGCCCGGTCGGGCAAGACCTTCGACAACGTCAACCCGGCCACCGAGGAAGTCGTGGGCCAGGTGGCCGACGCCTCGACCGAGGAGATGCACGAGGCGATCGACGCCGCCCGGCGCGCCTTCGACGAGACCGACTGGTCGACCGACCACGCGTTCCGCAAGCGCTGCCTGGAGCAGCTGCACGAGGCGCTCCAGACCGAGCAGGAGGAGCTGCGGGAGCAGCTGATCATCGAGGTGGGCTGCCCGCGGATGACCACGAACGGGCCGCAGCTGGACGCGCCGATCTCCGAGGCGTTCGCATGGCCGGCCAAGACCATCGACGAGTTCGAGTGGGAGACGGTGCTCCCCGACGCCATGACGATCACCGGCCAGGTCAACGCGCGCCGCATCTGGCGCGAGCCGGTCGGGGTGGTTGGTGCCATCGTCCCGTGGAACTTCCCCTTCGAGGTGACCTCGCACAAGTTGGGGCAGGCCCTCGCTACGGGCAACACCGTCGTGCTCAAGCCCGCTCCCGACACGTCGTGGAACGCGACGTTGCTGGGCCGGGTCATCGCCGAGAAGACCGACATCCCCGCAGGCGTCGTCAACGTCGTGACGTCGTCCGACCATCTGATCGGTGAGGAGCTCACGCTGTCGCCGAAGGTCGACATGATCTCGTTCACGGGTTCGACCGCCGTCGGCCGTCGGATCATGGAGAAGGGCGCAGCCACCATGAAGCGCGTCTTCCTCGAGCTCGGCGGCAAGTCGGCCACCGTGATCCTCGAGGACGCCGACCTGAGCACCGCCACCCTGGTCGGCATGGGCGCGTGCTTCCACGCCGGACAGGGCTGCGCCATACAGACGCGGATGCTGCTTCCACGCTCCCGCTACGAAGAGGGCGTGGAGATCATGAAGGGCCTGTTCGCCGCGGTGCCCTACGGCGATCCGCAGCGTCCCGACGTCATGATGGGTCCGCTCATCTCGGCCAAGCAGCGAGAGCGCGTGCTGGGGTACATCGAGAAGGGCAAGGCCGAGGGCGCCACGGTGGCCGTGGGGGGTGGCCGCCCGTCGGGAGACGAGTTCGCCAAGGGCTGGTGGGTGGAGCCGACGCTCTTCACCGACGTCGACAACTCCATGACCATCGCCCAGGAGGAGATCTTCGGGCCGGTGCTCGTGGTGATCCCCTTCGAGGACGAGGACGACGCGGTCCGCATCGCGAACGAGAGCCAGTACGGCCTCCAGGGCGGCGTGTTCTCCGGCTCGTTGGAACGATCGCTCGCGGTCGCCAGGCGCATCCGCACCGGTGGCGTCGGCGTGAACGGCGGCGCGCCCTACGGCCCGGACCTGCCCTTCGGCGGCTACAAGCACAGCGGCATCGGCCGCCAGAACGGTTTGCCCGGGTTTGAGCAGTACCTGGAGATCAAGTCGATCGCGTGGCCCGCCGAGTGACGCAGTCGCGTCTTTCATCACACCGGACGCAGGGGGCGAGCAGGAAGTCGGGTTGCCGGTGCGGTTGACGTTGTCCTCGGACCAGGAATTCTTCCACGAGACGACGGCCCGCTTCCTCGACGAATCGGTGCCGCCGAGCACGATCCGCGAATTGCGGAACGATCCGGCCGGCTTCGACCGCGCCTACTGGAAGCAGGGAGCCGAGCTCGGCTGGACGTCGCTCCTCGTCGACGAGGCGCACGGCGGCGGCACGATCAGCGGCGAGGGACTGGTCGACCTCGGCCTGATCGCCTACGAGTTCGGGCGCCATGCCGCGCCCGGGCCACTGGTCTCGTGCAACGTCGTCGCGGCAGCTTTGAGCAGGTATGGCGAAGCCGACCTCTTGCCGGCGCTGCTCTCGGGTGACTCGGTTGCCTCGTGGTGCGCGCCTGACATCGAAGGCGGCGTCGGCTGGCGGAGCCCCGTGCACATCCGGCTCGACGGCGACGAGCTCGTGGTCGACGGGCAAGCCCACCCGGTGGAGTCCGCCATGGACGCCGACGTGTTGCTGGTCACCGGGCAGGGAGACGGGGGTGCCACCCAGGCGTTGGTGCCGGCCACGGAGCCGGGAGTCACGGTCGGCAGGCTGGGCAGCGTCGACCTGACCCGACGCTACGGCACGGTCCGGTTCGACGGGGTCCGTGTTCCGATGGCGGCGGCCGTCGGCCCGCCGGCGGGGGCCGGCGCGGACGTGGAGCGGCAGCTCCTCGTGGCGACCGCACTGGTGTGCGCCGAGTCGGTCGGTGCGATGCAGGCTGCGTTCGACATGACCGTGGAGTGGGCCTTCGACCGGTACACGTTCGGCCGGCCGCTGGCTTCGTACCAGGCGCTCAAGCACCGGTTCGCGGACATGTTCGTCTGGCTCCAGGCCGCCCATGCCGTCTCGGATGCCGCGCTCGGCGCGGTGGGCTCGGGTGCACCGGGTGCGGCCGAACTGGCCAGTGCGGCGAAGGCGTACATCGGCGAGTTCGGCGCGGAGCTCATACAGGAGTGCGTACAGCTCCACGGAGGGATGGGCATGACCTTCGAGCACGACGTCCACCTGTACCTGCGCCGCTTGACGGTGGACCGAGCTCTCTACGGCACCCCGGCCGACCACGTGCGGAGCGTCGGCGAACGCGCCGCGGTCGAACAGGAGGTGGCGTGACGGCGACCGACATGGAGAGCGCCACCAACACCGAGGACGTGGAGGACTTCAGGCGCCGGGCCCGTGACTTCATCCGGGCCAACCTGCGCCCCCTCACCGTCGACGAGTTGCGCTGGGGACGCCAGGTGATGGCCGAGGACGAGGAATTGGCCGCGGTGGCGCACGACCGAGCGCTGCAGCGCATGCTCTTCGACGCCGGTTTCGCCGGCCTCTGTTTCCCGCGCGAGTACGGGGGCCAGGGGCTCTCGCCGGCCCACCAGCGGGCGTTCAGCGAGGAGCTCCACGGGTTCGAGTACCCGAGGCGGGTCCAGGTCCCGACCCTCTCGCCCTGCGCGATCGTGCTGTTGGAGTTCGGCACCGAGGAACAGAAGAAGAGTCACCTCCCCGCCATCCTCAAGGGCGAAGAGCTCTGGATGCAGTTCCTCTCTGAGCCGAGCGGCGGTTCCGACGTGGCTGCCGCGCTCACCACGGCGGTGCGCGACGGCGACGAATGGGTGCTGAACGGGTCGAAGGTGTGGACGACCGGCGCCTGGTGGTCGGACTGGGGACTCTGCCTGGCCCGCACCAACTGGGACGTGCCGAAGCACCGCGGTCTGACCGTCTTCGTGATGCCGATCCACCAGGCCGGCGTCGAGGTTCAGCGCATCGAGATGCTCAACGGGTCCCGGGAGTTCTGCCAGGAGTTCATGACGGACGTCCGGATCCCGGACTCGGACCGGGTCGGTGCGGTCGACGACGGGTGGACCGTCGGGACGCGATGGATGTTCCACGAGCGCATGCTCTACAACTCGCCCTACGTGAGCGCGCCCCTCGGGACCACGGTCGGCGGCGTGGGCGTCGGTGCCGTGATCGACGCCGCCCGGGCCGCCGGTCGCGCCGACGACCCTCGGGTCCTGGACCTGGTGGGAGAGGCGAGGATGCTCGAGCTCGTGGGGAACGAGCTCATGGGGAGGATCGGCGAGGGCATCAAGACGGGAAAGATGTCAGACCAGTCGGCCGCCGTCGTCAGGCTCTACAAGGGCATGACCTCGTCCCGCTTCGGCACCCTGGCCTTCGACGCCGCCGGTGGTTCGGCCGCCGCCTTCGACGAGAACAGCGCGGCCGCCAACGCGGCGGTTGACTTCCTCATGCGCCAGACCGGCAGCATCGGCGGCGGCACAACGGAGATGGCGCGCAACGTGGTCAGCGAGCGCGTGCTCGGCATGCCGCGGGAGCGCTCGGAGGACCGGGACGTGCCGTTCCGCGACGTGCCGCGCAGCCGGCAGACCGGTTCGTAGGGGACCGCGGGCATGGCTCGTGCGGAGATCGGGGGCGTGTCTCTGGCCTACGAGGTCGTGGGCGAAGGCACGCCCTGGGCGATCACCCCCGGCGGCCGGTTCAGCAAGGACACTCCCGGCGTCCGAGAGCTCGCAGAGGCGTTGGCGGAGCGGGGCAACTCGGTCTTGATCTGGGACAGGCCCAACTGCGGTGAGTCAGACGTTTGCTTCATGGGGAGTTCCGAATCGGCCATGCAGGCCGACGCGCTCGCCGGCCTGCTCGGGCACCTCGACATGACGCCGGCCGTCATCACGGGCGGCTCCGGCGGCGCCCGGGTCTCCTTGCTCGCCGCGGCACGCCATCCCGAGGCGGCCAGCGGGGTGGCCGCCTGGTGGATCAGCGGGGGGCCGTTCGGGCTGTTGTCACTGGCCACCCATTACTGCGGGGGGTCGCTCCGCGCCGCGTGGACCGAGGGTATGGCCGCCGTGGCGGGGCTCGACGAATGGAGCGAGGTCCTGGAGCGGAACCCGGGGAACCGGGAGCGCATCCTGGAGCAGATCCCAGCCGAGTTCGTCGCCACCATGGAGCGTTGGATGGTCGCGTACTGCCCCCGTGACGACGAGCCCGTGCCCGGCCTCTCGGACGCCGACGCGCGCCGCCTGGACGTGCCCGCCCTCGTCTTTCGCAGCGGTGTCAGCGACCCCTATCACACCAGGGCGACTTCGGAGGCGCTGGCGCGGGTATTGCCCCGCGCCGAGCTGGTCGAGCCTCCCTGGGGTGACCGCGAGTGGCTCGAGCGCCAAGAAGCCCGGGACGAAGGCCTCTTCGCTCGCTGGCCCCTGCTGGCGCCGATCCTGTTGGACTGGCAGTCGAGAACGATCGGTTGAACCGCGGCCCGGCAACCGCGAACCGGGTATCGGGACGGGGATGCGGCCGGCGAAGCCTGATCAGCCCGGCAGTGACAGCCGCAGGGCGTTGACGAACAGGCGAGTCAGCTGGTCGACTCCATCGTCGAACTCGCATTCCAGCAGGCCCTGGACGAACCAGATCTCGGGGAAGCGGTAGGTCATCGCCCCGAGCCCGGTCGCGGCGATGACCGGATCGAGCTCGGGGTCGACGAACCCCCGGCGCTGGAGGCTGCGGATGGAGTCCGCCACCTGCGCGCCGTAGTAGCGATGCCGCTCGTTCCGCATGGCGTTGACGTGTTCGTCGAATCGTGACACCTGCTCAATGACCCGCATGATCCGCGCCTCGTCGCGGTAGCTCTCGAGGTGCTGGCGGATCGCCTCGCGGATGCGCTCATAGGGGCTCGCGGTCGAGGAGGGGTCCAAGATGACGCTGTTGAAGGGCTCGCTGAGGCGCTCCTCGACCTCGGCCGCCACTTCGCGGAACACCTCCTCCTTGGAATCGAAGTAGTGGTAGAACGAGCCGTGGGAGAGGCCGGCCCGCTCGGCGATGTCCGAGATGCGCGCATCGAGGAAGCCGTCCTGCTCGAACACCTCCTTGGCGGCTGCGACCAGACGCGCTCGCGTCTCCACCCCCTTGCGCGAGCGTGGGCCGTTGGGCCGTTCGGCCGCAAGCGAGGATGCCGTGGACATTTCCGCCTCCTTGCTCATCACGCGCCGTGTCGTTGCAACAGGAGAACGCCCGACGGCGTGCCGCCGCCCGTCGACACGACCGCGGTCTTCGCATCGCGCACCTGGCGCTCGCCCGCTTCGTGACGGAGCTGGAGCACAGCTTCGTGGATGAAGCCGAACCCGTGGGTCCGGCCCTCCGAGAGCTGGCCGCCGTGCGGGTTCAGCGGGAGCTCTCCGCTCAGGGCGATGCGCCGCCCGCCGTCCATCCATTGCTGCGCCTCGCCGATCCCGCAGAACCCCAGTGCCTCGATCCACGAAACTGCGTTGAAAGTGAAGCCGTCGTAGAGCAACGCCACGTCGACGTCCGCAGGCCTGACGCCCGTCCGCGTCCAGAGGTGTGCGGCCGGTCCCATGACCTGCGGCTCGTGCGTCACCGTGTCCTGGTCCCACGAGATCCGTTCGAGGATCTGCGTACCGACTGCTTCGATGCGCACGGCTGGCTTCGGCAGGTCGCCGGCGACCGACGCGTCCGACACGACGACGGCGATG
Source organism: uncultured Acidimicrobiaceae bacterium (assembly GCA_963822265.1). GTDB lineage: Bacteria > Actinomycetota > Acidimicrobiia > Acidimicrobiales > RAAP-2 > Bog-473. The sequence continues at coordinate 33,727 of CAWGHA010000015.1, forward strand.
GATCCGTCGCACGGCACGTCACAATCGTAGAGACCGAACGGCGAGGTGATCGGCCGCGCCGCCATGTAGTCGTCCATCGTCATCGGGTCGCGGTAGATGGCGAACGGGTTCCTCGCCGCGTTGGCTCGTGCCGTGATGGCGATGTGGCCGAGCATCTCGCGAGTGGCGCCGTAGCGGTGCAGGTACTGGTTGGCGTTGATGCCGATCCAATTCGCGGCGGAGAGCGCGCCAAAGGGGGCGCGCCACTCCTGCATGGCACCCGAGACCCGGCGACCGCCGCCGCGTGCCGCTCCGAGCCCGAGAGCGGCAAAGGTCGACTCCCAGACCGTGCGGAAGCAGAGGACGTGGCGGCACATTCCTGTCGCCACTGCCATGGCGGCGGCGATCACGGCGCCACCCGGCCCGGGCAGGTCCATGCCACCGTTGTGCCAGGTCGGCCGGATCCGGAGTGCTTCCTCCACCGCGCTGATCCCGCCCTCGCTCATGCCTCCCGCCCCGCCCCCGGGGTACGTCGACAGCCCGTCGATGTCGTCGAGCGTCAGGCCGGCGTCCGCGACGGCGGCCAGGCAGGCGTCGACCGCCAGGGAGAGTGGATCGACCTGGAGGCGCCGACCGAGCTTCGACCGGCCGATGCCACTGAGGACCGCCTTGTGCTCGAAACGTTCTTGGCTCAGGGGCGCCCGCGGGACCGGCCGCTGCGGTTCGGGCACCCGGTCGACGGGGTCGGTCTCCCCGGTCAGCTCGAACAGGGGGAGCCAGACGTCCTCTTGCTGTTCGAAGACGACCGAGGCCAGCTGCCCGATCTGCACTTCGTCGGGCTGGCAGCCCACGATATTCGTCGTGAGGTGGACGCTCGGGTCGTCGGCGAGGGCCACGTTGGCGATGACATAGGGGGGATCGAACCCGGGGAGCCACTGGTGGACGTTCACCGTGAACCCGACGACCGTTCCTCGTCCCGAGACCTCGGTGGCCGACCACGACCGGCTGCGGCACGACGGGCAGATCGGGGTCGGCGGGTGGACCAGCTTCCCGCAGTCGTCGCACGACTGGATGCGCAGGCAGCCGTCCTTTCCCGAGGTCCAGAACCATTCGTTCGCAGGGGTCAGCTCGGGGAGCGGTCTCATGTGGGGGGTTCTCCCGCCCGGCAGCGCCCGGCCGCAGGAGCGCTCGGGACGTCACCGGCTCGGATGGTGCCGGGGATGGCCCCGAGGTGGTGCGGCGTGCGGCCACGGGCGGACGGATCCTTCCTGGCCGCTGAGATATTGACATTGACGTCGTAGTCGAACATCGCACCCGTCATGATAGGGCGACCTGTCCTGGGGCACCCGGACCATCATCGGGCCGGGCGCCGCCGATGTCCGGCCCAGGCCGCCGGATCGGGCGCCTCGGTCTCCGGCCGGCGTGGAACCTGTACGCGGCACCGTGGGGCTCGTCACCCCGCCCGGGCACGTCGAGACCTCTATGCCGGACCGGGATCCCTGAGCCCACGGGTCGATGGCGAAGGGTTGCGGGTGTCGCTTCCACCCGTGTTGCGATCCTCCCCCGTGGCGCGGTTCCCCACATCCCACACCCGCCTGCCGCCTCTCCCAGTTCCCGGTCTTCCGCCCCGCTCCGTCTCCCATCGCTCGCAGCCTCGCGTCACGCAGCACGTGTTGGAGCGCGCGCCGACGGCCTGGGGTTCCCGACGCCTTGTATGATCCCCGTTTTCGGGCCGCTGGTCCGGCGGGCCGGGACCCACCCGTGCCTTCGCGTGCACGATTTGAGGGATGGTGGGTCAACACACCGGGGTCTCGGTCACGTTGCGGGGATGTCGGCTCGTCACGACGTCGATGACGGCCAGGTTGCTGTTGGCCAACCAGCTCCGCTCGCTTCCCGAGATCTCGTGGAGCGTCGTGAGCGGGGACGCCTTCGACGACCCCCCGGACTTCGTGTCGGTGGAAGTCGTGCCCATTCAGCGGGAGTTCGCCCCGTCCGACCTCGGCGCGTTCGTCCGGATCTGGCGCGTCCTTCGGCGCCGTCGGTTCGACTTCGTGCAGACCCACACGCCCAAGGCGTCGTTTCTCGGGTTGCCCGCGGCTCGCCTCACGGGCACACCTGCCGTCTACACCGTGCACGGCTCACTGTTTTTCCGTGACAACACGCGGACCGCTAACCTCCTCGGGTGGATTTTCGAGCGATGGTGCTGCACCTGGGCGAATCTCGTCCTCGTGCAAAGCCGTGAAGACGAGCGCGTCCTGCCAGAAGTGCACATCTGTCCGGCCTCCAAGATCCGCTTCATCGGCAATGGCATCGTCATGGACCGCTTCCTCGAGTCCGTGGCGCCTGCCATCGAATCGACGCGGCCAATCGTGGTGATGGTCAGTCGGCTGGTGCGTGAGAAGGGGTGTGACGACTTCCTCGAGCTCGCCCGCCGCCTCCAGGGGGCTGCTGAATTCGTCCACGTCGGGCCGGCCGAAGCCGACCAGAGCGATGCCCTCAGCGAGGCGGACCTCGCCGCCGCTGCTCGTTACGTCACCTTTGTCGGTGCCGTGGACGACATCCGTCCGTATCTTGCCGCGGCGGACGTGGTCGTCCAACCGTCGTATCGCGAGGGCATACCCCGTGTCGTCATGGAAGCGGCCGCGTCGGCCACTCCGGTGGTCGCTTACGACGTCCGGGGAGTGCGCGAGGTGGTCGACGCCACGTCCGGCATGCTCGTGCCCCGGGGCGACGTCGAGGCCCTCGTCAGCACGCTGCGCGAACTCCTCGGCGACGAGGACCGCCGCGTCGCCCTCGGGCAGGCGGCGCGCCGATGGGTCCAGGAGCGCTTCGCCGAGGAAGAGGTCGTCGGACGACTCCGCAGCGTCTACCGCGAACTGGCCGCGACGACGTGACCACCTCCCTGTGCATGACGGTGGACGTCGAAGACTTCTACGAGGGCATGTCCGTCCTGGGCCACGACGTCCCACAACGTGACCTCGACCCCCGTGGTGGCCTGGGGACACTTCTGGAGCGCCTGGCCGCCATGGAAGCCCGCCCGGCTGTGACGTTGTTCGTGGTCGGTCACTACGCGGCGCGGATCCGGTCCACGTTGGTCGAGTTCGCCGCGGCCGGCCACGAGATCGCCAGCCATGGCCCCGATCACGGTCGGCTCCCTGCGGAGGGGATCGCCAACTGGTTGCGCCAGGGCCGCGAGATGCTCGAGGACCTTCTCGGGATCCCCGTGACGGGATTCCGCTCACCCCGCTTCGACGTACCGGCTGGGATCGGGCTCGAGCGCTATCGGGAGCACCTGGCCGAGGCAGGTTACGAGTACGTGTCCGACGCCTCGTACCTCGGGCCCGCATCGGCGTTGACCGAGCTCCCGGTGCTGAGCTGGCGCGGCGTCCACGTCGGGGGCGGAAGCTACCAGCGCCTGATGCCCACGGTCGCCGTGAACCGGGCCGTGGCGCGCCATCAGGGATCGGCCGTGCTGTACTACCACTCCTACGATTTCGACGGCACCCTCCCGGGGGTGCGCGACGTGCGCTCCGCCGCACTGGCCAAGCAGGTGCTCGGTCGGCGGAGGATTGCCACCATCTTCCAAGACCTGACGAGACGATACGGGAGCGAGACCTGTCGCCATGCCGCAAACTGAGTCCGCAGAATTCGACGGCTACTTCGACAAGCGCGCTTCGCGCTTCGCCGCCTTCTACCGCAGCGAGCAAGTGTCGAGGCTCCTCGGCCGGGGACCGCTGTTCGACCGTCTGAGCAAGACGGTGCAGCTCGTGGACACGCTGGGCAGCCGCCAGGTACTCGACGTGGGATGTGGCAGCGGGCCTCTCTTCGCCCCGCTGACCGAGCTCGGCGTGCACGTGACCGGGATCGACCCCGCGCCGGCCATGGTCGCGCTCGCCCAACGTGAGGCTTCGGCCCATCCGGGCCAGGTCACCGTCGAACAGCGCGGCTGGGAGGAGATCGAAGAGGTCGACGCCTATGACGCGGCGGTGGCGCTCGGCGTATTCGACTACGTGGACGAGCCGCGCGAGTTGCTACGCCGTATGGGCAGGGCCAGCTCCCACGTCATCGGCTCGTTCCCGGCCCCCGGGCTGCGCCTGGAGCTCCGCAAGTTCCGTTACGGGGCCCGCGGCGTGCACGTCCACGGCTACCGGCGCTCGGACCTGGACGACCTGGCCGCGTCCTGCGGCCTCCACCTGGCCAAGGTGGACCCCCTCGGCCGGGCCGGCTTTCTCGTCATGTTCGCCCGCCCGGGTTCCCCCAAGAACGGCCGCTGAGCGGCTCGAGGAACGCGGCCCCACGGCCCCAAGGCGTCGTTGCGAAGCCGGGACGGCAACACGACACAAATCGTCGGGCTTGAGGTCCCAACAGCGCCATCGGCGACCCGGACGGACGCCGGCTGCCGACGTCGGCGTCGGCGTCGAGATCCTCGGAACGCCAAACCCTGAGGCGGCAGCGCTTCGCCGTCCTTTCCGGCACCTTGCCCATCTGCCCGGCACAACCTAATATCGACGTCGATGTTGAAAGATATGCTCGTCATTGACGCCGACTCACACTGGGCCGAGCCACCCGACCTCTTCACCAGTAGGGCCCCGGCCGCGTTCCGTGATCGCGTGCCGAGGGTGGAGGAAGTCGACGGCCAGCTCATGTGGGTGTTCGACGGCCACCCGGTTGGCCGCTTCAGCGCCGCCGGAGTCATCGCGCGCGACGGCACCAAGGAGAGCTCGCATCGCGCCCTGATGGAGTGGAGCTTCGACCAGGTCCACCTCGGAGCACACGATCCCAAAATCCGCCTAGGCCTGCTCGACGAGTGCGGTATCGACGCGCAGATCATCTTCCCCAGCACGATCGGCTTGGGAGGGCAGGACCTCGGCATGGTGGACGACCCCGCGCTCTGCCGGCTGGCCACGGAGATCTACAACGACGCCATGGCCGAGATTCAGGCCGACTCGGGCAACCGGCTGCTCCCGCTTCCCCTCATGCCGGCTTGGGACGTCGACACCTGCGTCGCCGAGGCGAAGCGCGTTGCCGGCCTCGGTGCGAGGGGCGTGAACATGACGTCGGACCCCCAGGACCTCGGCGCGCCTGACCTGGCCAACCGGGCCTGGGACCCTTTCTGGGAGGTGTGTACCGAGCTACACCTGCCGGTCCACTTCCACATCGGCGCCAGTGTGACCGCCATGACGTTCTTCGGGAAGTACCCATGGGACTCGCACAAGGACAACACCAAGCTGGCCATCGGCGGCACCCTGCTCTTCATCGGCAACGCGCGCGTCGTGGTGAACGTGATCCTCTCGGGGATCTTCGACCGTTACCCGGGCCTGAAAATGGTCTCCGTCGAAAGCGGTGTCGGGTGGATTCCGTTCATCCTCGAGGCACTCGACTACGAGATGGCGGAGAACGCGCCTCGGGAGCTCGAGGAGTTGGCGAAAAAGCCGTCCGAGTACTTCGCGAGCAACTTGTACGCCACGTTCTGGTTCGAGAACAACCGCAACAAGTTGCCCGAGTTGATCGAAGCGGTAGGCGAGGACAGCATCCTCTTCGAGACCGACTTTCCTCACCCGACCTGTCTCTACCCGGACCCGCTCGGGACGGTCGAGGCGAAGATGGCAACCCTCTCGCCCGACGCGAGGCGCAAGATCCTGGGTGAGAACGCCCGCAAGCTGTACCGGCTCTGATGGCCAGTAGGGTTCGGACGATGACGATTGGTCACTGGGTCGACGGTGGGGTCGTCGAGGGTAAATCGGGCCGGACCGCTCCCGTCTTCGATCCTGCGTCCGGCACGCAGACGGCTGAGGTGGCGCTTGCGTCAGCGGCCGAGGTGGACGACGCCGTCGCCGTGGCGGTCAGGACCGCCGCGGACTGGGGGTCGTCGTCGCTCAGCACGAGGACCAACCTCCTCTTCCGCCTGCGCGAGTTGCTCGCCGCCGGCCGGGACGAGCTGGCAGCAGCCGTCACCCGCGAGCACGGCAAGGTGCTCGACGACGCTCGGGGCGAGGTGGCCCGCGGACTCGAGAACGTCGAGTTCGCCTGCGGCATCCCGCACCTGTTGAAGGGTGCCGCAGCATCCGAGGTGGCGAGCGGAGTCGACATCCGAACCGTGCTGCAGCCCGTCGGTGTGGTGGCCGGCATCACGCCGTTCAATTTCCCCGTGATGGTGCCCATGTGGATGATGGCCAATGCCATCGCTTGTGGAAACACGTTCGTCTGGAAGCCCTCCGAGAAGGACCCTTCACCCTCACTGATCCTCGCCGACATGGTCCGGCGCGCCGGGTTCCCCGACGGGGTGGTCAACGTGGTCCAAGGTGACCACGAGGCCGTGGACGCCCTGCTCACCCACCCCGCCGTCGGTGCCATTTCCTTCGTCGGCAGCACGGGCGTGGCGCGCCACGTCTACGAGACCGGCACCCGCAACGGAAAACGCGTCCAGGCGCTCGGTGGGGCCAAGAACCACATGGTCGTGCTCCCGGACGCGGACGTGCCGTCGGCGGCGGACGCTGCGGTGTCGGCCGGCTACGGCTCGGCGGGCGAGCGGTGCATGGCCATCTCCGTGGTCGTGGCGGTCGGCTCGGTCGCTGACGAACTGGTCGAGGCCATCGCGACGCGGATCCCGAGTGTCGTCGTCGGCCCCGGCGACGACCCCGCCTCGATGATGGGACCGCTCATCACGTCTGAGCACCGCGATCGCGTGCGCGGCTACGTGGAGCACGCCGCGGACGAGGGGGCGCGGGTCGTGATCGACGGGTCGGATGCACCCCGTCCCGACGGCTTCTTCCTGGGCTGTTCCCTCCTCGACGATGTGAAGCCCGGGATGCGCGTCTATGACGAAGAGATCTTCGGCCCTGTGCTGGGTGTCGTCCGGGTTCCGACCCTTGAGGATGCGATCGCGCTGGTGAACGCCAACCGCTACGGCAACGGGACCGCCATCTTCACCAGCGACGGGGGAGCGGCCCGCCGTTTCGAGCGTGACATCCAAGTTGGCATGGTCGGAGTCAACGTGCCGATTCCCGTTCCGGTGGCGTCGCACTCCTTCGGCGGCTGGAAGGACTCTCTCTTCGGCGACGCCGCCATCTACGGGCCCGAGGGGATCCGCTTCTACACCCGTCCCAAGGTGGTGACGTCCCGCTGGCCCGAGCCTGACAACAGCCGGATCGACCTGGGGTTCCCAACGACCCGCTGATCGTCATCCGCGAAGATCCGTTTGGATCGACACGCACTGCGGGTTCAAGGCTCGCCTCGGTACCGGGTCTGCCCTGAGTCGTCAGGTGTGACCCGTGTCGCGTTCGTCCATGCTTGCCTGACCACTCGGCGAGCGGGGACAGAGGGGGTCGAGGATTCCCCGCCAGGTGGCGGCGACGGCGGAAAGACTGAAGTGCTCCACGCAGTGCTCCCGAGCTGCCGCGCCCATGGTCCGACGCCGGGCGGCGTCCTTGACGAGCACGGCGGTCGCGTCCACCAGAGCGTCGAAGTCGTCGACCTTCACGACGAACCCGGTGTCGCCGTCGAGGACGATGCTACGGACGCCGCCGGTAGCGGTGGCCACGACCGGGACACCGCTCAGGCCGGCCTCAATGAGTACCCCCGGCATGCCCTCGCCCGCCCACAGGCTCGGGAACACGAAAACGTCGGTGCCCCTGAGCAGCTCCGGGATGTCGCGGCGGCGCCCGAGCAGCTCGACGTCGGATTCAGAGGCGGGACCTACCAGCGCTTCTCGCAACGGGCCGTCGCCGACGACCCTCGCCTCGACGGGAAGTCCTCGGGCGCGCAGGGCTGCGACGAGAGCGATGAACCGATCGGGACGCTTCTGCGCGTTGAGGGCTCCCACGAAACTGAGGACCGGGACATCGCGACTCGGAGAGCTGGGATCGGGGTGGAACTCGTTGGGATCGCGGCCGTTCGGAGCGAGGACCGAGTTGGCGAAGGGCACGCCGAAGCGCTGGCGACACTCCTCGAGAACCTCCTGGCCCTCCGCCGCCACCAGCTCGGCCCGGTTCAGGAGGAACTTCCACATCGCCTCACGCACGGGGTCGAGACGCTCCTGCGCCAGGGTCCCGATCGCGTAATAGACCAGGGGCACCCGTCTGTCGACGGTGGCGGGAACGAGGTACTTCAGCGGGTCTCCGCCGTGGGCCACGACGACCGCAGGCGCCATCCGCCGCAAGACGGAACGAAGTTTCACCACCAAACCGGGACGGAACCCACGTGTCGCGCGTTCACCCCCGGGGTAGCCGACCGAATGCTCGACGAGGACGTCGTCGGGCCCGTCGATCAGGCAGAGCAGCTCGTGTCGGCGGACGCCGGGCTCGTCCAATTGATCGGCAATCGCCCGAGCCTCGATCTGGGCCCCGCGGGCCTCCGCGGTCGGGATGACGTGAAGCACCAAGGGCTCGTGTGCTCGATTTACGTCCCCCATCGACCGTCAGCCTCCGTTCCGTGGCGACCCTACACGAACACCAAATCGCCCCCCGAATCGGAACCTGGCCAACAGTGGTGGACGCAAACCGCAGTCAACGTGCAAGCTGCGACCGCCCGCGGAATATCCCACCGCCGATATCGGGTTGGTCGTGATGCGCGCGGCAGGACACCGTGTCCGAGGGGTGGTCGAAGCGGGCGAGGAATCCGCCGAGTTCGTCACGATTCCGGGAGCAACCCGATCGGCACGGCGACAGACGAGGAGTATCGCCACGACTCGCTCACGCTCGTAGGCGATCTGAGCGTGACTGCTGCGCGTGACTGCTGACCGTGGCTCGTGCGCGACATGGAGATCATGTGGCTCGACCGGGTGACGAATCACGCGCGGACCGGCTGGTAGATCTCAACATCGACGACGCCGTGACCGCCGAGAAGCACAGGAGGCGTTGTGAAGGGGCGAGGGCCGAGCCGACGTGATGCGCTGGCCGGGCCGTCGCCTTCTTGTCGACCGCCAAGCTCAGCTTTACCCTTGTTGACCGCAAAGCTCATGGACTGGCGAAGCCGCTGGTCGCCAATCCGCTGACGTTCTGAGCGGTGTCGATCGAGCCTCGCCTCCCAGGCGGCCCACCGGATCGGGATCAGTATTTGATATTGACGTCGCAGTCAAAATTGGAGTACCCTTCGAACATGGCCAGAACACTCGATTTCCCCACCTTCGATGCCGACAACCACATGTACGAGACGCAGGATTCGTTCACGCGTCACCTGCCGGATCGATACAAGAGCGCCATCGAGTACATCGAACTCCACGGGCGGACGAAGATCATGATCCGTGGGACGGTGAGCGACTACATCCCGAACCCGACGTTCGACGTCGTGGCCCGCCCGGGCGCCCAGGAGGAGTACTTCCGGAACGGCAATCCGGAGGGCAAGTCCTACCGAGAGATCGTCGGAAAGCCCATGCGATGCCTCCCCGGATTCCGCGAGCCTGGTCCGCGAATTCGAGCTCATGGACGAACTGGGCGTGGACCAGTCGCTCATGTTCCCGACGCTGGCCAGCCTGCTCGAAGAGCGCATGCGTGACGACCTGGAGCTCACGCATGCCGCCATCCACGCGCTGAACGAGTGGATGTTCGAGGAGTGGCAGTTCGACTACGAGAACCGGATCTTCTCGACGCCCGTGATCACGCTCCCCATCGTGGAGAAGGCGATCGAGGAGCTCGAGTGGGCGGTCGAACGCGGTGCGAAGGCCGTCCTGATCCGTCCGGCCCCGGTGCCGGCGCCCCGCGGCTCGCGGTCGTTCGGCTTTCCCGAGTTCGACCCGTTCTGGCAGGCGGTGGTCGACGCCGACGTCCTCGTCGCCATGCACTCGTCCGACAGCGGCTACTCCCGCTACCAGTCCGACTGGACCGGTCCGGAGGAGATGCTGCCGTTCCGGCTGGACTCGTTCCGCATGATGACGATCAAGGGCCGGCCGGTGGAGGACACCATGGCGGCGCTCGCATGCCACGGTGTGCTGGCCCGGTTCCCGGACCTCCGGGTCGCCTCCATCGAAAGCGGGGGAGACTGGGTGGCGCCGTTCCTCGACCACCTGGCAGACGTACACCGCAAGATGCCGCAGGCCTTCGACGGCGACCCGGTCGAGCAGTTCAAACGAAGTGTCTACGTGAGCCCCTTCCACGAGGACAACTTCGAGGTTCTCATCGACGCCATCGGGGCGGACCACCTCCTGTTCGGTTCGGACTACCCGCACCCCGAGGGGCTCGCCGAGCCGTGCACCTTTGTGGACCGCCTGCCCGAGGGTCTCCCGGCCGAGGACGTCCGCAACATCATGGGCGCGAACCTGGCCCGGATCATGAAGGTCGAAGTCCCGGTGGGTGCCGCGTCGTAGCCGACGAACAAGAACGCTGCCGTAGTGCGCCGCCGCTCGAACCCCTCGGTATGCAGGTGCTCCGGGTCCGACAGTAGGGTCACGCGCGAGAACCCATAGCGAAGAAGGAGCCCGAATGCCCGACTACAAGTACATCCTGTACGAGACCCTGGACTCGGGCCGCGTGGTGCGCATCATGTTGAACCGGCCCGACACGCGCAACGCGCAGAACCGCGGCCTCCTCGTGGAGCTCAACGAGGCGTTCTTGCAGGCCGAGGCCGACGACGAGGTGCGCGTCGTGATCCTCGGCGGGACGGGACCGATGTTCTCCGCCGGCCACGATCTCGGGTCCAAAGCCGCGAGGGAGGAGTCGATGCCGGGCCCGAACCAGCATCCGACGCGAACGATCAACGGCGCCACCCGGAAGGGCTCCGAAGCCCTGATGCTCCAGGAATGGCACTACTTCTACGACAACACACGGCGGTGGCGGAACCTGCGCAAGATCACGATCGGGCAGGCGCATGGCGACGTCTACGCCGCCGGACTCATGCTGCTCTGGGCCTGCGATCTCATCGTGTGCGCCGAGGGCACTCGTTTCGCCGATGTCGTCGGGACCCGGCTCGGCATGTGCGGCGTCGAATACTTCGCTCACCCGTGGGAGTTCGGGCCTCGCAAGGCGAAGGAGCTCCTCCTCACCGGAGATTCGGTCGACGCCGACGAGGCCCATGCGTTGGGGATGGTGAGCAAGGTCTTCCCAGCCGACGACCTGAGCGACCGGACGCTCGAGTTCGCACAGCGCATCGCCCAGTTGCCGACGATGACTGCTCTGTTGATCAAAGAGGCGGTCAACCAATCGGTCGACAACATGGGCTTCTACAACGCCCTCAACGCCTGCTTCACCTTGCACGAGCTCAACCATTCCCATTGGGCCTGGGTGAACGAAGACCGGTACCCGGTGGCCGAGGAGGACTCGGGCATACCGAACTGGAAGGATGCGCCGCCCATCGTGCCGGCGCAGAAGGAAACGGTGCGCGCCGAGGGCTGAGCCCGTGATGGATTCCACACCACTGGTTCGGTAATTTCCAGGGCCGGAGAATCGTCCTTTCAGGATCGCCCGAGCCAAGGGGGCACGGGCCGCGAAGATCTCACGCCGGCGGGTCGAATGCCCAGGTCAGGACGCGAAAGTGCCGTCGTGCACCGGGGTCTGGGACCTCGTTAGTATCAGTATCGACGTCGATGTCAGAAATGCTGGCTCGACCCTACCGGCGAAGAGGGGTGGGTCCCGCAGGATGTTGCAATTCGTGATCGCCGGCCTCGTGCTGGGGGGCATCTACGCCATCGCCTCGGCCGGCTTGGTCATCACCTACACGTCGTCGGGGATTTTGAACTTCGCCTTCGGGGCGATCGCGTTCTTCATCGCGCGCTTCTACTACTACCTCCACACCCAGCAGAACTGGGCGATCATCCCCGCCGCCATCCTGTCCATCGTTATCGCCGCCCCCGCGCTCGGCGTGTTCCTCTACGCCGTGCTCTTCCGGCACCTGCGGCTGTCCTCGCCTCTGATCAAGGTCGTGGCCACCATCGGGTTGCTCGTCGCCATTCCCTCACTCGCCACGCTGATCTTCGGGGACCAGGCGATCCAGCAGGCACCGGGCCTCGCGCCAGAACCGGTACGAGTCTTCGACTTCATAGGCGTCCCCGTCACCATGGATCAGGTCATCGTGTACGCGTGCGTGGTGGCGACCGTCTTGGTCGGCGCCGGGGTGTTGCGCTACACCGAGATCGGCCTCAAGGTGCGCGCCATGGTCGACTCCCCCGCGATGACGGACCTCTCGGGCACCAATCCCACGGCGATCGCCGTCGGCGTCTGGGCCGTCGCCACCTTCTTCGCCGGACTGACAGGGGTTCTCGCCGCGCCCATCATCGGCTTGGACTCCGGCAATTTCACGCTCCTCATCGCGGCGTCGTTCGCGGCCGTCGTGGCCGCGAAGCTCCGGAATCTCCCCGTCGCCGTCATCGTAGGGCTGCTCATGGGCGTCGCCACGTCGCTCTTCCAGTGGAAGCTCCCGCCGGCGAGCCAGTGGACGACCGAGATCATCGACGCGGTCCCATTCATGGTGATCGCGCTCTTCCTGATCTACAGCCTGGTCCGCCGGGGCAAGGTGGGGGAGTCGGACGGATGGGGAGGCGCGCTCGACCGCGCCATCACGCCACAGGGCGAGAGCCGGCTGGCGGGGTCGACCAGCAATCTGGTCGAGACCGCGTCGTTGGGTTTCATCGGGAAGTACGCCGGCCCGCTGCTGCTCATCATCGCGGTCGGGGCGCTCCCCCTGATTGTCCAGGGCTACTGGGTGGGACTCTTCGCCCAGGCCTTCGCCTACGCCGTCATCTTCCTGTCCTGGACCATCGTCACGGGCGAGGGGGGCATGCTCTGGCTCTGTCAGATCACCTTCGCCGGGGTGGGGGCGTTGACCACGGCCCAGCTCGCCAACAACCACGGCTGGCCCGTCCTGGCGGCGGCGCTCGTCGGCGGCCTTGTCGCAGGGGCGATGGGAGCGATCGTGGGCTTCCTCAGCATCAGGCTGGGCGACCTCTACGTGGCGCTCGTGACGCTGACCTTCGGTCTCCTCATGGAGAGCCTCGTCTTCACGCTGCCTTCGTTCGTGAACCAGGGCCTCGGGTTGAACCTCAACCGGCCTGGTTTCGCATCGTCCGACCTGTCGTTCACCTATCTCTGCCTGGTTGTGTTCGTGGTCCTCGCCCTGTTCATCGTGAACCTTCGACGCTCCACGACGGGTCTCGCCCTCAATGCCGCTCGATGGAGTGAGGCCGGGGCGAGGACCTCGGGGATCAGCGTCGTGCAGATGAAGGTCATCGCAGGTGCGCTCGCGGCCATGATCGCGGGAATCGGGGGTGCGCTCCTCGCGCTGGCGCAGACGACGTTCCAGCCCGCGGAGTTCGCGACGTTCGCCGGGGTCGTCTGGCTCGCCGTCCTCGTCACCATCGGCGTGCGGTCGACCGCAGCGGCGCTCATCGCGGGCATCGTGTTCGTCTTCCCTTCGGCCCTGGCGCAGTACTTCCTGTCTTCGTGGACCTGGCTTCCCAACGTGCTGCCGGTTCTCTTCGGTCTCGGCGCGATCTCGGCGGCCAAGTACCCCGACGGTGCGCTGGCCGAGAACAGCCGAAGGTTGCGTCGGTTGATGATCAGGGCGACTCCGGCGCAGATCGAGAGCGGAGAGCCGGGTGAAGCACCGAGCGCGCCAGCCGGGTCGGATTCGGTGGAGCCGGCACCGCAGGTAGCCGGGAACGTCCTGTGACGACTGCGCCTGCTCCGGTCGAGGTCGGCACAACCACGCCGGCGTTGTCCGCCGACGACGTGACGGTGCGTTTCGGCGGGCTCACCGCGCTCTCCGGCGTGTCGGTGCAGGTGCAGCCCGGAGAGATCGCCGGCCTGGTGGGGCCGAACGGCGCCGGCAAGTCGACGCTCCTCGGCGTGCTCTCGGGTCTTCTCCGTCCCAACGCCGGTCGGGTGCATCTGCGCGGCGACGACGTCACCGACACCTCCCCCCGGGCCAGGGCAGCCATGGGTCTGGCGAGAACGTTCCAGCAGCCCGAGCTCTTCATGGGCCTCACCGTCCGGGAGCACCTCGTCCTGGCGTATCGGGCTCGGACAGCGCCCAAGCGGCTCTGGCGGGACATGTTCGACCCGCGCTCACTCCTGCCCCCGTCGAACGCCGAGACCGAGCGGGTCGACTCGTTGTTGGAACTGCTGCAGCTCACCCGGGTGGGCAAAGCGCCTGTGGCCTCGCTGCCGCTCGGCATCGTCCGCCTGGTGGAGGTCGGACGTGCCCTCGCCAGCGATCCGCACGTGCTCCTCCTCGACGAGCCACTCTCGGGTCTGGACATGAAAGCGTCGGAGAACCTGCTCTCGGTCTTCCGGCAGATCGTGGACCACAGCGAGCATCCGTTGTCGGTGGTGATCGTCGAGCACGACGTCGCCGCGGTCCTCGCCCTGTCGGGCATCGTCTTCGTACTCGACTTCGGAGAGCGGATCGCCGTCGGCTCGCCCGAGGAGATCCGGAACGATCCGGCGGTGCGGTCGGCGTACCTCGGCGACGGCGAGCCCGTTGGTCGCACGGGCCTGGGTCAGGCGGCGCCGGCACCAGCAGCGGCGCCGGTACTGCACCAAGTTCCCGCGGGCGAGGGCACGTGACCGACCCGATCCTCGAGGTCGAGAACCTCGATGTGTCATACGGTTCGTCCCAGGCGCTCTTCGGCGTTTCTCTCACAGTGCAACCCGGCACCGTGCTCGCCGTGCTCGGTGCCAACGGTGCGGGCAAGAGCACGCTCGCACGGGCCGTCTCCGGACTGGTCGCCCCCAGTGGTGGACGGGTGCGCTTCCAGGGGAGGGACGTGACGGGGATGCCGGCGCACAAGATCCGCAAGCTCGGGCTCACGTACATCCCGGAGGGCCGTGGCATCTTCCCCGGACTCTCGGTCATCGACAACCTGCGCATGGCGGTCGCCCAGGAGCGGCGTCAGGACCGGCCGCAGGCGATCGATCGGGCCATCGGGCACTTCCCGGTTCTCGGCAAGCGGACGGGCCAGCGAGCCGGGAGCCTCTCGGGCGGCGAGCAACAGATGCTCGCCATGGCGAGGGCACTGGCCGTTTCGCCCAAGCTGGTGATCGCCGACGAGATGTCCCTGGGGCTCGCTCCCCTGGTGGCGGAGTCCGTGTTCGAGGGCCTCGAGGAAGCCAGACGGTCGGGGATCACGGTGGTGCTGAGCGAACAGTTCGTGCACCGTGCCCTGGCCATGGCCGACAGCTGCCTGATCCTCACCCGGGGCCACGTCGGATGGTCCGGCCTCGCCACCGACGCCGGCGCCGAGGTCATCGACCGCTATCTGGGCGAAGCCGAGGCGACTCCCACCAGTGTGACGAGCGGGTTACAATAACGGCTCTCGCTCTGGGCGAGATGGCGGTTCTCCGAAACTACCTATTCGGTTCACGCAGTCAGCACGGGTACCCGAGACGAACCCTGGGAGGGTTGAAATGCGTCACCCCATCACCGTCGGGCGGTTCGCCGCCGCGCTCGTGGCAGGAGCCGCGGGCCTGCCCATCGCCGCCCTGGCCACCACCACGTCGGCGTCCGCATCACCGGCGCCGATCACGGTTGCGTACATCACCGACCTGACCGGGCCGGGCGCTTCCGAGAACTCGACGTCTCCGGCCGGATTCGAAGCTCGAATCGCCCTGCAGAACGCCGAGGGCGGCGTGCACGGCCACAAGCTGGTCCCCTTGGTGCTCGACGACCAGACCAGCCCGTCGGAGATCGCGACGGTGGTCCAGGAAGCCGACTCCAAGGCTTTCGGCATCGTGTCGCAGAGCCCCCTCTTCTTCCTCGCTGCCAAGTATCCGAACGAGCAGGGCGTGCCGGTGACGGGCACCTACGACGACGGTCCCGAATGGGGGACGCAGCCGTACACGAACATGTTCGCTTCCGACGAAGGCAGCGTGAATCCCAAGTACCCCGTCAACACGCAGATCGGGGACTTCCTCAAGTCGCACGGTGGCACGGTCCTCGGGGCGTACGGCTATGGCATCTCCCCGTCCTCCGCCCGCGCCGCGGTCCAAAGTGCGGACTCGTTCAAGCACGCGGGAGGCAAGGTCGGTGTGCTCGACACCTCCGTCCCCTTCGGCGGCGTCGCGTTCACCAGCGCCGCCCTCGTCGCCAAGCAGGACGGCGTGAACGCCATCGTGCCGGGCATGGACTCCAACTCGAACTACGCCCTGGCGACGGCGCTCAAGCAAGCGGGCGTCAAGTTCAAGGCGTTGTTCGCCACCGGATACGAGCCCGACATCGTCAACTCGCCGGCTTGGAGTGCCGTGCAGGGTGACTACTTCCTCTCCCTCTTCCGGCCATGGAGCCTGCCCAACTCGGGCACCGAGCAGATGCAGGCGGCCATGGAGAAGTACTCGCACCTCCCCAAGAGCCAGTTCGCCAACTTCGGCCAGGAGGAGGCCTGGGCCGGGGCGGACCTCATGATCAAGGGTCTGGAGATGGCGGGCCCGAACCCGACCCGGGCCGCCGTCATAAAGGACCTGCGGGGCCTGAAGTCCTACAACGACAACGGCATGCTCCCCCAGAGCATCGACTACGCCACGATCTTCGGACACGACCTTCCCAAGCAGTGCACGTGGATCGAGCAGGCCGAGAAGCACGGGTTCACCACAGTCTCCGCGCAGCCGTACTGCGGGACCGACATCCCCGGCACCTCGACGGCGAGCGTCGGCAGCAGCTAACGCAGCCGCCACTCCACTCTGGCTGCCTGGTACGTCTCCTCGCCGCCGGCGATGTTCTCGTACTGCGTTCCGAGCATGACGAGGGAGGACATCTGGGCGAGCGCCTCGCGCCGCGCCGACTCGTGAGCCATCCACACCGCGCGGAGCGTGCCCTGAATCGCATAGGCCGGTGCGGAGGCGATCGCTCGTGCCACCCACATGGAGCGCTCGAGTAAGTCCGCGGCGGGGACGACTTCGGACACCAGGCCGAGTTGGTGGGCGCGGGCGGCGGACATGCGTTCGTGGGCGCCGAGCAGGGCCACGCGTAGTGTCTCGCCCAGCGGGAGCTTCTGGAGGAGGTGCATCGCCTCGAACCCCGCCACCATGCCGTACGTGACGTGCGGATCGAAAAAGGTCGCGTGCTCCGCGGCGATGATGATGTCGGCCTCGCCGAGCATGTAGAGAGCGCCGGCGCACGCCATCCCGTTCACCGCGGCGACGACCGGCTTCCACAAGTCGTTCTGCTTCGGATTGATGTTCACGCCCGGGTCGTTGTACTGGAACGGCGTCGACACCGAACCCGTCTGGAAGCGCATTTTGCCCCGCGCCTCGTCGTTGTCGAGGTAGTTCTCCGCGATGGCCTCCTCACGGTCGATACCGGTGCAGAACGCTTTGTCGCCGGCGCCGGTCAGGATCACCACCCTCACGTCGTCGTGTGAGCGGAGGGCAGTCCAGAGCTCCTGCAGCTCTCGCTGCATGGTGTGGTCGAAGGCGTTGTAGACCTCTGGTCGGTTGAGCGTGACGACGGCGACACCGTCCTCCTCCGCGTAGAGAAGTGTCTCGAACGACGTGTCCACCACTGGTTCTCCCTCGTGGGCCGGGCGCGGAACGGAGCGGAGAAGGACCCCGCCCCGCACCAGATTAGCGGTGCCCGATTTCCGGCCCTCTGGGCTCGGCCGGAGCCGGGAGGTCGTCGTGGACCGTGACGCGCGTCTCGTCGAAGCACAGGAACCCGCCCAAGGGAGACGACTCGGGGAGCGGGTCCTGATAGCTCCAAGCGATGTCGGTGACGGTCGCGCTCCCGATTTGAGCGGTCCAGTAGGAAGCCGTCCCCTTGTAGGGGCAGTACGAGTGGGTCTGGCTCGGCCGGAGCAGGTCCATCCGCACGTAGGAGGGCTCCACATAGAGGCGAGGTTCGAGCGCGGTCTCGTACACCACCAATGTGCTGGCGCAGTCGACCAGCGTCACCCCGTTCGACTCGACGAGGAGTTTGCGCCCCGAACGCAGGCAGTCCACCCGGTGATACGGATTGCGGGGATGTCCGAACACCTCCTCGTCCTCCTCGAACCAGGTGTCGACACCATCCCAATCGACCGAGACGTATCCGGGTGTGTCGGGCTCCGGCACTTTCATGTCGACGTCGTCACCCACGTCGACGGCGGGAAAGGCGTAGACGGGCGGCCGTCCCGGACGGTGCACGAGCAGAACCCGCTCGCTGTCGATCACGGTACGACTGTCCTTCGTCGCCCTGACGCGGCGCCGGAATGGCTCGATATACGCCACGCCCCCGGGTACCGGAGCGCTGAAGCGGCCGGCCGGCCGGGCGCTCAGGGGCCCGCGACCAGTGGTCAGGCTCATAGCGCGGTGCGCTCGTCCCGGGCGGGGTCCGCTCCAGGGAACGGACGGACCATGGCCTCGACGGTGAAGGACGCGAGCAGCTCGCCGCCTGCTGCATGCACCCGGCATTCGGCGTGCGTCATGCCATCCCCGGCGTAGGTGGAGAGGTGGTGGTAGAGCATCCACTCGTCCGCCCTGATCTCTCGGTGTATGGACAGGTTGATCGCGTTGATCGCCGTCGACAGGGTGCGGTGCGCCTGATCCTGCCCGATTCCCGCGTGGGGCCGGAGGGCGGCGGCGATCGGCATGTGTCCCGTGAACTGCGCCAGGAGCCCGGCATGGATCACGGGGTCGGAGGGGACGTCACGGAACCGGACCCAGCAGTCGAGCGTCGGCGGCCCGGTGGGCGCATCCGGGTCCCCCGTATACGCGCCGTCGACGATCCTGAGGTCGCGCCCGGTCACCCCCATATCGTACGGGGGGCAGTCGTAGGGGCCCGGCACGGCGGGCGGCGACACCTGATGATGTATGACGTCCGGGGCCGTCGTGTCGAGGAGGATGGTGCCGGCGCCGCAGCAGCGGCCGTCTTGCAGCACCCGGGCGACCAGGCCGGTGAACGTGCGCCCGGCGCTCGTCTCCTCGAGCTCGAAACGCAGCGGGCGGGCGGCGTCGGCCGGGCGGAGGAACAGCATTCCCGCGGACACCGGACGACGCTCCGCCGCATGGCGGCCCGCGGCCACGATGGACTGCGCCAGCATCTGGCTCCCCTCCACGACGGGGCGCCTCCCGTCGCTCCGGGCGAGGCCCACATAACGGAGATCGCCATCCGGCCGGACATCCAGGACGGAAATGAGGTCCGATGCGTCGCCCCAGGTGGGAAATCTCTTGACCGTGATATCACGCTCCGCCGTTCCGGGGAGGCCGTCGAACACCTCGACACGGACACGATCGGGGTCGAACGTGCCGTGCCCGGCCGGGTCATGGACGACGGTCAGTACGTCTTCACCATCAGGCCCGATGCGCCAGCTCTCGACATCGGCGGACGCATTCCGCCTGAAGTACGAGAAGTCGATCCCGTCCCGAGGGAAATAGAGAACAGATGGCTCAAAGTCCGATTCCAGGCAGAGGCACGCGTCGGACTCGGCCACCTTGATATCACCCCACCACGCCCGAGCCGGGTATGGGTACCGCTCGACTTTCACGTGCGGAAGGGAATACGGCGATCGCTCATGCGGGATTACGGGGCGCCACCGTGACCGACGGCATGCTGATGCTGCCCCCGTGCCGGACCAGGGAGTCGACGACGGTGACGAGCTCGTCCACCTCGATCAGCGAGTCGCTCAGGTATTTCCGCTCCATCCACTGCGTCGCGAAATGCACCGCCCGGTCCTGGTCCCAGTGATTGGCGAACTCGGTCATCCCGTCGCCTTCCCCTCCGGCGCAGTCGCCGACGACGAGGCGCGTGAACCCGACCGACGGGACCTCGGCGCGCCAAGCCTCGACCAGCTTGTCGAGGGCGGCCTTGCTCACGGCATAGGAGCCGAGGCCCGGCCAGGGCGGGGTGAGCGATGCACTGACGGAGGACAGGTACACGGCGATGCCCTTCGTGGCCGTCAGATGCGGGATGGCGGCAGTGGTGACGAGCGCCGCGCCGATCACGTTGGTGTCGAAGACCTGACGCCACGTGTCGACGTCGGTGTCGACCAGGCTGGCCAAGGGGCCGATCGCCGGCGTGTACACCAGTGCGTCGATGCCGCCGAGCCCGGCGGCCGCCTCCTCCATGGCGGCGTTGCACGATGCCGGGTCCGTCACGTCGCAAACCAGGGCGATCGTTCCCGGCCCGGCCTCCTTCGCCGCGGCCTCGAGCCGATCCATCCGCCGGGCCAGGAGCGCGGTCTGTGCCCCTCGTTTGGCCAGGCCCACCCCGATACAACGCCCCAGTCCGCTCGATGCTCCGACGACGACCGTCCGCACCTCAGTACCTCCACTCTTCCCGTTCGCTCCGATGTTAGGCACCGCCGTCGCGGAAGGTCACGACGACCTTGCCCAAGGCGCGCCGCCCCGCCACCTCGTCGAGAGCGTCCCTCACGCGCTCGAGCGGATGAATCGACGAGACGTATGGTCGCATGCCGCCCGCTACCAACTGAGTCAACGCGGCGTCCCCACGACGTACTGCCCCGGGCACGTTCTCCATCACGCCTCGCAGCTCGAAGCCGCGGACGTGCGCGCCTTTCAGGAGCACCAGGTTCAGGGGGATGCGCGGGATCTCGCCGGCGGCGAAGCCCACGCTTACGAACCGCGCGCCCGCAGCGCGTTGCCCGGAACGCCTGTTCGGAGAGGTCCCCGCCGACCGGGTCGACGACGACGTCGGCACCGCCCCCCGTCAGATCCTTCAAACGCTCCTTCACCGGCTCGCGCGAGTAGTCGACACCCGCGTCGGCTCCCCGGCTCATGGCCAACGCCACACGCTCGGCCGAAGACGCGACCGCGACCACGCGCATCCCAAGCCGGTGGGCGATGTCGACGGCAGCGAGACCGACCCCGCCCGCCGCACCCAGCACCACCACCGTGTCGCCGGGCTGCGCCTCGCCGATCGTCAGCAGCGAGTGGTACGCGGTCGTATAGGCGACCCTGAACGCCGAACCTTCGACATAGTCGAGCCCTCCCGGCAGCGGTTGCAGCGAGCGGGCTGGAAGGACGACGCGCTCCGCGAACGCGCCGACGAAAACCGTGCCCAGAACGCGGTCACCGATCTGCACGTTCGCGACCCGCTCTCCGACCGCGACCACGTCGCCGGCGAACTCACTGCCCGGGACGAAGGGAGGGTCGAGCTTGACCTGGTAGGTCCCGGCGACGATGAGCACGTCGGGGAAGTTCACGGCCGCGGCCCGTACCGCCACCTCGACGTCGTCGGGACCGGGCGACGTGTGAGCGATCTCGGCCACCTCGACGCCTGAGATCGGACCGAGCCGGCGGCAGATCGCGGCGCGGACCAGCTCGTCAGGGCTCATACTGGTTCAGGATTTCATGTCGACACGATGGCCACGCCGGCCGTGCCGGGCGCTCCGTAGAGCTGGCTGTAGCCGACCCGGGGCGTACCGGGCACCTGGCGGTCCCCGGCCTGGCCGCGCAACTGCAGGACCAGTTCGTGGATCTGGCGCAGTCCCGAAGCCCCGATCGGCTCGCCGTTGGCGATGAGACCACCGTCGGTGTTGACCGGGAGGCTCCCGCCGATCTCCGTCGCACCCTGGGCCAGCATCGCCTCCTGCTCCCCGTCCTTGCAGAACCCGTTCTCGGCCATGTGGATCACCTCGGCTCCCGCGTCGGTGTCCTGGAGCTGTACCACGTCGACGTCCTCGGGTCCGAGGCCCGCCATCGCGTACGCGGCGCGCGAGGCGTCGACCGTCGGTGCGTCGGCACGCTCGAGCGGGAGCCAGGGGCTGTGGACCTCGAATGCGCCGAGCCTCCGCGTCCGTACGACGGACGCCCGGAGGTAGATCGGCTTCGACGAGTAGCGAGAGGCAACATCAGCCCGGCACAGGACGACGGCGGCCGCGCCCTCGTCGGGAGAGCAGAACATGTACTGCGTCAGCGGGTCGTTGACCATCGGGGATCCGAGGATCTTCTCCTCGCTCAGTTCCTGTCGCCTGAAGGCATTGGGGTTGAGAATGCCGTTGCGGTAGTTCTTGGCCGCCACTCGCGCCAGCGTCTGCGGCGTGATCCCGAAGTCGTGCATGTAGCGCTGGATCTTCATGGCGAAGAACTTGGGGGTGAGGAAGAGCCCGGTATCGCCGTACCATCCCCCGACGCCGTACTGGACGGGATCGGCGGCGAAGGCGCCGGGCAGGTGCTTGTCCATCCCGACCGCGACGCCGAGATCGTGCTCACCGAGGCGAATGGTGTTGGCGGCCTGCGTCGAGCGCGCTCGCGGCGGTGGCACAGCCGTTGTAGACGTCGGTGAACGGGAGGCCGGTGAGGCCCAGGAAGTTCACGACCGCGTCGGGGTTGTCGACCTCGTAGCTGCCGCCGAAGGCGAACTGCACGTCCTTCCAGATCACGCCGGCATCGGCCAGGGCCAGGCGGACGGCCTGAGCACCCATCTCGATCGCGGAGACCCCGGGAAACCGTCCGAACGGACGCAGCCCGACCCCGATGATGGCGACGTCGTCCATCATGCGGGTCGGAACGCGTACGTCAGCACCTCGGTACCGTCCTCGTCGGTCGCGAAGGGCACCACGGTCAGCTCCATCGGCATCCCGATCCGGAGTTCCTGGTCCGCGTCGCCCGCGATCCTCGCCTCCACCCGCCCCTCGGGTAGTTCGATAAAGCCGACGCCGTAGGGCACGAAGTCCGCTGGCGATTCCCGGCCTATGTAGGGCGGGTTCTTCGGCTGGAAGCGCTGCCGTGTCCACGTCCACAAGGTCCCCGTGCGCGAGAGCGTGGTAGGAGAGACCTGGTCGCCGCCACAACTCGGACATGCGTCCTGGGCCGGAAAAGTCACGAAGGCGCAGGAATCGCATCTCGAGGCGATGAGACGCGGCTCATCGGCCGGCCACTCGAACAATCCCTCGGTGACACAACGCTGCATATCGACGTCAGGGTACCGGGGCGGTGGGGGAGGCCGCCAACTGTCCGAGCGAATCGCAGCTCGGTTCAATTGGCTGTCAGCTGCACGTCCGTATCGCTCGTGATGTACTGCGCCGTGAACGGGCCCTGCACCTGCTCGAAGGCTGTCCCGCCGAGCCCGCCCGACGTGAGCACCACATAGGTGGAGCCTGAGGGAGGAGTGAAGCCGGGGGCGTCCGAAGCCGCCAGCGTCCCGGCCAGGCTCGCCCCGTCGGTCACATTGAGGACCCCGTAGCTCGAAGTGCTCGCGAGCTGAGGTTCGAACACAGCCGTGCTGCCCTGCTCATAGCTCGACGAGATGTCCAGCGAGCCCCCGGCCGCGATGGAGAGCACGCCCGCGTTCGACATCGGCCCGTTCAGGCTCACGCCGAACCCGCCCACCGACACGACGGAGCCGGCATTTCGACTGTTGAAGCTGGCGGTGCTGATCTGAGTGTCGCCGTCGAACAAGACATCCTTCTTGTTGGTCAGCGTTCCACCGACGTCGATGATCGTGGTGAAGCCCGATGCCGGCACCTCGAGCGTGCCCTTGTTCTTCAGGTTGCCGGTGAACGTCACCGTCGCCCCGAAGCCCGGTTCGATCGTCCCGAAGTTCATCGACGTGCTCGCAGTGATGTTGGCGAAGCTCGCCCCGCCGTCGCCGATGGCCACCGTGTAGGCCTTGGGCACCGTCCCGGCGAGCGTGCTGGTGATATTGGCCATGAACAGCTGGTCGGTCGCGATGCCCGTGCCGCACGCCGGGCCCGCGCCCACTGTCTTGGCAAAAGCGAGGCTGCCACCCGTCTCGCCGTCGAGGCCCACTTGGACCGCATTGCCGCAGATGGTTCCGCCGTCGACGGTCAGCGGGTTCTGCATGGACATGGCACCCGAGTTGTCGATCACACCGTCCTGGGTGACCGTCCCTCCCTTACGGCTCGGGCTCGAGATGGCCATACCGGTGGCGCTGCCGACCGAGATCGTCCCGCTCGATGTGTTCACCAGCGTGGAGCTCGAATTGGGGAGGACATAGGTCGACGGGGTGTCGATGTCGAAGGCGCCTTCGTTGGTCAGGCTGGACAAGTCGAACGCCTCGCCGGTGTACGGCGAGGAGACGGCGTCGATGGTGCCCATGTTGGTGATGGCCGCGGTCGACGACAGGCTGCCCTCGTAACCCAGGTCGAGTGTCCCCTTGACGGTCATGGCCGAGGGGATGGTGATCCTCGCCGACGCCGCCCCACCGTCACCGATACTCACGGTGTAGGCGGAGGGGATGTTGCCGCTCAGCGAGCCCGCGATGTTGGCGATGAAGACGTTGTCGGTCGGGATGCCCGTGCCGCACGAGGGGCCTGCGCCGACAGAGTTGGCGAAGGCGAGCCCGTCGGTGGTGGCCGCCTGGCCGTCCATGCCGACCTGGAGCGGGTTGTTGCAGATGCTCCCACCCTTCACGGTCACCGCTGCCGCTGCGATGAACTGTCCTGAGTTGTCCAGCACACCGTCCTGGGTCACGGTCCCGGTTTGACCGCTCGGGCTCGTAATGGTCAGCGAATTGCCGCTGCTGACCGAGATCGTCCCACTCGATGTGTTGACCAACGTGGAGCTCGACTTGGGGAGGACGTAGGTCGACGCGGTGTCGATGTCGAGGGCGCCTTGGTTGGTCAGGCTGGACAAGTCGAACGCCTCGCCGGTGTACGGCGAGGAGACGGCGTCGATGGTGCCCATGTTGGTGATGGCCGCGGTCGACGACAGGCTGCCCTCGTAACCCAGGTCGAGTGTCCCCTTGACGGTCATGGCCGAGGGGATGGTGATCCTCGCCGACGCCGCCCCACCGTCACCGATGTTCACGGTGTAGGCGGAGGGGATGTTGCCGCTCAGCGAGCCCGCGATGTTGGCGATGAAGACGTTGTCGGTCGGGATGCCCGTGCCGCACGAGGGGCCGGACCCCACGCTCGAGGCGAAGGCGAGCCCGTCGGTGGTGGCCGCCTGGCCGTCCGTGCCGACCTGGAGCGGGTCGTTGCAGATGCTCCCACCCGTCACGGTCACCGCTGCCGCCGCGATGAACTGGCCTGCGTTGTCCAGCACACCGTCCTGGGTCACGGTCCCGGTCTGGCCGCTGGGGCTCGTGATGGTCAGCGAAGTGCCGCTGGCGACGGAGATAGTCCCGGTGCTGTCGTTGAGCAGGGTCGAAGACGAGGTCGGCAATGTGTAGGTGCTCGTCGCGTCCACCTCGAACAAGCCCTGGTTGTCCAGCGAGGCGACATTCAGCGCCGTCCCTCCGAAACCGGTGTTCGGTACATCGAGCGTGGCTCCGCTGGAATTGGTGAAGTTGCCCGAGACCGTGAACGAGCCGCCGAAACCGGACTCGATGGTGCCCGAATTGCTCACGCTGGAGAAGGTGACGTCGGGCTCGCCCGAGCCACTGTTTCCGATCGAGAGCGTCGGCGTCGATCCTGAACCTCCCACGGTGAGCGCCGCGGCGCTGATCGTCTCGTTGCCGACGGTCACCGTGTAGCTCCCCTGCGCCGTGATGCAGGCGTCTGTCGAGCTGCTCGGAGGCGCGTCGTCGCTCCAGTTGGACCCGGTGTCCCACGCGCCGCCGGACATGTTGGTCCAGGTGTCGCAGGACTGCGCGGCCGCCGGTGGTGCGAAGGCGACCATCGACCCGAGCACGATGCCGGCGGAGGAACCGATCACGGCCAGCGCCGCAAACGCTCGTATCGTGGCTTGCGCGCTTGTCCGTGACATCGTCGCCACTCCTCGCTCTGGAATCGCCGTACCGCCATCGCCGAACACATTCCCGTGTTCCGCGCGCACCTTACACGCTATGTCCACCTTTTCCCAACGTTAAATCCGGGCCTGAGCAACGGGATGGGGAGAGCGGAACAGAGCATCCCTCAGCGCGCTGAGCGCCGCAGAGGTCCGTTCCACGAACTCTTCATCCCTACTGGGATCGCCTCGCTCGAGCCAGGAGAGCGTTGCTTCGACCAGCCACGCAAACAACGTGTCGGCGCGCCAAGCGTCGAGGCACTCGTCCCCTGAGTCGATCGCCATCAGACGTCGTAGCACCTTCACCGCGATCGCCCGTAGGTCGTCGGTGTAGGCCGCGAACCCGGGTTCGTGAGATGCGTGTCGCCAAAGCAGGAAGAACGCAGCCGGGTCGTCCCTTGCGACGGTCAGGAGCGTTCGAGGTCCCAGTCCCTTGTGGGTGGGCAGCGCCAGCTCGGCCTCGAGCTCTGTCCCGAGTTGGTGGAAAACCTGCTCGAGGATTTCCCGGTAGAGCTCCTCCTTCGACTCGAAGTGCCGGTAGACGATGAGCTTCGTGATGCCACAGGCCGCTGCGACGTCGTCCATGGACGTGTGGGCGAAGCCGAACGTGGCGAAGGCCTGCGCTGCGCTGCGGAGGATGGCGGTGCGTCGCTCGGCCCGTGGGAGCAATTTCGACTCGACAGGTATACGCAGAAGTGTATACCCTTGAGTAAACGGGAGGGATTCTCATGGCGCAGGTGGAATTCACCGAGGCGGAGCTGCTGGCCGACGTCGACGTCGACGAGCCGTTGCGCGCCGGGGGTGTCCTCTGCCACGGCGGCTTCGACGCCGACGGGCGTTACGTCTCTCCTCGGACGAGATTTCGCGTACCCGCCATTGCCGCATGGGCCGGACAGAACCGTGAGCGCTTCTCGACCGAGCTCCTCGACGTACCGCTCGAGCGTTGGGAGCGTTCGTTCCCGAGCGTCGAGCAGACGCGCCACCTGATCCGTTCCGGCGTCCGCGAGCCTCTTGTGGCCACGTTGACGCGGATCGGCACCGTCGAGGGATACGGAGCGAACATCCGGCTCCTCAAGCCGAAGGACCTCCAACGCCATTTCGTCGAGGACGTGCAGGGCACTGCCATCGACCATCTGGGCCGCGGCCTCTTCGAGGCCCACGGGAGGGACGAGGCGGGATGCGACGTGGTCGCCGGCCATCGGGACATGTGGTTCGCAGCACGTGACATCGCGTTCGGACCGCCGGACGAGAGCCTCGACATTGAGGCGATGCTGGCCCGGATGGGTTTCGGCCCGGGCGGAGCAGGCGGTGCACGGCTTCTGCCCGACGACATTCCGGCCGAGCTCGAGGCGATGGTCACGCTGATGGTACGCGTGCTCTTCATCGAGATCTCGGCGTTTCACACGTTCGCCTGGGCCGAGGCGTGGCTCTCCGACGGCGACCTCGTCGCGGGCGACGGAGAGCCGGCTCGTCTCGTCTCGTACATCCGAGCCGACGAGACACCGCACGTCGACTACCTTCGGGCTGCGCTCTCGGAGATGCGCGATCGCACCTGGGTGGGTGAGGGTGGTCGGCGCCACTCGGGTAGCGACATGATCGGCCGCATCTGGGAACCCCTGCTGGACAACAGCCTCGGGCCCGCACGCGACCAGGCCCGCGCCGCCACGCTGACGGAGGTCGAGTACTGGTGCGCCCGGCGCCGCGACGGCGCCGACGTCCTGGCCGAGTTCCACGCCCTCGGTGTACCGGCACAGTGAAGTTCGGCATCTTCTACGAGCACCAGCTCCCGCGCCCGTGGGAGGAGGGGAGTGAGTACAAGCTTCTCCAAGACGCGCTCGAGCAGGTGGAGCTGGCCGATCGTCTCGGATTCGACGTGGTGTGGGAGGTCGAACACCACTTTCTGGAGGAGTACAGCCATTCCTCCGCGCCCGAGGTCTTCCTGGGCGCTTGCAGCCAACGCACCCGCGATATTCGTCTCGGACATGGCATCATCCAGACGGCTCCCGGTTACAACCACCCGGCTCGCACGGCGGAGCGCGTGGCCACGCTCGATCTCGTCTCGGGCGGTCGGGTCGAGTTCGGATCGGGCGAGTCCGGCTCCGAGGCCGAGCTCGGGGGTTTCCTCGTCGACCCGGTCACGAAGCGGGAGGCGTGGCTCGAGGGCTTGCAGGTCGCACTGCGCTGTATGACGGAGACCCCGTTCACTGGCGTCGCCGGCCGGTACGTGCGCATGCCACCTCGCAACGTCGTTCCCAAGCCGATGCAGAAGCCCCACCCGCCCCTTTGGGTGGCGTGCTCGCGTCGCGACACGATCCTGCTCGCTGCCGAGAAGGGGATCGGCGCGTTGACGTTCGCCTTCATCGACCCCGAGGAAGCGCACCGCTGGGTGGCCGACTACGAGAGAACAATTGCCGAGTCGTGCGTCCCGGTCGGTCTGGCGGTCAATCACGCCATCGCCTGTGTCACGCAGATGATGTGCCACCGAGACGAGCAGATCGCCCTCGACCGCGGTCTCGAAGGCGGCAACTTCTTCGGTTATTCGCTCGGTCACTACTACGTTTTCGGCGAGCACCGCCCCGGCTCGACGGACGTGTGGACCGAGTTCCTCGAGCGGCGCGGAGTGCAGGGCTTCTCGCCCGAGGTCGAGGCGGCACTGCGCCAGGAGCGTCTGGGGGCGAGGCTGGCCGCCGGCGACAGGACGGGCCTGCGCGGCGCGACCGGCACGCCGGCTCAGGTTCGCGAGTACCTCGAGCGCTTCGAGCAGGCCGGCGTGGACCAGGTCATCTTTGTCCTCCAAGCGGGGAAGAACCGTCACGAGGACATCTGCGAGTCACTCGAGCTCTTTGGTCGCGAGGTGCTCCCCGCCTTCAAGGAGCGCGACGAAGCGCAGGTCAAGTCCAAAGAGGCTCGCCTCGCCTCGGCCGTCGAGGACGCATTCGAGCGCCGGCGCCGGCAGCCCACCCCCCCGCCGCTGCCAGATGGTTACTCCTTCCCCGCCATGCCGCGGCGCTGGGCGGACGAGTCTGGCAGCGAGGAGATGCGCGAATGGCTCGAGCACTTCGCCGAAGCGCGGGCCAAGGGCGTTCACGACGAGAGCCTCGGCATCCTCGGCGGCTAGACATCCGGGCGGCGGCCGGTCGCTCTGAAGCGAATCGGAGCACCCCAACAGGAGGGCGGGGGGCGGCAACCGCCCTTTACTGTGACATAGTCTCCCGGTGCCAATTTTCGACGCCAGCGCGCTCACCGACGAGCAGGTGGTGGAGCGGTACCGGGTCGCTCGCCCGTTCCCCCACGCCATGTTCACCGATTTCGTTCGTGCCGACCCCGAGGAGATCGTGGCCGCCTTCCCGGCCAAGGACTGGGACGGGTGGGCTGACCGCTCGTCGAAGTTCCAGCCCGGGAAGAGCAGCTGTCGTGACATCGGCGTCATGCCGCCACTGCTGGCTCGCATGATCCATGAGCTCTCCGAGCCTGCGTTCCTGCGCGCCCTCTCCACGCTGACCGGGATCGACAACCTCCTCCCCGACCCGTTCCTCGAGGGAGGGGGCCTGCAGTGGAGTGGTCCCGGTGGAAAGCTCCTCCCGCACACCGACTTCCACAACCACCCGCGGGTCCAGCTGTACCGGCGTGCCAACCTCCTGCTCTTCCTCAACCCGGACTGGAAGCCGGGTGACGGTGGCGAGCTGTGCCTCTTCGAGCTGGGCGACGAGAAGCCGGCCGCGCTCTATGAGCCGAGGTTCGGCACGTGCATCATGTTCACGACTGACCACCGCTCCGTCCACGGGGTGAGTGCGCTTGCTGAGAGCGCCGGGATGCGCCGTTCGATCGCGCTCTACTACTACACAGTCGAGCCGGCGGAGATCTTCAGCGGCGACCGCCGCACGTATTGGTACGACCCCGAGGCTGCTTCGGAGCAGTCGGCGATGACAAAAGCGCGGTTGGCGACGATGAAGACGGCGCTACGAGCCTCGAGGACCTTGACCCGCCTCGCCTACCGCGTCGATCCCCAGAAGCCCGAACTGGTCTGATCGATCGACTGCCTCGGGGGGCGGGGTCAGGAGCTTGAGCCCGGCCCGAACAGCTTCAGGGTGTTGTCACCGTCGTCGACGAAGAGGACACCGCGGGCGTAGGGCGCCAACGTCAGGCCGAACAAGTCCCCGGCGCTGCCGAGGGGATCGAGCTTGACCGTGTCTACCTGACGTCCGTCCGGGTTCGTCTCGACGGCGTTCGGGTCGCCACCGTTGACCGTCACCACGTCGCCGTTGGGGGCGAGCATCATGCCGAGCGGGCTGTTGAGGGAGCCGCCCGCAGTCAGGGTGGTCCCGCCCCCCGTCACCGGGACTTGCCGGAATGGCGCGTCGGGTACGGCCGCGATCCGGTTGCCGACGGTGTCGGCGACGTAGAGCGTCCCGTCTCGGGAAAGGGCGTCGCCGGTCGGACCCAGCACGAGTGCGGACGAGTTCAGCTCTTCGGGGAACCCCGTGGCAATTTTCGTCGCCCCGAAAAGAATCGGGGGCTGGCCCCACCGGTCGCCTACGTCGAGCCGGACCACCGAGCCCCGGTCGACCACTCCGCCGCCCGCAGCGACCGTCCCGTTGAGGACGTTCGTCACGAACAGCTGGGCGAAGTCGCCGAACTGGACGGCAGCCAGGTCCCATGGACCGTTGATGCCGTTGCCCGACCACGTCTCGACGGGCGTGCCGTCGCTGTTGAGCACTATGAGGCAGCCGGCCTCGGGCGTGCCCTTGCCCGCGTCGGTCACGGGCAGGCTGCCCACGACCACGTCGCCGCTGTTGAGCACGGCCAGCGCAGTGGTCAGTCCGACCCCTCCAGGGCAGGACCCGGGCAGGCTGTTGTGATGGATGTGAGAGAAGACGCTCACCTGGCCGCTGGGGGAGACCTGCACGATCGTGTTCCCGGTGCCCTGCAAGTTGGACGGTGCGTTGAAGTTGCTGACGAGCGTGTCCCCGGCGACCAGGTGACCGACTGTGGCGGGCACGGTGGTGATCCCGTATGGGTTCACGTCGCCGTTGGGCGGGACCGTCGATCCCACCGTGGTCACCGTGTTGAAGTGTGAGAGGAACGGAGGCGGGTTCGGGTTCGCACCCGCCGGTGCCGCCAGTACCGACAGCGACAGCGCGGCTGCCGACCCGAATGCAGCCGCCAAGCCCGTACCCCGAGAGAGTCCCGACCAACGTGACAACTCGTTCCGTTCGTTCCGTCGACCCATCGCACACACGTCCTTCCGCGCTCAATGTCCGGCGCCGCGCGCCTTCCCCAAGCAGTCCTACGAACCAGTGCGGCGCGCGGATTGCCCGTGGGCCCTATGTGGTGCCCAGCGCCTGGTCCGAAGCGACCTACCGGATGGTCTGCCAGACCCACGACACGACCAGTCGGCCGCTTCCATCGACAGGGACAGGACAGGGACAGAAGGACAGGGACAGGACAGGACAGAAGGACAGGGACAGGAAAGGGATACGGACTGGGAACAGTGATCGCTCGCCGACGAACCCTCGAGATCACCCTTCCTCATGGATCGCTCGTCTGGACCCATTAAGGTCCCGATCCGATGCCTGACTACGACGCGATCGTCGTCGGTGCCGGACACAACGGCCTGACCGCCGCCTTCGTGATGGCCCGCGGGGGCATGCGTGTGCTGTGCCTGGAGAAGAACCACTTCATCGGAGGGATGGCCTCGAACACGGAGCTCATCCGGGGCTACCGATTCGAGTTGGCGGGGTCGATCCAGTTCCCGGTGCCCAACGAGGTCTATACGGACCTCGAGCTCGGATCGTGCCCGATCTACGAACCCGAAGTGCAGTCCGCCAGCGTGGGACCCATCGATGGGCAGCCACCGCTGGTGCTGTACTCGGACCCGGAGCGTCTGCTCGAGCACCTCGGCGAGCGCATCGGCCTGGACGCCGTGCTGGGAATGGCCGAGATAGCCGCATGGGCCGAAGCGCCTGCCCGAGCCATCGGCCGCTTCGATGTCCGTCGCCCTCCCCGCACGCTCGATGAGATGTGGACATCCGCTGCGAACGAGGCCGAAAGGGAGGCCATCCGCGTCGCGATGTTCGGCAGCGTCATGGACGTCGTCGATCGTTACCTGCCTGACCGTGTCGCGCACGCTTCCGTCCGGGCGATGCTGGCCTTTCTCGCCGTCAACTCGACCTGCCGTGGCCCGTGGTCTCCGGGCAGTGCTCTTTGCCTCGCCTTCGCCCTGGCCTCACCCGGTGAGGCGACGATGTCCAAGGTGCGAGGCGGGATCGGCACCATCTCCGAGCACCTCCTGGCGCTTTTCGAGAAGCATGGTGGCGAGCTTCGGCGTCACGCGAAGGTGGTCCGAATCGTCACCGACGCCGCTGTCGTCAAGGGGGTGGAACTCGGAGGAGGAGAGGTGGTGACCGCTCCGGTCGTCGTGTCAAATCTCGATCCCACAGCCACGTTCACGCAGCTGCTCGAGCCTGAGAATCTCCCTGAGGCCTTCCAGCGCCGGGTTGCAGCGATCGACCACCGTGCCCTGTACTTTCAGGCCCACTTTGCCCTCAAGGGGCTGCCGGAGTACCAGGCCCCCTACGAGGCTCTCAACGGGACCTCTATGGCGCGAAACGTGACGTTCTTCGGTACAGCAGAACAGATGCAGCTCGACTTCGAAGGGTGTATGCGGGGGGAGGTGCCGTCCGCTCCGTCGTTCAATCTGCAGATCCCATCCCTCGACGACCCGTCTCTGGCCCCGCCCGGGCGCCACGCCGCCAGCAGCTTCGCCTTCTACCTTCCTGTCGGCACGGGGCACGAAGAGCAGGCGCGTCTCCGAGACGAGATGGCGGACCGCATCGTGGAGAAAATCGCTCTGGTCGCCCCCGGATTCCCGGACCTCGTCGAACGCCAGCTCAATTATCCGGCCTACACCTACGAGCTGATGTTCGGCTGCACCGGCGGTGACTTCACGCACGGGTTGCTCCAGCCCGAGTTCATGGGTCCGTTTCGCCCCGGGTCCCGGGGCTGGCCGGACAATCCCGTTCCGATCTCGGGGCTCTACCTCTGCGGGGCCGGGTGCCACGGTGGCCCGGGGGTGACCTTCATCCCCGGGTACAACTGTGGCTACGCCGTGCTCGAAGCAGCCGGATCCATCGACCGGCCGGCGTTGTAGCGCAATTGGCGCTCCACGAAGGCAATGAACAGGGCGACCGAGCCCACCCTGGGGCTCCCCGCGCCCGTCAGAAGGTGCCGGCTGGCAGTGTGGCGACGATCTGTGACCAGGTGAGGATGTACGACTTCGGCGGGGTACCCGCTGCGGCCAGTGTGACGGCCATGGACGTTCCCCCGACGTCGCCGGAGTGCGTGTCGCTCGACGAGTCAACGGCCGCACCCATCACGAGCCCTGGGCCCGTCCCGAAATCGTCGAGGATCCCTTTGCGGTGGCCCCAGCAACCCGCGTCGGCAGGATGGGCGCAGTCGAGATTGCCGCTGTTGAACCCGTCGTCGTACATCCAGCCGTAGTCGGCGTCGAGGCCGTTCACCGACCCGCCGGCCCATTCGGAGTCGTCGAGCGCGTAGCGGCGTCCGGCGTCGGGCGGGTCTCCTGCATCGTCTGCGCCGCGCTGAGCGTTGCGGTTCAGCGCGGCGGTGAGCCCGCGAAATGGCGGAAGGGCGCGGTCGACTCGCTCCAGGTCGATCACGATGAAGAGCTGATCAGGAGTGCTCATCTGTGCGAAACCGGCCGGGAGCACCATCGGACGCACCCCCTCGAGGGCATGGGCGTGGTTGATGGCGTCGAGCGTCGCTGCGACGCAGGCTGCCGAATCGTCGATGCCGCTCGAGGCGCACGACCGTGTGTAGTCGGGCACGGCGGCCACGTTGTCGCGGGGATCTGGGATCCCGGTCAGGGACTCGTCGGATGGTACGCCGCGCAGCGGAGTGAGGGTCCCTGCCGCCGTGGCCGCCATGGCATCGCTCCATGTGTAGGCGAAGGGTCCGGCCCCCCGTGGCTCGACCGCCAGCGTGGTGGCGAGCGACGATCCGTCCGCCGAGCCCGGAGTGCCGGCGCCCCCCGGGTCGAAGGCAGCCCCCATTACGAGGCCACTCGAGCCGAGGTGGTCCAGCACGATACGGCGGTCGGCCCAGCAACCCGACCTTTTGCTGGCCGAGCAGCTCGGTGTCCCGCTGCCCGGTCCGTCGTCGTACATCCACTCGTACACCGCATCGAGACCGTTGTCGACGTTGCCGATCCACTCTGCTGCGTCCGCCAGCGCTCCGGGACCCGGGCGACCGGGCAGGCGGCCGGCGTCCGCTGCGCTCTGCGCGGCCCGGTCAAGTGCCTCCGAGAGGCCCGCGAACGGAGCGAGTCCTCGGTCGACCCGCTCACGATCGATGGCAACGAAGACCTGCTCGGGCACGGTGAGGTGAGGAAAATCGGCGGGGAGACGCATCGGCTCGAGGCCCTCGGAGGACCGAGCGCGGTCCAAGGCCTCAAGGACGAGTCGCACGCAGGTGCTCGAGGAGTCTCCTCCGACCGGCGCGCACAGGTTGGGGTAATCGGGCGACGGAGCAACCGAGGTCGGCGGGTTTGCCGACGGATTGGGGCCGGGACCGGCTGAGCAGCCTGAAGCGAGCAGTCCCAGGGTCACCACGATGGCGAGAGCGGACGCCGTACTGGCCGATCGACACCGCTTTGAGGACACGGACACCATGGTGGCCGCCAAGGTAGTGAGGATGCCGGTCGGGTTGGGCTCGCCAAGCCGGACCTTTCCGTCCCTTCACGAGAGCACTCGAGGGCATTCCGGCCGAGGGGGTGGTGGGGGACCTCGGCGAACCGGACTCCCTCACGATGTTCGTTCGCTCTCGGGGCTGACCCGCGCAACCGGTGACCCGCCGAAGCTCGGCGGTCGCTTCTCCATGAACGCCGCCACTGCCTCTCGCATGTCCCCGGTGTGGGACGAAAGCACTTGGGTCCGGTTCTCGAGGTCGATGCCCGCCTGGAGCGAGCCCACCTCGAGCTGAGACCACATGACCTCTTTGGTCATGCGAACGCCCCAGGGGCTGTTGCCCACGATGAGCCGGGCGGTCCCGAGCGCGTGCTCCATGAGCTCCCCGTCGGGCACGACCCGCAGGAGGAGCCCGATCCGGTCCGCCTCGTCCGCCTCAATGATCCGGCCCGTCAGCATCAACTCCCACGCCCGTGAGGCGCCCACCAGGCGGGGCAGTAGCCAGCTCACTCCGATGTCGCAGCCCGAGATGCCGAGGCGCACGAAGGCGACGTTGAAGCGCGCGGAGGCGGCGGCGATGCGGACGTCACAAGCCAGCGCGAGCGCCAGACCACCGCCGGCTGCCGGCCCGTTCACGGCGGCGATGACCGGCTGCGGGAGCGAGCGGAGCCGGGGGACCAGTGCCGCGATGTGCGTCTGTGTGGCAAAACCGGTCTCGACCGCGCCGAGCCCTTCGGAGCCCGGCGGTGGGCCATAGCCGCCGAGGTCCAGGCCCGCACAGAAGCCGCGACCCGCACCCGTGAGGACGACAACCCGGCAGTCGGGGTCTCGGGCCACGGCGTCGAGAGCGCCGTGGAGGTCAGCTACGAGCTCGGAGTTCATCGCGTTCAACCGCTCGGGGCGGTTCAATGTGATCCGAGTGACCCCAGTCTCCAGGGGGTCGACGAGCAACGTTGACATGGCGCTCCCTCTCTACGGATGAGACCAACGTCGTCGAGTCTCCACCTGGTCGAGCCTCTTCGCCACCGGCTCGGATTCTTCGCTACCTGGTCGGGCCGTTCGCTCCAAATGCCCGGCGGACCGGCATCCCGCCAGCGGATGCTATGTCCGTGGGGGATTGTCCAGCTGGTAGAGGATGGACTCGAGTAAGGCGCGTCGCTCGCGAAGACCCTGGCGGTATTCCGCGTTGTCTGTGCCGGCGATCTCCGAACTCAGGTCAGCGAGAGAGTCCTCGAGGAGCCGCTGCAGCTCTGCGCACTGGCTCTCGTTCAGTTCTAACAGCATGGCCACGCCCTCCCCGTCGACCGAGGTCCCTGCCAAGCAACAACTTAGACCGATCAGGCGAGCTACGTTTCCCGATCAGGCGAGCTACGTTCGGCTGATAGTGCAGCTCTCCGTCGTGGTCGCCGTCTACCCGATCATCTTCTTGGGGGAGCTCCCCGACAAGACGATGTTCGCATCTCTTGTGATGTCCACGCGCGGTCGGCCGCTCGTCGTGTGGTTGGGCGCGGCGGCGGCATTCGTCGTGCACGTGGTGATCGCCGTGACGATCGGTGTGGTCCTGTTCCATCTGCTTCCTGAACGTGCGCTGAGTGCGTTCGTTGCCGCAATGTTCCTGGCAGGAGCCCTCCTCGCCTTGCACGAAGCCAGGCGCGCGGACCCGGTCGTTGAGCGACCCGTCGCGTCGCATCGGAGAGTGGCCGTGACCGCGTTCATCGTGATCTTCCTGGCCGAGTGGGGCGACCTGACACAGATCCTCACGGCGAACCTGGCCGCTCACTACCACCAGCCGTTCGCCGTCGCGGTGGGTGCGGTCCTGGCGCTCTGGAGCGTGGCCGCACTCGCCGTCGCCGGAGGTCAGAGCCTCTTGCGCCTGATCGACGTCAGGAAATTGCGTATCGTGACCGCCGTCGTTCTATTTGGTCTCACAGGCTGGGCGGTCTGGGAGACGCTTCGCTGAGCAACCGCGCAGGTCCGCACGCCTTGGCGGTCCGCGGCGGTCCGCTACGGTACTTGCGACCACCTGACGGAGGGACCGCCATGCCCTTGCACAAGAAGGAATCGGATCTGCTCGATTCGCTCTACGCCGATCGCGAAGTTCTGGAATGCCTGCCCTCGAGACTCTTTCCCGAGAGTGAGATGAGGGCCGAGTTGGCCTTTCAGGCGATCTCGGACGAGCTGCTTCTCGACGGAAACGCCCGCCAGAACCTGGCCACGTTCTGCCAGACCTGGGAGGAGCCCGAGATCCATGGCCTGATGGACTTGTGCATCGACAAGAACCTGATCGACAAGGACGAGTACCCGCAGACCGCCGAGCTCGAGCGCCGATGCGTCCAGATGCTCGCCGATCTCTGGCACGTTCCGGCCCACTGCGAGGCTGTGGGTTGCTCGGCCATTGGGTCGTCCGAGGCGTGCATGCTCGGCGGAATGGCGGCCAAGTGGCGGTGGCGGGCCCGGCAGGAAGCCGCTGGCAAGCCCACATCGCAACCGAACATGGTGTGCGGCCCCGTGCAGGTGGTCTGGCACAAGTTCGCGCGTTATTGGGAAGTCGAGATGCGCGAAATCCCCATGTCTCCCGGTCGATACGCCATGGACGTGGAGCAGATGCTCGAGCGGGTCGACGAGAACACGATCATGGTCGTTCCGACCTTCGGGGTCACCTACACCGGGTCGTACGAGCCCGTGCTCGAATTGTCACAGGCGCTGGACGACCTGCAGGAAAGGACGGGGCTCGATATCGACATCCACGTCGACGGAGCTAGCGGGGCCTTTCTGGCGCCGTTCAACGCGCCCGATGTCGAATGGGATTTCAGGATCCCTCGCGTGAAATCCATCAGCACGTCTGGACACAAGTTCGGGCTGGCACCCCTCGGAGTCGGCTGGGTGCTCTGGCGGGATGTGGCTGATCTGCCTGACGACCTTGTCTTCCACGTCACCTATCTCGGCGGGGACATGCCCGTGTTCCAGATCAACTTCTCACGGCCGGCAGGCCAGATCGTCGCGCAGTACTACAACTTCGTCCGGCTCGGGCGCGAGGGCTACCGCAAGGTTCACGACGCGTGTTATTTGGCCGGGGCTTACCTGGCCAGGGAGGTGGTGAAGCTCGGTCCGTTCGACCTGCTGTGCGACGCCGACCCGGAGACCGGCATCCCGTCGGTGGCATGGCGGATACGCGAGGGCGAAGACCCGGGCTACACGCTCTACGACCTGGCGGACCGTTTACGCGTCCGAGGATGGCAGGTGCCCGCGTATCCGCTCACCGGCGCGGTCTCTGACGTCGCGGTTCAACGCATCCTCGTGCGCCAGGGCGTGAGTCGCGACATGGGAGAGCTCCTCTTGCACCACTTTGAAGAATCCATCGCACACTTCGACCGCCATCCCACAACAGTGCCGATGACCAAGGAAGAGGCGGGCGGCTTCAGCCACCTGTAACGGTCGAATCGGTGAGGTTGAGAGACCAGTCGATCTCGATCGGTCGCCGGCGGACGAAGCGCGGCTTGCCGACGACAGCGGCGGGCCGGTCGGTTGTCCACGTCGCCGGTGAGGCCCTGGTCAACGCGGCCAGGGAGCGCAGGCTGGGCTCGTAGGTCGAGCGCATCCATGCGAAGCGACGCCAGCTCGCCTCGTCTCGTCCCGGTGTGATCCTGATCGCCGGGGACAGCGAGTCCATGGCGCGGAGGTACTCGTGGCGGTCGATGCTGATGGTCGGGGGCGGCTCGACGAAGTGAGCGACGAGATCCTGCAGACGTTGGGGCTCAGGGAGTGGCACGCTCGCGGCTCGCGCAATGCGAACGAACGCAGGTATGCCGTAGACGAGGATCATGAGTGGGCCCTTGTCGACCTCCTCCAGCACTTGGCCTTGGCCCAGTTGCGTCTC
Source organism: uncultured Acidimicrobiaceae bacterium (assembly GCA_963822265.1). Taxonomy (GTDB): domain Bacteria; phylum Actinomycetota; class Acidimicrobiia; order Acidimicrobiales; family RAAP-2; genus Bog-473. Next base: position 71,835 of record CAWGHA010000015.1, read on the forward strand.
CGAGGCAGAGGCCACAAGGGCTGCGGCGTCGAGCAGAGTCCCGACCGTTGCGACCCACGAGTGGTCCCGGTGGGTCTCGGGGAAGTAGGAGAGGATCGGAAATGCCGTGTGGGTCTGCTGCAAGTCGAGGATCCAGTCCGACTGGTTCTTCCAGAACTCCGGACCGTCCAGTGCACCGATTTGATACAAGCTTTGTAGCAGCTCGGGCGCGCTGGGTGGGGTGCCGGCGATCGGTCGCAATCGGATGATTCCCTTCTCCCGCCCGTTGTACGCGGAGTAGATCGTGGGGAGATAGCTGATGAGGAGGGCGACGAGCCCGAGCCCGATCGTTGCCTCGACGAACGCGAGCCATATGCGAGCAGCCGTATCCGGCTCGGAGAACCCCAGAGTCGTCAGTGACGATCCGCTGATCTCGAACGCCTTGGACCACCCGAGTCCACCTGTGCCCCAAAAGACGAAGGTGAACGCGACAACCATGAAGATCATCCAAACGAGCGGGAGACTCACCAGCGCAACCGGCGCGTACATACGTTGGAGCTGGTCCGTCCTCGCCTGATTCCGCCAGCGGTGGACCAGCAGGCGGTACACGAGTGCGATGACCGCCTGGGACAAGCGGGTGAAGCCCTCCTGGGGAAGGACGACGGTCTGGAGGGCCGAGCCAAGAATCGCGAGCGCCATGACGGTCCCCAGGACCAGCGCCAGGATGTTCAGGACGATCATGGAATCGGTCAGCGCCGTTCAGCGTCGAGTCAGGAGATTTCTTTTGCAGCTTCCTGGACGGCCTTGTCCACGTCCTTCTTGTCGATGTCGAGCTCCTTGGCCACGTTCTTCTGTGCTTTGAGGGCCAGCTTGTCGAGATAGGCGGCGATTTTTGTCTCACCCACGATGACAAGTGCTGCCTCTCCGGAGTCGATGACGTCGCCGAACTCCTTGATGTCGGCGCGTGACATGCCCTTCCACAAGTGGCCGGCCACCCCACCGATCGCAGCGCCGACCACGGCTGAGGCGATGATTGAGGGCGGGAACAAGATCCCGACGAGGGCGCCGGCTCCTGCGCCGCCCCATGCGCCGTGGCGGGTCGAAGTCTCGTCCTTGTTGACGTGGATCTTGCCGTTGTCGTCCTTCGTGACAACGGCCGCGTCGTACGTTCCGACTGCCCCCATGGCGTGGAGATCTTTCACGACGTCGTAATCCGCTCGCGCGTCCACCTCGCTGGCATAGGTCCCTACGTAGATGAACACACCGTCCGATTCGGACATGGCCTTCCTCCTCGTTCTCTCTCTTGCAGACGCTAGTCATGGTTCTGCGCTGCATCCCAACCCCGAGATGATCGCTGGCTCGCTCGTCCGACTTCGGGGTGCGTACAGGGGCCAAGTGCGGACGTGCGTTCATGGGTTTGGGTCGTGGACCAGGGCGGTCCAGGACCAGCACAATCGCCCTTCCCAGAGGTTCCTCTGGTCGTCTGGCATTATCGTCACAATGCCGGTTCCCCAAGCCATAGAGATCGCGCGTAGCGCTTCCCTTCGCCCGATTTCAGAGATCGCGACGCAGATGGGGCTCGATCCCGACCTGCTTGAACCTTACGGCCACGACGTGGCGAAGGTCAGCCTTGACGCTGTCGCCGCGTTGGCCGACCGTCCACCTGCCCGCTACGTCGTCGTCACCGCGGTCACTCCCACCCCCTTGGGGGAGGGCAAGACGACCACCACGGTTGGCCTCGGCCAGGCCATGGCCTGCATTGGGCGCAAGGCCACGATCGCGCTCCGGCAGGCATCGATGGGCCCGACCTTCGGCATCAAAGGCGGGGCGGCAGGAGGTGGTTACAGCCAGGTGGTCCCGTTCGAGAGCCTGAACCTTCATTTGACCGGCGACCTCCACGCAGTCACCGCAGCGAACAACCTCTTAGCGGCGATGGTGGATAACCACCTCTACATGGGAAACGCGTTCGGGTTCGGGCCGCGGTCGATCACCTGGAAGCGAGTCCTCGACGTGAACGATCGATCGCTGCGCAACATCGTCAGCGGTCTGGGCTCGCGAGAGGACGGAGTCCCGAGAGAGACCGGATTCGACATCACAGCCGCGTCGGAGGTGATGGCAGTGCTCGCGCTGTCGACCTCGCTGCGTGACCTGAGGGAGCGGCTCGGACGAGTCGTCGTTGGCTTCACGTCTCAGGGTGAACCCGTCACGGCCGAGCAGCTGAAGGCAGCAGGTGCGATGACGGTGATCATGCGCGACGCGGTGAAGCCCAATTTGCTGCAGACGCTCGAGAACACGCCCGTCCTCGTGCATGCGGGACCCTTTGGCAACATCGCACACGGAAACTCGTCCGTGGTGGCGGATCTCATTGGCATTCATGCCGGTGAGTACCTGATCACGGAAGCGGGCTTCGGTGCCGACATGGGTGCCGAGCGTTTCTTCAACATCAAATGCAGGACTTCGGGCCTCGTGCCTGACGCGGCAGTCGTCGTCGCTACGGTCCGCGCCCTCAAGCTTCATTCGGGACGTCACAGGGTTGTGGCAGGCCGGCCCCTGCCACCGGCGATGCTCGAAGAGAACCCCGAAGAGGTCCAACTCGGAGCAGCCAACCTCCTGGCGCACATCGGGATCGTGCGCCGCCACGGCGTGACACCGGTCGTCGCCGTGAATGCCTTCGACGAGGACTTCCCATCGGAGCACGCGGTGATCCGTGACATTGCAGCGTCGGTGGGAGCACGCTCTGCTGTCTGCACCCACTTCGTAAACGGGGGCAAGGGTGCGACCGAGCTGGCAGAGGCGGTGGTCGAGGCCTGCGAAGAGCCCAGCGAATTCCGGATGCTCTATGAGGACCGAGCGAGTCTCAGGACGAAGGTCGAGGCCGTCGCAGCCGAGGTCTACGGCGCCGACGGGGTGGACTACGCACCGGCGGCGTCCCGCCAGCTCGACCTCTACGAGCGATCTGGGTTCGGAGAACTTCCGGTCTGCATCGCGAAGACGCACCTTTCGATCTCGTCCGACCCGACCTTGGTGGGAGCGCCGCGGGGTTGGCGGCTGCCGGTGCGCGAAGCTCGGGCCAACGTCGGAGCAGGATTCGTCTATCTGGTCTGCGGCGACATGCGGACGATGCCGGGGCTATCTCAAAGTCCGGCCGCGGAACGGATCGACATCGACCAGGACGGCAACGTCGTCGGCCTGTACTGATTAGGACGGAGGGCGTCATGGCCATCGACTTCACTCTCGCACCGGAGCACGAGGAGATCCGATCGAAGGTGCGGAGCTTCATCCGGGACACCGTGACACCACGGATTGAGGGTTTCGACGACGAGAATCGCGTCACTTCGCGTCGGGAGTATCTCGAGACCATCTTGGAACTGCGCGAAGAGGCGAAGCGCCAAGGGCTATGGCTCCCCCACATGCCCAAAGAGTGGGGAGGAATGGGCCTCGGGCACGTGGAGTTGGCAATGGTCCAAGCCGAGGCGGGCCGTACGCGGCTGGGGCCCTGGATCCTCAATTGCATGGCGCCGGACGAGGGGAACATGCACACCCTCCTGCATTGGGGATCCGAAGAGCAGAAGGACAACTATCTGCGCCGCCTCTGCGAGGGCACCGCGATGTCCTGCTTTGCGATGACCGAGCCCGAGGTTGCGGGCTCAGATCCCACCTTGATCCAGACCAGCGCCGAGAAGGACGGAGACGAGTGGATCGTCAATGGTCACAAGTGGTTCATCTCGAACGCGCGCCGTGCCCAGTTCGCCATACTCATCGCACGCACAGAGCCCGACGTGCCTCCCGGTTCCCGCGGTGCGAACACGGCCTTCCTGGTCGACCTACCCATCGAGGGTTGGAACGACGTGCGGGAAGTTGCCACGATGCACGGCTCCACGGGTCACTCGGAGATCGTGATCAATGAACTCAGGATCCATGACCGACAGATCCTCGGCGGGCGGGGCAACGGACACCGGCTCGGGCAGTACCGCCTCGGTCCGGCGCGACTGGCCCACTGCATGCGTTGGATCGCCCAAGCCGAGACCGCCCTCGACATGATGGTGGACCGTGCCCTGAATCGCTACTCCCACGGTTCGCTTCTTGCCGAGAAGCAGGGTGTCCAATGGCTGATCGCGGACTCGGCCATGGAGCTCTACCAGTGCAAGCTGATGGTGCTCCACGCCGCGTTCAAGATTGACAACGGGGAGGACTTCCGGACCGAGGTTTCAATGGCCAAACACTTCGTCGCCAACAGCATGAATCGCATCATCGACCGCTCCATGCAGGTACATGGCGCCCTCGGTTACTCGACCGACACCCCTTTGGCCAGCATGCTCCAGCACGCCCGGTGGGCTCGATTTGCCGACGGCGCGGACGAGGTCCATCAGATGCGGATCGCCGAACGCACCATTGCCGCCTACAAGGACACCGGGTCGACCGCCGCTGCTACCGGCGGCCTTCCCCTCTGAGCCGTGGGATGCATTCTGGCGCTCATTGCCGCCATCTCGCCCCGCTTCGTCATCTTCTTGCTCTGGATCTTCACGGACCGCTTGACGATTGCATTCCATTCAGGTTGGGAGGGATTTCTCGGATTCTTGTTCCTGCCGTACGCCACGCTCTTCTATGCGCTGGTGTACAGCCCCGGACGCGGTGTCGACGGGTTCGGATGGGTCATCGTCGCGCTCGGGTTGTTGCTCGACCTGTCGTCGTTCCTCTTCGGCTCGAGGCGGCGCTGGCGCCGCGGAGGGCGCATGACAGATGCGTGATCGCCTGATCTTCCTGTCGTCGTGGCCGGCGTGGCATGTTCGGCCGGCGCGGCCTGCGCGACCCGCGCGCCAGCGCTGCCTACTCGGCACGCGTGGCCGGTTCGGTCTATTGGTCCCCGGTCGCCGCGTATTCGGACCAGCGCCGCCTCATTCGGTGTCGACGACGCTGCGCCACAGCGGCGAGGGTCTCGAGGTCATGGTGATGCCGTTGGCAGCGACGAAGGTGAGCTCGACGTTGGCGTCGCCGCGCATGGACCAGCGTTTTGAGTGGATCTCGTGGTGGTGGTGCCGACACAGCGTGACCAAATTGTCGAGGTCGGTGCGCCCGCTTGGGGTCCACGCCTCGATGTGGTGGACGTTGGTGTAGGTGGCGTGGCTACAGCCAGGAAAACGGCAGTGCCGGTCGCGGCGCCAGAGCTCTCGGCGCTGGGTGTCGCTCGGGAAGCGCTGGGCCCGGCCCTCGTACATGGTGTGGCCGTCCTCGTCGTCGAGGGCGACGATCACGTCGGCGTCACAGGCCAGGCGCTCGAGCACCTCGGCGCTGATCAGCCCGGCGCGTTCGAGCTCGGCGCGCAGGCGGCGGTGGTGCTCGAGGAGGGCGACGAGGCCGACGTGGGCGACGAGGACCCGGCCCGGGGCACCGGCCGCCTCCCTGGCTCGGGCCGCGCCGAGCCAGGCTGAGCAGGGCGAGCCCCATGCGCTCGTCGTGGCCGAGCTCGCTCTCGCGCCCGATCGTCGCCGCCATGGCCTCGAGGATGCCCTTGAGCTCGACGTAGTCGGCCACGGGCAGCTGGGCCGTCATGGTCATCGTGGTGTCGTTGCAGCGCAGCGTCGGGCGCTCGGGCCCGTCGCGCCTCCCGGGGCCAGGAGAGCCGGCGCCGCCGTCGGGCCCACGAGAACCGGCTGCGTCGTCGGGCCCAGGCGAGCCGGCGCCGCCGTCGGGGCCAGGCGAACCGGCGCCGCCGTCTGGCCCACCCTGATCATCGTCGGCTTCTTCTTCGGCTCGCGCCCTTCGGACCAGCTCGGCCAGGTCACGCACGCAAAGACCCTTGGCCCGAGCCACCCACTCGGCGTCGGACTCGGGGCGGGCCACGTCGACGACGCAGCGCACCTGGTCGAAGCTCAGCTCACCCGACGAGAGCGCTTCTTGGAGCGCGGGCAGATCGAAGAGACGCTGGGCGACGTGGCCGAGCGCGCGTGCCGAGGCGCCGGAGCGCCCGAGGTGCCCGCACAGATACGCCTCGAGCGAGGTGGCGCCGAGGGCCCGGAAGGCCTCGCGCCGCGCGATCTCGCCCCCGAGCTGGGCCTCGCGCCCAGAGAGGGCCTCTTTGGCCCGAGCCGTTTGGGCCAGCTCGGCCAAGAGCCCGGTGTCGTTCATTCGGGCCAGCTCGGCGTTGGAGAGCGCTCCGGCGCCGATGCCGATGGTCTCGGTGCTCTTGGGCTTGGCGGTGGCGGCCATCGGGGACGGAACGGTCGGCCCCGGGGGAGTGTCGTTACGCGAACTGCAGTCGCAAATCCGGCTGGGGTCCGAACGACGGGTCGCTCGGGCCTACGGTCGAGAGCCGGTGCCAGCCTGCGATCCCGATCATGGCCGCGTTGTCGGTTGCCATCGACTGAGGCGGGATCAGCAGCCGCGTCCCGTACTCGTCGGCGAGCGTCTGGGCCCGGGCACGCAGGATGGGACTGGCTGCCACCCCGCCGACGATCGCCAGAGCGGGGTCGCCGAACTCCTCGAGTGCCCGCCGGAGCTTGGCGCAGAGCACGTCCATGCAGGAGGCCACGAATGACGCCGCCACGTCAGCGACCGGGACGCCGGGATTTGCCCGCACGAAGTTCACCACTGCCGTCTTCAAACCCGAGAAGGAGAAGGCGTACCCCTCGCCGAGCATCGGGCGGGGGAAGGCGATCACATCCGGAGCACCCGACGCCAGCCGGTCGAGCACGGGACCGCCGGGATAGCCGAGCCCGAGGAATCGGGCGACCTTGTCATAGGCCTCGCCGATGGAGTCGTCGGCGGTCTCGCCGAGCAACTCGAAGCACCCCGGCCCGGTCGCGCGCGTGAGGAGGCAGTGGCCGCCCGAGACCAGCAGAGCGGTCTGGGGGAAGGGGACATCCGCGTCGGCCAGGTACACGCTGGCGAGATGAGCCTCGAGGTGGTTCACCTCCACCACCGGGATGCCCCACCCCAGCGCAAGACCTTTGGCGCTGGCGATCCCGACGAGGAGGGCACCGACGAGGCCCGGTCCCGAAGTCACCGCCACCGCCTCGAGGTCGGCACCGGTCACCGCCCCCTCGTCGAGGGCGCGGCCGACGACCCAGCTGATCAGCTCCACGTGGGCGCGGCTCGCCAGCTCGGGAACGACCCCGCCGTAACCGGCGTGCACCTCGGTCTGGCTCGCCACGATGGATGAGCGCACCGTTCCGTCTTCGTCGACGACGGCCGCTGCCGTCTCGTCGCAGGAGGTTTCAATGGCGAGCAGTGTCCTCATGGCTCACCGTCGCACCGCGAGCACGGCCTCGAGGGCACTCGCAGGGATCGCACCCTCGCGTTCGACAACGGGGCAGTCACCGGCACCGGCCACGTTCACCAGCGTGGAGGGCACCTCGGTCAACCTGCCCCCGTCGACCACGAGAGCCACCGCGTCGGCCGCCTCGGGGCTGTAGCTCAGCGCCGTCACCACGGCAGACGCGGTGATGGGCGTGGGAGCTCCGTGCGGGTTGGCGCTCGTGACGAACAGTGGCCCCGTCCGGGCCAGGATGCGGCGGAGGAGCTCGTGGTCGGGGACCCGCACCGCGACCTCGGTCCGGGTCGCCAACCAGTCAGGCCGCGTCGCATCCGACTCGAAGCCGAAGGCCATCGTCAACGGCCCGGGCCACCAGCGGGCTGCGAGAGCCTCCGCCGCACCGGTGACCTTCACGCCGAGTGCGCGCACGTCTCCGAGGCTGGCAGCCAGCACGGGAAGGTGGAGCTCCCCAGGTCGTTGCTTCGTGGCGTAGACGGACCGCACCGCAGCGTCGGACGCAGGCAGTGCCGCCAATCCGTAGACGGTGTCGGTCGGGACGACCACCACCCTGCCCCCGAGGAGAGCCGCAGCGGCCTCGTCAACCGCATCAGCATCAGCATCAGCATCCCCCGCACCGGCAGGGACGATCCTCATCCGGCGGCTCAGAGGGAGAGCGGTCGGATGGGTGCGGCGAACAGCGACGGATCCGATCGCCAGTCCACGCCTGGCACGTCGACGTAGAGCTCCAATTCATTGCCGTCAGGGTCGAGCAGGTAGACGCTGTGGGTCACCGTGTGGTCCGACGCTCCGACCACGGTCGCACCGGCCTCACGGGCCTGGGCCAGCGCGGCGCGCAGATCGTCGTCACTGTCCCCCACGTTGAGGCCGAAGTGATACAGGCCGACGCGGCGACCGGCCGGGATGGGCGTGGCGTCCTCGCCCACCTCTATGAGGAGCAGCTCGTGGTGCGTCCGGCCCGACGAGAAGGCCGCGGCCCCTGCCGGCACCTCACCGGGAGCCGGCATGATCTGGCGCCAGCCCAGCACGTCACGGTAGAAGGCGGCTGAGCGCTCGACGTCTCGAACGTAGAGGACGAGGTGTCCGAGCTCACGGACGGTCATGGCAGGCAGGCTACCGGTACCCGACGCCCGAGCAGATACGCCACAGCGAATCGAAGGATCTATCCCGCCCGCTCCTCCGGGGTGGCGCCCGCCGTGCGGACCCAGTTCGCCGTGGGCGGCATGCCCGGACCCAGGTGGATCGGCACGTCGAAGGGCTCCGACTCGAGTCCGGCGGCCTCCATCAGCTCGGCCAGCGCATAGGGAACGGCGGCCGCGATGTCCCAGAGGCGGGGCACGGCACGCGCATCGGAGGCGAACCCCCAGTACAGAACGCCCTGATAGCTCATAATCGTGATGTTCAGGCCCATTCCGTCCATCACCGGGCCGAGCGGGAACATGCCCAGCAACTCGCTCCCGCCCAGATAGAGCGGGAAGTCGGGTCCGGGCACGTTCGACACGACGAGATTGGCCACCGGCCGATGGCGGTCGGCCAGCCGCATGCCGGTGTAGAGCCGGGCTGCGGCGGCGAAGACGTTGGGACTGGCGTGCTCTGCCCAGTTCTGAAGTGTCGTGGCTCCGAGCGCCTTGTGCTCCTCCTTGGCACCCTTGGTCCCCTCGTGGATCGCCATGAGGCGCTCGAGCGGGTCGTCGAGCTGGCACGGCAGCTGCACGAACATCGCCGACACCTTGTTGGAGCCCCGCAGCTCGGCCACGTCGGGCGTCACCGACACCGGCACCACCGAGACGAGCGGGATCTCGGGCAGCTCGTCGCCGGCCTCGAGATACGTCCGCAGCGCCCCTGCACACATGGCCAGCACGACGTCGTTGACCGTCGTCCCCATCGCGTTCTTGAGCTTCTTCGCGTCCTCCAGGCTGGCGGCAGCGAAAGCCACGCGCCGCCGGGAGTGGACGGCGACATTGATGGACGTGCGCGGCGCCGTGAGCGGGAGCGCCGCCTTGGCCGAGAGGCCCTGGCGCACCCGCCGCACCCCGAGCACGTTCCATGCCGTGCGCCACGCGATGTGTGCCACCTCGAACGGGGCGATGAGGCTGGCCGCCACCGCCTGGGAGACGAGTTCGACGTTCGAAGGGACGCGCGAGTCGAGCTGGCGCTCCGGCGGATTCGGGTCGACCGGTGGATCGGGCTCCAGATCGAACAGCACCCCGAGCAGCTCGGCGCCCGAGACGCCGTCGATGGTGCTGTGGTGCATCTTGACCACGAGCGCGATCTTCCCGTCCTCGACGCCCTCGACGATCCACATCTCCCACAAGGGCCGATCGCGGTGGAGCTGCCGGCTGATCACGTCGGCCGCGAAGTCGCCCAGCTCGCGCATCCCCCCTGGGGACGGAAGCGCGGCCCGGCGCAGGTGGTTGTCGATGTCGAACTCGGGGTCGTCGACCCAGACCGGGTGGCCGAGCCGCAGGGGGACCTCGACCAACCGGCGCTGGAAGACCGGAACGAGGGGGATGCGATCGTTGATGAGCTGGCGGACCCGGCGGAACGAGTACCCGCCCGGGACCGTCGCGGGGTCGAAAACCGCCGTCATGGCGACGTGCATATGCAGCGTCGGCGTCTCCATGTAGAGGAAGCTCGCATCGAGCCCGGTCAGGCGTTCGGGGGCCATCGGCTCTCCTTCCGACGATCGCGCCGCCATAACCTCCCATCACGCGCTGCCCGGCGGCAATTCCCGCCGGCCATGCCGATCATCCCGGCCGTCGACCCCCCACCCGACACCGGCATGGGCGATGATGGACGCCGTGCCGTACGCCTTCCTCGCCGTCACCCTCGTCGGCGCCGTCGCCGTGGTCATGGCCTACCGGCCCATCCGGCGGGAACCGTTCACCATCTTCTCGTTCTCGCTCGCCTGGATAGCAGGAGAGCTCGCATTCCAGAACATCGTCTGGCAGATGATCGCCACGGCCCTGTTCATCAAATTCGGGGCCCTCGACGGATGGGCGGGCTACCTCGGCCTCGCGCTCGCGGTCACAGCGTGGTTCGGCCTCCTCGGCCTCGGGGTGGCCGGAATCAGGGCGGCCGCCGTCGTCGCCCGCTCGCTCGACGAGGTCCGCTCGGAGACCTTCCCCGTGCCGGACCGCCCGGTCGACCCGACGTGGGGCAAATGGTGGCGGGTCACCCGAGCCATCCCCTTCAAGTCGAGGGCGGTCGACGTCGTGCACAACATCGACTACGCCGGCGACGGGCTGAGCCGGCACCGCCTCGACGTCTACCGCTCGAAGCTGAAGCCCGGCAACGCCCCGCCCGCCCCGGTCATGGTGTACATACACGGCGGCGCGTGGATCATCGGCGACAAGCGCGAGCAGGGCAAGCCGATGATGTACGAGCTGGTGGCGCGCGGGTGGGTGTGCGTCGCCATCAACTACCGCCTGAGCCCCAAGGCGACCTGGCCCGACCACATCGTGGACGCCAAGCGGGCGGTGGCGTGGGTCAAGGAGCACATCGCCGAGTACGGCGGCGACCCCTCGTTCGTCGCGGTCAGCGGGGGCTCGGCCGGCGGGCACCTGTGCGCGCTGCTCGCGCTGAGCGCCGGCGACCCGGCGTACCAGCCCGGGTTCGAGGGCGCCGACACCTCGGTCCAGGCCTGCGTGCCCTTCTACGGGGTGATGGACATGACGGGCGACCCGGACGGTTCGGGCCTGTACGGTCCGGGCCTGCTCAAGATGCTGGAGAAGAGCGTCATGAAGACGACCATGGCCGAGCATCCCGAGGTGTTCCGCTCCGCCTCGCCCACGCTGCGCGTCCGTCCCGACGCGCCGCCGTTCTTCGTCCTGCACGGCGCCAACGACACGCTCGTGCCGGTGCAGGTCGCCCGCACCTTCGTGGAGCGGCTCCGCGCCGTGTCCGGGGCGCCGGTCGCCTACGCCGAACTCCCGCTGGCCCAGCACGCTTTCGACGTATTGGCCTCCCTGCGCTGCCAGGCCACGACCTCGGCCGTCGGCGACTTCGTGACCGGGGCCCGCGCCGCGGTGTCCATCGCCAGCGAAGCCTGATTCATCCGCCTCCGGCGCCGCCCTCGTCGGCGAGCTCCACCTCGACGCTGAGCGCGTCGCCCCTCGCGTACACCAGCTCGTCCAGTCCCCCGGCGTCGACGAGGTCGCGGCGCGCCGACTCGACCGCGGCGATCAGGTCATCGGGGCCGGTGACCGTCAGGCGCGCCACCCGGGCGCGCATCGACTTCTTGTGCGTCGTCTTCTCGCGCCGCACCGCGCCGAGCACCTCGGCGGCCACCGCCAGCACGGTTTCGTCTCCCCCTCTCCCTCCCCCTCCTCTGGCCCCCGATGCTGGCCCGAGCTCGGCCGGGTCCGGCCACGGCGCGAGGTGAACGGAACCCTCCTGCCACCACCCCCACACCTCCTCGGTCACGAACGGGAGGAAGGGGGCGAAGAGGCGGTGCAGGACCGAGAGGGCCACGGCCAGCGTGGCCCGGGCCGAGGCCGCGCCGGGAGCCGTGTCCTCGCCGTAGGCCCTCGACTTGACCAGCTCGACGTAGTCGTCGCAGAAGGACCAGAAGAAGGTCTCCGTCAGCTCGAGGGCACGGGCATAGTCGAATCCCTCGTGCGCCTCGCTCGCCGCGACGACGAGCCGGCCCAGGCGGGCCAGCAGCGCGGCGTCGATGGGCTCGCGCACCGCTTCGACGCCGGGCACGGGTCCGTCTCCGAGACGCCCCAGGGCGAATTTCGACGCGTTGAGCACCTTGATGGCCAGCCGGCGGCCGATCTTCATGACCCCTTTGTCGACGGCCGTGTCGGTGCCGGGGCGGCCGTTGCAGGCCCAGTAGCGCACGGCGTCTGACCCGAATTCCTCCACCAGCGGCATCGGAGTGACGACGTTGCCCTTGGACTTGGACATCTTCTTCCGCTCCGGGTCGAGGACCCAACCGTTGATCGTGGTGTGCTTCCACGGGACAGCGCCGTGCTCCTGGTGCGAGCGCAGCATCGTCGAGAAGAGCCATGTGCGGATGATCTCGTAGCCCTGCGGCCGCAGGTCCATCGGAAAGGTGGCGGCGAAGCGCACCGGGTCGTCCTCCCACCCGCAGACGATCTGCGGGGTCACCGACGAGGTCGCCCACGTGTCCATGACGTCGGGGTCTCCCACGAAGCCGCCGGGCACGCCGCGCTGGTCCTCCTGATAGCCGTCGGGGACGTCGGTCGTGGGGTCGACGGGCAGGAGCGACTCGTCGGGCACCAGGGGCGAGTCGTGCTCGGGCTCGCCGTCGGGCCCGAGCGGATACCAGAGGGGCACGGCCACCCCGTAGAAGCGCTGGCGGCTGATCAGCCAGTCGCCGTTCAATCCGTTCACCCAATCCGCGTAGCGCACTTGCATGTAGGGCGGGTGCCAGTCCAGCTCGTCACCCCGCGCGACCAGCGCGCCGCGCAGCTCCTCGTCCCTCCCTCCGTTGCGGATGAACCACTGGCGGCTGGTCACGATTTCGAGCGGCCGCTCGCCCCGCTCGTAGAACTTGACCGGGTGCGTGATGGGCCGTGGCTCTCCGATCATGTCGCCCGAGGCGGCCAGCATCTCGACCATGGCCCGCTGCGCCTGCTTGATCGTCCTACCCGCGATGGCGTGCCAGGCCTCGCCGTCGGGGACGTCAGGCGGCGGGCTCTGCGTGATGCGCCCGGTCCGCGTCACGATGCTGCGCGTCGGCAGCTCGAGTTCGCGCCACCAGACCACGTCGGTGACGTCGCCGAAGGTGCAGATCATCGCGATGCCCGATCCCTTGTCCGGTTCGGCCAGGTGATGGGCGAGGACGGGGACCTCCACCCCGAAGAGCGGGGTGCGCACGGTCGTACCGAACCGGGAGCGGTAGCGCTCGTCGTCGGGGTGGGCGACCAGCGCAACGCACGCGGCCACGAGCTCGGGCCGGGTCGTCTCGATCTCCATGTCGCTGAAGCGCAGGCGGTGGTACGCGCCCGGTTGCTCGCGGTCCTCCATCTCGGCCTGGGCCACCGCCGTCTGGTAGTCGACGTCCCAGAGCGTGGGCGCCTCCGACGTGTAGGCCTCGCCGCGGGCCAGGTTGTGCAGGAACATGCGCTGGCTCGTCCGGCGGCTGCGGTCGTCGATCGTCGCGTAGCCCAGGCTCCAGTCCACCGAGAGGCCGAGGCGCCGCCACAGGTCCTCGAAGGCCTGCTCGTCCTGTGCGGTGAGCTCGTGGCACAGCGCGATGAAGTTGGGCCGGCTGATGCGGACGTCGTCTTTGGCCGGGGCGTCGGGTGCCACGAAGTCGGGGTCGTAGGGGAGGGAGGGGTCGCATGCCACGCCGTAGTAGTTCTGGACCCGGCGCTCGGTCGGCAGGCCGTTGTCGTCCCACCCCATGGGGTAGAAGAGCTTCCAGCCCCGCATCCGCCGGTAACGGGCGATGGCGTCGGTCTGGACGTACCCGAAGACCGACCCCATGTGGAGGGAGCCCGAGACGGTCGGTGGCGGGGTGTCGATGGAGAACACCTCGGCCCTCGTCGCCGACGTGTCGAAGCGGTAGGTCCCGGCGCGTTCCCACTCCTCGGACCAGCGGTGCTCCAGCCCGTCGAGCGTGGGCTTCTCGGGCACCCGCTGGGATCGACGGCAGGTCCGGCGCCGATTCGGTCAGGGGGCTCGACATGATCGGGTTACCGTACCTGGGTGCTGCGCCTCCACGACACCGCGACCGGGACAGTCCGGCCTTTCGAGCTCCGCCGCGAGGGTGAAGTGTCGATGTACGTCTGTGGCCCGACCGTCTACGACCTGCCTCACCTCGGACACGGCCGGTATTCGCTCGTCTTCGACGTGTTGCGCCGGTACCTCCTCTTCACCGGTCTCGCGGTGACCTACGTCTCGAACATCACTGACGTCGACGACAACATCATCAAGCGGGCGCACGAGCAGGGGCGGACCGAGCCCGAGGTGGCCGTCGAGTTCGAGGCGCGCTGGTGGGAGGCGATGGACGCGCTCGGGGTCCTGCGCCCTGACGAGACACCTCATGCCACGGCGTACGTCGACGACATGATCGAGCTCGTCCGCGAGCTGCTGGGCCGGGGCGTGGCCTACGAGACGGGAGACGGCGTCTATCTCGACGTCGGTCAGGTCCCGGGCTACGGGCTCCTGGCCCGCCAGAGCCTCGACTCGCTGCGCACCGGCGCCCGGGTCGAGGCGGTGGAGGAGAAGCGCTCCCCGCTCGACTTCGCGCTCTGGAAGAAGGCCAAGCCAGGAGAGCCGACGTGGGAGGCACCGTGGCACGCCGGACGGCCCGGCTGGCACACCGAGTGCGTCGTCATGTCGCTGGACCTCCTGGGCGACGGTTTCGATCTCCACGGCGGCGGCCAGGACCTGGCCTTCCCGCACCACGAGAACGAGCGCGCCCAGGCCGTCGCAGACGGGCGGGACTTCGCCCGGCACTGGGTTCACAACGGCTGGGTCGAGGTCGAGGGCACGAAGATGTCCAAGTCGCTCGGGAACTTCACCTCGCTCACCGACATGCTCGAGCGGAGCGACGGGCGTGCCTACCGCCTGCTCGTGCTGCGCGCCCACTACCGCTCACCCATAGAGGTCACGACCCAGACGGTCGCCGACGCCGAGAAGGGCCTCGATCGCCTCGACGCTCTCGCCCGCCGCTTCGGCATCGCGGACCTGCTGGCCGCGAGCGGCCGCGGGTACGTGGTCGAGGCGAGCGACGCCGGCGACGTGGACCCCGCTGCGCTCGCCTCGTTCAGGACGCGGATGGACGACGACCTCGACACTCCGGGCGCGCTGGCGGGCGTCTTCGAGCTGGTGACTGCCGCCCACTCCGTGGCCGACGCCGGCGACGCGGACGAAGGCGCTCGGCTGGCCCGGACCGCAGCCGTCCTGGCGGCGGCGCTGGGTGTTCCCCTCCGGGGAGGGTCCGGCGACGTGGACGAGGCGGCCAACCGACTCGTCGCCCAACGCGACGAGGCACGCCGAGCCAAGGACTTCGCCCGGGCCGACTCGCTGCGCGACGAGCTGGTGGCGCTGGGGTGGACCGTCGAGGACACGCCGTCGGGAACGGCCATCCATCGCTGACCGATCCCACGGCGTGGCAGGGGATCGACGACGGGGCAGGGCTGGAGGGGGAGCCTGGGGCGGATCAGCGTCGTCCCTGGTCAGATCGCGATTCGTGGGCTGCTACCGCCCAGTAGGTTACTGCAGAGTAACCTGGAGGGCACCCGAGGACTCAAGGTCGCCTCGGGAACCGTGCCAATCGCTGGTGGGCGTCAAAAGGAGGGCCGAGATGGCCGATTTCTCGCTCGAGCTGAACGAGGACCAGATTCAGATCCAGAAGTGGGTCCACGAGTTCGCCGAGAACGTGGTGCGGCCGGCGGGCCGCGAGTGGGACGAGCGTGAGGAGACGCCCTGGCCCATCATTCAGGAGGCGGCGGGGATCGGGCTGTACTCCTTCGACTTCATCGCCCAGTGCTTCTCGGACCCGACCGGCCTGATGATGTGCCTGGTCAACGAGGAGATGAGCTGGGGCGACGCCGGGATCGGGTTGGCCATCTTCGGCTCGACGCTCGCCGTCGCCGGCATCTTCGCCAACGGCACCCCCGAACAGATCGGCGAGTGGATCCCGCAGTGCTTCGGGACGCCGGACGACGTCAAGCTCGCCGCCTTCGGCGTCTCCGAGCCCGACGCCGGGTCGGACGTCTCCTCGCTCAAGTCGCGCGCGGTCTACGACGAGGCCAAGGACGAATGGGTCCTCAACGGGACGAAGACGTGGATCACCAACGGCGGCATCGCCAACACCCACGTCCTCGTGCTCTCGGTCGACCCCTCGCTCGGCAGCCGCGGGCAGGCCAGCTTCGTGGTGCCCGAAGGCACGCCGGGGATCGCGCAAGGGCAGAAGTTCAAGAAGATGGGCATCCGGGCCTCCCACACGGCCGAGGTCGTCCTGACCGACTGCCGGGTGCCGGGGCGCTGCCTGCTCGGCGGCAAGGAGAAGCTCGACACGCGCCTGGCTCGGGCCCGTGAGGGCAAGAAGACCTCGACCCAGGCCGCCATGGCCACCTTCGAGGCGTCGCGTCCGATCGTCGGCGCGCAGGCGGTCGGGATCGCCCGTGCCGCCTACGAGTACACGCTCGACTACGCCAAGGAGCGGAGGCAGTTCGGCCGGGCCATCATCGAGAACCAGGCCATCGCCTTCAAGCTGGCCGACATGAAGATGCACACCGACGCCGCCCGGCTCCTGGTGCACCGTGCCGCGAACATGGCGTCGACCGGGAAGAGGTTCGAGAACGGCGAGGGCTCCATGTCCAAGCTCTACGCCGGGGAGAACGCGGTGTGGGTGACCGACCAGGCGATTCAGATCCTGGGCGGTTACGGGTACGTACGTGAGAACCCGGTCGAGCAGTGGCACCGGGACTCGAAGATCTACACCATCTTCGAGGGCACTTCAGAGGTGCAGCGATTGGTGATCGCCCGGGCGATCTCGGGGATCCACATCAACTGATCCCATCCTTCGGGCAGGCCCTGTCGGCGAGGACGAAACGCGTCTCGCCGGTGCGTCTCCACCCAGCCGCCGTCGAGGGGCATGCCGGCGCCTTCCTGAAGGCGGAACACTCGATGCGGGTGCCGGCGTGCTCCGGGCCGAGACTCCGTCCGGTCCCCGGCAAGACGAACGCGTTGGGGTCCGAACATCGTAAAGGTCATAGTGTCGGGGCTTCGTGATCCATCCCAGCCCGAATGACGTAGGCCGACCGGTCCTGCACCACGTCGTGATCATCGGCTGTGGTTTCGGCGGTCTCTTCGCTGCCCGCGCCCTCAAGGGGGCGCCCGTCTCGGTCACGCTGCTGGACCGGAGGAACCACCACCTCTTTCAGCCGTTGCTCTATCAGGTCGCCACCGGGATTCTCTCCGAAGGCCAGATCGCCCCACCGATCCGCGAGGTGTTCCGCGGGTATGCAGACACCAGGGTGGTCATGGCAGAGGTGCAACGGATCGACGTCGAGGCCCGTGTGGTGCATGCCGACGAGTTCGGACAGTCGATGGCGATCCCCTATGACAGCCTGATCGTGGCGTGCGGTGCCGAGACCTCCTACTTCGGGCACGAGGAGTTCAAGCCTTACGTCTGCACCATGAAATCGCTCGACGATGCGCTGACTCTGCGCGGCCGGATCTTTGGCGCGTTCGAGCTGGCCGAAGCCGCGACAGACGACGCGGAACGCCGTCGCCTCATGACCTTCGTCATCGTTGGTGGTGGCCCCACCGGGGTGGAAATGGCCGGGCAGCTGCGAGAGCTCGCTCAGCGGGCGCTGCGGAACAACTACCGGCGCATCGATCCTCGCCAGGCCCGAGTCGTCCTCGTCGAGGGTGTTGATCACTTGGTCCACTCAATGGGGACCCATCTGTCGCTTCGGGTCGAACGGGAGCTAGGCCAGATGGGAGTCGAGGTGCACCTCGGCGCGATGGTGACGGACATCGACGAACGTGGCGTGGTGATCACCAAGTCGGACAAGACGACCCAGCGCGTCGAGGCCGCGACCAAGGTGTGGGCGGCCGGGATGCAGGCGGCGGGAA
Source organism: uncultured Acidimicrobiaceae bacterium (assembly GCA_963822265.1). Lineage (GTDB taxonomy): Bacteria > Actinomycetota > Acidimicrobiia > Acidimicrobiales > RAAP-2 > Bog-473. The sequence goes on from CAWGHA010000015.1 coordinate 89,650, forward strand.
TCGGCGCCGACCTGGCGGCTGGTGCCGGGGCGCAACTCAACCGGTCCGGCCGAGTCGAGGTCGCACCGGACTGCTCGCTCCCGGGCCATCCCGAGGTCTTCGTTGTCGGGGACCTCATGGGACTCGGCGACCTCCCCGGTGTGGCCGAAGTCGCCATCCAGTCCGGGGTGCATGCTGCACGCACGATTCGGCGCCGCCTGGACGGCAAGCCGTCGCGCCGCTTCCGGTATCGAGACCTCGGCACGCTGGCCGTCGTCTCCCGTTTCAGCGCGGTGGCAAAGATCGGCTTCGTCGAGGTGGGTGGATTTGTCGGATGGCTGCTCTGGTTGACGGTCCACCTGGCGTTCTTGACCGGCTTCAAGAACCGGTTCGGCGCCTTGGCCCGCTGGGCGGTCAGCTTCGTCGGACGCGGGCGCTACGAGAGGGCGCTGACCGGCCCGTGGATAGCCCGGAAGGGCCGATCACGGGTCATGGAACACGGATCCGGGTCGGGTCGATAGGCGCAGCGGAACGCGACCCTGTCGCCTGCCCATATGCGGTGCCACTTGTCAGCGCGGCACGTCTCTGACAGCATCACACGGGGGCGCAGAGGCGCGCCGATACGGATTCTCCTGACGGGTGCGCGAGATGCCCTGTCCTGCCGGAAGCGCAGGATTACCAGCTTGGAACGAAACTGCCGTCTGGCTTCGATCGTTCTGGGCTTGATTGGGGGCAACGATGATCCTTCGAAAGCACGTAATCCACTTTCTGGCAGCCGGGGCTCTCATGGTGGTCGGAGGGGTGTACATCACGGTTCCCTCGAGTGCCGCCACGAACCCGCCGAAAATCGAGGAATTCGTCGCGAATCCGACAAGCGTCGCGACGCCGGGAGGAGTGTCGACTCTGTCAGGTTCGGTCCGCCACGTTTCGAGTTGCACCGTCAACTCCGACCCGCCGCTCCTGGGCGGATCCGGCCCGAAGGACTGCTACAACTTCGAGCAGTCTGTTGTCTTCCCGCAGAACTCCTCGGACAGCAACGAGGTCTACGTAATAGAGCTCGTCGCCTACTACTCGGGACGAAGCACGCGAGCATCCGTCACCGTCACCGTCACACCTGGTGCCGGGGGCTTCCCTCTCGCGGGCGTGCGCAGCACTGAAACGGACAATGCCGGGACACGTTGTGCACTCCTCACAGCGGGAGGGGTGGATTGCTGGGGCTTGGCGAACGACGGTGTTTTGGGAAACGGCGTGACCTACTCGTACAACACGGGAATCAGCGTGCCGGTCCAAGTTGTGGGTGTGGGCGGTACCGGCCTCCTCTCGGGTGCCGAGTCGTTGGTAGATTCGTCATGGGGGTTGAATGCCGAAGGCGCCAGCGGCACGTTCTGCGCTCTCCTTGACTCGAGCGGAGTGGACTGCTGGGGCTTTGGTGGTAACGGCGAGCTCGGGAACGGGACATTCACCTCTGGATTGAACGATGGAAGTGATACACCCGTACCCGTGTCGGGGGTAGGCGGGTCGGGAAGCCTCAGTGGGGTTGAATCGCTGGTCGGCGACGCCAACGGCACGTTCTGCGGTGTCCTCACCTCGGGTGGGGTGGATTGCTGGGGCTACGGGGTCAACGGCGAGCTCGGGGACGGCATGTTCTACTCGAGCGAAAATCCCCCGAGAGGAAGCGTGACGCCGGTCCAAGTCGTGGGCGTCGGTGGATCAGGGGTGCTGTCTGGTGTTGTCGGATTGGCCCAGGACGCCGGCGACTCGTTCTGTGTGCTCCTCACTTCGAGCGCGGTGGACTGTTGGGGTGACGGCGATGCGGGCCAGTTGGGCAACGCAGAGGTGAATACGAACAGCGCGACACCAGTGCAGGTCCAGGGAGTTGGTGGCAGCAGCGTCCTCACCGGGGCGTCATCGCTGGTCAGTGACGGGAACGAGTCGTATTGCGCAGTACTCGAATCGAGCCAGGTCGATTGCTGGGGATCCGACGTCAATGGTCAGCTGGGAAACGATTCTCTCCAAAACTCGGGCACGCCCGTAGAGGTTCTAGGGGTCGCGGGCAACGGCCTGCTCTCAGGGGTGCAGTCCATCGCAGCGGGGGGCACGACATACGACAAAGAGTTCTGCGCCATCCTCACGTCAAGTGGCGTCGACTGCTGGGGCTACGCCCATGACGGGGCGCTCGGGAACGGCAAGCTCTATCAGCGGGTCCTCGGGTCCAGCTCGATTCCCGTCGAGGTGGAGGCAGTCGGTGGCATCGGCACGTTGACGGGTGTGGCCTCCCTCTTGAGCAATGATTTTGACTCCATGTGCGCAGTCCTCACGTCAGGTGGCGTCGACTGCTGGGGCAAGGGCGTCTACGGCCAGCTGGGAGACGGAGAGCGGGCCGGCCCCCGTCCGACGCCGGTTCAGGTTGTGGGCGTCGCTGGGATCGGAACGCTCAACGGGGTTGCCTCGCTCGACGGGGACGCCTCGGGCTCCTACTGCGCCACAACGACTGCCGGAAATGTGGAGTGCTGGGGCGACAACGAAGGAGGAGAACTTGGGAACGGTACCGCTTTCCCGGTGTACCACATTCAAGGCCCAAAACCATTGGAGGTGATTGCGCCGGGAGAGACCTGATGCCGCGCTGGTCCAGGCTCGTCCTTGACAGTGGTTCCATCGCCTCGTCGGGCTATCAACTGATCCGTCTCCACTGAATGAGCTCTTGGCGCAGTGGCACGGTCGTCTCGGCGTAGACGGGAGGTGTAATCCTGGACCCGCCCAAGATGCTGCAACGCGACGTTGCGGCAGGCGATCATGACCTCCACCTCCTCGTCACCTCGAGCCAGCGTCGTGCTTGTCCACGGCGGATTCGTCGACGGTTCCCGTCGTCCTGGTCGGCCATTCCTACAGTGGTGTCGTGATCACCGAGGCCGGAACCGAACCCAAGGTCCAGTCACTCGTCTACACCGCCGCCTTCGCCCCGGACAAGGGAGAATCAGTCGGGACTCTCATCGCCAACCCGGCGCCGGGGGCTCCCGTTCCGCCGATCGTTCCGACGGCGATGGTCTTCTCTTCTTGGGCCGCGAGAAGTTCCGGGCCTCCTTTGCCGCTGACGTCTCACCGAAACTGGCGGCGTTCATGGCCGACTCGCCGGTGCCGTGGGGCGTCGAAGCGCTCAACGGGGCCGTCACCGACCCCGCCTGGCGGGTCAAGCCGAGTTGGTACCTCGTAGCCAGCGACGACCACATGATCCCACCCCGGCGCAGCTATCAGTGCAGTCGCTGCTGCCAGTCAGGTGGGACACGTCCTCTCGGGCCGGGCACTGGTTGATCGAGAGGATGATCAGTCGGCGGAGCAAGAGGCGGACCCGTCAAAAACTCGTCCGTCCGGTAGTCATAGAACCAGTCCTCGCCGGGCTCGAAGCTCGCGATGATCTGGTGGCTTGATTCGTGGGCGTGCTTCGTCGCGTGCTGGGCGGGAGAGTTGTCACAACATCCGATGTGGCCACATTTCGCGCACCGTCGCAGGTGGAGCCACCAACCGCCGGCCTTCTCGCATTCGAGGCATCCCGTTCCAGTGGGTGGGACCGTGGTATCGATCTCTTCATCCGTCATTTAGCGTCCCCTCTGCTTCATCGCATCAGCCGACTCGAGGCAATCTCATGTGATTCGGGCAAGCTTGCCATAGTGGTGTTCTCTCCGGCCGCCGACCGAGGTGCCACCCTCTCTCCTGCCACGATGTGCGTCGGGCTCGACCGTCCGAATCGATCGCATCAAAACCCCAGCGCTTCGTGGACGAGGATCGCGGTAATTCGGTCAGCCGCCACCGCGTGGTTGATGATCAAGATGTTGTTCACTCCGCTCGGGACGCCATACGCCTCTCGTGCCCGCCGGTCCTCAAGCGGGAATGAGTATTCGAGGATTCGCCGGATCCCGGTTTCGAGGTCAGGAACGATCTTCTGACCCCCGATGACCAAGATGACCTTTTCGGCTCCCGACACGATCGGACCCAGCTGGCTTCCACTCGCAGAAGCAACGAGTAGCGATCCTCCCTCGGTCACGGCGTGCACGCTTCCGACGACGAAGTCGGGCGACGCGGCAAGGATCCGCATTTCGCGAGCCTGCATTTCCCGGTCCATTTGGAAGAGGCGCAAACGGAGCGGCACGTATCGTCCGGATCGCTCGATGTCATCCGCCACGCCGATCGATTCGAGAGTGCGTGAAGTGTTGTTGAAGACCTCTGAACCGAGAGGAATCAACGAATCAACCGTGGTTCTCGCTTCGTCGCCCGACTGGACCACGAAGGTCCGAACGCCATTGTGTTCGAGGGCTTCCGCGACCGCCGCGATGCGATCGAGTGAGCTGAGTTGCGAGAACTCGGTGACGGCTTGGGCGGTCAGGTCTCGGGGCATCGCGGTGCTACTCACCGCCGATCTCCGCCAGCCTTTGGTGCACCAGAGCAACCGACATCGAGCCCTCCCCGACAGCCGCCGCACAGCGCTTGATCGATCCTCGCCTGACGTCGCCGGCGGCGAAGAGGCCGGGGAGATTCGTTTCGAGGGGCAGAGGAGGCCGAGGCATGTCCCATCCTGTCGTGACTCGGGTCGACGAGGCCAGGTCACTCCCCGTCGTGACGAAGCCGGCGTTGTCGATCACGAGTCCTGTCCCACCGACTGCGTCGGTTCGCGGCTCGCCCCCAATGCAGATGAACAAAGCGTCGGCGCGGAGGTGTTGCGCAGTCTGACCGTCTGACGACTTGACGAGAACCTCCTGCAGGTGCCCGTCGGCGTTGACGTCGACAACCTGAGTTCCCGTTCGCACGTCGACATTGGAGATACCTGCGATCGCGTCGATGAGATACTTCGACATGGAGGTGGCGAGGTCTGGCCCGCGGACGAGGAGGGTCACCTTGATCGCATACCGCGAGAACCGCACGACCGCCTGACCTGCAGAGTTCCCTCCACCGACGACGACGACATGTGCTCCGGCACAGCCCAGAGCCTCGCTCGGTCCTGCTCCGTAGTAGACGCCGGCACCGAGCAGCTCTTCGATTCCGGGGACTTCCAGACGTCTCCACTCCACCCCGCTCGCCAGCAGGAGCGTTCGTCCGAGAACTCTCGTCCCATCGGACAGAAGCGCTCCATACCCCGAGCCTTCTGTCGAAATGCCGACCAACGGCCGCGCCAGCAGTATCTCTGCTCCGAATCGACGGGCCTGGGCGACGGCGCGGGTCGCCAGCTCGCTTCCGCTGATGCCGTTGGGAAATCCCAGGTAGTTCTCGATCATCGAAGTCGTACCCGCCTGGCCGCCGGGAGCTATGGCTTCGAGGACCAACGCCCGAAGGCCCTCGGATGCGGCGTAGACCGCGGCCGCGAGACCGGCTGGGCCCGCCCCCACAATGGTCAGGTCGTATTCGGAGCGTGAGGGCGCCGACATCATTCCGAGGCCGGCTGCCACCTGCTCGAGCGTTGCGGGGGAGAGCTGAGTGCCATCGGGGAGCACGCAGACCGGCAGCGATCGTGCGTCAATCTCGGTGTTCCCGAGAAGGGCGCGCACTCTCTCTGAGTCGGTGATGTCGACCCATTCGTACTGGCAGCTGTTCCGGCTGAGGAAGTCGCGGATCCGGTACGCCGCCGCCGACGTCCCCGTGTCCACCAACACAACGCCGGGGGTCGCAGGCCGGGTGTCGTAGTCGAACAGGGACATAGCAGCGGGAGCCTATGGCTGACAAGGAGCGGGCGATGCACCTTCGAGCTCAAATGCCAGCTCGTCGACGTCATGACGACACCGCTCCTCACCGGGTTCGCAGGACCGGATAACGGGATGGGCGGATCTCGAGAAGCGTTCAGCGGCGTGGTTTCCCGATGCCGAGCACTCGTCGCGCCCCGAGGGCCATCCGTGCCAGGGCTGCAGGTGGTCGAAGTGGTCGCAATTCCTCCTCACTCGCTTCGTCCTCACGATGACGGCTGCACTTTCCTCCATCCTCGGCGGCGGTCACCGCCGCCCTGCCGTTATACTTGCGTTGGCAAGCAACCTACCCTTATGATTTCCCTCGGGCCGGCACCAGCCGGTTCGTGGATAGGAGCCAGGACCATGACCAGTGAACCGATGCGTGATCCGGTGGCAGATCCGCTTTTGACGCCGCAGAACGCCTCCCTTCTCGTCATCGACTACCAACCGAGCCAACTGGCCGCGGTGACGTCGATGGATCACGACCTACTGACTCGGAACATCGTGAGCGTCGCACGACTCGCGAAAGCCTACGACCTCCCAATTGTCCTGTCGACGGTGAACGTGGCGGCAAATGGCCAACCGCCGACGCTTTCCGATCTCAAGGAAGTCCTCTCGGACGACAAGGAGATCGACCGAACTCAAATCAATTCGTGGGAGGACGTGGAATTCCGACAGGCGGTCGAGGCCACCGGACGCAAGAAGCTGATCATGACCGCGTTGTGGACCGAGGTCTGCCTCACCTTCCCAGCTCTCGATGCTCTCCGCGACGGTTACGAGGTTTTTCCGATCGTCGATGCCGTGGGCGGCACGTCGCCCGAGGCACACAGGGCGGGATTGGAGCGCATCGTCCAAGCCGGCGCCCAGCCGATCGGATGGGTATCCCTCGCCTGCGAGTTACAGCGCGATTGGGCGCGTGTGGACACGGTTCCCGACGTCGTGGACATCGTGCTGACGTCCCGACTTCAGAAGGGGTTGTGAGCGAAGTCCAGTTTCGAGGTGCCGAAGAAGGGCGCACGAACGGACCTCAGTCGGTGAATTTCCGGCCTCGTACGGCCCGGCTAACCGTCTTCGAGCTGATCGGCTACGGCTGACATTGCAACCGCCACGAGCTTGATCTCGGTGGTGTCCATGTGATCAAAGAATCGAGTACGGACGCTCGAGAGATGCACAGGCCAGGCCGCCCTCAACTTGGCCATGCCTCGTGGCGTCAATCTCGCCACGTTGCCTCGAGCATCGGTCGAGCTGGCTATCTTCGTCACCAGAGAACGTGATTGGAGATCATCGACCAGGCGGGTCATCCGGCTCGCAGAGAGTCCGGTCGCACCGGCCAGGTCGCTCATCCTGAGTTCACGGTTGGGTGCTTCGGAGAGATGCATGATCGTCGTGTAATCGCTCGCGCTCACACCAGCACCGTGGATCAGGTCGGAGTCGAGACACCGAGGCAATACCTTGACAATGCGCATGATCGCCCGCCACAGTGCTTCTTCTGCCGGGGAGAGTGGCTCGGCCTTCGTCATGAGTTCAGGATAACTTGCTTCTCGAAGCAATTGCGGGACAGGCGCACCAAGAATGTCTATTTCATGGTTCGACGCGAGCTGTCCTCGAGTTGACGGGCCACGGCGGAGAAGGTGTCTACAAGTGGCCCGATCGACAAAGAGTCGACGTGGTCGAGAAAACGACTACGGACGATCTGAACATGAACCAGCCGGGCATGCTTCAGCTTTGCCATCCCCTTTGATCCAATTCGTGCGCGGGTGCTGCGCGCAGCGGCGGAACTGGCAACTTTGGCCAATAGTCCGTGTTCCTCGCAAACCATCAACCAGACGCGTTGTCCGGCTTGCCGACAAACCAAGGGCTTTGGCCAAGTCGGTCATCCGAAGCGCGTGATTGGGGGCATCGGATAGCTTCACGAGGGTTGCGCACTCGCTTGCGGTAAGACCAACGCCGTGCACGAGGTCGGCGTCGAGGCGCGACGGAAGGGCGGTGAGGACGCGGATGGTCGGCCGCCATAGATTTTCCTCAACAGGTGAGAGCAGTTCAGCCGCCGCCATTTGGGTGTTGGTCATGTGAACGACCGGCGTTTCGTGACCAGCACCGAACGACGGGCTCAGCCGCCGTCAGATCGGCTCACGAGTATTTGGCTCTCGCCGCCGACGGTTGCGACCCGATCGGTGCCTCCTGCAATCCCATCGGCCCTGAGTTGCATGGAGAGCTGGCTGGTCATGACGTTGCCTGGACGTTGCCGGGCTCGAGCGCGGCGGAGAAGAGATAGGACGTGGCCAGGCTGCGGAACGGCCGCCATTTCTCGGCGATCTCGAGAACCTCCTCCTGACTCGGCAGATGATTCAGGCGATAGGCACTCCGCACCGCTTTGCGCAATGCGAGATCGCCCGGCAGGACGACGTCCTCCCGTCGGAGGGCAACGAGCAACGCGCCTTGTGCAGTCCACGGCCCGATACCCGGAACGGCCGTCAGTTCCGCGATGAACTCGTCGTCCGGCATCCCCCTGAGACGTTTCGTGTCCAGTCGGCCATCCGTGAGGCGTTCGGCCAGATCTCGCAGCGTCCCGACCTTGCGCCACGAGAGTCCGGCAGCTCGCAGGTCGTCCGGTTCGGCCGTCAACAACTCGTCAGGGGAGGGCAAGTGCCCACCAAAGAGCGCCGTGACGCGCTCAATGGTTCGTCTGGTCGCAGCGACTGACAACTGTTGGCCGGTGACCTGAAAGATAAGCGACCCAAACAGGTCCATCGGCGGGAGTTCGTTCAGCCACGCCTGCGGATCGAAGTCTGGCCGTTGCTCTATGAGGCGTCCCATCACGGGATCCATCTGGCGGAGATGGTCCTGCGCCGACCGAAATCGAACCCTCCGCTCGTCGGCGCCAGATTGAGAGCCCTTACGAACCGACACCTTCGTCTACCACTCTCACGCAGCGTTGGCGGTCGTGCGCAACGGTGCGAGTGCCGCGCTCCATGACACTACCCCACCAATCACGGTGTCGATCGCCCGATCTTGATGCTCACCCGGCTCGAAGTCGTGGCGTTCTGGAACTCGCCGAGCAATGACAACGCGACGTTCGTTCGCACGTTCGCTCTCCGGAGCTCGCCGGCGATCAGTAGAAGGTATTCAGCGGCCCGCGTACCACCGACGATGCCGTAAAGGGGCGACGCTCACGTCCTTGTTGTTCCGCTCGGCACAAAGTTTGTCGATCGGGTCAATGTACACGGAGAGGATTGCGTCAGCAAGCAAAACGTCGTCTACGGCCGATCCAAAGGCCGCTCCAGGTCCGGGTTCTCGCCAGCTCTGAGAGAACCGCCGCGAAGCGAATCGAATCGCTGACCTGGGCGCAGTCGAACTTTTCGGTGCAGCGTCCGGCGTTAAGGAGTCTCGGAGCTCACCAAAAAACTGCTTCCAACAGAAATTGCTTGCCAACGCAAATACAGTCCGATACGCTGAGCTTCGGAAACTTGAGCCAGCCCGGTGGAGCGAACGACGGCCTCCTCGACATCGTGCGGTGCCGACTGATCGCCTGAAGCGCGTTTTGGGTCTTCGGGGAAGGTCCGTTCAATACACCCACACCCGGTGACCTCGAGCGGCGAGCGGAGATGGAGGAGGGCAACATGACCAAAGATCTGGGTGTCTGGACTGCAGATGACTGCGCCCTGGTATTGATCGACTACCAGAAGGAGATGTTCGAGGTCATACGATCGGAAACGGACGCTGACCTGGTGGAGCTGCATGTTCGCCTGCTGGCCAAAACGGCGAAGGCATTCGACATGCCGATCGTCCTGTCGACCGTGGGCGTCCAATTCGGCTTCAACGGACCCACGCTTCCATCGGTGCTGTCCGAGCTCGATGGTATCGAGCCGATCGATCGGTCCTCGATGAACGCCTTCGAGGATCAGGCATTTCGCGAAGCCGTGAAGTCCACGGGACGCAAGCGACTGATCATCGGTGGACTCCACACAGAGATATGCCTCACGTTCGCAACCGTCCAAGCGCTGAAGGACGGGTACGAGGTGCTGTACGTCACCGACGCTGTCGGCGGACGGTCTCAGACCGCGCACCGCACCGGCATCGAGCGGCTGGCGCATGCGGGCGCGGTTCCGACGACGGCACTCGCCGTCGTGACCGAGCTCTTTCGCGACTGGGCCGGGCCGCTTGCCGCGCCGGCTCTCGACGTCATCCATTGGTACTTCAGAGAGGTTCCCAAGCTCACCGACGAGGTGGGCGTCGCGGAAGCGGAGAAACTCGCTGCATCGGCTCAGGCCGTGCACTGACGTGCTCGGGTTCGCCGTCCTCGTCGGCCTGGGGGTTCTCGCATCAGGTTGGGCGCTGCTTGGACGCCGACCTCGCGTCTCGGAGCAGGCCGCATAGACCCGGCCGGCGAGTCCTTCCGGACCGAAGGGCTCGCCGATCACAGGCTCAGAGATCAGTGCTCCAACCCCGTCGACTGACGTGGACGTCGGAAGATCTGCAGCCCCGGAGACAACAGGTTGCGATGCGTCGCCAAGACGACGGCTGCCGCCACCCAGAGGTAACCGGCCACGATCAGCACACGAGCCGTGTCGGTTCGGCCCCCGAAGGATCCGAACGTTGCCGGAGACACGATCGCGAAGATCAAGTACACGTCGAATACGAAGAGAACGAGGAGTGATATCACGGCGACGAAGGCCACTGAGGACACGTAACTCTGGCCGACACGCCGGGACGGACCCGGAGGTTCACTGTCGATTCGGGCGAGTTCAAGTCCCCGGCGCAGGTGTGTGACGAGGACGAACTCGCTGACAAACGTGGCCAAGGCTCCCACGAGGATCGCCCGTCCGGCCGCGTTCGAGACGGCATTGGAGGTGTGACCAATCGCCACGACCACGCCTCCGACAACCAGCGCCGAGCTCAAGATTGCGATGGAGAGCGTTACGAAAGACATGGCGAAGAAGTAGACCGATTGTGGTCGTCTGCCGCTCGGATCAGGATCGGCTCTATTGGCGACGACGATGATGACGAAGACGCCGATGAGCGAGAGCGCGAACAAGACGGCGAAGACCTCGAGGAACACGCTGAGGAGGGATGTGGCGAGCCCGGCGCTCGAGGACCCGATCGACACACCACTACTGGAACCGACCCCGAGTGACCCACCTTGAACCGAGGGAATGGTGATTGTGGTTCCGGATCCTGCAAAACCCGGAAAGGTCGTAGGGGTCCCGCTCAAAAGGCTCACTGATCCTCCCGCCGTGCCGACCCGCCGATGACGGGTCTCCGCCTCCGAGCACCATAGCCTCGGACTACCCATTCAGGTCCTGATCTGAACGTGGTGTGTCCGCGGTCGACGCACAGCGTCTGAACGGCGGTCGCGGCCTGGTCGGCCTCCCTTCGTGTGCCCATCCGATCGGCGCCGAAGATGACGATCACGTCACCTCCGTTTGCCCCGCCGCTGACCAGATGTGGCCAGCGGCAGTTCCTCGTTCGCCCGGGCCAGCTCGATTCAGCGTGTCAGGCGCCACCACACCCCGGGCCCCGCCAGCGCACTGGCGGTTCGCAGTGCCTCCGGGGTGGTCGAGCCACCGCCCAACTCGGCCCGCAACGTCCCGACTTGGGTCCCGCTTCGGATGGAGCCATCGGTCGCAATCAGGGTGCGCGGGCTTGCGACGACGGTGACGACGAGACCGGGCCACCCGATCACGCTCACCGGGTGAGCCACGGTCACGGGCGCTGTCGCACCCCATGGTGACTCGACCTCTCCCGCGCGCTGGCCCTGAGAGAGGACGGTGAACGGATGGAGGCCGGCGAAGGCACTCTTCACCAACGCATCCCCGGCATCGACGGCGGAGGTGTTCGGTCCGAGCGACCCGGCCGGTTGCCCGAGAACGGCACCGACGACGGTGACGTTCCTGCCGTCGATGTCCTGCTGCGCTGCGAAGAGATAGCAGCCACCGGAGCTCGAATCCGAACCCGTCTTGATCCCGACGATCCCGTCGCGCCCCAGGTCGAAATTGAGGTTGTACACGACCGGGTTCATGGGCACGCTGGCCTGACCCAGCGAAACGATCTGTTGGAGAACCGGAATGGACATCGCCGCCTCGCCGAGACGCACGAGGTCGTCGGCCGTGCTGGTGGTGCCCGAGGCGACGCCGCTCGGGTCCGTGATGTGCGTCGAGGAGAGACCGAGCTTGGCCGAAGCGGTGTTCATCTTGGCCACGAAGGCGCTGACCGTCGTGGCGTCCCACTCGGCCAAGAGCGTCGCCATGTCGGCCCCGTTGTCGACCAGCAACCCCTCCAGGGCTTGGAGCTCGGTCAGCGACTCTCCGGCGGAGACGGCGACCTCGGACTCCTGGCTCACCAGCCCCAGGTGGTACGAGGCCATCGTGTCGGCCGTCACCGGGATCTCCGGTCCGTCTGCGCCCGGCGCCAGCGGGTGGTCGGACAGCACCACATAGGCGGCCAGGACTTCGACCAGCCCGGCCACCGGGACAGGCTGTTCGCCGTGCACCTGACCCAGGGTGCCGGCGCCGTCGACACCGACTGCCGCTTCGCCCGCGCTGGGCCAGTTCAGAATCGGGGCCGCTCCGGGAAGCCGAATGTCGGCGGTCTGGACGGTCGGGTGAGGCAGGGGGCGTACCCATTGGACGATCGCGCCGGCGAGCAGTGCCCCGACCACGAGGACGGCTCCCCATGCGAAGAAGTGGCGCCGCCGCCGCGAGGCCCGCAGACCCGAGACGATCTTGAGCTCGTCCGACGTCGGCGGCGGGAGCTGGCTGCCGAGCTTGCTGAGTCTCTGCTCACTTTGCGGGAGCACTGGTCTCCCGCGGGCATGGGCTGGACCGCTGCGGTCCTGGTGTCCATCCACGTCCATGACCGGAACGCTACGGCCGCGCGAGCGCGAAAGGGGTGCACCCGATGCCGACGCGCCGCTGCATTTGGAGACAAAGGTCGGGCGCCGCCTCACACGTGGGTTGTCGAAACCGCCGATGACCGTGCCACTCCCCGTCGCCCCGCGGCCCGTTGGAAGACCAGCACGTGGAAAGAGGGATTCCGCTCGGCACGCAGAGGGTTGTCGAACGGGTCCGTCACCTCGCGGTCGGTACCGCCGGCGGGCCGAGTGGAAGCCCGAATGAGGCTCTCCCACGTCGCTGACGGCCTACCGAAGCCGGATCGGTGCGAAGTCGTAATTCCTCGACACATCCCGCCGATAGCGTCGAAGCCCCGTGTCTGGACGAGAGCGCAAGCGGCCGTCCGGCGATGCACGGTCGGAGGGGCCGACACCCGCATCACCGTCGGCGCCGAACGTCTGGCCGGACGCCGAGACCGAGACCGAGACGGCGGCAGCGCCGCGCGTCCCTCTGCGCCGCAACCGCGACTTCGTCCTGCTCCAAGCCGGCCAGTTGCTGTCGAACGCCGGCACCCAGGCCGCCACCATCGCCTACCCGCTCCTCGTCCTCGCCCTCACTCACTCGGCCCTGAAGGCCGGCCTCGTCTCGTTCGCCCGCACCGCGCCGATGGCGCTTCTCGCGCTCCCGGCCGGGATGGCGGCAGATCATTGGAGCCGGCGCGCCCTCATGATCGGTTCCGACGCCGTGCGAGCCGCGGCCCTCGCGGGACTCGCGGCCAGCCTCGCCCTGTCGGACACCTCGTTCTGGGTCATCGTCGTCATCGCCTTCGTCGAGGGCGCCGGAACCGCTGTGTTCCTGGCCGCCCATCCCGGGGCGCTGCGCGCCGTGGTGCCGACGGAGCAGTTGCCTGAGGCCGCGGGGGCTCAGAGCGGACGCCAGGCCGCGGTACGCATCGTCGGGCCGCCGCTCGGCGGCGTCCTCTACGAGCTGGGCCGCGCTCTGCCTTTCGTGGCCGACGCCTGCTCGTACGCGTGCTCGACCGTCTCGCTGCTACTGATGCGGGCACGCTTCGAGGAGGAACGTTCACGAGAATCGGTGCCCTTCCGTGCTCGGATAGGGGAGGGGCTGGCATTCACGTGGCGCCAGGCGTTCCTCCGGGTGACCGCGTTGCTCTACGGTCTGCTCAATTTCACGGCGGCAGGTCTCCTCTTCTGCATCGTGGTCATAGGCCAGGGCCAGGGCCTGCGCGGGGGCGAGCTCGGACTGCTCACCGGTCTGTTCGCGGCCAGCGTCCTCGTGGGCTCGTTCGTGTCGCCCGCGGTGCGGCGGGTGCTCTCGGTGCGCGGCGTCTTCCTGCTCGAGATATGGACCTGGACTTGCTGTGCCGTCTTTCTCGTCTGGCCCCGTGCGGTCGTCCTGGCGGTGAGCCTGATCCCGGTGGGCTTGGCCATCCCGTCCACCGATTCGGTGGTCAACGGGTACCGCATTGCGGTCACTCCGGACCGCCTGCTCGGCCGCTCCGAATCCGTCCGTAGCGCCATTGCGCTCTCCCTCGGCGCACTGGCGCCGCTTGTCGCGGGGCTCCTGCTGCAGCACTCGACGCCGAGGTGGACCGTCGCCCTCTTCGCGGTCTGGGCCTTCGGCCTGGCGTTGTGGGGAACGTGGAGCGCAGCGTTGCGCACGCCACCTCCCTTGCAATCCAGATAAAATCTATGGTATTACTTGTATTTAGAAAAGGAGCGTCCTTCCCCGACGGACGGGAGCAGGGTGCCCCGGTCAGGATCGCCCCCGGCTTCCCTCCGGTTCCTGAACTACCGGGGCATCCCGCTCCCGTCCGTCGAAGACCCTTCGTGGCGCCCGGCAAGGCCCGCATCGGGACGCGACCGCCGCAACAGCCCAGCGTGAGCGGCGACGGCGGCTGCGACGGCAATAGTCTCGGCGCCACCGTGGACCCATCCCGATCGCCATCCTCGTCGCAACACCCATCCCGGTCACCGGCCCCGTCGACCCTCGTGCGCAGCGCGGCCGACGTCACGCCCGACTGGCTCACGACCACCCTGCGCGGGTCGGGGGTCCTCAGCCCCGACGCCGCGGTCGTCGGCTTCGAAATGAGCCCGATCGGTACCGGGCAGATGGCCGACACCACGCGGTTCTCGCTCTCCCTCGACGCGCCGGCGCGGCAACGGGCGCATCCAACCCCCGCGACCACCACGCCCTCCACCGCCGACTCTTCACCCCCACGCAGTGTCGTGGGCAAGTTCGCGTCGGCGGACGACCAGAGCCGCTCGACGGGCCTTGCGCTCCGGGCCTACGAGATAGAGGTCCGCTTCTACCGCGAGGTCGCACGCCGCGTCGCCACCCGTGTCCCCGACGCCTACGCCGCCGAGATCGAGCCCGAGACCGGATGGTTCACGCTCCTGCTCGAGGACATCGTCGGTGGCGTCCAGGGCGACCAGATAGGAGCCTGCGCCCCCGACAGCGCAGTCGCCGTGCTCGACGAGATGGCAGGTCTGCACGCGCCCTGCTGGGAGGACCCGGAGCTGGCCGCCTTGGGCTGGCTCAACCGCAACTCGCCCGACACCGACACCATGCTCAACGCGCTCGGTGTCCTCGCTCTTGCCCGGATTCCTGGAGCGCTACGCCGACACCCTCGCCCCCGAGCACCAGGACGTGTGCCGCCTCTTCGCCGAACACCTCGGGGCGTGGGTCCGCCTGCGCACGGGACCGTGCACCGCGACGCACGGCGACTTCCGACTCGACAACCTTCTCTTCCAACCGGGAAACCCCCGACCGGTGGTCGTCGACTGGCAGACGCTGGCCTGGGGCGGCGGGTCGGTCGACCTGGCGTATTTCGTGGGCGGCTGCCTCACCGTCGAGGACCGCCGTGCGCACGAGTCCGACCTCCTCGCCTACTACCACGAGTCGCTCTGCGCCCGTGGGGTCACCGGCTACTCGCTCGAACAGCTGCACCACGACTACCGGCGCGACACCTTCGCCGGCATCCTGATGGCCATCGTCGCCTCCATGGTCGTGCAGCGCACCGAGCGCGGTGACCTGATGTTCCTCACCAGCGCCACCCGCCACGCCCAGCACGCGCTCGACCTCGACGCCCCCGCCATGCTCGTCGACGCCGACCGATGACCGATCCCGTCGACGCCGATCGATGACCGATCTCTTGGTGCTCTGCACCGGCAACGCGGCGCGTTCGGTCATGGCCGGGTTCATGCTCGAGCATCTGAGGAACGGCCGCCCCGATCCCCTCCACATCGTCACGGCGGGCACCCATTCCATCGACGGACAGCCGATGGGCATGCGCACGCGCACCGCGCTGACCCGCATTCCCGAGCTCGAGGGCACCGACTTCCGCCGCCACCGCAGCCGGCAGGTGCACGCGGCCGACCTGGTCCGGGCCGAGCTCGTCGTCGTCATGGAGGCCGACCACGTGCGCTACGTCCGGCGCGTGCATCCGGCTCATGCCGGCAAGACCGCGACCATCCGGCGCCTGTGCGGTGACCTGACCCCCTCGCCCCCGCCGTTGCGGGAGCGGATCGACGCGCTCGGACTGGCCGACGCCGAGCTGACCGACTCCGACGACGTGCTCGATCCGGCCGGTCAGGATGACGACGTCTACGCCGCCTGTGCCGGCGAGCTGTGGGACTTGTGCCAGCAGCTCGTCACCCTCGTCTGAGACGATCGGGGGGCGTACGTCGGACTTCAGAAGAGCATGAAGGTCGTGGTCGCCACGGCCAGCGAGCTCGTCCCCTTCGCCTTGACTTCGTGACTCCCGTCGGCCCCGGCGTTTGCTCCAGAGGGGATGTCTCCCGAGCAGCTGAACGTGCCGTCAGTGGCGGCGGTGGTCGTGCACAAAGAGACCGACGGAGGGCTGGTGAGCCTGGCCTGGTACTTGACCACCACCTTCTCCTCGGGCTGGTATCCCTCCCCGGTGACGCTGACTGCGGCACCTGGTGCTCCCGACGATGGGGAAAGGGAAACCTCGGGCACTGCAGTGATCCTCCCGATTGAATTGTTCCCATTGTTGGTGAACCACAATCCGCCGTCGGGGCCCGCGGTGATCCCGCCGAGAGCATCCCTTCTTGATCCTTTGCCGGTGTAGTCGGTCACGACCCCCGCGGTGCTGATGCGCCCGATGGAGTCGGGGTCTGAGTTGGTGAACCACAGTGCGCCATCTGGACCCGACGTGATCCCTATCGGAGAGTCGATGCCGGTCCCGGTGTAGTCGGTCACGACGCCCGCGGTGGTGATGCGCCCGATGGAGTTGCTCCCAGCCGTTGGTGAACCAGAGATGCCCGTCTGGACCAGACGTGATCCCTATCGGAGAGTCGATGCCGGTCCCGGTGTAGTCGGTCACGACCCCCGAGGTGGTGATGCGCCCGATGGAGTTGCTCCCATTGCCGTTGGTGAACCAGAGATTCCCGTCTGGACCCGACGTGATCGCTATCGGAGAGTCGATGCCGGTCCCGGTGTAGTCGGTCACGACCCCCGAGGTGCTGATGCGCCCGATTGAGTTGTTGCCGTAGTTGGTGAACCAGAGCGCGCCGTCTGGACCCGACGTGATGCCATTGGGGCCGTCGATGCTCGGGACCGGTGTAGTCGGTCACGACCCCCGAGCTGCTGATGCGCCCGATGGAGTTGTTCCCGTCGTTGGTGAACCAGAGCGTGCCGTCAGGACCAGACGGTGATGGCCACCGGATTGGTCGATGCTCGGATCGGTGTAGTCGGTCACGACCCCCGAGGTGCTGATGCGGCCGATGGAGTTGTTCCCGTCGTTGGTGAACCAGAGCGCGCCGTCAGGACCAGACGTGATGGCCGCCGGGTTGGTCGATGCCGGTGCCGGGGTAGATGGTCACGACCCCCGAGGTGCTGATGCGCCCGATGGAATCCCCGTTGGTGAACCAGAGGGCGCCGTCAGGACCCGACGTTATATTTTCCGGGAAGATGCCGGTCCCGGTGTAGTAGGTCACGACCCCCGAGGTGCTGATGCGCCCGATCGGGCCGGAGCCGGTGAACCAGAGCGCGCCGTCAGGACCCGACGTGATCCAAGACGGATCTTCGATCTCGTTCTCGGTGTAGTCGGTCACGACCCCCGAGGTGCTGATGCGCCCGATGGAGTTGTCCCCCTCGTCGGTGAACCAGAGGGCGCCGTCAAGACCCGACGCGATCCCCTCCGGATCGAAGATGCTGCGATCGTTGTAGTCGGTCACGACCCCCGAGGTGCTGATGCGTCCGATCGAGCCGAGGCCGGGTTGGCCACCTGAACCGTTGGTGAACCAGAGGGCGCCGTCAGGACCTGACGTGATCGCCCCCGGGTCGTCGATGCTGGGAGCGGTGTAGTCGGTCACGACCCCCGAGGTGCTGATGCGCCCGATTGAGTTGTTCCCTTCGTTGGTGAACCAGAGCGCGCCGTCCGGACCGGCAATTATGTCAATTGGGCTGTCGATGCCAGAGCCGGTGTAGCGTGCTAATGACTCCCGAAGTGGTGATCCTTCCGATCGTGTTTTGTGGGGGGTCAGTGAACCACAGCGCCCCGTCGGGTCCCGCAGTGATGTCAAAAGGATGGTGTATGGGACCAGTGAAGCTGGTCATCACTCCTGAGGTGCTGATGCGCCCGATGGAGTTGTTCCCGGCGTCGGTGAACCAGAGCGCGCCGTCAGGACCCGAAGTGATCCCAGACGGTTCATCGATCCCGAGACCGACGTTGGTGATGACACCGCCGTGGTTGGTGCCAAGTGCGGAGGCCCACGATGCCGTCGGAACCAAGACGAGGAACGACGCGCCCAGAACGATGAGCACCGCGAACCTTGCCAGCAACCTGGCCTGGCGCACCGGTCCCTCCTTTGGGCGGAGCTCTCCTCCCCATCCGGGAAGTTAAGGGCTTCGCCTCGCCGTTTCAACCCAAGGGGCCGTGCGTCGGACTCGAGTCGGTCCGCCTGCACGGAGCCGAGTCAGTCGGCGTGCACGGAGCGCAACCCCGCCCAGGCGAGGTCGGCCATGCGGCGGGCCAGCCGCAGGGCTTCCTCTTCGAGCGCGCCGTCGCCCTCGCCCCCGGAGCGCTGGGCCATGAATCGGCGCGAAGCACCCTCGGCCATGCCGACGATGCCGTAGGCCAAGAGCCTCCGGTGATCGTCGTCGAGCCCGGCCGCGATGAGCGGGTCGATGGCCTCGGCGATGGCGTCCTCCACCGCGCGCAGTGCCCGACCCAGTTCGGGGTCGTCGGCATGGTCGCGGCCGTAGAGGAGCCGGAACTCGGCCTCCTTGCTCACGACGAGGCGAAAGTAGGCGGCAAAGCCCAGCTCCACCTGCTGGCGTGGTCCGTCGGCCTCCATGACCGCCTCGCGCACCGCGGTGAGGAGCTCGCGGGCGATGGAGTCGACCAGCTCCAGGTACAAGGCCCGCTTCGACGAGAAGTGCTGGTACAGCAGCGGCTTGGTCACGCCGGCCGCGTCGGCGATGTCGTCCATGGTGGTCGCCCGGTAGCCGCGGTGGGCGAACAGCTCGAGCGCCACCGCGAACAATTGCTGCCGCCGCTGGTCCGCGGTCAGTCGGCGCGCCGGGGCCTGCGTGGTCATGGATCTCACGTTACCGGCCGGTCATCCGCAGGAAGGGCGACGGATTGTGGGCGGGCGCAGTGTGGCCGGGGGCGCAGTGATGGGGCGGGCCCGGTTGCGGGCGAGACGCCTTGTCAGGCTCGGGGAACGCTCATAGCCGTCCCGCGAGGTAGACCACAGCGTCCTCCACTTTGGTGATCGACCCGCCGAACTCCTCGACGATCGTCCGCTCCAGGGCCTCGTACTGCTCCTCGCTCCGCTGCCCGCCGTAGGTGCGGGTGACCGCGACGTAGGTCGAGGCATGGAGCGTGCGGGCGAAGGTGTGATGGAACCTCCGGAACTGGCCGAAACGCCCGTCTTCGAGCACTGGTTCGAGTGACGCCAGCACGTTGTCCCAACGCTTCGGCCAGGGAGCGCCGAACAGGTCTTCCAAACGCTCCTCGAAGCGGCGGGGGCCCCAAGCGACCACCTCTGTCCACACCAGCGCCAGAGAGCCGCCGCCCTGGAGCAGATGTGCAGCGCGATCGAGGGCGACAGCCGGCTCGACCCAGTGCCAGGCGTTGAACGCAGCCAGCAGGCTTGCCCGATCGGGCAGTGGGCAATCCTCGAACCGCTCGACCACGACCCGAGCGCGACCGCCCAGCTGCGACGCCGCGAGCTTCGACCCGCCCAGCTTCGACGCCGCGACATCCGCCAGCTCGCGTGCCGGCTCGACCGCGGTCACATCGAGTCCGCGCTCGACCAACGGCACAGTGGCGATCCCCGTGCCGGCGCCGATCTCGATCGCCACGTCGCCCGGACTCAATCCGGCCTCGCGCACGAGGACGTCGAACACCGCCTCGGGGTAGCGCGGCCGGTACCGGTCGTAGTCGAGCGCCTGTGCGGCGAATCGTGCCGACGCCTGCTGCGCTCCTCGCCACGCTTCGGGCACGCCCGAGTATGGCGCACGGCTATCAGGGCTCGGCAGGGCTCGGAAGCTCGGCGGGGCTCGGTATTGGTCGTGCCGAACGAAGACCCCGTCACGACCGGAACGGGGACCTACGGCGGCGGTACCCCGAGGCCCTCGAGCACGGTGGCGAGTCGTCCCGGCAGGTCGGCCTGGTCGAAGTAAGTGGCGGCGACGGCGTGATTGTGTGCGAGCAGCGATTCGTCGGGGGACGCGAGGAAGCCGGCGAGCGGGTCTGGGTCGTCGGCGTCGAACCAGCGGAAGCCGTAGGCCCGCAGCTCGCGGCTCACCGGGTAGGGCCCGACGGCGAGGGGCCGGCGATGCGTGGCGGACTCCACCGACGGGTTGCCGAAGCCCTCCCACGTGGACGGGAGCAGCACGGCGTCGCAGGCGGCATAGGCGTCTTCCATTCCCGCGTGCCCGGCGGCGTGCCCGCGCCGCACCGGGCAACGCGCCCCGGCCATCAGTCGACGCAGCTCCGGACCGAAGCCGTCCTCGGCCGGCCCGAGCAGCCAGTAGGTGCCGCCGACGGCTTCCGCCAGCGAGAGTCCCCCGGCGACGTTCTTGCGCGGCAGGGCGCGGGTCGGCTGCAGGAGGAGCGGCCGGTCGGCCGCCGCGCCGAGGGCGGCGCGGGTGCCGGCGCGGTCGCCCCCCGGAGGGTCCGGGTCGAAGGTGTTGTACACGGTCGTCGCCCGGATGCCACGTTCGGCCAGCTCCACGCGGCTCAGCTCGTTGATGGTGACGTGGGCCCAGGCCGGGTCGTCGGGGGGAGGGGGGAGGTGGGCGAGGTGCGGACGCTGCCACGGCAGGTCGTGGTGGTGGAGCACCGTCGGCCGGCCGGCGCACGCCGCGGCGGTGACCGCTGCCGCGGGGGGGTTGAGGGGGAGGGAGCAGACGTTCTCCACGACGACGAGGTCGGCCGGGGCCAGGGCGTCGCGCACTTCGCCGGCGGTCGGCGGCTCGGGCGCTTCGATGGCCAGCCCCGGCAGCACCACATCGACGGGGCCCGAGCCGGCCACGGTGGTGACCCGCCAACCCAGGTCACCGAGCGCGTCGGCCCACTTCGCAGCCTCGACGGAGACCCCGTCGCCCCCGCCCAGGCGGAACGAGACCAGGCAGGCCGTGGGCACGCCCGGCACTGTACGGGCCCTGCTCTCGGGTAGTTTCTCCCCCTATGGCCAAGCGGGCACTGATCACCGGCGTCACCGGCCAGGACGGGTCGTACCTGGCCGAGTTCCTCCTCGAACAGGGGTACACCGTCATCGGCATGGTCCGGCGCTCGAGCACGTTGAACTTCGAGCGCATCGCGCACATCCAGGACCGGATCGAGCTGGTCTCGGGGGACTTGCTCGACGAGGTCTCCCTGATCAACATCCTGCGCGATCACCGGCCGACCGAGATCTACAACCTGGCCGCCCAGTCGTTCGTGCAGACGTCGTGGCACCAGCCCGTCCTCACGGGCGAGACCACCGCCATGGGGGTGACGCGGCTGCTCGACGCCATCCGGCTCGTCGACCCCGAGACCCGCTTCTATCAAGCCAGCTCTTCGGAGATGTTCGGCAAGGTGCAAGAAGTGCCCCAGCGCGAGTCGACGCCGCTCTACCCCCGCAGCCCCTACGGCGTGGCCAAGGTCTACGGGCACTGGATCACGGTCAACTACCGCGAGAGCTACGACCTCCACGCGACGTCGGGCATCCTCTTCAACCACGAGTCGCCGCGGCGCGGCCTCGAGTTCGTGACGCGCAAGGTGACCCATGGCGCGGCGCGGATCGCCCACAGGCTCGACGACAAGCTGGCGCTCGGCAACCTCGACTCCCAACGCGACTGGGGCTACGCCGCGGACTACGTGCGCGCCATGTGGCTCATGCTCCAACAGGACTCGCCCGACGACTACGTCGTGTCGACCGGAGAGACGCACACGGTGCGCGAGCTCTGCCGGCTGGCCTTCGAGGTGGTCGGGCTGGACTGGGAGCAGCACGTGGTCATCGACGAGCGCTTCCTGCGGCCGGCCGAGGTCGACCTGCTGGTCGGCGACCCGGCCAAGGCGCACGAGGTCCTGGGCTGGCAGCCCGAGGTCGAGTTCCCCGAACTCGTGACCATGATGGTCGAGGCCGACATGGACCTCGTCCGCAAGAGCATCTCGTAGGCCGGGGGCGGCCGCGCTCGACCCCACTGCCGCACTCGGCGCCATCTCGGCCGACCCGGCCGGCGCCCTCGTCGCCTTCGGGGCGGGGATCCTGTCCTTCATTTCGCCGTGCGTGCTGCCGCTCGTGCCCGGCTACGTCTCCATGGTCTCGGGCCTCTCGGCGGCGGAGCTGTCGGCGGCACCGGCGGTATCGGCCGTGTCGGCGGGATCGGCGGGGTCCGCCGTCGGCGTCGGCGAATCGGGTCATGACGGGGCGGTCGGGGGTGCAGCCGGACCTGACGGCATGACCCCGTCGGCCGCCCTGCGGCCCGTGCTGCGCGGCATCGGGCTCTTCGTGGCCGGGTTCACCGTGGTCTTCGTGGGCCTCGGCGCTACGGCGTCAGGGATCGGCAGCCTGCTCCACGGGCATCACTTCGTGCTCTCCCAGATCAGCGGGGTGCTCATCGTCGCTCTCGGCGCGGTCATGGTGCTCGGCTCATTGCCCTCGAGCGTGTGGGCGCACGCCGGCTCGGGCACGCTCGGCGTGGTGACCCGGGTGACGGGCGAGCACCGTTTCGACGTGCGCCCGTCGCGGCTCGGCGCCTGGGCCGCCCCGGTGATGGGCGTGGCCTTCGCCTTCGCCTGGACGCCGTGCATCGGCCCGGTGCTCGGGGCAGTGCTCGGCCTGGCCAGCCGCAACGGGACGCTGGCCGGCGGCGCCTTCCTCCTCCTCGCCTACTCGCTCGGCCTGGCCGTGCCGTTCGTCCTCGTGGGTCTGGCCTTCGGCCGCTTCACCGCTCTGCTGGGGCGGACGAGGCATTGGCTGTGGGCGGTCGAACTGACCGCCGGCGTGATCCTGGTCGTCTTCGGCGTGCTGTTGTTGACGGACAACGTGGGCTGGATCTCGAACCACATCTCGGACCTGCTGAACAACGTCGGGCTCGGCCGGCTCTCGAAGAGCTGAGCGCAGCCTCGCCGTTGATCCACCCTCTCACCTGCGAGGAGTTCCTCTGTAAGGAGAATTTTTTGGCACTCTCGACGTGAGAGTGCCAGAATTCCTGGTGTCACCCCTAAAATGACGGCACCAACACGACGATGCGCAGAAGGCGCAGAAAGAGGAGGTGATGGGTCATGGCTCTCGTACGCACTGACCCCTTCAGGGGAGTCGACCGGTGGTTCCAGCCGATCTGGGCCGCCCAGCAGAACGGGCCGAGGTCCATGGCAATGCCCATGGATGCCTACCGCCAGGAGGACTCCTTCCTGCTGCGGCTGGACCTGCCCGGCGTGAAGCCCGACTCGGTCGAGCTGACGGTCGAAGACGGCGTCCTGACCATTGCCGCCGAGCGGCCGGCTCCGCTCCAGGCCGAGGGTACGAAGTCTGTGATCGCCGAGCGGCCGCACGGCAGCTTCAGCCGTCGGGTCGTCCTCGGCAAGCAGCTCGACTCGGAGAACATCGAGGCGAACTACGAGGACGGAGTCCTCACGGTCGTGATCCCGGTGGCCGAGAAGGCCAAGCCGCGCCGGATTGAGGTGACGACCAGCCACGAGCAGCGGGTGATCCCCGCCGCCTGACTTCGGAGCCTGCGCACCGGGGGCCGGGCCCTCGGTGCGCAGGACCTTCGCGTCGCAGACCGTTCCGATCAGGCGCGGTGCGACGAGCGCTCCGCCAGGACCTCGCAGAGAGAGGCCGCGAAGGTGTGGACGTCCCCGGGCCAGCGCGCCGAGACGTATGTCCCGTCGCGCACCACCCAGGCCGGCCTGGAGTCGTTCGGCGTGTCGCGCGCACGGCCTCTCGTCTTGCGCCGGTAGTCGGCCGTGCCCTTGGGGACGTCCACGAAGTCGTCGGGCCGGGCCAGCGCCCGCGTCACCTCCTGCTGCACGGACATGAACCCCGCCCGCTGCCCGGGCTCCTCCATGTAGGTGCGGTAGTAGTCGGGGTCCCAGAAGCGTGACCACCGCGTGATGTCCCATGCCTTGCTCTCGAGGGTCCAGGTGAGGGCTGTGGTCCGCCGGCCGAAGAGGACGGAGTGGCCCGTGGCCGGGTTCTGCGCGCCGCGCCGCCACGAGCACGCCGTGGCAGATGGCGCCGACGGGCTTGCCCGCGCCGAACGAGTCGACCGCCATCCTCTGCACCTCCACGCTTTCGAGGTAGTCGCGCATGCCCCGGGCCCTGTGACCTCCCGGGAGCACCAGGGCGTCGTAATCGGACCGGCGCGCTTCGGCCCAGTGGAGGGGCGAGCGGAACGCAGCATCCCCGACCAGCGCGTCGTAGGCCGTCCGGGCGCGGCGGTCAGCCCGCAGGACGCGACCGACCACCGTGGCGCGGCGCAGGATCGGCACCATGCCCCACGGATCGAGCCCCTGCCCGGTGACCATGAGGTCGTCGGCCTCGCCCGGCCTCCCCGACGGGGTGGCGAAAGCCACGTCGTGCCCCGCCCGCGCCAGGATCTGCCACGTCACGGCGACCTCTGTCGGGTCGAAGTCGCGGGCGGGGATTGGGATGAGCACGACCGCCATGGCTGCCCGGCGAGACTACCGACCGGTGCGAAGGGACTCGCGGCCGGTGCCCACCCCCACCGCAACGCCGGTCTCGCGACGCAACGCCGGCCTCGCCGCGACGCAACGGCGGTACCACCGGCCAGCGTGACGGGACGCACTCTCGGATTAGTGACCGTTGATTAGGGTAAACATTGGTTACATTGGCGTGAAGGCAAGGGCCGCTCGGGTTTGAGCGAGCGAGCGCGGAAGGGTTCGAGTCGGACGATGAGTGTCGGACGTAGAGAGCCCTCGGTGATTCGGACGCCACTCCCGGCGCCACACCGGAGGATCGGGCAAAAGGGCAAGGGCAAGGGCGAATTCGGCGCAGGTCCGGTGCATGCCGCGGCGGGCCTGCGGACGAGAGAGGCGGGTTGACCATGAGCGCACGGGCAAGGCATGCGAGCCACCGGGTGGGAGGTTCAGGTGGTCGCGCTGTAGATCGACAGCATGGTTGGCGGTTGTTCGCGCCGATCGCTGCCGGGACGTTGCTCTTCTTGTCGATCCTGGGGGCTGTGGTGGTGGCGCCGGTGGTGGCGGCGAGTCCCACCGCGTCGGTCGCCGTCACCCTCGTGTCGCCTGCATCCCAGCCCTCGGGCTCGACCTTCGTCTACTCGGTTCAGCTGGCCTGCCTGATGAGCGCCGGCGTCCCGTGTGGTCCCAACACCACGGTCACCGTTCCACTCGCCGGGTCGACCGCACCGCCCATGGGCACCTGGACCTACTCGGTCAACAGTGCCGTCCCGGGGCTGCTCGCCGCTCCCGCCGGAGCGCTCACGCCTCAGACCGACCCCAACGGGGACGGAGGCCAGCAGCTGGTGGTGCCCCTGTCCGACGCCGTGTTCGTCGGAGGTTTCAGCGGAGCGATTCAGCTGTCGGTGACGCCACCCAACCACGCCACGGCCAACGGCACGACCTGGCCAGTGACGCCGACTCTCGCCGGCGGCGCACTCGGGAGCGTCACGGCCTCCACTGCGGCCACGGCGACCGCCACGTCGACCCTCGAGCCGGCTCTCTCCGCGTCCGCCTCCCTGGCGCCGGGTTCGAAGGACAGCGTCACCTACACGCTGACCCCGACCTGTGACGCCAAGAACACGCTCGGCGACGAGTCGCCGAGCTCGGGCACGCTCGTCGACCACCTTCCCGCTGGGACGACGTTCCGATCGGCGACCAACGGTGGCGTCGACGACCCGAATGCCGGCACGGTGACATGGACCTTCTCCTCGCCGGCCGATCTGCCCACTGGCTGTGCCGCCGGCGCGACCGGCGCCACCAGCGCGGCTGGTGCTGCCACCGACGCGGTGACCGTCGGGTTCTCGAACGGTACGGCCGCCTCGGCACCGGCCGACCAGGCGACCTTCACGGTGGACGGTGCCGGCGCGGCGACGGCGAGCGCCAACGCGTCCACCTCACCGGTGGTCCCCGGGGATCCCACGGCGCCCGCACCACCCGCACCGCCGAACGCTCCTCCCGGGCCGCTCCAGCAGACGGGGGAGATCACCATCTCACCCGCGCACCAGACGCACCCGACAGGGACCGCCCAGACCTACGACATCGACGTCTCGTGCAGCGGCGAAGGCAACGCCGAATGCGGCCCGAACCTCACCGTCACCATCCCGCTGGACACCACGACGACCCCGCCGATGACCGACCCGAGCTGGTCCTTCAGCGCCCACTCGAGCCCGGCGGTGCTGCTGACCAGCGGGCCCACGGTGGTGGGCGACAACCTGGTCCTCGGTCTGAGCGACTCCGCGCTCACGGCCGGGAACAGCGGCAGCATCTCCCTCACTGCCACGCCGCCCAACGACGTGACTCCCAACCACACTTCGTGGTCGCTGCTCCCGACGCTGACGGGCGGCCACATCCCGACCGTGACCGCACCGACCCCCGCGCACTCGGTGGCCACGGCCCAGCCGCTCCTGTCGGTGGACAAGACCACCACGGACGGAGGGAGCGTCTATCTCGCCGGCGACAACATCTCGTACACCATCGCGGCCCACTGCGACGTTGCGGCACCGGGCAGCCTCTACCTCAGCGACGGAAGCCTCGTCGACCCGCTCCCGCCGGGGACGACCTTCGTTTCGGCCAGCAACGGTGGGGTCTTCGACTCGGGCACCGACACCGTCACCTGGTCCTTCCCCACCCCTGCGTCCACGCCGACCGGCTGTGCGGCCGACGCCGCCGGACCCAACTCCTACAAGGTGGTGGTCACCGCACCCACTCCCGCCCCGCCACCCCAGGACCAACCCCTGATCAACAAGGCCACGTTCTCGGGCACCGGCCCTGATGCCACCAACCCGGCCGGTATCACCGTGTCCACCAGCGCACAGGTGCCGGTCGAAATCGTGAACAAGGCGCCTACGGGACCGGGCTCGCCCGGGTACGCGACCATCTCCAAGACCTCGCTGGCCCCGCTCGACGAGCCGAACGTAAGCCCGAATCAGTACGTGGGCACCTATCCAGGAAACTGGGTGCCCACCACGGCCTCGCCGACATACACGGTCGGCGCCGCAGCCGCCTCGTTCCAGGCCACGATCGACTACTCGCTGGTCGGCGTGTACCAGACCCAAGTGGTCGATCCGGTGCCCTGCTTGGACAACGGGACAGGCAACCTGTACCGCTCCGAGCCGTACAACAGCTCGCCCTGTGCGAACCCCGCCTTCCACCCGCAGGTCATCGAAGTCTCCAGTGCCGGGTTCTCGTCCTCCACCGGGCTCGGTCAGGCGATCGCCGGAGGCTTCGTGCCTGAGGCCGTGCTCAGCGACGGGACCACGGTGCCCCTGTCGCCGAACGGGTCGGTCGGTGCGCACGCTTCCAGTGCCTTCTTCTCCATACCAAAGGCCGACGTCGGCCTGGTGGCAACCATCGAACTGCCGCCCAACGCGGCCCTCATGGACAACGTGCTCCAACTGACCATGTGGGGGTACACCGACATCACGTTGGCCAACCTGAACGACGGCGTGAACCAGCTGTACAACATCGCCACCGCGGTGCCGATGCTGAACGGGACCGCCTTGACTCCGGTCCAGGCGCACGCCAGCGTCTTCACGGTGCCGACGCCGATCGGGCTCGGCATCTCGAAGTCCTTCGGACCTCTGGCGGGTGGTCCGGCCGGGACCACGGTGCTCAACCTGGAAGGAGCGATCAACCTCGACGCCGTACCGCTCGAGCACAACGTCGTGCTCACCGACCTGCTCCCCCTCGGAATGACCTGGGCGAACCCGAGCTCGTCGGGGACCTTCACCCTCATTGAGGGGGGTGGTGCCATCACCAAACACGTCACGGCCACGGCGTTCAATTTGCCCAATTACCTCGGAACCGGACGCGACCTCATTCGCATGGACATTCCGGCTGCAGATTTCACGAGCACCGGTGCATGGACGATCAGCCCGCCGACGAACTTCTTGGAGATGACCACGCCCACTGCCCTGGGCCTCTACAAGAACACCGACCAGATCTTCCTCTTCGGCTTGGCGCCCGAAGAGATCAACCCTGGCTGCAGCAATCCGACGCAGGTCGGAGGCGGCTCGAGCACGTCCACCTTCGAATCGGCCGACCCGGAGAACCTCGACGGCGACGGCAACAGCAGCGAGGACTATTGCCAGGCCCGCGCCAGCCTCAACGTGTTGGGAACGGGAGCCGCTTTCGACCTGACCAAGACCGTGCAGGGCAATCTCGACCCGGCGCCCAAGGGTGCGCTCGGCATCGGCGACGCCTCACCGGGCGGATCGGGGACCTACGGGCTCACATGGTCGAACGTCGGCACCGACACGCTGGACCTGCCGGTGATCTACGACATCCTCCCCTACGTGGGCGACACCGGTGTGAGCCAAGGCCAGAACACGGTCCCGCGCGGCAGCCAGTTCCAGCCGGTCTTCGCCTCTGTCGCGGCATTGCCGGCGGGTGTGAGCGTGCTGTACTCGCAGTCCACCAATCCCTGCCGCGACCAGGTCTTCCCCGACTCGGCCAACCCGACGTGCGTCAACGACTGGACGACGACTCCGCCGACCGACCTTTCCACGGTGCGGGCGCTCGAGTTCGCCTCGACCGGGACCTACGCGGCTGGGAGCGGTTTCTCGGTGAACTTCACGGTCGACGTGCCTCCGGGCATCGTCAACCAGGTGGCCTGGAACAGCGCGGCCACCAATGCGGTCGACGTCACGACTCCCTCGAACCATCCGCTCCCGGCCGAGCCGCCCAAAGTGGGTCTGACCGCGCCGAGCACGCCCACGCTGGTCACCGTGACGTCAGCGCCGACGACGGCTTCGTTCTCCTCGTTGAGCGACAAGGTGGAGATCACCGGGACCGGGGGTGACCCGGGGACCCTGGCCTGGCAGCTTCTCGGACCCGTTGCGCCCGTCGGCGGCTCGTGCGCGAGCGTCTCCTGGACGGGAGCGCCCACGGCTGCATCGGGCAGCGACGACATCACGGCCGACGGCACCGTGACCACCGGGCCCGTCACCGTCAGCGTGGTGGGTTGCTACACCTGGACCGACACCCTCACCTCCGACCCCGGCGACTTCCCCTATTCGGCGAACTCCCCTCCGGGGGCAACGAACGAGGTGACCCAGGTCCAGCCGTTCACGCCCAGTCTCAGAACGGTGGCTGCAAGCAGCATCAGTGCCGGCGTCGAGTCGGTCACCGACAGTGACAGCTTCAGCGGCTTCCCCTCCGGGGCGCCCGCGAACACGCTCACCTGGACCCTGTACGGACCGGTCACGGCTACCAGCGCGGGGACCTGTCCGACCAGCTCGTCGCCGTACCTCGCGGCCCACGTGGATCGGTCCGGCACCCTGGCGGTGACCGGAAACGGCACGGAGACCACGCCCTCGACCGCACTCCCCGGCCCCGGCTGTTACAGCTACGGCGCCGACCTTCCGGCATCGGCGACGAGCCAGGAGGTGGTCCTCGCCCCGGGCACCCCGAGCGAGACGGTGCAAGAGGTGAGCCCGACCATCACGACCAAGACGTCGGCGGCGACGCTGCCGGCCTTGAGCTCGGCTTCGGACGACATCACCATCAGCGGCCTCGGATCGGACTCGGGCACCTTGACCTGGTCCCTCGTCGGCCCGGTGACCGCCGGTGCCCAAGGCTGCAGCGGGGTCGACTGGAGCGGGGCGGCCACGGTCAAGACCGGGACCGTCGCCATCAGCGACGGATCCCCGACCAGCGTCACCGCCGGCCCGGTGGAGCTCTCGGCGCTCGGTTGTTACAGCTGGGTCGCGACGCTGACGAGCAGCTCGTTGCCCACCGGAGTGACGAGCGCTGCTGGGACCGCGGGCGAAGTCACACAGGTCGTGCCGTACACCCCGACGCTGGCCACGAAGGCGGCCCTCGCCACCTCCGCCAGCGGTGCCAAGAGCGTCTCGGACTCCGTCACCGTCAGCGGCATCCCGGCGGGCGCCCCCACCGCGACTCTCACGTGGACCCTCTACGGCCCGGTGGCCGCGAGCATCGAACGGAGCCTGCCCCACCACCTCCGCCAGCTACGGAGGGGTCGCCGGCACAGGCACGGTGCAGGTCTCGGGTGACGGCACGGTGGTCACGCCTTCGGTACAGCTCGTCACGGCCGGGTGTTACAGCTACGGAGACAGCTTGGCGGCGACCACTCTCGGCTCCGCCGCCGTCGTCGCACCGGGTGAACCGGCGGAGACGGTGAGCGTCGCCACCACGCCGACCGGGCCGCCGTTCGCCGTCACCGGAATGACGCCGGTGCTCTTCGTCATCGGTGTCCTGCTCACCGCGGCAGGCGCTCTCCTGGCCGTCCTCTCGCGGCGTCGGCGGATCCGGCGCCCGCCGGTCCTCTAAGACGCCGAAGGGAGGGGTAGCCGGGCCGACCCCGTCGGCGCGTCCTTCATGAATTGGCGATCGATCGGGATCCCTTGCGGCCTCGAGGGATGAGAGAATCAGGACCCTGAGCGATTGGGGGGGGTGAGATGTTCGATCTGGTCATCGACATCGAGAACACTCCGGGCTCGCTGGCCGAGGTGGCGGCGGCCATAAGCGACGCCGGGGTCAACATCGCCTCGGCCACCTGTCTCGGACAGAGTGGGCGGACCGAGCTCCATATCCTCGTTCCCCATCCGGAGGCGGCCAAGCACGCGCTGGCGATCTCCTCCCAGGCGGTCACCAGGGAGCGCGAGGTCGTCGTGGTCGACGTCGAGGACCGCTCGGGTGTGCTGGCCGACCTGACCCGCCGGATCGCCAAGGCCGGCGTCGACCTCGACCTCGTCTACGTCGCCACTCAGAACCGCGTGGTCTTCGGAGCGGCTGACCTGGCCGCGTTGCGGGCGGCCTTGGGAGCCGACGCGCGCTGAGCCGCGGCCGGCGGCGGCTGGAGCGGCGACGATCGCAGCCCGTGCCACGCCGACGCCGCAGCGATAGCGTCGGGCGACATGACCGGAACTGACACCACTGCGGCAGGCTCCGACCCGGCCGGCACCAGGGAAACGGCACCGCCACCGATCTTCTCTGACGACGACGGGATCGATGCGCTCTGGGTCCAGGCCTACCAGGGCGAGGTTCTCGGCGAAATCCTGTTCGGCCGCCTCGCCGTGATCCTCGACGACCGGTCGGAAACGGATCACGCCGGCTCCATGCGGGTGCTCGAGACCCTCGAGCGTCGTACCAAGGAGGCGGTCGCCCCCGCCCTCTCCCGGGCCGGCATCCCGACCGCGCCCGACCAGGAGCAACTCGACCTCGCCGCCGCGCTCGCCGAGGGCTCGGCCGACGTCGCGTGGGAGGACCTCATGACGGCCACGGTGGCGATCACCGGCCAGTTCATTCCGCTCTACCAGCGCATCGGCGAGCTGAATCCCTCCGAGAGGGACGTCGCCCAGCTGCTCGTCGCCCACGAGGAGGCGCTGCGCGACTTCGCCCGAGCCGAGCTGGCGGGCCGTACTTCGACGTCCCTCGATCCGATCCTCGCCCTGCCGCACATGGCCTGAGCGGAGGGACCCGTGGCGG
>CAWGHA010000016.1:0-226727 GCA_963822265.1 uncultured Acidimicrobiaceae bacterium
CGTGAGGGGACTCGGGGCCGAGTCCGGTTCGCTCGCGGTCCAGCGCGACGAGGAGGAAGCCATGGCAGAGGGGTCGGTGAACGTGAGCGTGGGCGCCTCGGCCGACGAGGTGTGGAAGATCGTGGGCGACTTCGGGGGTATCGATGTGTTCTTTCCCGGGATCGAGTCGTTCCGCACCGAGGGCGACGACCGCGTCATCGGCATGTTCGGCATGGAGATCCGCGAGCGCCTGCTCGCCCACGACGAAGCGGCACATACGTTGACGTACTCGGTCGTCGAAGGGGTGCCGATCGACAGCCACACCGCCACCATTGCGGTCGACGCCGAGGGTGACGGCTCCAAGGTCACGTGGAGCTATGCCGTCGTGCCCGACGAGATGGCACCCATCTTCGGCGACACCTACCAGGCGGCCCTCAAGGAGCTGGAGGCCAACTTCTCGTAGGTCCCCGTCCCGGTTCCGGCCGCGGCCGAGCGCGACCTCCGGGTGGGCGAGAACCGGCGCAACCCGGGTCCGCCTACCCTGAGGCGGTGACAGACGCAGCGGCGGGCACGGTGCAGCCGGCCGGCACACTGGCGCCGGCCTAGCCGGTGCAGCCGCTCAGCGAGGACGTACCCGGATCCACCCGCGCCGCCTGCCCGAGCCGACCGGGCGCGAGCTCATGCGCCGTGGGCGCACCATCGCCACGGTGGTGGGCGTGCACTTCACCCCGACCGTGCTCCGCCAGCTGCGCCACATCCGCCACGGCCCGTTGCCCGCGGCGCAGCTGGCACGGCCGCTGCGCAAGAGCTTCCAGGACCTCGGTGGCACGTTCATGAAGTTCGGTCAGATCATCGCGTCGTCGCCCGGCATGTTCGGCGACGACGTGGCCGACGAGTTCCGGGCCTGCCTGGACACCGGGCCGCCCGTGCCGTTCGCCGACGTCCGGCAGCGGGTCGAGGAGGACCTCGGGCTCGCCCTGCGTGACGCGTTCGCCGAGTTCGAACCGCAGCCCATCGGTACGGCCTCCATCGCCGTGGTCCACCGGGCCCGCCTGCTCGACGGGCGCCAGGTCGCGGTCAAGGTGTTGCGGCCCGAGGTCGAGCACGTGGTGGCCACGGACCTCGACTTGATGCAGCCGCTGCTCGAGATCCTGGTGCGCCAGACCGGGGACCAGATGGCCGGGTCGACCCTGCAGATGCTCGACGGCTTCCGCGTGCAGATCGGCGAGGAGCTGGACCTGCGCAACGAGGCGCGGTCCATGCTCCACTTCCGCCGCCTGCAGCACGAGTTCGACCTCGGGCTGATGGCGGTGCCCGAGCCCTTCGTCGAGCTGTCGGGTCGCAACGTGCTCACCATGGAGTACTTCGACGGCGTGCCCATCGACGACCTGGCCCAGGTGGCCGCGCTCGGCATCGACCCGACCCCGCTGGTGCAGGAGACCATGCGGGCCTTCTTCCTCACCACCGTGCGCTGGGGCGCGTTCCACGGCGACGTGCACGCCGGCAACATGCTGCTGCTGCGCGACGGCCGCATCGGCGTCATCGACTGGGGCATCGTGGGCCGGCTGACTCCCGCGGCGCACCGCTTCTTCCTGGCGCTCCTTTCGGGCGCGATGGGCAACGAGGCCGCGTGGCCGATCGTGACCAAGCACGTGACCGACGTCTACGGCCCCGCCATCGGCCTGGCGGTGGGCCTCTCCGACGAGGAGCTCAGCGGGTTCTTCCGCTCCATCGTCGAGCCCGCGCTCAACCGGCCGTTCGGGGAGGTGTCGCTGGCGGGGATCCTCCAGACCATTGAGCTCCAGATGGCGAAGGCCCAGGGGATCGAGGCGCACCGGCGCAGCGTGAGGACCGTGGTGCGACGCCTCCGGCAGCAGCGGCGCCTCCGGCGCCTGGCCGACGAGTCGGGAGGCCTGATGTCGGATTTCGACCGCGGCACCTTCCTGCTGGCCAAACAGCTGATGTACTTCGAGCGCTACGGGCGCATGTTCGTGTCCGAGGTGCCGATCCTCAACGACCGCGCCTTCGTGGCCCGGCTGCTCGAGGGGGTGGACCTGGCCGACCTGGCCGGGTGAGGACCTCGCGGCGGTAGCACGAGACCGGCCGGGGCAGCGGCTTTTGGCGCAGAACTGGAATCTGTTCTAGTTTCCTCCGGGGCCCTGCCGGGCCTTCGACACAGGGAGAACACGAAGACACGTGGCTGACGACGAAGCCGTTCACCGTGGCTGACGACGCGGTCGTCTACCGGGCCGAGCACGTCCTTGAGTACCCGTACGTCCGCTCCGTCGGCCCCTCCGTCGGCGCGTTCCTCACGGGGCTACACGACGGCAAGGTCGTGGGGACCCGGGGCCACGGCGGTCGCATCGTGGTCCCGCCGACCGAGTACGACCCCGACACGGGTGAGGAGACCTCCGACGTGGTCGAGGTGGGGCCCGAGGGCACGGTCATGTCGTGGTCGTGGGTGCCGAGCCCGAGGCCCAAGCACCCGCTGCAGACGCCCTTCGCGTGGGTGCTGGTCCGGTTCGACGGCGCCGACACCTCGTTCCTGCACGTGCTCCCCGCGGCCAGCCCCGAAGAGGTGCGCACGGGCATGCGGGTACGACCCGAGTTCGCGCCCGAGGCCGACCGGGTCGGCCACGTGATGGACATCAGCCACTTCGTGGCGGTCGACGCATGACCGCAGAGCCCGGGAAGACGGACGGCGAGACCGCGCCGGCGGAACGGGGTCCCGTCACGATGATGAACGCCCCGATGCGCCTCGAGTACGAGTTCACTCCGGGCGTGGCGCAGAGCAAGAACCTGCACGGGCTGGAGCAGGGCAAGTTCATCGGCCAGCGGTGTCCGAAGTGCAAGAAGGTCTACACGCCGTCGCGCGGGTCGTGCCCGGTCGACGGGGTGCCGACCGAAGAGGTGGTCGAGCTGCCCAACACCGGGACGGTCACGACCTACTGCGTGGTGAACGTCCCCTTCGCCGGCCAGTCCATAGAGATCCCCTACACCTCCGCGCAGATCCTGCTGGACGGGTCGAACCTGTCGTTCATGGGGTTGATCCAAGAGGTTCCGACCGACCAGGTCCGCATGGGCATGCGGGTCGAGGCGGTCTGGGTGGAGCCCGACCAGCTCGGCCCGACCATGGCATCGGTCAAGTACTTCCGCCCCAACGGGGAGCCGGACGCCGAGTACGAGACCTACAAGGAGTACCTGTGACGACGTTCCCCGATCTGGTGTCGGGTCGACGGCCGGTGGGTGTCGTGTCGTTCGCCCAGTACGACAACGTCCGCCGGGAGTCGGCGCGCAACGAGGTCGAGATGCTGATGCCGGTGGTGGCGGAGGTCTTCGGCTCCATCGGGATCACCAAGGACGACGTCGGGTTCATCTGCTCGGGGTCGACCGACTATCTCATCGGAGGACCGTTCTCGTTCGTCAGCGCACTCGATGCCGTCGGCGTCTGGCCGCCGCGCGCCGAGTCCCACGTCGAGATGGACGGTGCCTGGGCGCTCTACGAAGCGTGGGTCCTGCTCCAGGAAGGCGAGATCGACGCCGCGCTGGTCTACAGCTTCGGCCGGTCATCCCCGGGAAACCTCTCGGAGATACTGGCCCTGCAGCTCGATCCGTACTACGTGGCCCCGCTCTGGCCCGATCCCACGTCTCTCGCCGCCCTGCAGGCTCAGGCGATGATCGACCGGGGCATGGCGAACGAGGCCGACTTCGCCGCCGTGGCCAGCCGGTCCCGACGCGCCGCGCTCGACAATCCCAAGGCGCAGGTCGCCTACGACCGCACCCCCGAGGAGCTCCTGGCCGAGGACTACGAGGTGGCCCCCCTGCGCCGCCACACCCTGCCTCCCCTCACAGACGGCTGCGCCGCCGTGGTTCTGGCGGCGGGAGACAAGGCGTACGAATGGTGCGAGCGGCCGGCGTTCATCACGGGCATCGACCACCGGATTGAGACGCACTCCCTCGGGGCCCGCGACCTCACGGTCTCGCCGTCCACCAAGCTCGCCGGCGAGCGGGCGGGCGTCGGGACGAAGAAGGTCGACGTGGCCGAGCTCCACGCGCCCTTCGCCCACCAGGAGCTCATCCTCACCGAGGCGCTCGGCCTCGCCGGCGAGGTATCGGTGAACCCGTCGGGAGGCGCGTTGGCGGCCAACCCGATGATGTCGGCGGGCCTGATCCGCATCGGAGAGTCGGCACGGGCGATCTGGTCCGGTCGGGCCGATCGCGCCGTCGCCCACGCCACCTCGGGACCCTGCCTGCAGCAGAACCTGGTGTGCGTGCTGGAGGGAGTGTGATGGCAGATCGCTGCGCGGTCATCGGCGTGGGCCAGACGGTGGCCAAGTCGAAGCGGGAGGACGTCTCGATCGCCGGTCTCGTACGCGAGGCGGCGCTGTCGGCGCTGGAGGACGCGGGCGTCGGGTTCGCCGACATTGACGCCGTCGTGATCGGCAAGGCTCCGGACATGTTCGAGGGCGTCATGATGCCCGAGCTCTACCTGGCGCCGGCCTTGGGCGCGGTGGGCAAGCCGATGTTCAGGGTCCACACCGCGGGCTCGGTGGGCGGCTCGACCGCCATCGTGGCCTCCCACCTGGTCGCATCCGGCGTGCACGATCGCGTGCTCACGGTGGCCTTCGAGAAGCAGAGCGACTCCGACGCCATGTGGGCCCTGTCGGTGCCCCAGCCCTTCTCCGCCCCGCTGCTGGCCGGAGCCGGGGGCTACTTCGCTCCCATCATCCGCGCCTACATGCACCGGTCGGGCGCGCCGCGAGACGTGGGCATGATGGTGGCGGTCAAGGACCGGTTGCACGCATTGAAGAACCCGTACGCGCACCTCCACCTCCCCGACATTTCGCTCAAGACGGTGGAGGAGTCGCCCATGCTGTGGGACCCGCTCCACTATCTCGAATCGTGCCCGTCCTCGGACGGCGCGGCGGCGATGGTCATCGGGTCGGAGCGGGCGGCGGGCGATTCGACGGCGGCGACGGGTCGGCCGCCGGCGTGGATCCACGGCATGGCCATGCGTTCGGAGCCGACCATGTTCGCCGGTCGGGACCAGGTCAATCCGCAGGCCAGCCGCGACTGCGCCGCCGACGTGTACCGCCAGGCGGGCATCACCGACCCGCGGCGCGATTTCGACATGGCCGAGGTGTACGTGCCGTTCAGCTGGTACGAGCCGATGTGGCTCGAGAGCCTCGGTTTCTGCGACGAGGGCGACGGCTGGAAGCTGACGCAGCAGGGCGCGACCTCGATGATCGAGGGTGGTGACATCCCCTGGAACGTCTCGGGCGGTGTCCTGTCGTCGAACCCGATCGGCGCCTCCGGCATGCTGCGCTTCCTCGAGACGGCGCTCCAGGTCCGCGGGCTGGCGGGCGAACGCCAGGTGCCCGGCGCCCGGCGCGCCCTCGGCCAGGCCTACGGTGGGGGCTCGCAGTTCTTCGCCATGTGGGTCGTCAGCGCCGACAAACCCTGAGGTGAAGGGTCCGGCCGGTATGCTCGGCCCAGCCGGTCGCCCCGGACGGAACGAGCCATGACCAGGAGGAACGCGTGAAGGTCGTCGTGGACTTCGACGAGTGTGCCAGCAACGCCGTGTGCATGGGCATCGTGCCCGAGGTCTTCGAGGTGCGCGACGACGGCTACCTCTACATCCTCAACGAGCACCCGCCGGAGGAGTTGCGCGAGCGGCTCCGTGAGGCCGTGAACGGCTGCCCGACCGGGGCCATCTCCATAGAGGAAGACTGACGCTCCGGCGGGGGAGACCGACCCGTCGCCGGGTGGGGCCCGCCGCGGACCCATCGCATGCCTGACGCCGACCGACCTCCCCGGGCGCGCTTCGCGCCGTCCCCCACCGGTTACTTCCACGTCGGGAGCGCGCGGGCCGCGCTGTTCAACTGGCTCTTCGTCCGCCGGCACGGAGGGACGTTCGTGCTGCGGATTGAGGACACGGACGAGGCACGGAACCGGCCCGAATGGACGGAAGGGATCCTCTCGGCGCTGGACTGGCTCGGGCTCGCGCCCGACGAGGGTCCGTACTTCCAGTCGGCCCAGGAGGCGGTGCACG
This sequence comes from uncultured Acidimicrobiaceae bacterium, assembly GCA_963822265.1. Lineage (GTDB taxonomy): Bacteria > Actinomycetota > Acidimicrobiia > Acidimicrobiales > RAAP-2 > Bog-473. Next base: position 6,032 of record CAWGHA010000016.1, read on the forward strand.
ACGACGCCATCGAGGCGCTCTGGTCGAACGGGACGCTCTACGCCTGCGGGTGCACCCGCGAGGAGATCGACGCGCGGGTCAAGGCGCGCGCGGCGGCAGGCGACCCGAGGCCAGGCTACGACGGGCACTGCCGCGACCTGGGATTGCCGCGGGGCGAAGGTCGCGCCCTGCGCTTCCGGACGCCCGACGAGGGCGTGGTGCGCGTCGACGACCTGGTCCGGGGAACGGTGGACTTCCCGCTGCGGGCGCTCGAGGACTTCATCTGCGTCAAGGGCAACGGAAAGGCGCTCTTCGTGCTGGCCAACGCGGTGGACGACCGGACCATGGCGATCTCCCACGTGATCCGCGGCGAAGACCAGCTGCCGACCACGCCGCGGCAGATCCTGCTCTGGGGAGCGCTGAACGCCGCCGAGCTCTCAGAGCTGGCCCTTCCCGCGTACGCCCATCTTCCGCTGCTGGTGAACGAGCAGGGGAAGAAGCTGTCCAAACGTCGAGACCCCGTGGCCGTCGAGATGTACCGGGAGCAGGGCTACCTGCCCGCGGCCTTCTGCAACTACCTGGCGCTACTGGGCTGGAACCCGGGGGAGGAGGAGATCCTCCCGATGGAGTCGGTGGTGGAGCGTTTCCGGCTGGAGGACGTGCAGCGGTCGCCGGCGTTCTTCGACGTGAAGAAGCTCACGCACTTCAACGGCGTGTACATCAGGGATCTCGGGCCCAGCGAGTTCGTCGCGGCGGCGCGCCCGTGGGTCGACCCGGTCGCGGGCAGCTGGTCGCCGGGGGGCTGGCGCGACCCGGACACCGGAGCGCCGGCGACCGAGCCTCCGCCGTGGCCGCCGGAGCGCTTCGACGCCGCCACGTTCGAGGCGGTGGCCGCGGTGACCCAGGAGCGCGTGACGGTCCTGGGCGACATCCCCGAGCTGGTCGACTTCTTGTTCCTCGACGGCGCGCCCGAGGACGAGGACAGCTGGCAGAAGGCAATGGTGGGCGACGAGCTGGCGCCGCAGATCCTGGCCGAGGCCATGACGGCGTACGAGGCCTGCGAGTGGACGGCGGACGCGCTGCACGCCGCAACGCTCGGTGTGGCGGAGAGCGTGGGCCGCAAACTCGGCAAAGCCCAAGCGCCGATCCGTGTCGCCGTCATGGGAAGGACGCGGGGCCTGCCGCTGTTCGACTCGCTGGCCGTGCTGGGGAGGGAGGAGACACAGCGCCGGCTGGCCTCCGCCCTGGACCGGCTCGCCGCCCGCGGCTGATGCTGCTGGGTCCGCTCCGCCTGGCCCTGAAGATCGTGGTGATCGTCCTGCTGGTCATAGTGACCTACTTCGCCGTGACCCTGGTCCAGGTCTGGCTCACGTCGCGGCACTACGACCCCCACCGGGCGAGCGCCATCCTGGTCATGGGAGCGGCGCAGTACGACGGGACGCCGTCACCCGACCTCGCGGCGCGACTGGACGAGGCGTTGAAGCTCTACGAGGCCCACGACGCCGACCTGATCATGCTGACGGGCAGCAAGGAGCCGGGAGACGTCTACACCGAGTCCGAGTCGGGAGCGATGTACCTCGAGCGGGCGGGTGTCCCGTCGTCGGCCATCCTCGAGGTGGGGGGCCACGACAGCTTCCAGAACATCGCTGACGCCGCTCCGGAGCTGCGCGCTCGTGGAGCGACGAGCGTGCTGGTGACGACGGATCCGTTCCACGAGGACCGCTCCATGGCCATCGCTTCGCAGCAGGGGCTCACCCCCTCTCCCACCCCGACGCAGACGTCGCCCATCTCGGGTTGGGCCACGTTCCCCTACTTCTTGAAAGAGGCGGTGGGCGTGGGGCTCGGCCGGATAATCGGCTACAGCCACCTGGAGTGGCTCCACGACGCGTGAGGTGAGGCGGCGCTCCGGCGGCGAATGCGCCGGCGGGTCAGGGGGTCGTGGAGTCGGCGGGCGTGGTCGTGGTGGTCGTCGTGGTCGTGCTCGTCGTGTTCGTGCTGGACGTGGTCGACGTGCTCGTGCTCGTCGTGGTCTCGGTGGGGTGGGGGGCAGGGGGGGCCCGGAACTCGATCTTGACGACCGTTCCGCCGCCGGCCGCATCGGCGATGCTCAGCACGCAGCTGAGATGGCCGGGTGTGCCGCAATAGCCGTCACCGACGATGCCGGTGATGATCCGGTAGCGGGTGGAGAACGTGTCCTTCCGGCTCATTCTGAGGATCTTCGCCGCCGTGAGGTCGCAGTGCTGGGTGTCGGTCGCCGGGTTCATGCGGCGCCGGACCGCCGCGGTGCACTGGTCGACGAACCAGGTCTGCCCTTTGACCCGGGGGAGCCCGTGTCCCGAGACGGTGACCCACTCGCCATGGGAGAGGTTCCGGTCCGGGGAGACCTTGACGTAGATGCTGGACGCTCCAGCCGGCGCCGGTGCGGTCAGCAGCCACGTGCCGGAGGCCGCCACCACGAGGGCGGCGGCGATGGCTAGCCACCACCGGTCCACTGCGTCGACCTCCACTTGTTCGGGCCGGGTGTGCCCGACGAACGCATCATTCCACCGGCGATGACTTCATTCAACGCGCCCTTCGAGGTCCCACCGGCCCGATCGGCGCTGCGAAACACGCCCGGAACCCCTCGGCTAATCTGAACGTCCACCCGATCGGGGGTGGTGTAATCGGCAACACGGCTGGTTCTGGTCCAGTTATTGAGGGTTCGAGTCCTTCCCCCCGAGCACCGGCGGCCTACCGCTTCAAGGCGGAGACCTCCGCTCGGCCCCATCGTCTAGAGGCCTAGGACACCACCCTCTCAAGGTGGCGACACGGGTTCGAATCCCGTTGGGGCTGCTAAGAAAGACCAGTTCAGAGGCCATATCTGAACTCCGATCGAACAGCGATCGGACCGAGTTGCCCATCCTTTTGCCCAACTATTCGGGTACAGTCGGCCAAAACGGATGGACAAGGTGGAGGCCTTCGGCATGCCGGGCTCGATGCGTCAACGAGGTGAGAACTCGTGGAACCTGAGGGTCTACGCCGGGCGCGACACGGTGACGGGACGCAAGGTCTCCATCGAGAAGACGGTACGCGGGAACAAGCGCGCAGCATCCAAGATGCTGGCCGCAATGGTGGCCGAGGTCGACCGTCGCCCTGTTGCATCCGCCGGTAAGGGAACGATGGCCGTTCTGTGCCGCGAGTGGCTTGAACACGCGGCTTCGGGCTTCTCGCCCAAGACCGTCGAGACCACGCGAATGTACATCGAGGACCCGATCATCCCCTGCCTCGGGTCCTTGCCGCGTCACGAAGCTCACGCCCTCGGATCTCGATCGTTTCTACCGCCAGCTCCTCGAGGTCGGTCGTTCACGCGGTCCCTACGCCCCGGCCACCATCCGACGAGTTCACGGCATCATTCGGAGGGCACTGGCCCAGGGAGTCCGTTGGGGTTGGATCACCCACAATCCGGCCATCGACGCCTCGCCTCCCCGGGTGCCGATGAAGGAGCTGAAGCCACCGGATCCCGGTCAAGTGGTGAAGCTCTTTCATCTGGCCCAGGAGTCGGACCCCGAGCTGGCCACTTTCATCATGCTGGCAGCATCCTCGGGGGCTCGGACGGGGTGAGCTCCTTGCGCTGCGTTGGAGCGACATCGACCTTGATCGGGCAAGGCTGTCGATCGAACGCGGCATCGTCCGGGTCGGCGACGACCTCATCGAACAGGGCACAAAGACGCATCAGAGTCGGCGGATATCCCTCGATGCGGGAACCGTCTCGGCGTTGAGAGCCCACCAGGCGCGGATGATCCGAACGAGCTCAGCAGGCCTCCTGTGCGATCACCTCCGAGAGCTTCGTCTTCAGCCATGCGGTTGATGGCTCGTCACCATGGCATCCCGACTCGACCTCCCGAGCCTTCCGGAGGATCTGTCAGCAAGCTGGAGTCACGGGTGTTCGCCTCCATGATCTGCGGCACTACGTAGCGACGCGCCTTCTTGCCGCCGGCGTCGACGTGCGCACCGTCGCTGGAAGACTGGGCCATCGGAACCCGAGCACGACCCTCAACGTCTACTCCCACTTCGTTCCAGAGACCGACCAAGAAGCAGCGGAGACGCTTGGGCGAATCTTCGAGAATGCCGCCCACCCCGGCGTCATAACTGGCAGCGACAGCCAAGCGCGCTCTCTTCGGGCTCATAACCCGAAGGTCGGAGGTTCAAATCCTCCCCCCGCCACCAAAGAAAGTGCAGGTCAGGGCCGGTGCGAAAGCACGGCTCTTCTGTTGTCGCCAAGGTGTCCCTAACTGGATCCCTAAAACGGCTACCGTGGATCTCGTGCGGGGACGAAGCGCAAGCGCAGGAGGGAGTCTGGGAGCTGCGGGTTTACATCGGCAAGGACCCGGCGACCGGCAAGTACCGCCAGATCTCCAAGACCTTCCACGGCGGCGCCCGGGCAGCCGACGACGCCCTCCGGGACCTGGTCGAGCAGGTACGGCGAGGGGCGCCAGGACGGGCTCGGGCACACGTTCGGCCAGCTTCTCGATCGCTGGCTGGAAGAGTGCGAGCGGCTCGACCTCTCGCCGACGACCATGCGCACCTACCGGGCGCAGATCGAGCAGACGATCCGGCCCGGCCTCGGCAAGGTCCAGCTCACCCGGCTGACGCCGAAGCACCTCGACGACCTCTACGGCGCGATGAAGGACGCGCGGGCTGTCGCCGAAGACCATCCGCAACCACCACGCCATCATCTCGTCCGCCCTCCACCAGGCGGTCCGGTGGGGATGGGTTCGGACGAACGTCGCCGACCGGGCGAAGCCACCTCGGATCTCCCAACGACGAGTGAAGGCCCCGTCGGTCGAGGTGGTCGCGTCCATCATCGAAGCGGCCGAGGACCGTGACCCTCGGCTGGCGCCGATGCTCATGCTCGGTGCCCTGACGGGCCTGCGGCGGGGCGAGCTGTGTGCGCTCCGGTGGACGGACGTCGGCCTCGACGTCGGCGAGCTGGACGTCTCCCGCTCGGTCGTCGTCGTCCCCGGTGGCCTCGCCGAGAAAACGACGAAGACGGACCGTGCTCGACGGTGGCACTGGACGAGGTCGGCGTTGCCTTGCTCACGAGCATCGAGCCAATGTCGACGAGTGGGCGGCGAGGCCGAGGACGCGCTCCCCGACGACGCGTTCGTCTTCTCGCCCTACGTCGACGGGTCGAAGCCGTTCCGGCCCGACAACGTCACAGGGTTCTTCATCCGAGTCCGTGACGGCCTCGGGCTGCCGGAGGTGCGCCTCCACGACCTGCGGCACTTCACGGCCACCCAGCTGATCGGGGCGAATGTCGACATCCGAACCGTCGCCGGCCGGCTCGGTCACTCGGACCCGTCCGTGACGCTCCGCGTCTACAGCCACGTCATCGAGGAGCGTGACCGAGCGGCTGCTGAAATCATGGGACAAGTGCTGACAGGGCCTGACAAGAAGAAGGAGCTGGCGTCGGGATGAGCGGCCCGGACGAGGTTCTCCTCGTCGGAGTTGCTCACTTGTCGGCGCATGTCGAGCAGCTCGCCCAGATCCTGGCCAATTCCACCGCCCCGACGGCCCCTGATCCAAGCGGTGCCTCACCGGGAGCAGACGATCTCCTCCACCTGACCGAACGGGCCTACTGGGCATCCCATCCAGACGACCTTCGAAACGCACTGCTCGACGGCCGCCGCCACAACCGGTGGACGTCCCGCCGAATCACGCACGACGTCGGGAGTAGCGACTCCGATGGAGGACCGGCTCGTGTACACAGTGGAGGAGGCGGCCAAGCTACTCGGCATCAGCCGATCATTCGCGTACGAAGCAGTCGAGAGGGGCGAGATTCCGTCGATGAGGATCGGCCGACGCATCCTCGTGCCGAAGCCCCGGTTGGAGCGGTACCTGTTGCAAGCCAACGACCAATCGTCCCAGGCGACAACGGACCCCCCCTGATAGAACACAGCCGTGAGTGAGCGGTTCGTTGTCCAGGTTGACGTCGACCAGTTCGACCGCTTCACCGCGTCCTACCCAGCCGCTGGCTGGCATCGCAGAGTTGATCTGGAACTCTCTCGACGCCGAAGCGGAGACGATCACCGTGTCGATCGGTCGAACCGACCTCGACGCCGTCGAGATGGTCCAAGTCACCGACGATGGCCACGGAATGACTCACGGCGACGCCACTCGTGACTTCCGGAAGCTCGGCGGATCGTGGAAGAAGATGAGGCCAGCATCCAAAAACGGCAAACGCCCTCTCCACGGCAAAGAGGGCGCTGGGCGGTTCCGAGCGTTCGCTATCGGCTCGACTGTGGAATGGTCAAGCGTCGTCGAGGAATACGGTGGGCCCCTTCAACGCACGATCGTCACGGGCACCCTCGACAGCTCGGAGTTCACGGTCAGTGATGCGGAACCCATTGCTAGTGGCAATTCCGGAACGGTGGTCCGCATCACCCGACCCCGGGAGCACGCAAATCGGCTGCTTGCCGATGCAGCCCCTCAGTGGCTTGTCACCCGGTTTGCCGTCTACATGATCAAGTTTCCATCAGTGACCGTCACATTCGACGGTACCCCGCTTGACCCCATGACGATCCTTGAGGATCAGCGGGAGATCCCACTCGACGAGGCGCTCGGCGGCGAGCACGGCCAACCCGTCCTGCGATTCCTACCAGTGGAAGCCCGAGGCCAAGGCGATCGAACCGTCACTCGTTCTCTGCGATGGCGACGGCGTAGCTCTCCATGAGATCACCGATCGCATCGAGAGTGTGCCCGGCGTCCGCTTCACCGCGTACCTCGTGTGGCCAGGATTCACTCAGCATGTGAACGACTTGATGCTGGGGGATCTCGGCCATCCCGTTCTCGGCCCGATCATCGAAGCGGCACGAGAGGCAATCCGAGGTGTACTTGAGGAACTCGTCAGCCAACGCCGAGCTGAGCAAATCGATCGTTGGAAGGCCCAGAACGTCTATCCATATTCTGGACCGGCGGCGACGCCGGCCGAAATGCAAGAGCGCCAGGTGTTTGATGTCGTCGCTTCGACGGCCGCATCAGCGGTTGCCAAGGAGCCGAGGGCAGCAAAACTGTCACTGCGACTCATCAAAGAGGCATTGGGCCAGCCCCCGGGAGCCCTTCACCGTGTTCTCAAGGAAGTTCTTGACCTCACGCCGCAGCAACTGGACGACTTTGACCGCTTACTCGAACGCACGACCCTTGCTTCCGTCATTTACCTCAGCAAGACCGTCACGGACCGCCTTCAGTTCATCCACGATCTAGAGAACATCCTGTTCGACCTCGACAAGAAGAAGCGACTCGTGGAACGAAAGGAGTTGCACAGGATCCTTGCCAACGGGCACACCTGGGTGTTTGGTGAGACGTACACGCTGGCTGTCGACGACCAGGGGCTTACGAAGGTCCTGGAAGCCCACTACGCCCTGCTTGGCTCAGACGAGGCGGTCGACGAGCCCGTGACCGACACAGAGGGCCACACAAGGATCGTGGACCTCATGCTCTCCAAAGCTGCGTTCTTCTCGGATCGTCGAGAGCACCTCGTTGTTGAACTGAAGCGACCAAGCGTGCGACTCTCGCAGACTGAGCTGGGGCAGATCACGAACTACGCCGTTGCAGTAAGCCGAGACGAGCGCTTTCGTACAAACAACGTCACGTGGGAGTTCTGGCTCCTCGGTGATGACATGGATGAGATTGTCGAGGAGCTGTCCAACAAACCAGGACAGCCGCCGGGGCTGTACACCGAGGGAGCCAACTACAAGGTCAGGGTGCGACGTTGGGCGGAGGTGTTGGAAGAGAACCGCCAGCGTCTGCACTTCTACCGTGACCACCTCGACTACCAGCCCGAAGAAGTGACGGAGCTGACCGACGTGCTTGGAAAGTATCTTCCAAAGCAGCCGGTGGCTGAGTCAGAGCCTGACCCAACCCCCGGCTGACGGCCGTTCCTCAGCTCCTTTTTGGGACTCAGCACCGTGAATATTGACTCGTATGCATCCTCTCGGTTCTGTTGCGTGTACTACTCCATGACCACTTGAAGCGATGTGCCAGCAATTGCCAGTTGGTCAACCCCGTTCGTCCTGGAATCGGTTGAGATCATGACCCGCCGGTTCCCTGGTATTGCCACAAAGGGGGAGTGCCTAAGCTGCCCTGTGATGAAACTATCGACTACGGAGATCATCGATTGCCTCGTCGAGTTAGGCACCGCAGTCGCTGAGTCGTTTTTCATCGAACAAGGACTTGGGCAGGCGTTCGCAGCACCCAATAAAGGATGGGGCGTTCGGAAGCGAGTGAACGAGGCCCTCTTGGAAGCCGAGCGTCAGGGGAAGCAGGAAAGCGTCCTTCTAGCTGCCGGCAACCGCTTCTTCACGACCGAGTCCGGTCATCGTTCAGGGGGAGGTACTGAGGTGGTGAGGACCCGAACGGCCAAGCGAAGACTGTTTATCCCGCATGCGTCGGCCGACGAAAACTTGGCAGGAGCTGTGGCGGACCTTCTTCGCCTCGGGACAGACCTGACAAGTGGAGCCATCGTTTGCACGTCCCTGGCGGGAATGGGAGTGCCCGAGGGGACGTCGAGACTGCGTCGGGTATCTGAGGACGGCGCTGGCGGACGCAAAACTTAGTCGTACCGCTCCTAACCCCGGCTTTCTTCGACAGCGATGTATGTCTTGTCGAACTGGGGGGCATGTGGGTGATGGAACTAGATGCCTTCCCGCTTGTAGTTCCCCCGATGACTTTCACCCGCCTCGAGGCGGCAGTAGGCAAGGTGCAGGGCGGCCGCATAAACGATCCGAGAGCCCTGGACCGTCTTCGTGACCGCGTAGTCGAGGACTTCGGGCTAGATCCAAAAACGGATATGTGGGCCAGAAACCGTGAGGCGTTTGACGAGCGCCTCGGTGAGCTCTTGGAGGACCTTGCGCAATCACGGCACGTACCCGCTTCAGAACTCGAAGAGGCAAAGCGGAAATTAGCTACGGAAAGAAGGCGAGCGAGGAGGTTCCGCGAAGACCTCGAAGACCTGAGAGTGCAGTTCGATCAAGTCTCGGCGCTCAAGGATCAGCGATGAGATCGCAGAAGTTGTTGGACCGTCGGATGAGAGTCAGCGTTTCGAAAGCGCAGCGACCTCGGCAAGAGATGCCATGGTCGAACTTCCGAGAGTCGTCCGCCGATCCTTGTACGAGAACTTCGGTCGAGGGGAGGTCTTGTATACCGACCAGTGGGATTCAGATGCGGCAGAAGATGCCGTTCGCCAAGACTTGCTTGAGTTTGATGAGGACTCCGGCGGTTACTGGCACAACGACGAAGATCCGCTAATCCAGGAAGCTCTGACAACTCTCCGTGAACTCTTCGAGAGTCAGTGGGCTGAAGAATTGGAGAGCATCCGCGTCAAGCATAAGAAGCGCTTTGGAAGAGCGATCGAACCAACGTGGGAAGCACTGGGTTTGCTGTAGTGCTAGACGTGAAGATTTATCAATCGATTCTCGTATAGATCGACTCTGAGATGACCCCATCCAAGAATCTTCACGGCTCTTCGGAGTAACGCTATAAGGCTGACGAGTGGCAAAGTTATAGCGAAATCGATCGCCTCCTGGTAGGCCACCGGAAGTAGAACGCCGGCACCGCCGATTACATCCCCAGTCTGAGCATGGCGCCTCATCAAAGCGTATCACGTTAGCGTGTCCGGTTGCTGACGTCAGGGCATAGGGCGCACTCTCCTGCAGGCGGTACGGCGTGTCGGACATCAGATCACGAATAAGCGCCGTGCTTGATGGTCGCCTCTGATCCGTGATTTCAAGGAATCTTGTCCTTACTCCTTTGTATGCGAGTCCCATCTCATCGCACATTCTGGTCACCTGATCGAGCCGTCCAGCTAGGCCAAGTGGCGCAACCTGAGACTTGTCGAACCCCAAACCTTCAACATCTTGCTTGGCCTCCGTAGGAGCTGTATGCGAGGTCTGCCAAGTAGCGTGCGATTCGCTGCTGGGTGGTGATCCGACGATCCAACAGCCACCAACCACGTGCAGCCGCCTCTACACCGGCGCGAGACGCCGCGTACAATGATAGGACGGACCTGGCTACAACACGGTCATCTTGGAGAAGCGTGGCCAGAGTAAGCAAGTGCTCAATGGCCGCCGCCGCGTACATCCTTGCCAATAGATACGGGGCGTTGAGAATGTCACGCCGCCAGGCGTAGGCGGTTGGGACCGGACTCAAGTAACTACGATCAGCGTTCGCAATCGAGCCCGGTCGACCTTGCCACAGTGGATCTTCGTTCGTGTACTCCTGCTGATGGCGCTCACCGAAATTCCCCAGAGTCGCTCACCGAAATTCCCCACTAGGAACCACGGTGACGGGGTTGTCGCTTGGTGACGTTACGTGCTCGCACCTCCTCGTGTCACGTGGTTGATCGGGTGCTCCGGAGGCTCGATTCGCCCGGTGGGTGGTGCCGGCGTGGTGCGTTGGGCGGCTCCTGGGCGATCTGAGGAGGAGCGATTCGGCCTCATCGGTCCTCTTCGGCGTCTGACGGTGGCTTGCGCCGCGACCGCAGCCGCTCGGAGCGGGCACGATGGGCGCGCATGCGGTAGCTGTCGCCGTCGATGTTGAAGACCACACTGCGGTGCAGCAGACGGTCCAACATGGCCGCCGCCGTCATGGGGTCGTCGAAGATCTTGGCCCACGAACCCACGCCGAGGTTCGTCGTCAAAGCAATGCTGCCCTTCAAGTATCTCTGGGTGATGACCTGGAACAGGGCGGCGGCCGCCTCTGAGGCCAAGGGCAGGTAGCCCACCTCGTCGATGATCAACAGGCGCGGTCCGGCGAAGAAGCGCATGGTCGTTGCCCATCTGCCCTCGAGCGCGGCCCGGTGGCAACGGGCAACGAGATCGGCCGCTGTCGTGTAGTACGTGCGATAGCCCGCCTCGATGGAGGCCCGGCCCAAAGCGACGGCCAACATGGTTTTGCCGACACCGGGCGGTCCGATGAAGAGCACGTTGGTGGCGTCGTCTAAGAAGCGCAGGGTGGCGAGCTCGTTGACCATCGCCTTGTCCACAGAGGGCTGGGCGTCGAAGTCGAAGTCCGAGACCCGCCAAGGTCCGGGCAATCGGCCGAAGCGTTCGAGTCCGGCCCGCCGGCGTTCCTCGGTGGCCGCCACCTCGACGTCGAGCAGGCGGCCCAAGAAGGCCGAGTGCCCGAGCTTGTGCTCGCGCGGCATGGTCGAGCTCGACGGGCAGCGCCTCGGCGGCCGCCGCCAGGCGCAGGTAGGCGAGCGATCCTCGCAGCTGTTGGTAGATGGAGTCCTCGCTCACCCCTCGACCTCCTCACGTAGCCATGTCCTCGACCAAGGACTGGTAGGCGGCGAGCGAGACGACGACCTCGTCGTTTTCGAAGCCGGCCACCAACTTGGACGCCTCCAGGCGGGCGCGTTCTCCAGGAGGCCGGTTGGCCTTTCTCCGACACGGCGGGGCCGTGGTGAAGGCGGCGAGCACCTCGTGCTCGAGGGCGGCGTGGTGGGCGGGGTCGCGCACGACGTAGCCCGCACCGGGGGTCTGCCGGTGATGGCTGGCCAGGAGCGCTCCGGTGCCCGAGACGATCTCGATGCCCGCGGTGCCGAGGCGATGACGGACGCTGACCTCGGCACCGCGCAGCGCGGGCGGGACCGAGTACGTGTTGCCCTCGAAGGCGACGAGGGCGGAGGGACCGACCTTGTTGTGATCCTCGATCATGGCCGGATAGGGCGCGGCGGGAAGGGACCTGAGCCGCTCGAAGGAGGCCAGGTCGGCGACGATCGGGCGCCGGCGTCCGCGCTCGGCGAGGAACGAGGCGGCGGCATCGGTGCCGACCAGCGCCTCGAGCCGGGCCAGCGGCCGCGGGCGTTTGTCCGCGATGCGAGTGCAGAAGCGATCGAGCCCCGCTTGGGCCCCGCTCATCGTCTCCGCGTTCATGGTGCGCCAGAAGCGCTGTGTGGCGAAGTGGTTGGACTTCTCCACCGACCCCTTGCGATTCCCACGCCTCGGTGGGCAGGCCACGACGCTGCAGCGGTAGTGCTTGGCCACGGGGACGAAGCTCGCCTGGACGACACCCGAGCCCGGATCGACGACGGTGGCCATGCGGTCGACGCGCCAACGTCGGGCGTTGCCACCGAGGCGGCGCAGGACGCCGTCCATCGCTTCGATCAAGTGCGCCTGGTCCTCGGACTCAGAAAAGACACCCCGGAACTTGCCCGAACACGGCAACGAGCCCACCAGCAGGTGCGCATCGTCACCCCAAGGGGCTTCTGCGAGCTCGACCCAGTCCCATTGGATCTCTTCGCCTGGAGGATGCTCGATCTCAATGGTGGCCCGACCCTTGACCCCGGTGCAGGCCTCACAGTGCGGGCGGAGCTGGTGGACCCGCAGGCCCCGGGTGAAGCTCTGGTAGCTGAGGGGGAACCCGAGCGCGCTGACCTCGTCAAAGAGGGCGCTGGCCCAGACGTGGGCGTCGTCGACGAAACGGGCCCGCAGATAGGGGATGTACTCGACGAAGGGATCGTCGGCGACGCGCCGGCGCTTTCCGGCGACCCTCTCTCCGTTGAGGTAGGCGCGGACCGTCTTGCGGTCCCGGCCCAGGTGTCGGGCGATGGCCGATATCGACCAGCCCTGCTCGCGTAACGCTGTTGCTTCCATGTCCTCGTTCCCTGTGAACATGAAGGAGGTCCCCTTTCCTGAGGCTCTGGTTTGGACGCCAAAAGCCTCGGGAGGGGGGCCGCCCTCGATGGTGGATGGTCAGTTCACCGGGGACCCAGGGTGAGGAATTTCAATGAGCAGGTCTGGGGAGAGTTACGTGAGCGTGGTCATGGTGGGAGCGATTGGGCGTCATCGATCCGCTCGAGCAGCACCACCGTGCTCGTGTCGAAGATCCCGCGAACCGTGGTGCTCACAGCGACTGGTCGATCACGGCGTCGACGTCACGGCGGAGCGAGTCGGGATCCATCGCCGGCAGCTGGGACCATCGTTCGAGGAGCACTCTGGCCGAGAGGGGCTCACGCCCAAGAGGCACCAGGAGCGCCACCGGCTTTCGGTCTCGGGTCACGGTCATCCGTTCACCATGCGCAACGCGGTCGACCATGTCGCCTCCGTGGTTGCGTAGGTCACGAATCGAGATCTCGGTTACTGGCGCATTGTATTACCTGTGAGACCAAGCTCGTGAACTCCAGCGACGGCGATCACGAGACGCCCGTTCTCCTCTCGCAGTTCCTCACTTGCCGGGATTTCGACCCGGAAGGCATTGCCGCCGGCGCTCGTGAGGATCGAGGAGTCACACGAGGACCGGGCAATCCATCGGTGGATCGATCGAGGACTGTTCGGGTGTGCCAATCAGCAGCGAGCGATGAAAAAACCACCAGCTCTGGCTCTCCTGAGTGTGCGAGGTGCGTTGGCCAATCTCTGCGGGCTGCTATTGCGGCGAGAGATCGATGACGCTGACTTCCTGATCGAGACGCTGAAATGGGTCTTGATAAGCAATCGAGCCTTCTCGAATAAACCGACCAACTCGAGGTCGTTGGCGTGTTGAAGTCGAGGCAGTGGACGGGCAGATTCGTCTCAGAAGGTGTGAACCACCGATTCGCAATTAGAGCCCGTCGTCATGGCTTGGCATAAGACATCCGGAAGGACTCACCGCCGTCCTTTAGATTGCCGGTCTTCAGTTCCAACCTCGTGCCATTGACGTAGTCATAGCGCGCAGCGGACTCATACTGGCCAGGCCTCGGGTCCCGAAAACTTAGCGCCTTCCCGTCGACGGTTACTCCGGTGAACGTAACCGGGGTGACTGTGGGCACCCTTGCTCCGAGGCACCAGGGATTCTGCGGAACCCTAGAGCCCGATGGTGGATTTCCGCCAAAGTTCGGCGAGCACATCCCTGTTACCACTGGGCCAGCGACTTCGGGGAAGGTTTGGATTTCTAAACAGCCGGCGGAGTTGCCGTTCGTATGATCAGTGACTCCGACCACGGCGGGGGATTCTGTGCCACCCCCCACGCTCTCGCTCAGCGTGATCGAATCGCCTGGGGACACTAGTTCTGGCGTTGCACAGCCGGGGGGATTACAGCCGTCAGCCCCGCATTGCACCGCTTGGGCGTTGTACGTGGCGGTGCCAGAACCACACTCGGCCCATACGAAGGCCTGAACATAGTACCCCTGGTCATAGGTCAGATCTTGGGTGATCAGGAGGGCTCGGTTCGAGTTCTCGTGACAGGTCAACGTCGGCACCGTGAAGTTCGCCTGGGCACTCTCCCTCGGAGCGCCTGGGAGAAGGCCTCGGAGAGGCTTGACGTATCCGCCAAACACGGAAGAGGTCTTCGTACTACCCGACGTCGCGAAGCCGGGAGACGGGACAGCGAGCAATACCGACGTCGATGCAATAACCACAATCGCCAACACGATGCCTGGCTTATTCCTCCACGTATTCCGGCGAAGACAACTTTGAAAACGGGTCATAACCTGTCCTCCCCAGTAGCCCCGAGCGCGCCGCAATGATCGTGGAATCTTCGATACGAAAAATATCGTTGTGGCCCCGTGCGGGTCTACACCCGATGCGCTGTGCTGTCAATGAATCGATCCCTGACCCCTGTGCAGGGTCCTTGCACGGCCTTGAAATCGTACGTGGGAAAGTGAATCGTGGTTTGGTCCCGGTCCATTCCGCCTTGTCCCATTGGGTCCCGACAGATCGGTCGCGCGACACCATGGCCAGGACTGACTGAGACAGATTGGGATCCAACGATCGGGAGCCAGAATCGCTCTAACGGTCTCGCAATACGCAGTCGCCGTCGCGGGCTCAGCCGGCATGCCTGAGAACGGCAAGCAGTTCCGTGCCACAGCGTGCCATTGACAGAGTTCGCCCGATTTCGTGCCACAAGGAACGCTGAACAGTGGGTAACAGCGAATAGCAGTAGAGAATGAGAAAATGACTTGAGCTGACCCTTTCCACATTTCTGCAGGTGGCGAAACCCCTTAAATGGGCTTTCCAAGCGGAGAACGCGGGTTCGATTCCCGTCGCCAGCTCTCCGTCGCCCGCTAGCCTCCATCGTCGCAGGTCACTGCCGAGTGCTTCGCTATTTCGTTACCGGTCCAGGCGCGCGATCGACTTCGTTCTCCAAGCATCCCTCAGCATGCCTCCCAGGAGGTACGCGTGCTCAGCTATCGAAACTGAGGACGCATGCCACCACCACCCGAGGTGCCGGCGGTCGTCGACTCCAATCTCCACCTTGATGCCGGTTCACTCCCGGTCGGACGGCTCTCAGCCGATCGAAACATTGCCAACGACACCAGGATTGGCGGAGCTGTAGACCCACAGCTGTGTGGGGCCGCTCGGCACGACTTGGCCACAGAGGGCCCCGAAACCGCTGGGAAGCCCACTGGAGTCCTGGGTGATGGACCCCGATGTCGTGATCGTCACCACACCTGGCGTCGTGCCACGGTTGCACGACCAGAGGCTTCCGGCGTCGAAGGCGATGCCGTTCAGGCTGCTCCCCGTTGGCAGTCCGACCGAGAACTCGGTCACGGCGCCCGACGGAGTCAGCTCACCGAGGGCTGGCGTCGTGCCCTCGTCGACGAACCACGCGTCGTTGCCGACAGCTACCACGGTCTCTGGGTTGCTTCCCGAGTTGAGACCGCTGAAGAGTTCTACGGTTCCAGAGCTGGTGACCCGACCTACGGCCGCACCTGCGCTGGCGTAGGTGCTGACTGTGAACCAGACGCCGCCCTTCGGATTGGGGACCAGACTGGTCACCCCGACGGGTCCTTGGTGCGTCGAGATGGATCCAGAAGTGGTGATCTGACCGAACAAGGCGGGAGCCTCAGGCGTGGCGTACTGGTTGAAGGCCTCGGCGTAGAACCAGATGGCTCCGTTCGCACCATCGACGAGTTGGGTCACACAGACGCCAGACGGGAGTCCTGAGGTGTACTCGCTGATGTGACCCGCCGCCGTGATCCGCCCGATGGCGTCACACTGACCGAACCACATGTTGCCGTCAGGTCCCCGGACCAGCGGGTTCGCTTCGCCGGCGCTCAAACCGCTCGAGTATTCGGTGATCGCCCCGGTCTTCGAGATCTCTCCAATGGCCGGCGTGGTCCCTCGGTCGACGAACCAGTGCGTCCCGTGGGTGCCGCTGGCGATGGCCATAGGCCGGCTGCCCGTGTTGAGCCCTGTAGTGAAGGTCGACACCGTCCCGTCGGACTGGATATCTGCGATGGCTGGAGACAAGGACGTGAACGTCGCTGTGCCCTTGTGCTCGACGAGACCGATCGGGCCAAACGTGCTGGTGCTGTAGGACGTCACGCGGATGACGCCGACTGCCCCTGCAGAGCTTTGTACGGCGAGACCCGGGGCGATGGCGAACGCCAGCACCGCAGCAGCTCCGAATGCCGATCGCGTGCAAAATGGCGATGATGCGCGTCTGGCGTCACGACGAAGGATTTTGTCTCGGTCAAGATTCACGTCTACTCCATTCCTCGACAAGCGGTACTCCTCCGCTGGTGCCGGTAAAAGTGGCCGGGATGGTACACGTCGTGATCTTGAACGGTGGCGTCGCGTTCTGAGGACGCGGTGAGCAAATTTTGAGCGCATCAAGACACTGCACGCACTCTGCAGGCGTGCGGACACCGGTCTAGGATCGAGTTCCTATCGTGCTCTGCACCGACGAATTTCGAATCGCCGTGCGATGATTGCCCTTTGATGCAAGGAAAGCCGCAATTCGAAGCGATGATCAGCTGACACGAGGTCGCCAACGCGAGCCGGTCCGCCACGACTCGAGCATGCCAACGACGAGACGTCGACCTCGGTATGATTCCGCCTTTAGAGGCGACCATCCAGTAGCCCCGCCGTCGGGCGTGGCGGTCACGCCAACCACGGGCCGGTTCAGCGGCGTTGTGACTTAGCCGTAGTCGCTGCGGAGACTGCTCGGTTTACCGAAGTGACGCTTTCCACAATCGTGTAACGACTGACGCAGAGATCTATGTGCGCCGTTTCCCGATCGCGGCCCTCATCGCTCCTCAGGTCGGAGTGACCATCTCGGTAACTTGACTTCGAGGCGCAGGTCTTGCCGATGTTGCTTGGTCCGGGAGGATCACCGATGAGGCGATGCCCGATACGAGTTATGGCACGACGACTTTCGAAGTCGCTACCGCCTGACTCCCTCCGTTTCGACTCACCGTTTGGCCCGTGAAGATTCGCTTGGTCGAAGTGCCCCCCGAGCTGGTTTCGGTGACGGTGGCCGAGTACGTACCGGGCGAGTGGTACCTGTGGGTAGTCGTTGGAGTTTTTGTGGTGGTGGTCGTGCCATCACCGAAGTTCCAGACGTACGAGGCGATTTTCCCGAAGGCAACCGTGGAAGCCGAGGCGTCGAAACCGGTGGGCTGGCCCGCGTCCGCTGGGACTGCCGAGAGGCGGGCTACCGGAGCTTGATCCGGAGAGAGAGCGATGGCAGTTGCGCCGGTGGCTTGATCGTTCAGGCCGATGTCGGCTCCGGCGACGTCGGTAGCGAGATCAATAGGGGTAACCCCGGCGAAGCGAACAATCTGGTTGTTGACCACGGTGGTCACGCTGACCGACGCGTAGGCCGCCTTCTCGTTTGGTGCGATGGCGATGCCGTCGGGACTGTCGCCGGGGGGCAGGGTGATGACGAAACCAGCCGTCTTGGTGCCCAAGTCGACGAGACTTACGTTGTCGGAGACTTGGTTGGTCACGACGGCCGTTGTGCCGTCAGGTGCGATGGCAATACCGTCGGGACTGTCGGCGCCGGGCAGTGCGATGTCGGTTCCAGCAGTGTTGGTGACCAAGTTGATGCGAGTCACGTTGTCGGAAGCCTGGTTCGCCACGTAGGCGGTCTTCCCGTTGGGGGTTATGGCGATGGCGTCGGGATTGGTCGCCCCAATGGGCAGGGGGATGTCGGCCTCGACCGTGGCCGTGTGGATGTCGATGACGGTGACACGGCCGGATGCTTCAACCACATAGGTCGTCATCCCGTTGGGAGCGATGGCGATGGCGGCCGGACTGTCCCCACCGGGCAGTGCGATGTCGGTTCCAGCAGTGTTGGTGACCAGGTCGATAGGAGTCACATTGTCGGAAATCTGGTTGGCCACATAGGCCGTAGTGCCATCGGGGCTGATAGCGATGGCGTCGGGACCGACGGCATCGCTGGGTAGATCGATGTTTGGACCAGCAATATTGGTGTTGGTGTCGATCGGGGTGACGCTGTTGGAGCTCAAGTTGGCCACATAGGCCGTCATGCCATTGGGGGTGATGGCGATGCTCCGGGGATTGTACGCACCGCTCGGCAGGACGATATTGGCCTCGGCAGTTTCCGTCGAGGTGGAGATGGGGGTGAGCGTGTCGGAGTCCTGATCTGCCACGTACGCCGTGTTTCCGTTGGGGGCGATGGCAACGGCGACAGGGCCGAGGGTCCCCTGGGGCAGGGCAATGTTGGCCTCGGCGGTGTTCGTTAAGAGGTTGACCGGAGTCACGTTGTTCGAGGAGACGGCCACGTTCGCGACGTAGGCGGTCTGCCCGTTGGGGGTTATGGCGATGGCGTCCGGATCGAATGCCCCGCTCGGAAGAGGGATGTTGGTCTCGGCGCTGTCTGTGGACAAGTCGATCAGGGAGACGTTGTGGGACTCGCTATTGATGACGCAGGCCGTCTGGCCGTCGGGGGCGACGGCGATATCGGCGGGTTCGCTGGCTCCGCTCGGCAGGGCGATGTCGGGCCCAGCGGTATCGGTGACGAGGTTGATTGGGGTCACGCTGTTTGAGGGTGTGTCGCCCACCAGGGCCGTCGAGCCGTCGGGGGTTATGGCGATGGCCACGGAGAAATCTCCCGCCGGAAGGGCAATCGCCTTCCCAGTGGTGTTGGTGGTGAGGTCGATGGGAAAGATGCTGCCGGATGGAGCACCTGGGACGCCGCCCGCGATGTAGGCCGTCGTACCATCGGGGGCAATCACAATGCTGTGAGGCCCGACCTCGTAGGCTCCACCGGGTGGGGAGATAGTGGCTCCGGTGGTGTTGGTGGCCAGGTCGATCGGGGTGACGCTGCCTTCCTCGTCGACCACGTAGGCCAACTTGGCGTCAGGTGCGATGGCGATGCCCTCTGGGGGGACGCCGACAGGCAGCGCGATACTTGCCGTAATCGTGTTGGTGGCGATCTTGATTACGGTGACAGAGTTGGAGCCGGCCGTGAGTACATATGCCAACTTGGCGTTCGGGCTGATGGCAACATCAATCGGTGAGAAGGGACCGCTGAGCGCGATGTCGGTTCCAGTGGTCCTGGTGGCTGAGTTGAATGGGATGACATAGGGCCCTGGTCCCGGCGGGCCGAGACCCGGCGGCGCAGCGTTGGGCAGGATGTAAGCGGTCCAGGCCGGTGCCGGTTGTTTTGCGCCCGCAGAGGGACTGGAGGCGAGGATGACAGCCGCCATCGTGCCGGCCACCATGACAACGGCACCAGCGAGCCGGATGATTCGCTCGAGCGTATGCATCACGGCCCCCTCGATGACCATTCGGTCATTGTTCCTCGAACTTCGTGGCGAGCATATTCGACTGTTCACCCGCCGCCTTGTCCTGGCCCACAACATCCGGCCCGGGGCGACCCAGCAGGCATCCAGGCGGACCCACGGGCCGGCATGATGCGGTTGGTGGGCTGAAGTAGTTCCGTCACCTCAAGGGTCTCCGGGGACTCCGGCGCGCTCCGTGTCCTGGGTCCGCCGGCGGCTTCTCTCCAGCTCGAGACCTGAGCCGGTCTTGCGATCCCTCGGGTAACCCGCACGCGTACGGCAATTCGGTTACGGGGCTTGACATCCGACAGTAATTATGATGACATAACCATTATGACCATGCAAGTGGCCGTTCCGGGTCCGACCGTGATGGACGAGCTGAATCGGCGGCGACGCGTCGGCATCCTGCTCATATGCTCCATGAGTCTCCTGATCGTCGGACTCGACGTCACCATCGTCAATGTCGCGCTTCCCTCGATCCATCAGGACTTTCACGCGCCGATCTCGGGCCTGCAGTGGACGGTGGATGCCTACACCCTGGTTCTGGCCAGTCTGCTCATGCTCTCCGGCTCGACCGCCGACCGGCTCGGTCGTCGACGCACCTTCATTATCGGTCTGCTGACCTTCTCCGCCGGCTCACTGCTGTGCAGCTTGGCACCCAACCTGACACTGCTCATCGTCTTCCGCATGGTGCAAGCGGTGGGTGGATCGATGCTCAATCCCGTGGCCATGTCGATCATCACCAACACCTTCACGATTCCCCGCGAGCGAGCCCAGGCCATTGGAGTCTGGGCCGCGGTGGTCGGGGTGGCGATGGCTCTGGGTCCGGTGTTGGGGGGGGTACTGGTGACGACGGTGGGGTGGCGTTCAATCTTCTGGATCAACATCCCCATCGGGCTCACGGCAGTGATATTGGCCCTTCGGTACATCCCGGAGTCCAAGGCACCTGTCGCACGGCGTGTGGACGTCCCCGGGCAGGTGCTCGTGATCGTTGTCTTGGCCTCGCTGACTTACGGCATTATTGAGGCACCGAGTCGAGGGTGGTCATCGCCCCTCATCATGGGAGTCTTCGCCATAGCCGCCGTCTCTTTGGTCGCGCTCCTCATCTGGGAGCACCGGAACAGCGAGCCGCTTATCGATCTGCGGTTCTTCCACTCCGTGCCGTTCTCGTCTGCCGCGGTCATCGCCATGGCTGCGTTCGCCGCGCTCGGCGGGTTCCTCTTCCTGAACACTCTCTACCTTCAAGAGGTGCGTGGACTCTCCCCATTACAGGCCGGGCTCGACACGCTCCCCATGGCGGCGATGACCATGCTGCTCCCTCCGGTGTCGGGGCGGATCGTCGGCCGGCGAGGGGGCAGGATCCCCCTTGTCATCGCCGGAATCGCGCTCGCCGCCTCCTGTCTCATGCTGGTGGGATTGAGCGCCGTGACCCCGTTCACATGGTTGTTCACCGCCTACGTGGTCTTCGGCATCGGGTTCGGATTCGTGAACGCGCCGATCACCAATACCGCGGTCGCCGGCATGCCCAGAGCCCAGGCCGGTGTCGCAGCGGCTATCGCCTCCACCTCTCGCCAGGTCGGTCAGACTCTGGGTGTGGCTGTGGTCGGTTCATTGGTGTCAGCCTCGCTACAGAAGGCGAATCATGTCGATTTCGCCATCGCCAGTCGAGCCGGGTGGTGGGTCTTGGCTACATGCGGAGTAGTCGTATTGATCCTGGGTCTGGTTGCGACAACCCCTTGGGCCCAAGAGACAGCCCGGCGAACCGCCGAGTCGATCAATCCTGAATTTCTTGAGACAGGAACGCAAGGATGACGAAGTCGAGCATTCGCCGCGACCGGACGATACGCGAGGTATGGCACGCGATGGCCGATCTGGTGCTGGACAACGAGCGTCGAAGGGAGGTCAGTGAGAAAACCGGCCTGAGCTTCGGAAAGATGAGGGCGTTGCGACGGATCGCCGCACGGCCGATGTCCATGAGCGAACTGGCGGCGCTACTCGGTATGGACCCGCCGAACCTGACGACGGTGGTGGACGGCCTGGAGCGCTTAGATCTCGTGGAGCGCCAGGCCCACCCGACGGACCGCCGGGTCAAGCTCGTAGCGGCGACACCTGAAGGTGCCGCGCTGGCCCAACAGGCCGAGGAGATCCTCGACCGCCCTCCGGCCGGTCTTGTGGACCTCCCGTCCTCTGACCTGGAAACCCTGTTGCAGATACTGGCGCGGGTCCGTCAGGAGAAGGAACCCAGCCAATGACTCGGCACTTGCCAGCTCAGGTAGACCCTTCGTCGATCATGGATTACCCGGTCGCACGTTCGAACGACCCTTCCTCCAATATTCCATGAGGACAGATCAAACTCCCTCTAGCGGTTGACGGGGCGCCGAAAGGCCGATCGACCGTTGACATCGGGATAGTTCACGAGTTAGCCGGCTCGACGGATCAGGATGACGAAGATTTCAAATGGTGACGCTGGAGTGCGCAAACTCCGACCAGACGCGGACCCATTCACTCCACACGGGTGGCGGATAGTCATGTCCCATTCCCTCGATCTCGAAATAACGGGCGCCAGGAATGACTGCGGCGGTGCGACGTCCTCCTGTCGGGTCGATCAAGCTGTCGCGGCTGCCATGGATCACCAGGACGGGGACATCGATCTTCGCCAGTAGATCGGCGCGTGGACCGTCGTGCCCGACTGCCTTCATCTGTCGGCCGATCCCTTCTGGACAGAAGCATCGGTCGTAGGCATCAGCTGCTCGCTCACGGATCGACTGGTCGTCCAGCCATTCGGGCTTCGACCCGTACACGTGCAAAGCAGCAACTCGATTCTCAATGTACGCTGATCGGGACGGAGCTGGTGGCGCCATCAAAAAGGCGAGAGCCGCCTCGGAGCTGTCGCCGTAGCCTGGTTCTCCGGTGCGAGACATAACCGACGTCATGGAGAGCAAGCGGTCGCCATGGTCGATGGCGAGTCGTTGAGCGATCATCCCTCCCATAGAACAGCCCATGACGTGCGCCTTGTCCGCACCCACCGCATCGAGGACAGCGATGGCGTCGTCGGCCATGTCTGCCAGCGAGTAGCCGGCTCCATCGAGCTTGGTCGACAGCCCGACGTCGCGATTGTCGAATCTGACAACCTGGAAGCCTTCGTCGCTGAAGAGCTGACACCATGGCACTTCATAGTTGATGCATTGTGACCCGAGGCCATTGATCAGGAGAAGAGTCGGCTCCTTTGGGTTTCCGAAAGACTCGAAGTAAAGTTCCACCTCACCGTTGCGTGCTGTGCTCACATGTCTCCGTTCTCCAGGTCGTGACGGCCCGCTACCGCTTTCGGAAGTGTAGATCGTCGTACGGCCCGAACTGGGAAGCTCGCTGATGCCCAGACCGCCGAAGCGGCGCCACGCTGATGGTCCCGCCAGAATCACGGCGGTGTCGGCCAAGCGAGGGATCAAGTCCGCACACCATGGTCGCAGGTTTCCACTTCGTGGATGCCGGGGCTCCCTCGATTCTGTGCACTTACCACCACCGGCCGCTGCGACGTACCACCGCAATCCCTGAGTTCTCGGGAGGATTGCACGACGACGCCTGACGCGCCTGCGAGTGCCTTCAGTTACCACCGGTGGGGGAGGACGTCACCGCACGATCGGCACCTGCGAGGTCGATACGCCGTCCAAATACCGCCTCACTGCTTTCACCATGACGAGGGCGAACCTGAACGCCCCCGGCGAGTACTCGTCACAGGGTCCGGTGACGCCACGGGTTGATGGCGTTCCGTCTGGACAGAAATGGATGCCGTCCGGCGAGCGGACCACGTTCATGCCGTTCGCGCCACAGCTCGGCTCGATGCTCAGGCAGGGTAGTTCCATCGTGAAACGACCAGTGGCGGACTCCACGGCGGTGCCGGCGTCCACGTAGGTCACCTCCCGAGGGTTGGCCTGGGCCATTTGCCGATAGATATCGTCGAGGCGGTCCCACCCGGCCACCGAGGACCGGTCGATCGGAGTCCCGACCAAGAAGACGTGGGTCCCGACCGCGGTGAAGATCCTGATGGCCTGTTCGGTGTAGATCGTGTAGAGGTCGAAGTACTCGGGGCTCCGGAGGGCAACCCCGTCCATACAGGATGTGAACGCGTTCCCCGAGAACACCAGGACTGCTGCCTGGGGGTGCTCGGTGCTCGCGGTTGCCATCCGGCTCAGCCAGTCGCAGGTCGCGGTGCCGCCGTAGGTGTTGTTCGACACGGTGTAGTTCCCGGCTTTTGCAAAAAGGCTGTCGAGATACGGCTCGGCCTGGTATCCGAGTGAGTCCCCGAAGAGCTCGACTGTTTCGTGGGTAGGAGGGGGAGGCGCCGGAGCTGCCACCGAACCAGAGAGGGTGGCGTGGGTGGTCTTCACCTGGGGGATGGACGAACTTGCGACTGCATCGGAGCTGGGTCGGACCAACACACCACATACGGCCATCAGGGTGGCGAGGACGACGACGGTGAGCATGGGCCAGGACCGCTTCACTCTCCCGTGCATCCCGCCCCGTGCAGTAGCCGATCGAAGCGTCCGCATTTCGATGCTTCTGCCGCAGTTCAAAGCCATAAGCAGATGCTGTGCGCCCGCGATGGCGGGGTCTGTGTCCTGGGACACACAGCGGATGTTCCCGTCGACACAGTTGCGTCACTCGCTCTGAAATGGGGAGTGGTCTGCTGACTCGAGTGCGGGGGCTCCGATCCCTATCTCGCCACTCAACGGAAGGCGACTTGCGACGTGTACGCGCTACGGTGCGCCCGGTACCCAATGGACCGCTGTGCAACACTGGGCGCCCCTGTCGGGCGCGAAGGGGTGCGGGTGGCCTACGGCAGCGCGGTCTCGGACTCGAGACCGCGCCCAGGAGCCCGGAACTTGTGTTCTTGGCCGATCCCTACGACGACTTTGCCCACGGACCGGCCGCTTCTACGTTTGCATCAACGCGGTGACATTGCATTTTCGGGCTGGCGACGTCGAGACCTCGCTACGGCTGGCTGATCAGCCTCGCCAACCGCCGGCTCGAACCCGCCGAAAAGGGTGGCTCCCGAGCTCAGCGAGCGAGTCGTTGGAGTGCGGCCCGGTCGTGCACCTCGATTCGGCTCCGAGCCAACTGCACCACCCCCTGTTCTTCGCCCGCGCGCAAAACCCGGTTTGCAGTCGGGCGCGTGGTGCCGGCGAGTTGGGCGATGTCATCCTGCGTGAGCGGGATCACGACCGGCGCGTCGCCACCGTATAGTTCCACGAGGTCGATCACGCGCAGCCAGACGCGACGTTCGACCGGGACGTAAAGCGCTTCGATCAGCGCCGCGGACAAGCGTCGCACCTCTGTCACCAATGCCTCCGTCAGCATCTCGTTGATCCTCGGCCTCTTTGCGCGTAGGTCTTCGAAATCACCACGATGCAGGCTCAAGGTCTCACCTCCATCGAGGGAAATGGCGCTCCCACGTCGCGGGCCCGCTGAGAGCAGCGCCAGCTCACCGAAGTAGTCGGCGGGCCCGAACACCCGGACCAATGCCTGATCACCCAACGGCGTGGTGAAACGAATCGCGAAGTGGCCCTCGACGATCATGTGCAATGTGTCCCCTGGGTCGCCGTCGTGGAACACCACCTCGTTACGTTTGAACCGCCTTCGTGTCGCCGCTGCGAGGACTTCTCGCTGCTCAGCCTCGTCGAGCATGTCCAGAAGTTGAGACGGCATGGCACCGAGTATCTCATTTCGCAAGCCGGCTCAGCCGACCTAATCCGGCCGCCGTCCATCTCGCCGGCGTGATGGAATGTCGTTTGCGGAGGCACCCGGCGTAAATTCGACTGGCTCGGATCCAATGAGGGACTTTGCGGCTTTAAGTGGGCCATTCAGCCGCTGTCGACGCGAGCGAGGCCGTCGCTGCGACACTTTGCCCCCGCTGGCTGAGGGCGACGCTGGTATCCAGATGTCTGGGACCTTCCCGGCGGCCACATCGAACCGAACGAGGAGCCTGCGGCAGCGCTTGTCCGGGAACTCGTCGAGGAGCTCGGGACCCAGATTCCTGAACCCACCGATCGAGCGCTGGCCCACGTGCGGCGGCCGGACTTCGACTGCCGTATCTGGGTCGTGAGGGATTGGGTTGGGACTCCTCAGATTGCCTCCGACGAGCACGACGGCATGGGATGGTGGCTTCCAGATGCGATCGGCGACTGCCTCTTGCTATGGAGAGCTATCGGCCGTTACTCGGACGTGCCGTGTCGGAGATCGGGCATTCAGGGTGCCCCGGGGCCTCTCGGTGATCCTGCCGAACCGCCAGCAGGCGCCGACGAGTGAAACGTGAGCGGGTTCAGGTCGCTCGAGGTCCGACGCTGGTTCTTCGTCGCGGGCGGGAGGGTAACGGCTGGAATCTCGAATCCAGCGGATCTCGCGCTACCGTCTCATGTGAGGCCGCTCGGTTCATCGTGCCTCATAGACAGCCACGCCGGCCTCTACGCACGTTCATTGCGTTTTGGTTCAGACCTCTTGGCAGTTCGGGAGTCGGTGTGTTTACATGACGATTCCAACGCGAGCAGTAAGGAGGTGCACATGAAGATCCACTCGATCCGTCGGATTCCGATGCAGTGCGCCACCGTCGCCGCGGGTAATTGCGCTCTGCTGGGCTGACCAGTATCGAGGTCCTGGGTGAGCGCCGTCGGCGCCGCCCGACGCTTCCGGAGACCGGCACTGATTCGCCGCGCTCCGTTGTCACACCCCCCGTCCAGACTTTCTTCTTCTCAACAAGGATCACTCATGCACCCGGAATTGCTACGCGCCCTCGCCAACGCCAGATACGAGGATCTCCTCAGTGGCCGCCGGCCCCGAAGACGCACACGAGCAGGACCTGATGACCATTCTCCGCGCTTCACCCGGTCACGCCAGTGGGTGGGCTCGCTGCTGATTTGGGCAGGCGCTCGACTTATCGGTGACCCGATGGGCCGCGCTGGAGCTGGCTCACAAATGGCTGGCTAGCGGTCCATCGTTATCGACAGCCGCCTTGGCACCAATGACCTTGAGCCGGGACAGGGTGTTGTGAGGCTCCTCACCGGTGGCGACGATCGACTGAAGTTCAAGGCACCTATAAGGCATGGTTGAGAGAGCTCGGGGCCAACCGGATCCAACGGATGAGGGTTCGCGCCTCACGGCTATCCCGGAGGAGCGAAGAACTCGAGTGCAATGTTGTCCGGGTCGCGAAACGACACGCCTGAGCCATAAGGCGCATCCACGATGCCACCGTTCACGACACCGAGCTCGTTGAGGCGGCGCTCCCACTCCTCGAGCTCGGACCGGTTGGCACACGCGAAGGCCAGATGGTCCAAGCCGGGGCGACGCTCGTCGAAGGGTTCCGAGCTCTTCAGGTCCGGAAACTGGTGAATTCCGACCAGCGTGCCTCCCGTGAGCCAGACGACGTGGTGAAACGGACCGGTGTCTTCATCGATGAGCGGATCGGAGCCGAATAGGCGCTGGTACCAGGGGCGGCTGCGTCCGAGATCACTCACCGTCAGCGCCACATGTGTGATCGCAGGGAAATCGGGCATCGCGGCCTCCTTTTCGTGAAGTGCCTCAGGAGAATAGCCCGGTTGCATCTCGCCGGCCCCGAGGATCCTTCGGTCGGGCCGAGTCGCGGAGCGTCGGTTCGCCAGCTCCCTTCACAGTCCGGCGGTACAGCGAGGTCCAATGGACTGCGCTCAAGGTAGGCGAATCGGAGCAGTGCCTAAGATGACCCGTGTGAAGGGGCTGGGCATGGAAGCGAACCAAGGAGAAGGCTGGTACACGGATCTCTATGGACTCCATGAGGCGAGGTGGTACTCCGTCGGCGACCACGGCGCTCGTCCGCGACGGGGCAACGGAGGCACGTGAGGCACCACCTGATGGACCACACCGCCGCATGCTCCTTCGCCGTTGCCCTGAAACTCGAGCATCAGATGGAAACGACCTCTGGCGAGTCGGTTCGGGCGAGCAGAATTGGGATCGTGAACCAGCGCGCCATGTTGCATTGGGTATCGAGTTCGGAAGAGTGGTCACAACTGGGGGAGCGAGCGATCGGTTCCTCAAGGCAGATTTAGCAGCGGGTCACCATGATGCACCGGCCTTTCTGGCATCGCGGGGCAAAGGCTTGAAGGGCCTGCCTCGGACGACCGGTAGGGAACAACACGCGGGTGTCGAGAACTGCAGTATGCAGTCGGTCGCACCGTGACGGGGCCGACATTCGACCGGCACTTCTGGGAGGATCGATGGTCGCAGGTTCTGCGTGACCATTCTGATCAGATCGCTCAGCGCCCTCCGAACGAGTGGCTCATCGGCGAGGTCGCGAACCTGCAGCCGACGTTCGCGCTCGATGCCGGGTGCGGGCAGGGATCAGAGGCACTGTGGCTCGCAGCGCGCGGGTGGTACGTCACTGCGGTCGACTTTTCGGCGACAGCGCTGGCTCACGCCCGCTCGACGGCCGAAACGCTCGGCATCGACGTCGCCGAGCACATCGACTGGGTGGAGGGAGACCTCTCGACGTGGATGCCGCAGCCCGCGCACTACGACCTGGTGTTCTCGTTGTACGTCCACGTGCCGGACTCGGTGGAAGCGATGGTGCGGCGGCTCGCTCCGGGAGTCGCCCCTGGGGGGACGCTGTTCATGGTCGGCCACCGCCCGATCGACCCAACGACCGGAACCGAGACGGCGGCAGCCGGTCAGCTTCAAGTCTCGGTCGAGACGGCGACCGCGGCGCTCGATCCCGACCTCTGGGAGATCCTCGTCGCAGAGGACCGCCCAAGGGCCATGGCAGGGACCGGCGTCGACGCCGTCGTCTGTGCGCGGCGCGGCTCCTGAGGCCGCATCGACACGTCCGACGTTCCGCCCGCGCCATGCGCGATCCTTCCGGCCAACAGTTCGGTGAGTACGTTCTACCATCCGGACTTAGCGATGACGGATGCCGCGAAGCTGGGTCCCCGGGCGAGCGACTCTCCTAGAATCTGGTGGTGCTCACCGGCGAAGGCGGGACGTCCGGGGAGGAACGGCGGACTTCGGTCTTTCCGAATGCTCCCTTCGACAGGGGATCGGTCTCGATCCGGCTCTATCCGCACAACGACCTTCCCGCTGACCAGATCGTCAGCGAGCTCAGTGCCCAGGCTGGACTCGCCCTCAGCAGTGGATTCGACGGGATCATGACGAGCGAGCACCACGGCGGCTTTGCCGGATACATGGCGCAACCGTTGCAGATGGCCTCATTCGTGCTGGCCGAGCACGCGACCGGCTGGGCCGCGGCGGCACCTCTCCTGCTTCCGCTCAGGTCCACGGCGCTCGTTGCCGAGGAGGTCGCCTGGCTGCAGGCTCGGCATCGCGGCCGGGTCGGACTTGGCGTGGCTGCAGGCGCCCTGCCACTGGACTTCGAGGCGGCTGGGGTCAGCCAGGCCCAGTCGGTCGATCGCTTCAAATCGGAACTCCCGCGGCTCGTCGCGATGCTCCGCGGTGAGGACCTGGGGCAGCTCGAAGGGGACCCCGCACTCCTCGCCTGCCGACGTAATCCTGTTCCCGTGCTCAGCGCGGCCGTGTCGGTTGCCGCCGCCGTTCGTGCGGCCCGGTGCGGGGCCGGGATCCTGATGGAAGGGATGTCAGCACCTCTGAGATTGGCTCGTTTGACCCGGGCGTTCGAGGAAACCCAGGGGAGGGGCGCCAAAGTTCTGATTCGTCGGGTGTGGCTCGGCCGAATGCCACCAACGCTGGTGGACGGTCAGCGGGCCGTCTACGAAAGCTACGCCGCTCGAGCGAGATCGTTCGGTGACGACCAGACGATCGTGACCGATGGGCCGCACGAGATGGCTCAGGAGCTGGCAGCGACCGCGAGCGCAGTCGGTGCCGATGCGCTCAACCTGCGGGTACAGCTGCCTGGCATGTCGCCCGAGCAGGTCCGGGAGCAGATCGCTCAAATCGGCTCCACGGTGTTGCAGCCGTTCAGGAACATCTGGCCTTCGCCGCAACAGGAGTCCCGGTAGCTCCCACCCGCCTTTACCGGATGGGTGTCCATCCCCCGGAGAGGTGGTTCCCCCCGTCGACGTCGAGGGTGACCCCGGTGATCTGTCGTGCGTCGTCGGAAAGAAGGAAGCACACCGCTGCGGCAATATCCTCGGCTTCGGTCAGCCGGCCGAGCGGCAGGGCCGATCCGGCCGCACGTCCTGCGTCGGATTCCCAGATGGACCGGGTCGCCCTGGTCCGCACCAGCCCAGGACTTACGGCGTTCAGCCGTATCCCGCCGACCGGCCAGGTCTGCCGCCATGGTTCGCGTCATTGCGTTCAACGCGGCCTTGGCGGACGCGTAGGACACCATGGTCGACGTGGTCTTGTACGGTGAGCCGCTCGAGATCGTCACGACCGAGCCGGTGTCGTCACCAAGACCTCGAGCAATCGCAGCACGGATCAGGGCGACGGCCGGCCAGGTGTTGAGTCGGAGCGTTTCTACGAGCTGGCTCTCACTGATCGACTCAAACGACAGCGGGTAAGGGGCGCCGCCGATGGTGCTGACGATCAGGTCGATTCGGCCGAACGCCTCGATGGCCCGGTCCGTCAGCGAAGCGATGGCCGGCTCGGTGTCGGTGGACCCGCAGAATCCGACGACACTGAGTCCCTCCGAGCGGAAGGCAGCTTCGGTGGACGCGACCCGATCCCTGTCCCGGCCGTTGACCACCACGGAGGCGCCCTCTCGCGCCAGGCGAATGGCGCACGATCTGCCGATACTTGGATCGGCCGTCGAACCGGTGACGACGGCGACCCGACCGGCGAAGACGCGGGACACCACCACCAAGGACTTCATCGTTGCGCGCACCCGCGGCCTGATCGGCTGGTCCCCTCCTCTGCATCGTGTCCTTCATTCGCTCCAGATCAAGCGTCGGTCCACCCGTACCCACGGTTCTTCGACGCGCTCCTCCATCGCCGTGTCGAGCCCTCCATATCCGCGAAGAGGTACGTGAGCGTTGCCGATGGTGATTGCGACACGACGTGAACCTTATGCCTGAGCCCGTACGCCGCCGCGGAACTCCTGGGACCCATGGAGAACCCATATCCTTCGTGACGTCCTTTCTGCACCGGTACAGTGCCTCGACAGCCGAGTGGGGGGACCGCAGGTGGTTCTGGAGTCAGGTAGGGAGGACCGTCTTGTACGAGATCAGTGACCTCATGGCGGAGCTCCAGAATGCAGACGCCGAGGTCGTCGAGCGAACGGCTCAGGAGAGAGGCTCACTCCCTGTTCGACTGGCGATGCTAGGTCTGGCGGTGATCCGGAAGGGGAGAAGTCCCCTCTGGCACGGATATCCCCCCGGAGTGTTCATCTCGTACAAGTGGGCGGACCAAGCGTTGACGCAGTTGGTCGGCGACCTGGCCGAACATTTCCGGCAACTCGGATACCGGCCTTTTCTCGACCGGGAGAACGTCGATGCCGACGCGGACGCGCAGTTCTCCGTTCCCGCATTCGTCGCGTCTCTTCAGGACTGCTCGTACTACCTCCTTCTGCTCACCGACCTTTGCGCCGATCTGATGACCGGGCGAAACGGAAAGACGTCCTGGATCTTCGACGAATACCAGCAAGCGATCCGCCTGGTGAACGATGGCCGCCTCGTCGTGATCCCCGTTCTCATGGAGCCCGGAGGACTCACCGACTTCTTCACGAGCGACCGGGTCGTCGACGTGACGCAGGATTGGTACGACTTCGAACCAGTCGATCGGGTACTTCCGGCCCACCCCCTTTCGCTGACCGACCGCCAGGACGGGGATCTCTCCCGCGCGGTGAGCGAGTTCGACCGCTGCTTCCTGCTGGAGCAGTGGTCCCAAGCGAACGAGGTGCTGCAGGACTCGTCTCAGCTCGCGTCGACGTTCGACCATCAGTTCCGCCACATGCTTCATTCGCTCTACACCGCCGACGCTGAAGCCTTCGAGGCGGCGTACGGGCGGCTCAACCTCACCTATGGCGAGCAGTACGTCTTTCACGTTTATTCGGGGTATTGCAAGCGTCACGGGATTCCGAGCCGGCTCACCTGGAATCCGTGAAGGCGCGGCGCCGTTGCCCGGAGAGCGACGTGGGTCAGCTCGCGGTCGTGGCCGTTCAATAGGTGTAGACGCCGAACGTCGCGCTGATCTGGTCCGACAGATTGACCGCAATCACGGGTACCACTCCGGTACCCGGTGGCGTCGTGCATGTGACGGACCCGTTTGGTCGCACCTTGACGTGCTTTGCTGGAAGTGAACCGAAGAACACCCACGTGGTCCCCGTCAGGCCGGTACCCTTGATGGTCACGGAGGTTCCCCCGCTCGTGGGTCCGGATCCGGGCGTCACGGACGAGATGGTGGCAAGGGAGGAGCCGGCGTAGCTCACCGTCCCCTTCACGGTCGTGCCGTCGACGCCGAGGGTGTACGAGTCGCCGGCGGCGAGGGCGTAGCCATCCTTGACGTAGAACGATCCCAGACCGAACTCGGTCGTGTCCGTCTTGAGCTTGGCCACCGTAAGCCCGACACAGTCGCCGGGAAGGCCGGCGACCCACGCGTTGGTGTTGTCAATGAGGTAAAGGTCGCCGTACTTGTAGTCCTTGCCCGTCGAGGAGCCGCACGTCGACGAGGTCGGCGGAGTGGTGTTGAAGCCGGTCCCCTGAACCAGGATCAGCGGATTGGACGGGCTGCCGCCGAATGTGACCGAAGCGACCGCTGCCGTCGGGGTCGTGAGCTCATCGATGGATCCGTTGTCCTGGTCGACTACGAAGAGGTTGCCGCCGTAGAGCGTGTTCCCGAGATCGCCCAAAAGGCCGGTGGCCAGTTGGGTGAGGGAATTGGCGGTGACGTTGGTGCCGTCGATGGTCGTGCTGGTAGGCGAGACCACTCCGACGTTGCCGTAGGAGTCGACAAACAGGTCGCCGGCCGGGTCGATGGCGACGCCGGACGTATCGGTCAGACCGCTGAAGAGCGCCTTGGGCGTGTTCGCAGTGACCGACTGCCCGTAGATGGTCTCGGTCGCCCCGGGGAGGACGTTCACGGACGCCGCTTCGCCGACCTGATTCGCCACGTCGGTGTAGAAGAGGTCCTGGGTCTGCGACGCGGCGTCAAAGGTCGTCGCACTGTCGAATGTGATGAACCCTCCTTCGGTCAGTCCGGTTACGAGTACGGACGGCGTATCGGCGGTGACCTGGTGGCCGTAGATCATTCCGCTCGTCAACGGGAGGACGTCGAGCGTGCTCTGCGTGGCGTAGTACAGGTTGCCCGCGGTATCGAAGGCCAGGCCGATCGGGTTGTCGAGGCCGCTGACGATCTGGGTTGGAGTGTCCGCGGTGACGGGCACCCCGAAGATGGAGCCAGACGCGACCGGAAGGACGTAGATACCGCCACCGCTGGTGCCGTTGCGGTCCGTCGCGAAGAGGTCGCCGGCGCTGTCGAAGGCAATGGCCGGCGTGTCGTGGAGTGTGAACAGCGTGTTTGCCTTTCCTGCGTTCACCGGGTGCCCGAAAACAGTGCCGTTGGCCAGAGGCCACACGTTGACGTTGCCGTTGTCCTCGCTCTCGTAGAGATTTCCGGACGAATCGAACGCGACATCGACCATCTTCTGCTCGGAGATGTTCTGGTACGCGATGAGCTCGGCCGCGTTCGCGGGCGAGGCCTCGATGACGGGAAGGACGGCGAGCGCCACCACGGCCGGCAGCGCCCAACAGCGGCGGAACACTCGGCCGGGTCGCCCACGCGTTCGGTCACTTCGCCGGCGAGTCGACGCGTCGGCACCACCCTTGTCGGCGGACGGACTCAGCCGTGCCATGAGATGTGTTACCCCCTCGAAATGCTCGCCAATGACACGCGTCGTACGTGACGTCCCGGATGAGTTCCGAGTCTGCCTCAGGCGCCCATGGGCCGCAAGGTATATACACCTGTGTTCCTCCATGGAGAACTTGTCGTCAGACCCGCTGCAAACAATCCGATTCGTGACGGTGATCCACCGCGACGAGATCCGTCGTCTCGGATTCGTCGATCGGCTCCGCCGGGAGTCGCTTGACGACGGCGACGACGTAGATGGCGAGTCTGAACACCGCGAGAACCAAGCGGTCGCACCAGGTGGCAGGTCACCGGTCCCGCCGATCATGCCCCGATGCCCGAAGCCATCGAAGGAAGATGACGCCCATCCCGATGAGACACGGGGCCAGACCGCGGCACCAGTCGACCTTCGGCTGGGAGCCGCCCTGCGCTCAGGCGATGAGACTCGCCACCTTGTCGGCGTCGCCCGCCTTGGCTCGGGCCACCCAGACGCGCTGTCCGGCCTCGAGACCGAGGTCGGCAGCCGTCCCTCGGCTCAGTTGCACCCAGCAGTTACCCCCGCCGACCAGGTCCACGTCGACCTTGACCTCGAAGCCGAGATGGGTGACCCGAGACACAGTCCCCTCGAACGCGTCCGAGTGGGAGCTCTCCTCCCGATGGACGGCCAGATCGTGTGGTCGAACCCACTGGCCACCGAGCTTCGTGGCCGGGCCGAGGAAGGTCATGACGAACTCGTTCGCCGGATGGTCGTACATGTCGGCCGGCGTCCCGACCTGCTCCAGGCGGCCGTGGTTCACGACGGCCAGCCGGTCGGCCACCTCCATCGCCTCCTCCTGGTCGTGGGTGACGAGCACCGTCGTCACGTTCAACGTCTCGTGCAGGTCGCGGAGCCACTGGCGCAGCTGGGTCCGCACCTGGGCGTCGAGGGCGCCGAAGGGCTCGTCGAGGAGAAGGACCTTGGGCTCAATGGCCAGCGCTCGGGCCAGGGCCATGCGCTGGCGCTGCCCACCCGAGAGCTGGGAGGGGTACCGCTCCCCGAGGTGTGACAGGCCGACGAGCTCGAGCAGTTCGTCCACCCGTGCCTTGATCTCGGCCTTGGGTCGTCGCCGGATGTCGAGGCCGAACGAGACATTGCGTCGGACGGTCAGGTGGCGGAACGGCGCGTAGTGCTGGAAACAGAAGCCGACACCGCGGTGGCGCGCCGGCGTGCCCGTCAGGTCCTCACCCTCGATGGAGATCCTTCCGGTATCAGGCGTGTCCAGTCCCGCGATGATGCGCAGGAGGGTGGACTTGCCACCACCGCTCGGGCCGAGCAGCGCGGTGAGCGAACCGGTAGGCACGTCGAGCGTGACGCCTTCGAGGGCCACGGCGTCGCCGAACTTCTTCGAGATGTTCTCGACTCGAATGCTCATCAGGCGGTCCTCCCATGCCACTCGTCGCGCTTGCGGTCGGTGACGGTCAAGACGGTGAGCACGATCAGGGCGGCGAGGCAGAGGGCCACGGCGCCGACGTACGCGCTCTGGGGATCGAGGTTGTCGATGCTGTCGGAGATGAAGAGGGTGAGCGTCTCGGTCTTGCCGGCGATGGCTCCCGACACGATGACGACCGCCCCGAACTCTCCCAGGACCCGGGCCGTCGTCAGCGTCACTCCGTAGGCGAGCCCGCGCCGGATGTTGGGCAGTGTCACGCGCCGGAAGACGGTCAAGGGTCCGGCCCCGAGGGTGCGCGCGGCCTGCTCCTGCTCGGTGCCGATCTCCTGGAGCACCGGGAGCACTTCGCGCACGACGTAGGGGAGCGACACGGCGGCGGAGGCCATGACGATGCCCGGTATGGAGAAGATGACCGTGATCCCCCGGGCCGCCAACCAGTTGCCGAGCCACCCCGTGTGCCCGTAGACGAGGATGAGGGCCAAGCCGATGACGACAGGGGAGATGGCAAGGGGGATGTCGACCATCGCGTCGAGCAGCCAGGCTCCGGGGAAGCGGTGGCGGGCGAGGATGATGGAGACACCCACCCCGAAGATCGTGTTCAGCGGGACCGCGATGGCCGCGACGAGCAGCGTGAGCCACAAGGCGTGCAAGGCGTCGGGTGTGGTCAAGGCGTCCCACGCCGAACCGAACCCGTGTTCGAAGGCGCGGTAGAAAACCATGGACACCGGCAGGATGACGAGCAGGGCCAGGTAACCCAGCACGGCGAAGCGGAGCGGCAGGCGCCAGCGCGACCTCATACCGTGTCTGGAACGTCGAAGCGACGGCGGCCCCATCCGATGAGGACGAGGACGGCGAGGGCGATGACGATGAGGACCACCGACACGGCACTCGCCGCCGGCAGATCGTCACTCTGGGTCAGGCTGTAGATCCACGAGGACGCCACCTCGGTCTTGAACGGGATGTTGCCCGAGATCAGCACGACCGAGCCGAACTCCCCGATGGCGCGGGCGAAGGCCAGCCCCGCGCCCGCCAGCACCGAGGGCAGGAGGCTGGGCAGGATGACGCGGCGCAGTACCTGGCTGCGGCTGGCGCCCAGAGAGTCGGCGGCCTCCTCCGTCTCCCGGTCGAGCTCGGCCAGGACAGGTTGGACGCTGCGCACGCAGAACGGGAGCGTCACGAACAACAGGGCAAGGCCGATGCCGATACGGGTGTCGGCCAGGTTGACGTGAAACGGGCTGCTCGGCCCGTAGAGGGTCAGCAGGGTGAGTCCGGCCACGATGGTGGGCAGGGCGAACGGCAGGTCGATGACCGCGCTCACGAGCGCCTTGCCCCGAAAGTCGTCGCGGACGAGCACCCACACGATGGCCAGGCCGGCGACTGAGTTGACGACCGCCACCACGAGGGCGGCGACCAGGGTGAGCTCGAGCGCGGCGACAGCCTCGGGCTGGGTGACCGCGCTCCAGAACTCCGACCAGCCGCCGCTGAACGCGTTGGAGATCAGCGCGGCCAGCGGCAGCAGGACGAGAAGCGAGAGGTAGGTGACGGCGAGCGCCGGGCCGCCGACCTTGGCGGCTGTCTCACCGACCCGCACCAGCCCCGCCGACGGGGTGTCCGAGCTGCCGCGACGCCACGGCGCCCCGCGTCCCCGTCCCAGGGCGCGACCGGAGGCGGGCCCGGAGTCGGGGAGCGAGACGGGGACCGTCACCGCGGGCTATCCGCTCGCCGTGGAGACGCCGAGCGACTGCTCGTCCTTGGCGATGATGCCTGTCTGAGGGTCGAAGAACTTCGTGTTGAGCTTGTCCCAGCCGCCCACCTTCTGAATGGTGAAGAGCGTCTTGGGCTTGGGGAAGTGGAACTGCGCCGCCACCGACGGGATCACCGGGCGGTAGCCCTGCTGGCCCCAGACCTTCTGGCCGGCGGGCGAGATGAGATAGGCCAGGAAGGCCTTGGCCGCCGGGCTGGCCGACTTGGTCACGGCGATCGGGTTCTGAATGAGGATGGTCTGCGGCGGCGTCACGATCGTGATCGGCTCACCCTTCTTCTTCGCGTAGAGCGCGTCGTCCTCGTAGTCGAGGAGCACGGTGCCCTGCCCGGAGAGGAAGGTCTGCATGGCCGCGCTCGCGCTGGTCGGCTGCGCGGCGGTGTGGTGCAGCATCTGGGCCACGAATGACTCGGCCTGCGCGGGCGACTTGCCCTGCACGATCTGGGAGCCGTAGGCCGCCATGATGTTCCACTTCGCGCTCCCCGAGCTGAAGACGTTCGGCGTGATGACGCTCACCCCGGACTTCACCAGATCCGCCCACGAGTTGATGTGGTCCGGATTCCCCTTGCGCACCACGAAGGAGACGATGGAGTCGGTGACCATGCCCCTGGTCTTGTTGTTGTTCCACTTCTTCGACACCAGGCCGGCCTTGACCACCTTCTTCATGTCGGGCTCGAGCGAGAAGTTGACGATGTTGGCCGGCAAGCCGCTGATCACCGCGGTCGCCTGCGTGCCCGAGGGTCCGAACGAGGGCGAGATCGTGACGCCGGCCCCCGCCTTGGTCTTGGCGAAGTCTTGCGCCAGCACCGCGTACGCGGGCTTGGGGGTGGAGTAGGCGACGAGGTTCACGGTGCCGCCCGATGCACCGGCGGGGAGGGCCGGGACCGTCGCCAGGGCGAGCGGAGCGAGGGCCAGGGCACCGATTCCGGCGGCTCGCCGGAGGCTTCGGGCCCGGGACGGAGCCCGCTCGGGCGCGGTGCGATCAGGGGTCATTTCTTCGTGCATGACCATGCACTCTAAAACCCCTGAAGACCCTTAAGGTACGCGGATTGATCGGTTTTAAGGATTTCCCAGTTCAGGACCCCTTTCTTTCCTCGCTCGCATCGCCTGATGCAGGCGGCGGCACCCCCGGGTGCAGGTCACGGGGACGGCATGGGACGGTCAGTAGACGTTGGGAAGGAGGCGGATGGCCTCGTTGCTCAGGAACCAGAGAATGGCGAAGAGGACGGGGGCGCCGACGAGCCACGTGCGCAGGAGGCCCCAGTAGGACCACAGCCACCAGCACGCCGCCGTGGCGGCGAAGAGAGCTCCGATCCAGAGCAGCACGAACGGCCAGGCACCAGGGTCGTTGTGGCCGGGCAGGTTCGTCGCCTGCACTCGGGTCGGCTTCCCGTGCGGGGCGCCGACCGCCCTGCCCACCAGCTGGGCGACGACGTAGTCGACGTGGCTCGGCGTGAGCGAGGGAAGACCTTGGGCACTGGCCGAGGTGCCGAGGAGGAGCAGCCCGCTCGTGGAGGGGATCGTGGGCAGCCGTCCGCCGCTCAGGAGGTGGCCACGCACGCGGTAGTGGAATGTGCCCTGGCCCGTCTGCACCGTGACGACGTCACGGGCCCGCAGGTTGGCGATGTGCGCGAACGGTGCGCCGGCCGTCGCGGCTCGGCCGAGGAGCACCGAGTTCCCGGCCTGGCCGGGGAGCACGGTGTTGGGCAGGTGCCCGGGCCCGGCGAGCGTGTCGCCCGCCGACGTGCCCTCGACCACCATCACGCGGTGTATTCCGGCCGCCGGCGCGCTGAGAAGGGCCAAGGGAGCGCCGGGCGGAATTTTGCCCCCGATCCACGGCGCGTTCGGGCTCGACGGATCGAGCAGGCCACGGAACGTGGCGTAGAGCACGTGCTGGCTCCGCTGCTCCTGCAGTCCGCTCAGCCCGAAGGCGAAGACCCCGAAGAACAGGGCGCCCACGCTCACCACCATCACCAAGGTGAGCGCCAGGGCGGCGAGGCTCGGGCGAGGCGGACCCGAGCGCGGAGCGCGCTCGTCTTCGGCGGCAGTACCGTCGTTGGCTTCGGGAACGGACTCGGCTGCCTCGGCTCCGGGTTCGCTCGGAGCCTCGTCGTCGCCCGCAGGCTTGCCGGCGAGCTCCGAGACGTCCATCACCATCGGCCGCGCTTTCGGCCGAGCCTGAAGGTAAGCGGCACGCTGAGCGCACCGAGAGCGCCGAGGACGAAGAGCAGCACGACGGGGAAGCCCGAGGTCCAGAGCAGCCCGGCGGGATGCAGGACGCTGGAGACCATCTGCTCAGCGATGGCGTGCCCAGCCGCGTTCTGCGCCTTGTGTGCCCCGAGCAACGGGTGGCCGGTCAAGTACGGCGTCAGGACCGAGTCCACCTGGTAGGGGAACCCGCCCGAAGTGGTCGAGAAGCCGCCGGTTGAACTCGTCGTGGACGAGGTGCCCCCTGTCCCCCCGAGTACGACCGGGACGACGGAGGGGACCTGACCGTTCTGCGCCGCCACGTCTTGTGCCGCCGCCTGCGTGTAGGCGGCGAGGCTGCCGAGCCCGTCCGCGGCAGTCAGCGGGAGATAGCCGGGAGGCAGCTGGCCGACGCCCGAGCCCGGCGTCTGGCCGTTCGTGGCGGCGAACTCGAGGAAGTCCGCGTACTCCTGCGCGTCCGCTGTCGGCAGGCCCTTGGTCGGGATGGCGGCGTAGACGACCATCGTCCCCGGGTACGCCGACGCCCCGCTCGGCTGGCCGAAGTCGGAGTAGGGGATGGGCCAGGTCTCCGAGGTCGGATCCGGCTTCAACAGCGCCGCCGCCGCCTGCATGGACGCAGTCGTCGGGGCCACATAGTTCCCGCTGGTCGTCTGCAGCGAGGCCGAGTTGAGCAGGTACCGCTGGTCGTCGGCCAGCGGGGTGATGCCGATCATGAACTGGTTCCCCGGGCTCTGCTGGCCGTCCGTGACGAGCTTCTCGCCTAACGGTAAGCCGGGCGTGGGCTGGTCGCAGTCGACCGTCGAGTTCGGCAACGCGTACTGCATCGCCTCACTGATGTCCTCGAGGTTGGCGAGCGGCGCGGCGACCAGAGGTTGGAACGGGACGGGGTCGTTGTAGAGACAGTCGTTCGTGTCCGACTCGTAGTACGTCTTCGGCTCAAAGGTGGACAGGAGCGGCCACTGGTCGACGGGAAGTTGGATGCCCTTGTAGGCGGGGTTGACCACCATCCCCCACTGATCGGGCGTGCCGTTCAGCCAGGCCCTCGCGGTCGGGTCGTCGTTGATGTAGGTGGTGAGGGCCTCCATGACGTCCGAGTTGCTCGACATCGCCATGAGCTCTGATGCCGCGTCCGAACCGGCACCCCGAATTGCGAAAAAGGTTTGATGCCCGGGTTGAGCGCTTGGAATTCGGGGTCCTCGGTGATGTTGAGCGGGTTCTTCGCGAGCGCGGGATCGTCCTGCTTCATGAAGAGTTCGCCTGGATACGACTCGGTGAGCAGCTTGGCCAGGAGCCGCGGATCGAGCTTGAGGTTCGGGTACGGCTGACCGTTGGCCCCGTCGATGTCGTAGGAGATGGAGAATCCGGTCACGGCCACCGGGGCGTTGACCACAGGTTTGCCGTATCCGTTCGGTTGCGCGTAGCTGGTGAACGCGGCCTCGGCCCCGCCGGTCGCCACCAAGTTGCGCGCCTGGGGCTCGCCGGTCTGGACGTGCTCGACCGTGAAGGTGTTCTGGCTGTTGAGGCAGAAGCTGGGGTCCCACTGCCCGGTGGCCTGGATCATCATCTCGGAGCCGTAGATGTCGATGACCTTGTTGGCCGAGGAGCCGGAGAGGGCGCACACGTTGGGGGGAGGGGCGAACGAGAGAGGGACGCTGATGCGGTTGCGCCAGTTCGACGAGGCCCACCAGAGGGCACCGGTGACGGACAGGTCGGCTCCATCTTCGTACACGCCGGTGTCCGCGTTCGAACCCGGTGCGTACGCGCCGGTGGCCTCGCAGGCGGAGACGTCGGACGAACCTGGTGGCGGGCTGGTCTGGAGGCCCGGGTTGCAGCTGATGCCCATGATCGGCACGGCCACCAGGGCGCACGGGACCCCCTGGGTGCACCCGAGGTCGGAGTTCTGCTGGGACGTGAACACGTCGAAATTGGCGTTGCCCTGACCGTTGGTCCCCGTGACGCCGAACGTCTCGTTGCTCGGCAGCGCGCCGCCTCCTACGTCGTTCGACTCGGGCGCCTCTCCGGCGCACCCGGCATTCCCGCCCGGGTAGACCGTTCCACTGGCGGAGTCGAAGGGGACCCAGTACTGGACGGGTGCATCCTCGTCCCCGTTGCACGAAGCGGGCAGCGGGGACGGCGCGCCGACGATCGGCGCGAGGTCAGAGGACGGGGCGAACTCGTCCAGGCGGTAAGGGGGGTAGGTGTCGCCGAGGCTGTCCTGGTAGCGCTCCGTCCACGTCTGGGTCCAGCAGGTCTGGGGGGTGAGCTGTTGGGACGGGGCCACGCTGGTCGAATCGATGCCCCGGCATTCGAGCAGGACGAAGGGGTACTCCTCGTACTGGGCCTGGGACGAGTTCTGGTTGGCCACGATGCCCCCGGTGGGGTGCGCCCCGGACCACGAGACTTTGATCTCCTGGCGACCTGCGAGGTTGACGGTCTGGCCCACGTTCAAGGTGATATTCCGCGAGTCGACGACCTGGTCGGTACCGTTCACGACCTCGTGGCGCGTCACCGTCGCCGTGTCGGTCACGGGGCCGGTGTCCGAGGCCGCCGACGCGATTGTCGGCGCGGTCACGACGACGGCCGGGAAGACGACACCGGCCAACGCCGTGACGGCGAGGACGAGTGGGACGAGACGTCTCACGGGGTGGCTCCTTCCGCTTCGCCCCTGCGACGCGAGCGCCGGTAGGCGATCACGGCCGGGAAGGCCAATATTGCGAGCAGGGCCAAGGCCACCAGCGGCGCGACCGGCGGCGAGGTCGAGACCGGCAGCGTGGCCGAGACGAACCGGACCGGAAGAGCCTTCGACGATTGGGTTTCGCTGGCCGACGCCTTGCTCGTCGCCGACGCGCTCGCCTGGGCGGTCGAGGACGCCGCTCCGGCTCCTGTCGCCACCGCAGCGGTCGTCGCGGTCGTGCTCGCTCCCGATCCGGTGTGTGAGCCAGCGCCGGGATACGAGCCCGAGGACGTCGGCGTCGCCCCGATCCCGTTCGGGGTCACGCCTGCGGCGCACGGACCAGCGCCCACGTGGTCGCAGGCGGGAGGCAGCGGCGCGATCTGGGCCAAGTAGTTCGTGTTGGGCTGGCCCAGCACGAACGTCGGGTTGTCACAGGTTTCGATGTTCAGGTTCTGCAGGCTGATGCCGGGGTCCGCCGTCTGGAGCTGCTGGATCTGCCCGAAGGCGGCCTCCACCAGGTTGACCGGCAGGGGAGAGTACCCGATGGGACCGATCTCCTTCTGTCCCTGGCATATGCCGTAGTACGCGAAGTCGGCGAGCGCCTGCCGCATGGGCGTCGTCACCTTGGACTCGGGGCTGGGGTACGTCCCGGTCGGTTCGATCATGTAGACGTAGGACGAGAGGGGATACGTGCGCGGGTCCGGGTTCGTGTAGACGTTGGTGAGGTTCTGGAGGAGGTAGTTCGGCGAGCTCTTGTCCATGTTGATCTGGGCCGCTTCGAGCGAGACCGCGACGTTGTACTGCGTCGGCAGCGTGAAGTAGCCATCGCTGTTGAGCACCTTGACCACGGGATAGTTGACGCTCAGGGGGAAGGAGTACTCGACGTAGCCGATGGAGCCGTTCGCCTCGCTGGACGCCACGTAGTTCATGGAGGCGTTGGAGCCGTTCTGGGCGATCTGATTGCCCTGGCGGGGGAAGTACTCGGTGGGGCCGGGCGCGCCGGCGAAGGGGTTCCAGATGCTGGCGAAGTCGGTGGCGAAGTAATTGGTCAGCTGGTAGGTGGACCCGGATCCCTCCGCCTGCACCACGGGGATGATGGGCAGCGAAGGCAGCTGCACGCCGTTGTTGTCCTGTGTGATCTCGGGATTGTCCCAGTTGGTGATCTGGTTCGTGAAGATCTTGACGAGGGTCTCGCCCGAGAGCCGGAGGTTCTCCACCTGCTGGCCGTCGAATCGGATCTGGTACGGGAACGACGTGCCGCCGGCGGCGATGGGCAGGTACGCGTAGGGCCGTCCCTGCGAAGTGTCGGACCCGCCCTGGAATCCCTCGGCCGTCACCGCGAAGTCCGACGTACGGTTGGCGAAGTCCGTTCGACCCTGCGCGTCGCCGTCGGGGGTGTAGACGACCTGGACGCCCTGCGAGTTGACGTCGGCCACCCACTGGTTGACGGCGTTGGCGGCCCAGCTGGAGCCCGACCCCTGGATGAGCGCCGTCGGGGCGGCAGCGCCCGCGCCGCCCTGCGTACCCAGCAGCAAGACCAGGAGCGAGGCGAGGGCGACGCTCGCCCACGCGGCGCGTTGCGTTCGTGCACCCCTCGGTGCTCGCGCGCTCATCGTGCGCTCCTGTCGCGGACGAGGAAACGGGTGACCACGAAGAGGGCCAGCACCATGATGAGCAGCACACTGGCTGCCCCGAACGCCCGGGCGATCGCCGTCGACTCGTGGGTGATGTACTCGGTGTAGATGAAGAGTGGGAGCGAGTTCATGGGCACTCCTGTCGGATTGAAGGTCAGGAAGCTCGAGGCGCCCGAGCAGATCAGGACCACGGCCGTCTCGCCGATCCCGCGGGCGATGGCGAGGATCACCGCGGTGGCGAGCCCGGTCCCTGCGCTCGGGAGGACGACCTTCCACGTGGTCCTCCACTTGGGCGCTCCCAAGGCCTCGCTCGCCTCGCGCAGGCCCGCCGGTACGACCCGGAGCGCCACCTCCGAAGCCCGGGCGACGATC
Organism: uncultured Acidimicrobiaceae bacterium; assembly: GCA_963822265.1. GTDB lineage: Bacteria > Actinomycetota > Acidimicrobiia > Acidimicrobiales > RAAP-2 > Bog-473. Next base: position 49,353 of record CAWGHA010000016.1, read on the forward strand.
GGGGTCATGGTGACGGCCATGGCGACGGCGACGGCGATGCCGGACTTCGGGAGCCCGAACTCGACGATGAGGAAGACGTAGACGAAGAGGCCGGCCAGGATCTCGGGGAGGGCGGTCATCGCCTCGACCACGGTGCGAACCAGCGGGGAGCCCCGGCCTCCGACCTCGTTCAGATAGACCGCGGTGGCGACGCCCAACGGCACGGAGATCGCCACCGCGATGCCGACCTCTATGACCGTGCCCACGATGGCGTGGAGGATCCCACCCTGGGTGAGTGGCGCCGTCGGGGAGACGCCCGCCATGTCGTGCGTATAGAAGTTGACATGCACCAGGGCGTGCCAGCCCTTTACGAACGTGTAGACGACCGTGCTGCCCAGGGCGAAGAGGACGATGGCAGCCGCGACATAGAGCGTCGCGGCCACGAGCCGCTCCAGGACGATGAAGCGAGGGTTGGTCACCGCCAGGACCACGGTGTAGACGGCCATGAAGGTCAGGTACCAGCACACGAGGAAGCCGACCAGCCCGCTGAAGTCCAAGATGTGCAGGTAGCCGATGGTGACGAGCGCGAGGGAGGCAACGAGGGAGCCGACGAGCGCGATCACGTCCTCGCCGGTGAGCGCCCGGACCCGGCGGGGCCGCGGCGGCTGGACGGGCGGCTCGTGCCGATCAGGCCGCGCCGGGGGGGTGCCGCGGTCGCTCGTAGCGACACGTGGAGGAGCTTCGAGCACGGTCATGTCAGATATCCGTCCCCGCCCCGCTGCGGCTGCGGCGGACGAAGACCGCGGCGATGACGTTGACGAGGAGGGTCATGAGGAACAGGACGAAGCCGGCCGTGAGCAGTGCCGACAGCTGCGAACGGCTGGCGTTTCCGAAGTTGGCTGCAATCAGCGCGGACGTGGTCTGGAATCCGGACTCGAGGATGTGGGCATTGATGGAGTACGCGGGGGACACGATGATGATGACCGCCGCCGTCTCGCCCAGCGCCCGGCCCAGGGCCAGCATGGTGCCCCCGATGATCCCGCCGCGGGAGAAGGGGAAGACCACCATCCGCGCCACGCCGAGACGGGTCCCGCCCAGGGCGATGACCGCTTCGCGCTCGCCGCGTGGCGCCTGGTCGAACACGGCCCGCATGACGGCACAGGCCAGCGGGATCGTCATCATCGACACCGTCAATCCGGCGATGAAGACGGAGCTCGTGAAGCTGGACTGCTGCCAAATGGGCGCATGGGGGTCGGTGGCCACGCGGAAGATCGGGATGAAGCTCAGGTACTCGCTCAGGAAGCGGGAGATGTCGATGGCGTGGGGCATCAGCAGGAAGAAACCCCAGAGGCCGTAGATGATGCTGGGCACGGCCGCCATCAGGTCGACGGTCGACACCAGGGCGGACTTGATCCGCGGCGGGGCGTAGTCGGAGATGAAGAGCGCGAGCGCCAGCGCGAGGGGGAAGCTCACGACCAGCGCCACCAGGGCGACCTCGACCGTCCCGACGAGGACGGCTGCCACGCCTATCCGGTCGAGCTCGGGCTGCCATTGCGTCTGCGTGAAGAAGTGCAGACCGTAGTGGTGCAGGGTCGGGATGGACTGGTAGCCGAGGAAGAGCCCGATGGCGCCCGTGATGCCGAGGACGAACAGACCGATCGTCCGGGCGCTGCCGCGAAAGACGCGATCGGAGAGGTCCAGCTTGGTCGAGAGCTGGCGCGGCGTCACGTCGTTCCCGGTTGTGAGGGTCACCCGAACCGGCCCTCCACGTAGTCGGCGGTTCGCGGGTCCGACGGCTCGGAGAACATCTTGCGGGTCGGGCCCTGTTCGACGATTCCCCCCGGCGTTCCCGCCTCCGCCAGGAAGAACGCCGTTTGCTGGGACACCCGGGCCGCCTGTCCCATGTTGTGGGTGACGATGACGATGGTCACCTGCGTGCGCAGCTCGGAGATCGTCTCCTCAATGCGGCGCGTCGACGTCGGGTCGAGGGCGGAGCACGGCTCGTCCATGAGCAGGACCTTCGGCTCGACAGCGAGGGCTCGGGCGATGCAGAGCCGCTGCTGCTGCCCACCGGAGAGGGCGCCGCCCGGCTTGCCGAGCCGGTCCTTGACCTCCTCCCAGAGGCCGGCGCGCCGGAGAGAGCGCTCGACCAGATCCTGGCGGGCGGAACGGCCGATTCTCGTCCCGGTCAGGGTCAGCCCGGCGACCACATTGTCCGCGATCGACATGGCGGGGAAGGGGTTGGGCTTCTGGAAGACCATGCCGATCTGCCGGCGCGCTTGCGTCAGGCGGTATTCGGGCGCGTAGATCTCCTCCCCGTCGAGGTAGACCTCGCCCGCCATCCGTGCGCCTGGGACGGACTCGTGCATGCGATTGAGGATCCGCAGGAACGTTGACTTCCCGCAGCCGGACGGGCCGATCAGCGCGGTGACGGCGGCCGGTGGGGCCGCGATGGTGACGTCGGCCAGAACCTTGGTCGTCCCGAACCACGCGGCGATGCCGACCGCGTCGAGGCTCGACCCCCCCGCCAGGGGGATGATGACGGTTTCGTCTGTGGCCGTGGTCACGACCGTGCTCCCGCCCGCGCCATGCCTAAGCGATTCCCTGGCCCACGATCGGGGCCCCCAGCTGCGTGCCACCGGCCGAACCGAAGAAAGGCGCGTCGCCGTAGGTGAAGACCCCCCCGTCTGCGGCGAACAGCCAGTAGCCCTTGCCGTCCGACGTGGACCCGATGCCGACGACGGGGGCGTCGAGGTGCATGCTCCCGGCCGAGCCGGAGAAGAGGGCGTCGCCGTAGGTGAAGACCCCCCCGTCTGCGGCCACCAGCCAGTAGCCGTTGCCGTCGGGGGTGGCGGCGATGCCGACGACCGGCTTGTTCAGGTGGGTGCTCCCGGCCGAGCCGTGGAACAGGGCGTCGCCGTAGGTGAAGACCCCCCCGTCGGCTGCGGCCAGCCAGTAGCCCTTGCCGTCGGGGGTGGCGGCGATGCCGACGACCGGCTTGTTCAGGTGCAAGCTCCCCGCCGAGCCGTAGAAGAGGGCGTCGCCGAAGGTGAAGACCCCGCCGTCGGCGCCGACGAGCCAGTAGCCCTTGCCGTCGGGGGTGGCGGCGATGCCGACGATCGGGGCGTTCAGGTGATAGCCCCCGGCCGAGCCGTAGAACAGGGCGTCGCCGAAGGTGAAGACTCCCCCGTCAGCGCCGACGAGCCAGTAGCCCTTGCCGTCGGGAGTGGACGCCGCGCCCACGATCGGTGCGTTGAGGTGGTATGAGGCGGCGGAGCCGTAGTTCGATCCGGCGCCGTAGTTGAGGACGCTGCCATTGGAGCCGACGAGCCAGTAGCCGTTCGCGGCGTGCCCGGCGACCGTGAAGGACGCGGTGCCGGTGGACCCGCCGTAGCCGCTCCCGCTCGTCGGGGTGAAGAGCGCCGTGAGGCTGTTGGTCCCCACCGGCAGCGTGGACGTCTGCGTGTGAGCGATGCCTCCGCTGACCGTCACCGGGGTCCCGATGTCGGTTCCGTTGACATCGAACTGGACCGTGCCGGGCGCGGCCGACGGCGAAACCGTCGCGGTGAGGGTCTCCGGCGTCCCGTATTGCTGGGGGCTGGCGGGCGAGGCGGTCAGCGTCGTCGTGGTGGAGGTCACCGGGTTCACGGTGAACGACTCGGTGCCCGTCGACCCGGTGTAGTTGCCCGACGATGGAGTGAAGACTGCGCTGAGGCTGTCGGTCCCGACCGGCAGCGTGGAGGTCTGCACATGCGCCGTGCCCCCGCTCACGGTCACCGGGCCGCCGATGTCGGTCGTGCCGACCTCGAACTGGACGGTGCCGGGCGCGGCCGACGGCGCGATCGTGGCGGTGAGAGTCTCCTGGGTCCCGGCGAACTGCGGACTCGGGGGAGAGGCCACCAGCGTGGTGGTGGTGGGGGCCGGGCTGACGGTGAAGGTGGCGGTGCCGGTGGAGGGGCCGAAGCCGCTCCCGGTCGCGGCGGTGAAGACCGCGCTCAGGTCGTCGGTCCCGGCCGGAAGGGTCGACGTCTGGGTCTGCGCCGTGCCCCCGCTCACCGTGACCGGGCCGCCGATGTCGGTCGTGCCGACTTCGAACTGGACGGTGCCGGGCGCGGCCGAAGGCGTGATCGTCGCGGTGAGAGTCTCCTGGGTCCCGAACTCCTGCGGGCTGGCGGGCGAGGCCGTCAGCGTCGTCGAGGTCGAAGTCACCGGATTCACGGTGAAGGTCTCAGTGCCGGTCGACCCGGCGTAGTTGCTCCCGGTGGTCGGGGTGAACACTGCGCTCAGGTCGTCGGTCCCGACCGGCAGCGTGGAGGTCTGCACGTGGGCCGTGCCCCCGCTCACCGTGACCGGGCCGCCGATGTCGGTCGTACCGACCTCGAACTGGACGGTGCCCGGTGCGGCCGACGGCGTGATCGTCGCGGTCAGGGTTTCCTCCGTGCCGAAGAACTGTGGGCTCGGGGGAGAGGCCGTCAGCGCGGTCTCGGTCGTGATCGGGTTGACCGTGAACGACGCGGTTCCGGTGGACGGGCCGAAACCGCTCCCGGTCGCTGCCGTGAACACTGCACTCAAGGTGTCGGTCCCGACCGGCAACGTGGACGTCTGGACATGGGCCGTGCCGCCGCTCACTGTGACCGGACTGCCGATGTCGACCCCGCCGACCTCGAACTGGACGGTGCCGGGCGCGGCCGACGGGGAGACCGTCGCGGTGAGGGTCTCCTGGGTCCCGAACTCCTGGGGACTCGCGGGCGACGCGGTCAGTGTCGTCGTGGTGGAGGTCACCGGGTTCACGGTGAACGTCTCGGTGCCGGTCGACCCGCCGTAGTTGCTCCCGGTGGTCGGGGTGAACACTGCGCTCAGGTCGTCGGTCCCGACCGGCAGCGTGGAGGTCTGTACATGGGCCGTGCCCCCGCTCACGGTCACCGGGCCGCCGATGTCGGTCGTGCCGACCTCGAACTGGACGGTGCCGGGCGCGGCCGACGGCGTGATCGTCGCGGTCAGGGTTTCCTCCGTGCCGAAGAACTGTGGGCTCGGGGGAGAGGCCGTCGAGCGCGGTGCTGGTCGTGATCGGGTTGACCGTGAACGAGGCGGTTCCGGTGGAGGGAGAGAAGCCGTTTCCGACGGTCGGGGTGAAGACCGCACTCAAGCTGTCGGTCCCGACCGGCAACGTGGACGTCTGGACATGGGCCGTGCCCCCGCTCACCGTGACCGGGGTGCCGATGTCGGTCGTGCCGACCTCGAACTGGACGGAGCCAGTGGCCGACGACGGCGCGACCGTCGCGGTGAGGGTCTCCTGGGTCCCGAACTCCTGCGGGCTCGCTGGTGAGGCCGTCAACGTGGTCGTAGTCGGCACACCCGTGACGGTGAACGACGCGGTGCCGGTCGACCCCGTGTAGTCGGTCGACGACGGTGTGAAGACCGCGCTCAAGCTGTCGGTCCCGACCGGGAGCGACGAGGTCTGGGTGTCTGCCGTGCCGCCGCTCACCGTCACCGGGCTGCCGATGTCGGTCGTGCCGACCTTGAACTGGACGGTGCCGGGCGCGGCCGACGGCGTGATCGTCGCGGTGAGGGTCTCGAGGGTGCCCGATTGCTGGGGGCTGGGCGGAGAGACCGCAAGCGTCGTGTTGGTCGAGGCCGCGTTGACGGTGAACGGGACCGTGTTACTGGTCGAGGTCGCAAAGTCGCCGGGGTTCGCCGCCGTGAACACTGCGCTCAGGTTCTCCGTGCCGACCGGCAGCGTGGACGTCTGGGTCTGCGCCTGTCCGCTCGTCACCGTGACCGGGCTGCCGATGTCGGTCGAGCCCTCCAGGAATTGGACGGTGCCCGCCGCCGACGATGGAGTGACCGTCGCGGTGAGCGTTTCCTGCGTGCCGAACACCTGGGGGCTCGGTGGGGAGACCGACAGCGTCGTCGACGTCGACGCCGGCGTGACCGTGAACGATTGCACGGCGTTCGACTGGCTCACGTCGGTGCCGGCCGTCGGCGTAAAGGCCGCAGTGAGGGTGTCGGTCCCTCCCGGAAGCGTGGAGGTCTGGACATCGGCCGTGCCTCCGCTCACGGTGACCGGGCTGCCGATGTCGGTCGAGCCCTCGAGGAACTGCACCTTGCCCGTGGCCGACGAAGGAGTGACCGTCGCGGTGAGGGTCTCTTGCGTACCGAACTCTTGCGGGCTGGCGGGCGAGACTGACAGCGACGTGAAGGACGGCGTCGTGGGGTAGACGAGGGACCAGGTGGCCGTGGGTCCGGTTCCGCTCAACAGGATGTCGGCCGCGTCGTATGACGTCCCCTGGGTGTGGTGCGGGGCATTCGTGTAGAGGCGCAACTGGTACGTATTGGCGTAGCCACCCGTGCCGTTGTTGGGGAAGTCGGCCTCCAGTTGCTCCAACGTCTCGTCGCCCGCGTGCCCGGTCTCGAGGGGCAGGGTGGACGTGTTGAGCGGCGCCGGCGCCGACGAGTTCGGGTAGTCGGTCGTCGACCCGAGTTGCTCGCCGTCCCACTCCGAGGTGGGCTGGCCCTGCACCGGCAGGTACCCGTACAGGCTGGCGACGCTGTCTCCGAACCGGGCCGTCGAGGTGCCCTCCACGTAGGCCGCAATGGGGGAGTCGGTGACGTTGCCGCCCGTGATGACGGTTCCGGAGGAGTTGTAGAACACGAGCCCTCCGACCGCATCGGGGTCGGGCTCCCAAGGGGGTGCGGTGGCCGCACCGGCAGGCGTGGCACCGAGCCAGCTCACGGTGCTCAGCACGGTGCCGCCGAGAAGGAGCAGGCTGGCGATCAAGGTGAGGCCGGCCTGACGGGCGAGGCGGCGAAGCGGGGCGTTCACTGGGTCGTGCCTTTCGTGGATGGGACGGGGACGCGATCTGCGTCCTTGCCTTCGGTCGGGGTGGAGTCTTCGGTCGGGTCGGATGCGTTCCGCGCGCCGCCGGCGCCGCTGGCGGCGCGCCCTGGAGCGGGCAAGGAGGAGGATGACCAGCAGAGCGAGCGCGGCGATCGCGCCGACAGCGACCCATTCGCCCGTGTGATCCGAGCTCGGAGTGGTAGCGACGCTCTGCGGCGAGGCCGTCGCCGGCGATGAAGCCGTGCCCACCTTTGGCGCGGCGCCTGAGCTCGCCGTCGGGGTCTTCGAGCCGCCGGTCGTCGCTGGGCTCCGTCCCGGGGTTGTCGTCGAAGAGGAGGAGCCGGGCGGGGTCTTGAGCTTGGAGGCGGGGAGCAGCATGGTCTCGATGGATTCGGCGACGCCGGCATGGCAGTTGACCGGCCCGCCGTCCAGCGCGTGCCACGTGCTCCCCGTGACTTGGATGTCGAGCACCGGGTAGTGCAACGAATATTCAGGCTCGTTGGCGGCATCGAGGTACATCCGGAGCTGAAGGATGCCGTCCCACTTGGGCGAGTACTCGGCCATGAACCCGGCCAACGATTCGTCGCCTCCAGTGGCGGCAGCCATCGGGTTGGCGGGGTTCGAGTAGCGCGAGGAGGCCGTGAGGACGTCACCGCTCCAGTCGGACGGTGCGAGACCGTCGATCGGTTGGTACGCCATGAGGATGGCGCTGCGGGATGGTCCCGCATAAGGACCTGCCGCAGCGGTGGTCGAGACGGCTCTCCAAGCGAACGGCGCGGTGTTCACGCTCCCGCTCGTGAACTGGTGGCCCTGCGAGTCGCAGAGCCCGATGGAACCGACCGCGTTCGGGTCGCTGTAGGGGACGGTCTGGGAGGCCGCACTCGGCGCCGAAGTGGCCAGCCAGAGGAGGCCCAGGGCAAGGGCTCCGGCGAGCCACCGCCCGGCAGCGGGCGCGACGACAGGCTCTCGCCAAGAGCGTCTCATGATCGACGAAATCTATCAGCTTTCTAGGATCACGTGATTCGCGCGCAATCCTATTTCATCTGATGAGCAGGGACAACGGATTCGAAAACAGGCCGGGACGCGGAAGGACCACGGGCGGGACTTTCGTCGCCCGTGGTCCTTCTCGCTGCCGGTCCGGCTCACAGGGGGTGCCGCCGCACCCGGTGTGTCAGGTGACCGCTATGACTTGACCTTTATGGACAGGGCCTTCGTGGCGGTGCTGCTGCCCGCTTGAACCTCCACGGTGAACTTTGAGGTCGCGGCTACCTTTGGTTTGCCCGAGATGACCCCGGCCGACGAGAGCGTGAGGCCCTTCGGAAGTTTTCCGGACGCGAGCGACCAGGTGTACGAGCCGGTGCCCCCTACTGCCGTCAGCGTGGCCGAATACGCCTTCGCCAACTTGCCCTTCGGCAGCGACGTCGTGGTGATCGTCAACGGCCCGGCCGAATACACCTCCGACCACGTGGTCCCGCTGATCAAGATGTCAGCGGAGTCGTATTGGGTGGTCTGCGTGTTCCGTGGCGCATTGGTGTACAGCCGGAGCTGGTAGATGCCGGCGTAGCCGTCGTTGGAGTGGTCGTTGTTCGGGTAGTCCTTCTCCAAGGTGGCGATGCTCTCGTCGCCGCTGTTACCGGTCTCGACCGGCAACGTCGCGGTGTTGAGCGGCGGCGGCGCCGACGAGTTGGGGAACGCGGTCGTGAGTCCGAGCTGTTCTCCGGACCACTCCGAGGTGGGCTGCCCGTTGACCGGGAGGTAGCCGTACAACGTGGCCACCGAGTCGCCGCTGCGGATGGTCGAGCTGCCCTCGACGTAGGCCGCGATCGGCGAGTCGGTCAGGTTCCCGCCGGTGACCTGCTGGCCGGCCGCGTTGTAGAAGGTCAGGCCGCCGACCGAACCGGGGTCCGGTTCCCACGGCGGGGTCCCTTGGGCGGACGCGGTCCCCGCGAAACCCGCGGTGAAGATGCCCGACACCAGCGCGAGCACGCCCGCGGCAATGGTGCCTTTCTTTCTCAATCTCATGGTGATCGTTCTTTCTCTTTTTAGTGGAGACGATTGGTGTTCTCTTGGTGGAGAAACGAGTGCCGACACGCACACCGCCAACCGGGCCGCGGATCTCAGTGTCCGCGGCCCGGTGCGGCGATGGTCGGCGGCGACCTCGGTTAGGCGACGTCGCCCAGGTCGTCGTAGCTCGGCGTCACGCCGGCGGCCTGCACCAGGGCCTCGCCGGCGGGCTTGTCGAACCATGCGGTGGTGGGCGTGGTGGGGTTCGAGAACAGCGTCTGCACCCAGTTGAGCGAGCTCCCCGGCTCGAACGGCGTCGTGGAGGCGGCGTCGCTCTGTCGGAAGATCACGTAGTCGGTGATCGGGCTGTCGTAGGCCGCGCCGCTGTCGGGCGCGGTCTGGCTCAGGAGCTTGACGCCCGCCGAAAGCGGGGTCGACGTGCCGGTCTGGGGGAACGGGCTGCCGTGCCCGTTGTTGCCTGCGGCGGAGTCGTTGGTGCCGAACGGCGCGTTCGGGTTGTAGAAGTATCCGCCGTTCCACAGGCTCAGGCGGGCCGTCGAGAACGGCACGATCGCGTCAGCTGGTGTGGTGTTGCCGGTGATGGCCGTCGGGTCGTTCTGCTCGACCGTCTTCACGCTGGCCGACGATGGTGGGCGTGTGCCCTCCGTTGGCTGTCGTGAGGTCGGCGAGGAAGGTCTTGTAGATCGCCGACGTCGAGGGGGGGATCAAGGCAACGATCGGGTTCGTAGATCCCCCCGAGTTACCCGGCAGCTGGTTCCACTGCGTGTACGCACCGGTGTAGATGCCGAGGAGCTCAGCGGTGGACAGCCCGCTCGGCGCGTCGGTCGAAGCGCCATCTACGGCGATCTGTACCGAGTCGGTGCCGATCTGGACCACGTGCAGGTAGCCCCAGCCCTGGTTGCCCGCCTGCGTCTGCTGGGCCGACGTCGGGAGGGACGTGGAGAACACGTAGTTGATGACCTCGGGAGAGTTTTGGTCGGCCAGCAGCGCGGAGATAGCAGAACCGCTGCTCGAGACCCGCTGGACCGGGTCCGTGCCGGCCCGGAGCACATCGGTGGGGTTCAAGAGCGTCGAGGCGGCTCCGGTCGTCACGCTGTTCGTGTACGACTGACGCCCGTTCGCATCGGCCGTCGCATTGAACGCGACAAAGCGGTTCTTGTCCCCCGAGCCGTTGAAGCCCGGCGATCCCGACGACGTCGCCGTCAGCGGCGAACTCGACGGCGTACTGGGCAGTGTCGCCCCCGACACCCACCACGTCGCCGGCCTGAGGCTGATAGTCCGCACCTGCCGTCCCGCTACTCAGGACGGGCAACGCGGTCGCGGCCAGGCCGACGAGGCTGAGCGCTACCACTGCTCTTTTGTGTCTCACGGAGATCCCTTCGTTCGTTCGGATTCGGATGCCACCGCGACCAACGGCCACGCGGGCCGTCGCAATGTATCAATTGCGATGGGATACATCAACTTTATAGGAATTGTTGCTATCGGGATGCCAACAGGCCGACTCGTGGGGGACGTCCGCTTCGAAAGGGCCTGGTGCCGCGTCCGGTGTACTCAGGCCTCGAGACCGCCGGGTTCGAGCAGAAGCCGCTCTCGACGGCGATGCCCCTCACGAAGCCGCCGCCGTTGGAGACTCGCTCGACTCCGCGCTGACTTCGCCGGTTCCTCTAAAGCATGGGTCTCTGTCGGTCTGGGACGTCCGGCCGGCTACGACCCGCCGAGCCGGGAGTTGTAGCCCGCGATGGTCTGGTTCACCTGCGATTCGGCGGTCGAGACCGCCTTGGCCGGTGCCACGCCCGAGGTGTACATGGAGATCTCGGCGTTGACGACGTCGGTGCGCACGTCGGCGTAGGGTCCGATGACGGAGCCTTGCGTGGCGGGCGTGTTGGCGCCGTTGTTGATCTCGTTGTAGGCGATCTTGTACCCGGGGCTCGTGACCCACAGGTGCTGGACCGTGGCCGTCTGGACGGACGACTTGCGGACGGGGATGTATCCCGTCCCCGCGGCCCACGTCGCTTGAGACTGCGTGCTCATCAGGTAGGCGATGTAGGTCCACGCCGCCGCCTGGTCCAGGGCGGGGACGCGGTTCGAGATGTACACGCCAGAGCCACCGGGCTCGATCCCGCCCTGTATGGAGGAGCTGTAGACCGGGAACGGTCCGACGCCGAGCTTCACGTTGGAGTACTGGCCGCTGCCCAGGAGCTTCGTGACGGTGCCGAGGGCGGCCGACGTCTCGATGGTCATGCCGTACTTGCCGCTGCCGATGCCCAGGAGGTTGTCGTACGCGTCCGGGCCCGAGGACGGGTTGGTCGTGGCCCAGCCGGAGCGAACCAGGGTGTCGAGCTGGCTGAAGATGGACACCGCCGTCTTGGTGTCGAACACTCCTTTGGTGGCGCGGGCGCTCCGCCCGTTCTTGTTGTTCACGAACAGCTGGTTCGCGGTCGCGAGCCAGGTCTCCAGATGCCACGGGTCGAGCACGAGGCCCATGCCCGTTCCCGACGCCTTGAGCGCCTTGGCGTCGGAGACCATCTGGGGGAGCGTCAGCGGCGGGTCGGCCGGGTTGAGGCCGGCCTTGGTGAACGCGGTCTGGTTGTAGATACACGATGGGCGCGGACACGGCGAAGGGCATCGCCCACTGGACCCCGTCGACCCGCCAGTAGGCGAGCGGCCGCGGGAGATAGTCGCTCGTCGAGTACTTCGCCGCGTTCATGCACGACTGGACGGGCAGGAAAGACTGGGTGTCGATGGCCTCTTGGGTCCGCTGGTCCTCGAGCTGGACCACGTCGGGCAGCTGGCCGTTGCTGAGACCTGCCGTGTACTTCTGCCACGTGTCGTCGTACCCGGCCTGGGTGACCAAGGTGACGTGGACCTTGGACTGCGAGGAGTTGAACGCGTTGGTGATGCCCTGCAGGGTGGTGAGGTTGGCCTCGGAGGCCGACTCCCAGTAGGTGATGTTGACGGTGCCCCGGTGCGATTTCAGTGCGGCCAGGTTGCAGGTGGGCAGCTTGGTGGCCGCATTCGCGGCCGGGGCGCCCACTGCGCCGGCGGCGGTCAGTCCGGCGGTGGCCGCGACGAGCGCCGCAGCCACGAATCGGCTCAACGAGGGTTTACGCATGCTCAATGCCTAGCATCGCACGGCCTCGGGCTGGTGTCTGCCCCCCGGCCTATTTCACGGCGCCGGCGGTGAGGCTTCGGACCAGCTGCTTCTGAAAGACGAGCAACAGGATGACCAGGGGCACGAACGCGATGACCGCGCCCGCGAGCGAGACCGGGATCTGGGTCACCTCGGTTCCGAGCAGCTGCTTGAGCCCGATCTGCACCGTGTTGAGCGGCGTGGTGCCGCCGGTGGACACGAGCGGCCACAGGTACTGGTTCCATGCGCCGAGGAACGAGAAGACGCCGAGCGCAGCCAGCGAGGGACGGGCCAACGGCACGGCGACCCGGGTCATGAAGCGCAGATGCCCGTAACCGTCGAGCTGGGCGGCCTCTTGGAGGTCGCGGGGGATCTGGAGGAAGGCCTGGCGCATGAGGAAGATGCCGAACCCGGTGGCGAGGAACGGGACCGAGAGCCCGGCGTAGGTGTTGAACCAGCCCAACGAAGTGATCGTGTCGAGGTTGGTGATGAAGGTCACCTCCCCGGGGATCATGAGAGTGGCCAGGCAGACCAAGAACAGCGTTCGCTTCAACGGGAAGCGCAGGAAGGCGAAGGCGTAGCCGGCGAGGATCGACGTGATGAGCTGACCCGCCACAATCGCCAGCGTCATCACGACGGAGGTCGCGACGTACGTGGACATGTTCCCGGTGGTCCATGCGGCCACGTAGTCGTGCCACTGCGGGTCGGTCGGGAACAGCGGCGGCGGTCGCTGAACGAGCTGGTCCGGTTTGATCAGCGAGTTGACGACCGTGATGTAGATCGGGAACAACACGATGACGGCGCATGCAGTCAGCGCGGTGTACGCGCCGATGGTCCGCAGTCGCCGCCGCGGTCGACGGGAGACCGGCGCATCCACTGCGGCTCCGGGTTCAGCCGCGCCGACAGCGACGTCAGCGGGCATAGCTCACCCTCCGCTCGAGCAACCGCATCTGTCCCAGGGTCAGCCCGAGCATGATCAGGAACAGGACCGTCGCCATGATGGCCGCCTCGCCGGGGTTGTTCTCCACCTGGAGCGTGTTCACGATGTTGTAGACGAGCACGTTGGTGTGGAGCCGGACCGCGTTCGTGTTGCCGATGAGGATGTCCACCGCGCCGAAGGCCTGGAAGGCGTAGATGGTGCTGACGACGAGGGCGAAGAAGATGGTCGGGGACAGCAGCGGGACGGTCATGCGCCAGAAGCGCGTCCACGCGCCGGCACCGTCGATGCGGGCCGCCTCGAGCAGTTCGTCGGGCACCGACTGCAGCCCGGCGGACATGATGATGAAGGACAGCCCGAGGAACTGCCAGATGCTGATGAGCGCCACCGAGGGCAGCGCCCAGGTCGTGCTCTCGAGCGCAGGAGGGTTCGGGTTGATCCCCAGCCAGGGCAGCAGCCCGACCACCGGGTTGAGCAGAGTGCCGAAGATGACCGAGGCCACGGCCACCGAGCTGACCACGGTGGAGGAGAAGATCAACCGGTACACGGCCATGCCCTTGAGCTTGCGATGCGCCGCCACGGCCAGGGCCAGCCCGAGCAGGATGCTCGTCGGCACGACCATGATCACGAAGACGAACGTGGTGAGGAGGCTCTGGGTGAATTGCGTCGAGGAGAGGGTCGGCCAGATCTGGTGCAGCCCGACGTAACGGGCGGGGAGGCCCGGGACGGGCGGTGTCTCGTAGAGCATGAGCTTGAAGTTGCGGAGGAAGGGATAGAACGAGAAGGCAGCGAAGAGAGCTAGCGCAGGTACGAGGAGGCCGTAAGCGAACCCGGCCTCTTTCCGTCGCCGCGAGCGCAGCGCCCGGCGATGTTCGGCCACGGGGGGCACGGTCACGTCGGCGGCCGTCATGTTCCCGCCAGCCGCTGCCCACTGTCGGACGTATCGAAGAGGTGGTACGAGCGCGCGTCACCGTCCGCGGCGATGCGTACGTCTTCCCCGAGCGCGGGTTTTGCCGCTCCGGCGGCCTGTCGCACGATGAGGCGCGTGCCGTCCTCGGTGTGGCAGATGACGTGGGTCTCTGCCCCGAGCAGCTCGACGATGATGACGCTCGCGGCGATCTCTCCATCGGGACTCAGCCGCAGTGCTTCTGGACGTATGCCGAGCACCACGTCGGGTCCCGCGCCGCGCGCCTTGTGGGCCAGGTCGGCCGGGAGCGCCACCGAGGCGCCGGGAAACGCGACCGACAGCCCGTCCGCGCCCGTCTCGACCAATTTGCCGGTCATCAGGTTCATCCCGGGACTCCCGAGGAACCGGGCGACGAACACGTTGGCGGGCCGGGAGTAGAGGTCGTCGGGAGGAGCCACCTGTTGGAGCACCCCGTGGCTCATCACGGCGATGCGATCCCCCATGGTCATCGCCTCGACCTGGTCGTGGGTCACGTAGAGCGTGGTCGTCGACAAGCGGCTCTGGAGCTCGACGATGTCGGCCCGCGTCTGGACCCTCAGAGCGGCGTCGAGGTTCGAGAGAGGCTCGTCCATGAGGAAGACCGTGGGCTCGCGCACGATGGCCCGGGCCAGGGCCACCCGCTGCCGCTGGCCACCCGAGAGCTGGGCCGGCTTGCGCCCGAGCAGTTCGGCCAACCCAAGTGTCTCGGCCGCTTGGCGCACCTTGGCCCCGCGCTCCTCCTTGCCCACGCCGCGCTGGCGGAGCGGGAATTCGATGTTCTTGGCCACGGTCAGGTGCGGGTAGAGCGCGTAGCTCTGGAAAACCATGGCCACGTCACGGTCCTTCGGATCGACGTCGTTGACCACCCGATCCCCGATGGAGACCGTCCCCTCGGTCACTTCCTCAAGACCGGCGATCATTCTCAGCGCGGTCGTCTTGCCGCACCCCGAGGAGCCCAGCAGGACGAGGAGCTCCCCGTCCGCCACCTCGAGCGAGAGCTTGTCGACGGCCGTCGTGTTGCCGAACCGCTTGGTGACGGCGTCGAAGCCGACTCGGGCCATGGTGTCTTCCGCCTCTCCCCTGCGTCCTGGCCGAGATTCAGCCGGTCGGGATCCGCCAGCCCATGGACTCGGCGATCTCCTTGCAGGTCGGGCAGAGCGGGTATCGCTTGGGGTCGCGCCCCGGTACCCACTCCTTGCCGCAGAGCGCCCGGACGGCCGTGCGGTTGACCATGCCCTCGACCACGCTGGGGCCGACCGAGACGAAGTCTCCCCCCTTGGGGGTATAGCCCTCGAGCACGATGTGGGCCATGCGCTCGTGGTCCTGGTCGTCGAGATCCGGCGAGGGCCGCGCCGGAGCGACGATGGTCCCGGCTGCTCCCGCTGGCGTGGTCTCGGTCGTGCTCACCTCCGGCTCCTCGTGGCTCCTGTCACCACTCGTCCAGCGTAGGCATGCGGGGTTCTTCCTTGCTGGACCCAGAAACGGCGAGCGCCGTGTCTGCGCTGCCCGAGGGAGAGGTTGCGACGGCTCGGTCGGATCGCCTTCGGAGCTCGCGTCCGTCGCCCGGCCGGGAGCGAGCAGTGCGGCTGGGGCGCACAGGTCCAGCGCGGTCGGACCCGCGGCGAATGGCGGGTGCAACGAATGTGCTTTTCATCAAATCCGCCTGTCGCATTTGACCGAATTGTCTTCCGCGTCGTTGCCGAATTGATCTATACTCATTGCATGTTGAGTTCCAAGTCCGCGCGTGACGTCGGGCCGATCCGGCCGGACACGGGCACGTCGAGCTCCCGGTGCGCCGGCGGCTGGGTCGAGCGTGACCGTTCGGGCGGACGCGGCGCGAAGCATGCGGGACTGCAAGCATCCGACGCCGATGCGATCATGGCGAGGGAGGCGACCTCAACGTTATAGCCAGGACCTTTCTATTGTCCTTCGACGTTGAGGAGCCGCTTCCGCAAGGGAGCGGCTCTTTTGTATTCCCGGGGAAACGATCGCGGACGGTCAGGGATTCCGCCAGCCTCGCCACCAGGAGCCCGACCACGAGGGCACCCCGCCGGAGTTCTGTCGGTCGGAGGGCCCTCTCGGCCTCGCGGCGTGTGGGATTTTGTCGCTCCGCGCTGCGCTTTTGGCAAAAATCGGCGACATCATTTGCACATTGAAAACCGAAGAGAGGGCCAGATTCGTCCTTGGCCCGATTCTCAGGCTCATCCGTCAGAGGAACCAGCGACGTCATGCGTCGCTGCGGTGGGTGCGATTCCCACCTGGGCTGCCACGGCCGGAGTCGCGCACCCCGGCCCGTCCTGTGAGCATTCGGCTCGCGGTGGACAACCAAAAGGAAAGCCGGCGTGTCTTCATCCCCCCGGGGACGCGACGTGATCCAGTGCGCACAGGCCGGTGTCGCTCGAGGGTGTGAGTCCTGCATCCCGGGCTGGAGAGACGAGGGTTCGACTCCCTCCACCGGTTCGACAGGTGCCCCGATTCGGAGTGGCATCGGCGAACAGCCAGGTCGTCCGCGGGTGTTGGCGCGGCGGCCACGGACCTGCCCCTGACCTGGCCGCTCGGGTCGGCGGAGGCCACCGGCGACCCGGTGACCAGGGCGGGGCTCCGGGGAAGGGCGCTCGGGAATCGTCTTACCGCCCATATGGTTGACCACTCAGAGGAATCGCGATCAGAGAAATCTGCACCAGGACGGTGCGCTCTGTACATCGAAGGAGTCCGATGACGAACGAGAACGTGACACTCCCATTGCTCCCCCTGAAGTCGGGGGTGGTCCTGCCCGGCATGGTCTTCACCATGGCGTTGGAATCCGGCGAGTCGAAGGCCGCCGTCGAGGCGGCGCGATCGGCGGGCGGCCGTCTGTTGCTGGTGCCTCACATCGAGGGCCGCTTCGCCTCGGTGGGCGTGGTCGCAGAGGTCATGGAGGAGGGCGACCTCCCCGGTGGCCTGCCGGCCGTGGTCGTCCGGGGCGACGCTCGGGCCGTCATCGGGACCGGCGTCCCGGGCACGGGCGACGCGCTCTGGGTCGAGGCCGAGCCGCTGGCCGAGTCCGAGCCCACCGCCGCTGCGAACGAGCTCGCCCGCGAGTACCGGGCGGTGCTCGAGAACATCCTGCACAGCCGGGGTGCCGGACGCATCGCGGCCCAGCTGCGTGAGATCAGCGAGCCCAGCCGGCTCGCCGATGTCTCCGGTTACTCACCCGACCTGTCGCTGACCCAGAAGGTCCAGGTCCTCGAGACGCTCGACGTCGAGGAGCGCCTCCGGCTCGTCCTGGGCTGGGCCCGAGACACCCTCGCCGACCTCGCCCTGCCGCGAGCGGATCAAGACCGACGTCGAAGAGGGGATGGAGAAGACGCAGCGTGAGTTCCTTCTCCGTCGCCAGCTCGAGGCCATCCGCAAGGAGCTGGGCGAGCTGAGCGGGAAGAGCGCCGACGACGACCCGGACGACTATCGGGCCAAGCTGGCCGAGCGTGATCTGCCTGAGCACGTGCGGACCGCGGTCGAGCGCGAGGTCGACAAGCTCGAGCGCACGAGCGAGCAGAGTCCCGAGACCGGATGGATCCGTACCTGGCTCGACACCGTGCTCGAGGTGCCGTGGGGCGTCGAGTCGGAGGACCGCCACGACATCCCCGAGGCGGCCGCCATCCTCGACGCGGACCACGACGGGCTGGAGGATGTGAAGGACCGCATCCTCGAGCACCTCGCCGTCCGCAAGCTCCAGGCCGAGCGCGGCCTGGCTCCGGTGGACGGTCGCGGCTCGGGGGCGATCCTCGCGCTGGTGGGGCCGCCCGGGGTCGGCAAGACGTCCCTCGGCGAATCCGTGGCCAATGCACTCGGCCGCAAGTTCGTCCGCGTCTCGTTGGGCGGGGTGCGCGACGAGGCCGAGATCCGGGGCCACCGGCGTACCTACGTCGGGGCGCAGCCGGGCCGGCTGGTCCGCGCTTTCCGCGAAGCCGGCACCATGAACCCGGTCATCGTCCTCGACGAGGTCGACAAGCTGGGCGCCGATTACCGGGGCGACCCATCCTCGGCTCTGCTCGAGGTGCTCGATCCGGCCCAGAACCACACCTTCCGCGACCACTACCTCGAGGTCGACCTGGACCTGTCGCGGGTGCTCTTCATCGCCACGGCCAATATCACCGAGACGGTGCCCGGGCCGCTGCTCGACCGGATGGAGGTCATCCGTATCGACGGCTACACGGAGTCCGAGAAGGTCTCCATCGCGAAGCACCACCTGATCGGTCGCCAGCTCGCCCGCGCCGCTCTGCGCGCAGACGAGGTGGAGATCACCGACGAAGCGGTGCGCACGGTGGTGGCGGACTACACCCGCGAGGCCGGCGTGCGGAATCTCGAGCGCGAGCTCGGCCGCCTGCTGCGCAAGGTGGCGACGAAACTGGCCTCGGGAGAGCGTCAGGCGCCCGTCGCCGTCGACGCGCCCGACATCCGGGGCTGGCTCGGTCGCCCGCGCTTCTTCTTCGAGGCCGCGGAGCGCACCAGCGTGCCTGGCGTGGTCACGGGGCTCGCCGTGACCGGGGCGGGCGGCGACGTGCTCTACGTCGAGGCGAGCGTGTCGGACGGTCCCGAAGGTCTGACCCTGACCGGTCAGCTCGGTGACGTGATGAAGGAGTCAGCGGAGATCGCGCTGTCCTACGTGCGCTCGCATGCCGTCGAGCTCGGCATCGACCCCGGAGCATTCGCGGGGAAGCGATTCCACGTCCACGTCCCGGCGGGCGCGGTGCCCAAGGACGGACCCTCGGCGGGAGTCACCATGACCACCGCTCTGGTCAGCCTGCTGCGGCAGGTCCCGGTGCGCCCGGTGGTCGGGATGACCGGCGAGGTCACCCTCCAGGGACGGGTGCTGCCAATCGGGGGCGTCAAGCAGAAGGTGCTTGCCGCCCACCGGGCGGGGCTGACCGAGGTCGTGTTGCCCGAGCGCAACGGCCCCGACCTCGAGGACGTTCCCGAAGAGGTGCGCGACGCCATGACGTTCCACCTCGCGGCCACCGTGGCCGACGTGCTCGCTCCGGCGCTGTCCGGAGCGGGTGCGGTCGACCCGGCGGCCACGGGCGGCGAGCTCAGCGCGGCCGCCTGAGGAGGGGCAGACTGGCGCGCCGGGACCACCGAACGGAGCGCACATGGACGACAAGCAGATCGTGGACCGCATCAACGAGCTCGCCGCGGAGGAGCAGCGACTCGAGGAGGCCCACGTCGGCGAAGGTCTGACCGACGAGGAGCGGGCGCGCATGCATGAGGTCGAGGTCACGTTGGACCGGCTCTGGGACACGTTGCGCCAGCGGCGGGCCAAGCGCAATGCCGGGCAGGACCCCGACCAGGCGCACGAGCGTACGGAGGACACCGTCGAGGGCTATCTGCAGTAGGCCGGTCGCTCCCGGTCGGCCGGGCCGGCCCTCGTCGCGACCGGGCGACGTCGTCAGCGGCGTCGCCGCACGGCGCGGGCGAGCCAGGGCGAAGCGGCCATGACCACGAACACGGCCAGCGCGAGCGCGAACAGCACGCCGTAGGAGCCGTACCCGCCGTAGCGGAACGCGACGGTGTGGGTCCCGGGTCCGACCACGACCCCCACCAGTGCCGGTGCCACCATGATCGTCGGTGCGGGATGCCCGTCGACGCTGGCCTGCCAGCCTGGGTCGTAGGAGGCGCTCAACACCACGGTGGCGGTACGGTCGGCCCGCACCAGCGCGACAGCCTGGCCGTTCGCCAGGTCGCTGTGTTCGATCAGCACACGGCCGGGTGACCCGACCAGGTCGTGGCCATCCGGTGCCGTCGGCCGCGCCGCCCGATCGCCGTTGAAGGCCACGGTGAGGTCACGCTGCTCGTTCAGCAGTGGGGACTCGAGCAGCGGCGTGCTCTCGGTGCCGACGTCCGCCCTGTTCGCGCTCAGCACGCCGGTCGTGTCGTAGAGGTGGATGACACCACCATCGGGGAGTGCCCACAAGCAGTAGGTCCCGGAGCACCCGACGTGGTGAGCCGCCACCGGCGGTTCGCGGCCGGCGGGAAGGATGATGTAACCGATGCCGAAGAGCGGGTAGTCGCCCGGGTTCGACTCGTCGAAGTGGTACTCGGGATCGGTCATCAGCGACGCGGTCCGCAACGTGTAGCCGACTTCGTCGACGTCTTCGTTCTCGAGGTACTTGAACACGGGCACCGCGCCGACGGTGAAGTCCGAGCCCCAGTTCGTCGGCGTTCCGGCGTACACGCGGCCGCGGGGATGGGCGCGCACGTATTGGATCAGGCGGTCCATCTGGGGCTCGCGCTGCACGTCGGCCTCGGCTTGCAGCCCGATGTTGTGCGCGTTGTGCGCGTCGTAGGAGTCCAGCGAGATCCAGGCCGGGGCGAGCGCGACCAGCAGCGCGGCGACGCAGACACCGCTGATCAAGGCGCGCCCGGCCGGTTCCGACAGGCGTGCTCGGCGCTCCTCGGGAAGCCAGCGGACGATGGTGTCGAGCAGCCATCGGCCCAGGAACGCCGCCCCCACTCCGGCCAGCAAAATCCCGGAGAGCTGCACGCCCATTTGGAAGCGGCGGATGAACACGTCGCTGCTTCCGGGGATGACGGCGTACAGGCCGCCGAAGGTCGTGCGCCCGAAGGTCATGAGGAGCGTGACGAACCAGATGGTGAGCAGGGCGCGGCCGGCGATGCTGGATCGCCACCGGGCGATGCAGACGGCGATCCCGACGGCGAGCAGGATGGAAACGACCGGAAAGCGACCGTCGTCGTACAGCCGGCCCGTGAACAGCCAGTGAAGGATCTGGCGGGCGCCGTAGCCGTTCTCGAGGGCGGTGCCCTCCAGGACCTGGTTCTTGGCCGCCCAGTGCGACTGCATCAGGACAGGGACGACGACCCAGGCCGACGCCAGGAACGACGCCGCGCCGACGACGACGGCGCGGCCGAGCCGCCGCCAGAGGTCCGATGGGACGAGGAAGGGCCAGACGACCAGGGGGATGACGGCGAGGTAGCCCGTCTCGTAATGAAGGGCGATCGTCACCATGATGAAGAGGACTGCCGGGATGAGGTTTCGACGCCGGAGCGACGTCAGGGCCCGGTAGGTGAACCCCCAGGCGAGGGGCAAGGTCCACGACGCACAGAGCTGGGTCCACACTCCGTAGCCCGCCCACACGTACGCCTTGGTCTCGTAGCCGATGCCGGGTACCGAGGCGAGGAAGGGGGACACAGCCGCCGCTGCGGCCGCCGTCCAGCGGCTCAGACCGAACAGGCGGGCACCCAAGTACACCGGGACAGGCCAGAGCGCCAGGAGCAGGTAGAGCGACCACCTGAAGGCGGTGTCGGGGGCGATCACCGTGCCGATCAACCCGGCCGTCATTGAGGGGAGGCTCTGGTAGTGCAGGAACTGCGGGGAGCCCAGACCGAGGTAGGGAAACCAGCTCGTCAGCGGCAGGTGCCCCGACGAGATTCGTGCCGCGGCGAAGCGGGTCATCTGCTCGTGGATGGACGAGTCGTCGAGATACGGCACGGGGCGGACCTCGGCGCGCAGCTCCCAGAGACCCCACGCCGAGGCCAGGGCGACGACGATCCAGGGCCCGAGGCGACCCCCCGGGGACACAGGCCCGGTCCGTGGGTCAGGGCGCGGCGGGTCCAGCGGTTCGGCCACAGGCGAGGTGGCGGTCGTCGTCACGGCGCGACTGACGGAGCGCCCCGAATCTGCATCGCACCATGATGGCGGCCGTGAAGCCTCTGGGGGACCCGCCCCTCGGCGCTGCCGGGCCGCCCAGTCGTCAGGAGGGGTCTCTAGGGCGTCGGGACCGTGATTCGCCCGATGCTGCTGTTACCCCAGTTGGTGAACCACAACGCACCGTCGGGTCCTGGCACGATGGATGACGGGAAGCTGATGCTCGGGTCGGTGTAGCTGGTGACGATGCCACTGGTGGTGATCCGCCCGATACTGTTGCCGCGGGAGTTGGTGAACCACAACGCACCGTCTGGTCCCGCGGTTATCCCCTCCGGGTCGTCGATGCTGGGATCGGTGTAGACGCTCACGGTGCCGCCGGTGGTGATCCTCCCGATGCTGTTCTCGCCCCAGTTGGTGAACCACAGTGCCCCGTCCGGTCCGGCCGCAATGCCGTACAGGTGGTTGATCAGTTTGTTGGTGAAGTAGGCGACACTTCCGCCGGTGGTGATCCGTCCGATCCTGTGCCCCGAGAGGGTGAACCACAATGCCCCGTCCGGTCCGACCGCAATCGCACCCGGGATGCGGTTCCCGACGAGAGGGTAGCTGGAGACCTTGCCGCCGGTGGTGATACGCCCGACGCTGTGGTTCCCCGAGTTGGTGAACCACAACGCACCGTCTGGACCCGCCACTAACTGGTAGGGATCGTCGATACCGACACCGGAGTAGGTGGTGACCTTGCCGCCGGTGGTGATCCGCCCGATGCGGTTGCCAGAAGAGTCGGTGAACCATAACGCCCCATCCGCTCCGGCAGCGATCCCCAACGGGTCCTCGATGCCAGGTGCGCTGTAGTCGGAGATGACGCCGGCGGTGGTGATCCTGCCAATGCTGTTGTCGCCCCAGTTGGTGAACCACAATGCGCCGTCGGGTCCCGCCGTTATCTGACCTGGAAGCAGGACAGGGCCGGTGTACTCGCTGATGGCCCCGCTGGTGGTGATCCTGCCGATGCTGTCGCCGTGGTGGATCGAGTCGTTGGTGAACCACAACGCCCCATCGGGTCCGGGCGCGATGTCGCTCAGCTCGTGGATAGTAGAAGATTTGTAGAAGGTGACCACCCCGGCGGTCGTGATGCGCCCGATACGGCCCGAGTTGAGGAACCACAACGCCCCATCAGGACCAGCCGTGATCGACTCCGGGTGGCTGATGTTCGCGGCGGTGTAGTTCGTGACCATACCGGTCGTGGTGATCCTCCCGATGCTGTTGTTGCGCCAGTTGGAAAACCACAACGCCCCGTCTGGTCCCGCGGTGATCGACACCGGAGCGCTGATGCTCGGAGCGGTGTAACTCGTGACCACGCCGGCGGTGGTGATCCTCCCGATGCTGTTGCTGGCCGTGTTGGTGAACCACAACGCCCCGTCAGGACCAGCCGTAATCGACTCCGGGTCGCTGATGCTCGGGTCGGTGTAGTTCGCGACCACTCCAGCCGTGGTGATCCTGCCGATGCTGTCGTTGCCCGAGTTGATGAACCATAACGCTCCATCTGGACCCGCCGTAATCGCCGTCGGCCTATTGATGCTCGTGTCGGTGAAGTTGGTTACTGTCCCGCTGGTGGTGATCCTCCCGATGCTGCTGCCGATGCCGTTGATTCCGTTGTTGGTGAACCACAACGCTCCATCCGACCCGGCGGCTATCCCCTCGGGTTGTGTGATGCCGCTGCCGCTGTAACCGGTGACGGCCCCGCTGGTGCTGATCCTGCCGATGCCGTCGTGGCCGGAGCCGATGCTCGAGGGATTCGAGTTGGTGAACCACAACGCCCCGTCCGGTCCCGCAGTGATCTCGAACGGGCGGTAGATGCCAAGTCCGTAGTAGGAGACCGTGGGAGAACCGGATCCCTGGGCTGCCGCAACGGGCACGACAGCGATGGAGATGCCGACCATTGCGCACAACGCCGCCACCGCCCTTACCGACCGGCGACGCCACGACGACCTGCCCCGGGGGGACCGCAAAAGACGGCCCATATCTGAGGACGAACCTACTCCTTTCAGCTCGTGCCTGCAGATGTTCGCGGCACGGCGAGGACCTTCACTCCATTCTTCGGAGACAATCCGGTCACGTCCTCCGGGGCCGGGCGAAAGGGACACCTAAAGTTGCCCAACGGGGCTGTAGCTCAGTGGTTAGAGCAGAGGACTCATAATCCTTCGGTCGTGGGTTCGATCCCCACCAGCCCTACCACCAGCCCTACCACAAATATCCAGTTCAGGAGCTTGAAACTACAGAGAACAGATGCGATTCGCTCACCACCAACCACTACGCTCACCACTACGATCATTTTTGGTGGTGTGAAGTTCCGGTTCATGCTTGACACTTCGTGCCTGCCAAGGGTCCACCACGTGGCCGTCGCCACCTTCTTCGCTGTTGACGCAGTCGTCGACAGATCCGAAGGAGGCCCTCGGTGTTGGTGGAGCTCAAAGTGGCGGAACAGCGCTATCGAGCCGTGATCGATGTCCTCGATGGGATGAACGTGACCGATGTGGCCCGCCGCAACGGCCGGCAAGGCAGGCACGCTGATGGTGAGCAAGCTCGACAGGCTCTCCCGGTCGCTGCACGACTTCGCCGGTCTCATGGCGAAAGCCACCTCTCAGAAGTGGAATCTGGTGGCGCTCGACTTGGGCATCGATCTCAGCACCCCAGCCGGTGAGTTCATGGCGAACGTATGGCCTCTGCTGCTCAGTGGGAGCGACGCATCATCGGCCAGCGGACCAAAGATGCACTTGCGATCAAGCGCTCCCAGGGTGTGCGTCTCGGTCGCAGGCCGAACTGGACCCTCAGGTTGTCGGAGAGATCGTGGCAGCCCACGAGGCCGGTGCCGGCTGGTCTGAGATCGCCAGGAATCTCAATGCCCGCCAGGTCGCTACCGCTCATGGCGGAGCCAAGTGGCATCCCTCCACCGTCCGCGCCGTCGTGCTGAGCAATAAGGCGGCGTGAAAGCGACCCGTCAGGAATCGACCCCCACAGCTCAGGTGGCCCCGTGTTCATGCCTCACCTCTGATCCGGATCTGAGACCGTTTGGTCTGGCAAGCTCCCAGAATGGTTGAGCCTCTGACAGCCGGATCCGAGATCGTGTTGGAGGCTGTATTCCGATCCTGGGATTCCCATCTCCTTTCCGACATTGCTGCGTTCGGAGTCGGTGCCGTCGGAGCTGGGGGACCAGAGGGGGAGGTAGTGGCTGGAGCGGTCGCGCACCTCGGTTCGAGACCCTCGCAACTACCTCACTGGATTCTTGTCCACACTGACGCGAACGGCGTCAGCCTGTTTGCATCAGACACGAGAGGAACGAAGGGTCGCCAACTCCTGGAAGCCGGTCGCGGCACTTTCCGAGCCTCCCTCCATCGGAGCATCGGCCAGGTTCAGTTGATGTTGTTCGTGCCCGACAGTCCCTCGGTTGCGCTCCGGGCCAAGAGCGGCCCTAGACGGCGCACGACACTGCAGGTAGCCCGAACCGTCCTTGCCCTGGCTGCTCAAGAGTCGTGACGCCGTAGCAGCCCCTCAAGAAATCCATCCGTCAGATTGACCCCCCACCATCAGCGATCCACGTCGTGTCAGCTCGACGGGACCACTCAGATACGTAGCCTCTCTTTCCGGGGTGGTACCCGCTCTCTACTCTCCTGGTGGTACCTAGCGCTTTCCCGTTGTACTCCTGCTTCGTACGGGCACGATCTTCCCGGTAGGACGGTATTTCTTTTGGTTCTGGCGTACGAAACTTTTTGTAACTATTCAAGTCTTCAGCGGGACCCAGTCCACCGTCGATAGGCGGCGAGCAGGCGTTTGGTAGCAGGGTCGGCCGTGAGTTCAACGTCGAGGAGTGCGATCTGGTACTTACGACCGCCACGTTCGCAATCGGCGACCAGTTCTCGCCGTCCGTCTTGTCTGGCGACACAGAGCACTTGGACGTCTTCGCCAATGACGGTGCCCGGGCAAGGAAGCGCAGCTCGCTCGACGAAGGCGGCCTCGAAGCCCATCAGCTCCTCGTCCTCGTCATTGCAGTCGACGGTGATGTCAGCGATGAATTCGTCGAGGTCGGGATCACGGTGCCTTGGAGTCATGGCTGCATCGTCGCGTTGGGCGCTCTCGTACGCATCTCGGATCATCGATGATGGCTTTCGCGGACGACGATCTTTGAAAGTCGTGCTTACCAGCGCGTTTGTGATCCCATAAGGCTCGCGATGTGCTCGTGGGTCGAGTGGACTGGTGGTCGTGGAGTTCGACGACCCCTCCTACGAGGAGCTCAAGGAGCTGGTTGCTGCGCAGCAACTGCTGATCGAACAGCAGACGGCGCGGATTGCCGAGCTCGAGGCCATGATCGTCGAGCTGGAACGGCGCGTGGGCCGCAATCCCCGCAACTCCTCGATGCCGCCCTCGGCCGAGGGACTGTCCAAGCCTCCGGCGAATCGGGCCGAGCGCCGCAAGGCCAAGTGCCGACCGGGCAAGCAACCCGGCGACGAGGGCCACCACCTCGCCCAGGTGAGCGATCCCGACGAGGTGCTCACGCATCGACCGCGTCGCTGTCGGGGCTGTGAGGGGGATCTTTCAGAGGCCGAGATCGTGTCGGTCGAGCGGCGCCAGGTCTTCGAGGCGCCACAGACCCGTGCGCATGTCACCGAGCACCAGCTTCTGAAGCTGCGCTGTTCGTGTGGGGTCGAGACCAAGGCACCGGCACCGAGCGAGGCCACGGCCCCGGCGTGTTATGGGCCAGGTGTGCGGGCGCTGGCCGTCTACCTGTCGGTCTACCAGCACGTGCCCTACGACCGCCTGGCCGAGATCTTCGCCGACGTCCTGTCCATGCCGGTGTCGGTGGGCGCCATCAAGGCCATGGTGGCCGAGGCCGGCGGTGGGCTCGGACTGTTCCTCGACGTCGTCACCGAATTGCTCAAGGACGCGCCGGTGGTGCACTTCGACGAGACGGGCGGACGCGTCGAGGGCAGCCTGCACTGGGTCCACGTCGCGTCCACCTCGCTCTACACCCTCCTGCTCTGTCACAAGCGGCGCGGCACCGTGGCCATGGACGACGTGGGTGTGATCGCCAAGATGTCCGGCGTGGCTATCCATGACGGCTGGAAGCCCTACCGCGCCTACGAAGTGGACCATGCCCTGTGCAACGCGCATCACCTCCGAGAGCTCGCCGACGTGTTCGAGCGCTTCGACCAGGACTGGGCCGACGAGATGATCACGCTCCTGCTCGACGCCAAAGAGGCCGTGGAACAAGCCGTGGCCAAGGGCCGCCCGCGCCTCGACGCCACCACGTTGCACTCCATGCGGGTGCGTTACGGCAAGCTCGTCGCCAAGGGCTGGGCCCTCAACGAGAGACCGGCCAGGGCTACCACTGGAAAGTGGTATCAGAACACCGCCGTCAACCTGCTGAATCGTCTCGACACCCACCGCGACGACGTGCTGCGCTTTACCGTCGACTTCTACGTTCCCTTTGACAACAACCAAGGTGAGCGGGACATCAGAATGGTCAAGCTCCAACAGAAGATCTCAGGCTCCTGGCGGACCAAGACCGGTGCTGACGACTTCTGCGCCATCCGCAGCTACGTCTCGACCATGAAGAAGCACGGCTACGACGTACTCGCCGGACTACGTCAGCTGTTCGAAGGCAACGTCTGGCTGCCCGGCGAGACCTGAATAGTTAACTTTTTTCTAGAAACTGCTGGACCCTTTGATGTGAGATCCCAAGCAGCTCAGCGGCGTCACGCCGAGACAACCCCGCCTCGCTCAGCTCCTGCACCGCCTTGGCGGCGGTGGCTTGTGCCATGGAGCCTGCTCGCTCTGCGTCAGAGCGTGCCTGGGAGACTTTGCTTGCCACGAGGGCGAAATCACGAGGCATCTCTGGGGTGATGTTGAGCGTCTCCGGTTCGCGGTCCAGCCACGCGGCGAGAGCCTCTCGGATGCGGCCCTGCGCCTGGCGGATCGATCGGCCATAGGTCGCGACACCCTCGATACCCTTGATGTGGACGAGCCAGACATCCTCCTCAGCATCGTGCTCGTAGACAGCGACATAGTTCTTCGTTCGGGCCATCGTCATCGCAACCATCCTTTCCCAATACAGCGTTCCAGTGCTGGTTCGATCGACTTGCGAGTTCCGGTCGGGAGGTCCTCACCGCGATGGACGGGGATTACTGTCTGGCACCCGCCGGGGCAGCGCACGATGACGTGCGAGCCACGTTGGCGGAGCCGAACACATCCGTGCCCTCCCGCACGTTTGAGAGCCTCTCGACCTGTCATTACTGTCTATCATACTAGACACTTGGGACCTGCAACGGCCACGAGACCCTCCCGGCTGTCTGGGCCAGACGGCCATCAGCCCCCGCGCCCGCTCCGAGTCTCCTGAGAGCCCCCTGAGTCTCATGGTGCATGTTCAGCGCCGCCCGCATTGGCGACGGGCGGAGAGGGAGCCTTTTCAAACCATGAGTGATGTCACGCCGCCCCCACCCCCACCAGGTGCGTATCCACCCCCACCACCTCCGCCGCCAGCGGCCAAGGCCAAGAAGCCGATCTTCAAGCGTTGGTGGTTCTGGACGATCGCGGCGGTTGTCGTGATAATCGTCATCTCCGCAGCGGCCACCATGTACGGCTGCGGCCAGCTCCGACGAGTGCGTCCTCGGCTTACCTTCTTCGACCGGAAGCCGCCTTTCTTCGACTGGTGCCGGCGTTCACCTCGTTGCCGTGACAGATGAGTGGTCAACGTCGTTCCATGTCGTTCCACGTCGGCACTCGTGCTTTCATCACCCAGTATTCGTCTTTCACCGAACACGAGGGCGCCCCCGTTTGCCGGGAGCGGATCAGTTATTGACCCCTTTGATCGGAGATGGGAGGACGAAAGTGACCACGGTGCGGGTGAAGGTCGTACCGTCGATCTGAAACCCGTAGCAGCCGGGTTGTCGGAGCCAGACATAAGCGATTCCGGGGCGATAGCCATTCCCGCCATTGACCGACTCCCCCGACGGCACAACGAAGCTGTGCTGACTTGGGCTGTCGCCAATGCGGACCGGGCCAGAGCCGTCGAGGCGTTCACCGCGCACGAGGTAGGGTCCCCGGTAGGCCGGAAGGGAGAGCCAGACGGTCTTGAGAGCGCCCCAGCCCGGAACCGAACTTGGGCCCCAAGGCACTACGGCACCGCCAGTAACCACATGGCCGTCGACCATGGCTGACGAGATTGGCACCGACTCCTCGGCCATTACCAGGAACACCGGCCCTTGCCCCGCTGCATAACCGCGGATACCACCCGTGATACCGCCCCAGTTGATGCTGACGGGCCGCGCTCGGCTCACCGGGCAGTCGCCCCTCACCTCAGGGAGTCGGATCGGGCGGGCATACAGAGCGGAGACATCGCCATGTGATGCTGAGGACGAGGCGGAGGAGTTGGTCGCCTGGCCCGGCCTGGCACCTGCGCAGGCGGAAAGCAGCAGTCCGACTCCAAGACATGCCAGCACCCCAGCGGGTACCTTCACGGATTCACGGTACGCCCATAATGCCAATGGCCGAGCACCAACGTTCCCTCGATGTCGAAGTGGTGTCGGGGAACGTGTCGCTGCGAGGCGTGCCACCAACTTCGAAAGACCTACCAGCGCCAGTGGAAGGCGGTGCGGCGTATCTGCGCCGGGGCCGAGCCGGCGTCTCGAGTTCCCACCTTCGGCGCCAAGATGCACGTTGGCTCGCTCCGGCGGGCGGGGATGAGCCGTCGCCGGATCGCTCGGTGCGTCGGGGTGTCGCCGGCGTGTATCACCCGGCGGATGAATGCCGCGACGCGACCGCTCGCAGTGATGCCCCAGACCCCGTCCCCGTCCCCGACCCCGTCCCCGACCTGGACGTCATGCCCGCCAGCGGCGGACGGCGATCACCGTGCCCCCGAGACACAAGGCGGAGGCGCCGAGGAGGATGGCGGATTCGCGCCACTGCAGCGGCCAGTAGTGATCGGCGCTCTGGTAGAGCTCCCCCTCCTGCACGTGGTGCTGAACGAGGCAACCGTTGAAGGTCGGCGCACCGGGGCCGGAGCCGGAGCCGAAAACGGAGTGGTTCCAGCACTCCTGCGCCACCGCGCCGGCGGATCGGGTCTCGTTCGCCTGCCATCCGGGCGCATAGCGGTACCCGGGCCCGAGGTCCCACGAGTCGGCCGGGACCGACAGAGCCGGGGTCTGGATCGTCGAGACGCCTGAAACGGTGTGGCTGCTCTGCAGGTCGAAGGGCACGAACAGCTGGGGTTCGAGGTTTGGACGCACGACCAGCGCCATGAAGACGGCGATGGCCCCATAGAGCACGACGGTGGCGAAGACGGCCCAACCCGTCCGCCGGACCACAGCCCCGACGGCCGTGCCCAGGCTGAAGGCGAACACCGCGTAGGCCGTGGCGACCACTCCGGTGATGGGGAAGTAGCCGGGCCCCATCCTCCCTGGCGCAATGACATGGAGCAGGAGGTTGGACTCGGTGACGCGACCCGACCACCACTGCGACACGACCGTGAGGACGGTCATGAGGGCGGCCAGTGCCACCAGGAGCAGCACCCACTTGGTGAGCAGCCAACGGGTTCGCGACATCCCTTGTGTCCACACCAGACGGTTGGTGCGGTGCTCGAGTTCGGACGACACCAGTGGCGCGCCGAACACGGCGCCGAGGGCGCACGGCAAGGCCAGGAGGACGAGGTTCGCCAGCGACACCTCGACGTTCAAGGAAAAGAACCGGTCGGAGGAGATCGCACAACCTTCGCCCCCGAAAAGGCAAGCGGCGCTGTGGCGGGCCACGTCGAAGCTGTGCACCTGCCATGCCATCCAGAGCGCGAGCGCCACCAGCACGGCGAGCGTCACGCCCATGGTCAGTCGGTACCGACGCCAGACGAGCCAGGTCATACCAGTACCCCTTCCTCGTCGGCCGGACGTGCGTCGCCGCGGCTGTTGGCCAAGTAGGCCAGGACGATCTCCTCCAGATTGGTCTCGAGCACCTCGGCCGTTGCATCGAGATCGGCGACGTCACCGCGGACCAAAGAGGTCGACTGACGCCGGGCTCCGCGGATCGACACGGTCTCGACGGTCGCCGGCACGGGCGCGCCGTCGGAGCGGGTGACGACCAGGTGGTGCTCCGAGAGCAGCGACTCGACCGATCCGGCGATCCTGACGCGTCCTCCTGACATGATGACCAGGTGGTCGCAGACCGGCTCGAGCTCGCTGATGATGTGTGAGGACAAGAACACGGTCGTCCCGCGGTCGGTGACCGCGCCGAGCAAGGTCTCCATCAACTGCCGGCGGGCGAGTGGGTCGAGGCTGGCCAGCGGCTCGTCGAGCACGAGCACCTCCGGCGTCTTGGCCAGGCACACGACGAGGGCGACCATGGTCGCCTCGCCCTCCGACAACGAGCTCAGTCGGGCGCGCGGCGTGATGCCCAACTCGGCGATCCACGTGCGCGCGGCATCGTCGTCCCACCGGCTGTTCAGCCGGCGGCCCAGTCGCATCGCCTCTTCCACCCTGAGGCCCGGGTACATCGGCCGGTGCTGGTCGAGGTAGCCGATGTGCGCGAGGTGCTCGGTGCCGTTTGGGCGGATGACGACGTCGAGGATCGACACGTGCCCTGCGGTGGGCCGGGACAGGCCGGCGCACAGCCGCATCAGCGTCGACTTGCCCGCGCCGTTCGGGCCGACGAGCCCCGTGACCGTACCGATCGGCACCTGGAGGTCACAGTCCTCGAGCGCCCATCTCGTGCCGTACCGCCGCCCGAGGCCGACCGTCTCTATCGCCGTTTCCTTCATGCCACGCCCACCTCCACCAGCGCCGTCTGCAAGGTCTTGGTCACGAGGGCCGTGATCGCCTCGTTGCTCAGCCCGGCCTCCCGGGCCTGCTCCATCCACCGCCGGAGCTGTTGTTCGAGTTCGCCCTGATGCTCGGGTACCTGGGGGGCACCCGGACCGATGAACGTGCCGATGCCCTGACGGCCCTCGGTCAACCCACCTGCCTCGAGCTCGCGGTAGGCACGATGGACGGTGTTCGGATTGATGGCGATCTGCTTGACCACGTCCCGCACGGTCGGTAGCTGGTCACCCGGGCGCAGCGTGCCGAGCTGCACCGCCTGGCGCACCTGTTCCATGACCTGGCGGTAGGCCGGGACCCCGGAGCGCCGGTCCAGGCGGAACTGGATCAGCGGCTCGCCCTCCATATGTATCAATGTATTAGATGACTAGTACACTTTCAAGTCCCGAGCGAGGAGCCCAGTCGTCCCCACTGGTATCGCCGTCAACCGTTCTGCGTGTCCGGCGCATCCGCCGCCGCCGCCGCCCAGGCCACGGCCCCGCCGGTGAGGTTCTCGGCGCTCCAGCCGGCGTCGCTCAGCGCGGCCGCCACCGCCGCCGAGCGCCCCCCGACGTGGCAGGCCACGGTGATCGTGACGTCACGCGGCAGCTCGTCCAGCCGGTCGCCGACCTGTGCCATGGGGATGTTGACGCCAAGCGGATAGGCCCAAGCCTCAACCTCGTCGGGCTCGCGGACGTCGAGGAGGAAGACCTCGTCGCCCGCGGCGAGCCGGTCCATGATTTCTTGCGGCGAGACCTCGGGGTAGGGCACGGCGTTCCAGGCTACGACTCCGACCGGCCGAGACGCCGCTGCCGCAGGTCCCGCCGGTACTCTGGCCTGACATGGCCCTGCCTCGGAAGTTCCTCAACGAGGACGAGGAGCTCCTCGCCGAGCTGCGCCCGCACTGGATCTTCCTCTTCGGCCCCCTGATCACCTCCGTCGGCACGTGGGCGGCCATCGTCGCCATTCTCATCGTGTGGCATCGCGCACCGGCGTGGACCAACTACCCGTTCTTGATCCTCGCCCTCGTCCCCGGGCTCTGGCTGCTCGGGCGCTTCATACGGTGGCGCTCCTACGTGATTGCTCTCACGTCGACGCGGATCCTGGTCCGCCAGGGCATCCTCGGCCGCGACACGGTCCAGCTCCGGCTGCAACGCATCACCGAGGTCAACATCTCGCAGACGTTGGTCGAGCGGGTGCTCGGGACGGGCCGTGTCATCATCGACGTGCAGGGCGAGGACGATTCGCTCACCCTCGAGTATGTGCGCAAGCCGGCCATCGTGCAGCGGGTCATCAACTCGCAGATCAACGAGATCGTGGGTGGCGGCAGCCGGGAGCCCGTCCCCGAGGACATGTTGCCGGCGTCGAGCGAAGGCCGGCCCCGCTACGACACGTCCCCGTCAACCGGCGGAGCACGTCGCGACACCTCGTCCGAGTACGAGTACGAGTACGACCACGACACGCCCCCCTTCGGGGTCGAGGCCCAAGCCGCCCCGGATTCCCGGCCGGCCGAGCCGGCGGAGCGTGCCGCACCCTTCGAGATCCGCGACCGTCTCATCGAGCTCGATGACCTCCGCCAGCGGGGCATCATCTCCGAGGAAGAGTTCGCCGCGAAGAAGAGCGAGCTCCTCAACCGGATCTGAACGTCGACTCGGCCGCCGGTCCGGCGCTAGTTCGGCGTCCCGATCAGGACGTCCGGCGTCGTCGTGGTCGTCGACTTTCCGCCCACGATATAGAACTTGTCGTTGACCACCGACCCGCCGGCCGCGTCGTCCCGGTTGTCGGGGAGGTTGGAGAAGCTCGCCACCGATCCCTGGCCCGGGGCGACGCCTTCGACCGCGTTGAAATTGAAGTCGCCGCCGGCCACCACCACGATGCCTTTGAGCAGGTCCGCCGACTGCTCGGCAGTGGGCGCGGTCTTTCCTTGGGCCAGCACCATGCCGCCGGTCGACGGCGTGTAGATGAGGACGCGCTGGCTGTTCGCGTCTGCACTGCCGTCGCCGGGACCGACGACGACGATGTTGGAGCCGTCGGTCACCGCGCTGCAGAACTCGGTCGGGTTGAGCAGCGTGTACGGCGAGCTCTCGGTCCAGCTGGGCGGGCTCGCGGCCGTGTTGAGGATGCCGACCTCGTGCGTCACGGGATCGAAGTAGTAGATGTCCGAACCCATCGCCGCCGCGCAGCCGTACCCGCCACCGAAGCTGCTCGGCAGGTTGCTGGCCGCCGGGAGCGTCGACCAGCCGGTCCCGGGAGTGAACACGTCGATCGCGCTCACGTTCACGCCGTTCACAGCGCCGCTGAGCACGTAGATGTCGCCGCTCACGACGACCGCCGCCGGGTCCTCGGTGCGCGGGTGCGGGATCGCGGGTGCGCTCGAGAAGGCGTTGGTCGCCGGGTTGTAGACGTCCACCGCCGGCTGCATCGAGCCGCAGCCGCCGTCGGAGCAGTCGCCGGTCGAGCCCGAGATGTCGTAGACGAGCCCGCCGTCGGCCACCGCCGCGCCTTCCTCGTGGGCATTGGGCACGGCGGCACCGGTCGTCCAGCTGATATTCGTGAAGGGTGGCTCTACCACCTTCTGCGTGTACTTGCCGTGGCTGGCTGCCGCGGGGGTGGCGCCCCCGGGGATGTACGAGGCCTTGATCTTGTAGGAACCGACGCCGAGCGTCTCGGTGTCCTTCACGCTGGCGTCGCTGCAGTTGACGAACGAAGGGTCTGGCGCGGTGGCGGCGCTGCCGAGGGAGTGGTGCGTGGTCTTGTCCTTGAAGGAGATCGTCCCGGTGGGAGGTGCATCCGATACGCGGTTGCACTCCTGGGCCGTGATGGTGAAGTTGGTTCCGACGACCACCGGGTTGGCCGACGAGGTGACCACGGTGAAGGACGTGCCACTCTGCGCGGAGGCGGGTCCGGCTGGAATGCTGACTGCGACCGCGCCTGCGGCGAAGGCGATCGCACCACACGCGACCAGGTTGGACAACAGCTTCTTCGGGCTCTTGGCGTGCCTCACCTGGTCTCCTCGCTACTACGAGGACAGACCACCCCGCCCCCGCGGCGCAGGCTACGCCCGGGGAAGGACCTGGTCAACCACCCTTGCGAGCCCTTCGCCCGGCGGCGCCCGCGCCGTCACGACGGCTACCGTGGGCCGGGTGAGCACGACTCGATACCGCTGCGACGGATGCGGCAACCTCACACGTTTCGACATCACCATCTCGCAGACGACGAAGTCGTTCCATCACTTCACGGTGGGCGGCGAGCTCCGGATCGAGGACGAGGAAGTGCTGCGACGCGAGGTCGACGAGGTCGTCTGTCGCTGGTGCGGCCACGGGCGCGGCGTGGTCGAGCTGCGGGACGACGAGGTCGTCGAGCCGGGCACGGCGTCCGCGGCGACGTGACCGAGCCGCCGGCGGACATCATGCGCCGGCTCCGACCGATCCCGACCGAACGGCGGCGCGGGCCGGCCTGCGACATCGAGGGAGTCGACCCGAGCGGCGCTCCCATCTCGGTCGAGGTCGTGGGGGCGACCGCCCCGGTCCTGCTCCTCTTCCTCTCGGCGGACTGCATCGGCTGCCGGGACCTCTGGGAGGGCCTCTCCGAGTTCGAGACCGGGCTCGCCGGCGCGTGCCGCGTCGCGGTCGTGACCCGGGGCCCGGGAGACGAGGACGTTTCCGCTGTCGCGAGGCTCGCCCGCTTCGCCGTCCGCTCCGAAGGCGAGCCGGCGCACGCCGCCGACAACCCGGCGCACGACGCCGAAAGTCGAGCTCCGACTTCAGTCTCGCTTCCCGGCGACCGTGCCGGGGATGGAGTGTCCGTCGTCATGAGTACGCGCGCCTACGCCGACTACCGGGTCGGGGGAGCTCCGTTCTATGCCGTAGTGGGGCCGGCGGCCGTGCTCGGAGAGGGTGTCGCGTGGGGCGTGGACGCGACACTGCGGGCGGTTCGTGCCGCGCTGGTCGCCTCCGGGTGAGGGTGCCCCAGCGGCTTGTCACAGCCGGTCGCGAAGATGGCTGGCATGAGCACGTCCGGGAACACCGCGCCGAACTGCGGTCATGGTACGGAGTCGACTCCTGCGACGGGACGAGAGGATCTCACCATCGATTGCGAGTGTTGCGCGCTGAAGGACACCTCGGCGTGCGACGACTGTGTCGTCACGTTCCTGCTCGGGCGCGAGCCCGATGACGCCGTCGTCATCGACGCCGACGAGGCGCGGGCCATGCGGATGCTCGAGCGAGCCGGCCTGGTCCCGAGCCTTCGCTACACCAGCGCCGGCTGATTCTGCGCCCGCCCGGGCACCGCGGCACAACGTCGTTCGTGACGGCGCGGGCAGTGCCGCAGCGGTTTCGGCTTGATGCGCCACCTGCTCGTCACCAACGACTTCCCGCCCAAGGTTGGCGGCATACAGAACTATCTGTGGGACCTGTGGAGCAGGCTGCCTCCCGAGTCCTACGTCGTGCTGACCGCGTCGTCCGACGACGGCGCAGCCGCGTTCGACGCCGCGCAGGCTGAGCGAGGCGTGCACATCGAGCGGGTGCCGGCGTCGACACTGTTCTTCCCGACTCCGGCGGCGCACGCGGCCGTCGAGCGATGCGCGCGCGAGCACGCGGTCGACTTCGTGCTGCTCGACCCGGTGCTTCCCCTCGGGCTCCTCGGACCGCGGTTGAGCCTGCCCTACGGCGTCGTCGTCCACGGAGCCGAAGTCGCAGTCCCCGGGCGCTTGCCCGGCACGCGCTCCGCGTCGGCGGCGGGTGCTGCGCGGCTCGCGCCTCGTCGTCTCGGCGGGCTGCTATCCCGCGGGCGAGGCGCAGCGGGCCGTGCCCGGCCTCTCGTTACCCGTCGTCGAGATCCCGCCCGGCGTGGATACCGCGTCAATCGTGCCGCTCGCCGCGGCCGAGCGCCGCGCCACGCGCGCTCGACTCGGATTGCCCGCGTCGGGTCCCCTCGTGGTCAGCATCAGCAGGCTGGTCCCTCGCAAGGGAATGGACGTCCTGGTTGATGCGGCGGGACGGCTTGCCCCGTCCTACCCCGACCTCGTGGTGGCGATCGCCGGCGACGGACGGGAGAAGAGTCGGCTGAGCAGGGCTGCGGCGGCCAGCCCGGTGGACGTCCGAATCCTCGGCCGGGTCAGTACGGCGGAGCGGGCCGCCTTGTTGGGCTGCGCCGACATCTTCGTCATGGCGTGCCGCACGCGCTGGGCCGGGCTGGAGCAGGAAGGGTTCGGAATCGTCTTCGTCGAGGCGGCCGCGGCGGGCGTGCCCCAGATCGCCGGCGACAGCGGCGGGGCGTCCGAAGCGGTGGTGGACGGTGTGACGGGCCTGGTGGTAGGCGACCCCTCCGACCCCGGGGCCGTCGCTCAGGCGTTGCGGACCCTTTTGGCCGACCCCAAGCTCAGGCGCCGTATGGGCCGAGCCTCCAGGTCCCGGGTGCAGGAACTCTTCGACAACGACGTTCTCGCTTCTAGGCTGGCCGAAGCCCTGGTCCGGGTGGCAATCTGACACACCTCGCCGGACACATCGCCAGACGCATCACCTGACGCATCGCTGGACACATCGCTGGACACATCGCCGTGACGAATCGCCGGGCTGGGCAGACCATCGCCCAGCCGTGGCCTCGCCGAAAGGAAGGACTGAGGGAGCGTGGCCGATACAGCCACAGAGCACATATCGGTGGCGGCAGCACCCGAGCGGTGCTACGGGATCGTCGCTGACCTCGAGCGCTACCCCGAATGGGCGGCGGACATCAAGGAGGTCGAGGTCAAGGAGCGGGACGACCAGGGTCGCCCCCAGCTGGTGACCTTCCGGGTCGCCGCCTTCGGGCGCAGCACGACCCAAACCCTGGCCTACGACTACGGCGACGCCCCGCACAGCCTTTCGTGGAAGTTGACCCAAGGGGACATCACCACCAAGTTCGACGGCAGCTATGTCTTCGACCCTGGCGAGTCGGGCACCGACGTCACGTACCACCTCGAGGCCGAGCTCAGGGTGCCCATCCCAGGGTTCATCAAGATGCGCGCGACGAGCCGCATCATGGCGACCGCCATGCGAGAGCTGAAGGCGCGGGTCGAGTCGACGTCGTGACGACCCGCGCCGGCCCTCTGGGCGGCGTGGCCTACGGCGTCGACATCGGGGGCACCAAGGTCCTCGGCGTGGCGTTGGACGCGGCCGACGAGGTGGTGGCGGAAGCCAGGGTGCCGACACCGCCGGCCAACGACGTGGGCTCGGCCGCCGGCCACGTGGCGGACGCGGTCGCCATCGTCGTGGGACGGCTCCATGAAGAAGCGACGGCCCAGGCGCAAGAACCGGGCGCCGGAGGGGGAGTGCCCGTGGGCGTGGGTGTGCCGGGCATGGTCGACCGGCATGGACGGCTCGTGTTCGCGCCGAACCTGCCCCAGGGCCAGGGGATCGACTGGCCCTCGTTGTTGTCTGAGCGGTTGAACGGCCGGGACGTGATGGTGGACAACGACGCCAACCTGGCCGTGCTGGCCGAGCATCGGCTGGGCGCGGCCCGCGGGTTCCGCCATGTCGTGATGATCACCCTCGGTACCGGCATCGGAGGCGGCATCGTGGTCGATGGGCGCATTCTGGTGGGCTCGTCCGGGTTCGCCGGCGAAATCGGGCACATGGTGGTCGACCCGTCCGGCCCACCGTGCCCGTGCGGCCGTCGTGGCTGTTGGGAGCGGTATGCCTCGGGCGCCGGCCTGGGGGTGCGCGCCCGGGAGGCCGCCATGGCGGGCCGGCTGCACGACGTGGTCCAACGGTCCGGGGGAGACCCCGAGAGCGTGCGAGGCGAGGACGTGTCCGCGGCCGCGGCCTCCGGTGATCCCGAGGCCCGGCAGGTCATCGAGGAGGTGGGCTGGTGGGTCGGCTTCGGTCTCGCCAACCTGGCCGGGGTGCTCGATCCCGAGTGCTTCGTCCTCGGCGGGGGCCTCGTCGGTGCAGGCGAACTGTTGGTCGACGCGGCGCGGCGGGGCTACGAGGAGCTCGTCGAGGGGGGGTCGCGCCGGCCGGTCCCGGTGATCGTGGCGGCGGCTTTCGGGAGCGCGCCGGAGCCGTGGGCGCGGCGCTGTCAGCACGCCAGGGTGGGCTGCGTTCGGCGGGTGGCCCGGCGTCGGACGGTGGAACGGCTCCGGAGGGCGGCACGGCTTCGGCGGCCGGAACGGCATGAGACGAGATGACAGAGCCGGACAATGCGGACCGGTGTGATCCTGCCGACGTTCCGTGAGACGCCCGACGAGGCGTTCTCGGCGGCGGAGGCCGCATGGGAGGCGGGCGTCGACGGACTGTTCTGCTACGACCACCTGTGGCCGCTCGGACAGCCGGAGCGGCCTGCGCTGGCGCCGTTCCCGATCCTGGGCGCCCTCGCCGGCCGGTTCCGGGTCGGCCGGCACGCCGACGACGCGCCCTACCTCGGCACGATGGTCGCCCGCGTCGGTCTCGTTCCCAACCCCGTCCTGGTCGCCGAGTTCACGGCGCTCGAGCACCTGGCGCCCGGGCGGGTCATCGCCGGGCTCGGCACCGGTGACCGGCTCGGTGCGGCCGAGAACCTCGCTTTCGGAGTGCCCTACCCTCCGGCGTCGGAGCGCCGGGCGGACTTGGTGGAGGTCGCCCGGGCGTTGATCGGCCGGGGAATCGACGTCTGGGTGGCCGGAGGTCCGTCGGGGCGCGCCGACGAGGCCCGGGCGTCCGGCGCCGCCCTCACGCTGTGGGACGTCGAACCAGAGCTCGTCTCCTCGTACGAGTCCGAGCGCGTCCCGCTCGTGGTCACCTGGGCCGGGCCGGTCCCGGCCGATCTCGCCGGGTCGCTCACCGCGTTGGCACGGGCGGGAGCGCACTGGGCCGTGGTGGCCTGGCCCGTCGCCGTGGCCGAGCTCGCTGAAGCGGGGCGAGTCGCCACGGCGGACTCGTCCCAGGTCCGCGGCATCTGAGGTTCGGCGGAGCGGCGCCTGCGCCCGACGGGTGCGCGGGAGCGTGGGAGCGTGGGAGCGTGGAAGTCTGAGCGCACGGGTGCGGGTGGCGCAGATGGCTGGTTTGCTGGCGGCTGTCGATGGCCCGGGGTCTCCCGCACCGGGTCGTAGGATCCGATGATGGAGTTCCGCCGGATCAACGGGCTGCCGCCCTACGTCTTCGCCACCATCAACGATCTGAAGGCGGAGGCACGGCGAGCCGGGCGCGACGTCATCGACCTCGGTTTTGGGAACCCGGACCTGCCCTCGCCGCAGGTGGCAGTGGCGAAGCTCGCCGAAGCCGCCAACAACTCGCGCAACCACCGCTACTCGGCCTCCCGCGGGATCCCGAAGCTGCGCAGCGCCATCTCCGACCTCTACGCCCGCAAGTTCGGCGTGGCCATCGACCCGGAGAGCGAGGTCGTCACGACCATCGGAGCCAAAGAGGGCTTCTCCCACCTCATGTGGGTCCTCGTCGGCCCCGGGGACACGGCGCTCGTCCCCTCCCCGTCCTACCCGATCCACATCTGGGGACCGCTCTTCGCCGGAGCCGACGTGCGACAGGTCCCCCTGCACGGGCCGGCCGTCCCCTCCGCCGACGAGGATCCCGACCCCGGTGACGCGTTCTTCGAAGGGCTCATGCACGCCTGGGAGGAGTCGTGGCCCAAGCCACGCGTGATCGTGTTGTCGTTTCCCCACAACCCCACGACTGCCTGTGTCGACCTCTCGTTCATGGAGAGGCTGGTCGCATTCGCCCACGATCACGATGTGGTGCTCGTCCACGACTTCGCCTACGCCGACCTCGGGTTCGACGGTTACGAGCCGCCGTCGATCCTGCAGGTGCCCGGGGGCAAGGACGTCGCGGTCGAGATCTACACCATGACCAAGTCGTTCTCCATGGCCGGATGGCGCGTCGGCTTCGTCGTGGGCAACCGCGACATCGTCCAGGCGTTGACCAAGCTCAAGACCTATCTGGATTACGGGACGTTCCAGCCGATTCAGATCGCGGCGATCGTGGCCATGAACGAGGCACCGGACTACCCCAAGGAGATCAACGCCATCTACCGCTCACGGCGCGATGCGCTGTGCGACGGGCTCAACCGCATCGGGTGGCATCTGGCCAAGCCGAGGGGGACGATGTTCGTCTGGGCGCCGATCCCCGAGCCCTACCGGGAGATGGGCTCCTTGGAGTTCGCCAAGCACCTCATCAGCGAGGCCGACGTGGCCACCTCACCGGGGGTGGGGTTCGGCCCGGGCGGTGACGGCCACGTGCGGTTCGCGCTCATTGAGAACGAGCAGCGCATCACCCAGGCCGTGCGCCACCTGCGCACCGCGCTCACGAAGCTGGGCTGATCGGGCCGAGCTCGGGCTGATCGGGCTGATCGGGTCGGCGTCGAAGTTCAGGGCCGACCGGCGCCGGGCACCTTCGTTCGGACCTTCTCGATGACGCCGTTGCGCGCCGCCCTGGCCTTGACGTCGTGGCTCTCGAAGGCCGCAACGAGGTAGAGGGTCCTTCGGTCGTCGTCGCCCAGCATGCAGGCGTAACAGTTCCGAGAGGTGGTCACACGCTCGAGCACCTCGCCGCCTTCGGCCACCCGGACGCACTCGGGGGCGAGGGCGTTGGCCACCCAGACCGTGCCGTCGGCGCACAGGCAGATGCCGTCCGGGGCCACCCCCGGCGTGGCGGCCCACTCGCGACGGTTGCCCAGGGAGCCGTCGGGACTGCGGTCGAACACGGTGAGCCGCCCGCCCATGCTCTCGGCGATGATCAGTCGGGCGCCGTCCTCGGAGATGACCGTCCCGTTCGGGAACTGGAGGTCTCCGGCGGCCTCGCTGCTCGTTCCGTCCGGGTCGACGCGGACGATGGACGTCGAGACGATGGCGCGGGCATCCACCTCGCCGCTGTAGAGGCCGTCGAGGTCGAACCCGAAGTTGCCGGCGTAGGCCTGGCCGTTGTCGGCCACCACCATGTCGTTGGCGTGCCACGTGGCCCAGGGGGTCAGATCGCCGTGGCGGACGACCGTGCCGTCGGGTTCCCGGCGCATCACGGCGCGATCGAGCCGGGAGGCGAAGAGCAACCGCCCGTCGGGGAGCCAGCCCAGGCCACTGGGCTCGCCGTCGACGTCGACCTCGGTCCGGCGCTCGCCGTCGGACGAGACGGAGAAGATGGCGCGGTCGAAGAAGTCCGAGTACCACAGTCGATCCTCGTGCCAGCGCGGGCACTCGCCGAAGTACAGGCCGGCGACGAACGGCTCAGCGGTCAGGGACTCGCTCACGGTGCACCTCCCCAGGGACCCGGGTGGTCCGGACGCAGTTCAGCACAGCCGGGCTTCGCGGCGGGGCGACGACGCCCGATTCGGGCCAAGACGACGGAGCGGGTGCCGCTCCGGTGCGGGCAACGGCGACGGGCGGTACCTTTAGGAGGCCATGGCCTACTGGGTGCTCAAGGTGTTGCTGACCCCGATCTTCTGGCTGCTGTGGCGGGTCAAGGTCGAGGGTCGCGAGCACATCCCCAAGCACGGTCCGGCGGTGCTCGCCGCCAACCACCAGTCCTTTTGCGACTCCTTCTTCATTCCGCTCGTCGTACACCGCAAGGTGACGTATCTCGCCAAAGCCGAGTATTTCAACTCGTGGAAGACCGCCTGGTTCTTCCGGGCCGCCGGGCAGATCCCTATCCGGCGCGGGGGTGGCAGCGCATCCGAACGCGCCCTGGAGACGGCACGGACCGAAGTGCTGGCCAAGGGCCATCTCCTCGGGCTGTACCCCGAAGGCACCCGCACCCTCGATCAGCAGGTGCACAAGGGCCGCACGGGCGCGACCCGGCTCTCGCGCGAGTGCGGGGTGCCGATCATCCCTGTGGGGGTGATCGGCACCGTCGACGTACAGCCCGTCAACTCCAACATGATGAGGCCGTTCCGGACCGTGACCATCCGCTTCGGCGAGCCGATGCAGATGGATCCCCCCGAGGACCCGGATCACCCGCTCGAGCATCACGACCACACGCAGTGCAGGGCCTTCACGGACCAGCTGATGAGGGAGATCGCCCGGCTGTCCGAGCGGGAGTACGTCAACGAGTACGTGCCATCCCGAACGCCCACAACCACGGCCTGAGCCAATTTCCCACGCCGAGACGGGTTGGAAACAGGCCATTCACATTGCGCGCCTAACGTTGTCTTCGATGGCTGGCTATGTCGTCAGGATCGCGCTCCCCGACCGGCCGGGTGCACTGGGCCTGGTGGCCAGCAGGATCGGGGCCGTCGGCGGCGACATCGTGGCCATCAACATCCTCGAGCGCGAAGGCGGCCACGCGGTCGACGAGTTCGTGATCGAGATCAGTGGGGAGCATCTGATAGAGCTGCTGAGGAACGAGATCCACGAGGTCGACGGTGCGTCGGTCCTCGAGATCCGTGCCGCGGACCCTACGACGGCGGCGGGCTGACCTCGTAGGCGCACACGTGCGCGCCGTCCATCAGGTGGGCGACGCGCCTGACCCGGGCTCCGGGGAGCGCGTCTTTGATGAACGCCAGCTCGCTGGTGCACGCCTGTGAGAACCCGTGGGCGACGGTCAGGATGGCGCAGTTGTGCTCGGTGATCCGCCAGCTCCCGTCGGGCAGCTTCTCCGCGTCGGCCAGGTACCCGTCCTCGTCGAGGATGGCCGTGAGCGCGGCAACCTGCTCGTCGAAGGGGAGGTTCGCCGTGCGGGGGAGGGCGTCGGACACCCTGCGCTGACGGCGCTGCTCGAAGAGCTCGTCGACCTGGGCGCCGTCGGGACCGCCGAGATACCCGAGCAGCTCGGTCGTGAGGTCGCCGTACCGCTTGGGGTAGAGAGCCTCGGCCGCCGCAGTCAGCTCGTAGAGGTGACGCGGCCGGCCCCGCCGGGTCTCCGGTGGCTCGACATCGTGGTGCTCGAGCAGTCCGTCCTCTTCGAGGCGGCTCAGCTGTTGGCGGATGGCGGCCGTGGTGAGCGAGAGCTCCGCGGCCACCTGCAACGCGTCGAGCGGTCCGCGTCGCTTGATCAGGTTGAGGATGGCGCGCCGGGTCGTCGGAAGCTGCTCGAGCGGTGACTCTTTGGTAGCGGATTCGGATGTCACGGCAGGTCCGGTCTGCTCACGGCAGGATCAGGTGGACGTCACCGAACTCGTGCC
Source organism: uncultured Acidimicrobiaceae bacterium (assembly GCA_963822265.1). GTDB lineage: Bacteria > Actinomycetota > Acidimicrobiia > Acidimicrobiales > RAAP-2 > Bog-473. The sequence goes on from CAWGHA010000016.1 coordinate 92,755, forward strand.
AGAGGTATCCCTCGGCGAGCGCGGCGGCGTAGGACGCCTCAGGAGCGGCCGCCCGGCGATGGCCTCGAGCATGGCGAGATGTGACGCCTCCGGCTCGTGCCATCCGGTGAGGAAGCCGTCGACCGAACGAACCGGGTGTTCGGGGGAGACGACTGTCTCGGTCCAGCCCTCGCTCGGGTGCACGTGCCCATGATCGTCGACGACGGACTCGAGCGCTGCGGACGACGGTGGTCCCGACCGCCACGACGCGCCCACCCGATCGGCGCGTGTCGTTGACCCGGTGCGCCGTGGCGAGCGAGACGCGGAAGTACTCGGCGTAGGGCGGCTCGCTGGCCTCCAGGGAAGCGACCCCGGTGTGGAGCAGCACAGGCGCCACCCCGACACCCTTGGCGACCAGGCGCATCAGGATCTCGGGCGGTGAACGGCCGGCCGGCGCTGGGCATCTCGGCCGAGCCCGGCTCGGTGGCGTAGACGTTCTGGTAGGCGGAGATGGGATAGGTATCGCGGACGTAGCCGTACCGGATGGGGCGGCCGTGACGGGCCAGGTGGCGCTGGAGCGGCTCAGGCGTCTCGACCGACGAGATCCAGAGCCGCACGCCCTGTCCGCCGGGTCCCGGCGAGTAGGGAGCGAGCAGGATGACCCGCCCGCCGCCGGCGAGCTCGATGCGATCTCCGGCGGAGGCGCCGAGGGAGACCTCGCCCTGCCGCCGCACCTCGACCGTCCAGAGGCCTGCGGGGAGCTTCGTCGAGAGGTGGACCTGCACGGCGACGCCGTCGGGTCCGGTGCCGTCGAGCTCGGCCGCCAGCGTTCCCGACGTGTTGATGACGACGAGGTCGCCCTCGTCGAGGAAGCGGGGGAGCTCGGAGAAATGTGAGTGCACGATGCTGCCGTCGTGCTTCGAGGCCACCATCATGCGGACGGCGTCGCGAGTCAGCCCGCGGACCTCGGCCGGCGCGGGCGCTTCGAGCTCAGGTGGCAGGGTGAAGGAGAGCGGGTGCAGCTCGGGCAGCCGGGGAGGAGCCTCCGCCGTCAGGGCGGTCATGCCGGAGCTCCCACGCTCACGGGCTCGCCCAGCAGATCGGCGGCGCGATAGCGACCGCTCGGCCGTCGGCTGCCGATGAGCTCGAGGAAGGCAGGGACGACACTGGCCGGCTCGGGACGGTCGGAGATGTCCTCGCCGGGGAACGCCGCCTGGTGCATCGCGGTGCGCAGGTCGCCGGGGTCGATCGACCACACGGTCAACCCGGGGACCTCCACGGCGAGGACGGCGCCGATTTGTTCGAGCGCGGCCTTGCCCGCGCCGTACCCGCCCCACCCGCCGTAGGCCTCGACCGCGGCGTCCGAGGTGATGTGGACGAGCCTCGGGTGCGGCGAGTCCATCAGGAGCGGGCAAAACGTCCTGGACCAGACCGAGGGGCGCCACGACGTTCGCTTCGAAGGCGACGCGCAGCTCGCGCAACGGGTAGTCGGAGAGGGGGGGGAGCGGGGCGGCGCCCAGCGTCCCGGCGTTGTTCACGAGGAGGTCGAGCCCGCCCAGACCGAAGGCTGTCTCGGTCAGTTCGTGGCGGTGCTCCTCGTCGGTCACATCGCCGGCGATGGCGACGACTCGAGTGTCGGGCGCCGCGGTCGCCCGGATACGCCGGGCCGCGTCGTCGAGCGCCTGCCCATCCCGGGCGTCGATCACCACCGACCAGCCCGTCCGTGCCAGCCCCTCGGCCAGCGCCTCTCCGAGGCCTCGAGATGCTCCGGTCACGATCGCCACGCTCATGGCTGACCACCCTTCCGAGCGGAGTGTCCGCTCCTGGCTGCAATATAACAAGGATTTCCTTGCTTTATTTCGGGATCGTGGTGCCTCCGCCGGTCGGACCGACTGGCCTGCTCGGCGAGAGGGTCTCTTCTGCCGGATCTGCAGCCTCGTTCTGCCAGACTCCGATGGTGAGTCCTGTGACTCCACCGACGGGCTACCACTCGGTCACACCGCGCCTCGTGGTGCCGGACGTCGCCGCTCAGGTCGAGTTCCTCCGCCGAGTATTCGACGCCACGGGCGAGGCCGAAATCGACCGGCCGTCTGAGATCGACATCGGTGACTCTCGTCTGCTGATCTCGGGGTCCACGGAGAGGGAGCTCTTCCCGGCCTTCCTCTACGTGTACGTCGACGACGCGGACCGCACCTATGAGCGTGCGCTCGACGCAGGGGCAACATCGCTGGAAGAGCCGCGTCAGATGCCGTACGGCGACCGTCGAGCCATGATCCGAGACCCGTTCGGAAACGTGTTCCAGATCGCCCATCCGCTCGGAGAATCCTGACGAACCGGCCAGCACCATGGAGGAGTACATCGCCGGCCCGAACGAGAACCATGTGCCGTTCATCTGGAGCAAGACCCCGAACCAGATCATCGCCAAGGTTCGTCGCAGTCGGGCGAAGCTCGAAGGATGTCGAACTCCGTGATCGAGGTGGTGCTCTTCGATTTGGGCGGGGTGCTCGTCGATTTCGGCGGCGTCGGCCTTCTGCGCGGGCTGTCCAAGGTCGATGACGAGACAGAGCTGTGGCGGCGCTGGCTCGCCAGCCCCTGGGTTCGCAGCTTCGAGAGCGGACAGTGCTCGGCCGAGGACTTCGCGAACGGTGTCGTCGAGGAGTGGGGTCTGGCGCTGTCCCCCGATTCCTTTCTCGAAGCATTCAGCGGATCGCCGGCGGGTTTGTTGTCCGGCGCCGTCGACCTGGTGACGGCCGTCAAGGAGACCGTCGTGGTTGGCTGCCTCAGCAACACGAATGCGTTGCATTGGGAAGGCCACGCCACTCGGTGGCCCCTCCTCGAAACGTTCGACTTCCGTTTCTTGTCTTTCGAGCTGGGCATGGTCAAGCCAGACGCGGCGCTGTTCGAACGAGTCAGTCAGCTCCTACCGACCCCGAGCGACCAGGTGTTGTTCCTCGACGACAACGCACCCAACGTTGAGGCTGCAGTGGCCGCCGGTTTCGCCGCAGCGCAGACCCGAGGCGTGACCGAGGCCCGACGAGCACTGACCGAATTCGGAGTCCTGAGCAGCCTAGTGCGATTCCGAGGAGGGCCGACGCCGTGGCTCTCCGCTTTACGAGTTCGACACATGGGTGGCGTCGAGGACGACCGCAATCGTGCACTCCTCGAGTGTCAGCGCACCAGACCGGCGGACGAAGAATCCTCGTCGCGGGACCCGACGCTGACGGTCCGGCACACGCCGTCACTCTCATCTCGAGGTCGGTGACGTCCCGATGAGTCATGACCTAGCCTCGGCTGGCAAGGTGCTCATCACGTCGTGCGAAAGGAGCGGAACCCGTGTCCGGAGGAGATTTCAACGATCGAACCGACTACGAAGACGCCGACCGTGGACTGATCGGTTCCCTCAAGCCCTGCATCATTCACGGAGCCGACGGTTCGGAGATTTGGAACAACGACGCCTTCGGGTTCTTGTCTGCGGATTGTCCCGACACCGTCAACCCGAGCCTGTGGCGCCAATCGCAGCTCACGGCCCGTCAAGGTCTCTACGAGGTCACCGAGGGCATCTACCAGGTCCGCGGCCTGGACCTCTCGAACATGACCCTGGTCGAGTCCGACAACGGGATCATCGTCATCGACCCCCTGATCTCGGCGGAGTGTGCCGCCGCCGCTCTTGCCCTCTACCGCACGCATCGCGGGCACCGCGCCGGTGACCGCCGTCATCTACACCCATGCCCACGGTGACCACTTCGGCGGGGTCCACGGCGTCTACGAGTCCGAAGTCCCGATCATCGCCGGTCACGGGTTCATGGAGGCCGCGGTCTCGGAGAACGTCTACGCCGGCACGGCCATGGCCCGGCGGGCGCTCTACATGTACGGGGCTTCGTTGCCCAAGAGTCCGACCGGGCAGGTGGGTGCCGGGCTCGGGGCGACGACCTCGGTCGGGAGCATCGGCCTCATTCCGCCCACGCTAGAGATCACCCACACGGGGCAAGAGGAAGTGCTCGACGGCGTCCGCATTCAGTTCCAGATGACCCCGGGCACCGAATGCCCGGTAGAGATGAACTTCTTCTTTCCCGAGCGCCGAGCGCTCTGCATGGCCGAGAACGCCACCCACAACCTGCACAACCTGCTCACGCTCCGCGGGGCAGTCGTCCGGGACCCCCGGATCTGGGCCCGGTATCTGAACGAGGCCGTCAACCTGTTCTGCAACGACGCCGACGTCGCCTTCGCGTCACACCACTGGCCGATGTGGGGCCGGGATCGCATCGTCACGTACCTGCGCCAACAGCGCGACCTCTACACCTACTTGCACGACCAGACGCTGCGCCTGATGAACCACGGCTACACCGGCATGGAGATCGCGGAGATGATGGAGATGCCCCCCGCGCTCGAGGCCGCCTGGCACACCCACGGCTACTACGGATCGGTCAGCCACAACGTGAAGGCCATCTACCAGCGCTACCTGGGCTGGTTCGACGGCAACCCGTCGTCGCTGTGGGAGCACCCGCCGGTCGAGACCGCAGACCGCTACGTCGAGTGCATGGGCGGTATCGACGAGGTGGTGACCAAGGCGAGGCGCTACGCCGACGACGGCGATCTCCGCTTCGCCGCCCAACTGCTCAAGCACGCCGTCTTCGCCGATGACGCTCACGCCGAAGCCAAGGCGCTGCTCGGCGACGTGTACGAACGCCTCGGGTTCGGGGCCGAGAACGGCACCTGGCGGAACTTCTACCTCCAGGGTGCCGCCGAGTTGCGCACCGGTGACGTCGGCCAGCCCGTCAGCCTCACCTCACCGGAGATGGTCGGAGCTCTCTCGAGCATCGACCAGCTCTTCGACACCATCGCCATCCGAATCAATGGGCCAAGATGCTGGAGCGAGAGCTTTGCCATCGACTGGGTGTTCACCGATCTGGGCCACACCTACCGGACGACGCTGTCGAACGGGGTTCTGATTCAGGACGTCGATCCAGCGTCGGAGAGCGCCGACGTGACTGACGCTGACGTTGACCAAGCAGTCGTTCCTCCGAATGCTCGGAGGGGCCGGGCTGGACGGCATCACCACGGACGGAGACACGTCGCTCCTGGCGCGCCTGCTGTCCTTCCTCGATGAGCCCACTCCGGACTTTGCCATCGTCACGCCTTGAGGGGTTGTTCCATTGGCGGGGAAGGCTTCGGCGCGCTCGGTTCGGCCGCGCCCCGTCAGCCCGCAGCGTGTACGGCACCTGGCTCGGCGCCTGGTGCTGATACCGACGCGGACAGGAGGCCCCAATAGGGGCCTCCTGTCCTATGCCGTGAAACCGACCGCAGCGGATTCGCTGTCTCGATGCGGTTTGCCGACTAGCCGACTAGTTGAGGGTCAATGCCGTGCCGGGGGCGAGGCTGACGTTTCCGGACGAGTCCACACAGACCTCGCCGGAGTAGACCCCGGGGATGGGACTGGCGGAGCCGGTGGTGTCGCCGGTGACCGCGCCCGACACAACCTCGTCGGCGGCGCTACCGGCCGGGCACAGACTGCCGGTCGCGAGCGTGGCCGCGCCGACCGTGGTCGTCTGGCCGTTCTTCCACTTGATGGTTCCACCGTTGGCAAGGGCGCTGACGTTGATCTTCTTCGACTTACCCCCGGTGTTCCTGTTGCACGTACCGACTCGCAGCGGTGTCGCTGCCTTGGTCCGCTTGGCCGACTAAGTTGAGGGTCAACGCCGTACCAGGGGCGAGGCTGACGTTTCCGGACGAGTCCACACAAACTTCGCCGGAGTAGACCCCGGGAATGGGCTTGGCGGAGCCGGTCGTGTCGCCTGTGACCGCACCCGACACAGTCTCGTCCGCGGCGCTACCGGGCGCGGAGAGACCGCCCGTCCCGAGCGTTGCCGCGCCGACCGTGGTCGTCTTGCCGTTTTTCCACTTGATGGTTCCACCGCTGGCGAGGGCGGTGACGTTGATCTTCTTCGACGCACCCCCGGTGTTCCCGTTGCACTTCGACAGCTTGATCTCCATGGTGGTGGCGATGTTGCCGCTGGCCTTCGTGCAACTGATGGTCTTCGTCTTCGCCGGGGTCGCCGCCCCGGAACTGGACGCGAAGGCCCCGATGGAGCCCGCCGATGCGAGAATCGCAACGCCGAGCACCGGAACAATCCGTGAACGCAACATGTGTGCATCTCCTTGTTTGATGAGTGTCGTGAGCGGCGCTCCGGACGAGAGCCCGCACACCAGGTGATTGTCCCAAGTCTGGACAATTGCTTGCACTCTAGACAACTGTCCTGCCGTTGGTCAATTGTTTAGAGCCTTCTGTCACGAAATTGTCATGGCCTTGGACAATTGTCTTGACTTTGGACAGAACCTGGTTTAAAACGTGACGATCGTCGCGTCGAGTGCGAGCTTTGCGCGTCGGGGCGACAGAGCCGAAACTCAATTCAGCGGGGAGCGAGGGGGACGAGATGAGCACGTCTGAAACCATCTACATGCACGCGCGCGTGAACGCCGTGAGGCGGGTGATCGTGGCGGTCCTGGGCACAATTCTGGGGCTGACGACCGTGGCGACGGGGATCGTACTGACCGCCGCTCCGGCCTACGCCGCAACGGCCCCGACCCTTGCCAACGGGAGCGCTGCCTACGACAACGTGACGTCGGAGCCCCCGAACACGACCACCACCACCAGCACGATTGCGAGCCCGGGCACGGCTACCTCGCTCGCTGTCGCCGGCACCTACGGACCCGGTTCCGCGAGCACGAACGGGTACACCTTCGCCCCCATCGGCGACGTCGACATCACGTCGACGTGCGGTCTCGACATCTTCTCGTACACCACGCGGGCGTCGATCACCTCGTTCACGGGTGCGTCCCTGGTCTCGGGTAACCCAACCTGCTCCATCCCCTCGGGCTCGACAGTGTCCCAGCTCGGGGCTCCCACCCAGTACAACGCCATGAGCCTCGTCAGTGGAGGCGCGGCCAACGTCAACCCCAGCTCCCTCTACATCGCCGCGCAGCCCCCCATCTCCGACGGCTACGCCCAGGTGACCACGACCTCGACGACCGGCATCATCACCATGCAGCCGGAGTCCACCGCCACCGGCAGCTTTTCGCTGACCTTCGGCTACTGCGCTCCCGGCGAGACCTATCCGACGGGTCCCGACTGCTCCACGGCCACACTCACCTACAACGCAGGTTCGTCGACACTCGTGGGTGAGAACGTCAGTGTGTCGATCTCATCCGAGACGATCTACGAGGCACCGTCCTCGGCCAACACGTCGCCGCAGTACACGGCCAAGGGCAGCAACTTCACCTTCAGCCAGGATCCGACCACCGACCTGATCCCCTACGAGAACTACAGCAGCATCGGAACGATCACCATCAACTACGCGAACGGGTTCGCCTCGATTGAGCCCGTGCCTGCCGGCATGAGCTTCGTGCCCGGCTCGATTCAGCAATTCGGAGGCGACGGTGTCACCGGTGGGGGCGCCACCACGGTGAAGTACTGCACCGCAGCCGGGACCGGCTGTGACGCCACCATGAGCGGCAACTACAAGACGACCTACCCCTACCTCGAAGAGGAGTTCAGCGGCACTCACATCGCCGGCGGCCAGATGGTCACGCTGCCCGGGTTCTCGGCGCAGTTCACGGCGACCGGCAATCCCGGCGCCGCGCCTCAGAACACTCTGACCGAGCTCCGGGTCACCACCAACGCCCAGGTCCCGATCCTCGGCGCAACCAACGTGGCGTTCGACGGTTACCCGACCTCGTGCCCTTCCTACACCCAGACCGGCAACACCAGCGGCTGCCCGACCTCGGGGACTCCCGCCTACGTGGCGCCGACCGGCCCTCCCTTCACCACCATCATCCCGTCCGTGACCGGACTCGGTACCACCACGGACACAACCACCGGCGGCGCGACGGTCAACATCACCGGCACCGGCTTCACGGGCGCCAGCGCGGTCGATTTCGGGACCAACCCGGCAGTGTTCAACGTCAACAACGACGGATCGATCACGGCCACCGACCCGGGCGGCTCCGTCGGAACGGTGGACGTCACGGTGGTCAGCGGAGGCGAGACGTCGGCGACGTCGAGCGCCGACCAGTTCACCTATACCCTCGGGCCCCCCGGGCCTTCGACCAATGTCGTGGCTGAGCCCGACAACGCCCAGGCCGAGGTCACCTGGACGGCGCCGTTCAACCCCGGCGACCCGATCGAGAGCTACACCGTCACCGCCACCGACACGACCACCCCGGCCAACGGAGGCGAGACCTGTCAGTCCGCCACCACCTCGTGCACGGTGACCGGCCTCACCAACGGCGACACCTACACCTTCGCCGTGACCGCGACCAGCGACGTCGGCACCGGCCCGTCCTCGGCATCCTCGGCCCCGATCGTCTTGGGAGCACCCCAGCAGCCGACGGGCGTGTCGGCCACGGGGGCCCAGAACGCCAGTTCTACGGTGACATGGACCGATCCCGCCGTCGCCGGCGCCTCCCCGGTCACCCAGTACACGGTGACCGCAGCGGACAGCACCACTCCCGCCAACGGTGGCGAGACGTGCATCTACACGGTGTCCAACCCCGAGGTCGACAGCTGCAACGTCACCGGCCTGACCAACGGCAACAGCTACACCTTCACGGTCACCGCGACCAACGGCTCGGGCACTGGGCCGGCCTCGGCCCCTTCGGCTGCCGTCGTCCCCTCGACGGTGCCCGGAGCGCCCACCGCCGTCTCGGCCACCAGCGGGGCCAACGCCCAGTCGGTGGTGTCCTTCACGGCCCCGGCCTCGAACGGCGGCGCCGCCATCACCGGCTACACGGTGACCGCAGCGGACAGCACCACTCCCGCCAACGGTGGCCAGACGGCCAGCGGAACCGCGAGCCCGATCACGGTGACCGGCCTCACGAACGGCGACAGCTACACGTTCACGGTGACAGCCACCAACGTCAGTGGGACCGGGCCAGCCTCGGCCCCTTCGGCCTCGGTCGTCCCTGCCACCGTGCCTGGCGCCCCGACCGCGGTCACTGCCAGCTCTACCCCCGTCACCCAGACCACCGCGGCCACGGTCAGCTGGACGGCACCGGCCAGCAACGGCGGCTCGGCCATCACCTCGTACAAGGCCACGTCGTCGACGGGCTGCAAGACCTGCACGGCGACCGCGCCGGCGACGACCTGCAACGTCACCGGCCTGACCAACGGCACCAGCTACACGTTCACGGTGACGGCCACCAACGCCATCGGCACCAGCGCGGCGTCGGCACCGTCGAATGCCGTCGTCCCATCGACGACGCCCAGTGCCCCCACTATCGGCACCGCGACATCGGGCAACGCCTCGGCGTCGGTCGCCTTCACCAACCTGAGCGGCACCGGCACCGGCGGCCTGACCATCACGGGCTACACGGTGACGGCGACGGACCACACCACGCCGGCCAACGGCGGCCAGACGGCCACTGGGTCCGGGACGCCGATCGTGGTGAACGGCCTGACCAACGGTGACAGCTACACCTTCACCGTGTACGGCACCAACGCCGACGGCAACGGTCCCAACTCTTCCGCCTCCGCCGCAGTCACCATCGGCCTCCCCGGAGCCCCGACGGCGGTCGTGGCGAATCCGGGCAACGCCGCGGCCACGGTGAGCTGGACGGCCCCGGCATCGACCGGTGGTGGGCCTCTCACGTCGTACACGGTGAAGCCCAACAGCGGCAGCGCGACGTGCACGTCGAGCGGCTCGCCTCCGCCGACCACCTGCACGGTGACCGGCCTGACCAACAAGACCGCCTACACGTTCACGGTGACCGCCACCAACGCCTACGGCACCGGCCCGGCGTCCTCGGCGTCGTCGAGCATCACCGTGGGCGCACCCACGCAGCCGACCAGTGTGGTCGCGACCGGGGCGCAGAACGCCCAGTCCACGGTGAGCTGGACCGTTGCGTCCAACAACGGGTCCGCCATCACTTCCCAAACGGTGACCTCCTCGCCAGGCTCCAAGACCTGCAGCCCGTCGCCGGCGACGAACACGACCTGCACCGTGACCGGCCTGACCAATGGCACCGCCTACACGTTCACGGTGAAGGCGGTCAACGCGAACGGCACCAGCCCGACCTCGGCGGCGTCGAACAGCGTCACGCCCTCGACGGTGCCCGGCGCCCCGACGGCTGTGAGCGCGACAGCGGGGGCCAACCAGGCCGCAGTCAGCTTCACCGCCCCAGCCTCCAACGGCGGCGCCTCCATCACCGGCTACACAGTGACCGCGGCGGACAGCACCACGCCCGCCAACGGCGGCCAGACGGCCTCGGGCGCTTCCAGCCCGATCACGGTGAGCGGCCTGACCAACGGTGACAGCTACACGTTCACGGTGACGGCGACCAACGCGAGTGGCACCGGGACGGCCTCGGCTGCCTCCAACGCCGTGACTCCTTCGTCGGTGCCTGATGCCCCGACCGCCGTGACCGCCACCGCCGGCCCTGCCTCGGCCTCGGTCAGCTGGACCCCGGGCTTCAACGAGGGCTCGACGATCACCAGCTACACGGTGACCGCCGCGGACAGCACCACCCCGGCCAATGGCGGCGAGACCTGCACCTACACGGTGTCGGATCCCGAGACCGACGCCTGCACGGTGAGCGGCCTGACCAACGGTGACAGCTACACCTTCACCGTCACGGCCACCAACGGCAACGGCACCGGACCGGCCTCGGCTCCCTCTAACGCCGTGACCCCAGCGTCGCCCCCCGACGCCCCGACCAACGCGACCGCCGCCGCCGGCGACCAGTCGGCCGCGGTCAGTTGGACCCCCGGCGGTGACGAAGGCTCGCCGATCACCAGCTACACGGTGACCGCCGCGGACAGCACCACCCCGGCCAACGGTGGCGAGACCTGCACCTACACGGTGTCGGATCCCGAGACCGACACCTGCACGGTGAGCGGCCTGACCAACGGCGACAGCTACACCTTCATCGTCACGGCCACCAACGCCAACGGGACCGGTCCGGCCTCGGACCCGTCCAACGCCGTGACGCCCTCGTCGGTCCCAGACGCGCCGAGCGCCGCGACGGCCATGGCGGGCAACGCCTCGGCCTCGGTCAGCTGGACCCCCGGGTTCAACGAGGGCTCGACGATCACCAGCTACACGGTCACGGCGACCGACAGCACCACGCCGGCCAACGGCGGCCAGACCTGCACCTACACGGTTTCGGATCCCGAGACCGACACCTGCACGGTCAGCGGCCTGACCAACGGTGACAGCTACACCTTCACCGTGACGGCCACCAACGCCAACGGCACCGGACCAGCTTCGGACCCGTCGAATAGCGTGACGCCGGAGGCAGTGCCCGACGCCCCAACCGCAGCGACGGCCACGGCGGGCAACGCCTCGGCGTCGGTCAGTTGGACTCCGGGCGGTGACGAAGGCTCGACGATCACCAGCTACACGGTGACCGCAGCTGACAGCACCACGCCGGGCAACGGTGGCCAGACCTGCACCTACACGGTCTCGGATCCGGAGACCGACACGTGCACCGTGAGTGGCCTGACCAACGGTGACAGCTACACCTTCACCGTCACGGCCACCAACGCCAACGGCACCGGTCCGGCCTCGGACCAGTCCAACGCCGTGACGCCCTCGTCGGTCCCAGACGCCCCGAGCGCCGCGACGGCCACGGCGGGTAACGCCTCGGCCTCTGTCAGCTTCACTCCCGGCGGCGACGAGGGCTCGCCGATCACGGGTTACACGGTGACGGCGACCGACAGCACCACGCCGGCCAACGGTGGCCAGACCGCCTCGGGCGCTTCCAGCCCGATCACAGTCAGCGGCCTCACCAACGGTGACAGCTACACCTTCACCGTGACTGCCACCAACGCCAACGGCACCGGTCCGGCCTCGGACCCGTCCAACGCCGTGACGCCGGCGGCGGTGCCCGACGCCCCAACCGCAGCGACGGCCACGGCGGGCAACGCCTCGGCCTCGGTCAGTTGGACTCCGGGCGGTGACGAAGGCTCGACGATCACCAGCTACACAGTGACGGCGACCGACAGCACCACGCCGGCCAACGGCGGCGAGACCTGCACCTACACGGTGTCGGATCCCGAAACCGATGCCTGTACGGTGAATGGCCTGACCAACGGTGACAGCTACACCTTCACCGTGACGGCCACCAACGCCAACGGCACCGGACCGGCCTCGGACCCGTCGAACGCGGTGACGCCATCTACGGTTCCCGACGCGCCGACCAACGTGACGGCTACGGCGAGCGACCCCTCGGCCTCGGTCAGTTGGACTCCGGGCGGTGACGAAGGCTCGACGATCACCAGCTACACGGTGACGGCGACCGACAGCACCACGCCGGCCAACGGCGGCGAGACCTGCACCTACACGGTGTCGGATCCCGAAACCGATGCCTGCACGGTCAGTGGCCTGACCAACGGTGACAGCTACACCTTCACCGTCACGGCGACCAACGCCAACGGCACCGGCCCGGCCTCGGACCCGTCGAACGCGGTGACGCCATCGTCGGTCCCCGACGCGCCGACCAACGTGACGGCTACGGCAAGCGACCCCTCGGCCTCGGTCAGCTTCACGCCGGGCTTCGACGAGGGCTCGCCGATCACCAGCTACACGGTGACGGCGACCGACAGCACCACGCCGGCCAACGGCGGCCAGACCGCCTCGGGTGCTTCCAGCCCGATCACGGTCAGTGGCCTGACCAACGGTGACAGCTACACCTTCACCGTCACGGCGACCAACGCCAACGGCACCGGCCCGGCCTCGGCTCCGTCCAACGCGGTGACGCCCTCCTCGGTCCCCGACGCCCCGACCGCAGCGACGGCCACGGCGGGCAACGCCTCGGCCTCGGTCAGCTTCACGCCGGGCTTCGACGAGGGCTCGCCGATCACCAGCTACACGGTGACGGCGACCGACAGCACCACGCCGGCCAACGGTGGCCAGACCGCCTCGGGCGCTTCCAGCCCGATCACGGTCAGCGGCCTCACCAACGGTGACAGCTACACCTTCACCGTGAAGGCCACCAACGCCAACGGCCCCGGCCCGGCCTCGGCTCCGTCCAACGCCGTGAGGCCCGAGGCGCCCCAGGCAGCTCCCACGATCACCAGTTTCAGCCCAACCTCTGGTCCGGTTGGAACGGTGGTCACCATCGAGGGGACCAACCTGGAAAATGCCAGTGTGAGCTTCGGCGGTGTCCCGGGGACGCTCAAGAAGGACACGGCCACCAAGATCAAGGTGATCGTGCCGGGCCCGGCGACCAGCCACAAGATCGTCGTGACCACGCCAGGCGGAACAGCCCACACGGCCACGAAGTTCCACGTGACCTGAGCCGAAGCTCCACCCTCCCAATACGGCCGGCTTTAGCATGATGCTAAAGCCGGCCGTATTCGTGGAGCGTCGACGACTGTGTGGTCCAAGTATCAGATGACTGGTTCCGGCCCCTGGGGCAGGGCAGGGAGACAGTCGAGACGAGAGGCAGTGAGATGACGAGCCCTGAAGAGACGGCGACGGCAGACGGGTCCGCTGGATCCGGTCCGGAATCTCAATCGGGGGCGGTCGACGTCGTCGACACCGACGGCCGCTCCGCCCGGCGAGACAGGAATGTCCTGACGGTGCTCGACGCCGTCATCGCGCTCTTCTCGGAGGACAACCTGCGGCCACATCCCGACCAAGTCGCCGCCAGGTGTGGGTTGTCACCGCGTTCGGTCCGCCGTTACTACAAGGACGGCGATTCGCTGCTGCGGGCCGCGGTCGACCGGCAGATTGAGGTCGCGCTGCCGATGTACCGGATCCACGCCATCGGCCAGGGCCGGTTGGATCGAAGGATCAAGAGCCTGGTCAGCGTACGGGTGGAGGGCTACGAGGTCTTGGGGTCGACGTCTCGAGCGGCGAATTTGCTGGCAATGGAGAGCAGCGTCGTGCAGGAGAGGTTCGATTTCGTGCGGGATCTCATGCGAGGTCAGGTCGAGCGGCAGTTCTCCCTCGAATTGAAGGGACGAAGGAAGACGAAGCGTCGTGCCATCGTCACGGCCATCGATGCGCTGCTGCAGTTCGAGAGCCTCGCCTTCTATCGCAGACAGTTTGAAGCCGAGGAGACGATTGAGCTGTTGACCGTCGCCGTGCGTGATCTGTTGAACGCTCCGACTTGAGGCTGAGAATCCCGCGAAGCGCTGCGAGGTGGCCGGATCACCGAACCAGGACATCCCCCCTCGGAGTGTGATCGGGCTCGCAGTGCCGAGTCCCATGCCGCCAGGTCCGTGAAGTTGAGACCAACCGACGCGACGGCTCAGGAGCCCGCGGTGGCCCAGCCCATCGACTTCTCGACGGCGCGCGTCCACTTGGCGTGCGCCGCGTCGGCGAGCTCGGTCGGCTCCCCGGGGCTGAAGACGGTGTCGGCCTCCCAGAGGGCCGCGAGCTCCTCGAGCGAGCCCCACATCCCTTCGACCAGGCCGGCCAGGGTGGCGGCTCCGAGTGCGGTCGATTCCAGCGAGCGCGGCCGGGCGACCGGTGTGCGGCTCTGATCGGCCTGGAGCTGGAGGAGGAGGTCCATGGCGGCGGCGCCCCCGTCAGCCCGCAGCGCGGAGATCCGGTGGGGAGACGCGGCGGCCATGACATCGGCCATGGCATCGGTCATGTCCCGCACCTGGAAGGCGATCGCCTCGACACAGGCGCGCGCCAGGTGGGCGCGGCTCGTGCCGCGGGAGATGCCGGTGACGATGCCGCGCGCGTCGGGGTCCCAATGCGGGCTGCCCAGTCCGGTGAGCGCAGGGACGAAGACGACGCCGCCGCTGTCGGGCACCGTCGCGGCGAGGGGCCCGACGTCGGACGCGCCGTCGATGATGCCGAGACCGTCGCGCAACCACTGGATGGCGGCGCCCGAGACGAAGGCCGATCCCTCGAGCGCGTAGGCCACGCGGCTCGCGCCCGTCGGCGTGGTCCCCGAGATCCCAGGCACAGCTGACCGTGAGACCTTCGGGCGCGTCCGGACGCTCGGCACCGACGTTGGCGAGCACGAAGCTGCCGGTGCCGTAGGTGACCTTGACCATCCCCGGTCTGAAGCAGGCTTGGCCGAAGAGCGCAGCCTGTTGGTCGCCGAGGATGGCTGCGATCGGCACCCCGTCGAGCGCGGTAGCGGCGGTACCGTGGAGCCGGCTGAGCGCGGCGGTGCCGAAGCGGCCCGCCGAAGGGCGGACCTCGGGGAGCGCGTGCGGCGGGACGCCGAAGAGCTCGCACAGCTCGGGCGACCAGGCGAGCTCGGCGGTGTCGAAGAGCAAGGTGCGGCTGGCGTTGGAGGGGTCGGTGGCGTAGACGCCGGCGTCGGGCCCGCCGGTGAGGTTCCACAGGAGCCACGAGTCCACGGTGCAGAACGAAAGGTTCGGGTCGTCCGCGCCGAGGGCGAGCTGACCGGAACGCAGGAGCCAGGCGGCCTTGGTGGCGCTGAAATACGGATCGAGTACGAGGCCGGTCAGTTGGCGCACGAGAGGCAGGTGACCGGCCCGGCGCAGCTCCTCGCACATCGACGCGGTGCGGCGGTCCTGCCACACGATGGCCCGGTGCAGGGGCCGGCCGCTCGACCGGTCGAAGGCGACGAGCGTCTCCCGTTGGTTGGTGATGCCGATAGCCGCGACGGGTTCGCCCGCGTCGGCGAGGCGGCCGCCGAGCTCGTCCAGAGTGAGTCGGACCGCGTCCCAGATCTCCGAGGCGTCGTGCTCGACCCAGCCGGGGCGGGGGAAGTGCTGCGTGAGCTCCCGGTAGGCGACGTCGGTGACCCGGCCCCGCTCGTCCACGGCGAGGGATCGCACGCCTGTGGTGCCGGCGTCGATGGCGACCGCGGTGGTCATGGGAGGCCGACGCTAACCGGGCGCGTCGCGGGATATCGGTGTTGCAGACGAGGGGTCCGACCGTTCCCCGCGCAAACCATCGCGAACGGCCTCTGACCTGCATGGATGGTGCATGCATGTGGTTGACACACACGTAACTACAGTGGTGTAATGACCACAGCATCTCGTGTCCCACGGAGCGGAGACCACAACATCTAGTGGTGGGGCGGATCCCGTGCGGTTCCTGGACGCCTGATGGAGGTGCAGGAGCGGCGGGACCGGCACCAGGCAATCCAACCAGTTCGACAGCGGCACCACCCCCACAGACGAAGCCAACAGGAGGACCACAGCGCCATGGCGATCGCACCCCAGCGAGCCGAGATCGGCATCCGTCGACACTTCACGACAGAAGGCGTGCACCCTTACGACGAGGTCCGATGGGAGCGTCGGGACGCCCGGATCACCAACTTCCGGGACGGGACGGTCGCCTTTGAGCAGCTCGGGGTCGAGGTGCCCGAGTCGTGGAGCGTCAACGCCACCAACATCCTGGCGCAGAAGTACTTCCGCGGGACGCTCGGCACCGCCGAGCGGGAGTGGTCGCTCAAGCAGGTGGCGGACCGCGTGGTCGACACGCTGACCTCGTGGGGGATCACGGACGGCTACTTCGTCGACGACGACGAGGCCCTGACTTTCAACCACGAGCTCAAGTACCTCGTCATCCACCAACGGGCGGCGTTCAACTCGCCGGTGTGGTTCAACATCGGTGTCGCCGGAGTGCCCCAGCAGGGGAGTGCGTGCTTCATCCTCTCGGTCGAGGACACGATGGACTCCATCCTCAACTGGTACACGGAGGAGGGGGTCATCTTCAAGGGTGGATCGGGCGCGGGCGTCAACCTGTCGCGGATCCGCTCCTCCCACGAGCTGCTCAAGGGCGGCGGTACCGCGTCGGGCCCGGTCAGCTTCATGCGGGGCGCCGACGCGTCGGCAGGCACCATCAAGTCGGGCGGCAAGACGCGGCGCGCGGCCAAGATGGTCATCCTCGACTCGGACCACCCCGACGTCGAGGACTTCATCTGGTGCAAGGCCATCGAGGAGCGCAAGGCCCGCGTCCTGCGCGACGCCGGCTTCGACATGGACCTCGACGGCTCCGACAGCCACTCCACGCAGTACCAGAACGCCAACAACTCGGTGCGGGTGACCGACGAGTTCATGGAGGCCGTGATCGACGGGCGCGACTGGAACCTCACCGCCCGCACCGACGGCTCGGTCGTCCGCACGGTGCCGGCGCGCGACCTGTTCCGCCAGATCGCGCACTCTGCCTGGGAGTGCGCCGACCCGGGACTGCAGTACGACACGACGATCAACCGCTGGCACACGGCGCCGAACACGGGTCGGATCACGGGGAGCAACCCGTGCTCAGAATATGTTCATCTCGAAAATTCAGCCTGCAATCTGGCTTCTCTGAATTTGTTGACTTTCCTGGACGGGAACGACGACTTCGACGTCGAAGGATTCAAGGCAGCGGTGTCGGTCGTCTTCACCGGCCAGGAGATCATCGTCGGCAACGCCGACTACCCGACCGAGAAGATCGGGGAGACGACGCGCGCCTTCCGTGAGCTCGGTATCGGCTACGCCAACCTGGGCGCACTGTTGATGGCGGAGGGTCTTCCATACGACTCGGACGCCGGTCGCGCGTGGGCGGCCGCCATCACGGCGTTGCTGACGGGACACGCCTACGCCACGTCGGCCCGCACGGCCGCCCGCATGGGACCTTTCGCGGGGTTCCACGAGAACAGCGAGCCGATGCTGAATGTGCTGCGGATGCACCAGGCCGAGACGGCCCGCATCGACGAGGACGTCGTGCCGCCCGAGCTGCTCTCAGCCGCGCAGGAGTCATGGGACCAGGCGGTCGAACTGGCCGAGCTGTACGGCGTGCGCAACTCGCAGGCCAGCGTTTTGGCGCCTACGGGCTGTCTGGTCGGCGGGACGCTCGTGTCGACCGGTCGTGGTCTCGTGCGACTGCGCTCGCTGGGCGATCCCGACGGCCCGCAGTGGCAGGACCTGCAAACCGAGGTGGCCACCGACGAGGGACCCCACCCGGCCACGAAGTTCTACGTCAACGGGTCCGAGGCCGTCGTGACGGTCGAGACGGCTCGCGGGCACCGTGTGCAGGGCACGCCGACGCATCGGATCAAGGTCGTCGACCCCGCATCGGGCGAGTGGATCTGGCGGCGGTTCGGCGAGATCGGCTCGGGTGAGCTGGTGCCGATGGCCATGGGTTCGCTGGTGGGCCAACCGCAGGTGGTCGAGCTTCCCCCACTTTCCGACGCCTACTGGACCGGTGAGCACCACGTGTCCGTGCCGCAGCAGATGACAGCCGAGCTGGCCGAGCTGGCCGGCTATTTCATGGGTGATGGGTCGCTACACAGCCGCGGACTGCGCCTCTGCGTGACCGCATCCGATTTCGACGTCGTCGAGCGGCTGCAGATGCTTTCCAAGGAGTGCTTCGGGGTCGTCCCCAAGGCCACGGCGAAGCGCGGCTATGTCGAGGTCCGCGTGGACTCGGTGCGCCTGGCCCAGTGGTGGCAGGCGTGCGGTTTCGCCAAGGAGGTTCCCGCTGAGAGTCATAGCGGAAAGGGCTACACGGCGCACGTCCCCGATGCGGTCTTGCATGCCAACGATCGCGAGGTGTACGCCGCCTTCCTGCGTGGCCTCTACGAGGCGGATGGCGACACCAGCGCCGGCTACCCGACGCTGAAGAACACGTCGCTTCAGTTGGTGCGCGACGCGCAGACCATCCTGCTCGCTCTCGGGATCCCGACGACGCTCAGCATCAGGGACCGGACGGCAGGAACGAGCTGGGGGACCGCGCCGCTTGCCACCCTGCGGACCCTGAACGCGTCCTACTCGGCATGTTGGCTCGAGACCGTCGGTTTTATGAGCGATCGCAAGAACGGCGGTGTCCGGCTGGCCGACCAGGCGAAGCAGCAGACGGGCCGGAACGACCACGTCCCGCTCACGAGGGACCTCATCGACCGGCTCGCCCCTGCGAACGACCGGCTACGCAAGGTGCTGTTGATGGAGCACGCCCGCGGCCGGGTCAGCCGGCGCGTCGCCACCGAGCTTTTCGACCGGACCGGGGATCAGGATCTGGGGCACCTGCTCGGCTTCTTCTACGACACCGTGCAGTCCGCCGAGCTCGGCGACGACGAGCTGACCTACGACATCTCCGTGCCGGACAACGTGACGTACGTGGCGAACGGGTTCGTCAGCCACAACACCATCGGCCTCCTCATGGACTGCGACACGACCGGGGTCGAGCCGGACCTGGGCCTCGTCAAGACCAAGAAGCTGGTGGGCGGCGGGACGATGTCGATCGTGAACCAGACCGTCCCGCGGGCCCTGGCGAAGCTGGGTTACGGGCCCGACCAAGTGGATGAGATCGTCGCCTACGTCAACGAACACATGTCGATCGTCGGGGCACCGCACTTGGCACCCGAGCACATGGCGGTGTTCGCCTGCTCCATGGGCGACAACACCATCCACTACTCGGGCCATATCCGCATGATGGGAGCGGTGCAGCCCTTCATCAGTGGGGCAATTTCGAAGACCGCGAATATGCCCGAGGACGTCACGGTCGAGGATGTCGAGCAGCTCTACGTCGACGCCTGGCGGCTCGGACTCAAGGCGGTGGCCATCTACCGGGACAACTGCAAGGTGGCGCAGCCGCTGTCGACAACCAAGAAGGAACAAGAGGCCGTCGAGGGAGGCGACAACGCTCCGGCTGGTTCGGAGGCCGAGGCCAAGGACCGCGAGATTGCCGCCCGCATCGCCCAGCTCGAGTCGGCGCTGGCGCACGAGCGGGAGCGGGCGTCGCAGCCCGTGGTGGTCGGTGCGGTGCGCGAGCGGCTGCCCCGCAAGCGCAACTCGAAGACGTTCTCGTTCCGGGTGGCCGACTGCGAGGGCTATGTCACCATCGGCGAGTACGAGGACGGGCGGCCCGGCGAGGTCTTCATAAAGGTGTCGAAGCAGGGCTCCACGCTGGCCGGGATCATGGACGCCTTCTCCATTGCCATCAGCCTGGGTCTGCAGCACCAGGTGCCGCTGGCGACGTTCGTCACGAAGTACGCCAACATGAAGTTTGAGCCCGCGGGGATCACCGACGACCCCGAGCTTCGTATCGCCTCGAGCCTTCTCGACTACATCTTCCGCCGCGTCGCGCTCGACTACCTGACCCAAGAGGAGCGCGCCGACCTCGGCATCCTCTCCACCCAGGAGCGGACCCAGCCGACACTGCCCGGTGTCGAGGAGATGGCAACGCCGTCTGTCGGCCTGGTTGACGACGGCCCCGCGGGCGGCGTCGGGAGCGCCAACACCTCTGGCCGACCCACGACGACAGCTCCGGGATCGCCGGCGGCCGGCGCTACCGCGGCTTCGGGTCAGCCGCTGGCGCGGTCCGAACAGCGCGACGCACCGTTCTGTTACAACTGCGGCAACGTCATGCAGCGGGCCGGCTCGTGCTACGTGTGCGGCAGCTGTGGGTCGACGAGCGGGTGCTCGTAGTGAGAATTCGCGTTTGGTGACGCTGGGACCTCGCGTTCGTTGACACCGTTTCGCGGGTCGTGACACCGGTTTACGGGTTTGGTGACATCCACACGCTCGCTACCAGTTGGCGACGGGGTATGGCACGGCGGGGGTCATGAACCTGCGAGATCTGAACCGAAAGTCCAGGTGTGACTTGGGCGGCTTTCTGTGTAGCCCGACGCGTCGCGTAGTCGACCGTTGGTATGCGGCAGCGAGTCGAGGTAGTGACGCTCTAGCCGGCCATACTCGGAGGCCAGGCGCTGAGCTCCCCGGATTACTGGTCTGCCACGTCCGGGTCCCCGAAGCCAGCGGCCGCCTGCTCTCAGATCTCGGGCGTGATCAATCCTGCGAGATCCCGGCGAAGTGCGGCAACTGAGAGATCCACGTACCGAACACCGAGGCCAACAAAGCACTCAGGCTCGGCGGCGATCCGCGGTAGTTGGCGGAGGTGAACTGGAGGGTCAGGTCTTGGCGTGGATGGCGCTTCTTCAGCGCCGCGCACACCCGCTCGAGCCCTTCTCGATCAAAGACGATCATGGCCACCAGGTCGAGGGCCTCGAAGAGGACCAGGGCATAGCGGTCGCATCCATCTCCGCGGAAGTCGACCAGGTGCTCGTTCACCCAAGGTCCGGCCGGGTTGGATAGATAGCGCACCTGGACCCTGCGGCCCTCGCCGTCAGTGAAGTCCCAGCCCTTTTGCACTCTGCTCTGTGCCATCTCGCCTCCGACGACGGCAAGGGCCACATGTTCGGCAAACTCGGCAAAAGGATCTCTGTTCGAAGATTCGCACCCGAGGGCGACCAAGAACTTCTCCCGGGCCGCTCGGTAGGTGCCCAGGGCCATTATCAAGGTGGAAAGGTCACGGGGGCCCGATGCACCGCCAGTTGGGGCTGCTTCCACGGTGAGTGACCGTATCGGACGAGACTGCCAGCTGGCCGGTGAGGAGTCGTGCGTGCCCGTCTGGACCACCAGCAGGCGAAGATCCAACAAAAAGTCCAGTTCAAGTAGCCCTGACAAGGCCGAAATGGTCCCAGCGCTAGGATTATTCAGTAGAAAAACCTACTCAAACGGCTGTCTAACCAGTAGAGAAACCTACTATAATCGCCGAGAAGAAGTAGGGAATGCTACAGAGAGGCGTCCCGATGCGAAGTCCACAAGCTCTTGCCCGCCGCCGGCTTGACGACCGTCTTGCCGGCCTCGCTGCCGAAACTGGCCCGCGCCCTGCCCAAGGGTGGATCCGAGCCATCCGCACGGCCCTCGGGATGTCGACAATGGAGATGGCACAGCGGATGGGAGTCACCCAATCGAGGATCAGTCAGCTCGAGCGCGCTGAGGCGGACGATTCGATCCATCTCGGCACGTTGCGGCGCGCCGCAGAGGCTCTTGGCTGCGAACTCCGCTATGTGCTCGTCCCGGCCGTGCCACTCGAAGAGGCCGTCCGCGAGCAGGCCCGATCGAAGGCGCAGACCTTGGTTGGCGCGGCAACGCACACGATGCGGCTCGAGGATCAAGAACCCGAAGGCGCCGACGTGGAGGCCCAACTCGACGAGCTCGCGGACGGCCTCGTCGATACGCGCGGTCTATGGAAGCCCCTCTGAGGGGGACGCGGTGACTGATCCGCTCCTTGCCGTCGAGGACGGCCATACACCCCTGGACGATGAGGGCATGAGAGGACTCAAGCCGGCCTGGATCACCACACGTGGCGATCTCAACATCGCAGAGCAAGAGAACATCCTCAAGGCGATGACGAACCGCCAGCCGCCGACTGCCGAAGCGCTGCTAACTGACCGCTACCTGCGAGCCCTTCACAAAGCCATGTTCGAGGACGTCTGGACCTGGGCCGGTTCCCACCGCAGGACCAACCCGACCATCGGTTGCGACTGGACGCTGGTGGTGAGCAACGTCCGTGCCTTGGTCGATGACGTGGCCTACTGGATAGGAGAGAACACGTACTCCGTCGATGAGATCGCTGTCAGGTTCCATCACCGGCTTGTATCCATTCACCCGTTTCCCAACGGCAACGGCCGCCACAGCCGCCTCGCCGCTGGCTACCTGGCGAGAGCGCTCAACGCACCTTCGCTCAGATGGGGGGCCGGGCTTGGCTTGTCGACACGAGACCTCCGCAAGCGCTATATGGACGCGCTGGTCCTGGCGGACCGGGAGAACGACCTGTCCGCACTCATCACATTCGCTCTGAGCTGAGCGGCCCCGCCGGGCCCGGGCGATCCGTCATCTCCCGGGCTCGCTGAGTGCTTGCTGCCCTGTTCACAAGCCCCACACGACCAACGCGAATTCCCAAGGGGCAGGCCAGGTCAATCCCACGCGAATGCACTTGTCGCTTCCAGTATGGGAACCGCGTCCGGTGGTACACGGTTTCCGCCAGCGGTGGCAGAAGAAAGCGGCTGGTGATGCCGACGTGCTCGTTCGCCGCGAGGGAACGTCGTCGGTTCCTCGGACTGCCTACGAGAGACTACGTAGCCGACAGAAAGGTTCAGCGACCTATCCCTGTTGCCGAGCGTCACTCATGTGGGCGGCGCGACGAGACCGTGGTCGTAGGCGTACGTGACGGCTTCTGCTCGACTGCGCGAACCGATCTTGGCGAACAGGTGGTTGATATGGCTCTTCACGGTGACCTCGGAGATGTAGAGCTCCGTCGCGATCTCGGCGTTGGTCCGCCCGCTCGCAATCGCCCTCAGGACATCGGCCTCCCTCGGTGTCAGGTCGTCGGGGAGTGGCACTGGCGTTGGCCGAAGCGGCGGGGTGGCCAGAACGGGTGGTGACGCGGCCCGGAGAAGGCTTGCCTGCACTGCCGGGTCGAGCACGGACTGGCCGGCGGCGGCCGAGCGCACCGCCAACACGATCTGCTCACGTCCAGCGTCCTTGGTGAGGAAGCCCATGGCCCCGGCTTCGAGCGCGGCGAGGATGCTCGAGTCGTCGGCGAATGTCGTGAGGACGACGACTCTCACGTGAGGGAGCTCGCTCGCCAACTGCCGCGTTCGCGATGACACCGTCGACGTTGGGCATGCGCAGGTCCATCAGCACCACGTCGGGTGAGAACCGGTGCGCCAATTCGACCGCTTCGTCACCGTCGGCGGCCAGGCCGACGACCTCGAGGCCGGGTTCGGCGTCGAGCACGGTCGCCAGGGCCTCGCGAACAGCCCGCTGGTCATCGGCGACCACAACTCGGAGGGTCGTTCCGTCGCTGCTCACGTCGTTTCCCGTCCGCTGCGATGTGCGTCATTGGGCACGCTGAGCCTGACCTGCCATCCCGACCCGAATGGACCGGCCACAAGTGTCCCGCCGATGAGTTCCGCCCGCTCGCGCAACCCCTCGAGGCCGTAGCCGCCACCAGTGTCGGCCAGTGGACTCGGAGCGATGCCTTCGGAACAGCCGTCGTCGGTAACCGTCAGCACGACTTCCTCGGGGGTGAAGGCAAGCTGAACCATGGGCGCGGCTCCGGGGGCGTGCTTCGTCGCATTGGTCAATGCCTCCTGAGCGGTGCGGCGTAGCGCGACCGAGAGCTCTGGCGACATCGGTCTCGGGGTTCCAGTGATCTCCAGCTTCCCACTCCCGGCGGTCTCCACCAACTGGCTCAGCGCGTCAACGAGGGGAGGCGGGTCTGCCCGAAGGGTGCCGACAGCCTGCCTGGCCTCGCTGAGCCCGTCCACCGCCAGGGCGCGGGCACGGGTCAGAAGCTCGACAGCGCGCTCGTGATCCGGCGTGCCGGTCGAGAGCACGGTATCCAATGCGTCGAGTTGCAGGACCAGGGCACCGAGACTGTGGGCCAGGATGTCGTGGATCTCTCGCGCCACATTGGCCCGCTCGGCCAATCCTGCGGCGCGGGCGTGCTCCTCCCGAGCGCGTTCAGCGTCGGCCAGGCGCAGTTCCGCCTCGTCTGCTCGCAGCATGTACTGCTTCCGGCCCGCAGCGGCGAGGAAGCCGATCACGACTACGGAGCTCAGGCCGATGCTGGCGGTTGCCTGTCCCGAGGCCAATGTGGCGATGGCTGTGGCGACCACGGCCAGCCCGGTGACCACGGCACCGGGCCCGATGGCCAGGCTGGCGCCAGCATCGAGCCCGACGAAGACCAACAGGATCGCCGTCCCCGCCGTCGGGTCGTAGCCGACCAGCACGGCGCAGCTGATCGCCCCGACGACGTTCCTGGCCAAGACCCAGCGTCCGGATGGAAGGGTGGTGGCGACGACCTGGCAGGCAACGGCCACCACGAGGCTGATGAGGATCACCAGCCCATCGCCCGTCCAAGACGGACGGGGCCGCCCGATGAACGCCGTCCCGGTGATCAGGGCCAAGGCCAACAGCCGCGCGACCCGGGCGTATCGGCCCTCGTAGAGGAAACTGGAGATGTTGCTCGGTCGCTCGGTCACCGGATGGGCGGCCGAGCGATGGCCCGACCCCTCGGCAGCACGATCCCACCGTACTGGGGCCTTCGAGGTGCGTTGTCGGGCGTGACCGACGTTGTGCGGAACCAGATGACTCCGGCCTCGGCCAACAAGGTGAGGCCGAGGCTCAGCAGGATCGAACTGGTCAATGCGGTCGAATGGCCGCCTGCCGCAACCCCGCCGGCATCGAGGGCGAGCTTGGCCAGCACGTTGAGGGCGAGCAGAGCCACCGATGCGACGCTCCAGCTCACCCAAGGGGACGCGTCCACCATGGAGATCTTGTCCGTATGACCCCGCAGGAGCCCAAGAGCGACAGAGAGCACGGCACCGCTGACCACCACGGTGATGTCGACGGCGTTCATCTTGGCGTGGTCGACGTTCTGCAGGCCGATGAAGACGACGAGGAGTGGAAGGAGGAAGAGCTTCTTCGGCGCCGGAACCGCCTGGCCCTTCACCCGACGGGCCAGGAGGAAGACGATCAGAGCGGCGCCGACGGCAACGGTGGCCAGGTTCACGTCAGACCGCCAGCCGGCTGATGGACTGATGACGTACGTGAGACCGGCCAACTGCCAGGCGGAGGGTGCGGGCGATGGTCATGGCGAGAGCCATGAAGATCAGGGCATCGGTGAGTGCATCAACCGTGATCCCGTTGGTGAGGAGCCAGTGACCGAGCTGGGTGGAGTACCAGTGGTTGGCGCCGTAGGTGAACACGAGCCTGGCCCCGATGACGAAGGCCCAGAACGCTCCGTAGGCTGCGCCGGCATTGCTGACGGCTTGTTGCGAAGGCTCGTCGAAGCTGACTCTCATGAGTCCGGCGGCTGCGGCGATGCCGAGGATCGCGCCCAACGCTGCCAACGCGATTTCGAGCACTTCACCGTTGCCGGCGGTGGCCACGTGGACAATGAAGAGCGGGATGATCCCTGCAGCCAGCAACACTGGGCGGAGGATCCGGAACGTGCTGATCTTCCGCCGTCCGAGATCTGCCTCGAGCACGGCGAAAAGCACGGCGATGTTGACGATCAGGACATCGGTTGGCATGGCAGCCACCTTTCGTTCGGGGTACTCCTCAACCGTCACATGAGGAGGCCCAGAGCGAATCGGTCCGTGGGTGGCTCGGCGGGTGGAATGGCTCGGTGCACCTCCACCCCCGGGTGGAGAGTGCCTCGAGCTATGAACGAGAGGAGGCCAGCCTGATCGAAAGACCGACGGCGACAACACAAAGCACGAGTGTTTCGAGTCCGATCAGGAGAATGGGAACCGCCAGGGCCACTTGACCGGTCTTGTCGAACAGCACCAGGAGCTGCCGAGAAGGTACGCCGTTGGGTATCAATATCGTCGCGAGACCAACCAGGAAACCCAAGAGGACGGACCAGGCGTGACGTCGCACGATCGGCCGACTGCACAGGGCCCCAAGGCCGACTGCGGCGAGGGCGGCGATGACTTGTGCGCAGGCACCAGCCACGAGGTCTTTGATTCTCACACCGTCACTTGAAAGAAAAATGGGTGGCACCATTGCCACGAAACCAAGCAGGACGGACAACGCGAAGCTCAAGAGGAGCTTGGCCAGGCGTACCTTGGCGCGGTTCCCGGCGCAGGTCTCGGTAATCGTTTGTTGGACGGGGTCCTCGTTGTTCACGATTACCACAGTGAGCCAGGTACCGAGGAAGAGCAGGGCGGTCGCCACGATCGCATAGGTCGGCAGGACGAAGCCACCCTGTGCGCTCACGACTGCGTCGATCACGCCCATGATCAGGACAGGAGCCACCCAGCGTTGGGCGTGGAACGTGTCGCTCAGCGTGTACCGGAGCAGGGCGAGCACGGCGTCACGCGCCTCCGGTTGCGATTGTCGGAACGACGGATCGAACCGACCAGCCGAGGTCCAGAGCTTCCCGGATCAGCTCGTCGCATCCTTCGGAGGCGACATCGAGTACCAGTCCCGCTTCCCGGAGCGTGGTCTGCCACCGCACCACATCAGCGCGCTGCGTCAACCTTTCGACCGATGGTCCTTGGTCTCGACGGACCAGCTCGACTCGTCGCACCAGCCCGCGGATTCTCGACGGAGCCATGGCCTGTGCGTACTCGTCCAGCCGACCATCGACGAGGCGGTATGTCTGGCTGAAGGAGGCGGCCGGGTCATGGCTGCTCACGACGACCGAAGTTCCCTGAGTCCGCGCTTCGGAGATGAGATCGTCGAGAACGACCTGAGCCTCGCTGTCCAGTCCGCTGAAAGGTTCGTCGAGAACGATGATGTCGAGTTGCCCGAGAAACGCCTGGGCAAGGACAACCTTCTGGCGGTTTCCTTTGGACAGATCGTTCCAGGGCACCTCAGGTCCGGGTCGCACGCCCAGGCGAATCAGCAGCTCGGTTCCCCTTCTCGTCACCACGTGCGGGTCGAGTTCCCGGATCCGGCCCATGTGCGCCAAGTACTCAGCACCAGAGAACTTGCTGCGGGCAGCCTGCCGTTCAGGCACATACCCCACCTTGCGGGGGACGTGTGCCGTGCCTCCCGATGGAGAGGTCACCCCGGCCGCGATTCGAAGAAGTGTCGATTTGCCAGAACCATTCGTTCCGACGATCGACGTAAGTGAGCCCTCCTCGAGTGACAGGTCAGCTCCGGAGAGTACCCATGGGCCTCGCCAGCTGTACCGCTTTTTGACTCCTCGGAGGGCCAACACGGTGCTCACTCGCTCATTGTCCCATAGCGTCCCCCGATCGCCTGAGGTTGGTGTCGAAGGTCACTCAGCCGCTCTGGGGCGGTCGAGCTACGATGGTCGACCATGGCGGCCACGGTCCGAAAGGAAGCGTCGTGATCCTCGCTGCGGTGTTTGGGCCTGACATGCTCGTGGTCTCCCTCATGGCGATCCTCGGCTTGGTCATCCCGATCTGGGCGATCATCGATGCGGCGGGTCGTCCTAGTGTCGCCTTCTACGGCGCCGGTTCGAACAAGACCGCCTGGATACTCGTGCTGGTGGTCTCGACGCTGTTCGGCTTCGGGTTTCTCTTCGGCGGCTACTACCTGATCGGCGTGAGGCGAAAGGTACGCAGGCAGGCTCTGCCCACCGGCTGACGTCGCTCCGGCCCAACTCGCCGGACGCCGTCGGGCTCAATCTGTCAGCCCCCGCGAGTCGCCCAGACTTCGACGAACGGCCCCTGGACGACTTGGTCCACGCCGAAGCCGACGGCGGCCACCGCCTGCGCGAAGGCTCTGTGCTCCCAGACGCAATACCATCGCCGCCCGTCCGGTTCGCGGACCCATCCCGTACGTCCGACCGTGTTGACGCAGGCGTAGAGCTTGCCACCCGGACGCAGAAGGACGAAGAACTGTCGGAGGACATCCTTGGCGTCCGCTTCGTTCAAATGGACAAGAGATGCACTGGACCAGACCCCGTCGAAATGGCCCGCCGGGAACATCGATCCGATCCCTCGCAGATCGGCGCACGACGTCTGTGCGTGGGCCGTGGCCATGGCCACGAAGTCCGGGTTGAGATCGATGCCGCGCGAGACGTGGCCCATGGACGTGAAGCGGGCGAGGTCCCTCCCCGGCCCGCAGCCGGCGTCGAGGATCAAGGCCGGTGTGCGCAGCGAGCGAGCAAACCGTTCGACTTGCTCTGCCATCTTCGGGCGGTGGGTCGCCTCGTATTCGTCCGCGTGCTCGCTGTACGCGGCGACGGACTCCACGACGGCATCATCCGATGACGGATCGCACACCGTGCCATTGTCACCGGCCGGCGGATCCGATCTCGGCGATGCGGCGCCACCAGGAGAAGCGCTGCTCGAGACGTGAGTCCACGCTGTAGGGGTCGGGGCCTGGACGATCGATGACGAGCAGCGCCGCGAACACGATGGCGTAGATGAGGGCGGCTCCGACGTCGGTGGAGCCGGAGCGGTAAGGCCCGCCGAAGCCCTCTCCGGTGGCCCAGACCATCATGCTGTAGCCCGCGCCGAGCAGGTAGGTGCTCTTCCTGGCGAATCCGGCCAGGAGCGCCACGGCCAGGAACGTCTCGGTAACCGCCGAGAGGTATGCCAATGTCGCGACCTCGCCGTGAGGCAGTCCCGTCCAGAGGTCGAACCAGGGTCGAAGCCATCCCGGCTGTCCTTGCGAGGCGCCGTCGAGCATGGCGCCGAAACTGTCGCGAAAGCCGGGCAGCCACTTGAGCATGGCGTCGACCGCCCAGACGAGACCGAACGCCACACGCAGGATGGCGACGGTCCTCACGGACGCGACGGGCTTCGTCGGCCGGACGTCTTCTGCTCCTTGGGCGGTGCGCGGGGATCGGTCGTCTACCTGCGTCGTTATGGGGACGAGTGTCGCGTCGTGGTGTGCGCGAGCATCGGTCAGGGGCATGGTGCCGCGTCTCCTCGGTAGCTTTCGGGCTCTGGGGTTCGCTATCGGCGGCCAGAAGCGGGATCGCGGTCGCCAGATGGTGCGACGCCCGTGAAGCCCCTCTTAGCGTGTGTGGCGCAAGAAGGACTGCTCTGCTTCTGTCTCGCTGTGCAGGAGTACGCCACCGGGCGCGAAAGGGATTTCGCACCGACGCGAACCGGACAAACTCGCTCGCGACGTGCGACATTTCGAACCGCGTGCTGCGCGCCCGCAGCCTGTGCGACCGCGTCGAAGGCAGGACGATTCAGTCGACGTCGGTCTCGAGTGCACTCGCCCTGTTGGGAATCGAACTGTTGTCGACACTCGAAGTGGGAAATCGCAGAGGGTCGCCTCGTGCACGTCGTGGTGGAGGAACCAGCGGACGACACGGAGGCCTCACCCCGGAAGCAGCGGCGGCTTGTCCTGTTGGGTGGAGAACGCGGCAATCGGATTGAATGGCGACTGCCAAGGGACATCAGTTCCCGATGAAACTCCCCGCCCGATCCGGATGACGGAGTCGGCCTGGCTACCCTCACTCGTTACGCACCCGGGCCATCTTTACCGACCCGTTGACGATCCCCGCCGGGCCGCCGACCGGTATCTCGTGCCGTCAGTCCGCGGTGGCCACCGCCACGATCGTCTCGAGCGCCAACCTCGGTGGCAGGACGTGACGAGCAGTGAAAGTTGCCGCCCTGCGCATCGGAGTCGGGCTGTTGTGGCCGGTGAACGAGATCTCGACTTTCGTGTAGCCGTTCGCCGCCAGCACATGCCGGAGGGTGTCCTCGCAGTACCAGCACGTGTGCTGCGGGTGGACCTGGCCGTGCCCGCCCCAGCGGTAGACGAAGCACCCCACGTAGAACGCATTCGGCGTCGTCAGGACCAAGCGCCCGCCGGGGGCCAGATGGCGCCGCACGCTCGTGAGGAAGCCGTGCACGTTGTCGAGGTGCTCGATCACTTCACCGGCGAAGACGGTGTCGAAACGCCGCCCCAGGTCGAAATCCTGTGCGTCGGCCACCTGAACCGCGTAGCCCTGGTCCTGGAGCTCGTGGACGACCCGTTCGTCGATGTCGATGCCGAAGTCGTCGGGAAAGCGCTCAGCGAGGAGGCCGTGCACCCAGTCGGGCTTGCCGTAGCGGGAGGCGCACCCGATGTCGAGCACCGACTCGCCGTGGAGGAGGGGCGCCACAGCGTCGAAGCGGTCCTGGAGCGTCCCGGCACCCCACGGGTGCGAACCCCACTTGGGCTGTAGCGGATGTCCCGTCGCGGGGCCTTCGGAAGGAACCAGGACGGAGCTTCGGCTCGAACTGACTGTCTTCGTGTTCACGCGTTGCTTCACCTCGTTGTTTCTCGGATCTCGGATCTGCCCGGGGGCTCCTCAGGGGTGCGACTCTACGGCAGCTGGTTGGCACCGATGCATCGGTTGGACGACTCGCCGAATTGGGGCGCCGACTCAGTCGTCCCGGCACACATGTCCGGCGCGTTCCGCACCTTTGAAGGCCACTTTTGGCGACCGACTTCGACGATCGACGCCACGTCCATACCCCGGAGCCGCAGTGCGGGACGATCTGGCCCCCTCCAGCGCACCAGGGAGCGCTCAGGTGCCAGCGGGGTGCTGAGTGTTCAACTGGTAGGTGAACGGAGCCGAGGGGGGGACCAGCGTCGACGTGCGCTGTCCCGCCGTGACGGTGAGCGTCGTCCCGCCCGCGCCGACCTCGGCCGAGGACGAGCCCAAGATGACGAAGCCTTTCGACGTGTGCGCGCCCAGGACCCCGGCGAAGACGGGGTGTTGTCCGATGAGGCCGACGCTGACCCACGCCGGTCCTGGACCCGTCGCGATGGTCAGACGGAAGGCGGCTGCGTGGACGGTGTAGCTGGCCGTCTGCGGTCCCGAGCCGGTCGGGATCGCCAGTGGTCCCTTTGGTGCTGCCGCGCCGTGCGTCCCCGCGGCGTTGCCCGCACCGGAACCGCCGGGGACGTGGATGACGCCTGCCTTCACCAGGCCGAGGGCGGCCCCGCAGGCGAGAAGGACGAGCACCACGATGACGATCGCGGCACGGAGCACGCGCAGCCCGGCGCTGTCCGCACGCTGCCGCTTGGGCGGCCGGAAGGCGACGACCGGAGTCGGAGCCGTGTCCGAGTAGACCGGTTCGTGGAACGTGATGGCCTGGGTGCGAGCGGACGCCGCCACGGCTCCCGTGGCCGCATGATGGAGTTCCGAGTCCTGAGCCTGCACGTCCATGCCGCAGCTCCTGATCTCCTCTTCACACCCAGAACGGGGTCGTCGTGCCTCGCGGCCGCGCCCCAACGACCGGGATACCCCTCACGGTACCCCCCAGGACGCTGGGCAGACGCGCGGCTGGCCGCACTGCACCGGTTCGAAGGGGCCGCCGCGGCCGCAGCGGGCCTCCTGCGGCCGGCGATCGCGCCGACCGGTGCCTGGTCTCAGCGCCCGGTGCTCCCGTCGAGGAGCTCCCGGGTGATGTCCATGTGGCCGACATGGCGCGCCGTCTCCTCAATCAGGTGGTCCACCGCCCAGCGCAGTGTCGTCGGACGCAAGTCGCCCGACGACGGCAGGTCGAAGGACTCAGCCCGGTCGAGCACGGTGTCGGCTGCTTCGGTCTCGCCACGGTAGAAGGCGACCACGTCATCGACGGACCAGCTGTCGGGCAGCTCGAACATGCGGGACCGCCAGCCCATGTCCATCTGCTCTCCAGCGAAGATGGCACGCAACCAGAGGCGCTCGGAGTAGCCGAGGTGCACCACGATCACGCCGAGCGAGTTGGCGGTCGGCGCCGGCCGCCAGCGGAGCTGACCATGGTCCAGACCCCGGACCTCGTCGATGGCGCTGCCCCTCAGGTGGGTCAGCCAGGCTCTCGCCATCGGCATCTCGTCGAGCGGCTCGGCCTCTGCGGGCCGGGGGACGCGCAGTGTGGGCGGCTTCTCGGGCGGCATTACGGCGTCCCGCTCGACCCGCCCGTTCCGTTCGGGCCCCCAGGATTCACCGGCAGCGACGATCCCGGCGTTCGTGAGGGCGGCACCGGGAAGAGAGGCTTGGCGCACTGCGCCTCGTACCAGTTGGCCAGCGTGACCCCGTCGGTCGCCATGTGGGTGTTGCGGCTGAGCGAAGCGAATGCCGCCAGGAGCTGCTTGATGCTCGACGAGCGCGAGACGGCGGTCTTGACCTTCTCGACGTCCCCGACGAGGTGCTTCTCCGCCTCTTGGATCTTGCGCGGCGAGTGCTTGATGGCGCCCGATGCCGTCCCCTCTTTGCGGAGATCCGCGTCGAGTGCGCGGAGCATGCCCTGCTTGGCGCGATCGGCGTGTCCCGACTCGAGCGCGGTAGCCAGGGCGAGGCCGAGATGCGCTTGGCTCGTCTGCTGGGCCTTGACGTCCTTGCACACGACGTCGTGGGGGATGGGGGCGTTCTTTGGTGCCTGGTGGTGAGCAGCGGGCTGGTCGCCCGAGCCTGAGCTCGTGGCCAGCGCCGGCGCCGCCGGCGCGAGGAACGATGCCAGGGCCAGGGCGACGACGCACAGCCCCTCTGCAACCCGTCGTCGCCTCACCATCCACCTCCGTGCTCTCGCGGCCCGGACCAGGCGCCTCGACTCGTCCCGCTGCAGCGGGGGCCCTCGGTCGCCGCCACGCCGGCGCCGGTTCGGGCGTTCCGAGGCGCCGCAGGGCCTATGCCGGATCTGACGACCCCTCGGGTCGACGTTAACGTGATCCGGCACGAGAGAAGCGGACCGGCGAGCAGACCGGGCCGAGAGAGCAGGGCTTTCGGGGGTGACGACGTGGAGGAGCTGAGCGGCCGCGTGGCCGTGGTGACGGGCGGAGCGAGCGGCGTCGGCCGAGGCCTGGTGGGCGCACTGCTCGAGGAGGGGGTGCGTGTCGTCGTCGCCGACGTGGAAGAGCCCGTGCTCGAGCTCGCGGTCAAGGAGCTGTCGGCGGAGGGCGACGTGCGCGGCGTCGTCACCGACGTCTCCGACCCGGCATCGGTCGAGGCCCTCGCCGCGGAGGTCTTCGACCGGGAGGGGGCGTGCCACCTCCTCTTCAACAACGCCGGCGTCACCTCCGGCGGGGGTGGCCGCCCGTGGGAGCAGGAGCCGAACGACTGGACGTGGTGCTTCTCGGTCAACGTCTTCGGGGTGGCCAACGGGATGCTCTCGTTCGTCCCGCGCATGATCGACTCCGGCGAGCCCGGTCTCGTGGTCAACACCTCGAGCGCAGACGGCGGCATCGCGCCGGTGCCCTACGCCTCGGTCTACGCCTCGAGCAAGGCCGCCATCTCCTGCCTCACCGAGGCCCTGGCGCACCAGCTGGCCGCTGCCGGCACCCAGCTGGGGGCGGCAGTGTTCTACCCCTCGGGCGGCCTGCTCGCCACCGGCCTGTGGACGGCGCAGCGCAACCGGCCCGAGGCGCTGGCCAGGGTCAGACCACGTCCGCCCGCTCCGGGCACGACCTTCGAGGAGTTCCGGGCGCAGCTCGAGGCGTCGGGGCATCCGGCCGAGATCATGGACCTGCGCGAGCTCGGGCGGTTCTGCGTCGCAGGGATCAAGCGCGGCGACTTCATCATCGGCCACGACCTCGAGGGTTGCGCCGACCTGCTGCGCCGGCGCGCCGACGCCATCGCGGCGGGCCGGCTCCCGCCGGCCGCACTGAGCTGATGGCGACCGCGACCGCCCCGGAGCGCTACACCGTCGTGTCGGCGGACGGGCACGCCGGCGCCGACCTCCTCGACTACAAGCCCTATCTGGCCTCGCGTTGGCACGACGAATTCGACGCGTGGGCGGCGGCGTACGTGAACCCATACGCCGACCTCCTGGCCCCCATCGCCTACCGCAGCTGGGACAGCGCGCGCCGGCTGTCCGAGACCGAGTCCGACGGCATCGCGGCGGAGGTCCTCTTCCCGAACACCGTGCCCCCCTTCTTCGCCGAGGGCAACCTGGTCGCGTTGCCACCGACCCCCGGCGACTACGAGCGCCGCTGGGCGGGAGTCCAGGCTCACAACCGCTGGCTGGCCGACTTCTGCGCCGCCGCGCCCGGCCGGCGGGCCGGCATCATCCAGGTGTTCGCCAACGACATGGACGACG
The DNA here is from genome assembly GCA_963822265.1 of uncultured Acidimicrobiaceae bacterium. Classification (GTDB taxonomy): domain Bacteria; phylum Actinomycetota; class Acidimicrobiia; order Acidimicrobiales; family RAAP-2; genus Bog-473. The sequence goes on from CAWGHA010000016.1 coordinate 126,955, forward strand.
CGCTGTCCGAGGTCCGCTGGGCCGCCTCGACGTTCGACCCCTTCGGGGGGATCCTGTTGCCCTCGATCCCGCCCAACTCCCACCTGCCACCCCTCTGGGAGGCCCACTACGAACCGCTGTGGCGGCTCTGTGCCGAGCTCGACGTGCCGATCAACATCCACGGCGGGAGCGCGCTGCCCGACTACGGGGAGCACGAGGCCGCGCGGGCGATGATGCTGATTGAGATCCCCTGGTTCAGCCACCGCTCGGTGTGGCACCTCATCTTCTCCGGCGTGCTCGAACGCCATCCGACCCTCCGCTTCGCCGTCACCGAGCAGGGCGTGGCCTGGCTGCCTCGTGGGCTCGAGACCCTCGACTGGTTCTACGGGCGCATGACGCTGCCCAACGCGGCCGAGGCGAGGTTCTTCGGTGCCGCCGCGGCCAACCTGACGATGACCCCGTCGGAGTACTTCGCCCGCAACTTCTGGATCGGCGCGTCGTTCCTGCGCCCGAGCGAGGCCCCGCTCTGCCGCGCCCTCGGGGTGGAACACGTCATGTGGGGCGCGGACTACCCGCACTCGGAGGGGAGCTACCCGTACACCACCGAGGCCCTGCGCGTGGCCTTCGCCGGCTTCCCCGAAGACGATGTCCGGGCCATGGTGGAGACGACGGCAGCCTCGTTCTACGGCTTCGACCTCGGTCAGCTGCGCGCCCTGGGCGATCGCGTCGGCCCGCTGGTCTCAGACGTGGCGCAGCGCCTCGAGCCCGAGGACTGGCCGACGCAGACCACGTGCAACGCCTTCGACCCGACCCAGATCCTGCGCGCCTGGTAGCGCGAGACAGCGCCGGAGCAGGGCGCTCCGGCGCTGTCTCAATGTTCTCAATGACGCATCCACCCAATAGGCGGCGCGATTTAGCTCGATGGCGGCGGAGGCTGGGTGCTGCCGTCGGCCACTGTGAAGCCGTCGTTGTCGCTGTCCGGATTCGAGGGCGACGCGATGTACGCCGTGTCGGCGTTGTTGAGCATGAAGATCTGATCGACCGTTGCGCCCGTCGCCGCATTCATCAGGGGCGTAGACGGCGTGGACGTGTGTCCGTACTTGCCCGGGTCGAAGGTGACGTTGGTGGTCTGGGTCAAGTTGGCCAAATCGTTGACGCTCGTGCACCCGTCAGCGATGCAGGGCCGCTCGTGGATCGCCTCCGCACTGGCTTCGGAGGAGCCGGCCGACGCTTGGGTCGCCGTCCGACTCGCACTCTGACCCGTCGTCACGTCCTTGACCTTCATGTGCCAAACGCCAGCGGAGAGCTTCACCGTGGTCTTGATCTTGTCGCCAGGATGGACGGTCAGGGTCAGAGGATCTTCGGCAGCCGGCAGTACTTCGGTCCAGGCCTGGTAGAAGGCAGTGCCGTTCAAGTTGTCCGCTTCAGTGCCGGCCTGGACGAGTGTTCCGTCGTTGAGTCCACCGATCCCGACCCAATCAGAGGAATACTGAGTCCCCGAGACGCTGGTGTTCACGGTCGGAACCTGCCAGGTGTCGACGACGCTCTGATAAGTCCCTTTCGCACCGCCCTGGGCCCAGCCGGACCAGTTGTAAGAGCCGAGCTTGCTAAAGCCCTGGATCGACGCGTTGGGCGATGCGCCTCCCGGTAGAGGCGCCAGAAGTGCTCGGCCACCTGCACCGGCCGCTCCGGCCGGAGCGGCCGCAGACGTCGCCCCTACGACTATGGCTCCGCCCCACAACGTGCCCGCGAGCGCGACCGCGAAAAGGCTTGATCGACGTTTCATAGCGCCTCCACTCATCCGGGCGGCCTGAACGACCCCGCCGCCTGCCGTTGCCACTGTGTCCTGGAACTGTACCTCTGGGCGGTTGAGGTGCTCGTTCGCGTCAGAAGGTGCCTTCCGGCCTTGGGTGATCTCGCCTTCGTCCCTGTGCCACAGTGTCCGAGGAAGGGAGGGCCCATGGAGACAGTGAGGTATGCCGCCCGCGGCACGCAGGTGAACCGGGAGATCGAGGCCAAGAAAGCGGACATCTGGTCCGAGGCGGTGACCGCGGTCTACGAGACCGATCCCGAGATCGTCGCCGCCATCCTGCCCCCGCCGCTCCGGCCCGGTCCCGAGCCGCTCGTGCGCGTCACCATCACCCGGGTGGAGATGCCCGGGTTGCCCGTCTTCGGGGCGGGGTGGATCGGCGTCCAGGCCCGCCACGAGGACCGCCTGGGCGAGTACCCCATCTTCATGCCGATGACGACGGAGCAGTCGCTCATCGGCGGGCGCGAGATCAACGGCGAGCCGAAGAAGCTGGCCGAGGTCGAGGTCGACCGCCAGGGTGACCAGGTGTCGGCGCGCATCGCGCGAATGGGTTCGGTGGTCTGTGAGGTGACGGGACGGGTTACGGGCCGCCGGGACAATTACGAAATGGAGAAGACGGACTTCTGGTTCAAGCTGTCGCCCTCGTGCGAAGCGGCCGGGGTCCTCGACCAGGATCCGCTTCTCGTCTACGGCGAGAAGACCGAGCGGACGCGCGTCCACGAGACGATTGAAGGTGAGCTCATCTTGAAGGAGGCGCCGCTCGATCCGGTCGCCGATCTGGTCATCCGCCGCATGGTCGACTTGAACTGGACGGAGCGGGCCTCCACCCAGGTCGGCCGCGTCATCGGGCCGGTGCCGCGTGAGGGCCTCCAGCCGTTCATCCACCAGCGCTACGACGACCTCTCGGTGCTGGGAGCGTCGCGGTGAGCGACCGCTACACCATCATCTCGGCCGACGCGCACGCAGGGCTGCCGTGCGAGGGGTACCGGCCCTACCTCGACTCCGACTATCACGCCGCCTTCGACGAGTACCTGGCGGAACGGCAGGCCAACCGGAACCTGCAGCTCACCATGAATTACGACTACATCATGGGCTGGGAGACGGAGAACGAGGAGGGCTTGCGCGGCGCCTGGGACATGGAGCAGCGCGACAAGGAGCTCGATGCGGACGGCGTCACGGCCGAGGTGATGTTCGCCGACGCCGACGCCATCACCGGCATGGCCTCCCCGCCGTTCGGCGCCGGGCTCTCCGCCGGGGCCATCGCCGACCCCGACCTCGCCTTCGCGGGCGCACGCGCCCACAACCGCTTCCTGGCCGAGATGTGCGCCGGCAGCCCCGAACGCCACGGGGGCATCGCCCTGGTGCCGATCACCCACGGGGTCGACCGTTCGGTGGCCGAGATCGAGTGGCTGGCCACGCAGCCGGGGATCCGGGGGATCATGGTGCCGACGATGTGGCACGACCACGTGCCCTACAACCACCCCGACTACGACCCGGTCTGGGCGGCGTGCCAGGCCACGGGCCTCCCGGTGCACACCCACTCCGGGGAGGCGCCCCAGGAGGAGTACAACGAGAACATCGGCATCTACCTGGCCGAGGTCGTGTGGTGGGCGGCGCGCCCGATGTGGCACCTGCTCTTCTCGGGCGTCTTCGAGCGGTTCCCGGGGCTCAAGTACGTGGTGACCGAGGCGGCCGCCTACTGGGCCGCCGACATGATGTGGAAGTGGGACCAGTACATGGGGGGCGGGCACACCACGAAGAAGATGGCCGCGCTCTTGGAGGGAAAGATCTCGAAGCTTCCGTCGGACTACTTCGGGGAGAACATCTTCATCGGTGCCTCGACCATGTCCAAGGAGGAGATCAGGCGCCGCCACGTCCTGGGCTGCGACGTGGTCATGTGGGGAACGGACTACCCGCACCCCGAGGGCACCTGGCCCCACACGATGGAGCGCCTGCGGGGTGACTTCGGCGGCATCCCGGTCGAGGACGCCCGCAAGCTCCTGGGCGAGACGGCGGCGCGCTGCTACGGCTTCGACCTCGACGCCCTGCGGCCCGTGGCCGAGCGCATCGGGCCGACGCCGGCCGATCTGGGTCAGGATCCCTCGCTGCGCACCGACCCCGAGGAGGTCCGCAGCGCGCGGTGGTGGAAGGACGAGTACCGGGTGCAGCCACCCGGATGAACGAGCAGCACCGGGCGTTCTGCGCCGGTGAGGATTGGCGCCGCATGATTCAGGAGACGATCCTGCCCGAGGCGCTGCGCGGGGTCGAGCTCGGCGACGACGTCATAGAGGTCGGGCCCGGCCCGGGCTTCACCACCGACGTGCTGCGCACCATGACGGCGCGGCTCACCGCGGTGGAGATCGACGTGCCGCTCGCTTCGTCGTTGGCGGAACGGCTGGCCGGAGGGAACGTCGACGTGGTGGTGGGCGACGCCACGGCGCTCGAGTTCGACGCCCACCGGTTCAGCGGGGCGGCCTCGTTCCACATGCTCCATCACGTCGAGCCCGGCGCGGAGCAGGACCGGGTCTTCGCCGAGCTGGCGCGGGTGCTCGTGCCCGGGGGCATGCTCGTCGCCGCCGACAGCGGCTTCAGGGAGGAAACGGTCGCCTTCCACGAGGGCGACACGTACAACCCGATCGAACCCGAGGACCTCGCGCCCCGGCTCGCCGCGGCCGGCTTCGTCGGGGTCGATGTGCGCACGTACGACCTGGGGTGGGTCTGCACCGCCGTGGCCGCATCCGCCTGACCAGGCCGACGATCGCCTCTCTCCCCCTCGGTCTTCCCCGTCGGTCGCGCCGGCGGTCGGATCCCGTCGGTCGCGCCGGCGGCCCGGATCCCGCCGCTCGGTGCCGCCCGGTGCGACAATGCCCCGGTGCCGGTGCTGTTCGCCCTCCTGGCTGCGCTGTCGAACGCACTGAACGTCGTCACCCAGCACGTGGCCAGCATCGGGGACCCCGCCCACTCGAAGGGCTGGCACTTCGTCCGCTACCTCTTCCACAACCCCCTCTGGCTCTTCGGCTGGGTCGCCCTCGCCGCCGCCTTCGTCTTCCAGGCGGTGGCCCTCCACAACGGTCGAAATGTCCGTGGTCCAGCCGCTGTTGGTGACCGAGCTGGTGTTCGCCCTGGTGTTGCGCCGGCTCTGGGTCCACCAGGCGATCCGCGGCGTCACCTGGTGGGCCGCCGTCGTCGTGTGCGTCTCACTGGCCACGTTCATCGCCATGGCGGAGCCCTCGGGCGGGGACGCCCTTCCCACCAGCCGGGCGTGGGCGGCGTCCATCGCGGTGACGGGCGGGTGCGCGGCGTTGCTGGCCCTGTTCGGGCACCCGCGGCTCGCCCGCTCGGAGGGCGGCCCTGACGGGCGCGGCGACGTCGGTGCTGTGGGCGCTGGTGGCGACGTTCATCAAGGCGACCACGGACACGCTCACGCAGTTCGGCGTGGGTGGCATGTTCACGCACTGGCCCGTCTACGCGCTCGCCGTCACCGGGCTCGCCGCCGAGCTGCTCAACCAGATCGCGCTCCACGTCGGTCCCCTGAGCGTCTCCCAGCCCTTCATCGTCGTCGTCGACCCGATCGTGAGCATCGCGCTCAGCGTCTGGGTCTTCGGCGAGCACTTCGGCGCCGACGGACTGCGCCTGGCCGTGGCCGCGGCCGCCTTCGCCGTCATGGGCGCGGCCGTGACCGTCCTGGCTCGCACCGCGCCGGCGACGATGGACCCGACGCTGGCGGCCCCGGCCGCGGCGGGAGCCTGAGCGTGGCCCAGTTCCTCGCCCTGCTGGCCGCGTTCGCGTTCGCCTTCGGGACGGTGCTGCAGCAGAAGGGCACGCTCGAGGTCCCCAGCGGACGAGTCGGGTCGGTCCTTCCTGGCCGGCATTCTGCGCCGGCCCGTCTGGCTGGCCGGCGCTCTGTGCATGGGGCTCGGCTGGGTGCTCCAGGCCGTCGCGCTCGACAAGGGCCCGCTCGTCGTGGTGCAGTCGCTCACCGCGCTCAGCCTCGTCTTCGCGCTGCCGATCGGGGCCCGCCTGACCGGCCAGGTGGTCGGCTTCCGGGTCGTCGCCGGTGCGGCCTCCATGGTGGCGGGGATCGTGCTGTTCCTCTCGGTCGGCTCGCCCACGTCAGGCACGTCCAGGCCGCCGGCTGCGGCCTGGTGGGGGGAGATTGCGTTCACCGTCGTCGCCGTCGCCGTCGGCTTCCGGATCGGCCGCGACCGTTCGGGCGCCACCAAGGCGCTGCTGTTCGGCTCCGCCGCCGGGGTCTGTTACGCCATGCAGGCGTCGGTGACGAAGGTGTTCGTGCCGCTGGTGGGCAAGGGACTCGAGACCATCCTCACCAGCTGGACCACCTACGCCCTGATCGCGTCGGCCCTGGTCGGGTTGGGCCTGCAGCAGGCCGCACTCCGCACCGGCGTGCTGGCGCCGGCCATGGCGTCGGCCAACGCGTTCACGCTGTTCTTCAGCGTGGTGTTCGGCATCACGGTGTTCGGCGAGACGATCGCCGGCGGCGGCCACATCGCCCCGGCCGTCTTCGGGCTGCTGCTGGCCCTCGTCGGGATCGTCCTGCTCGGCGGGCGCGCCCCCGCCCCGGGAGGCCGACGTCGCCGCCCCGGGCCTCGAGGCCTAGGCCTGACCGGCCGTCAGAGCTCCGCGCCGGGAAAGAAGTCGACCCAGTTCGACTGCATGGACGTGCCGTCGGCGACGATGGTGGCGCCGCAGACGTAGCGGGCGGCGGGGGAGGCGAGGAACAGGACCATGGCCGCCATCTCGTCCAGTGTGCCCAGGCGCACCGTCGTGCCCTGCGCCACCATCTCGTCGGCGAAGCCCTCGGGGGTCCGACCGACGGGAGCCAGCTCCGAGGCCGCCATCCCGGGAGTGGAAAAGATGCCCGGCGCGAAGGCGTTGATGGTGACGCCGCGCCGCATCAGGTACGGGGCGAGCGTCTTGACCAGGTTCACGACCCCGGCCCGCGCGGCACCGGAGTGGGCGAACATGGGGGCGCCGCGCTCGAGGGCGAACGTGTGGACGACGTTGACGATCGACCCGGCGCCCGCGGCGGCCATGGGGACCATGAAGCGCGACGTCACGTTCCACGTCCCGTTGAGGTTCAGGTCGACCACCGACCGCCACCCGTTGTCGGTGATGGCGCTGGGCGGTGCCGGGAATTGCCCGCCGGCGTTGTTGACCAGCGCATCGACCTTGCCGTAACGACGGTAGACCTCGTCGCACAGGGCCTCGACCTGTCCCGGTTCCCGGATGTTGGTCGGAACGGCGAGGCAGCTGGCCCCATCGGCCGCGATGGAGGAGGCCACCTCCTCGAGGGCGGATGCGGTACGGCCCGCCACCACGGCCTGGCCGCCCAGGCGGGCGAAGGCGTGCGCCACCTCGCGACCGAGCCCGGTGCCTCCGCCGGTGACCACCGCCACCTGTCCGTCGAAGAGCCCGTCAGCCAGCACCGAGACCGCCGGGCCGGGCGCCCAGCTCGGGCTCACCCGGCGAAGTCCCAGCTCTGTCCCTTCTCGTAGTGGTGCAGGACGTTCTTGGCGATGAGGATGCGGTGGACCTCGTCGGGGCCGTCGGCGAGGCGGAGCGTGCCGCGGCGAGGTACATCTGGGCCAGCGGCAGGTCGCTGGTGACCCCGGCGGCCCCCCACACCTGAATGGCCCGATCGACGACACGGGTGTACGCCGCGGGCACGAAGACCTTGATCGCGCTGATCTCGGTGCGGGCCTGCGGGTCGCCCGCGTCCACCTTCTCCGCGGCGTGGATGGTCATGAGGCGGGCCGACTGCAGGTCCATGTAGCTGTCGGCCACGAAGCCCTGCATGAACTGCTTGTCCTTGAGCAGCCCGCCGTGCACTTCGCGCGTGAGGAGGCGCTCGACCATGAGGTCGAAGGCGTGCCACATCTGGCCCACCGAGTTCATGCAGTGGAAGATGCGGCCGGCGCCGAGGCGGTCCTGGGCGGCCTGGTGACCCTGGCCCACCTCGCCGAGCAAATTCTCCACCGGTACCCGCACGTGGTCGTAGCGGATTTCGCAGTGGTCGGACGACGACCCGCCCCAGATGCCGATGCCACGCTCCACGATCACGCCCGGCGTGGAGGTGGGCACGATCAGCTGGGCCATGCGGCCGGGGCCCTCCTCGTCCTTGGACGCCTTGACCCGGCACATGACGATGAAGAAGTCGGCGGCCAGCCCGTTGGAGGTGAACCACTTGTGCCCGTCGAGCACGTACTCGTCGCCGTCGCGCACGGCCGTGGTCCGGATCGAACGCGGGTCAGAGCCGGCGTTCTCGGGCTCGGTCATGGAGAAGCCCGACTGCATGGTGCCCTCGACCAGGGGGAGGAGCCACTTCTGCTTCTGCTCCTCCGTGCCGTACTTGACCAGGATCGTCTGGTTGCCCGAGTTCGGCGCCACCACCCCGAAAAGGGCCGCCGCTCCGACGGCGTAGGCCAGGATCTCGTTCATGTAGGCGTGGGCCATGAAGTCGATGCCCATGCCGCCATACTCGGGGGGCAGGTGCGGCGCCCACAGCCCCTCGGCCTTGACCTTGCTTTCTATGTCGCGCCGCAGCGCCCGCGCCTCGGTGCGCTCGGTCTCGCTCGCGCCGGAGCGCCGGGAGTGCCACAGGACCGCCTCGTTGGGCAGGATCCTCTCGTTGACGATGCGCGCCGTGCGCAGCCGGATGTCGTTGATGTGGTCGCTCAGGCCCGCAATGGGCGTCACGTTGATCGCCATGGGTGTTCTCCCCGCTGGTCGGGTCGCTGGTGCGTGCCGCGCGAACCTTACGGGGTCGGCCGCGGCCCGGCGACCCGAGGGAGCAACCGGCACACCGATTCCACGAAGCGATAGTCCACGTGCGGAGCAGCGAGTTCCGGACGCGGTCGGACGGCGCCGACGGGCCGGGGCGGCCGTGTCTACCGCCCACTGCGTCAACCGGGGAATGGCTGTGGCGATCGCCATCGGGACGGCACTGCCGAGGAAGACGCCTCGCCTTCGCCCAGTTGCCCACGATAGCCCACCCCCAGCAGTCGACCCCGCCCAAGGTGAGGCCTCGCCGAAGCCGGCTGATCACCGCCGGCATCGATCGGCGCAGTAACGCGATCCTCATACGACTCAGAGAACGTCGGCAGAGAGGCCTCGATCTCCCTGCTGAGCTCGGCCTCTGCTACCTGTTACCTGCGAGCTGGCGATCCGGCGGCCCCTCCGTTCAGAGGTGCCGCTCCACCACGGTCTCCACGTAGAGCGCGAGCGGGAGTTGCCGGACCTCCTCCGGGGTGAACCACGCCACCGCGTCGGTGGTGCCGTCGCGCTCGGGACGCAACTGGCCGCGCCAGGAAGAGACCTGGTACACGAGCCGGATGGTGTGGAGGCTGACGCCGTCGGGCAGCGTGCGGACGTCCGAGAGGACGTCGAGGAACGCGCCCAGCTCGACGGTGAGCCCGGACTCCTCCTCGATCTCGCGCACGAGCGACTCCTCAGGGCTCTCGCCGTGGTCGACCCCGCCCCCGGGCAGGAACCAGCGGCCGCGCAGCGTCAGCGACGAGGAGGCCCGGGCGAGCAGGATGCGGCCCTCGTCGTCCCGGCAGACCCCGTAGGCCGCGATGCGCTGGCGTCTCGTTTCGGTCGGCACGCGCGCATGGTGGTCCCCGGTGGACCCGGGCGCCAAGTCTCCGGCCGCTACCCTGAGCCGGCGGTGCCGGGCCGGGGCTCCACGTCGCGCCGCCGGGCACGGCAGGTCCGGCCCGGCCGGCGCAATGGCCGGCTACGGAGAACGGAGCACAGGGCAGGGAAGGAGAGGGGCGCCGATGGACACGGCAACGGAGCTCGAGGCGATCAGGCGTCTGAAGTACGCGTACTTCCGCAACCTCGACCTCAAGCAGTTCGACGAGCTGGGCCGGCTCCTCACCGAGAACGCCACCGCGTCCTACGAGGACGGCAAGACGGTCCTCGAGGGCGGAATGCCATCGTGGCCTGGCTGTCCTCGGTGCTCGGTGACCCCGGCATCGTGACCGAGCACCACGGACACCACCCCGAGATCACGCTCACCTCGGCCCGCGAGGCGGAGGGCATCTGGTACCTCCAGGACCGGGTGATCGTGCCCGCGGCCGACCTCGAGATCGGAGGCACCGCCTTCTATGCCGACCGCTACCTGCTGATGGACGAGGGGTGGCGCATCGCGCACACGGGCTACGCCCGCGTCTTCGAGGAGCACCGGACGCACTCCACGCTCGCCGTGCGCACGTTCACCTCCCGCTTCGACGCCGCGCCGCCGCCCAGGCTGAACCCGGCCCGGCTGAGCCCATCGGGCCGCGCCCGGCCGGCCGAGCGCGGCCGGGCCGGCTCGGGGCGCGTGTCCGGGCTGAAGGTGAAGCCGGGGTCCGACAGCGTCGTCGGCGCCAGCGCCTCCTCAATCGCCGCCACGAAGTCGGACGAGAGCTCGACGTCGAGCGCCTTGACGTTCTCGGCGATCTGCTCCGGACGGCTCGCACCGACGATGGCGCTGCTGACGTTCTCGTTTTGCAGAACCCAGGCCAGCGCGACCGAGGCCGGCGTGTACCCGGCCTCGCGGCACAGCGCGGCGTAGGACTGGACGGGCTCGAGCACCTCGTCGCGCAGGAGCCAACTGATCTCCCCACCCTCGGGCCCGGTGGCCCGGGAACCCTCCGGTGCCGACGCCCCGCCGGGAAGGTACTTGCCCGTGAGGACGCCCTGAGCCAACGGTGACCAGACGATCTGCCCGATACCCTCCCTCTCGCACAGCGGGACGACCTCGGCCTCTATGACCCGCCAGATGAGCGAGTACTGGGGCTGGTTCGACACGATGCGGTCGAAGCCCATGTCGTCGGCCACCCGCAGCGCCTCTTCGATCTGTTCTGCCGTCCACTCCGACACACCCACGTAGTGGATCTTGCCCTGACGGACGAGGTCGTCGAACGCGCGCAGTGTCTCTTCGAGGGGGGCCTCGAAGTCGTAGCGGTGCGCCTGGTACAGGTCGACGTGATCGGTCTGCAGCCGCTCCAGCGACGCGTGGAGGGATTCCACGATGTGCTTGCGCGAGAGTCCACGGTTGTTCGGGTTCGGACCGGTCGGCCAGTACACCTTGGTGAAGATCTCGATGGAGTCGCGCGCCACGCCTTTGAGGGCCCGCCCGAGCACCGATTCCGCCTGGCCGAGGGCGTAGGCGTCGGCCGTGTCGAAGGTCGTGATCCCGGCGTCCAGCGCCGCCTCGACGCAGGCCGCCGCGGTGTCCTCCCCGATCTGGCTGCCGTGGGTGACCCAGTTGCCGTAGGAGAGCGCGGAGACGATCATGCCTGAGCTTCCGAGATGCCGATATTCCATGGCCCCGGAGCGTACCCGGGTACCCGTACGCTCTTCTCCGTGGAGAGGGAGGGTGTGCTGCACGTCCACCGTGGCCTCGACCTGCCGTTGTCCGAGGTGACGTGGCGGGCGACGACGTCGGGCGGCCCCGGGGGGCAACACGCCAACCGCACCCTCAGCCGGGTCGAGGTCGAGTTCGACGTCGCCGCTTCGGGCACGCTCGGCCCACGGCAGCGCGCCCGCCTCTTGGAACGCTACGGGACGACGGTGCGCGCCGCGGCCGCCGAGTCGCGCTCGCAGGCACGCAACCGCGAGCGTGCCCTCGAGCGCCTGGCCACGCGCATCCACGACGGCCTCCGCGTCGAGCCCGAACGGAGGGCGACCCGCCCCACCGCCGCGCGCGCGGGCGCGCCGGGTGGACGACAAGCGCCGCCGGGCTTTGACCAAGCGCCGGCGGCACGCCCCGCGGGGCGACGACGATTGACCGCCCTCTCGACCGGCCGGACGACCGGTTTCGGCCGAGTCCGGGCGCCGGTCAGCCGGGGAAGCCGAAGGGCGACAGGGCCGGCCCCAGGCCCGAGTCGAGGCGTGTCAGGAGCTCGGTGTCCTCCTCGGCCCGGGGCCCGCGTAGAGCGGTCAGCGCGGCGTAGCCCTGGGCGACCAGCGTGGCGTCCTCCGCGGCCGCTTCGCGGTGGGTCGTGCTCAATGCGGTGCGGGAAGGGCGAGCCGACCACGAGGACGATCTCGCCCTTTTCGTCGGGCTCGCCCTCCATCACCGCGCGCGCCGCCTCGACCGCCGCCGGGCCTTCCATCTCCTCGCGGTTGGGCGCCTCCCAGGACCCGGTGCCCCGCGCCGCTTTGATCAGGCCGCGCCCCCCACCCGCGCCCAGCGGAGCCCGCGCACCTCGTCGAGCGGGAGGGCAGGGACATTGAGGTTCAGCACCGTCCGTTCCGGCGCCGCCACCAGGAGCGGAATGAGCGCCACGGCCAAGTGCGCCGCCGTGTCCCACGGGTCCGGGTCACCGCCGACGCGCAGCGAGACGGCCAGGGCGCTGATGCCCAGCTGGCTCGCGGTGAGCGCGGCGCCCACGGTGCCCGAGTGGAGGATCGACCGCCCGACGTTGACGCCGTGGTTGATGCCCGAGACCACGAGGTCCGGCTTCGGTCCGACCGCGCCGAGCGCGCCCGCAATCACCGACAACGCCGGCGACGCGTCGAGCCCGTAGGCCTCCACCGTCTCGGCGCCCTCGACCGCGGCCCGCTGGTACGGGATCGTCGTGGTCTCCGTGACCGAACCCACGGCGGCGCCCGCGCCGCTGTAGTTGGAGCTCGGTGCCACCACGACGATCTCGGGTGGTGCCGGCGAGTCCGCCGTCCCGAGCGAGCGCCCGGGGCCGTCGGCCCACGCCACCAGGGCTCGGGTCAAGGCGGCCAGGCCCGGCGCCCCGACCCCGTCGTCGTTGGTCACCAGGATCCTCACCGGCTCCGCACGCTATCGGGGATGCGGTCGCCGGCCCGACCGCGTCGCGGGCCGTTCACCCGACGGTCCCGGGGCCTTCACCGGCGCGGTCACCCCCGCCGCAGGCCCGGTCTGCTTCAATTCGAGGCACCATGAGGTAATGACCAGCGGACACCCCGGATCTCGGTCGCCTCGCCGACCGGGCAGCAGTGGCGCATCGGGCACGGAAGCCAAGAGGTCGTGGTCTGTGAGGTCGGGGCCACCCTGCGCTGGTACTCGTCCGGGGGAGCGCCCGTCCTCGACGGCTTCGGACCCGACGAGTGGTCCCATTCCGGCCGCGGCCAGGTGCTGGCGCCGTGGCCCAACCGGCTGGCCGACGGGCGCTACGAGCTCGACGGGGTGCGCGCCCAGGCGGCGCTCGACGAGCCCGAGCGCCACAACGCCATCCACGGCCTCGTGCGCTGGATGCCCTGGACGCTCCAGACGCGTCACCAGAACCAGGTCTCCCTCCGCCTGCAGCTGCATCCCTCGCCCGGCTATCCGTTCTCGCTGCTGATGGAGCTCGACTACCACGTCGGGCGGGAGGGCCTCACCGTCACCGCCCGGGCCCAGTCCCTCGACGAGAGCTCGGTCCCGTTCGGCCTCGGGTTCCACCCCTACCTGACCGCGGGCACCGAGACCGTGGACGGCGCCATCCTGCACGTGCCCGCGCACCACACGCTCGACACCGACGACCGCGGCCTGCCGACGGGAGAGCTTAGCCCGGTGGACGAGACCGAGCGCGACTTCACCACCTCGCGCTTCGTCGGACCCACCGTGCTCGACACCTGCTTCACCACCCTCGACCGCGACACCGACGGCCGCGCCCGCGCCAGCCTCGATGCGCCCGGCGGCCGGGCGGGGGCGACGCTGTGGCTGGACGAACACTTCCCGTACCTCATGGTGTACACCGGGGACACGCTCCCCGAACTGCCGCAGCGCCGCCGCGCCGTGGCGATTGAGCCGATGACCTGCCCGCCGAACGCCTTCCGCACCGGCAAGGACCTGGTCGAGCTGCAGCGCGGGCCAGGAGTGGTCGGCATGCTGGGGCATCGTGCCCCGGTGACCCAGCCCTTGGAGGGCCACGCCGTCGTGGTCACGGGTTCGTCGAGCGGCATCGGCGAGGCCACCGCACGCGCCTTCGCCGCCCTGGGCGCCGGCGTGCTGGTCAACTCGAGTCGTTCGGTCGAGGCGGGCGAGGCCGTTGCCGCCTCGCTGCCGGACGCGGCTCTACGTCCGTGGCGACCTCACTGATCCCGAGACCCCCGGGCGGCTGGTGGCCGCCGCACTCGAGCGCTGGGGACGCCTCGACACGCTGGTGAACAACGCCGGGACGACCGCCGTGATCCCACACCACGACCTGGAGGCGGCAACCGTCGACGTGTGGCGACGGATCTTCGAGGTCAACGTCTTCGGCACGTGGGCCATGTCCGTCGCCGCCATGCCCGCGCTGCGCGAGGGCGGGCGGGTCGATCGTGAACGTGGCCTCGGTCGCCGGGGTGCGCCCGACCGGGTCCTCCATCCCGTACGCGGCGAGCAAGGCGGCGCTCAACCACATGACCAGGCTGGTGGCCAAGGTGGTCGGTCCCGGGGTCCGGGTGAACGCGGTGGCGCCGGGACTGGTCGACACGCCGTGGACGGCCGACTGGGACCTGGTGCGCGAGGTGGTGCAACAGGCGGCCCCGCTCCGGCGCTCGGGCCGGCCCGAGGACGTCGCCGAGGTCGTCGTGTCCCTGGCCCGGGCGGCCTACGTCACGGGCCAGGTCGTCGTCGTCGACGGCGGCCTCTCGCTGGCGACCTGAGACCACCTGTGCCCACCAGGCGCCAGCGGCCGGCTCAACGGGCCGGCGCGACGGCCCAGCGCACCGCCGCCGCCAAACCCCTCATGAGCGGCGTCACCGCGGCGGTGTCGAGCAACAGGTCCACCGGGCCCGCCACCGTCAGGCCGAGCTCGTGGCGGGCCCACCGAGGGAGGACCCCGATCGCGGCTGCCAGCACCAGCGCGTAGACCGCTCGCTCGTCGGGCCGCCTCGCCACGCCGTGCACCAGCCACTCGCGTGCCGCCCGCGCTTGCGGCCCGGCATTGAGCTCGGGCCGGACCCGCAGGAGGTAGGCCTCGACCTCGTCGGCCGAGCGGGGGACCCACGTGGCGCCGAGCGCGTACGCCACCGGGGCGACGTCGGCGTAGTACTGGTCGCACGCCGCGGGGCTCAGGTCGGCGGCGCCGTAGCGCCTCGACGAGGCCAGGAAGCTCGACATCTCCGCCACGTGGATGAAGGTGACCAGCTCGGGGTCGTCGGCCGAATAGGCGCGGCCGTCGGGTGCCGTCCCCCTGACCCGCCGGTGGACGCGGCGCACTTGGGCGATGGCCGCCTCGGCCTCGCTGACCGTCCCGAACGTCGTCGCGGATACGAACTCGGCCGTCCGCCGCAGGCGCCTGATCGCGTCCTCCTGGTAGCTCGAGTGCTCCGCCACCCCTGCCATGGCGAGTGGGTGCAGCATCTGGAGCATGAGGGCGCTGAGCCCGCCGATCAGCATCGACGGCAGGTCGCGGTGCACGAGACGGGCCACCGAGTCAGGGTCGAGGTAGGCGGACGAGGGATCGAGGGCGATGGGACCGGGCTCAGCGGAGATCCCGACGGCGCGGCGGACATTGCGGGCCACGTCCCGGCGCGCCGGCTCGGCCAAGCCTCCGACGAGGCGCAGCGGTGCGCCGGCGACGGTGCCGCCGAGCGCCACCGCCCGGTCGAGGGGTGAACTCGGGCTCACGACTCACAGCTTGGCACCCGATCCGCCATCGCCCGGTCCGCCATCGCCCGGTCCGCCCGGCCCGTGGCAGACGGGCGTGCCGGCACGTGCACGTGGCAGAGTGCCACCGATGCGCTTCGTGGTTTTCGGAGCCGGCGCCATCGGGGGCGCCGTCGGAGCCCGCCTGTTCCAGCGGGGCCACGACGTCACGCTCGTGGCCCGCGGCGACCACGGGAGGGCGCTTGCGTCGACGGGCCTCGTTCTTGAGGCGCCCGAGGAGTCCGAGACACTCGCCGTGCCTGCGGTCACCGACCCGGCGTCCCTGGACTGGTACGCCGACAGCGTCGTATTGCTCGCCGTCAAGAGCCAGCACACCGAGGAGGCGCTGGCCCAGCTCGCCCGAGCCCGAGCGAGACGCCCGTCGTGTGCATGCAGAACGGGGTCGACAACGAGCGCCGGGCGCTGCGCCGCTTTCCGAACACGTACGGGATGTGCGTGATGTGCCCGGCCACGCAGCTGCGGCCCGGAGTGGTCCAGATCCACTCGGCACCGGTCTCGGGCATGCTCGATCTGGGCCGCTACCCGTCGGGCATCGACGCCGCCGGTCGGGCCATCGCAGGCGCCATCGAGACGACCACCTTTCAGTCCGTTGCCCGTCCCGACATCATGCGCTGGAAGTACCGCAAGCTGCTCATGAACCTGGCCAACGCGGTGGAAGCGCTGTGCGGGCCCGAGGGACGCTTCAGCCCGCTGGCGAAGGCGGCCCAGCAGGAGGGTGCCGAGGTCCTGGCGGCCGCAGGCATCGACGTGGCCAGCGCCGAGGAGGACCGGGAGCGCCGGGCCGACAACCTTCGTATCGCCACCACCTCGTCGGGCGAGTGGCGCGGCGGCTCGAGCTGGCAGAGCCTGGCTCGGGGTGCAGGGTCCATCGAGGCGGAGTACCTCAACGGCGAGATCGTGTTGTTGGGCCGGCTCCACGGCGTGCCGACTCCCGTGAACGCCGTGCTCCAAGACGCTGCCGTCGGGGCCGCGTCGCGTTGCGATCCACCTGGGACGTCGAGTGTGGAGGAGCTGAGCGAGCTGGCGGGGATTCGTGGGGCCCGTGCCGTCTGAGCGCGCGCGACGGCGCTCGCCGAGGATTTCGCCGCGGCGAACAACGAGGTCATGGCGTTCGCCCGGTCGTGCTCCGACGCCGAGTGGGCGGTCATCGTGCCGGGGGAGGAGTGGGCGATCGGCGTCGTGATGCACCACATCGCCGAGGGCCACGAGCACGGGCTCGTGTGGCTTTCGCGTATGGCGCGGGGCGATGCGGTCACCGACACCGCAGAGGGGATCGACCAGGACAACGCCGCTCACGCCGCCCGGGCCGCGACGGCTGGCCGGGACGAGACGATCGCCCTTCTCGAGGCCAACGCCGCGCCACTCGAGCGCACCCTGCGCTCGCTCAGCGACGAGGAGCTCGACCGGACGGCGACGTTCGGGCCGGCCGGCGGCCGGGAGCTGCCGACCGTGGCCCTCGCCGCCGTGGCGGCACGCCACGCCCGGGAGCATCTGGCGCACGCTCGCGCCGCGGTCGAGGGCGCGAGCTGACGTGCCCGGTCAATCCGCGTGCAATGCCGTCCGCACCTCCGCGACCCGATCCCGTGTGGAAGCTCCGGGAGTCTCGATGCGCAGCTGGTGGACGGTGCCGGTGAACGGGGCAGGCGGCGAGTAGGCCGGCGACACCGGGAAGCCGGTGTCCCGACCGAGGCGCAGACCGGCCCCTCCGTGCTGAAGGGCGATCGGGAGAATGCCCGTCACCTCAATCCTGTCCACCTGGGCGCCGTCCACCTCGAGCGCCATGCGGCCGGGCGCTCCATCGGTGCCGAGCGCATACGTCACGGCGATCTCATGATGTCCCGGTGCGAGTGCGTCGCGTGTCGTGAGCTCCAACGTGTCGACGGCGCGAGCAAAGGCGAACGAGACGATGCCGCCGGTCGCGAAGAGGGCATAGCCGCCGAACCAGTCACCGAGCGCGTAGATGACACCGTCCGCGGCGACGTCGTCGACGACGATCACGGCCGTCATCCGGAAGCCTCCCCAGAGCATGGGAACGGACTCGTCCGCTACCGGTCCGGCTCCGGGCAGGAAGGTGCGCGAAGGCCCTGCCGGCCAGGCGGGCGGGATGAACCCGCTCAACCGGTCGACCAGTCCGTCGGAGATCGGGAGCACGTTGTTGCGCTCCGCCTCGGCGCGTCCACAGGTCGGAGAGCTGTCGGACCCGCTCCGGCTCTTCGGCGGACCGGTCGACGGCCTCCGAGAAGTCCGAGGCGAGGTCGAAGAGCTCCCAGCGGTCCTCGGCGAAGTCCCGGCTCCCGACCGCGAGTTCCTCCTCGTCGAGGACGCCCGTGCCGATGTGGTCGGTCGTCGCCTTCCAGCCGTCGTGGTAGATGGACCGCGAACCCATCATCTCGAAGTACTGGGTGTGATGGACCTCCGGGCATCCGGGGTCCTCGAGGGCGGGGAGGAGGCTCACCCCGTCGAGTCGCTGCTGGGCGACGCCGTCGACCGCCTCCGGGGGTTCCAGCCCCGCCGCGGCCATGATCGTCGGCATGAGGTCGGTGGCGTGAGCGAACTGCGGCCTCGCCGCGCCCGGAGCCGAGACATGGCCTCGGCCAGCGGACGATCAACGGCGTGCGGGTCCCCCCGAGCCAGGTGTAGCGCTTCCAGAGCTTGTGCGGCGTGTTGCCCGCCCATGCCCATCCCCACGAGTAGTGGCAGTAGGTGGTGAAGCCGCCCCAGTCGTCGTAGTGCGCCAGGTTCTCCTCGACCGACTCGCGGAGGTGTGCGGTGAACCGGTGCTCGTTGAAGCTGCCCTGGGTGCCACCTTCGGCGCTCGCTCCGTTGTCGGAGAAGACCATCACCAGCGTGTCGTCGAGGACCCCGAGGCGCTCGAGGGAGGAGAGCAGACGCCCGATCTGGGCGTCGGTATGGGTGAGGAACCCCGCGAAGACCTCCTGTTGGCGGGCCAACATGCGCCGTTCGTCGGCCGAGAGGTCGGCCCAGGCCTGAACCCACGAAGGCCTCTCGGTGAGGATCGTGCCCTGCGGCACCATCCCCGATGCGATCTGGCGGCCGAACAGCTCGCTCGGCGCCAGGCGTCCCACCCCTTGTCGAAGACACCCCGGTAAGGGTCGACCCACTCGGGCGCGACGTGGTGCGGCGCGTGCATGGCGCCCAGAGCGAAGTACAGGAAGAAGGGCTTGCCGGGCGCGGCCTGCTGCTGGTCCTGCACCATCCGCGCCGCTTGGTCCGTCAGGTCCTCGCTCAGGTGGTAGCCCTCCTCCGGCCGGCGAGGGGGGTCGATGTAATGGTTGTCGCAGACGAGGTTGGGGGCCCAGTGGTTGGTGTCACCCTGGAGGAACCCGTAGTAGCGCTCGAATCCGAGGCCGAGTGGCCAGGAATCGAACGGCCCGGCGGCCGAGCGTTGCCGACCGCGGGACGAGGTGCCATTTGCCTACAGCCAGCGTCGAATACCCGGCGTCGCGTAGCAGTCGGGGCAGCGCCACCGCCGAATTCGGCAGCCGGGCGTGGTAGCCGGGGAAGCCCAACGGGATGTCGGCCAGGAAGCCCATACCCACGGCGTGGTGGTTGCGGCCCGTGAAGAAGGACGCCCTCGTCGGCGAGCACAGCGAGGTGACGTGGAAGCGGCTGAAGGGGGCACCGTCGGTGGCGAGCCCGTCGAGACGCGGGGTGCCGATGTCGGAACCGAATGCGCCGAGGTGGCCGAATCCGGTGTCGTCGAGAACGATGACGACGACGTTCGGGGCGCCCGCCGGCGGTTTTGGTTGGTGTGGGAAACGAGGGGTGGACTCGGGGGCAGTGAAGCCGATCTGCTGGGGCTCGTCCATCCGAGAAGGGTAGACGGGCTCACCGCCACGGCGCCTGTGTGCAGGACTAATGTGTCCTCCGATGCAGGGTCACCTCCCGGGACCGCCTCAGCCTCACTTCCCCGATGGGTTGGCGCCGTTCGTGGGCTATATCGCCACCCGCGAGCCGCGCCCGCTCGAGGACCGGCCCCCGGGCGAACCCGGGTGGGCCGACGGGGGCGACTACTCGCTCGACCAGTTCGACGACCTCGGCGACTGGGAGCCGATGCATCATCCCCTCTTCAAGTTGATGGCCGTGGTCGTGTCGGTCTCGCTGCTGCTCGCTGGTGTCGGCACGGTGCTCGAGGTGGTGCTCGCCGGGCGCTGAGCGCCTCCGACGCTTCCCGCGATACCCTGGCACTGCGAGTGCAATGATCTGCGACCTCGCCGACGGGGACGGTCACCTTCTCCGACGCCGGTGGCCAGCTCTGCCAGGGCAGCTTGAACGGGTCGAGCCCCGATACGGCGAGCTGCACCTATGAACCGACGAGCACGACGAGCTCGGACACGATCACGGCGGCCTACGGTGGCGACACCAACGACGCCACGTCGAGCGCGACCACGACCGAGTCGGTGACTCCGGCCTCGACGACGACGGTGCTGAGCGCCACCGCCTCACCCGTGGTCGGCCAGAGCGTGACCTATACGGCCACGATCGCCGTCGCCTCCCCGGGCTCGGGCACCCCGACGGGCACGGTCAAGTTCACCCAGGGCTCGACCACGCTGTGCGCGGCGGCCCCGCTCAGCGTGACCAGCCCCGACACGGCCACGTGTTCGACCTCGTACCCGGCGCCGGGCACGGTCAGCGTCACCGCCACCTACAGCTCGGACTCGAACTTCAACGCCTCGTCGGGCTCCAAGAGCGTCACCATCTCGAAGGACGCAGCCGCCCAGGCCTTCACCTCGACGGCGAACCCGAGCGTGACGGGCCAGCAATTCATCGTCACCGACACGGTCTCGGCCGCCGCCCCCGGGGCGGGGACGCCGACGGGCCTGGTCACCTTCAAATTCACGACCCCGGGGGCGACGCCGCTCTGCCAAGGCTCTGACACCGTGGTCATCTCTTCGGGCAAGGCCACGTGCATCCTCTCGGGCCTCAACCCCTCCGAGTCCCCGCTCTCGGTCGGTGCCTCCTACGCCGGCGACTCGAACTTCACCGGGGGGACCGCGGCGACCCCGCTCAGCGAGACGATCAACCCGGCCAACCCGGCCTTTTCGATCACCTCGACCCAGAACCCGGCCATCACCGGCGGCGCGGTGACCTTCAACGCCACCATCTCGGCGGCCGCTCCGGGTTCGACCAGCGGCGCCACGCCGACGGGGACGCCCACGTGGACCATCAGCGGCCATGGCGGGGCGTCGGCGAGCTGCGCGTCGACCTCGACGGGGACGAGCGGCACCAACGAGACGGCGAGTTGTAGCGTCGCCGCGGGACAGCTCGTCGCCTCGGGCAGTCCCTACATCGCCAAGGTCACCTACCCCGGCGATGCCAACTTCAACGCAGGCAGCGGGACCTACCAAGAGAACGTCCAGCTCGGGACGTCATCGGTCAAGCTTCACGTCACCGCGCCCTCGAGCAACGGCGGCACGGCCACGATCAGCGCCACGGTGAAGGGGACCCCCTCCTCTCTCGGGACCCCGACGGGAACGCTGACCTTCGTCATCACCGACAAGCACGGCAACGCGGTCAGCTGTAGCGGAGGCACCAACACCTTCACGTTGTCCGCCGGGACGGCCTCGTGCACGACCGGTGCGCTCAGCCACGCCGCCTCGAACTACAACGTCTACGCCACCTACCACGGCAGCAGCCTGTACTACCCGAACACCTCGAAGACCAAGATGATCAAGGTGCCCTGATCGGTCACACCAGGTCGCCCCAAGGAGCGATTGCCCGAAAAAGGTCATCGCGGTCGTATCGTCGTGCCCGGGGAAGAATCTGGGTGCGTCAGAACATCGCCTTCTCGGGCTCTACTACGACCACGGCCACGGCCTCGCCCTTGCGCCGGACGATCCGTGGCGTGCCAACGGGGTGGCGCGAACAAGAGAAACGCGACTGCAGCGCCAATGTTTGCCTTTCGGAGCCCTGAAATTCTTGCTTCGGACCGTCCGGAGGAGACTTTCGGACCGTCCCGGGGAGACTTTCGGACCGTCCCGAGGATGGTTGACGCGGTGCCACTCCCCCTGCAAAACTGCCCGGCCTCGGGGCGATCTTAACGGGCGATTAAGGAGGCGGTATCAATGAGGCACAGGATCTCTCGGCTCGCGGCCGGAGCCGTATTCGCAGCTTTGGGGGTGTCTGCCGTCATTGCTCAAGGTGGTGCCGGCGCAGCAGCACCGAACATCACCGTGCACCCGAACTTCGCGGTGCTGCACACCGCGGCTCGTTCGGCCAAAGCGCAGCCCAATTCGCTGCCACCGAACTGGGAGTTCCACTACAAGTACCTCGGCACGAAGTACCAGGACCAATTCATCGGCACCAACCCGAAGAGCGGGCCGGCCACGACCGTCCCGGTCGACATCATCCCGGTCAAGCTGACGTCGGGCTCGACGGTCGAGGACCCGACCGCGGGCGGTAGCAGCAGTGCCGTGAACAAGACCCTGGCGAGCCCGATCTTCAACAGCAGCATCGACTACGTGCAGGGTGGAACCAACGTCGGGACGACCCAGTACATCGATGCCTTCCAGCGACTGGACCTTTGGAACAAGGTGAAGACGAACACGAACTACCACGTGCTCTTCGGCACGCCGACCGTGAAGCCCGAGGTGTCGATCACGGTGCCGGCCGCCGACGGTGGCGTGTACACGGCCTTCGGCATCCCGGTGATCGTGGCCAACATCAACTGGTTCGACCCGCTGATCGAGTCGGTGATCACCGCAGACGGCATCCCGGCAACGGCGCTGCCGATCTTCGCCGTCGTCGACTCGTACCTCTCAGACAACTCGAACAGTTCGGGTTGCTGCATCGGCGGGTACCACAACTACAACGGCACCCAGGCGTACGCCGAGTACACCTACTTCACCGTGTCCGGCGCGTTCAGCCAGGACGTCTCGGCCCTCAGCCACGAGCTGGGTGAGTACGTCGACGACCCGGAGACCAACAACACCGACGTGCCGGCAGCCTGCGGCACGCAGGGCAACGACCAGTTGATCTACGAGGTGGGCGACCCGCTCGAGATCGAGGCGAACTACGGGGACTACGCCTATACGGTCGGTGGCGTCACCTGGCACCTCCAGGACCTGGTGACTCCGGCCTACTTCGGCGAGAAGCCGTCGAAGGTGGGCAACGGCTCCGAGACCTTCCAGGGCCAGTCCCTGTCGGTGTGCCAGAACGGAGGCTGATCACCGGCGGACTCCGGGCCTGAAAGGGCCGGCAGTCCCCAGCGGGGCAGAAGTATCGAAACACAGCGAGGCGCTGCGGGCGACACGGCCGCAGCGCCTCGCTGTGTCAATGGCGCAACCTTCTCACCAGCCAACCACCGAGCACGAGGACGGCCGCCCCGCCGAGGACCAGCGCAGCGATGAGCGCGATCGGCGTCCCAGCGCGCCCACCGCTTGCGGGGACGGAGGTGGTCGCTTTCGCCGCGCTGGTGGTTGTCGGGTTCGGCCGGGTCGAAGGCGGCGCGCTCTCTGGCGCCGGAAACGCCACCACCTGGTCCTCGGCTGGAGCGAGCAGGAGGCCGTCACCGATGGACGGGGTCGGGAAGTGGTTCGCGGGCGGCCCGACCCGGGCCTGCTCCCTGACCGCTCCCGTGGTCGGGTCGAGACCCGAGAACGTGCCGTCCTGACCGATGGTCCAGACGAGCCCGTCGGCCACGATCGGCGGCCCGCCTCCGGTTCCCGAGCGCCACAGCACGGTGAGTGAGGGAGGCGATGCGGACGCGCGCACGGCGATGATCCCCGAGAGGCACGGCAGATAGACCGTGGTTCCGACCTCCGCCGTGCCGCCGTCCACGTCGTCGTCGCATCCCGAACCGACCGACGCCTCCTGCCCTCCGATCCCGCCCAGGGCGGAGGAATTCAGAAGGTAGACGACGCGGGACTTCCCGGCGACGACCACTTGGCCGTCGGGGAGCAGCACCGGAGCCATGGACAGGTCGAGATCGTGCGCGTTGAGCGAAAGCCAGGACGCCGGGGCGAAGAACTGCACGAGCGCCAGCGACGGGGAGAGCTCCACGACGGCCTCGCTGTCGTCGTACGGGTGAGCAGCGGAGGTCACGGACCCGTTCCCCGTGCTCACCCAGATGTCGCCGTGCTCGTCGACGACGGGGGCCGCTCCTCCCATCCACACTGCGCCGCCGGACTCGTCGGCCGCGGCATCGACCGAGAAGTCCTCTGGAGCGCCCCCGGCCTCGCTCACGGAGATGACGTGGCCGCGGTACGAGGCGCAGTCGCCGTAATTGCCGCCGAAGCCGAACACCACGCGCCCGTCGTCGAGGGCCAGGCCTGTGCGCTGGAGCAGGGCCGACGGCGTCGACCCCGGTGGGTCGACATCCTGGTCGAGTTCCTTTCTCCCGGTGGCCGTGTCCAGGCCGACCAGCATGTGCGCCGGGGTGCCGTGCACCAGTTCGTCGGCGACCACGAAGATCTCAGCGCGCGAGGGGTCGATCACCGGAGTACCCGTGATCCCGACCGTGGGCGTGATGTCCCCGCATGGCAGGTCACCCGCCGGGACCGGCGGCCCGAGGTGAGCCGACCAGAGCACGGTGCCGTTCATGGCGGACAAGGCGTCGACGGTGTCGTTCTCGGTCGCCACGAAGACGCGCCCGTCGAAGGCAAGGGGTTCCCCGTAGAGCTGTCCGTCCAACGCAGGCGATGTCCACGCCCGCGCCGCGACGTCGACCGAGTTCGTCGCTGACGCCACGCCTGATCCCATGGCGTCGCCGTGGTACACGGTCCACGACTCGTTCCCGGCGACGGTCGCCGCCAGCGCCGGGGCCGCCGGGGTGGGTGCGACCTCCGTCACGATGCCGGCCACTGACGCGGCGCCGAGGGCAAGCGCACCGAGGTGGGCGGAGATGGGTCTCGTCACGTCCAGATACTGCTAGCCGGAGAGCCCAGCGGCCTTACAGCCGGAGGCGTACTCCCCAGCGCAGAGCTGCGAGGTACGGACGGTACCGTCGCGCACGGCCGTCGATTCGATGTTCTTGGCCGTCACCCAGAGGGGTGAGAGCACGACCGAGGGCACCTGCACCTGAGCGATGGTGTCGTGAGAGCTCCCGTTCACGAGCGGCCGCGGCGGCATCACCCCCGCGCGCAGGTAGAGGGCAAGAGCTACGGCGGCCCGGGCCTCGACAGCCACGGGCTCGTACACGGTGCCGCAGAGGTATCCGGAAAGGATGTCGTCGAGCGCAGGCACGGTCACGCCCTGGCTGGTAGTTGGGAACGACCTCGGCCGGGTATGTCGCGAGCGCAGGTACGCGACGATCGGGGTTCCGGTCTGTTCTTCGGCGAAGAGAGCCGCGTTCACATCGGGATGGGCGCTCAGGGCCGAGCGGAAGACCGAGCCCGCTGTCGCCGCATCGGACGTCCCCGGGGTCCGGACTGCCATGACCCATCGGCCTGTTTTGAAGAGCGGGTTCAGGACCTCGTCGTAGCCGTCCGAGAGCAGCGCTGCGGCACCGTCGGACGTGTCGCCGGGCATGACCAGGACATGGGGGCTACGGACGTGCCATGCCGCCGCGCAGTGAACGAGTCCGCGGGCCATGAGCTGCCCGGCTTCCACAGTGTCGAAGCCGACCTCGTAGGCGCGGCTGCCCGCCAACGTCAGGCGGTCGTAGTCGACCACCGCCACACCGTGTGCTTTGGCGAACGCCTCAATCTGTGTACCGACTCCGGAATTGATCGGGTCGAGCACGATGACCCGGGCGCCGTTCGAGATGTCCTTCACGGCGTCCGCGTACTGGGTCGCATCGCTTGCTTGAGCGATCTGGACGACGTAGTGGGTCGGTGACAATCCTGCCTCCCGGAAGGCACGTTCGAGATCGGCCTCGTCGCCGCCGACGGCGGTGCCCGATCCGTGTCCGGCGGTTCCGGGGAGGAGCACGGCCACGGTGCCACGGCCCTCTTTCGCCAGCGACTCGAACCGGGCCATGACGGCCGAGCCCGCCCCGAACGACGAGGCCGAGATCCCGGCGGGTCCGCGGGGGAGCGAAGAGCCCGAGGTGGGTCCGGACGGGAGGGCGCTCGCCGTGGCGGCCAAGGCCAGGGACGCCAGCACCCCAACGAAGATGCGCAGCAGGCGCCCGGGGGATCCCGCCCCGTGGTGGTGCACGCTGACTCCTTCTCTTGAGCTCTCTCTTGGGTCCTGCGCCGGCGCGAGCCAGCGGACTGGTACCGACGGCGACGACTCTATTGAGAACCCGGCTCCGGACCTGGTCGGGAGGCCCCTCGAGGTTGCTCCGTCAGTCCAGGCCGGTCGCCTCGGACCAGCCCGCCGCTCCTGAGAGGCCGGCGTCGTCGCCCAGTTCCGAGCAGACGATGCTGAGGGCGCCGGGATGCCGGGCCGGGCGCGCGTACACCTGGTCGCGGACGGCAGCGAAGAATTCGGGCTGGCGGCCCAGGCCGCCACCGATCACGACCGTGTCGGGGTAGAAGCACATCACGAGGTTCGACACCCCCGCCGCACACGCCACCACCGCCGCCTGCCAGATCTCGACCGCGCGCAGGTCGCCCTCGGAGGCCGCCATGCCGATGGCCTGGGCGTCCAGGTCGCCCAGGCCCCGTTCGCGCGCCAGCCGGGCGAGGCCGCTGCCCGAGCCCAGCTCCTCGAGGGTGGCGGGCTCCCCCTCGCGCCACCGGCGCCAGTCGATCACGGTGTGGCCGAGCTCGGCCGCCGAGCATCGCCCGCGCATCAAGCGCCGCCGATGGAGGACACCGGCGCCGATGCCGGTCGAGATCGTGAGGTAGGCCACGTCGGTTCCGCCGCGGCCCGCACCGAAGTAGGCCTCGCCCACGGCCGCCAGGTCCGCGTCGTTGGCGATGCAAACGGGCATGCCGAGCCGGTCGGCCAGCGAGTCGCAGGTGAGCTGGTCCGGCCATTCGGGAGGCAGGTTCGGCGCGAACAGGAGGCGACCGGCCTCGTAGTCGACCCCGCCTGGCAGGCCGACCACGGCGTGCGACACCTGGTCACGGCCGAACTCGGTCGCGGCGGAGCTGATGAGCTCGACCAGCGCTGCGGGGGCCTCCGCATGTCGGGGCGTGCGCTCTGTTCGCCGGCTCAAGACGGTGCCGTCGGGATGGACCATGGCCGCTCGCATCTGGGTCCCGCCGATGTCGGCGGCCAGGACGCTTTCGACCGCATCGCTGGAGCTCATGGCGACAGTCTGGTCCGGCGCCAGCGCGCTCACCATTGGTGACCCGGAATCACGCCGGCGCGCGTGCCGGCAGGCTCGTCAGCTCCGGCTCGACGGGAAGCCCGGTCTGGGACCCGATCTCCTGTACCACGCTCATGGCGTCGAGGACCCGGCCTCGACCGCCCGCGCGAACGCGTCAATCGGTCGGTGGTCCTTCCGGCCCGTAACCGGCGCCGCGCAGGAGGCGTCGGAGGCTGGCCACCTCCTCTGCTCTCACGTCCTTGTGGCGGGGTCGCTCGAACGACTCGGTCTGGTCCCCGATGGTGACCTGGTAGTCGCCGCGATGGGTCTCTTGCACCGTCGCCACGGCGTTGAGGAGGGAGAGCACCGAGTGCCACTCGATGTTGTGGCTGAGCGGGTGCCGGAAGATGTGCGCCATGGTGTCCCGCTGGTGGCTGTTCAGGTGGTCGGGGGCTTCCACGTCCACTCCTCTCGTCGGCGGCTCTTGACTCGGCTCGGGCTGGAAAGCATGACATCCTCGCGCGGAGCGCTCCGGCAGCGAGGCGTGATGCTGGTCGACACTCGTCGAAGTCCCGGCCCTGTCCGAGTCGACGGGCTGCCTCGGCCAGGCCGGCCTCGCCCCGGGGATCGCCGACCTCGTCGACGAGGTGCTGCGCCTGGAATGCTGCGAGTGCCCCCACAGGGCCGCTACACCCGTGCTCGCTGACCACCGCCGAGTGCTGAAAGGACGTGACCGGGTTGGAGAGCACGGGCACCACGCTCGAAGAGTCGGTCTTGTCGTGCCAGGCGCGGCAGCGCGACCACGGCGTGGCCGCCGGGCGAGTGGAGCGCACCGGTCACGACGTCGGGCTGACCTCCGAAGCCCGAGTGGATGTGCTCGTCGACGAAGCTCGCGTTGCCTGGGCGAAGGGTCGACCTGCGTCGCACCGTTGACCGAGAGCATGTTCGGGTGAGCGGCGACCCGTGTCGGATCGTTGACGACTTCCGTCCTGGCCAGCGCAAGCGGGGGTTCGTGTCGGCCCAGCCTCAGAGGGGGGTGAGCCGAGGAGAAAGGACGTGACCACCGGGTTGTCCGGGTCGAGCGCGCCGGCGAGGTCGAGCGCCAGGACGCCGACGCCGATCAGCTCGGACCACACCCGGAGGTTTCGCCGGGCCGATATCCACACCGCGGCGACGCTGGGGATCTGCCCGATGCCGAGCTGGAGTGTCGGACTGTCCTCGGCCAAGCCTGCCACCAGCTCGCCGATCAGCGAAGTCGCGACGTCCGGCGACGACCTGGTCCGGGGAAGCCAGTGGCTCGTCGGCCTCGAGGGAGGTCGACCTCCTCGAGACCAAGCTCGCCGTCGCCGAAGGTGTACGGCGTGTGCGGGTTTCATCTGCGCCACGACGCCGCCCCGAAGGCGTGCGCGTTCCACCGCGGCAGGGAGCACGCTGACCTCCACCCCGAATGAGACCTTGCACGGCGGTTCAGCGACCTGGCCGCCGTGGCCGGCGACCCAGGCCGGCAGTAGGCGCGAGGGTACGAGGGGACGGTGGCGACGCTGCGCGAACATGCATCGAGCACGCGTCGCCTGAGCAGGCGTCGGCGCACCTGATGAGGCGTAGTGTGGGCAGCGTGACCTCGGCAGTCCGTCCCACGGACGTCGGTGAAGACTGGGTCATCGGCCCCGAAGCGCTGGACGGGCTCGTCTCCGCGCTGGCGAGGCTCGGGTACCGCGTCCTCGGACCTGTCGTGCGGGATGGCGCCGTCGTCCACGCAGAGGTGACGGGAACGGACCAGCTGCCGAAGGGATGGCACGACGATCAGGGGCCTGGTCGCTACCGCCTGAGCCACGAGGGTGACGACGAGCTTTTCGGGTGGGCCGTGGGTCCGGCGTCGTGGAAGTCGGAGTTCTTCAAGCCCCACGAGGTCGTGTGGCGCGCCGAGATGCGGAACGGAGCGGTCACGTTCGACGTCCCGTCCCAAAACAGTGGGCCGCTCGCGCTCGGTCGGCGCGCGACCGTGCGAGGTGGCGGCCCTCGGCATCCTCGACCGGGTCCTCGACGCGGGAGAGGTGCGCGACATCGCCTACGGGTCGCGCCGGAGGGGAGCATTCGTCGTGGCGGTCGAATGCGGTCGGCCGAGCGCGACCTGCTTCTGCTCATCCATGGACAGTGGCCCGGGCGCGGAGGACGGTTTCGACCTGGCTCTGACCGAGCTTCTCGATGGCCCACATCGCTTCTATACGCGGATCGGGACGCCCGAGGGTGCGGAGCTGCTGGCCGAGGTCGACCGCCGCCCAGCGCGCGAGGAGGACCGGGCCGCACGAGGGCGCGTGCTGGAGTCGGCACACTCGCGGATGGGGCGGCGGATGGAGACGATCGGACTGGCCGAGCTGCTCGCACGCAACCTCGAGCACCCGCGCTGGGACGACGTCGCCGAGCGTTGCCTCTCGTGCGGGAACTGCACCCTGGTGTGCCCGACCTGCTTCTGCAGCGACGTGAAGGATGTGAGCGACCTGGGCGGTGTCGTCGAGCGCCGCCGGACCTGGTCATCGTGCTTCGACGTCGACCACTCGTACATCCACGGTGGCGCCACGAGGCCGACGACCTCCTCTCGCTACCGGCAGTGGATGACCCACAAGCTCTCGACCTGGTGGGACCAGTTCGATACGTCCGGCTGCGTCGGGTGTGGCCGCTGCATCACGTGGTGCCCCGTGGGCATCGACATAACCGAGGAGGCGGCCGCGATCCGCGCGGATGACGGTGCGGGCGCCCGAGGCGAGGAGAACGCGGGACCCCGCGCATGAGCGACGCGCTCCTGGCCCGGCTCAGAACCCACAAGTTCCTCTCCGGTCTGCCCGACGGTACGACCGACCTGGTGGCGGAGCACGCCGACCTGGCGCGGTTCCGTCCCGGCACGCTCATCTTCCGCGAAGGTGATCCTGCCGAACGGCTGTACCTCGTGACGCACGGGCATGTGTCGGTCGAGATCCACGCCCCGGGCCGCGGAGCGCTCATGGTCGAGAAGGTCCCTCCCGGGCGCGTCGTCGGCCTGTCGTGGGTCGCGCCTCCCTACCGTTACGAGTTCGACGCCCGGGCCATAGACGAGGTCGAGGCAGTGACGATTGCCGCATCGCCGTTGCGTGAAGCGCTGGCGGCTGATCCTGCCGTCGGGTTCCCGTTCCTCGAAAAGCTGACGGGACTGATCCTCGAGCGGCTACAGGCCACCCGGATCCGGCTCCTCGACCTGTACGGCCGTGTCGAGTCTGCGTGAGACAACCGGCACGGCGCCGGCCGGCTCGCTCCTTCCGGAGCCCTACCGGGTCGTCGGCCGGCACGAGGAGCTGGCAGACGTGGTCACCCTCTCGCTTGAGCCTCTGCACGGCGAACGGGTGCGCTTCCGGCACGGGCAGTTCAACATGCTGACGGCTTTCGGGTGCGGGGAGATCGCCATCTCCATGTCGAGCGCCCCAGGCGAACCTGGCGCGCTGCGGCACACGATCCGCCGGGTGGGCGCGGCGAGTGGCGCGCTGTGTTCGGCGCCGGTCGGCTCCGTGGTCGGGGTGCGCGGTGCGTTCGGAACATCCTGGGGCGTCGACGAGCTCGAGGACGGGCTCGACGTCGTCGTCATGGCCGGCGGCATCGGCCTGGCCCCGCTCATCGGCGCGGTGAGGGACCTGGTGGCCCGCCAGCGCGAGGGGCGGGGCCGTGTCGTCGTCCTGGTCGGCGCCCGCTCACCAGACCAGATCCTCTTCGAAGACGACCTCCGGGCCTGGCGGGAGGACGGAGTGCACGTCGCGGTCTCCGTCGACAGCGGCGACACCAGCTGGGACGGGGTGGTCGGTGTGGTGACGGCGCTCCTCCCCGACGCGCCGATCGACCGAGGGGCAAAGGCGCTGCTCTGTGGGCCGGAGGTCATGATGCGCTTCGGCGCGCGCGCCCTGGTGGATCGCGGCCTCGACCCCGGTCGCATCCGGGTGTCACTGGAGCGCAACATGCAGTGTGGGGTCGGCCTCTGTGGGCACTGCCAATTCGGCCCGCTCCTGGTTTGTCGCGACGGGCCGATCGTGACGTACGGCGGTCTGGCCGACTGGCTTTTCATGCAGCGGTACCGATGAGTGACGTCGTCCGACCCACGCTGGCGGTCTGGAAGTTCGCCTCGTGCGACGGGTGCCAGCTCAGCCTGCTCGACTGCGAAGACGAGCTTTTGGCGTTGGCCGGAGCGGTGCGGATCTCCCATTTCACGGAGATGACGCGCGCCTCGGTCGAGGGACCGTACGACCTCTCCCTCGTGGAGGGCTCGGTCACCACCGCTGAGGATGCGGCGCGGATCCTCGACATCCGGGCAGCGTCGCGGCGGCTGGTGACGATCGGTGCCTGCGCCACCGCCGGAGGGGTCCAGGCCCTGCGCAACCTGGCGGCCGAGGGGGAGTACGTCCCGGTCGTCTACGCCCACCCCGAGTACGTGTCCTCCCTGTCCACCTCGACACCCATCTCCGCCCACGTGCCGGTTGACTACGAGCTCAACGGCTGCCCGATCGACCGTCGTCAGCTGCTCGAGGTGATCGCAGCCGGCCTCGTGGGCCGCAAGCCCGTGATCCCCGACCACACCGTGTGTCAGGAGTGCAAGGGCCGCGGGACGGTGTGCGTCCTGGTTGCCGGCGGGACGCCCTGCCTCGGCCCAGTGACTCGGGCGGGCTGCGGTGCGCTCTGCCCTTCGGTCGGGCGCGGGTGTTACGGCTGCTTCGGACCGGTCACCGGCGCGAACACCGAGTCACTGGCCGATCGGCTGGTGGCGGGCGGCACGCGCGAAGACGTGGTGTCCCGTCTCTTCTCGACCTTCTATTCGGGGCATCCGGTTTTCGCTCGCCAGGCCGTCACACTCCGAAGCCACAGCTACAGCCGCGACCACGACCGCGACCACGCCGGGATCGAGGAGCCTCAGCCGTGAGCGAGTCGGCAGGCAGGCGGACGATCTCCGTCCCCGCTCTGGCCCGGGTCGAGGGCGAGGGGTCTCTCCGTGTCGTTTTCGACGGCGGCCGGGTGGACGACGTCGAGCTGCGGATCTACGAGCCGCCCCGCTTCTTCGAGGCGTTCCTCCGAGGACGCGACGCGACCGAGGCTCCCGATCTCACCGCGCGGATCTGCGGCATTTGCCCGGTTGCGTACCAGATGAGCGCGTGTGCCGCCGTAGAGGATGCGCTGGGCATGTCCGTTTCACCGCAGATCCGTGACCTCAGAAGGCTCTTGTACTGCGGAGAGTGGATGCAGAGCCATGCGCTGCACATCCACATGCTGCACGCGCCCGACTTCCTGCAATGTGAGGACGCGGTCGAGATGGCGCAGACGCACCGGCCGGCCTTCGAGCGGGGACTCCGGCTGAAGAAGACCGGCAACCTGATCATGGAGGTCGTGGGAGGACGGCCGATTCACCCGGTCAACGTGAAGGTGGGCGGCTTCTACCGGGCGCCGACAAACTCTCAGATCCACTCGCTGGCCGGGCCGTTGGAGCGGGCTCTGGCCGACGCGCTCGCCACCGTCGAGTGGGTGGCCGGATTCGACTTCCCCGATCTCGAGGCTCAATACCTGTTCGTGGCCCTCCGGGGCGATCAGGGGTACCCGCTCGAATCGGGCCGTGTCGTCTCCTCCGCCGGCCTCGATGCGTCACCCGCCCAATTCGCCGACGTGGTGGTCGAAGAGCACGTCGAGCGATCGACAGCGCTCCAGGCGCGTCTGGGCGGGCGTGCCTACCTGACCGGTCCCTTGGCCCGGTACGCCATCAACGCGCCAGTCCTGCCCGAGGTGGCGGCGGATGCAGCACGGCGCGCCGGTCTGGGCCTGGTGTGCGAGAACCCATTCCGCAGCATCGTGGTTCGCGCCGTGGAGGTCGTCTTCGCGTGCCACGAGGCCCTCCGGCTGGTCGAGGGCTACGACCCCCCGGATCCACCAGCGACGGCGGTGCCCGCAATCTTGGGCAATGGCACCACCACCGGCACGGGCGCCACGGAGGCCCCTAGGGGATTGCTCTTCCACCGTTACGGAGTCGACTCCGAGGGAAGGATCGCCGAAGCCCGCATCGTCCCGCCGACATCACAGAACCAGCTCACCATAGAGGACGACGTCCGCCGCACGGCCGAGCGTGCGGCAGACTTCTCCGACGCCGAGCTCACCTGGCGGTGCGAGCAGTCCGTCCGCAACCACGACCCGTGCATCTCGTGCGCGACGCACTTCCTGGACGTGACCGTGGAGCGCCGGTGACCGCGAGAAGACCGGCTCGGGTGTCGGTTGCCGCGGTGGGGAACGAGTGGCGGCGTGACGACGGTGTCGGACCGGCCGTGCTGCGGTCACTCCGACCTCGTGACGGTGTGACGCAGGACGCTGTCAGCCACCCTCTCGACCTGCTCGAGGTCTGGCCGGGCGTCGACACCGCGGTCGTCGTCGACGCGCTGCCCGAGGGCGTGCCCGGAACCGTCAGGGTCCTCGAGCTCGCGTCGGCACGGGAGCGGCCCTCCCGCGGGCCGGGCGTGAACCGCAGCCGCGGCCTGAGCAGCCATGGGCTGGGTGTCGTGGACGCGGTCGCGACGGCGCGGTTGCTCGGATCGGCGCCGCGGCGGGTCGTGCTGGTGGGAGTCGTGGGCGAGGATTTCGGCCATGGACCCGGCTTCAGCGCGCCCGTGAGCGCCGCCGTTCCGGAGGCGGTGCTGGAGGTGGAACGGATCACGGCCCACGGGTTCGCATCCGAGGGTGACGCGGACGCGGACTTCGCTCAGGCTTCGTTTCGCCTCACGGTCGCTCGCACCCGGCCGGAACTAAGCCACCGTCGCCGGCCGCGGGTCCCGAACGGCGAACAACTTCCATGACTCCGGCAGACCTTTCAGCGTTTCCTCCCCTCGCTCGACCAGTTCGATCGACGAACCAGCGACGAGATCTCTGACCGTCCTTGATACGAGAACTTCGCCCGGCTCAGCGAGATCACAAACACGGCTCGCGACATGGAGGACCTGTCCCTCAGGATCCCCGCCGCGAATCAGACACTCGCCAGCGTGAACACCCACCCTTACTTCCCCCCAGGTCCGGGGTCGATTCGATGATGGCTTGTCCACAATGGATCGCACGGGATGGGAGGTCGAAAGACGCAACTTGTCCGTTCGTGCGGCCTGGCTCATCGTGACCGAGGTGTAAGGTCCTACGTTTCGGGTCGACCCACGAGATCGAGGATTCTCACCGAGATCGAGGATGGTCACCGCCGGGTGGTACGCAGCGGGGCACGGCGGACCAATCTCGCCGCTCAGGCGGTGGAGCGCTCCTGTGGTGCGGCGGCCCTTCGCCCAGACCGGAAGTGGGACGCACCCAGGCCAGGCTCCGGCCCGTGCTCAGTCCCGTGTGCGGCCGGCTTCCGTCGTCGGGGGCACTCCGGACATGGCACGCTGGAGGGCTGGTTCGACCGCAGGTGCCAGGAAAGACGCGTACGTCTGTGTGATGTGGTTGTCGTCGCGGTAGACCACGAGGTTGTCGACCATCGTGGCGCAAGTGGTTGCCGTGCAGAACCACGGCCTGGTGTCGAGATAGGTACCGCCGTTCGCCGTGACGACCGCATGCTCCGCGGCGATCCCGCTCGCATTGAGACCGATCGCCGCAGGCACGGTGCAGGCGGTGGCGCTGGTGAGGTGGGCGGAGAGGCAACCCGGTACGTCGAACGGCGGTTTCGGCACCGGGCCGATGACCATCGCTTCGGCTCCGGTGGATCGGATCGCTGTGACCTCTTTGCCCATGCCGGAGAGCCACACTGGGCTGTACGGCGTGAACCCGTAGATGTTCGTGTAATGGCGCGCCACACCCAGTACCACCAGGGCCGGATGGATTGCCTGAATCTGGTCGAGCACGTTCTGCTGCCACTCGTCGCACTCGGTGAACGTGCGGCCCAGGACGGGGCTGATGATCGGCAGCGGGAACGGCGGGCAGGTCGCCTTGGTCCAGGTGATCAGGCGCCAGCCGAATTGATTGGCCGCCGCGTCCAGGGCTGGGAACCACATGGCGGCGTGCGAGTCGCCGAACAGCACGACCGTCGTGGCGGAGCTCGCGTCGCCGAAGACGCAGGGCTGGAGCGAGGCGTCGGTGTAGCTGTCGAGGCAACCGTCCACGAACACGGGAGGCTCGTCCCCCTCGGCGTCGGGAAGGCTCGGCTCGAGGTTCGCCGGCACGTCGTTCTCGTCGAGCGAGCGAGCGACCTGTTGGCTGATCGCCACCGTTTGCTCTCCTTCGTGGACGAGTTCCAGATTCGCCGCCGCGGACGCTGCTCCCGAGGCGGCAGAGGCGGCATAGGCGGCAGAGGTGACGGGGGCCTCACCCTTGGTCGCGGCGCGCACGGCGGCCGACGCGACCGGCGCATGGCCGGTGCCCGTGAGGCTGGGCAAGGAGAGCATGGCGAGAACGCAGGCAGCGACGGCGGCGACCGAAAGGGCGGCACCGAGGCGGAGGCTGCGCCCGCTGTCGGAGGTGAACCACCTGGCAATGCGCATGGGCCGTTCGACCAGGACGAAGGTTGCCACGGCCACGAACAGGCTGAGCGTGGCGACCAAGAGGTTCTGGGGAAGTGTGAGCGTGTGCCCCACGACCGCGGGAGCCAGGATGAGCATCGGCCAATGCCACAGGTACCACGAGTACGAGACGCGCCCGATCACCTGGAGGGGCGAAACTCTCAGAACCCGCTCTGGCCCCACTCCCGCCCGGGCTCCGCAGCCGGCGACGACGATGGCCGCTGCGCCGAGTACGGGGACCAGGGCTGCCGTGCCCGGGAACGGCGTCGCCGGGGTGAACGCCACGACGGACCACGCCACTGCGGCCAGGCCCAGCCAGCCCAGCAGCGACCGCCCCCGCCAGCGCTCGAAGGCCGGCGTCCCGAGGGCGATGAGGCCTCCCACGGCGAGCTCCCAGGCCCGCGTCGGTAACGAGAAGAACGCCCACGGCTGTGACGTGTTGGTCAACCAGACGGAGAACACGAACGACGAGACGGCGATCACCCCTAGCACGGCCGCGGCCGCGCCCCGTGAAGCGCGGGCGCGACGGGCGCGACGGCCGCGACCGGCGCGCCACGCCGTCGTCGCGACGACGAGCACCGCCGGCCAGAGCAAGTAGAATTGCTCCTCCACGCCGAGCGACCAGTACTGCTGGAACGGCGACGGCGCGGCCGATGCGGTCAGGTAGTTGGTCTGGAGGAGCGCGAAGCGGTAGTTGCCGACGTAAAGGGCGCACGCCACCCCGTCCTTCAGATCTGCCTTTGCAGTCAACGGCGGCAACAGCGCCGCCGTGGCCAGCGCGGTGACGGCGAGGACGAGGAACGAAGCCGGCAGCAACCGGCGGATGCGCCGGCTGTAGAACCCCGCGAACGAGATGGTGCCCCGTTCTCTCACCTCCCGGAACAAGTGATCGGTGATCAGGTAACCCGATATCACGAAGAACACGTCGACGCCGACGTATCCGCCCGAAAAAACGCCCACATGGGCGTGGTACAGCACGACGGCGAGGATGGCGACGGCGCGCAGGCCCTCGACGTCCTTGCGAAACGCGCGCCCCTCGGGCGCCGGGCGGACGGAGCAGGGTCCCGCGGAGCAGCGGTCCGCGGCGACATCAGCAGCTCTTCCACCCCGACGTCCACCTCGAAGCGAACGTAGCACCGGCTGCCGCGGCGCCTCCGGACACTTCCCGGTGGCACACGGGTTCTCACCCGACGCGCTGGCCGCAGATGCCGCGACGGGGGAGACTGCACCGGGCGCCGCAGGAGTAGGCACCCAAGGAGGGCGCTTTGAGGTTCCTCGACCGGGCGGACGCCGGCCGTCGGCTGGCCGAGGCGGTGCGGACTGCCCCCGCCGGCTCTGAGACCGCCGTGGTGCTCGGCCTCCCTCGAGGCGGAGTGCCGGTGGCGGCCGAAGTGGCGCGCGCTCTGGGGTCTGGCCTCGACGTCGTGGTCGTGCGAAAGCTGGGCGTGCCCTTCCAGCCGGAGCTTGCCATGGGTGCGATCGGCGAAGACGGGGTGCGGGTCGAGAACACCGAGGTGCTGCGCGCCTGCGGACTCGACTCGGCCGACCTGGACACGGCCGAGTGCCGCGAGCGCCCGGAGCTGCGACGTCGGGCCGAGATGTATCGAGGCGGCCGTCCCCGGATGAAGCTCCTGGGTCGGGCGGTCGTGGTCGTCGACGACGGGATCGCCACCGGCTCGACCGCACGCGCTGCGTGCGCGGTGGTGAGGGCACTCGGCGCACGACGCGTGACGATCGCAACACCGGTGGCATCCCCGCGGACGGCGGCTGAGCTGTCCGGGGTTGCAGACGGCGTGATCGTGGTTGTCGCTCCGGAGCCGTTCCGCGCCGTAGGCGAGTGGTACGACGACTTCACCCAGACCACGGACGACGAGGTGGTTCGCCTACTGGGTGCAGCCGCGGGAACAGTTCGGTGACGAGACCACAGTGACGGACGGGTTCGAGGCGCCGCCGGGCGAGGGGCGACCAGGTCCGGCCGCCGCGACCGGGCCAACGGGGGGCGACGCGGCCTTCTCTGAAGATGCGCCGCCGGTACTGCGGCTGCACCGGTGGTCCGACCGAGCGATCGTCGCGGTCGCACTGGTCGCGCTCTTTTCGGGTTTCGGGCAGTTCAGCGTGGTCGCCGCGCTCGGTGACGTGTCCAAGCAGTTGGGCCACGTCGCGCCGGGTGCGTCCATCGCGGACAAGGTCGGCCTGTCCGGAACCAGTCTGGGCATCGGCCTTGCCATCATCCGCCTGGCTTCACTCGGGAGCCTCCCCCTGATCGGCATCGCGGACCGGTTCGGACGGCGCCGGATGATCCTGGTGGTGACGGTGACCGGGCTCGCCTTCACTGCGGTTGCCGCGCTCAGCCCCGACTATTGGTGGTTCGTGGTCGTGTTCGCGTTCGGTCGACCGCTCCTGAGCGCGACCAACACGCTGGCGGGGGTGATGGCGGCGGAGGAGACGGGGGCGACCGACCGCGCCGCCGCGGTCGCGCTCATCGCGGCGGGTTACGGCGTCGGGGCGGGTATCTCCGCGATCGTGCACAGTCTGTCCTCGGGAGCCCTGGGTTTCCGAGGCGTCTTCGCGCTCGCCGTCGTGCCGCTGATCGTGGTCGTCGCCATGCGGGGCTGGCTCGAGGAGCCGAGCCGCTTCATGATTCAGGAGGCAGCGACCGAGCATCCGACGCCGGTGCTTGCCGCGGTCGAGGCGCCGTACGGTCGCCGTGTCCTCGTGCTGGCCCTCATCGCGTTCGCCCTCTCGGTCATCACCGGGCCGGCCAACAGCTTCGTGTTCCTCTACGCCCAGGACGTCTTGCACCAGCCCGGTGGTTGGACGGCCCTGATGGTGGTCGGGGCGGGTGCCTCGGGCCTCGTCGGGCTGCTGCTCGGACGCTGGCTGGCCGACCGCGTCGGACGCCGGCCGGCGTGCGCGGCCTCCTTGGTGGCCGCGGCGCTGTGTGGGACGGTCGCCTACTCCGGAGGGAGTCCGGCGCTCGTCGTGGGCTATCTCTTGGGAGTGTTCAGCGGAGGCGTGCTCGCTCCGGGCGTGGGCTCGTTGTTGACCGAGCTCTTCCCGACCTCGGTGCGCGCCTCGGCTGCGGGATGGTGGACGGTGGCGGGCGTGCTCGGCGCCGTCGGCGGACTGGTGGCCTTCGGCGCCGTGGCGGACGTCGGCAACCGCTTCGCCGAAGCGGCTGCACTGACGTTCTTGCCAGCCACGCTCGGAGCCGTGCTCTTCTGGTTCCTCCCCGAGACGCGCGGCACCGAACCCGAAGACCTCTGGAGTGCTCCATCCGGGTGAGCCCCGACGAGGACACGCATCTCCCGCTTCGCCGGCTGGGGGAGACGCGGATCCCGGAACGGAATTGCCGGAACAGAATTGCCGGAACAGAATGGAGGACCAGAGTGGGTGGCGGAGCCCGCGCCGTTCGTGGGACTCTGACTACTCATGAGCGGGACTCGACGGATCGTGGTGTGCGACGGGGACGAGACCGGTCAGGAGCTCCTGCTCGAAGCGCTCCGCGTGCTCGACCCTGAGGTGCTCGGGTTCGACGTCTCGCTCGAACATTTCGACCTGTCGCTCGGGAACCGACGTCGGACGTCGAACGCGGTGGTGCGCGACGCCGCAGCGGCGATGCGTGTCACCGGCCTGGGGTTGAAGGCGGCCACGGTGACTCCGGAGGGGGCGGACGACGTCGGGAGCCCAAACCGCATTTTGCGAGAGGGGATCGGCGGTTCCGTGATCGTGCGCACCGGCCGGCGCATCCCCGGCGTCGCACCGCCGGCACCCGTGGTCCACCCGATCGTCATCGTCCGCATGGCGGTCGGGGACGCGTACGGGGCGGAAGAGGGAAGAACCGGAGAAGCCGGATCGGCCGGAGAGCAGGCGTGGAGGACCGAGCGCATCGACCGATCGGTGTGCCGATTCGTCGCGGAGTACTCGTTCCGGCTGGCCTCGGAGCTCGACGCCTGCGTCTACGGCGGCCCGAAATGGACGGTGTCGGCGGTCTACGAGGGCATGCTGAAAGAGGAGATGGACGGCGCGGCGCACCGGCATCCTCTCGTGCGGTACCGGCCCACGCTGATTGATGCCGCGTACGCCGGTCTGATCAGCGAGTCCGGTGGTTCGGCGCTGGTCGTGCCCGCGCTCAACCGCGACGGTGATTGCCTGTCGGACCTGGTCCTCGCTCTCTTCGGGTCCATCGCGGGTGCCGAGTCGGTGTTGTTGGCGCTCGACGAGGACTTGCGCCCGGTCGTGGCCATGGCCGAGGCACCGCACGGGACCGCTCCGACACTCCTCGGAAAGAACGTCGCAAACCCGATGGCGATGCTCCTGGCGTGTGCCGCCGTGCTCGACCACGCGGCGCAAGGAGACGAAGACGTGTCACGCGCGGCAGCTGGAATCAGGTCGGCCACGCTGGGCGCTGCTGCCGACGGGATCCGGACGTTCGACCTCGGGGGTGATGCCTCCACGTCGGGGGTGGTCGACGAGGTGCTGGCCCGGTTGTCGGCGTCGCGGTTCGGGAGCCCACCGCTGCGCTGAGGTTGCCGGGGCGTGCGGCGGAGCACGGCCTCGACGCGGCTCCTTCAGGCACGAACTGCGGGCGGCCTGGAACGGGGATGTCCCTTTCGAAACGAATCAGCCGAGCCCGACCGGTGCGAACAGGTCCCCGTGCTCGTCGACCCGCTGCAGCACGTCGTCGGTCGTGAATCGGAGGACGGACGGATCGCCGGATCTGGCGCATGCCCGAACCTCGGCCAGGGTGACGGGGGTGGAGACCGTGGGTTCAGGTCGCGCCCGTACCGAGTAGGCGCCCACGGTCGTCTTGGCGGGATGGTTCTGGCTCCAGTCGATGAGGACCCGGCCATGGCGTAGTGATTTGCGCATGTTGGACACGATCAGCTCGGGGTGCGTCGACTCCAAGCGGCGTGCGATGTCGTGAGCGTGGTCACGCACCGTGTCCCAGGACGCCCTGTTGGCAGCTCTCACGTAGAGTTGGAGGCCCTTCGAGCCGCTCGTCTTGGCACACGGCTCCAATCCCTCCTTCTGGAGCTCACGGGCGATGTAGCCCGCCACGATGCAACACTCGACGATCGTGGTGCCCTCTCCGGGATCGAGATCGAACACCATCAGGTCCGGTGGTGCCGGTAGCTTGCGTCGCCGACCGATGTGCCACAAGGGGACGTGGAATTCGATGGTCCCCAGATTGGCGGCCCACGCCAGTGTCGGGAGGTCGCCGGCCACCACATAATCGATGTCGCCGCGCCGCTCACTCGACGGGACGGTGACCGATCGAACCCACGTGGGAGCATGAGACGGGATGTGCTTCTCGAAGAAGGACTTCCCTTCCACGCCGTCGGGGAACCTCTTCATGGTCAGCGGACGGTCGCCCACATGCGCCAGCATCACGTCCGCCACCCGGACGTAGTAGTCGAGGAGCTGCCCCTTGGTGAAGCCCGTTTGCGGGAACAGCACCTTCTCCAGGTTGGTGACGGTGAGTTCGCGACCCCCGATCGTCGTCCGGGTCGAGGTCTTCGGGGCGGCGCGCCCGGTTCGTCCGGCCACGGCGTCACCGTATCGCCTCCCCGGCGGATCTTGCCGATGGCCGGTGTCCCGTTCCGCGACGACGTCGTGCAACGTCTTGTCGATCCGCAATCCCTTCCATGTCGGATGGCGCAAGCGGCCGGCCGGCGTCCATTCGGTGTACCGCACCTCTCCGACCAGCTTCGGTGTCACGAAGTGGGCGGCCTCACCGCTCGGCACGGGATCGTCGAACGGGCTCTCCGTGATGGCGAGCGGGCGCAGCTCGCCGAGGAGCTCCTTTCGCACTCGCTCGCTGAACCCGGTGCCGACCTTGCCGACGTAATGCAGGCCAGAGGTGGCGGGGATCCCGAGCAGAAGCGCACCCAGGTCCCGCGAACGCTCGCCCTGTCCCTCGGTCCAGCCGCCGATGACGACCTCCTGGGTCGATGTCGACTTGACCTTCACCCAGTCGGGGCTCCGCCGGCCGGGTCGGTACGGTGAATCCCGACGTTTGGCCACCACGCCCTCGAGCCCGTTGGCCACGGTGCCGGCCAGGACGTCGGCCCCGACCGCGTCGCGGAACGACTCCGTCGTCGTGAACCCGGGACCCGAAAGCTTCAGCGACTCGAGCAGCGCCCGACGCTCGTCGTACGGTTCGTCGAGACGGGAGCGACCGTCGAGGTACAAGACGTCGAAAGCGACGAAGCTCACCGGGTCCGCGGCCGCCCGGCGCTTCGCGTCGCGCCCGTCGCGCACGTGGAGGCGGCGCTGCAGCCGGGCAAAACTGGGGCGGCCGTCGTCGTCGAGTGCCACCACTTCGCCGTCGAGCACGCATGTGGTCATGCCGAGGTGCTTCCCGATCTCCGCCAGCTCCGGGAACGAGGAGGTCACGTCCAGGTCGTTCCGGCTGAGGGCACGAACGCGACCTCCTTCGACGTAGAGGATGGCTCGGACCCCGTCCCACTTGACCTCGAAAGCCCAGCCAGCACTGTTCCCGGGGAGCGAGCCGGGCGTGGCAAGCATCGGTCTGAGCGTCTCGGGCAGAGGATCGGCGCGGGTCGAGGGACCGTGCCGGTGGATCATCCAGTTCCGGTCCTTCGTCTGGAAGAGAACGAAGCCGCCGGACACCCTGGACCCGTGGAGCACGAACTTGACCTCGGAGTCCGTCCACTTCTCCACCTCGTAGTGGCCGCGGTCCCAGATCGTCATCTTCCCGCCGCCATACTCGCCTCTGGGGATCTCCCCCTCGAAGGTCGAGTACTCGAGAGGGTGGTCCTCGGTGTGGACCGCGAGATGGTTCTGCTTCGGCGTCTCGGGCAGCCCCTTGGGC
This sequence comes from uncultured Acidimicrobiaceae bacterium, assembly GCA_963822265.1. GTDB lineage: Bacteria > Actinomycetota > Acidimicrobiia > Acidimicrobiales > RAAP-2 > Bog-473. The sequence continues at coordinate 168,880 of CAWGHA010000016.1, forward strand.
AGCGCCCACGAGGCGAGGACGCCACTGCGCTCCAGACGGAGGTCCCAGTGCAGGCTCCGCGCATGGTGCTCCTGGATCACGAAGCGCGGAAGCCCGGAGCGCTGGGTGGACTGCTCTCCCATCGGCTCGGGCGTCCGACCGGCACGCCGCTTGGCGCGATAGGTCGCGAGCTCGCCTTTCTCCGGAGACCCACCTCGTCCCGACGGCACCGGACCTCACCGTACCGGGCCGGGCGGAACGGCCTTGCCAGCGGGAGCGTCCGCCTCGTCTGATCGTCATGACCGGCTCACGGGCGCGGCTCATGACGCAAGGCTGTCGACGTCTGCACTCGACACGGAGACGCCGGACCATCCGACGGCATCGGGATGGTCGTCCGTGGTGAGAAGCCACAGCCTGAGCACGTTGCGACCTACGGCCGTCTTCACGGCGCTGAGCAGGGGCGTTCCCACACAGTGACCAGGCCGCAGGAGTTCAGCGAAGTGACCCCACATACCTTTGTCCGTTTGTTCGATCAGGTCACCGCTCCCACGAGAGCGCCGTCATCTTCAACGACAAAGCCCGGCCATCGCGGATCGAACCCGACCCAATTGAACGAGCCGGCATCGTGACGGCTCAGGGCGCTCTCGGCATCGACGAAACGGCCGTCTCGATCGGCCAGCTCCAACAAGTGTTCGGTCGATACTCATCTCATGCTCAGGGGCGACCCTCGGCGACCGATCTCTCAACGGGCTCAACTGTTGTCGACTCTCGCGGAGCACACGCCCAGCCAGCTCCAAGGCGACTGCAGAGAAACACTGGCCTGACGCGCGCAACTGGGGTAAGATCTTGTCTTCGTCAGTGGGTTCGTAGCGGAGCTCCTGAGGAGGGCGGGCAAGCGGTTTCGATGGCCTTGGCCTCTCTTCGGCGCGCGGTCGCTGTGCCCTTTCCGGAAGGAGCAACCTTGTCGCGATCCTCAACTCGTAGCGGAATAGGGCGCAGAGCCTTGATGGCCACTGCCGCCTTCACCTTGCTCGGAAGCCTGTTCGGTGCTGTGGCGGTGGCCACGACGGCCGGCGCGAGCCAATCCGGTGGAGCCTCCGCGAACTTCGTCCGCGCCTGCCCGTACACCAGCAAGGCGGGCGTCGCGGCGTGCATGGTGCTGGTCCGCACCGATGTCACCCAGCGCACTGCGGCCGCGGTCGGGTACGGCCCGAGCGGATACGGGTACGGTCCGTCGCAACTCCAGAGCGCCTACAAGCTGCCGTCGTCCACGGACGGGGCGGGCCAGATCGTCGCTGTCGTCGACGCTTACAACGACCCCAACGCTGTTTCCGACTACAACACGTACAGGTCGTCGTGGGGGCTTCCGGCGTGCAACACTTCGACCGGCGCCGGATGCTTGAAGGTGGTCAACGAGAACGGCGCGGCAAGTCCGCTTCCGACGAACTCCGGCTCGACCGGGTGGGCCACCGAGGAGTCGCTCGACGTCGACATGGTTGCGGCCATCTGCCCGCAGTGCCACGTCTACCTCGTCGAGGCGAACACGCCGAGCCTCGGTGACCTCGGTACTGGTGTCGACTCAGCCGTCTCGGTTCTCGGCGCGAAGTACGTCTCGAACTCCTATGGGAGCTCCGAGTTCTCCACCGAGGGCGGTTATGACGCGCCGTACTACAAGCACCAGTACGTCGCCGTGACAGCGTCCGCTGGTGACGACGGCTACGGGGTGAGTTACCCCGCAGCCTCTCCTGACGTGGTCGCTGTTGGTGGGACCAGCCTCGTCACCGCCTCGAACGCGAGGGGTTGGAGCGAGACCGTGTGGAGCGGGTCCGGATCGGGATGCTCTTCGTACGAGTCCAAGCCACATTGGCAGCACGACACCGGTTGCACCAAGCGCACGGACAACGACACGGCCGCGGACGCCGACCCGAACACCGGCGTGGCGATCTACGACACCTACGACCAGGGTGGATGGCTCGAGGTCGGTGGGACGAGCGTCTCGTCGCCGATCATCGCGTCGGTGTACGCCTTGGCAGGGTCACCGGCGAAGAAGGCGGCGAAGACCATCTACACGCACACGAGCGAGCTCTTCGACGTGACGAGCGGGAGCGACGGCACCTGCACCCCGCCGTCTTCCCACGCGTACCTCTGCACCGGTAAGGTCGGTTACGACGGCCCGACCGGGTTGGGCACTCCGGACGGCATCACCGCTTTCTGAGCTAGCTGATTGCAGCGGGCTCCTGCGGCCCCGACCCGATCAGGGCGGGGTCGCAGGAGTTCCGTGCCGTTCCCGGTGGTCCGCCTCTGCCGGAACAATCGAAGTAGTCACAAACGCACCCGGCCTCCGAACAGGAGGTTTCGACGTGCGACTGTTCTTGCCGGTCCCGTCATAGGACGCCGCCATCTTTCAACGACAAGCCCGGCAATCGCAGATCGAACCCAACCCAGTTGAACATGCCGAGAGTGTCACGGGTCGGTGCGTTCTCGGCATCGACGAAGCGGCCGTTTCGATCGGCGATCTCCAACAAGTGTTCGGGCGCAACGCTCATCTCATTCTCAGGGGCGACACTCGCAGAGCGCTATCTCTCAACGGGCTCAACTATTGAGAACTCAAAAAGAACTGGCCTTCGGCGCGCAACTGGGGTAAGATTCATGCTTCACCGGTGGGTTCGCAGCGGAGCTCCGGAATAGGGCGGGCAAACGTTTTTTACGGCCCTTGGTCTGTCTTCGGTCGCGTCGCGGTACCCGTTCTGAAAGGAGCAACTTTGTCGCGATCATCAACCCATAGCGGAGTAGGGCGCAAAGCCGTGATGGCTACTGCTGCCTTTACTTTGCTCGGAAGCTTGTTCGGCGCTGTGGCGGCGGCCACGACAGCCGGCGCGAGCCAAGCCGGTGCGGGTGCCACGAACTACGTGCGCGCCTGCGCGGAGACGAACGTCCTGAACCACGCGGCGTGCATGGTTCTGGTCCGCACGGATGTCACCCAGCGCACCGCCCCGTCGGTGGGACTCACCCCCACCGGATACGGGTACGGTCCGTCGCAGCTGCAGAGCGCTTACAAACTGCCGTCGTCCACGGCAGGAGCGGGCGAGAAGGTCGCCGTCGTCGACGCGTACAACGACCCGGATGCAGTTTCGAACGTCGCCACCTATCGGTCGTCGTGGGGGCTGCCAGCGTGCGTAACCTCGACCGGAGCCGGGTGTCTCACGGTGACCAACGAGCACGGCGCGGCCAGTCCGTTGCCGGCGAACTCCGGCTCGACGGGATGGGCTACTGAAGAGTCCCTCGACGTCGACATGGTCTCCGCCATCTGCCCGAAGTGCCACATCTACCTGGTTGAGGCCTCGAGCACGAGCATCGTGGACCTTGGCACTGGCGTTGACTCAGCTGTCTCGGTCCTGCACGCGAAGTTCGTCTCCAACTCCTATGGGGGCGGCCAGAGCTCGAGTGACCCCAGCTTCGACACGTCGTACTACAAGCACAAGGGCGTCGCCGTCACTGCGTCCGCCGGAGACGACGGCTACGGGGTCAGCTACCCTTCGGCCTCTCGTGACGTCACTTCCGTCGGTGGGACGAGCCTCGTCACCGCCTCGAACGCGAGGGGTTGGAGCGAGACTGTGTGGAGCGGGTCCGGATCGGGCTGCTCGGCGTACGAGTCCAAGCCAAAGTGGCAGACCGACACCGGTTGCTCAAACCGCACGGACAACGACACGGCCGCGGACGCCAACCCGAACACGGGCGTGGCGATCTACGACACCTACGACCAGGGTGGTTGGCTCGAGGTCGGTGGGACGAGCGTCTCATCGCCGATCATCGCGTCTGTATTCGCGCTGGGCGGCACGCCCGGAGCGGGGACCCTCCCGGTGAAGGACATCTACAAGCACACTTCTGACCTCTTCGACGTGACGAGCGGAAGCGACGGCTCCTGCAGCCCCGCGTACCTCTGCACCGGTGAGGTCGGCTACGACGGCCCGACCGGGTGGGGTACTCCCAACGGCGTTGGTGCCTTCTCGTAGTAGTTAGTTCCCGAGGACTCCTGCGGCCCCGACCCGATTCAGGGCGGGGCCGCAGGAGCTTCCCGCGGTGTCTTGGGCGGGTCCGCTTCGTGGTCTGTCCAGGTGGCGTCGGAGTAACCCAAACGGATAAGAACGCACCAGCCTCCGAACGGAGGTTTTTTGCGTTGTGACGCCATGCCGTTCTGCCGGTCTGACGTTGTGTAGGCGAGCGGGTCGGCGCCCGACCGAGCCGTCTCGTGATTGCGACTACGAGTCGGTGCGGTAGGTCTCCTCCCGGTTGGCGTCATTGAACATCTCAGAGACGATCGGCCAAGTGCCGTCGGTTTGACGTTGCAGAACGCGAAGCGAGAAATTGTCCCTCTCTTCGAGCTCTCCTCCACCCACGCGACCTTGGCCTTCTACCTGTAAGTGCGCGGAGACCAATACGACGTCCGGCGTGAGGACGCGGATCGCGATTTCGGGCGGCGCTCTCAGTGTCCCTGCGTTGAAGTTGTCGTCGGCAAAGAGCCCGCGAAGATAGTCGAGGATCTCGTCACTGCCCTTCTTGACCGTACCGAAGGCATTGACCCAATCGGCGTCTGAACTGTAGATGTCGGCCAGCTTGTCCACGTTGCGTTCCTGAAAACCGGCCATGAGATTCAAGAGTGTCGCGCCGATGGCTTCCTGATCGGCCTGGGGTAAGGAGGACAGGTCAGTCGAAGACGGCTCGTCGGGCATGGCACCTCCGATCGGGATTGGCGAGATTCAAGGTACAGCAAGCGCCCTGTCAACGACCGGGTGACTCGAGACCGGGGCGGTCTGTTCGGCCCAGCACTGTACGACCCGGCTGCCGGCTGCCGGCGGCCCACGCCCGGCCCGACGGAACGAGCCCCGGTCGCTCTCGACCGAGTTGGAGGTCGATCACGACTGGAGGAAAGTTTGTGGCGGAGTAAGGTAGCGGTCGCTTCTTCATCGGTGATCGCCACAGCCGTCGTGTCCGACCAACCGGGGGAGCTCGCGTGATCGCTACCGTGCTCGTTGCGGTGGAGCCACCTTGGGGGTTGAGATGCCGTGGTTTCCGGACTTCGTCAACGCCGTCGAGCTGGTCCGTAGTCAGACCCGTGTCGCCGGTCGGGCTGATCCGGTGGCGCAGTATTTCGACGCACTGAACAACGGTGACGCTCGCGCTCTGGAGGAAGTGTGGCCTGGCGAGGTGGTGATCTACGACCCCCGCGCGGGCGAGATCCGCGGTCACAGGCAGCTGCGCCGGTTTGTCCACCGGAACCAATCCTGGCTGGCCGAGCGTCGAGCACGTATCGAGACCGTGGCCTCCACCGTCGTCGGCGGGCGGGCTGTGGTGGAACTGCTGGCGCACTTGGCCGGCGATGGGCCGACACTGGCTTGGCCGGTCGCAGTCGTCGCCGAATCTCCCGACGACCAATCGGTGGTGTTCCGCACGTATTGCAGCCAATGGCCGGTTGACGGACAGCGCCACCTCAGGCCGCCCATACTCGGGAGCGGGGATACCTACCCGGGTGACGTGGTCGGCCGCTACCAGGCCGCCCTGGACGTGGGTGACGCCGCAGGGATCGTGGACACCTTTGCGCCGGATGGGTATCTTCGCGAAGCCATCGGGCCCCACTCCACCCACCGCGGCGCACCTGAGCTCCGGTCGTTCTTCACCCTGTGCTTCAGCGCAGGTGGCGGCATCGGCCTCCAGAACTGCATGGTGACCGACGACGGGGTGCGCTGCGCCCTGGAATACAACTGCGTCCGTTGGGGTCGCCACGACCTGCCGGCCCAGGCCGGAATCGGCGTCTACGAGCGCAGCCCGGACGGTCTTCTGGCTGCGGTTCGAATCTATGACGACGTGGTCGCGCCCTTCGAGCGGCCGTGAAGCACGGGAGCCGGCTCCGATCAACTGAGTAGGAGGTCCACCGTCGGTGCAGATTCACCAACCAGACCAGGCCATCTTCAGATCCGTCCTGCCCGAGGACATTGAGTGGAAGCCGTTCCCGGCGTTCCCTCCGTCGGCGCGCCTGGCCATCGTCGTCGGCGCGCCTTCCGAGCCGGGACCGTACGTCATCAGGGTCATGCTGCCCTCGGGCGTCAAGCTGATGCCGCACCGGCATCCGGAGGACCGTGTCTACACGGTGATCTCCGGAGTCTTCTACATCGGGCTGGGAGACCGATTCGAGGACGAACAACTGCACGCGTACCCGCCGGGGGCCGTCATTGTGCTCCCCGGTGGTACACCTCATTTCCACTGGGCCAAGTCCGGTGCCTACGTCACCCAGGTGACCGCCATCGGGCCGCTGGGCCTTGAATATCTAAATCCGATCGACGACCCGCGGAACCAGTGAAGGATGCCATCTCGTATCGACGGCAATGCGGGCGATGAAGAGGTGGTGACGCGGCGGTCGCGAAGGTAATCTCGTGACAACAAGCACGCCAGTGGCCGCGCAGCTCGGGCTCGAGTCCACTGAGAAGGTGGCCCACTCGAGGCGACGAAAGAGGCGATGATCCATGCGATCCGACATCAGACCCGGGGGTAACTTTCCCGACTACGCCCTGCCGGATCACACCAACACGGTGCGCAAGCTCAGTGAGCTCCAAGGCGACGACCCGCTGGTGCTCACCCTGGCGCGGGGCAATTACTGCCCGAAAGAGCACCAGCAGCATCTGGAGCTCGCTGCGAACTATCCGAAGGTCGCTGTCGCCTACACGCAGATCGTCACGATCTCGACCGACGACCACCACAGCACACAAGAGTTCCGCGCCTCAGTCGGCGCTCAATGGACCTTCCTCTCCGATCCCGCTCGGACGATTCAGAAGGATCTCGACATACAGGAATACACCGACCCCGAGCACGACCCGATGATCCCCCACACGCTGGTGCTCAAGCCGGGACTGGTCATTCACAGCATCTACAACGGGTACTGGTTCTGGGGACGACCGTCCTTCTACGACCTGTGGCGTGATCTCTGCGCTGCTTCAAGCGAGATTCGCCCCGACTGGGACCTGAGCAAGCCGGGGCTGCGCGAGGCCTGGGATGCAGGCGATTACTCGAACTTTCACGGATGGAACAAGCGGGCTCCGCAGTCGACGCCGACGTCATATGAGTCATAGCTGAACGTGAATCCGCCGGCGCTGGGCTGAGCGCCCCACGTCCTGAGCCTCGTTCAGGTCGCGACATTTTCCCTCGTCCCCGCCGCCGTGGCGGAGAGAGCGTTCGGGGGCACTTTGGTCGAGCTTGTCGAAGTTCGCTGCCATCAGCCTATCCCCGTAGTCTGTGTCCGACCCTCCGGCCGAGAAGGGATCGCCCATATGAGCGAGCTCCGGTCGGAGTGTCCGCGTCCACCGAACCAACAGCACTCCCACGGAGAAGAGAACGTTGAACCTTGAGCAGACTCTGGAGAAGATCGTCGAGCACGCCCACGAGGAGCTTCGCATCGTTCGGAAGCGTGCCGAACAGAAAACAGCCGCCCGCGACCACGGCAAGGACTACCACGAAGCTCAAACCGCCGCCGATCGCTTGGACCATTACGCACACCAGGTCCGTCGCTTACATGATGCTGAATACAAAGACGGCTGGCGGCACGAGAGTTTGAACGAGGAGCCCAATCGTTAGCCTGATGGCCGTAGCTTCGCCGACAGGGGTTGGGATCCGACTCCGAGAGGTTCCTGAGGGCAGCCGGTGAACTGTTAGCCGGCCCGGCCTGGACGATTGTCTGCGGCGTTGCCGCGAAGCTGGTGCAGGAGTGCACGTTCGTCTGTTCCGAGGAGCTTCGAAAGCTGTCCCTCGCGTGGCTTGCCCGTGGAGACGCGATCCGAGAGAAGAGCAAGGTTCGCTTGGCTGTGCTCGAGGAGTTGTCGTAGTTCGTCGCGTTCTGCGGCAAGCGTCCTCGACTCTGCCTTGGCCTGTAACAGGTCACGCTCGAGATCGTTTATTCGGCTCTCGAGTCGCTCGATCCTGCGTCGGGCCCATGACCCGTCACTCCCTCGTTGTCGGTTGCCCTCGGTCAGGGTCTGTACGACCTGGAGCAGGAGCGCCGACGCCACCTTGTCGTAGTCCATCTCCGCGTTGTCTGCGACATCGAGCGAGCGCTCGACGCTCGACAGAGCAGCGTCGGGGCCGTCGGCAACGGCCGTAATTCGATACGTCCGCTTCCCTCTGACCTCCCTCGTCAACTGGCCCGCCCGATCCATGTTGGCGATCAGTTGGGTGAAACCCGCATTTGTCCCCTCGTAGCCGAGGACCTCCTTGAGCTTCGCGGTCGCTCGCCCGGTCGAATCCTCGAACGGTCCGTGTTGGATGAGATACTGCTCGACCTGCTGGCGAATTTGACCTCGCGACATGACATGTTCTCCTTGGCGACTCGTACGGGGTGCGCACCGACATCGTGGGCCGGGTGTTCGGGCAGCGCAGGGGCTTCCTACCCGCGATCGAGGTCCACAGTCTACCTTGTGGATCGAACCGCCCTGGTCATCATCGAAGAATTCGATCAGAGGAGAACTCGTAGCGGATGACCTCGCTGATCGCTTCGTAACCGAGTCGGCGATAGATCGAGTTCGAAACCGGGTTTCCCAGGTCGGTGTAGAGCATGCACGAGTAGCCCGTATCCCGCAGCAGGGAGCTGAGGTGGCCCACGCATGCTGCCGCGTAGCCGTGCTGCCGATGCTCTGGCGGGGTGTAGACGCCGTAGATCCGCACCACACCTTCGGTCTCGGGTGTGTGGGCCGCCATCGAAACCGTCGCGGGCGCGCGCCACAGCCAGAATTCCCCTGCCTTCACCCGGTCGGCAATCGTGTCTCGAGTGAGTGTGAGCGCCCGAGCCTCCTGGGCAAATTCCTCGGCCCACCGGGCGATCAGGTCGACGTCGTCTTCGACTGCGCCCACCAGCTCCCCTTGGATCGGTGGGAGAAGCTTCGTTTGGCCCAAAGCGTAGATCCGCTGCCCGTCTCGAGGCGTGGCAGCGGACTTCGTCCTTTCGGTCCAGTATCCCGCGAAGCGGGCTGCGGTCGCAGCGTCGCCGACCACACCCGGCAGAGAGATTCCCGCATTCGCAATTGCTTCGACGACGGCGCGAACCGCGGCGTCGTTCATGGGAGTGACAGCCACGGCGAAGTCGAGCGGGGACTGAAACACCACTCCGATGATCTCCTCGTCGTCGGTGATCATCCAGTATCGACCGGCGATCCCGTCGTCAATCCGGCGGTGCAGAAGGGTCAGGATGAGATTGTGCTCAAAGGGGTTGGCCCGCAGGAATTCACCCGCCTTGCCCAGGAAGTCCGAGGGATCGCTGGATAGTTCGACCGAAACAGCCATGAAAGATGATGACACCGGAGAGCCGGGTGTCGCGTCGCCCTTGTCTCACCGCCGGCGTTCTGTGCCGGCAGCCGTTTCCGATCGGTCCACTTGACTCTCACCACCGGGGAGGGTTCATGCTTCATTTCGTGGACGACCTCATGCCAATAGGTGAGTTCTCGGACCGCTCTGGTCTTTCGGCCAAACGGCTCAGGACCTATGCGGCCGAGAGCCTTCTCACCCCGGCCGCGGTGGACCCAGCATCGGGCTACCGCTATTACTCGCCGGGCCAGTTGGCTGACGCCCGGTTGATTGACGCCCTCAGAAAGGCGGGCGTCCCCCTCGCCGAGATCCGCTCGTTCATGCGGCAGCCCTCCCGGGAACGGCTCGATACCTGGGCGAGACAGCTCCAAACCGATGCGCAGCACCGACTGGGAGCCCTCGCACTCGCCAGTCGTCTGTTCGGAGCGGGTGAGGACCCACTGCTCCCGAGCACTCACCCAGACCCAAAGGAGGAGCTCATGACCACACTTCGAGCGGAGGGTCGTACAAACGTCGGACAGCGGCGCGAAAACAACGAAGATGCCGTCGGGAGCAGTGAACTTCTCGCGCTCGTCGCCGACGGAATGGGAGGACATCCTGGCGGCGAGATCGCCGCGGATGTTGCCGCCGGCGTGGTTCCTGCGGTCTTCACGGGTCGATCCATAGACGAGCTCGAAGCAGCAATACGAGCCGCGAACTGGGCGATCCGGGACCGTGCAGGCGCCCAACCGGGATTGGAGGGCATGGGCACCACCATCTGTGCGGCTGGACTCCTCACAGATGGGCACATCGCACTCGCGAACGTCGGCGACAGCCGAGCGTATCTATGGCATGAGGGTGCCTTGACCCAGCTGACCCAGGACCACAGTGTGACGGCCGAACTCATCCAACGCGGCGAGCTGCGCGAAGAGGATGCCCGTCAACACCCTCACTATGGGATCCTGACCCGAGCACTCGGCGTCGGGTCCGATGTCGAGATCGATCGCAGAACTCTGGCCATTGAGGAAAGCGACCGACTTGTCCTTTGTACGGACGGTCTTTTCAACGAGTTGTCCGGGGAGGACATCGCGAGCGTGATGGCGGGGGGCGGAAGCCTGGCCGCCATCGTCGAGAACCTCATCGACGAGGCCGTCACTCGCGGCGGTCGCGACAACGTCTCCGTCGTCGTCGCCGAGCTGAGCACCTGAGGTTCAGCACCCTCAGCAAATCCTTGGCAACGGGTCGCCGACGAGCATGTCGACGATGCGGGTGCCGCCCATGGAGGTCCGCAAGACCACGATCCCGGGCGGCTCGGCGTGGATCTCGCCGACGCGCGCCGCCGCTGACCCGAATGGGTTCGCGTCGCAACGCGCCCAGGGCGGCATCCGCCTGGTCCGCCGGCACGACCGCGACGAGCTTCCCCTCGTTGGCCACGTAGAGCGGGTCGATGCCCAGCAGCTCGCAGGCGGCGGCGACCTCGGGCGCGATGGGCAGCGATTCCTCGTCGAGGACGACAGTGAGGTCGGCGTCACGGGCCAGCTCGTTGCACACGGTGCCCACACCCCCGCGGGTGGAGTCGCGCAGCCAGCGGGTGTCGGGGGCGGCTGCCAGGAGATCCTCGACCAACCGGTGCAACGGGGCCGTGTCCGACGTGATGTCCGCCTCCAGGGCCAGGTCCCCGCGGGCCAGCATGACCGCGGTCCCGTGGTCGCCCATGGTGCCCGATACGAGCACGACGTCGCCGACGCCGACCTTGGCCGCCGTCAGATCACGGCCCGTGGGGACCACCCCGACACCTGCGGTCGTGATGTACATGCCGTCCGCCGCACCGCGGTCGACGACCTTGGTGTCACCCGTGACCACGGGGACTCCGGCGAGGACCGCCGCCTCGGCCATGTCGGCCACCACCTCGCGCAGGACGTCGATCGCCATACCCTCCTCGAGCACGAAGGCGGCGGAGATGGCAATCGGGTGCGCCCCCATCATGGCCAAGTCGTTGATCGTCCCGTGAACGGCCAGATGGCCGGCAGAGCCGCCGGGGAATCGGAGGGGCTTCACCACGTAGGAGTCGGTGCTGAAGGCCAGTCGTTCACCCGAGGGGAGGTCGACGAGGGCGGCGTCGGTCTGGGTCGGGCGCCGGCCCTCCTGGTCTTCCGGTGCGAAGGCGGGCAGGAACACGGCGTCGAGCAGGGCAGCCGACGCCTTGCCACCGGCGCCATGGGCCAGGGTCACGACCTGGTCGCGCAGCCGGGGCCGGCGGCGCCGGAAGGCCTCGATGCGTTCGAAGACGGCGGCTTCTCTGGCGCTCGGCGGCGGCGTTGCCGTGTTGCCGTTGCCCTTGCCCACGATCGGATCTGTCGCTCGACCGGTCACGACGGGCCTCGTGATGGACCGGCGGCTGCCGGCGGCGGCAGGTGGCGCTGGATGGATTCCCACAGCGACATGGTCAGGGCATCCTGGGTCTCCTGAATCCGGTGAACGCTCTCGGAGCGCACGACCAGGCAGTGTTGTACGGCATCGCTCACCGCCATGCCCGACCCCTCGTAGCCGCACAGGCCGAGCGTGAGGAGGCCCCGGCGCGCCGCCTCCTCGAAGGCGCGCAGCATGTTCGCCGAATCGCCGCTCGTGGAGTAGCCGACGGCCATGTCGAGCTCGTCGGCGTAGGCGATGAGCTGGCGCGAGAAGACGAGCTCGAAGCCCACGTCGTTGGCCAGCGCGGTGAGGACGGCCTGGTCCTCGACCAAAGAGATGGCGGGGAGCGGGCTCCCGTGCGGGGGGTGGCGGAACAGCTCCGCCGTCGCCTGGGCATCGGTCGCGCTGCCACCGTTGCCGAAGCTGAACAGCCTCCCGCCCCGGGCGAATCGCTCCGCCATGGCGGCGGCGGCGCGCTCCACCTGTTCGGCGCAACGTTCGAGCGTGTCCGCGCGCAGGGAGGCTGACTCCTGCATCTTCCCGCGGGCCGACAAGACCAGGTCCGTCACGAGGGCGCCGGCGTCCTGCTCCTCCGCCTCGATGAAGGGATAGAGGAAGCCCGTCGGCTCGCCGCCGCTCATGACGCGCGCCTCGTCGTGAGGCTGCTCACGGCAACGCCGGCGTGTACGAGGACGAGGTCACCGGGAATCTGGCCCTCGACCAGCCGACCGTCGACCAGCTCGGCCCGACCGCCTGCCAGCACCTCGAGCCGTCCCTCGGCCAACACGGCGCGGACCTCGGCCACCCGGCCCTCGTCCGAGCAGGTCACGCAGACGCCGCCGATGATGCCGACCTCCGGGGCGAGCAGCCCGGGATGCTCGAAGACGACATGAGTCAGCTCCCACAGCAGGTGGTAGAGCAGCACGAGGTCGCCGGAACACGTGGCGAGGGCCGGTTCCGGGGTGTCCAGCCACACCACATGGTCGGCGCGGGCCTCGCCAGCCGCCGGCCCGGGTCTGGGGCCGGCACCGAGCCAGAGGCTGGTGAGGCCCCAGGCGTCGGCCCGGGTTACGAGGTCGCAGGCCACCGGATCGTCTGCGGTGCTCACGCACATGAGGAGGTCTCCGGGCCGGGAGAGCAGGCGTAAGGAGTCGGCTGCCTCGGCCCCGCCGACGCTGACCGCCGGCAGCGCACGCTTCCCGACGATGACCGGGTGCACGAACTCCACGGCGACGTGGCGGGCGTGGGCGGGCCACTGCGGCGCCACGCACCACATGGTGGCCCCCGCGGCGAACCCGCGGGCCAGGGCCAGTGCGGCCGGCGCCAGGTCCTCGGCCGGTCCGGCTCCGTTCGGCGATCCCATGGTGGATCCTACGCCCGTCACGCTCTTCCCGTCCTTGCCGTGCCGGCACGGTAGCCGGCGATCGCCGCCTGTCCCAATGCGAGGCCGCCGTCGTTCGGTGGCACGACTCGGTGCGTCAGGACGACGAAATGCCGTGCCTCGAGCTCGCGACGGGCCAGGCCGACCAGCAGTGCGTTCTGGAACACCCCGCCGCTCAGAGCGACGACGTCGATGCCCGCGCGCGTCCGCTGACGCTCCGCCACATCGCCGATCACGTGGGCCACGGCGGCGTGAAAGCCCGCAGCCATGGCGCCGGTGTCCGCACCACGGCGCAGGTCCTCGACCAGCGCCCGGAGGACAGGGGAGGGGTCGAACTCGGTACCGGTCAGCTCGAAGCGGTACGGAAGCGCAAGGACGCCCTGGTCGAGCGCCTCCTCGGCCGCCCATTGCAGCAACATGGCCGCCTCCGCCTCGTAGGTGGCGTGGTGGCGCAGGCCGATCAGCGAGCTCACCGCGTCGAACAGGCGCCCCATGCTCGACGTCGCCACGCATCCGATGCCGCGTTCGAGCTGGCGCGCCAGCACCGCCCGCTCCTTGGTCGACACTGCGCTCGCCGGCGGCAGGTCCTCCGCCCATTCGATCCCGGCCGCCCACAGGTGCGCCAGCGCCGCCCGCCAGGGCCGGCGGATGGCGTCATCGCCACCGGGCAGCGGCAGCGACTTGAGGTGCCCGACGCGTTCGAAGTCTCCGTAGCCGGCGACGAGGACCTCCCCGCCCCAGATCGTGCCGTCCGTTCCGAACCCCGTCCCGTCGAACGCGATGCCGATGACGCGCCGGCCGGCGGGCACCCCGTTCTCGGCCATCACCGACGCAATGTGAGCGTGGTGGTGCTGCACCTCGGCCACCGGGTGCGTGGAAACGCCCTCGGCCCATCGCTTCGTCTGGTAGCCCGGATGCGCATCGGCAGCCAGTAGCGGTGCCCGGATGCCGTACAGGCCGGCGAGCTGACGGGTCGAGCGCTCGAAGGCCGCCCACGTCTCGACGCTGCCCATGTCGCCGACGTGCTGGCTCATGAAGGCATCCTTGCCCGCGGCGAGGCAGAACGTGTTCTTCAGCTCACCCCCGACCGCCAGCGTCGGTCCCGCCGAGAACGGGAGCCGGAGCGGCAGTGGGGCATAACCTCGTGAACGTCGCAGCGGCAGCTCGTCCCCGCTGCCCGGGTCGATCTCGAGCACGGAGTCGTCGCACGGGACGTGGATGGGTCGGTCGTGCAGCAGCCACGCGTCGGCGATGGCTCCCAATCGGCGGCGAGCGTCTTCATCCTCGTAGCAGATCGGCTCATCGGTGAGGTTGCCACTGGTCATGACCAGCACGTCGGGCACCGCGGCCCGGTCACCCGACTCCGGGACCGGAGCGAACAGCAGATGATGCAGCGGCGTGTAGGGGAGCAGCACGCCCAACCGCGGATTGCCCGGGGCCACGAACCCGGAGATGGCCGATTCGGCCGGTCCTCTGCGCCGGTGCAACAGGACGATGGGACGCTGGGCCGAGGTGAGGAGGTCCGCTTCCGACTGGTCGACGCGGGCCAACCGGCGCGCCACGTCGAGGTCACGGACCATGACGGCGAACGGCTTCTCCAAGCGGTGTTTCCGGGCCCGGAGCCGTTGCACCGCGGTATCGGAGCTTGCGTCGCAGGCCAGGTGATACCCGCCGAGGCCCTTTATCGCGACGATCTCCCCCCGAGCCAGTGCCTCCTGGGCGGCTGCGATGGCCGCGTCCGAGCCGACGACCGGATCGGACCCGGCCGAATCCTCCAGCCACAGGCGCGGGCCGCAGTCCGCGCAGGCGATCGGCTGCGCGTGGAAGCGCCGGTCGGCGGGGTCGTGGTACTCGGCGGCGCAGGCCGGGCACAGGGCGAACCCGCGCATGGTCGTATTGGGCCGGTCGTAGGGAAGGCTGAGGGTGATGGTGAACCGAGGACCACAGTTGGTGCAGTTGGTGAACGGGTAACGGGCGCGCCGGTCAGCGGGATCGAACAGCTCGGCGAGGCAGTCGGCACAGGTCGCGATGTCGGGTGACACGAACGTCCGGACGGGGCCCTGGCCCCGGCTCTCGACGATGGCGAAGCTCGTCCCGCCGCTCGGCGCCATCGACCGGGCGATCACGTCGTCGATACGGGCCGGACCGGGTGCATCCGCGACGAGGCGGCCCATGAACTTCTCCGCCGCTTTCCTTCGGGCCCTCGACCTCAATGAACACGCCCCGCGTGTCGTTGCCGACGTGGCCGGTGAGCTCGAGCTCGGTGGCCAGCCGGTGCACGTAAGGCCTGAAGCCGACACCTTGGACCAGGCCGACCACACGGAGGCGGAGCCGCACCGTCGCATCCGACGTGGCTGTGCCGATCATGTCGTCGATCCGCTGCGCCGCCCCAGCGTGACCGCAGCCTCTCGGTGCATCCGCCCGAAGTTGTAATACGCCGCGCACGCGCCCTCCGAGGAGACCATGCAGGTCCCGATGGGCGTCTCGGGGGTGCATGCGGTGCCGAAGACCTTGCATTCCCATGGCTTGATCACGCCCTTGAGCACCTCGCCGCACTGGCATGCCTTGGGGTCCGCCACTCGGACATTCGGAATGGAGTAGCGCAGCTCGGCGTCGAAGGCAGCGAACTCCGGCCTCAGCTTGAGGCCACTCTGCGCAATGAATCCCAATCCCCGCCATTCGAAGTGAGGGCGGAGCTCGAAGACCTCGGCCAGCACGGCCAAGGCGCGCGGGTTGCCCGCGTCGCGCACGACTCTCGAGTACTGGTTCTCGACCTCGCAACGGCCCTCGCGGATCTGGGCGAGCAGCATGGCGATGGCGTGCAGGATGTCGAGCGGCTCGAAGCCGGCCGTGACGAGGGGCAGCCCGTACTCGGTGGGCACGAACCGGTACGGCCGCTGCCCGACCACGGTGGAGACGTGGCCCGGCCCGAGGAAGCCGTCGAGGCGGAGATCCGGGGACTCGAGGATGGCGCGGAGGGGAGGGACGATCGTCACGTGGTTGGAGAAGACCGAGAAGTTCTCGACTTCCAGGGCCCGGGCTTCGAGCAGCGTGAGTGCGGTCGACGGAGCGGTCGTCTCGAATCCGACCGCGAAGAAGACGACGTTGCGGTCCGGATTCTCCACCGCGATCCGGAGCGCATCGAGGGGCGAGTACACGAAGCGGATGTCCGCCCCGCCGGCCTTGGCGTCGAGGAGGCTGCCCTTGCTGCCGGGCACGCGCATCATGTCGCCGAACGAAGTGAAGACGACATCGGGCTGATTGGCGACCGAAATGGCATCGTCCACCCGTCCCATCGGGATGACGCAGACCGGACACCCGGGGCCGTGCACCAGCTCGACGTTGGCCGGAAGGACGTGCTCTATCCCGTGGCGGTAGATGGTGTGGGTGTGGCCACCGCACACCTCCATGAACTTGAACGCGTCGTCACCGGCCAGCGCGGTGATCTGGGCCACCAGTGCACTGGCCGTCGTCGGGTCCCTGTACTCGTCTACGAACCTCATGGATCAGAGCGCCTCCTGTCGCCCATTTCGCTGCTGCCGCCCTATGCCACCGGACGCAGGCGTGAGGTGTCGTCCGGTGCGCTGAGGATGCCGGTGATCACCTCGATCCTCTTCTCGAGGAGATCGCGGGCAAGGGCCAGCGCCCCGTCAGCGAAGTCCCTGACTTCCTTCGACGTGGAGATGGTGTGCCACGCCTCCTCGAATTCAGACCATCCGTCCGGACCTGCTCTGCAGCCGAGTGCGTAACCGACCATCACGCCGATGATCACGCCCATCACGTACCTCCCGTTTCACTCGAGATCTTCGATCGCCAGAATGCGTCCAGTTCGTCGTCGTAGGCCTGGCCCATGAGCTGAAGGGAGGCCAGGGCCAGTTCGGCCTCGGCCTCGTCGATCTTCGACATCGCGAACCCCACGTGGATCAGCACCCAGTCGCCCGGTGTCAGGAGCTCGTCTTCGAGCAGGCCGATGTTGACGACCCTCGTCACACCCGACACGTCCACCCGCGCCAGGTGTCTGTTCACATCCGAAATCTCCTTCAGCTGCCCCGGTATTCCCAGACACATGTCTGTCGCGTCCCCTATTCGTCCTGCACCGCGTAGATCTCAACCCGCACCTGGACCTCCGGCTCGACCTTGAGGAGGAGGACCTTGGGTGGCTGCATCCCGAAATCGCGGATGTCGAAGCTCGAGGCTCCCGTCAGGCGGATGGTCCGGTCGTCCACCGGACTGATGTCCATCAGGTCCTCATGCCGTCGTGACACCCCGCGAAACGTCACTGCGCCACTCACGCGGTAGCCGGCCTCGGATCCGTCGGGGGCGATCTCTTCGAGCTGTCCCTCGATCCTCGGGAACTTCCGGGCATCAATCCGCTTCTGAAGCTCCCGGTCCTCCATGCGGTTGCCCGACTTGAGGCGGGCCACCGCCAGGGAGAGCCGTCCCGTCGGCGTGCCTGCGGGGTCGATCGTTCCCGATGGCTCCCAGTCCAGTTCGACGTAGCCCTCGAGGCCGCTGGTGCTCGAGTGGATCGGGTGGACGTTCGATCGGGCGTCGATCCACACCTGCGAGCGGTCCGGGACGATGGAGTAGCGGGTCACCGCAGCAACGTCCGCCGCATTCTCAGGGAGCGCCGGATGCCGGGGAACGAGCGCAGGACAACGGCCACCTCACATCTCCCGCATCTTGAGATAGCGGGCGATGTCGGGCAGCGACTTGATCACCAGTGCGGCCACCGCGGCCAGGAGCAATGAGGCGAAAAATCGACGGATCATCGGTGGATCCCCCTTTCGGCAGATTGGGCAATGTCGGCAACGACTTCGAGGCACAGGTCGACCGCGGCCGGGATCGCGGCCTGGACGGGCGGGGACAGTCCCATACCCTCGTCGAGTTCGCCAGGCTGGCATCCGACGATGACGATGCGGTCGAGGGAGCCGCCGAGGCGGGCCAGGGTGGCGAGAACGATGTCCGGGCTCATGGTGTGGGCGTCGACAGCCACGAACCTGTCCCCGCCGGAGTTCGCCGATGACGGCGCCGTCCGCCCGATGGCCGGCTCGGGTTCGATCACCGCGAGGGTGCCCGGATACTCACCCATCGGGACGGCGTCGACCAAGACCAACGCGTCGTAGCCTTGGAGAAGGTCGTACGCGAGATGAATGCCCCTGATCCCGTAGTCCTCGACCCGGACCCCCTCCGGGAGGGCCCGGCGGGCGAGGAGGTGGGACACCTCGACTCCGAAAGCGTCGTCGGAGAGGAAGACGTTCCCGATGCCCGCGACGAGAATGCGGCCGGTCATGGTCCAGCCTCCCCGCGCCACACGCCGGGAATCGGCTCGACCTCGTCGGGCCGGAAGTAGAGGTAGCGGCCCTGCCACATCAGCTCGTTCGCCGCCGGGTCGTCGTCGAGGGTGACGGCGAGGTGGATTCCGCCGTCGACGTCCGAGAACACGCCGGCCACGGTCGCGCGCCGGCCCTGGAGGAACATGTCCTGCGCGTCCGCCTGTCCCGACGGGTGGAGCCGGACGGCCGATCCCTGTGCCAGTTCGATTCCCTCCACGTCGACAGAGTCCGTCCACGGGTCGACGGACTCGTCGGACGCGGGGTCCCACCACGGGGGGGCGTCCGAGCCGGGAGTGGTCGACGTGGACCATTCCGGTTCGACCGGGCGCATCTGCCCGTGGAGGCGGCTCATGGATTCGGGTGAGAGCGAGTCGCAACGGTCGATGATGGCGGCGGCCCGCGCGTCCGTACCCCGGGCCTCGGCCTTCTCCGTGTCGGTGAGCGTCATCACCCGCAGAGCCAGGATCTCGTCGATCTCGAGTGCGTCGTAGAGGTCGCCCGGACTCTGGTTCGCCACTTCGGGGTGGTCGTAGAGGATGATCGGCGACGAGAGCACCACGTCGTCGCGGCCGATGAGGACTGGGTAGGTGCCCTCGCTCCGGCAGGCCCGGGCTGCTTCGGCGGCATCGTCGGGAGGTTCGAGCAGCGAGACGAACTTCGCGCCGTCGACGGCCAGCATGGTGTGCACAGCCACCAGGCTCTGGGCCACGACGTCCGATCTCAGTGACCGGTCGTCGCTCCATACGCCGGCGTTCTCGACCGTGACCGTTACCTTCACGTACGGCGAGCCCTGCGGTTCGGGAGCCGTGACGACCCGGACGACACCGTCGACGGGGACGCGCTGACGGACGAAGCGACCGACGAGCGTGCCGTCAGCCCGGTGGACAGGCTCGGTCTCGAATCCGCCCTCGAGCTGGAACGGCAACTCGTCGTGGGCGGTGCCGCCGCAGGGCATGACGAGAGGGGCCAGGTCAATCGTGTGGTCGATCGCCTCGTCCCACTCGACGTGGGACGTTCCGTCCACCTCGAGGGTGTCGACCGGGCGGAAAGCGGGCCTTGAGGAAGCGGGACTCTCCTCGCTCGACCAGGCCTCAACCCGGCGACGCTGGCACTGCAGGCATCGGACCCGCACCCGGAGGATCGTGGGCTCGCGTCGTCCGCCGACGTCGACGAGGCACTCGGTCCGGGCCGACCAGCGTTCGGATCCGTCCGTCTCGCTGTAAGCCCGGGGAGTCAGCACGCCCCACTGGAAACGCACCTGGTTCTTGCGGGAGGACGCTCGGTACGGGTAGAGGACGTAGCCCTCGTAGAGGACGGCGTCGGCCACGGTTCTCGCCGTCTCGAAACGGTCCTCCCCGATCTGGAGGGGAGGTTGAGGGGATCTCGTGCGGGTTGCGCTCATCGGTCGCCCTCGCCGGCCTCCTTGAGCAACTGAACGAAGGCCTGGTCCCACGTCGGGAGCGCTCGGGTCGCACGGAAACGCTGAAGCTCGTCCAGTGTGTCGCGATGGACCCGGATGAAGCCGCTCCCAGGGAAGTAGGCGTCCATCGTGCTGCGCCAAACGGCAACGGGCAGGCGAAACGAGGACTCGGTCGACCACGAGAGCGGCTCCGCCGAGAAGCCCGACGGACCCTCGGTGAACACGGTCCCCGAGAAGAGGAAGATCAAAGGTATGTCGCCCGCGCCCAACGCGTGCATGTACTTGGCGCCGGTCACCTCGAAGTCGTAGGTGCACTCGACCGGCAGGTCGAACTCCGTGGTTCCGTCGAACCGGCCGATCATCGACGACACGTGAGTCCACAAGAAGGGCCGGAGCGAGTTCCCCCACTGGGGCGTCTCACCGAACAGCTCGTAGAGCTTCTCCTCCTCCTGGTCGCTGTAGCGGCGACGCTGCGGCTCGATCCGGATCTGGCACCGCAGAGCGGCCGCGTGCACGCGCTTCCCGTCCGCCTCTTCTGCCCGGGTGCGGAACATCACGGTCGGCACGGCGGCATGCGGTTCGGTCCGGGCGTCGACGACCTCGAATTTCAGGTCGGTCATTGTGCACGCGCTTCGATGTCGGCGAAGAAGTCGTCCAGCTTCCGGTTGGCCTCGCTGCCGCCGTCAAAGCCGCGCCAGAGCAGTCGCAGATGGCCGACCAGCTCATAGCACGCGTCGATGGGCACGATGTAGCACTCGGCGTCACGATCGCCGCGGTCACTGGCGGCACGGACGAGGAATGCCTCGACATCCGGTTGCATGGTGGAGAGCTGCGGGTTCGCCGCGACCAGGTCGGCCCACGTATCGAGCGGGAGCTCGGACTCGGTCGCGCCCGCCGGCCCGGGGTAGAAGGCGGCGACGCGTTGGAGCTCCGAGTTGAGGAAGAAGAACGCCACGCTCACCGGGATCTGCAGGCTGTCCCACTGGGATGGTGAGAGCTCGAAGTCGCCGAAGGCCAGGTAACGCTCGGGCACGCTGCGGAAGTGGTCGCCACCCGCTCCCTCCGACTCGAAGAGGAGAAAACAGCCACGGCATGCGCAGAGCAATGTCCTGGAACGCAGGTCTACGAGGTGTCGGTGCTCGCTCGCGATGGGCTCCGAGCACAACTCGCACACCTCGTCGACCGGAGCAGCCTGACGGGGAGGTGCGCTGGCCCGGATGCGCTGCAGAACGGCGATGGGGTCGGTCATCGCAGCGCGACCTCGGTGGGGCACGCCACGAACCGCGGTTTGACCCCCAGGGAGACCGGTACGGTCGGCGTGTCGCGCCGCGCTGGACTCCTCGACGACGATCCGGGTCACTTCGGGCGCCGCTTCCCAGATGGCGGCCTCGACGGCGCCCTGCAAGGTTGCGGCCGAGGAGGGACACCCGTCGCAATTGCCCAGAAGTCGCAGCTTGACGGCCCCCAGGTCGTCGTCGACGGCCAACAACTCCACGTCTCCGCCGTGCTGGCCGAGGAAGGGCCGCACGGATTCCAGTGCTCCTTCGACCCGAACGTCGAGCGGATCGGGGTGCATGCCCTGGACCAGCAGGAGGCTCGCGACGAGGTCGTCCGCGGTGAAGTCCGCGATCAGGTCGGGCGCCCGTGCCCGGGCGATCTCCACCATCCGGGCCAGCCCGGCGCCGTAGAGGTCCGACACGAGGCGCAAGAGCTCCTCGGCCAGGTTGAGCGAACGAGGGTCGGCCACGGCCTGCAGCTCGGCCAAGGCCTGCTCGATCCGCTCACCACTCGCTCGCAGGTCCTCTCGCAGGTCCTGGGGATCAGGCATCGCGCCGGTGATCAGAAGAGTTCGTCCGCGTGGGCCATCTGGGTGGGGGAGTGCACTTTCTTCAGCACCTTTCCCTTGCCCAGGTACATGTGGACGCCACAGGGTAGGCAGGGGTCGAAGCTGCGTACCGATCGCATGATGTCGATCCCCTTGAAATTCTCCTTGGTGTTCTCCTCGAAGATCGGCGTGTCGATGACCGCATCCTCATAGGGACCCGGAGTGCCATAGCTGTCACGAGGGTTGGCGTTCCACGGAGTCGGTGGGTACGGGTGGTAGTTCGCGATCTTTCCGCCCTTGATCACCATGTGGTGCGACAGGACGCCGCGCACCGCCTCGGTGAACCCGCACCCGATCGCTTCGTCCGGCACGTCGAAGGATTCCCAGGTCTTGGTCTTGCCCGCTCGGACATCCTTGAGCGCAAGCTCAATGAAGTCCAGCGCCGCGGCGGCGGCATAGGCCTGGAAGTAGGTGCGCGCTCTGTCGCGCTCCAGCGTGTTGGACCACTGCGGGATCTTCCACTCCAAGTCGACCGGTCCCTCGAGGGCGGTCTTGGGAAGGTGGATCTTCACGCTGGTGCCGGTGGCGTCGAGGTGGTCCGTGTGCACCAGGCCGGAGAGGGCGGTCGCCCACAGGCGGGCCAGCGGGCCGCCACCGGTGTCGAGGGCCAGGTGGTCCGTGCCGTCGAACCAGCGGGGCGCCATCACCCAGCTGTAATTGCCGTCGAAGTCGCGCTTTTGGGGCTGCGGGTTCGTGTGCTGGTTCCAGGGGTGCCGCCGGTCGACGGGGTTCCCCAGGGGATCCCGCGTCACGAACATCTCCTGGCCCTCCCAGTCGTCGTAGAAGGAATGCCCGAGCAGGATCCGGATGCCGAGGTTGATCTCGACGAGGTCGTTCGTGACCAGCTTGCCGTCGACCACGATGCCGGGGGTGACGCCCATGGCTCGCCCCCACTTGGTCATGTCCTTGTAGTCGAAGTTGCAGACCTCAGGGTCCTGGAACGCCCCCCAGCAGTTCAGCAGGATCCGTCTCCGGCCGACCTCCTCGTAGCCGGGCATCGCCTCGTAGAAGAAGTCGAAGAGATCGTCGTGCATCGGGACGACCCGCTTCATGAACTCCACGTAACGCATGAGGCGCGTGTAGTAGTCGGTGAACAATTGGATCGTCGCCGTCGTCCCCACGCCGCCCGGGTAAAGGGTCGACGGGTGGACGTGACGTCCCTCCATCAGGCAGAACATCTCCCGGGTGTAGCGGCTTACCTGCAAGGCCTCGCGGTAGAACTCCCCCGAGAAGGGGTTGAGCGACCGCATGATGTCGCCGACCGTCTTGTAGCCGTGCGCCCCGGCGTGCGCCGCCTCGGTCCTGTTGGCCTGCTCGAGCACACCCGGGTTGGTCTCGGCCACCATCTTCTCGCAGAAGTCCACCCCGACGAGGTTCTCCTGGAAGATGTTGTGGTCGAACATGTACTCGGCGGCCTCACCGAGGTTCACGATCTGCTCGCCCAAGGCGGGAGGGCGCACCCCGTAGGCCATGTTCTGGGCGTAACAGGAGCACGTGGCGTGGTTGTCGCCGCAGATCCCGCAGATCCGACTGGTGATGAAGTGCGCGTCCCTGGGGTCCTTGCCCTTCATGAAGATGCTGTAGCCCCGGAAGATCGACGATGTGCTGTGGCATTCCGCCACCTTCCCCTTGCCGAAGTCGATCTTGGTGTAGATGCCCAGGCTTCCCACGATGCGGGTGATGGGGTCCCACGCCATCTCCACCAGCCCGTTGGCGTCCTCGGTGAACTTCTTGGTGGCCATGCGCCCTACCTCCAGATCTTCTTGTAGCCGGTCGACAGTTCGCTGCCCGGAGTGCGCCATCTGGGCTCGTCGTCGAGCGTGTGGAGCGTGATCTTGCGCAACCCGCGGATGGCCTTCCCGTAGAGTCCCGACGCCATGGTCGATACCGTGGCCCCTGGCGGCTCGTCCATGAACGGCATGAACTTGTCCGGAAACCCCGGCATCGTGCACCCGATGCAGATGCCACCGACATTGGGACAGCCCCCGACGCCGTTGATCCAACCCCGTTTGGGTACGTTGCACTTGACCACCGGTCCCCAGCAACCGAGCTTGACGATGCATTTGGGCGAGCCGTACTCGGTCGCGAATTCACCTTGTTCGTAGTACCCGGCACGGTCGCACCCCTCGTGCACGGTGCTGCCGAACAGCCACTGGGGCCGCAGTGACTCGTCGAGCGGGATCATCGGCGCCTGGCCCGTGGCCTGGTAGAGCAGATAGAGGATCGTTTCCGACAGGTTGTCCGGATGGGTCGGGCAACCAGGCACGCACACGATCGGGATGCCGGCATGGGAGGTCCAACCCCATCCGAGGTAGTCGGGGACCCCCATGGCACCGGTGGGATTGCCGGCCATGGCGTGGATGCCGCCGTAGCAGGCACACGTCCCCGCGGCGAGCACGACGAGAGCCTTTGGTGCCAGGCGGTCGAGCCACTCACTCGTCGTCATGGGCTGGTCGGTGTCGGGGTTGTTCCCGAAACCGCACCAGTAACCCTCCTTCTTGATGGCCTCGTTCGGGATGGACCCCTCGACGACCAGCACGAAGGGATCGAGCTCCCCTCGATCTGCCTTGAAGAACCATTCGATGAAGTCGTCGGCGCCGCCCACCGGGCCGCACTCGAAGTCGATCAGCGGCCAATGCACGGCGATCTTGGGCAACCCCGGGAGCGCTCCCAGGGCTATCTCTTCGATGCTGGGCTGGGTCGCAGCGGTGAGCGCGACGGAGTCACCATCACAGCTGAGTCCGGCGTTGATCCAGAGGACATGGACGACCGCTTCTTCGGTCGCAGTGTCAGTCGCCGTCAATGTGCCCTCCCCGGTCGTGGCCGCGCGGGGTCGTGCGGCTGCATGCAGTGTCAGCCTCGTGCCGTCTGCTGTAAATGAGTGTCTTTTGCACCGTCCCACCGGAGCGAGAATCGGCGGTCCGGCCATTGACACCCCGGGCTTGGGGGACGAGGATCACGGTGCATGGCCACGGAACACCGTGTCGGGGGGCCGTCGGCGACTGACGGCGTGGCGCGCTTCGAGCTGGCGCCACCCCGCCGGTTCATGCTGCCTGCGATCCTTCTCCTGCTCTCTGAGCAGCCTGGGTACGGATACGGCCTGGTGCCGCGGCTCGTCGAATTCCGATTCGGCCACGTCGATCGCCCCGCCGTCTACCGCGCCCTGGCCCAGCTCGAGCGCGATGGGTTGGTGCAGGTCTCCGCGAACGATCGTCAGCCTGGGCAGGCGCGCCGTGTCTACTCGGTGACACCGTTGGGGGAGCGCGTGCTACGGGTGTGGATGGGGGTCATCCGGGAGGAACACGCACACCTGGGCGAGGTCATCCGGCGCTATCAGGCGACCGCCACGATCGATTCGGTCCTGTCCGAGGTGGAGGGCGGATGGGTGCCCGAATTGGACCTGGCCTGGTCACCTGTGTCGACGACATCTCTGTGGCGTCGACGGCTGATTTCCCCGGACAACGACAACGACGACACCGCCCCCACCGCTCCCGACATTGCGCCTCGGTTCGGAGGGTTCGGACCGGTCGAGCTCCGTCGAGCGGCTCGCCTGGCGAGTTCGGCCCGCAGCCGGATGCGGGCCTCACTCGGCTCGACGAGCCCTCGGGGACTCCCACGATGGGCCGGTTCGTCCTCGATCCCGAGAGATCAGCCGTGCTGATCGATGCCCGCTCGACGGTCGGGCCCATCTGCTTCGGCACCACCGGGGTCCACGGTTCGCTGTACGCCGCCATGGGCTATGCCGGCGTCGACACGGACATCCCTCCGACGGGTTGGCTCACCATCGACATGACGCGTTTGAGCTCGGGCAACAAACTCTACGACGCCGAACTCCACCGCCGCATCAACTCCCGTCGCTTCCCGACCGCCAAGGTCGAGCTGAAGGAATGCACTGCCGAGTGCGCCCGGCTGGCGGTACCGCCTGCGAGGTGAGTTGACGTTCCACGGCATCACGCGCCGGACGGAGGGGACGGTGCAAATAGAGTCCGCGTCGGACGATCGCATCGTCATCAGCGGGGAACAGGCCTTCGACATCCGGGACTTCGCGCTTCCCTCGCCGACCATGCTGATGCTGCGCATCTTCCCGGATGTCCGCGTGCGTCTCTACGCCGAGGCGGAGCGCTCCGACGACGACTGATTTCCCCGTCGACCGCCTGCCGGGCTCGCCAGGGGGATATGGCCATTGGCTCCGACAGGCCGGCTCAGCGGACGCGGTCGAACTCTCTCGCCCCTCGCCCATCGCCCAGCCTGCGCCCGGCGGAGATGCTCAGCGCGATGAGGCCACGTCCTCCTGGGGACCTGCCTGATCGGTGATGTCCTGGCCGATACCCCGCAGGCCGACGGCCTTGCCGTCCGAACCCAGGGTCGGGTTGGCGTGCACCCAGACGACGTGCGTCTTGTGATCGGGGTGGATGACCCGATACTCCAGGTCAATCGGCCGGGACGAACCCACCGAATTGATCATGGCCTCCTGCACCCGGTCGCGGTCGGTCCCACTGATCTGCTCCATGTAGGACTCGAAGGTGCCGGCGAAGTCCAAGGGGTCGATCCCGTGGATGCGGTGGAACTCCATGCTCCACTGCACCGCCCCCGTCCTGAGGTCCCACAGCCAACTGCCGACGTGAGAGAGCGCCTCGGCTTCTTCCAGACGCGCGTCGATTTCTGCCAGCGTCGCCTGAGCGAGATGCTGCTCGGTGACGTCACGCGCCACGACCACCTGCCCGAGGGTCAGACCGTCATGGTCGACCAGTGGTGCCAAGGAGAGGGAGACGGGTATGGGGAGCCCATCGGGGCGCACGATCTCCGTCTCGAAATGACGGATGCGTTCACCCGCTCCCACCCTTGCGATCACCTCATCGACTTCCTCCCGGAGGTGCGGGGCGAAGACGGTACCGATGGGACCACCCTCGACGTCTCGCGGCGGACGGCCGAACAGCCTTTCCGCGTTCTCGCTGAAGTAGGTGACCACGGCCCGGGTGTCACAGGTGATCACGGCATCATCGGTCAACTCGATGATCGTCCGGAGGAGCGTCCCCGATGGGTCCGCATGAATGAGCGCATCTTGTCCGACGTTGCCCGTTTCATCCGTATCGCCCATGGATTCTCCGGCTGCTCGGGGTCTCGTTGGCGGCGTGCCCTCGAGACGCTCTTCCATGCGAACCTCACGGAGCCGAGTCCCCGCCGGGATGGCCACCGAGGCCATCCTAAGCCTCGCCGACCTGGCGACGTCGGCCCGGTGCGTCAGACCGCCTCTGATCGGTGTCGTCGTCTGGTGCCGCGAAGTGAGCGAAATCGATCGGCCCAGTTTTCCACTGCCGGTCAACGAGGAGAAGAACGTCACGAGGCGTACGCTGCTGCCGCTGCGAACGAACTCCCTCGTTGACCGGCCAGTTATGCTCCACTCGAGGTGCCCGCCATGCACGAACTCTCCATCTGCAGCGCAATTGCGAGCACGGCCGCCAAACACGCGGACGGGCGTTCGGTGTCCCAGGTGACCGTGCGGATCGGCCATCTACGCCAAGTCGTACCAGACGCACTCCAGTTCAGTTGGGAGGTGGTCTCGAGCTCCACCGATCTGAAAGATGCCGCCCTGGTGATCGAGCAGGTGCCCGCGGTGGTCGAGTGCACGAACTGCGGAGCAAGGACGACCCTCCATGTGCCGATTCTGGCCTGCGGGAAATGCGAGGGATTCGACGTCAACCTACTGAGCGGCGAAGAGCTTCTGGTGGTCTCGATCGATCTGGTGGACGTGTAGCCGTGGGGAGATTTCACATCCACTCCGATGGGACGAGTCATGCGCACGAGCATGAGCACAACGCTGAGCATCATCATCCCGACCACACAGATGGAGCTCTCGACGTCGGGGACCATTCCGGCTACGCGGAAACCGGTCATGCCAGGGTGACGATCCTGGAGAATCTCCTTTCGGAGAACGACCGGATAGCTGACGACAACAGCCGGTGCCTCGCCGAGGCTGGCGTATGCGCAGTGAACCTGATGTCGTCTCCTGGTGCCGGCAAGACCACCCTTCTCCGAAAGACCCTGGAGGAGCTTGGAGACTCAGTGCGCATTGGGGTGCTGGAAGGGGACATTGCCACCAGCCTCGACGCCGACAAGCTCGAGGGGGCGGGTGCGACCGCCATCTCCGTTGTCAACACGAGCGCGGGATTCGGTGGGGAGTGCCATCTCGATGCGGTGATGGTCCAGTCCGGTCTGGCCCGTCTGCCGCTGGCAGATCTCGATCTGGTGATCATCGAGAACGTCGGGAACCTGGTTTGCCCGGCGGAATTCCGGGTTGGCGAACGATCGAGAGCGATGGTGTTCTCCGTGACCGAGGGCGAAGAGAAACCCTTGAAGTACCCGGTGATGTTCCGCGCCGCGGATGTCGTCGTAGTGAACAAAGTCGACTTGCTCCCGCACCTCGAATTCGATCTGGACGAATTCTTGTCCAATCTGCACGCGGTCAACCCCCTGGCGGAGATCATCTTGGCCAGTGCTCGCACCGGAGCAGGCGTGACCGAGTGGTGCGACTGGCTGAACCGCCATGGCTCGTCGCCAGGTTTCACCTGAGCAATCCGAATCGCCTTCGCTTACGCTCGTCGAACCTGCTCGGAGCAAGGTCGGCGGTGTCGTGAGTATTCGAGTCTGCGTCCGCGGCAATGGGAACATCACCTTGGTGCCGGGCACCGAGGTTGTGCTCTGAGCGAGCCGGACGCCGCCGGTGAGGCGCACGGCGGGTGCGTTCGGCGATCGTCGATGCGGCAGACAGGGCGTCCTCTCAGGACCGTTACGATGCGAAGGTCACCGAGAGAGGTGGTACGGAGCCGACAGGAGCCGGGTCCCGCGACAGTTTGGGGGTTGTGTGCCGAGAATCGAGCCGATTCCGCTGGAAGAGCTGGCGCCGGAGCCTCGTCGCATCATCGAGGAAGGCGTGGCCGGGGGAATGTACGCGACGCCCGTTCCGCTGCAGATCTTCGCCTACAAGACGTCGCAGATCCTGATGACGGACGCCGCCCGGACCACATGGGGCCAGCAGTCACTACTCGGTGGGAGGATCCTCGAGTTGCTGCGCATCCGGAGTGCCCAGCTGGGCGAGTGCCAGCCCTGCATGCAGTCGCGCAAGCACGACTCCATCACGGACGAGGACGTGGCGTGCCTCGTGTCACCCGGAGGATCGGACCTGAGCGATCAAGAACGCCTCGCCGTAGAGTTCCTGGACCTTCTCTCGGCCGATCACCACGCCATCGACGACGAGTTCTACCGGCGCTTGGGGGAGCACTTCACGGCGGCGCAGATCATCGAGCTCGGCTTTGCCTGTGCCAACTCCATGGGTCTGCACCGCTTCATCCACACCCTTGACGTGTTCGGACAGGGTGCGGCGGTCATCCCCTACAGTCCCGATCAGGTCGACGCCGCCATGGAGGAGCCAACCCCCGCGCACCGCGGGTAGCGACGAGTCAGACAGGCTCGGCCGATGTCGAGTCGTGTGACGCTCTTGTGGCATCCATGACAAGGACACTCGGTGAATATCGAGGGCACACCCACGTCTAGAGCGAGCGGAATCCCGGCCCTTCGATCAGTGGAACTTCAGTTTTCTCACGGATCTCGTCGACTGAGACTCCCGGTGCCGCCTCGCGGAGCACGAGCCCCTCGGGCTCGATGTCCATCACGGCCAAGTCTGTGATGATTCGCTGGACGCACTGACGCCCGGTGAAGGGAAGCGAGCAGTGCTGAACGATCTTCGGGCTGCCGTCCTTTGCCGTGTGTTCCATCATCACGATCACGCGTTTCGCTCCGTGCACCAGGTCCATGGCGCCGCCCATGCCTTTCACCATCTTTCCGGGAATCATCCAGTTGGCGAGGTCACCAGCGGCCGACACCTCCATCGCACCCAGGATGGCCACGTCGACGTGACCTCCTCGAATCATGGAGAAGGAGGTGGCCGAGTCGAAGTATGAGGCCCCGGGCAGGACCGTGACCGTCTCTTTGCCGGCATTGATGAGGTCGGGGTCGACCGCATCGTCCTCCGGGTATGGGCCGACGCCGAGGATGCCGTTTTCGGACTGCAGGACGACCTGAATGCCAGCCGGGATGTAGTTGGGCACCAAGGTCGGTAGTCCGATGCCCAGGTTGACGTACTGACCATCCGAGAGCTCCCGGGCTACCCGCTCCGCCAGCTCTTCCCTCGTGAGGGTCATGGTGCCGCCGTCCCCGTGCGCTCGGTGCGTGCCCGCACGGTCCGTTTCTCGATTCGCTTTTCGAGGTCGGGAACGTGCACGACTCGTTGAACGAAGATCCCCGGCGTGTGTATCTGCATTGGGTTGAGCTCGCCAGGCTCGACCAACTCCTCGACCTGGGCGACGGTGATCCGGCCCGCCGCGGCGCAGAGGGGATTGAAGTTCTGCGCACTCTCTTCGTAGATGAGGTTCCCTTGGCTGTCCCCGTAGCGGGCATGGACGAGAGCGAAGTCCGTCCGAATGGCCCGTTCGAGCACATAGGGAACGCCCTCGAACTCCCGGACCTCCTTGGCGGGCGACTCCAGGGCAACCTCACCCGCACCGCCATAGCGCCACGGCAAGCCACCGTCCGCGACCTGGGTGCCCACGCCGGCCGGGGTGTAGAACGCCGGGATACCGCTTCCTCCGGCCCGGAGGCGCTCAGCCAGGGAGCCCTGCGGCACCAACTCGACCTCGAGCTCGCCGGCGAGGAACTGTCGTTCGAACTCCTTGTTCTCACCCACGTACGACGAGACGGTGCGACGGATGCGTCTCGCTGACAGCAACAGGCCGAGCCCCCAATCGTCGACACCGCAGTTGTTGCTGACCGTCTCGAGCTCGCTGACACCGGAATGGAGCAGCGCTTGAATGAGGACGGTTGGGATACCGCAGAGTCCGAAGCCACCGACCGCCAATGACGACCCGCTCGGAATATCGGCAACGGCTTCAGTCGCGGTGGCGATGACCTTGTCCATCAGAGTTTCGAGTCTCGTGGAATCGTGGGAGCGAGCGCGGCGAGAGCCCTCGACGGGCTCGGCCGACCCAGCAGATCAGCCAGCCAAAGGCTCGTGGCACAGAGCGCCTCGAGGTTGACGCCCGTCTCGATGCCGAGGCCGTGCAGTTGCCACACCAGGTCCTCGGTGGCCAGATTGCCGGTGGCACTGCGGGCGTACGGGCACCCTCCGAGGCCTCCCGCGGAGGTGTCGACTGTCGTCACCCCGTGCTGAAGTGCCGTCATCGTGTTGGCCAGACCCTGGCCCAACGTGTCGTGAAAGTGCACCGCGATGGCACGGATGGGAAGGCCTCGGCGGACGAGCTCATCGAGGAGGGCGACAACCTGACCCGGCGTCGCTACACCGATGGTGTCGCCCAAAGAGAGCTCGGAGCAGCCCAGCTCGGCCAGCTCCAGGATGACGTCCGCAGCCTGTCTTGGCGTCACCTCACCCTCCCAGGGGTCGCCGAAGCACATGGAGACGTATCCGCGCACGGCGAGCCCCGCGGCCAGCGCTCGCGCCACCACCGGGGCGAACATCTCCAAGGATGCCGCGATGGAGCGGTTGAGGTTGCGCTCGGCGAAACTCTCGGTCGCGCTGCCGAAGATGGCGATCTCCGAGACACCTGACGCCAGCGCACGGTCGAGTCCACGCTCGTTCGGGACGAGCACGGGGTGGCGGCCCTCGAGAGGGCCGAGCAGAGTCAGCAACTCCTCCGCATCACCGAGTTGGGGAACCCACTTCGCCGGCACAAAGCTCGTGAGCTCGACCGCCTCGAGTCCGGCGTCGACGAGGCGGCGGATGAACTCGGCCTTGGCTTCGACCGGGATCGACCCGGTCCTCGTTCTGGAGGCCGTCCCGGGGACCGACCTCATAGATGCACACCCGCTCCGGCATGCCGGCCAGGGAAGTCGCTACGGGCTCCATCATCCTCCCTGGATTTCTAGTCCGATGTGGACCGGCGGGACACCTGGGTTTGCCTCGGCTCCGCCCATTCCCAATCTCGGCCTGATCCGACCTAGTGCTGGCTCCAGAAGCGTGCATGTCGTTGCCTTGGCTTTACTCTGCGCGATGACGTCTAGACGGGCAGTCATGCCGTTCCCATCGGTCGTGAAGGAAACTAGCCCTACGACGGAGAGGCTCGCTGCGGCCGAGGCGTCCGCATGTGCTGGTTGAGCTGGCGGATTTCGTCGCCAGGCGCGGCTTCAAGACCTCATCGCCCTGAACTCCCGCTGGCGTACGTGCGCGACGCCTTTTCAGGGATTGGAGCGAGGGCGAGAGCGGCCTGACCGAATTCGGCAGCATCGACGCGGTAATTTGCATCGTCAGAGAAGTCAACATAAGGAACTCTTAAATTGCGCCTCATCTCCAAACTATCCATCGCTGGAGGGCTCGCCCTGTGTGCGTCGGTCGCCGGTCCCGTCGCGGCCAGCCAGGCGGCTCCGACGGCAACGAATCATGCTGTTCTCGGAATCGGCACGTGGAGTGGGGGCCCTTTCGGCACCCCGACATTGGCGGTGGGCGCCACCACCGACGGCACGACCACGGGCGGCGGCTTTGCGATCACCTACCCGCGTGACGCCTACGACCCGGCGGGAGGCACTGCTGTCTTCGGCACGGTGACGTGCCTCGACGTCGTCAATGGCAACACCGCTTACATCGCCGGGCTCGTCAAGTCATCCTACTGGTCCTCGCGCTGACAGTTTCCCGGTGGGGGACTACATCACGATGGGCGTGCAGGCGGGCGCGCTGAACTTCAACCCTGGGCAAGCCACCGCCCCGGGTCCGGATTGTGGGGCGCTCACGCCCAGCCTCACTCTTACCAGCGGTCAGTTCTTGGTCCGCTAACCCAGGCGCCGAGGACCCTTGGGTTCGGGGTGCGTCGGCAGGCGGTGCGCGAGACGCTGATCTCGTCCATCCTGCCGCCCCGTAAGGACGCGGAGCGTTCTACCCCGGGCTCTCGGGTCCTTCGAAACCCATTCATCGATGGCGGTCAGCCCTTGACGGTGAAAAGCTTCCAGCTGCCGGGGACCCCTTTCAGGTCGTGCTCACCTCGATCCTCGAACTCGATACGAGAACCGGCAACCAGGTCCTTCACTGTGGACGAAACCAATACCTCGCCCGAAGCGGCGAGTCCTGATATTCGCTGCCCGATGTGAACGGCGATTCCTCCAACGTCTGAACCCCGACGCTCGATCTCACCGGTGTGGAGCCCGGCACGAATGTCGAGCCCCAAGCGAGATGCGCCTTCTCGAATCGTCTGGGCACAGCGGATGGCCCGGGCCGGGCCGTCGAATGTGGCGAGAACACCATCGCCCGTGGTCTTGACCTCGCGTCCGACGAAGCGGTCCAGTTGCCGGCGGACCATGTCGTCATGAGCGTCAAGCAGGTCACGCCAGGCCGCATCACCGAGCGTGCTGGCACGTCCGGTGGAGTCCACGATGTCGGTGAACAGGACGGTGGCGAGAACCCGGTCGTGCTCCGGTTCGCTGCGCTCCCCGGTCAGAAACTCCTCGATCTCCCCGAGGACCTCGTCGGCATCCTGCTCCCAGGGGTAGTGGTCTGTTCCGGAGAGTTCTATGAGTCTGGCACCGGGGATGTGGGCCGCTGCGTATCGCCCATAGTTGACGTTGACCCAGACCTCGGCGGTCCGATGAAGCACCAAAGTGGGGACGCGGATCGTGGGGAGCACCGGTCGTATGTCGATTTGGGTGTTCACGTGCAAGAGAACCCTCGCCACAGCCGGACTCGCCGCCGCCCGCAGGTAGCGGCCGTACCAGGTCGCGGCGGTTACGTTGCCGCTCAGGCTTGGGGTGACGAGCTCAACACCGCTTCCTTCGGGAGTCCCCCAGCTCTCCTCCATCGCCACCCTCAGGAGCTCCCAGACCTCCGGGCTCCACGCCCAAGGGCACTCATCATCGGCTGTTCCGACGATGAAGGGGCTGAACAGCACCAGAGCGTTGGTGCGCTCGGGATAGGTGGCGGCGAAGACCGAACACGTGGCCGCTCCCTCGGAGGACCCGAACAGCGCGGCCCGCTCGCATCCCACGGCGTCCATGACGGCACGGATGTCCTCCATCCGATCCTCGATGGTGGGGATCCCGGTGACCGGGTCGGACAGACCAGTGCCCCGCTTGTCGAACAGCACCAACCGGCAGAACGATGCCAGGTGCTCATAGAACCGCGCGATCTTCGGGTTGTCCCAGGAGAACTCGATATGAGACAACCAGCTGTTCGCCCACACCAGATCGAAAGGCCCATCGCCGACCACCTCGAAGGCGACGTGGATATCGTCTCGGGTCCTGGCGTAGCTCGTCTTCGGCGGTGTGATCACAGCCAGGATTCTGCCGCTTTTTCCCGGTTCTCGCTCTGATCCAACTGCCCGAGATGCCGGGTTCGGCGCATCAAGAGTGGTACAGCAGGATGCCAGCCTTCTCGCGGCGTTGCACGGCGCCCGTCGCCCGCAGACGTTCCAGGTGGGCGAAGGTCTCGGCCTCGGCCATGGAGCCCCATGAGCCTCGGGCGAACAACTCGTGCGAGAGTTCAATGACGTTGGCCCACCCCGCGGCGTCACAAATTTCGAGCAGCCGATCCAGGCGTTCGTCGTGGTGGCGCTTGATCTCTGGGCCCGGCCTGCCAGATCGTCGAATGGCTGGCCATGTGCCGGCAACACGGTCGACACATGGAGTAGGTCGGACAAGCGGTCGAGCGACTGGGTGTACATCAGGAGTGGATCACCGGGGATCAACCCGGAGATGTGCGGCGTGATTGTGGGCAACCCGGTCACCAGCCAGCAGCTCCGCCATCTTCGTCGTAGAGGCAAGGGAGTCCACATCACCCGGCGTCGGCGGCGCCTCCGATCGCCGGATCCGCAACCATCCCCGTGGTGGCGAGGGCGACGTCGGGGTGTGACCCGACCCGGCTGCCGAGCTGCGTGTTTGCAATGTGCAACACCACTTGCACTGGCGCGTACTTTTGCAAGCATCCGGCACGTAATGTTCGCTTGTTATTTCACGCACAAGCGGGGTGGTGGGGCACCCCAGGGAAGGAAGAAGCACGGATGGGCAACAAAGCCTGGATGCTGGTGTGGGCCGGAATCTTCGCCTCCGCGGTCCTCTGCGTCTACGCGGCGGTGTGGAACTGACGTTTCCAAGCAAGCCACGACGGTTCACTGGCTCGACGGCTGCGTTGCAGCTCCATCGATTCAGGCCGCCGTCGAAGGAGATGCCCGGCTCGAACTGATACCGGTTCACAGCCGTACTCAAGAGGTGCTCGACGCCCAGGTCCCGTGCTCGTCTTCGTGCACCCACTCGCGCTCGCATTCGACCGCCCTCACAACCTGTCCGAGATACGCGATCGGCATGTCAAGGGTGGTACAGCAGGATGCCAGCCTCCTCGCGGCGTTGTAATGCGCCGGTAGCCCGCAGACGCTCGAGGTGGGCGAAGGTCTCGGCCTCGGCCATGGAGCCCCATGACCGTTGGGCGAACAACTCGTGCGAGAGCTGAACGACGTTGGCCCACCCCGCGGCGTCACAAATCTCGAGCAGCTGATCGAGGCGTTCGTCGTGGTGGCGTTTGATCTCCTGGGCCCGGCCCGCAAGATCGTGGAATGGCTGGCCATGGGCCGGCAACACGGTCGACACATGGGGTAGGTCGGACAAGCGGTCGAGCGACTGGGTGTACATCAGGAGCGGGTCACCCGGGATCAGCCCGGAAATGTGCGGCGTGATCGTGGGCAATACCTGGTCGCCGGCCAGCAGCACTCCGCCCTCTTCGTCGTAGAGACAGAGGTGATCGTCGGTGTGCCCCGGGGTGAAGAGGCCGACCCAGTCCCGGGTACCCAAGGTGATGTGGTCGCAGTCCGCGACGCGGAGCGACGGTCGGGGTGGCTTGAACCACTTGAAGAGGTCTGCCTGATGGGCCAGCATTCTTTCTCGGGCTTCTGGTGGTGGTCCGAGTGTCGACCCGCCCCAGGGTGACGGCCGCTCGATGCGCATGCTGGGGATCGGGCTCTCGTCCGGATCGATGTCGTCGGCCGCCTCGAGCTCGCGATCGTCGATGTCATCGGGATCGAAGAAGGTGCGGAAGCGGTCAGAAGCCACAATGTCGCCTCCGCTCTCCTGAGCCAGCAATCCGGCGCCGCCGAAGTGGTCAGGATGCGAATGCGTGACGACGATGGTGTGCACCCGATCCAAGGGGATGCCCGCCGCGTCCATGCGGCCCCGGAGGGCCTTCCACGACTCCTCGCCGGGGAGACCGGGATCGACCAGTGTGAAACCCCTGTCATCTACGAGGGCGTACGTGTTGACGTGGCCCAACCCGGTGAAATCGATGGGCAGCTGCAGGCGCAGGATGCCAGGTACGACCTCGACGATGTCCGGCGAGGCGTCCATCTGCTCCTGTTTGGGCAGACGGGGTGGGGTCTCTATCGATTCGGATGTCGTCACGAGACCCAGATCATTGCACTCGGTAGGAGTTGGGCAAATGCTTGTGGTCGCCGACGAAAACGGTCGCCGACCGTGGCGGCTCGTTGACCAGTTGTAGAACGGCGACGCCGGCGAGTCAGGAACGAGATCAGTGACGTGACGTCAGCGCCGGATCGAGACTTGGGTCCGACGTCAGGGGTCATGAACGAAATCTTTGCACGAGCAGTGCTAACGGGTGGCGGCGTTTGCGAGGTCGCGACCTACCCCTGGAGCTGGGCATTCCAGCGAGGATTGTGCGGGTCCTTGCAACGATCGGCGTCGTCATGGTCGGGTACGGGGGCACATCTTTGCTCGGATCACTCGTGTTAGTAGTCGGCGGCTTGACGATTCTCGCAGGGTGGCCGTGGGTGCTCGTCACGCGGATCGAGTGACTTCGGAGTCGGAGGAACCGGGCCTCGGACAAGAAAGCCCCTACGTTCGCCGTACGAGTACAGACCGGATCTGTTCGAAGGGGCGATTTCGCGGGCCGGCTGGTCAGGTCAGGTCAGCGCGATGGCGAGGCGACCCTTCCTCACGCTTCGCCGTCAGGGCATCCCAGGCGATCCTGGTGCAGTCCGAGATGTCAACGAATCAGCTGCTCTGAACGTGGAAGTTGTGTGCGAAATGTGCCGGATTGCCTCTTCTTGACCTGGCTTCGTCTGAGTCAATCCTGACGTCGGCGTTGCCACGTGCCGACGACCCTAGAAACCGGGCTGAAGCGGAGGCTCGTAATCCTTGGGTTCTCAATCTGGGTCCTCGTTGGCGCCTCATGCACCTCAGCGACACCGCTTCGATCGTCGAGGATCGCGGCACCCACGATCACGACCATCCATCGTCTGGGTGGGAGCGCCCTCACCACAGTGCCCATGGCCTCTGGGGGCCCGTGCCGGAACTCGAGCTACACGGGGGCCAGTCTTCTTACGCCGACCTTCATGCGCCGAACGCTCCATGCCGAACCGCTGCAAGAAGCCTCCCCGTCACTGATGGCAAACGACCAACCCCTTGGTGCGCTCGTCCCCGAGGCGGACATCGTGACCACCGCTGCCGACAGCGAACGGGTGCTCTTCGGCCTGGCCATCTACCGCGATCTCATGTCGGCGATGTACCCGGCCCTGAGCACCGATGGCGGCACCACCTGGCGGATCGACGGTCCCCGGTTCTTCGTTGCCGCTGCTCAAGGCGCGAACGAGACCGGCCGCGTCGGAGCACTCGGCCCTCGAGGTGCCTATTTCTGGGGCCAGGGTGGCAACTTCGTCAAGATCACCACCGACGACGGTGTTCGTTGGTGGATCGTTGGATTTGCCGCTGGCGTCTACAGCGTCGGCGCCTCCCACGGCACCCTGCGTACGGTTGCGCTCGGCAACCAGGTGAGCTGCAGCGAGTTTCAAGCGTTCCTCTATGTATCCACGGACTCGGGGAAAACTTGGAATCTCCAGGGCAGGCTTCGCAATGTGAGCCTATAGATCGTTGTTCCGCCTGCACCCACTGTGCGACTCGGTGGCAATTGGCGATCCGCGAGTGAACTGTTATGAACCGACGACCACCCGGGATTGCGGTCGTGCAGGAATCCGGGCGTCGTGTTCTGCGAGAATCGCCGGGAGGCATCCGTTCGCTGGGCACGGAGTGATTGAGATCCGACCCGTCTGGGACGAATGACCAGCGCAGTCGAGCAGCTCGTCGCCGAAGCGTTCAGGGAGAGCTGGGGTCAGATCGTCGCGACCTTGATAGGAACGACCGGGGACTGGGACCTCGCCGAGGAGTGTGCGCAGGACGCCTTCACCGCGGCCTTGGAGGCATGGCCCGCCAAGGCGTTCCAGGCATACCCGGCATGGCTCACGTCGGTAGCGCGGAACCGGGCCACTGACGCGCTCCGGCGCCGAGAATCGGGCGCGAGAAAGCTAAGGGAACTGGCAGTGAACTCAGACCAAGAGGTTGTCGAACCCTTGGCGCCACATGACATCGACGATGTCGCGGTGAGCGGGGTGCAGGATGATCGGTTGCGATTGATCTTCACCTGTTGCCACCCTGCACTGCCACTCGAGGCCCAGGTCGCACTGACAGTGCGGACGCTTGTCGGACTGACCACCCCGGAGATAGCGCGAGCGTTCCTCGTACCTGAGCCGACCATGGCGCAGCGCTTGGTTCGAGCCAAACGCAAAATCCGTAATGCCCGCATCCCTTACCGCATTCCGCCGGCCGAGGTCTTAGCCACCCTGCGAGCGGATATGAGCGCGACGCTGGTGAATGCCGAGCGCGTTCTCGTTTCACGGACCGCCTGATACCAGAACGCCCACACCAGGACGGCGAAAGTCTTAGCCCAGTCTCCCTCGGGCGTGGTGGGGCAGGGGATGATGCCGGCTCACCCGAGCCTCGCGATTACGTCTGGGTGGTACGCGGTCAGTCGGTGCCTCCGCGAGTGGCACGCTGACTGAGTATGAATATGCCGACTGCGATCGCTACAACGCCAAGCAAGATCGAGATCAAACCGAAGATCGTGAACGCTAAGCCTAAACCGAGCAGGATCAGAATCGCCCCCACGACCAGCAGAACAACCCCCACGACACCATCGTATGGCCTGCCGCGACCCCATCCCGGCGGTTGCGGCACCTTTGCGGCTGAATGCGTTTGCAGTCGGCGGCTGCGATAACTTCCGTGTATGCGGCAGTCACCGCTCGACCTTTTGGGATCTCCGGAACTCGCGGCTCATTTGGAGACAGTATGTGATCGACTCGCAGTGACCTGCACGGTCGGTGCACCCGATCTTTCGAGTCCCTGTCTCAGAGTGGTAGCTGGGGGCGGGAAGCGCCTTCGCCACGCCCTCACCCTGGCAGTGGCCGACATTGGGAAGGTGTTCGATCTCCGCGTTGTCGCGTCGGCTGTGGCAGTCGAGCTGGTTCAGGTCGGCTCGTTGGTCCACGACGACATCTTCGATAACGCGGAGACCCGGAGAGGGACGCCGACGATCAACGCGGTCGAAGGTCAGAACCAGGCGCTTTTGGCCGGGACCTACCTGATGGCCCGGGCGGCCGCCGAGGCTGCTTCAGCTGGCCAAGAGGTGGCGTCCGACGTTGCCCGGACGGTCGCCTTGCTCTGCGTCGGGCAGACGACCGAGACCCAGCATCTGTTCGACATCGGTCAGGAGATCGAGCGGTATCTCTTCACCATCGAAGCAAAGACTGCCGTGCTGTTCGCCTGCTCGTGCCGAGTGGGGGCGCTCAGCGCGGAGCTACCCGATGACCAGGTGAACAGATTCGGCGAGTTCGGGAGGAACTTCGGCATGGCCTTCCAGCTCATCGATGACGTACTTGATCTGATCGGTGACCCTGATCGATTGGGGAAACCGATAGGCGCTGACATGCGAAGCGGTGTGCTCACACTGCCAGCCCTCCTGGAACTGGGAGGGCCCAATGGAGGTGACCTCAGTGCGCTGCTCCTTCGGCGGCAGGCTGGCGACTTGGAACAGGCTTCCGGAATGATCGTCAACTCCGGTCGAATCGAACAGGTCGTCGACATTGCACGGCGGTATGCGGCAGAAGCGTCCGCGGCGATTGCCGATATTCCAGGTACATCCAACCTGTCGAGGTTCCCGCCTTCCTATCTTGATTGGGCCTTGGAAGAGTTCGTAGCCGCCTGAGCGGATGGCGGTAGGGAATGGGTTGCCCCGGCGTCACCAGGCCACCTCGCATCCCACTCTTGGCGCTAGGTGGCGCGCACTCAAGGCGGGCCGGTCAGCGAAGACGCGTGCTGGTGAGTGCTACGACCGCGACATCGACTCAATCGCGGACCAGTTTCAGTGCCAGCTTGGGAAGGATGAAAGATGCCAGAAAGATCGGCAAGAACCTCTTTCCGGTGCATCGGAAGGCGACGATCGCGCCCTCGGCGGCATCGAAGGTTTCAGTGCTGCTTGACTTTCGGCCACTGCGGACCTGGAGGGTATGACGTCCAGGCTCGACTGGTATCTCGATCGTGTCGTTCATTTCGACCGACCCGACCCGCTCACCGTCGACCACGACATCGTAGGCATCACGACGGACCTCTGCTCCGATTGCCCTATGCGTCAACTTCAGCGTTGCAGACATCTGTGGATCTCCCCTTGTTTCCGAGCAGCCAGTGTCTGGGGGTGCTCCGCGACGAAACGCAGCGTATCGGCGACCGTCATCCTCGCCGACCAGGCCCGAGCTCCTCGTCGTCAAACATTGCGGCCGACCACGGGGTGCCGCCCGTACGGACCAAACGGCTAGCGAAAATGGATCTCTTGTCCTCGCGGAGATCG
The DNA here is from genome assembly GCA_963822265.1 of uncultured Acidimicrobiaceae bacterium. Classification (GTDB taxonomy): domain Bacteria; phylum Actinomycetota; class Acidimicrobiia; order Acidimicrobiales; family RAAP-2; genus Bog-473. Next base: position 209,341 of record CAWGHA010000016.1, read on the forward strand.
AATATCGCCACCCACCCGGCGTACGGGCGCCATTCCAGGATTTCGACGGCACAAAGGCCTATCCCGCAGGTGCCAACGTCGGCGGCTGTCTAAACGTCAGCGCTCGGTCTGACCAGAGGGCGGCCCGTACCGCCGCGCCGCCGGCGGCGTGGTGCAAGATGCGGTCCGTGCGCACAGACAGGCCGCAGGTGCAGGGACCGGGGAGACCCGACTGATGGGTCTCGGAAGGGAACTAGGCCGGTTGGCCCACGACCGCCTCGATCGCCGGATCGGACTCCCCGGCACGCTCGAATGATCTCAGCCGCGCCTGTCGTCGGCGAGCTGCTGGGTCGACCCGTCCGGCGCGTCGAACGCCTCGCGGAGACGACCGGCACCACGGCGAGGGTGCGCCTCAGGGTCGAAGGTGACGGCACGCCGCGGTCGGTGTTCGTCAAACTGGCCCCCCGGCCCGCCGCCGTCCGGCTCTTCGTCGGCCTGGCTCGCCTCGGGCCGACCGAGGTGTCCTTCTACGAGCGCCTGGCGCCGGCGCTGCCCATCGCCGCGCCGCGTGCCCACGCGGCACGGTTCGACGGGCGCACCGGCCGCTTTGCCCTGGTACTCGAGGACTTGAGTGCCCGGGGCTGCCGGTTCGCCGACGTCCGCCGCGCCCCGTCCCCGGCCGAGGCGGAGGCGGTGGTGCGCGCGCTGGCAACACTCCACGGAACCTATGCCGCCCCGATTGGGTCCGGTGCGTTGTCGTGGGTGGTGACCAACGCCGCCGACCCGGCGGCACCGTTGACGGCCCGGCTGCTGCGGCTGGTGGTCGGGCGGTTGCGGCGCACCGACCCCGATCTCCTCCCGCCCGATTCGGCATTGCTGATCGAGCGCCAGCGTGAATTCGAGGCCCGGATGCCCCGTGACGGCTTCACCCTGTTGCACGGGGACCCCCACTTCGGCAACATCTACTTCGATGGCGACGTGCCGGGTTTCGTGGACTGGCAGGTGCTGCGGCGCGGCCTCGGACTGCGCGACCTCGCCTACTTCCTCACGGTGAGTCTGCCCACCGAGCGGCGGCGGGCCGAGGAGCACCACCTGTTGGACCTCTACCTCGACGAGCTCCCTCGCCACGGAGGACCCTTGCTGGATCGCGCCGAGAGCTGGCGCCGCTACCGCCTGCTGGTGGCCTACCCCTTCGTGGCCGCCGCCTTCACCAGAGCCGCCGGGGGTTTGCAGGCGGAGGAGATCGCCGGCTCGGGGCTACAGCGCGCCGGCGCCGCCATGGACGACCTGGGCACCATGGACGAGGTGCGCCGGCTGCTCCGCTGAACGAAGTGAGCCGCAGTCAGCCCGCAAATTTCGGTTCTTCGCCTCGCCTCAGCCCGGCGGATGGGGCAGGCTCGCGTCTGTGGATGCCAGCGAACGCGACCGTCTGGCAGCGCGACCTTTGGCTCAGGAACGTTCGAGGTTGTTCGACCAGCATGCCGAGGCCTACGACCGGTTCCGGCCGACGTATCCCAATGCGGTGATCGATGAGCTGCTCGGTCCCGTGCCTGCGGCGCTGGACGTTCTTGACGTGGGTTGTGGCACCGGGGTCGCATCAAGGCAGATGGCCCAGCGCGGCGCCAAGGTGCTCGGGGTGGAACTCGCCCCACGAATGGCAGAGATCGCCCGCGGTCATGGAGTCGACGTGGAGATTGCAGCCTTCGAAGGCTGGGACGCTGCTGGTCGCACGTTCGACCGGGTGACCTCGGCGCAGGCCTGGCACTGGCTCGACCTCCCGATCGCCACCGCCAAGGCGGGCTCTGTGCTGCGGCCCGGCGGCAAGCTTTGCCTGATCTGGAACGCGGGGAGTCAGCCCGATGATCTGGCCGATGCTCTCGAGGAGGTGTACGCGAGTGTCGTGCCGCCCGGCGGCCACCGTCTGTTCCGGGGCTACGCGGCCGACCGGTCAGCCGACATGAAGACCGGACTCGGCTCGGAGATCGACGCAATCTCAGCGGTGTCCGTCTTCGGTGCGCCGACAGAGAGGTGGTTCCCCTGGACGCGGGCCTACCAGCGGGATGAGTGGCTGGGCCAGCTCGTGTCACGGAGCGATCACGCCGCCCTCGAACGAGCAGTCCGAGACCGTCTGTTCGAAGCCATCGGCGCGGCCATCGACGATCACGGCGGCTCGTTCGTCATGAACTTCGAGACCGTCCTGATCACCGCGACTCGGCTGGGGTAGCCCCGGACCGGCGGCCTGAGCGCTTGCTCGGTTGCCGTCGGCTGGCGTGCGCCCGACGTCGAGCAGGCTGGGCCTCGCGCGCCACTCCGTCACCGACTGACATGAAGCCCACTCCACGAGATGTCGAGCTTTGCGGGAGCGGCGACTGTGGGCAGGAGACACGCGTCACCAGTTGTTCAAACTCCGGGGTTCGAGCTCCAATATGCGAAGGGGCTGCCAATGTCCTACGACGAGGTCATCAAGATGGCACTCGAGGTGTGATCAGGAATCACGTTGCCGCCACTCGATGGGCACCGATGGACGCCCCAGCACCCGGTGGAAATGGGCTCGGAAGGTTTCGAAGAAACCGGGGTCGTCGAGCAGGTGGTCGATGGCTGGGAGTTCGACGGACATTTCCAGACACATCTCGGGAAGGAGTGCTTCTTCCCACAAGGAGGGGTTGCGGGTTTAGCGTTCTCAACACGGTGGTCTCGATCCGTACTTGCCCTACGGGTCGAGGCCATCTTCATCGATCCGCGACGGGATCGCGAGTATTTCCCGCCGACTTTTCAGCGGGAAGTAGCCCGCCCACCTCGCGCTATAGACGAGCTCCTGGTCAGCGGTCTGATCAGATTATTGGATCACGCGCGCTCAGAATCTCAGCGTGTTTGTACCACGGTTGGCTAGTCTGATCCCGGTGAGTCCGAGGGTGGAGGAACGCTGATGCAGAAACCGATCGCGAACGTGTTCACCTGGCCGGCGGCTGATCCGCAGCTGCTTGGTGGTCAGTGCAAGGGTTGCGGGGCGATCACTTTCCCGGTGCAGTCGCGGTGCCCCCGCTGCGGCACCCAGAGCATGGCCGAAGTTTCCTTACCCCGGCGGGGCACCCTCGTCTCGTGGACGACTCAGGAGTTCCCGCCGAGCTTCGACTACAGGGGTGATCCGACGGGCAAGTCCTTCGAGCCATACGGGATCGGTCTGGTGCAACTTGACGATGTGGTGCGGGTCGAGTCGCGGCTCACGGAGTGCGATCCCCAAAAGCTCGACTTCGGCATGGAGGTCGAGCTTCGAATCGTCCCGTTCTATCTCGACAACGATGGCAACGAGATCATCACCTTCGCCTTCGCGCCCGTCGGCGCGCAGACCAGTCAGGAGCGCTGAATGGACGATGTAGCGATCATCGGTGTCGGGCTGCACCCCTTCGGCCGGCACGGCGACAAATCCGCGTACGAGATGGCCGCGGACGCCGTAGAGCTGGCGTTGACCGACGCAGGCGTGACATGGAACGACATCCAGTGCGCCTTCGGCGGGAGCTGGGGGGTCTGGACCGACCCCCTCACGGGTCTGGTCGGTCTGACCGGTCTTCCGTTCATCCACGTGTTCAGCGCGTGTGCAACCGGCGCTGCCACAATCCAGCAGGCCACAAACGCCATTCGCGCCGGCAACGGTGACATCGTCGTGGCTGTCGGCACGGACAAGCACGCTCGGGGGTCGTTCAAAGGAGATCCGACGACCACCAACGTGCCCGCTTGGTATGGCGAGAACGGGCAGTACGTGACCACCAAGTTCTTCGGCATGAAGATCAACAAGTACATGCACGACCATGGCGTATCCCAGGCAACCTTGGCCAAGGTGGCGGCGAAGAATTACCGGAACGGCGCTCTCAACCCGAAGGCATTCCGTCGCAAGCCGATCACTGAGGAGGAGATCCTCAGCTCGCAGATGCTCAACTACCCGCTTACTTCGTACATGTTCTGCGCTCCTGACGAGGGCGCTGCGGCGGTCGTCTTATGCCGCGCCGACATCGCTCACCGCTTCACGGATACGCCGGTGTACGTGAAAGCGACTGCTATCCGCACGCGCAACTACGGCTCTTATGAGGTCAACACCACGTGGGCTCCCGTTGTAGAAGATGTTGCTCCCACCGTGTACGCGTCCCGGGCCGCCTACGAAGACGCTGGGATCGGGCCCGAGGACGTTGATGTCATCCAGGTCCAGGACACCGATGCTGGCGCCGAGGTCATCCACATGGCTGAGAATGGCTTCTGTGCTGACGGCGACCAGGAGAAGCTTCTCGCGGACGGCGCTACTGAGATCACGGGTCCAATGCCGATCAACACCGACGGAGGCCTTATCGCCAACGGAGAGCCGATCGGAGCCTCTGGCCTCCGCCAAGTCTACGAGCTCGTGCTCCAGCTCCGCGGCCAGGCCGGCGACCGCCAAGTCCAGGGCGACCCGCGCGTCGGTTATGCCCAGGTCTACGGGGCTCCCGGCACCGCCGCCGCCACGATCCTCGCCCGCTGAGGGCACGGACACTCGATCACGAATCAAAGGTGGGCTCGACAGCTCTACCGGTCGAGCGATCGTCGAGGATCGTGTCGCCCACGATCACAACCTCCGTCGTCGGGGTGTGAGCGCCCTCACCGCAGCGACAGCGACGAGGCCCACCTGCTGAAGTCGATGCCAATCGATAAAGCGGCGCGGTCCGGCGGATGGGGGCATTTAATCCTGGACGCTCTAGCGTTGCTAAATGCCGACTTTTCGTTGCCCGTACTGCCGGCCAGGTTGCTCGGTCCGTAACCAGTCGCCCCGTTGCATCCAAGTCTCGATCAGCCAATCCGCTTCGGCTTCGACCGTGTAGCGCACGGCTTCGGCCTCATTCCTTCACATCGGACGTACCGGACGGGCGGGCGTGACTCTTCAACCCGTGAGTGCTCGAAAGACATCCGCAGCAAGTAACCAAGTAAAGATATCCGCACCAAGTAAGTGTCCCTTGATCCTTTCGCACCGTCAGTGTAATATGCAATTTGTGGCGCAGTAGGCGGGTTCAATAGCGCAGTTCATACAGGTCGGTCTTATCTGCAAGGACAAGGACTGCTTTTTGGCAACCTTGAGTCCGGGTGAGAATGTCTTTGTTTCAATAAAGAATCCACATCAGGAGGCTTTACCATGGCCGTCGTCAACGGAACCCAAGGCACGCCGAGCGCCTCACCGGAGCCTCCCGAGCGTCTTTTCGCACCACGCTTCGGCTCTAGTGCGATACAAACGGCGTTCAACCTCGGTCCCCTCGCGTCTCTGGCGGGATCGTGGAGGGGCAAGGGTTTCAGCGTAATGTGGCGTCCCCAGAATTTTACTGCTGAGGTGAACGACCCACCGCTCGCCGCAGGCGTCTTTCCGATCAGGCGGCGCTAGTTGAGTCCCAACGGGTGGTGTACGAGATCCTGAGGTGCGACGTCCCTCCGCATCAACCTGTTGTGTGATTGGTGATCCTATGTCGCGCTGTCGGTGGCGGCCTCCTTCTCGGCGGCGTCGATGGCCGGGCGTGGGTCCTCGGGTGAGGGGTCGAGCATCTTGATGGTCTTGAGAGACTCCGCACTCATATAGCGCTTGGTGATGGCCCACTCGTCGGTCTGCTCGGCCAAGAGAGCGCCGACGAGGCGGGTGACGGCGGCTCGGTTGGGGAAGATCCCGACCACGTCGGTGCGACGTCGGATCTCCTTGTTGATGCGCTCTTGGGGGTTGTTGCTCCTGATCTTGGGCCAGTGCTCGGTCGGGAAGGCGCTGAAGGCCAAGATGTCGTCGGCCGCGTCGTAGAGGTAGGTCACGACGTCACAGAAGCCGGCCTGGGTCAACTTGTCGGTGACGTCGGCCAGCTGGCTCCAGGTGGTGTCGCGGTCGGGCTGCTCGAAGATCGAGCGCACCAAGGTGGCGATCATGGGCCAGTTCGCCTTGGCCACCCGAGAGGCCAGGTTCGCCATGAAGTGGGTGCGGCAGCGTTGCCACGAGGCGTTGGAGAAGACCTGGGCGATGGCCGCCTTGATGCCCCCGTGGGCGTCGGAGATGACGAGCTCGACGCCACAGAGGCCCCGGGCCACCAGTGCACGCAAGAACGCTGTCCACGCCGCGGTGTCCTCGGTCGTGGCGATCTCGAAGCCGACGATCTCGCGCCGACCCTCGGCGCCCACGGCGGTGGCGATGACGGCCGAGACGTTGACGACGCGGCCTCCCTCGCGCACCCGTTGGGTGAGCGCGTCGATCCAGACGTAGCGATAGGGCCCTTGGTCCAAGGGGCGCTCCTTGAACTCGCTCACCACCGTGTCGAGGGCGGCGGCCATACGCGAGACCTCGGATCTCGAGATCCCGTCGATGCCCATGGCCTTGACCAGGTCGTCGACCCTCCGCGTCGAGACCCCCTCCACGTAGGCGGCACAGATGACCGCGACCAGGGCCTGTTCGGCCCGGCGGCGGGGCTGGAGCAAGAACTCGGGGCTGTAGACGCCCCGGCGGAGCTTGGGCACGGCGAGTTCGATCGAGCCGACTCTGGTGTCCCAGGGCCGCAGGCGGTAGCCGTTGCGCGAGTTCTCCCGCTCGGGGCTGCGCTCGCCGTAGGCGGCGCCGCACTGCATGGACGCTTCGGCACTCATGAGCGCCTCGGCGAAGGCGGCGAGCATGGCCTGGGCCAAGTCCGTGTCGCCGTTGGCGCCTTCGAGGTACTTGCCAAGCCAGGCTGCGGCGTCGATAGTGGTCGGGACGTTCACCGTGATCCTCCTCAAGTTGTTGTGTGGAAACTGCTGCTTGAGGTTGACGCGGTGATCGTCGCGTCTGGGGGATCCTCCGGCACCCAAGTGCCAGGGACCTTGAGATATCGCCTCTCGAGGCAATCAGGGGGCCGGTTTTCCGACCGATCCCCCGATCAACTCGTACACCACTGGTTGGGACTTAACCCAGGCGAGTCCGATCGGCTATCGGCAGTACTTCGAGCAGAAGTTTCTGCCTACCTATGACGAGTGGCTGGCGGGTGCCGCAGAGCGAGATCAGCGGGCTCCGGGACTCGTGAAGTCCGGCCTCGAGGCCGATTGCCAGTGGGATTCTCCGATCCAGTGAGGGACCTGGAGAAGGAGGGCATCGTCGCCGAGGTGCTCTTTCCCAACGGCCTGCCCTTTGCCACCCGGCGTTCCGCTCGCGATGAGCGACCCGCCAATCCGGATATCGATCGGCAGGAGCGGATGGTCTACAACCGCTGGTTGGCAGACTTCTGCGCCGAGGCACCCGGGCGTCGCTCCGGGCAGGCCCAGATATCCTTTGATGACATTGACCTGGCGGTGAAGGATGTCTACTGGGCCAAGGACCATGGGTTGGGTGGCATTTCCATGCCGGCGCTGATGCCCGGCGGGACGGCGTACTTCAACCCGGTGCTCGATCCGGTCTGGGCGGCCATTCAGGAAGTCGGGCTACCGATCAGCCGGCATGGAGGTGCGGGCTCGCCCATCTACGATCCGCCCGGTTTTGCAGCGATCATGACCTTGGCGCTCGAACAGCAGTTCTACTGCGGTCGGTCGCTCTGGCAGATGATCTACGGAGGCGTCTTCGATCGGTTCCCGGATCTCCACCTCATTTTCGTCGAGACCGGAGCCGAATGGATCGCCCCGGCAATCCACGACTTGGACGTGCGGCTCAGCCGCAACGACGACTGGATGGAATTCGCCAGGCTCATGAATCGCGAGCGGACGGTTAAGCGAACGGCGAGCGACTACTGGGGAACGAACCTCCACATGGGCCTCTCTCCGTTCACGATCGAGCAGTTCAATGGAGGCGTGGAATTCGAGGACGATGACTCGGCAACGGTGACGCCAGAGACCGTTATGTTCGGGGTGGATTTTCCGCACTTCGAATCCATCATCTTCAACACCGATCAGCAGGTGAGGAGCCTGCTCGACCACCCCGCCGTCGATGACGCGCTGGCGCGCAAGATCCTCTATGAGAATGCCGCCGAGCTCTACTCGTTCGATCTCGATGTCTTGCGCCCGCACATCGACCGCGTGGGTTTCCTGCCGGCGTCCTACCCGTCGCGCCCACCCAACACCGAAGGTCGGCAGGCACACTTCGTGGGCTATCACGAGCGCAAGAACCCTCCGATGCCGCACGAGATGAACCTCACCGGGAGGCGTGACGCGCCAGGCCCGACAGCAGGTCTTTCATCGCCCTAGCGACCACGTCTATCGTCGTCGCCGGATCGAGGACTGGCGATGAGCAGCCCCCCCCTGGTGAGCACACCCATCCTAGGCGGGCCAGGGTGTCGGGATCTTCGACGGCGAGCGTGCCAGCCGCTACGGCTGCCTCTATCACCACGACCGTCGCAGCTCCCGCGTAGCGCTCGTCGAGTTCCGTAAACCGGGCCAGCCCGAGGACAGCGGGTGCGTCGATGAGCAATATGCGAGCCACGTCGGGACGGAGCACGGCGTCGAGAAACGCCTCCGAGCCTCGAACGAGCTGCTCCACTCCGACGTCTTCGCTCAGTGCAGCAGACGCCGACTCATTCAGGAGCTGTTCGTGCACACGCTCAAAGACGCTTTCGAACAACGCCGTCTTGGTCCGAAAGTGATGGTAGAGGGCTCCAGTGGTCACCCACGCTTCCAGGGCGAGATCCTCCACCGAAGTGGCGGCAAAACCTCGCTCACCGAACAACCGCAGCCCGGCAGAGATGAGTGCCGACCGGGTCTGCGCCACTTGCTCGGCGCGCAGCGACGGACGGATGTCTTCGCCTCGCTCGCGTTCAGGCACTCTCTTGTGTAGCCAACAACAGGCCCTTGCGCAGGCCGTCGTTCTTTGGCATAGTATCATTATGTCACAGAACAACGAGATGCCACTGGCGGTCCAAGCATTGCGCGCCGACCGAGACGCCCTGGTCGCGATCGCGGGCGAGTTGAGCCCAGACCAATGGGATTCCCCGAGCGGGTGTCAGGGATGGACCACCAAGGATCTCGTCTCGCATCTGGCGACCCTGTTCTGGACGATGATCGATGCGACCGCCGGGCCCGACACCTCCGGGCTCGGGGTCGAGGAAGCTGCGGCCGTGAAGGTCGAGGCCAGGCGTTCGATGGGGCCGGCTGACGTCCTCGACGACTACGGGGCGATCAGCCTTCAGGCGCTGGAGGTCCCCCCACGGTGGCAGCCCTGGACCTCGACATCCCCTTCAGTGACACCGAGAGCTACCCGGCGTCGCTTCTTCCAGCAGCGTTCTGCTTCGACCACTACACGCACATCCGCGCCGATCTCTTCGCGCCCCGGGGCAGCATCACGGGCCAGCCCCCACCCTCCGACGAGATGCGCCTGACCCCCACCCTCGATTGGATCGAGGTGGCCCTTCCCGAGCAGAACCCCGCACTGGTCACCTGCCTGCCCGGCCGGATCGAGTTGATCGTGAACGGATCCGGCTCCCGGACGATCTCGGCTGGAGAGGGCGGCCTGGTCGCGACAGTCGAGTCCGACGGCCCAACGCTCGTGCGCTGGATCACTCAACGGGCCCGCTGGGAAGAACTCGATCTCGAGGCCAAGGGCGCCATCGACGCCCTCGACCTCGCTCGGCTGCTCAAGGTCTACTGACGACCCTCTGATGCAGTTTGTAGGTCCAGCGGCCCCCGACCTCACGACGGAAATGGCTATTCGGCCAGTAGTTGTCTTTTTGCAACTTCGATGGCCGACTTCTTCTCAGGAGTGATGATCTGCGGTGACAGCGCCATGGCCTCGATGCAGCGCACGATTATCCATGCGACCAAAGCGCGAGCAACTCGCTTGTCGTCGGCGGGAATGACGAACCAGGGTGCCCGCTTGGTCGATGTCGCTGTCAGGACGTCCTCATACACTGCCTGGTAGTCGGACCAGTAGCCGCGCTCCGCAAGGTCGGCCGCAGAGAACTTCCAGTGCTTCTCCGGGTCGTCCAACCGATCTAAGAGCCGTCGGCGCTGCTCCTCTTTCGAGAGGTGCAGAAACACTTTGACCACCTGCGTCCCATTGCGATCGAGGTGACGTTCGAAAGCGTTGATGTCGTCATGTCGGTGGCGCCAGAACGACGCCGGCGGGTGCTCGCCGCCGCCATTGCGTTGGGAGAAGAGGCGGTCAGGATGGACGCGTACCACCACCACATCCTCGTAGTAGGAGCGATTGAAGAGCCCGATGTAGCCGCTGGGCGGTAGGTGGATTGCGGATCGCCAAAGGAAGTCGTGGGCCAGCTCCTCGGTTGACGGTTCCTTGAACGACGTCACCATGCACCCCTGCGGGTTCACTCCCGACATCACGTGCTTGATGGTGCCATCCTTTCCAGCGGCATCGAGGCCCTGCAAGATGACCAGGAGGCCACGGATACCCGTCGAATAGAGCAGCTCCTGGGCGCTCGCCAGCTCAGTGGTGAAGCCGTGCAGATCACGGTCCGCTGTCTTATGGCCTAGAAAGCGCTTGCCCGATGTCGGTCGGGTAGCCAAGTTCGGGTGCTTCCCCGGAGTAACTCGAAGTTCCTCCCAGAGAGTTCGACCGAGTCGCATTCCGGAAACATTAGGAGCCGATGGCGGCCGCTTTGCAGAACCCTCGAATCGGCCACGAATGTCGGTTCGGTTCGTCGAGCAGCCTCTCGCCGTCCTGATTGCCGTTTTTCTCCAAGTCGGAGCCTGGTGGTTCCTCATCTCCCGACGCTGTTCTGGCTCTTTGCGGCAGCCTTGGTGCTGTACGGCGTCGGTGAAACCATGTTCGGCAACTGGGGAACCACGTTGCTCGTCGGCAAGGGAGTCACGCCGGCTGCGGCGAACGACGGACTGGCCGCGTTCTGCGCATCGGTGACCATCGGCCGGCTCCTGATCGCCATCATCTCACGGTGGGTCCGCCCAGCTGCTCTCCCCTCTCTCTCTCTCTCGTGTTGCCCTGGGCGAGAGCAGCGGCCCTCCTCTTGATGCCCACTGCGAACACTGCGACCACGGGGAGTCCACCTTCCCCACCTTCGTGGAATTGGCGGCCGGATGGCTCATCGCCGCCTACCAGGTCGGCTACGGGCTCGCCGCCTTCGGGGGCGGAGCGCTCCAGAGCGAGGTGGCGCTGGCCTCCATCTCCCGGCGTCAAGCCGTCCACGCCCAGAACATTCCTGCCGCAGACAGCTCACGATGAGACGGACCGGCCCGCGAGAGGAAGCCCGATGCCCAAGCAGTTCCACCCGGGCCCTGGGTTCGGGCTTTCCTCGCACCCCCGGCCGAGCGGACGCCGGGCCGGGGAGCCGCTCACCGGCCGGCCCGACCACCAGTAGGGTCCAGGTCAGAGCCGAGCGCCGCGCGGCGGACCAGGGAGGGCACCGATGACGGGCCAGGGTGACGGGCAACAGGGCGAGCAACCTCACGAGTGGGGCGAGGCTGTGCCGGCCTCGTCCGGCCGACCCAAACCGGGTGACATCATCACCGACTCCGGCCTGGCCATCGCCCCGAATCCACTGGTCGGCCACGACGTGTCGACCCCGCTCGAAGAGGACGAGCCCGAGCACACCATCCCGCCCGGCCCGCTGTGGGCCATGAAGGAGCGACGGCACACCCAATGGCACCTGCTGCCAGCCAATGAGCGGCACGACCGGATCCGCGAGTGCCTCGAGGCCGACAACTACACCCTCTACTGCATCGATGATGGGCGGCACCACGCCATGATCGGCCGCCGCGTCGGCACGTCGCCCGAAGGTTGCGAGTACACGCTGCTCGGCCGCGTTTCCCGTCAGCGCTACGAGGAACTGCGCGACGAAGTCGTGCTTCTGGTCAACTGCTTCGACACGGCCACCGAGATGCGTCTCTGCGGCGTTGTCGTCGAAGAGGACATCCGTTCGTCCAACATATTCGACGTTGCCATCTACGACAGCATCGACGACGTCCCGGAGGATTACCGGCCGGGCGCGCCGTTCCATCACTTCCGCCAGGACCTGGAGATCACCGCCTACTAGTGATGTTTCCCGGCGAGAATGCATTGAGGGCTTCTCAGGCGGAAGAGATCTCGAGTTACCGCCGCTCCCGGATGTCGGGCACACACTTCTCTTCACTGTGGTGCACGACGGGGACAAGACCTGGGGTCTCGGCGATGATCTGGTGACTGCGATCGCCGGAGAGGGGGTGGCCTGTCTCGCCGCGCCAATGGACAGCGACGACATGGGCTCCCCACACGGTGCATCCCATGACACATCCCATGACGCAGCGAAGGTCGGTCACGCAGGTCCTTGAGCCGTCACGATCTTTATCCGGTCATAACCGCAAATGGCAAAAATCTTCGACGTGAACTCTGTTCTGGAACGGACCGAGACGTGCACGGCACCAAGACTGCAACGACCCATAGCGGCGTAACCCTGTGCCGAAATGAAGTCGGTTTGGGTCAAGTCGAAGACCAGCTCCGTCGGGCTGTGCAAGAGTACCTCGGCAACCACCCGTTCAAATTCGGCTATCGAGACGAGGTCGAGCGCGCCCGAGAGCTCGACCACGACACGGCCTTGATCATCACCGATGACTCGAACACGGAACACGCTCCGTACTGATTGATCTTTTACTCGCACTGCTGGAGTGTCGACGGCTCTGTGGCGCGGCGCCGCGATCCGGAAGTTCTTCCGTTGAGCTCATCTCTGCTGCGTTGTTCTGGCATGCGATGCGCTACTTGCTCACTTGATTCGATACCAACTGTGCTCGGCACCAGAGACAAGAAAACCGAGCAGCCACACCACGAGCAACACCGCGGCAATGATCCACAACACGTGCAACGCGAAACCGGCGCCCGCAAAGATCAACACCAACAACAACACCAGCAGTATCAGGCCCATACCATCCGTCCTCTCTAAATCGTCATTCCCAGGAACGTCCTGCTGCGGCGCCGTTGCTGTCGACTACGGGTTTCCCAACGGTATGCTTCGGTCCTCATCAGGATCCTTGACCGGCCGGGCGCCGTCAATCACCCGATCGGGTGATTTTGGGGTCCATCCCGGCTCATAGAGTGGGGCCGTGACCAAACCGATCCGGGTCGCGCTCGTCAACGACTTCATGATCGTCCTGGAAGGCCTGCGCTCCCTACTCAAGTCCAGTGAGCCTGAGATCCAAGTCGTCGAACTCGACGTCCGGAAGGGACCGAGGCGAGCGGTCGACGTCACGCTCCTCGACACCTACGGGGGGCTCGAAAGCCTCAGCGACAGAGTCGGCTCCCTTGGATCCGATCCGGATAACGGAGCGATCGTGGTGTTCAGCTTTTCTGATCGACCTGAGGCGGTGCGGCATGCCATGCGTGCCGGCGCACAAGGATTCATCTCCAAGGCCGTTACCCGACTACAGATTGTGGACGGGATCAAAGCTGCTGCAACCGGCGAACGAATCGTCATCACTCAACGGTCCCACCACGCACAGATAGATGAGGCGCTGCGCTGGCCCGGCCGCGAGATCGGACTCACAGAACGCGAAAGCGAACTCTTATCGTTGCTCCCGACGGGCATGACCAACCACGAACTGGGCAACCACCTTTATGTCAGTGAGAACACGATCAAGACTCAACTACGACACCTCTACGCCAAGCTTGACGTTCGCAACCGCTCTCAGGCAGTGTCCCTCGCCGGGCAAGGCATCCTTGGAGATCATCGACGACAAACGAAGACCATCAGCTGACCCGGTGCTCCTACCGAATCAGTGCACCTGACCTGATCGCACCAGGGGGTCAATGGGTAACTTCAGAAGGGCGTTCTCCACGACCTCACTCAGCGCCGGGTGAATCCAATATTGACCCCGGGCAAGATCCGCAACTCGTTGCCCATGCGCGACCGCCTGGATCAGCGGCACGATGAGCAGTGACGCTTCGTGGCCAAGAATGTGCGCACCGAGAAGGGTCCCCGTCACGGGGTCGGCGTAGAGCTTGCACATACCCCCATGGTCCTGAAGCGCCCATCCGTAGGCCGTGTCGCTCAACTCTTGGGTTGCTTCAACGAATCGATGCCCTTCCAGGTCTTGAGAACGCGCCCCGACCGATGCGATCTGCGGGTCGCTGAACACCGCGGACGGAACCCACTTGTGCGGAAGCGAGCGTAAGTCCTCGGGGTGCGAGAGGTTGTGAGCGACGGTCCGAGCTTCGGCATTGGCCACATGCTTGAGTTCGTAGGGCGAGCTCACATCTCCGAGAGCCCACACTCCAGGAGCGGCGAGCCCGTATTGATCCACGACAATGTGCCCATCCTCGCGACGGACTATGCCAGCGACCTCGAGACCTAAATCCTCCGTGTTGGGGCGCCGTCCCGCCGCTACCAGCATCAGCTCGCCCGATACCCGAGTGCCGTCACCGAGGAGCACAGCAACGCCCCCGTCGAGTGATTCCACATGCACGACGGAAGCATCGAGGTGGACATGCCACCGGTCGGCCGCTGCCGACGTGAACCGTCTTGAGATTTCGGCGTCAAGGGTCTCCAACAAAGCAGACCCCTCAGTAACGATATGGATCTCGACTCCGAGGCTCGAGAATATGTGAGCGAACTCGGCGGCGACATATCCACCACCAAGAATCATCATGCTCGTGGGCAGCTCGTCGAGCCACATGATGGTGTCCGACGTATAGAAGTCGATCCCCGAACTCGCCACGACCTCTGGAACCGAAGGACGGCCTCCGGTGGCGATGACGATCTGATCAGCTTCGATGTGCACGTCATTATCAATGGCGAGCTCGTGAGGTCCGGCAAATTCTGCTTTTCCCTCGAACAGGGTGACGTGATCCGACTCCTCACGCCCCAGGCGACCATTCTCCGAGGTCTCCTTGATCCGGTCCATGATCCGATTCCTGATGGCCGGCCAATCGATCGATTCAATAGACGCCTCGATGCCGAAGCGAGAGGCCCCACGGATCTGCATGGCAATGTCCGCGGTGTAGACGAACATCTTGCTCGGAATGCAGCCTCGGTTCACGCACGTACCGCCGAAGGATCCCATCTCGATCAGGGCGGCCTTTCGACCATCGCGATATTCGGGAATCAGGACGTTGCCGGAACCGGATCCGATAACGGCCAGTGCGAAGCGTTCCATCCCGGCAGCATAAGGCGACATGGCGAGGGCTAGAAGTGAGCGCCGTGCGGTTCACCCTGCGTAGAGCGCTCCACTGCCGCATGATCTCCGACGGCGTCGCGCACGGACATCGAGCCTCGTGACGGTGTCGTTGACTTCTCTTCCGAGCCGCGACTCGGCGCCGTCACGCATCATCGCCCACTTGGCATACTCGTGTTTGTGGAATGGCCTGAAGGTTTCTGCTGGGGGACCGGCGCATCATCGACGCAGTGCGAGGGAGCGGCGTCCGCCTCGGACTGGTGGGACTGGGAGCGATCTGGTCACGCCCCCCCGTCGGGTGACGGCAACGGCTTCGGCACCCGTTATGCCGAGGACTTCAACCTCTTGGCCGGTCTGGGGTTGACGCACCACCGACTGTCGGTGGAGTGGGCGAGGCTCGAGCCCGAGTCCGGTGTCCACGACCCTGCCGCCATAGAGCATTACCGTGGCATCCTGACCGCCGCCCGCGACGCGGGAATCTCGCCCTGGGTTTGCCTGCATCACTTCACGCTCCCCCGCTGGTTCCTGGCGTCCGGCGGTTTCCTCCTGGAGTCCAACCGGACCGGGGCCTGGCGCCGCCACGTCGACTTCGTCGCAGACGCCTTCGCCGATCTGGTGGGCGGGTGGCAACCGGTCAACGAGACCAACTACTACGCACGAGCCGCCTATGGCGGACGGGGATGGCCACCCGGTCACGACGACCCGGCTGAAATGGCAGCGGTCAACGAGGCGATCCACCTGGCCAACGCTGAGGCCTCCGTGCGGCTGGCACAAACACGGGCGCCCGTCTGTTCGATCTTCGGGTTGTCACCGATCGTGCCGCAAGACGACGACGCGGCCACGGCGTCGATGGCCCAGGCCCTGTTCGACTACTACTGGGCCCCCTGGATCGGCCTCTTCCGAGACGGAGTCCTGCAGGTGCCGGGCCGGACCCCAGTCGAGCGGCCCGACCTTGCCGGCTTCGTCGACATCATCGGGTTCTCCTACTACGGCACCATGGGCGTCCGCCAGGGGAGGTTGAACGTCCACCCGCCTGACGCCCCGCTCTCCCCTCTCGGCTACGGGATCTGGGCCGGCGGACTCGGCCTCGTGCTCGACCGCATCGGGCAGGAATTGCCCGGCACACCGGTCCTCGTCGCCGAGTACGGCATCGGCACCGACGACGACGCCGCACGGGCGGACTACCTGAGACTGGGTATCGACATCGTGCACGATGCCATCGCCCGCGGCATGGATGTGCGAGGACTCTTCCACTGGACAGCGGTGGACAACTACGAGTGGCACCACGGCTACGACGTTTCCTTCGGGATCATTGATCGCGATCGATCGGTGCGCGCCAGCGCACTGGTCCTCGCCCGCGAAGCGATGGCGTGACGCACAGCTGGCGGATCGGACCGTTCACGGCTGGTCAGGAAGTCCTGGCCAACGTGCCCAACCTGCACTTCACCTGTCCAATCGCCGGCATGGAGGTGGCATGGGCCGCGAAAGACGCCTTCAATCCGGGATCCGTCGTCCACGAAGGACGCGTTCACATGCTCTTCCGGGGGGAGGACACGGTCGGGCGCTTTGGCGGCACCTCCCGGATCGGTCTGGCCGTGAGCGACGACGGCCTGACCTTTTCGGTCGATCCCCAGCCCGTGCTGTTCCCGGATGACGACCCCTGGCAAGCCTGGGAGTGGCCAGGCGGTTGCGAGGACCCCCGGGTCGTCGAGTCACCGCACGGCGGCTTCATCGCCACCTATACGGCCTTCGACGGTATGAAGGGCAGACTCTTCGTTGCGACAAGCGACGATCTCCGCCAATGGAAGAAGCAGGGGCCCGCCTTCGCATCGACGCCCTATGCGCTGAGATCGTCCAAAAGCGGTTCGATCGTGACTGAGGTGAGCGGCGACCGACTCGTGGCGGCGCGCATCGACGGCCGATTCTGGATGTACTGGGGCGAAGGAACCTGCTTCGCCGCCACGTCCGAAGACCTGGTTCGGTGGACGCCGGTCGAATTCGACGCCACTCGAGATCGTTACCTCTCATACGACCCGTCGACCAACCAGCCCTGGAACATCCACGTCGTACCAGGGCAGCGAGTGCTGCGGCCGATTCTGTTCCCCCGGCGGCGGCGATTCGACTCACTCCTCGTCGAGCCCGGCCCACCGGCTCTATCCACCGCGGACGGTATCGTCTTGATTTACAACGGCGCCAACCACTACGCCGAGGGTGACGCTTCCTTCGAACCACTCTCCTATCAACCAGGACAAGCGTTGTTCGACGCCGAGGACCCTGCTTCGTGCATCGCCCGGGACAGTCGGCCATTCCTTCTGGCCGGCGACGTCGACGCGCAAGAGGGACAGGTGGCGAACGTG
>CAWGHA010000017.1:0-32054 GCA_963822265.1 uncultured Acidimicrobiaceae bacterium
CCGACCACAGCGGGCGCACCTTCGTCGATCAGGTCGACGTGGTCAGCGGCGTGGGTTATGAGCGGGCGGCCGCGGCGGGGCCGGGCGCGACCCGCTTCCACGACGTGCGGCGGGTGGTGTCGAACCTCGGGGTGTTCGACTTCGAGACTCCGGGGCGCACCATGCGCCTGCGCTCGCACCACCCCGGCGTCGCCGTCGACGACATCGTCGCCGCCACCGGCTTCGAGCTCTCCATCCCCGCGGACGTGGACGAGACGCGGCTTCCGACGCCCGAGGAGCTCGAGCTCGTCCGCGTCGTGCTCGACCCCGCCTCGCTGCGCGATCCGCGAAGTGAGGACGTGAGCGACAGCGGCCCTGCACCGCTCGCCCGCCACCCGGCTCTGCACACGGAGCTGTGCGAGCGAGTCGGCGTGCGCTCCCCGCTGGTGCAGACCGGCATGGGCTGGGTGGCGGGTCCTCGCCTCGTCGCCGCGACGTGCGAAGCGGGCGCGCTCGGCATCCTGGCCTCGGCCACGATGACGCTGGACCAGTTGGCCGCGGCCATCTCCGAGGTGCGCTCCCGTACGTCGGCGCCGTTCGGGGTCAACCTGCGTACGGATGTGGCTGACGTGGCCGAGCGCATCGATCTCATGATTGAGACGGGAGCCAGGGTGGCGAGCTTCGCCCAGGCGCCCAACGAGAAGCTCGTGGCCCGGTGCAAAGAGGCCGGATTGTTCGTGATGCCCACCGTCGGTGCCCGCCGCCACGCCGAGAAGGTGGCGGACTGGGGGGTCGACGCGGTCATCGCCCAAGGGGGCGAGGGCGGGGGCCACACCGGCGTCGTGCCCACCACGCTCCTGCTGCCCCAGGTCGTCGAGGCCGTGGGCGACCGGGTGCTGGTCATCGGCGCCGGCGGCTTCTTCAGCGGCCGCGGCCTGGTGGCCGCCCTGGCCTACGGCGCGGCAGGGGTGGCGATGGGGACGAGGTTCTTGTTGTCGGCCGAGAGCCGGGTCCCCGAAGCCGTCAAGGCGCTCTATACCGCGACGCCGGTGACGGGCACCGTGGTCACCACCAAGGTCGACGGCGCGCCACAGCGCGTGGTGCGGAGCGACCTGGTCGAGCACCTCGAGTCCCAAGGCTGGTTGCGCGCGCTGCCGCGCGCGCTGCGCAGCGCGTACCAGTTCCGCCAGGAGACCGGCGCGACATTGGGCTCGTTGCTGCGCGAGGGACGCGCCATGAAGGAGGGCAACGAGCTCAGCTGGTCCCAGGTGGTGATGGCGGCCAACGCGCCTGTGATGACGAAGGCCGCTCTGGTCGAGGGACGGACGGACGTCGGCGTGCTGCCGACGGGTCAGGTGGTCGGCCTGATCGATTCGTTGCCGCCGGTGGCCGACATCGTCGACGGCATCATGGCCGACGCCGACGCCGTGCTGTGCCGATGGGCCGCCGCCGGGCAACACGGCAGCGGCCGCGGCCGCGACGGCTGAGCCGACGGGCGCGCCAGGGGGCGGCTCAGCTCCCGGCGCTGTCGGGTGCCGACGCTCCTTGGGCGACGCGGCGGAGCAGGTTCGAGACCCGCTGGTGGGTCACCCCGAAGAGGTGGGCGATGCTCGGGATGCTCTGGCCCTCGGCGCGGAGGGCGACGACGAGCGAGCGACGTAGGTAACCGCTCGCCTCTGACTGGCGCCGCAGAATCGTGCTCACCAACTGCACCGTGCCCGGCTCGTCCTCGGCGCCCAGGATGGCCTTCCACTCGCGGTCCGTTTCGCGGGCGCGGCGCAGGTCTGCGATCCGTTTCGTGAGGAGCCGCTCGCTCTCGGCGTTCTCGCGCAACATCGCCTCGAGCTCGTCGAGCGCGCGCATCACTTCGTCCCCAGCGCCGCCGCCGTGGTCCGTGTGTTCCTTCATCCGATCTCCCGCTCTGGCTCGGCGGACACCATCATGTCGCAGTTCGGCGACGTCGGTCATCGACATCTGGACCTCCTCTCGTCGCAGGCCGATGCCCCGGTGGACCCGGTACGGGCACGGGGCAGACCTGCCTTCCCTCACGCCAGCCTAAGCAAGCGCGGACCCCCTTCGGGCCGTTGCACTTGCCTTACCCAATGCTTGGTGTTCTGCAAACACCGCAGACGGCCGTCGCCGGAGTCTGCGACGCACAGACGGGCCAGCCCTCGGGCTGACACCAGGGAATTCAGTGGAATTCAGCGTTCTTCAGCGGCTCAAGACAACACTTCAGCGACTCAAGACAACGGAAGACCCGTGCCCGAACAGGCCCTGGTTCGCGGTGACCGCCACCCGCGCCCCCTCGACCTGTCGCCCTGCGGCATCCCCGCGGAGCTGCCATACGCCTTCGCACACCTGTGCGATGGCCTGAGCCGGAATGGCCTCGCCGAAGCACGAGAGCCCACCCGAGGGGTTGACCGGCACCCGGCCGCCGAGGGAGGTCGCTCCGTCGTGGAGCAGCTTCTCGGCCTCGCCCTCACCGCACAGACCGATGTCCTCGTACCAGTCGAGCTCCAGCGCGGAGGACAGGTCGTAGACCTCGGCCAAGCTGACGTCTTCGGGGCCGATGCCCGCTTCCGCGTAGGCCGCGGTCGCAATGGAGGGGCGGAAACCCGCGGCCGCCGGCCCGAGCGAAGACCGAGTCGCCGACGGGTCGCCGCGGCGGAGTCCGTCGAGAAGTTCGGCATCTCTATCACCGTGTTCGGGAACGAAGGTGTGACCGTCGCGACGGCGTCGACGGTGACCAACGGCGACGCGCCGCCGGTGTGACGTCGCGCGAACGCCATGCTCGAGAGCACCAGTGCGGCGCCACCGTCCGACGTGGCGCAGATCTCGAGCAGGCGGAGCGGGTCCGCCACCATCGGTGACGCCAGCACCTCCTCGACCGTGACCTCGCTGCGGTAGCGCGCGTTCGGGTTGGCCAAACCGTGGCGCGGATTCTTCACCTTGACGCGGGCGAAGTCCTCCTCCGTCGCTCCGAAGCGATCCATGCGTCGTCGCGCGTAGAGCGCGAAGTAGGTGGGGTTCGTCGCGCCGAGCAGGTGGAAGCGGAGCCAGTCGGGGTCGTCCTTGCGGTCCCCGCCCACGGGGGTGAAGAAGCCCTTGGGCGTGGTGTCGGCTCCCACCACCAGCGCGACGTCGCACAACCCGGCCAGGATCTGCGCCCGCGCGTTGGCGATGGCCACCGCGCCCGACGCGCAGGCGGCGTACACGCTCGTGACGGGGACTCCGGTCCAGCCGAGCGCCTGGGCGAAAGTGGCGCCGGCGACGAAGCCGGGGTAGCCGTTGCGGATCGTGTCCGCGCCTGAGACCAGTTGCACGTCGCGCCAGCCGAGGCCGGCGTCGGCCAGCGCGTCGCGCGCCGTGGCCAGGCCGTACTCCACGAAGGGCCGGCCCCACTTCCCCCACGGGTGCATGCCGGCGCCGAGCACCGCCACCTGACCTGCCGCGCCTGCTCTGACCTGGTCGTTCGCGCCCGCGCTCGTCCACCGCGTCCATTGGTCAGTTCTCCTTGCCGGGCGCGACCGGGCGCCACTTCCACACCAGGTGCTCGGTGCCGTCCTGTGGGTCGGCGTAGAGGGTCTCCACGACGAGCTCGACCTCGTCGCCCACCGAGAGGTCGTCGACCGACACCCCGGGGACGACCTGCCCCATGACCACCATCTTCTCCTGCGCCAGCTCGACCGCCGCCAGACAGAACGGCTCGTAGGGCTCGGCCGCGACGTATGGCGCGGGCGGCTGATAGCGGGCGTCGGTGTAGGACCAGACGCGTCCGCGACGCGAACAGTTCCACCGTCGAGAACGACGTCGAGTCACAGTCGGGGTTGCGGCAGAAGTGCGCCTCGGCCGGGAAGGCGTACGTGCCGCACCCGTCGCAGCGCGACCCGAGCAGCGCCGGCGCGCGACCGTCGTCGCCGGTGGTGAACCAACCCTCGACCGCAGGCACGCGGGCGGCTCCGCCTGGCGTCACGACAGTCGCTCGATGATGGTGGCGTTCGCCTGCCCCCCACCCTCGCACATGGTCTGGAGCCCGTAGCGGCCTCCCGTGCGCTCCAGCTCGTTGAGCAACGTCGCCATGAGCCGCGCGCCCGAGCACCCCGTCGGATGCCCGATGGCGATCGCCCCACCGTTCACGTTGACCTTGGCCATGTCAGGCCTGTACTCGCGCTCCCAGGCGAGCACCACCGACGCGAACGCCTCGTTGATCTCGACCAGGTCGATGTCGTCGAGGGTCAGCTTCGCCTTCGAGAGGACGAGCTCGGTGGCCGGGATCGGCGCCGTCAGCATGATCTGCGGGTCGTTGGCGGCGACGGCGAAGGTGTGGAAGCGGGCCCGCGGGCGCAGGCCGAGTGACGACGCCCGCTCCTCGCTCATGATCAGCACCGCCGCCGCGCCGTCGGAGATCTGCGACGACGATCCCGCGGTGACCGTGCCATCTTCGGAGAAGGCCGGCTTCAGCCCAGCCAGCTTCTCCAGGGACGTGTCGCGCCGGACGCCCTCGTCCGCTTGGAACAGACCGCTCACCTGGTCGGCGCCCGGCACGTCGGGGTGCACCCGCGCTTCGAGCGGCACGATCTCGGCGGCGAATCGGCCCTCGTCGCCCGCTCGGGCGGCGCGCCGGTGCGACTCGAGCGCGAACGCGTCCATCTCCTCGCGGCTGATCTTCCATCGTCGTGCGATCTCCTCGGCGCACTCGCCCTGGTGGATGAGCTCGAAGCGCTCCTTGTAGAGCGGGCCGTAGGCCTCGCCCGGGCCGGGCTCGGTGGTCGATCCGATCGGCACCCGGCTCATCGACTCCACCCCGGCGCCGATCGCGACGTCCATGGCGCCGGACATCACCGCCTGCGCCGCGAAGTGGATGGCCTGCTGTGCCGAGCCGCACTGGCGATCGACCGTCGTCCCGGGGACCGAATCGGGGAAGCCGGCAGCCAGCGCGGCGTTGCGCGCGATGTTCATCGCCTGCTCGCCGACGGTCATGGTGCAACCCATGACGACGTCCTCGACCAGGGCGGGGTCGAGGTCGTTGCGCGCCAGTAGGGCGGCGAGGGGCTGGGCTGCCAGGTCGGTGGCGTGCCATCCCGACAAGCGCCCACCCCGGCGGCCGACGGGAGTACGCACGGCATCGACGATCACGGCATTCGGCATAAGAGGGCAATTGTGGCCCCCCGGGGAGCTCGTCCGCCACACGGGGGTCCGCCGAGCAGGGCGCGGCGGGCGACGCCCCAGCCGGTCCACCCTCGCCGCCTCAGGCGGCGCCGTTGCGCATTCGCTGGCGCCACAGGTGGCACTGTGCCAGATTCGCTGCCGCCATGGACCTGACCTTCAGCCCACAGAACGAGGCGTTCCGGGCCGAGGCGAGGGCGTGGCTGGCCGACCACGTCCCGGCCGAACCACTCCCGTCCTTCGACACCGCCGAGGGCTTCGAGGCTCATCGTGCCTGGGAGCGCACCATGTACGAGGACCGCTGGTCGGTGGTGAGCTGGCCCACCGAGTACGGCGGGCGCGACCTCGGCATCTTCGAGTGGCTCGTCTTCGAGGAGGAGTACTACCGGGCCCGCGTGCCCAAGCGGGTCAGCCAGAACGGCATCTTCCTCCTGGCGCCGACGATGCTCGAGTACGGGACCGAGGCGCAGAAGGCGCGCTTCCTCCCGCCCATGGCCGCGGGCGACGAAGTCTGGTGCCAGGGCTGGTCGGAGCCCGACGCCGGCAGCGACCTCGCCGGCATCCGCTCGCGCGCCACGCGCAATGCGGCCGGGGACGGGTGGGTCCTCGACGGGCAGAAGACGTGGGCCAGCCGGGGCGCGTTCGCCGAGTGGTGCTTCGGGATCTTCCGCACCGATCCCGAGACGGAGCGCCACCGCGGCCTGACCTACTTCCTCGTCGCCATGGACTCGCCCGGGGTCACGGTCCGGCCCATCCCCCAGATCGACGGCGAAACGGGCTTCGCCGAGATCTTCTTCGATCAGGTGGAGGTGCCCTGGGATCAAGTGCTGGGCGAGGTCGGCGCGGGCTGGACGGTCGCCATGGCGACGGCAGGGTCCGAGCGTGGGCTCTCGCTGCGCAGTCCGGCGCGCTACACCGAGGCGGCCGACCGCCTGATCGAGCTCTTCCGTCAGCGCGGCGGCCCGCCCGCTTCTGCCGACGCGGTGGCGCGTGCCCACATCGCCGCCGAGGCCTACCGGTTGCACACGTACTGGACCGCATCACGGGTGGCCAAGGGCGACGCCCTCGGCGCGGAAGCGAGCTGCAACAAGATCTGGTGGTCCGAGACCGACGTGGCGATCTACACCGCGGCGCTCGACTTGCTCGGAAACGAGGCCGAGCTCCTCCAGGCCGGCGCGCCGGGGGAGTGGCTGGACGGCTACCTCTTCTCGCTGGCCGGACCGATATACGCCGGCACCAACGAGATCCAGCGCAACGTGGTGGCCGAGCGCCTGCTCGGGCTGCCCCGAGGCTGAGCGCGGTGGTCTGACGGCGTGGACTTCTCCTTCTCCGACGAGCAGCAAGAGCTGCGCCAGCTGGTGCGGACGGTCCTCGACACCGAGTGCACCCCTGACGCTCTGCGAGCCTTCGAGCTCGCCGACGACGACGGCCGCGCCGCGCTGGCGCGCAACCGCTGGGCCGTGCTGGCCGAGCTGGGTGCCCCGGCCCTGGTCGTCCCCGAGTCAGCCGAGGGCCTCGGGCGCAACGAGGTCGACCTCGTCGGCGTGCTCGAAGAGGCGGGCCGCGCCTGCCTGCCCGAACCGCTGCTCGAGACGGCGGCACTCGCCGCGCCGACCCTGGCCGCGCTGACGCCCGATTCAGCCGCCCAGGCCGCGCTGCGGGCGCTGGTGGAAGACGACGTGCCGTTCGCCGTGGGCGGCGTCGACGTCACGTCCGCGGGACCCGTCTCGCCATCTGTCGTCTCGGCGGACGGCATGCTGCGCACCCCGCGCGTGGTCGGCGCCCGCGACGCGGCAATCCTCCTCCTGGCCTGCCGGGACGACGACTCCGGCTGGCAGCTTCACGCCGTGCCCGCCTCCTCGTGCACGGCCCATCCCACCCCCGCGCTGAGCGCGACGCGCGACCTGTCGACCGTTCACTGGCCGCTCTCCTCGGACACGCTGCTCGCCTACGGCGTGGCGGCCAGCGCCGCCGTCTCGCTGCTGGCCGACCGCGCCGCGGCGGGCACGGCCGCGCTCCTCGTCGGGCTGGCTGAGCGCATGGTCGCCATGGCCGCCGGCTACGCCAAGGAACGCCACCAGTTCGGGAAGCCCATCGGCAGTTTCCAGGCCGTCAAGCACCAGCTGGCCAACGCGTGGGTCGCCCTGGAGTTCGCCCGGCCCGCCACGTACCGGGCGGCGTGGTCGCTCGCCACCGCGCAGCCCACGCTCTCCCACGACGCGTCCATGGCCAAGGCCATGGCCTCCGAGGCGGCCGACCTGTCGGCTCGGGTGGCGCTCCAGGTCCACGGCGCCATCGGCTACACGTGGGAGTGCGACCTCCACTTCTTCTTGAAACGGACGTGGGCGCTGTCGCGGGCCTGGGGCGACGCCGACACCCACCGCCGCCTCGTCCTCGCTCATGCGCTCGCCGGCACCGATCGCTGACCGAGCCGCTCACCGCTCACACCATCGGCAGCTGCGGGAACCTCCCTTTGAGGAATGAGCGCGGGTCGGCGCCGAGGACTCCACCGAGCATGGTGGCGTAGAGGGAACGGAAGTCGGTGGTGTACACCGCGTTGCCCTCCGAGAGGCGGGTGAGGCTCGGCGGCTCGCCGTAGAACCCACCCTTGACCGAAGGTCCCGCCACGAAGGCGACGTTGGCCCAACCGTGGTCGGTCCCCCCGCTCGCATTGGCTCCGACCCGACGACCGAACTCGGTGTAGACGAGGACCACCGTGTTCGCTCCCCGTTTCGTACGCCGCAGCGCGTCGACGAACGCGGTGACCGAGGTGTCGAGCTGGGACAGGAGCGTGCTCTGGACCGGCGCCTGGTCGGCGTGGGTGTCGAACCCGCCGAGCTCGACGCTGTACACGTCCGCCCCCGCACCGGCCAGGATCAGGTTGGCGACGACGCTGAGCTGCACGGCCAGGACGTTCCCCGCGGCCTGGCCACCGCCGCCGTTGGCGATGGCCAGTTGCGACGCGTCGCCGTTCGCCGGGTCGTTCGCGCCGGGAATATGGAGCGGGTTCGAGTTGGCCGCATGGGCCAGGATCGGCCCGACACTCCGGTCCAGCTCCAGCAGGACTCCGTCGGACAAGGCGGATTCGGCCTCCAGCGGGGGGCCGCCGAAAGGTCCGCGTCGGACCGACGCGTAGAGCGCGCGCTCGAGCGGTCCACCGGGAAGGGTGAACGGTCCGGCCGGGATGGCGGCCCCTTGGATCCGTTCCCCGGAGAGCGCGGTCGGCAAGGTCGGACCGAGGGAGATGGCGCGCAGCGGGCTCGATCGGGTCCCGTCGAGCCAGCGGCCGATCCATCCCGTGGACACCGGCGTGCTGGGGTCCCCGGTCTGCCAGATGTCCATGGACTCGAAGTGGCTGTAGTTCGGGTCGGCGAAGCCGACACCCTGCACGATGGCGAGCTCGTGCGCGCCCCAGAGCTTCTTGAAGCCGGGCATGCCCGGATGAAGCCCGTACCCGTCGCCGAGAGGGAGGAGCGACGAGGGAGGAATGGCCAAGGATCCCCGCAGGGAGGCGTAGGCGGAGTCCGCCGTGGGCACGACCGTGTTCAGACCGTCGTTGCCGCCGTAGAGGGTCACCAGGACGAGCTTCGAATTGCTGTCGTGGCCCATCGCGCCACCGCGGCGTCCTGAACCGTCGCCGAACAGCTCCGACCATCCGGGCCTGCCCAGCGCCGCACCGAGCGCGACGAGAGCTCCAGCGCCCCCTGCCAAACCCAGGAAGGCACGACGGCCGAGACGGGACTGGCGCCCCAGGGGCGACGCCGGGGCGGGATTCTCGCTCGTCGACGCCGGTTCCAACGACACCGGCTCCATGGGCACTGGTTCCGTGGGCGCTGGTTCCATCGGCCTCGGCTCCATCAGTTCGTCACGTATTCGGGCGACACCAGGGCGAGCGTCACCAGGGTCGGCGGATCGACTGCGGCACGCCGGAGGGCCCACGCGGTCTGGGCGCTCCAACGCGGGACGCCGAGCAGCTCCGCCGCGGCCTCGACCCGGTCCGATCCCGCCGCGTCGGCGACGGTCGTGATGTCCGCCTTCCGGGCCAGGCGGTGGGCGAACTTCCATCGGGCCAGCGCCGCAGCCGTCGAGAGCCAATAGGCGTTCTGCGGCCACCCCCCGACGCTCGGGGGATCGAAGAGAACCTGTCCCATGCCGGCGAGGGCGGCGATGACCGGGTTCGGCTTGGCCTGCAGTTCTGCCGGTGTCACTCCGAGCGCCCGCAACGCACCGACCACGTATTCGGTCGGCTGCTTGACCAGGCCATGCGTCGACTGGGTGCTCGTGAACCTCGGGTGCATGAAGATGGCCGACACGAGGTTGGCGATGCTGCGGTCGGAGGCGTACCCGGGAGCGAGGTCGTCCACGACCCGGTCCTTCGGTGTCACCGGGTACGCGAGGACGCTCCACAGCCGTGACGGGATGAAGCGGCTGGAAGCATCGCTCTGGGTCACGATGTCGATGACCTCGGGGCCCGAGCTGACTCCGCTCCTCCCGAGGAACGTCTGTGGTGCGCCGGCGTGCTGGGCGGCATCGAAGGTGGAGGCTCCGGTCCGCGGATCGACGCGCCAGCCGGTGAAGCAGTACGACGCGGCGCGGACGTCCGCCTGGCTGTAGGTGCCGATCCCCATGGTGAAGCGCTCCATCAGCTCCCGGGCGAAGTTCTCGTTCGGGTCGTTCGCCTTGTTGGAGTCGGCGTCGAGCCAGATGAGCATGGCCGGGTCGGTCGCCACCGCTTGAGTCAGGGTGGTGAAGTCGCCGCTCCCCTGGGTCCGGAAGAGCTGGTTCTGCCCGTACATGTAGGCGGGGAACTTCACCTTGGACAGCGCGGTCGGAAACTGGCCGTGCAGGAGAAGGGTCAGCTTCTCGTTGAGCGGGGTGGTGGTCACCAGCATGCGGCTCAGCCACCAGGTGGTGAGGTCGACGAATTCTTGACGAACCTGTGCCTTCAGGCTGCTTCGGGCCGCCGAGCCGCCGCCCCGGGCGGCGTGGCGTTGCTGGTAGAGGGATACCGGGGAGGTCAGAACGGGCGTGGGGACCGCGTCGCCCCCGGTGTCAGGCTCGGACAGTCCGGAGACCAGCGCGCGTGACGGTGCCCTCGTAGCCGGCTGCGTTCGCCGACGCGAGCTCGGCCGGGAGGGCGCCGAACGCGGCACGGCGATAGAGGTGGGCGAGAAGTTCCGTCCCGGTGACGGGGGGCGCCAACGTCATATGAAAAGAGATCTGCCGTTCGGGATGGAACCCACAACGCCAGATTGGCCTCTGCGACTTACCCGTCCATGCTGAGAGTGTGAAGGAATTGTCAGGGTCCACGATGCCGACGGCCGGAGTGGAAGTCTTCGACGGGGGGACACCGGCGTCCTCGAAAGGGCCGGGAGAGCCCTCGACGGACATGTCCGATTCCCGCCAGTAGTGGCTGCCCGCCCGTGTCAGGCTGTCACCCGTGATGGAAGACCCGGAACGCTGCTACGAGGCCGCCAAGAGCAAGGATGCCCGCTTCGACGGCTGGTTCTTCTGCGCCGTGACCTCGACCGGGATCTACTGCCGGCCCAGCTGCCCGGCGCGCACGCCCAAGCGGGAGAACATGCGGTTCTACGCGACAGCCGCCGCCGCGCAACAGGCGGGCTTCCGGGCCTGCCTGCGCTGCCGGCCCGACGCGACGCCCGGCTCGCCCGAGTGGAACAACCGAGCGGACGTGGTCGCCCGCGCCATGCGGCTGATCCGCGACGGGATCGTCGACCGCGAGGGGTCGAGGGCCTCTCGCTCCGTTTGGGCTACAGCACGCGCCAGCTGAACCGGTTGATCACCGACGAGGTGGGCAGCGGTCCGCTCGCCCTGGCGCGCGCCCAGCGCTGCCAGACGGCCAGGGTCTTGCTCGAGACGACGGAGCTCCCCGTCGCCCACATCGCGTTCGCGGCTGGCTTCGCGAGCGTCCGGCAGTGCAACGACACCATCCGCCAGGTGTTCGCCGACACGCCGAGCGGTCTGCGGGCGCGAGCGGCCAGGTCCGGGGCGGCGCGGGGAACCCCGCCGCCCGCCGTCGCGGCAGGGCATCCGTCTGCGCCTCCCTTGCCGCCAACCGTTCAACCCGGCGTCGGTCCTCGATTTCCTGGGTCAGCGCGCGCTGCCCGGTGTCGAGTCGCTCGCCGGCGCGGTCGTACACCCGCGGCCTGCGACTGCCGCACGGCCATGGTGTCGTGACGCTGCGTGCCAGCGGGACGGACGCTCCGGGGCCTTGCTATGTGGAAGGCGTACTGCGGCTCTCGGACCTGCGTGACCTGACGACCGCCGTCTCCCGCTGCCGCCAGCTTCTCGACCTCGACGCCGACCCCGTCGCCGTGTGGGAGGCCCTGCGGGTCGATCGCCTGCTGGGGCCCGTGGTCGACCAGGACCCGGGACGCCGCGTGCCGGGAGCGGCCGACGGTTTCGAACTCGCCGTGCGCGCCGTCGTGGGGCAACAGGTCTCGGTCCCGGGCGCCCGTACGGTGGCGGGTCGGCTGGTCCAGGCGGCAGGTGAGGCGCTCCCCGATCCCGTGGACGGTGTCACACACCTCTTCCCGACCCCGCTCGCCCTCGCCGAGCTGGGCCGCCGTGACCCGGGCGCGTTCTCCATGCCCGCCAACCGCCGGCGGGCGCTTGTGCTGCTGGCCGACGCGGTGGATTCGGGCGCCTTGACGATCGACGCCGGGTCCGACCCGGTCGAGGTACGCCGTTCACTCGTGGCGCTGCCCGGCATCGGACCGTGGACCGCGGAGTACGTCGCCATGCGGGCACTACGCGACCCCGACGCGTTCATGCCGACGGACCTGGGGATCAGGCGGGCGGCGGGCGCAGTCGGGCTCCCCGCTGATCCCGGTCTCCTCACGGCAGCCTCGGAGCACTGGCGTCCCTGGCGCAGCTACGCCATGGCCCACCTGTGGTCGCTCCCGGCTGCCGCCACCCCGAACATCACCACTCGAAGAACGAAAGGACGAGCAGCATGACGAACGCAACCGCAACGATGCCCTACGAGAGCCCGGTCGGACGACTGGTGCTCGAGTGCGACGGTGACATGCTCATCGGGGTCTGGCTACCCCAAGAACGCCGGCACGGACGCCATGACGTCGACGATGTCCCGCCCGTGCTCAAGGACGCAGCTGCCCAGTTGGACGAGTACTTCGCCGGGGAGCGGCACTCCTTCGACGTCCCGATGGAGCTCGACGGCACCGACTTCCAGCGGGAGGTGTGGGCCGAGCTCTCCAGGATCCCCTACGGGGAGACGATCAGCTACGGCGAGCTGGCCCGACGCGTGGGCCGGCCGAGCGCACCGCGCGCCGTGGGCCAGGCCAACGGGCGCAACCCCGTCCCGATCATCGTGCCGTGCCACCGGGTGCTGGCCAGCAACGGGATCGGCGGATACGGAGGCGGTTTGAAGCTCAAGCGCGCCCTCCTCGCCATTGAGGGTGTGACGGCCTGAACCGGCGCGAAGCCTGCCGCCGCGCTCGATGGCCCTGCCCGCCACACTGACCTCGGCACGCGGCGGGGGTGGCCTCAGCCGGCAATCAATATCCGATGGCCGAAGTCCACCCGCTCCAAAGCCATCAGCTCTCCATACGTGGCTTGCCACTTGCCGGTCTGGAGATCGCTCCTGAGTCGTTCGATACCGGGCTCGACGAGCTCCGGTGCCAGAGAGGCGAAGGTGGAACTGGCCGCTCGGATCTCCGGGTCGAGGTACATCGCAGGGCGCCGCCAGAATGCTGCCTGGAATCCGTCCGTGAAGTCGTGCGGTATCTCGAAGCGCCGGACTGAATGAGCGCCGAGCGCCTCGATGACGGAATCCAATGGCACGAAGCGACTCGTCTCCAACTCGTCTATCGCCGGGACGTAGTCCGTCGTGACCCAGAGCTTGCGTTCGTGATCCGGGTCCCAGGTGAACACGACCTGGCGCCTCGCCACTCGACGTAATTCCGCGAGACCGGCGTCGAGGTCGTCCCAGTGGTGCACGGTGAGTATCGCCATCGCCACGTCGAACGCTCCGTCGTCGAAGGGGAGGTGCTCTGCTGCTCCCTGCACTCGCCCGGTCCCAGGGTGTTGGACGAGCATGACGCGGGACGGTTCGACGGACACGACCGAGAGATCTGAAGGTTCGTACGAACCCGCTCCGGCGCCGACGTTGAGTACGGTCGCGGCCGGCCCGATGGCCTCGTTGATCGCTGCTCTCAAACGCGGATCAGGTCGTCGTATGGAACCGTAACCGACTCCGATGACGTCGTATTCTCGGGGCATCACTGCGGCGCCATTGGCGGGCAGTCGGCAGGGTCGATCACCACCCGGATCGGCGATCCTGCGAGGTAAGCCGCCACGTCCTCGGCCATCCGCTCCCACGCGAAACGAAAAAGGTGCTCGGTGACATAGCCCACGTGCGGGGTGACGACGACGTTGTCGAGCGATCGGAAGGGGTGGTCCGCCGGGAGCGGCTCACGGTCGAAAACGTCGAGACCGGCACCGGCCAAGCTCCCGGAACGGAGGGCCTCGACCAGAGCCTCCTCCTCGACGATCGGACCGCGAGAAATGTTCACCAAGATGGCGCCCCGCTTCATTTTGGCGAGGTCGACCGCACGCAACGTGTTGCGAGAGCGCTCCGAGAACACCAGGAAGACTCCGAGGACGTCCGCGGACGACACCAGCTCGTCCTTGGCGACTTTGGTCACCCCGAGCTCGGCACATCGCTCGTCGGTCAGATTCGGGCTCCACGCGACGACGTCCATGCCGAACGCCTTCGCGACCGGGACCATCGCACCGCCGAGGCGACCTGCGCCGAGAAGGCCGAGGGTCTTACCGGCGAGGGGGATCGGAAACCCCGTCTGCCAGCCGCCGGCGCGGATGACACGGTCCTCGGTGCCGGTCCGCTTCGCGACGGCAAAGATGAGCGCCCACGCCATCTCCGACGGCGTGGGCAGGCCGCGGGGCGCCTCGTGGCCGAGTGGGCGCACTACCCCACCTTTCTCGGTCTCCACCGTCCCGCAGAGCAAGATCCCCCGCTCGATCCGGGCCTCGTGGTCGATGACATTGCTGGTCCGGCCGTTGCACACGATCAGCTTGAGGTTGGGGAGACCTTCGAGCACCGCCCGGGGAAAGCGGGCGCGCTGCTGGGTGATGACGACGATCTCGTACTCAAAGAGTTCATGGACGAGGCGTTCAGGCGGGATCGCCTGGCGATAGACGGTGATCTGCGCATCGTCCGGCAGCACCGTCCAGTCCCCGTACTCCAGGGCGACCCCGATGTAGTCGTCGAGGACAGCGATCTTGGTCACTCCGGCCACCTCGCTCCACCGCAGACCGAGTCTTTGTTCCGTCCTCCGAGCATCACGTTCTCCTTGCTACTGGCCGCCGGCCTGCTCCTTGAGGCGAGCCGCGAGCTCGCAGGAGAGCCCAGCATCCCACTCGGATCCGGCGCCACGACTCGAATCCGAAGCGCGCCCTCCTTGTCCTCGACGGTGTCACGGCCTGCGGGGCGTGACACCGCCAACGAGCCGTTGCGGGTCCGGGGGAGGCAGCCGGCTTCGAAGAGTGTCCGAGCCATTCCGGTCGATGACGCGTATCTTTCACCCGGTGCGTGGGTCGGAGGAGTCGAACCCAGAGCAGGCAGTGACCGAGATTCTCGTCCATGACGACGGGCGCGTACGCAGAGTGACCTTCAATCGCCCGGACCGGCTCAATGCCTTCACGTCGACGTCCTACAGCCGTTTGGCGAGGATATTGGACGAATCAGACGCCGCCGGAGACGTGTCGGTAGTGCTGCTGGAGGGCGCTGGTCGCGGCTTCTCGAGTGGTGTCGACCTCGCGTCGGTCGGTACGGAGGGCAGTGCCCTTGGCGAGACCTTCGACGATCTGATCGAGTCGCTGATCCGATTCTCGAAACCCCTACTTGCGGCGGTCCATGGCGTCGCAATCGGGTTCGGCGCGACTCTCCTGCTCCATTGCGACGTGGTGATCGTGGCCGACTCCGCCCGTCTGCGATTACCGTTCACCGCGCTCGGAACCACACCGGAGGCGGCGAGCAGCGTGCTCCTGCCGCAGATCGTCGGGCTTCAGCGGGCGGCGGACCTGCTCCTCACGTCGCGATGGATCACCGGCCGCGAAGCGGCCCAGATCGGCCTGGCGGCCCGGTGCTGTCCTGAAGAGTCGCTGCATTCCGAGGCGCGGGCGATTGCCCACGCGCTCACCGAGCTGCCGGATGCCGCGCTGGCCACCGCCAAGCGCCTGGTGAGGGCGGGCGCGTCCTCTCTCACCCGGGACGCGCTCGGACGGGAGAGAGCCGAAGCACGCGCGCTTCACGACGCACTCGGGCCAATGGGCTATCGGGAGCACTGATGCGCGACGACACGCCGCTTGAAACCGCCGCACTTTTATGACTTGTTACGATTCGGGTCGTGATTGCAGCCGATCTCTATAGGCCGGAGCAATGGAACAATTTCTTCCTTCTGGTCGGAACAGGCGCAGTCACGCTCACCGGTTTGGTTTTTGTGGCCATGTCACTCAACCTCAAAATAATCGCCGTCGACGCAACACATCGTTACCGAGCTATAAACACACTGACAGGTCTGGCACTGGTTTTCATGCGCTGTGCGCTTGTACTCATGGGAGACCAGAACCATCGGGCCATAGGGGCAGAACTGTTCGTAATCTGCGGTATTTCGGCAGCCATTTTCGTCAGAGGCTATGCGAACGCCATTCGGACCGGCGATGGCCTACAACTCTCTCGCATAATTGGCGGAAGTCTCGTCCACTTGGCTGAGATGACCGGTGCGGCATTATTTTTCTTCGGGTACCTGGCCGGTCTTTATATTGCAGCGATCGCTATAGTAACCAGCACCTGCTATATGATCACGGCAGCTTGGTTACTCGTGATCGGCGCTTTCGATCACGAGACTCAGTAGGTACGGCTCTCCGTATTCGGCGTGACACATAGTCTCGTGCTCCGGTCGTCACGATGAGAATGATTCATCCGCTCCGGCCGGCGCCACCGTTCGCAGCTCCGTATGGCTGCCGCGGTCGTCTCAGCCCGGCTCGGCGGCGGCGAAGCTGACTTCGGTCGTGTCGACGGCGTCGCCTCGACGCCCGGGCGCGCGCTGGAACTGCCAGTAGAGGTTGGTGTGCGTGATGACCATGTCCGGGGTCGGTGCGCCGTAAGGACTGAAGTCGACCGTGGTGTGGGCGTCCTTGACCAAGGTCACGTCATAGCCCCGGACGAACGCGCCGTGCAGCGTCGAACGGATGCAGGCATCGGTCTGGGCTCCGGTGACGACGAGCCGGCCGACCCCCCGCTCGGCCAGCCGCTCCTCGAGGTCGGTGTCCTCGAAGGAGTCCCCGTAGCTCTTGTGTACCAGCGGCTCCGAGTCCATCCGCACGAGCTCGGGGACGTACTGCCAGGTCTCGCTGCCCTGTGGCAACTCGTCGTCGGTGTGCTGCACCCAGATCACCGCCACGTCCTCGTCACGCGCCCGGGCTACCAGCGTGTCGATGTTCGCGATCACCCTGTCCGGGTCGTAGGCATCGGCCACCACCCCCTTCTGCACGTCGATGACGAGGAGCGCCGTGTTCGGGCGGTCGGGCAGGGTGGTCATGGCATCTCCTCCTGGTCGTCATCGGGGGTGGCCGGCTTCTCCAGTGTGACCTCCACGTGTATCACCGCCAGCACATCCCGCGCGTAAGGTGCCCCGGATGGAGACGCCCCAAACCGTTCGTGACGCCTTCGGCCTGGCCGGCCGCGTGGCCCTCGTCACCGGGGCCGGGGGCGGCATCGGCCGCACCACCGCCGAGGTGTTGTCGGCAGCCGGTGCCACCGTGGTGTGCGCGGACATCGACGCCGAGCGGGCGGCCGAGACGGCGCGCACCATCCTGGGCGGAGGAGGCACGGCGGAGAGCGCGGAGCTCGACGTCTCGGCTCGCGGCGCCACCGATGCACTCGTCCGGCACGTCACGGCCCGCCACGGGCACCTCGACGTGATGTGCAACATCGCCGGCATCATGATCGACAGCAACATCGTCGACGTCGACCCCGACGAATTCGACCGCATCCTGGCGGTGAACCTCAAGGGCGTGTTGTACGGATGCCAGGCCGCCGGGAAGGTGATGGTGGAGCAGCGCGGCGGATCCATCGTCAACATGTCTTCGGCCGCGGTGCTGGCACCGTCGCCCGGCGTCGGCCCCTACGCCATCTGCAAGGCCGGGGTGGCCCAGCTCACCCAGTCCATGGCGTCGGAGGTCGGGCAGCATGGCGTGCGGGTCAACTCGGTGGCGCCGGGCTTCGTCCCGACCAACATGACCGCCCGCTACTACACGAACCCCGACGGATCGGTCAACGAGGAAGCCAAAGCCGCCGTGCTGACACCGATGGCTCGCTACGCCCCGCTGCGGCGGGTCGGTCTCACCTCGGACATCGCGTACTGCGTGCTCTATCTCGCCTCCGACGCCAGCAGCTTCGTCACGGGCCAGCTGCTGAGCCCCAACGGCGGCGTCTCCATGCACTACTGACGCGCTGCACGCTCGCCGCCCGTGCGCGTACGTGCCCACGGCGTCGATCCGCCGAGGCTACGAAAGGCGATACAGCTCGAACTGGTTGGTCGCGGGGGCGGACGAGACGACGGCCGGTGCGGGACCGAGTAGGACGATGGCGGCGCCCACTCCCGCCGGGTCGCTGACGGAGCCGTGGACGTCGATGCGCGAGACGCACGAGGTGGGCGTCGCCGGTGAGGCCTGCGGACACTCGGTGGAGCCGCTGGCCGCGGGCTGCAGGACGAGGGGGCCGGCGGCGCTCTCGACCACGCTGTCGGTGACGACGCCGTCGTAGCTCCCGATCGCGGCAAGGGTCGTGGCGTCGTAGGTGGCGAAACGCGCATCGAGGCCCTGGCCCGCCGGCTTCGAGACCCAGACCGCCCCTCCCGCGACGGTGTCGACGTACTGGACACCGCCACCCGACCCGTTCGGCGTGTGCGCCAGCACGGGACCGAAAAGCCGAGTCCCGTCGGGCCGCAGCACCGCCAGACGGTGTCGGGGGGTTTCGAAGTAGACCGAGCCGTCCGGGCCGATCGACGCGCCGAGCCCGCTGACGAGCAGGTGGGGCGGCCCGGCGGACTGCGGGTTGATGCGCCACACGGCCACGACGTCGCCTTGTGTCACCAGGACGTCCAGCGCTCCCGCAACCGCCGTCAGGGACACGAGGTCCTGGTTGGAGCTGTTGGCAGCGCGAACCGGGGGCAGCGCCCAGCTGGCCCGGCGGTTCCCGCTCGTGCGGTCGAACGCGACGACGCGGCGGTAGCTGGCGACGTAGAGGTTGCCGGCGTCGGCGGCGAGCGCGGCGACGCCTCCGGGCATGGTCTCGGCGACGGCGGCGGGGGTGTTCCCGTCGACCACCCACACCACCGTCTGCGCGGTCGATGTCGGATCCTGCGGCGACACGAAGACTGCGCCGTCGGGGCCCTCCGCCGCCGTCACCGCCGCCGCCGAGAAGGGCAGGGCTATCGGCGCGCTGACGGTGAACGGCCCGGACGTCGACACCGGGGGCAGCGTGGCGTACGTCGTCGTGGTGGTCGTCGTGGCCGGGACCGAGGTCGTCGTGGCGATCGCGCCCGAGCCGGGGGGTGCGCTCGTCGACGTGTCGGCGCTCGGCGCGCCGCCACCGCCACCGCCGCATGCGGCCGCGAGCAGTGCAGCGGCGACCGCGAGGCCGGATCCCATCAGGCGAGCTCGGGCGCGGCGCATGCGGCCAGTATGGCGGGCGGGAACGGCGGCTACGGTTCGCCGGCATGGTCACCACGCGCAACATCCCCTATGACACCGACGGCCGCACCATGGTCGGCACGCTCGCCGTACCCGAAGGATCGGAGCGCCGGCCGGGCGTCCTCGTGTGCCACGAGGGTCCCGGCCTCGACGACCACGCCCGCGACGTCGCCGTCAGGCTGGCCGAGCTCGACTACGTCGCGTTCGCCCTCGACTACCACGGGGACGGGCGCCCGATCGCCGACCGTCAACAGATGATGGCCCGGATCGGCGAGCTCCGCGCCGACCCGCTGCGCACGCGCGCCATCGGGACGGCGGGCCTCGACGTGTTGCGCGCCGAGGCCCGGACCGACCCCGACCGGTTGGCGGCCATCGGCTTCTGCTTCGGCGGCACGGTCTCGCTCGAGCTGGCCCGAGGCGGCGCCGACCTGAAGGCGGCCGTCGGCTTCCATGCCGGGCTGGGCACGGTGCGGCCACAGGACGCGCGTGACATCCGCGCCAAGGTGCTCGCGCTGATCGGGGCGGACGACCCGATGGTCACCAGCGCCGACCGCCTGGCCTTCGAGGAAGAGATGCGCGCCGGCGGCGTGGACTGGGTGCTCACGGTCTACGGCGGCGCGGAGCACTCCTTCACACGCCCGGGCGCGGACGGGTCGGGCGTCCCTGGTGTCCGCTACGACGAGGCGACCGACCGCCGTTCGTGGCGCGCCATGCTGAATCTGCTCGACGAGGTCTTCGGCTGACCGGCGGCGATCGTCCGCAGGGCCTGCCATTGCGCAGGGGCCGGCCATCAGGCTTCGCGGGCGTTTCGGCTTTCTGACGCCCCGTCAGGTGGCGGCTACGCTGCGAGGCCATGCCAGAGCCGCTGCCGAAGATCGTGTCGGTCGACGACCACGTGGTCGAGCCGCGCAACGTGTGGCAGGACCGCCTCCCGTCGAAGTACGCCGAGGTGGGACCCAGGATCGTGCGGGCTCCCATGCCCGAGCTCGAGTTCCGGGGCGGCCAGCTCAAGGTGAAGCCCGGTGCCGAGGGGGTCCCGGTCGACTGGTGGTACTACGAGGAGCTGAAACGCCCGCTGCTGCGGGTCGACTCCGCCGTCGGCGTGCCCCGCGACGAGGTCACCATGAAGGGCGTCACGTTCGAGGACATGCGTCCCGGCTCGTACGAGGTCAAGCCGAGGCTCGAGGACATGGACGTGAACCACATCGAGGCGGCCTTGTGCTTCCCGACCTTCCCGCGCTTCTGCGGCCAGACCTTCACCGAGGCCGAGGACAAGGAGCTCGCGCTGCTCTGCGTGAAGGCGTACAACGACTGGATGGTCGAAGAGTGGTGCGGTGACTCCGGGGGACGGCTCATCCCGTTGTGCCTCATCCCGTTGTGGGACGTCGACCTGGCCGCGGCCGAGGTCCGTCGCAACGCTGAGCGCGGTGTCCGCGCCGTGTGCTTCAGCGAGATCCCACCGTTCCTCGGCCTGCCGAGCGTGCACGACCCGAACCGCTACTGGGACCCGTTCTTCCGCACCTGCGCCGAAACGCAGACCGTCGTGAACATGCACATCGGCAGTTCGTCGAAGATGCCCTCGACCTCGGCCGACGCCCCGCCGGCCGTCGGGTCGACCCTGACCCACACCAACGCGAACGTTCTCGTTGGTCGACTTCCTCTTCAGCGGCGTGTTCGTGCGCTTCCCCGACCTCAAGGTCGCCTACTCGGAGGGCCAGATCGGGTGGATCCCCTACATCCTGGAGCGGGCCGACACGGTGTGGCTGGAGAACCGCGGTTGGGGCGGCGTGGCCGACATCGTGCCCGAGAAGCCGTCGAGCTACTTCAAGGACCACGTCTGGGGCTGCTTCTTCGACGACGCCCATGGCGTGCGCTCGGTCGAGGAGATCGGCGTCGACAACATCACCTACGAGTCCGACTACCCGCACTCCGACTCCACGTGGCCGCACACCTTGGAGGTGGCGGAAGAACAAATGCGTGACCTGACCGACGAGCAGCGGCGCAAGATCGTCCGGGGCAACGCCATCGCGCTGTTCGGCCTCGACCTCGCCGCCTGAACGGGCGCGGACACGCCCCGTCCGGCCCGTGGACCTGCGTTACACCGCGGCCGAGGAGGCGTTCCGCCACGAACTCCGAGCGTGGCTGACCGCCACGCTCGCCGGCGTCGGCCACGCACCGCCGGCCGACGACTGGACGGCACGGCGGGACTACGACCTGCGCTGGCAGCGGCTCCTCTACGACGCCGGGTACGCCGGAGTGGACTGGCCGGCCGAGGGCGGAGGCCGCGGCGCCTCGCCGGTCGAGCAGCTGATCTTCAAGGAGGAGTGCGAGCGGGCGGGGGCGCCCTACGTCGGGGTGAACTTCGTCGGGCTCCTGCACGCCGGCCCGACGGTGATCGCGGAGGGGTCACCGGCGCAGAAGGAGCGTTACCTCCCTCCCATCCTGCGCGGCGAGGAGGTGTGGTGCCAGGGCTTCAGCGAGCCTGACGCCGGCAGCGACCTCGCCTCACTGCGCACCCGTGCCGTACGCGACGGCGACGACTACGTCGTGACCGGGTCGAAGATCTGGACCTCGCACGCCGTGGTGGCCGACTTCTGCGAGCTGCTGGTGCGCACCGGTGACGACGGCCACCGCGGTATCAGCTGGCTCATCCTGCCCATGGACGCGCCGGGGATCTCCATCCGGCCGCTGCGCACGATCGAAGGGTCGACCGAGTTCGCCGAGCTGTTCCTCGACGAGGTGCGCGTCCCGGTGGCCAACCGGGTGGGGGACGAGAACGACGGCTGGAGGGTGACCATGGTCACCCTTTCCTTCGAGCGGGGCACCGCCTTCGTCGGGGAGCTCCTCGAGTCGGTGCGCCTCCTGGGAGAGGTCCGGCGTCTGGCCGTGCGGCTGGGGCTGCTCGAAGACGCCGGCGTGGCCCGGCGTATCGGCCATCTGGTGGCAGCCTTCGGCGCGCTGTGGGCGCTGACCAAGCGCAACGTGTCGGAGGCCGCGCGCACGGGCGTCCCCGGCATCGGCGGATCCGTGTTCAAGCTGTCGTTCTCCGAGCACGCGCAAGCCCTGGGCGACCTCGCCGTCGAGATCCTCGACCGCGCCGCCCTGTGCTCCGACCCGCTCACGGGCGCGGACGGTGCCGCGCTGGGCAACGGCGAGCAGCTGCATGCGTGGTTCAAGTCGATTTCGCTGACGATCGCCGCCGGCACCTCGCAGGTCCAGCGCAACATCGTGGCCGAGCGCATCCTCGGCCTCCCCAAGGCACGCTGATGGATTTCAGCGTGGGCGAGGACCAGCGCCAGCTGGCCGAGGGCATCCGGACCGTAGTGGCCGGCCGGCTCCCGCTCGAGCGGATCCGGTCTCGTGAGGGCTCCGACGCGGTCGTGGACCCGGCCGACTGGGCGGCACTGGGAGAGACGGGGGTCTTCGCGCTCACCCTGGCCGAACCCGCCGGCACCGGCCTCGGGCTGGCGGACGCCGCCGTCGTGTTCGAGGAGCTCGGACGGGCTCTCGTTCCCGGGCCGCTGGTCGGCACCTTCCTGGCCGCGGCGCACGGCCTGGTGGAGGGCGCAGCCGAGGGGCGGGCGCAGGTCGGGCTGCAGTGGGGACGATCGGACCCGGTCCTGGTGGAGCACCTCGGGACGCTCGACGCGCTCGTGACCCTCTCGGGTCAGGCCCCGGGAGCAGAACGCGAGGCGCACCTCCTGGCTCCCGCACCGAAGGCGCTCGCCGGTGCCCGTCTGGCGGCGCCGCTCGACCCCCTCACCCCGTTGTGGCGGCTCGACTCGCTCCCGGCCGGCGATCCGCTTCCGGCAGCCGTCGGAGCGGACCTGGTGCGCGACGGCACGCTGTTGGTCTCGGCGCTCCAGGTCGGGCATGCGGCCGAGACGCTCGACCTGGCCGTCGCCTACGCCAAGGAGCGCCACCAGTTCGGCAAGGCCATCGGGAGCTTCCAGGCGATCAAGCACATGTGCGCGGACATGCTGGTGCGCGCCGAGGTGGCGCGAGCCGCGGTGCATGCGGCCGCCTGCCTGGCGGACGCGCCCGACGTCGCGGCGGCGGAGTCGGAGGCGGCGCGATGCAGCGCGCCAGAGCTCGTCCAGCGTGCCGCCAGGGGTGCCAAGCTGCTGGCGGACGAGGCGGCGCTGGCCAACGCCCGGGCCGCGATTCAGGTGTACGGCGGCATGGGCTTCACCTGGGAGGTGCCGCTGCACCTGCACCTCAAACGGTCGCGGGTCCTGTGCACGACCTTCGGGACGCCATGGGAGCAGGCGATCGCCCTGGCGGCGACCCCCTGACTCGCGATAAGGACCGAGACCCGACTGGAGCGTCCACCATGACCGACCCCGCCCTCGTTCCCTCCCACGTCGTGCGCGCCGTCCCCGACGGCCAAGTCGTCTGGGGCATGCAGCTGCCGATCCAGTCCCAGTCGACGCTCTACACGGCGGAGTGGGAAACGCGTGCGGGGCCCGACGAGCTCGCCGCGGTGGCCCGCACCGCCGACGACGCGGGGTGCTTCTACGTCGGCGTGTGCGACCACACGGCCATCCCGCGGCGTCTGGCCGACGCCATGAGCACGACCTGGTACGACACCACCGCCACGTTGGCCTGGCTGGCGGCTCTGACGACGCGGACGCATCTGCTCTCCCACGTCCTGGTCCTGGCGCAGCGACACCCGCTGCGCGTGGCCAAGGAGCTCTCGACCATCGACCTGCTCTCGGGTGGCCGCGTCATCGTCGGGGTCGGCGCCGGCCACGTCACCGAGGAGTACGAGACGATCGCGGGCGATTTCGCGGCGCGGGGCCGCGACACGGACGAGGCGGTCTCCGCGTTGGCCCGATGCTTCACCGACGAGTTCCCCGAGCTGCCGGGCCCGCGCTGGCCGGCCCGCGACCTGGGCCTGGGGCCGCGCCCGGTCCAGACCCCGCGCCCGCCCATCTGGATCGGCGGTTCCTCTCCTGCGGCCATCCGGCGCACGGCCGCATTCGGCGACGGCTGGCTGCCCCAGGGCACGCGACGACGCGACCTGCCCGGGCAGATCAGTGTGCTGCGCCGGCTGCGGGACGAGCTGCGCGGCGGAGCACCCATCGACATCGGGACCATCGTGGAGCCGCTGTACCTGACGTCGGGCGGCGCCGGCGCAGAACTGCCCGCCTACGTGCTCCAGGGCAGCGCGGACCAGGTGGCCGAGAGCCTGCACGAGCTGGTCGGCATGGGCGTCAACCACCTGCAAGTGCGCTTCGTGGCCCGGTCGGCCGACGAGTGGTGCGACCAGACGGCCCGCTTCGGCGCCGAAGTGGGCCCCCTGCTGAACCGTTGAGGGGCCCGCAGCCGTAGGCTGGGAGGCGATGTTCTTCTCCGTCGCCCTCGCGGTGATCGTGCTCGTTTTCGTCCTGCTGCGGCAGGTCCGGATCCGACCCGTGCCGAGGAGGTTGTCGCTCCGCGCTCCGGTGCTGATCGGCGTCATCGGTCTCTTCACCATGTCCTCGTACGCGGAAAGCCACCACGTCGGGACCGCGGCCTGGGCATGGGTGATCGGCACCATGCTCGTCGGCGCCGTCGGGCTCGGTGTCGTGCGCGGACTCTCCGTGAAGGTGTGGGCGACCGAGAACTGGGTGCTGCGCCAGGGCACCGCGGTCACGATGGCGCTGTGGATCGTCTCCCTCGCCATCCACTTCGTGGGCGACGCGGCGGGCACCCACGCCAGCGGCGGCGCCGGGCTGGAGGGTTCGAGCCTGCTGCTCTACCTCGGACTCACGCTCGGCGTGCAGAACGCGATCGTGCAGCGGCGGGCCCAGCCGCTGTGGCAACAGCTCGGACCGGCCGCGGGCCGGCCGCTCGGATTCAGCTTCACCCAGGCACCGGGCGCAGTCTTCACCTTCTTCCAGACCGGCGGTGTGCCACCTCAGGGCTTCCACGCCGGCGGTGCGCCTCAGGGGGGCTTCAAGCCCTCGTCCACCTACGACGACGATGACGTGATCGACGCCGAGGTGATCGACGAGGACGAGGACCACGGTCCACCGGAGCTCCCGGCCCCTCGCTGATCCTTCCTACAATCGGCGGCCATGGCGGAACCACGCTCCTTCAGCCAGCGGCCCTACGTGGGTCCGCCCGGATCGACAGAGTTGCTTCTCGTACGCCACGGCGCGTCGGCGGACGCGGTCGAGGGCGAGTCATTCGAGCTCGTCGAGGGACAGGGCGACCCACCCCTCTCCGCGTCGGGCCGACACCAGGCGGAACGGGTCGCGCTGCGCCTGGCCCAGGAGCCCTTCGACGCGCTCTACGTCACCACGTTGCGGCGCACGGCCGAGACGGCAGAGCCGCTGGTCGAGCGATGCGGGATGACCCCGGTCGTCGAGCCCGACCTGCGCGAGGTGTTCCTCGGGGAGTGGGAGGGGGGCGAGCTGCGCAAGAAGGCGGCCGACGGTGACCCATTGTTCGCGCGGATCATGCAGGAGCAGCGCTGGGACGTGGTGCCCGGCGCCGAGTCCCGCCCGGCCTTCGGCGGCCGGCTGCGTGCCGCGGTCGAGCGCATCGCGGCGGCCCACCCGAGCGGCGCGTGATCGCCTTCAGCCACGGCGCCGCCATCGGCGAGATCCTGGCCCAGGCCACCTCGTCTGCGCCCTTCGCCTTCGTCGGCGCCGACAACGCCTCCATCTCGAGGATCGTGGTGACCGAGGGCCGCTGGGTGCTGCGCGGCTACAACGACACGGCGCACCTCGCGGGCTGACCCGGTCGTCCGTCACCCCTGGGCATCCCCGGCGGGGTCACGGCGGCGTGCGAGCCTGAGGCCGTGAGCCAGTCCGCGCCGACCGCTCCGCCGGCAGCGTCCCAGGAGCCCACGCCGGGCCAAACGAAGTCCTTCTGGAAACGGATCTTCTTCTGGGAGAAAGACGAACCGCCGGAGAGCCAGTTCACCTGGCCCACGAAGGACACGCTGACCGCAGAGCTGGCCGAGGCCGCGAAGGTGAACCCGCTTTGGACGCGCCAAGTAGTCGAATTCATGCTTCGCGTGCTCGACAAGCGAGCGGAGGCTGCGACCCACACCACCAGCGCCCACTGGTTCCAGCGCGGCTCGGCGGGAGCGAGCGCCGCGGTCGCCACGCTCACCGGAGGCGCGTTGCTGGGCTCGGTGCGCGGCCGAGCCGAGGTGGTCATCGGCCTCTTGGCAGCAACG
Source organism: uncultured Acidimicrobiaceae bacterium (assembly GCA_963822265.1). GTDB lineage: Bacteria > Actinomycetota > Acidimicrobiia > Acidimicrobiales > RAAP-2 > Bog-473. Next base: position 26,078 of record CAWGHA010000017.1, read on the forward strand.
GTGGGGATTCTCGCCGCCGCCATAGCGGCGGCGCGCCCTGGGGAGAGCTACGTCGCCGACCTGGCCAAGAAGTCGCAATACGAGCAGCTGTTCTGGAACGTCCGCGCGTTCGGCCAGACCCGACTGAAGGGCATCGACGCGAGCGACTACGAGCTCGCCATGGACCAGTTTTCACAACGGTTCGCCACAATCATGAAGACGACTCCCGGATCCGTCCCTGCCAGCTCCTGAAGGCCGTGTCGTTGCGAAGGAAAGGCGCGACGCAGCGGATCCTTTCGTGGGGCTGACTCCTCTTGGTCGCGGTGCTTTGTCGTCCTCAGCTGCGGGATCATTACCTGCACGTGTCGTCGTCATCGTCGGGTTCGAGGTGGGGTGTGCATGTCGAGGAGTTCGGCCGGAGCCGCCTCTCCTCACTCCTCGAGTTGGGGCCTGCTTCGAGTTGGGGCACGCTCTACCCCGTGTCCTCGCGGCAGAAAGCGGCGTAAGCCGGCCCAGAAGCTTCCGCCGGTGCCGAAGTACGTCCGCTACACCGGTGGAGGCAGACGCTACTGGCGCCTCGGCGGCCCGCTGACCCGCGAGCGCGAGAAAGAGGCCCTCGCCGCACAGCGTGGAAAGCAGCCCGGGCGGCTCGGCCGCTTCGTCTTACGCGTCCTGGGCGGAGGCGGGGGCGGGAGAGGGAGCGCACGGCAGCCGGGGCCCTGAGTAGCGAGCCACGTCCCGCCGTTCAGACCGGTTCGCGGTCGCGCACCCACTGCGGCAGCCAGACCTCGCCGCCGCCGGGACGGGCCCGGGCAGAGAACACGACCCGGACCGGCTCCCCGATCTCGATGGTGGCCGGGTCGACGCCGTCGATATCGGCACCGGGACGGGCGACGACGTTGCCCACCATGCGCAGACTCGGCTTTTCAGCCAGGGTCACCGTGATGACCGGTACGGCGCGTGCAGGGCGCGTAGACCGGGATGAGCGGCGGGTGCGTCACGACGAAGGACCAGATGGTGCCGCGCCCCGACACCGCCTGCCAACGGCCCTCGGTCGACTGGCACACCGGGCACATCACCCGGGGCGGGAAGCGAAGGGCTCCGCAGCTCGCGCCGGCCTGCACCTGCAGCTCGCCCGCAGCCGTGCCCAGCCAGAAGCCCTCGGACTCCTCGTCCAGAGTGGGAGGAGGAACCCTTCCCGGCCTTCCGTCACCCCTGGCTCCGAGGTCGACCCCGTCGCCATCGGCGTCAGTCTCGCCCGCGCCGGTGCGGTGCCAGCTGGGGCTTTGGCGGCCGCGGCCGCGCCGGGGTTGAATGTGACGCGCCGTCTGATCAGGCAGCGCGCCCCGAGCACGAGCAGACGGAGCAACCATGGCCGAGACCATCCAGCGCGACGAGCATCAGCTCCTCATCGGAGGCAAGTGGGTCGATGCCTCCGACGGCACCTACGAGATCGTCAACCCCGCCACCGAGGACGTGGTCGGGCAGGCGCCGAACGGCGGGGTGGAAGACGCCTTGGCGGCGGCCGCCGCGGCCAAGGAGGCCCAGCCAGGCTGGGCGGCCTGGTCTCAGGACGACCGCAGCGCGCTGATGCGCCAGGCAGCCGCGGCCATACGCGCCCGGGCGGCCGAGCTCCTCCCGCTCGTGATCGCCGAGACGGGCGCCACCGCGACGGTCGGCTCGCGGATGCAGGTCCCGGTCGCGGCCGACCGGTTCGAGCGCTACTCGCGTGACCCGCGCTCGGTGCTGCAGACTCCCCTGCTGCCCCAGCCGGCCCAGGCCACACCACTCGCCCCCGGCGGGATCATCGGCGGCATGGTGAACCGCCAGCCGCTCGGCGTCGTCGCCTGCATCACCTCCTACAACTTCCCCATGGTCAACATGGCCGGCAAGGTGGCGCCCGCGCTCGCCGCCGGCAACACCGTGGTGGTGAAGCCCGCGCCCCAGGATCCCCTCGCCATCGTGGAACTGGTCCGCATCCTCAACGAGGTCGGCTTCCCACCTGGGGTCGTGAACCTGGTCAACGGCAATACGCCGGCGTCCTCCGCCGCCCTGGTGGAGGCGACCGACGTCGACTGCGTCAGCTTCACCGGCTCCACCCAGGTCGGCGTGACCATCGCCGAGAAGGCGGCTCGCACCATGAAGCGCTCTCTGCTCGAGCTGGGTGGCAAGGGCGCCTGCGTCGTGTTCGACGACGCCGACGTGAAGGCGGCCGTTGGCTGCATCGGCTCCACCTGGTCCTTCCACTCGGGACAGATCTGCACGGCCCCCACGCGCGCGGTAGTGCACCGCAGCGTCTTCGACCAGGTGCGAGAAGGCCTGGTGCAGATGGCGGGCTTCCTGCCGGTCGGCGACCCGACCGACCCCAAGACGGTGATCGGCCCGGTGATCTCGGCCGCGCAGCGGGGTCGGATCGAGGCGCACGTCGAGTCCGCCCGCGAGGACGGCGCCGAGGTGGTCATCGGCGGCGAGCGCCCGCCCGACCTGCCGAGAGGCTTCTACGTCGCACCGACGCTGGTCACGGGCGACAACTCCATGCGGGTTGCCCGCGAGGAGATCTTCGGACCCGTCATCACCATGATCCCCTTCGACGATGAGGAGGAGGGCATCGCCATCGCCAACGACACCGAGTTCGGGCTCTACGACTACGTGTTCTCCAAGGACGGCGCCCGGGCGCTCCGGGTGGCCAAACTCCTCCAGGCCGGCCACGTCGGGATCAACACGGCGCAGCGCAACCATGACGCGCCCTTCGGTGGATTCAAGATGTCGGGCTGGGGCCGAGACGGCGGCGATTACGGCCTGCTGGCGTACACGGAACCGCAAGCGATCATCTGGAGCTCCTGAACGCCGGACTGCACCGGCCTTCAACCGTCACGGACATGCTCCACCGCAGCTGCCCGATGAACGTCGCTACCAGCGTCACGTTCCCCGTAACGCCGTCGCGCTCTCAATGGCCGTCTGATGGAGGAAGGGGCTAGACCAACGTTTCGGCCACGGTGAAGATCAACGCCGCGATCACAACCAAGTCGATCACGAACCAGATCAACACCCGTCCCAGGGAGCAACGACACGAGAGAGCCGACGCAGTCCTGGGGACGGCTGACCCAGCCCGGCCCGAAGACGACGGTTGGCGCCCTGGAGTGCTTGGACAACGACCGTCGATCTGGGTGGACATCAGGGTTTCGCGCCCTTAACATCTGGACAGGCGGTAGCCGGTAGCTCGGTTCGACGGCGGAGGCACACCATGATCGATGACACTCGTTCGCGTCTCTCGGCGGGCCAGGGACCTAGCCAACGTTCAGCCTGGCGACGGTCAGGTAAACGAATCCTGCTTCTGGTTGCGGTCGTCGTCGGAACTGGTATCGCTACTGTCCCTCTGTCCACCGTTGCTTACGCCGCACCCGGTTGGTCGGCTCCGCTGAGCGTCGACTCCGGTTTCCTCCCCGGTTCAATTTCCTGCGCTTCTGCCACACTCTGCGCCGTGGTGGACGACAATGGGCGTGCCTTTACCTATAACGGCAGTTCTTGGACTACCCCGACCAGCATCAACTCAGGCCATGCTTTGTTCTCCGTTTCTTGTCCGTTGACGACCAACGATTGTGTCGCTGTCGGTAACTCCTCGGAGGGCGGTGCGGGAGTCGCCTATACCGGAACATCCTGGTCTTCTCCTATGACCATCGATCCCGGCAGTGTGCTCGACGTGTCTTGTGCGGCAACGACCTTCTGTCTCGCGACCGCTGCTGGTGGGAACACGCTCACCTACACCGGCTCTTCTTGGATCGGTCCAACCGAAAGTGGCTTTGGTCCCGGTTCAGTCTCCTGTGCGACATCCGGGTTCTGTGTCGCTATGGACAGTGAGAAAGCCGATTACTACAACGGAAGCTCGTGGACTCAATCCGGTATCATCGACACAACGGACAATGGCCTGACTGCGGTGTCTTGTCCGACCACCACTTTCTGCGCAGCTGTCGATGGAAATGGCAAGGCGCTTACGTACAACGGGAGCTCTTGGACGGTTCCTGCCAATATCGACCCAAGTGGCAACGGGCTTTATTCGGTGTCCTGTGCAACGCCCAGCTTCTGTGTCACCACCGATGACGTCGGAGATGTGCTCACATACAACGGCACCAGCTGGTCTGCTCCTGTGAACATCGACTCCCCCGGCAACGGCCTCGCTTCGGTCTCCTGTCCGTTGACGAACTTCTGTGCCGCTGTCGACTACGCAGGAAATGTCTTGACTTACGTACCTCCCGCTCCACCGACCATCTCCAGCTTCAGTCCCACCACAGGAGCGGTGGGGACGAAGGTGATCATCATGGGTACCAACCTGGCCGGCGCCACGAAGGTCAAATTCAATGGCGTAGCGGCGATAGTCACCAAAGATACGGCCACAGAGATAAAGACGAAAGTGCCCGCTGGGGCCACCACGGGCAAGATCAAAGTGACAGCGCCCGGAGGAACAGTCAAAAGCACCACGGACTTCACGGTCACCTGAGGGTCAAAGAATCGAAGCAGACCAACCGAATTGCCGTGATTCGTGCCGGTCGCGATTACGGGAACGTCGCCCTCGCGGAGCACCTCGGAAGAAACCGATGGACGACGCGCACGCGAGTCCAGTCCATCGGGGAGGATCCGCCAACGCGACGAAGAGTTGGTCGCTTCGATGTCGAAGCGGCGTTCGTCCGATTTGTTTGCGCCTAGGCGAAGCTGAGAATGCCGTACGTGTTGCAGAGGCCCATCGCCTCAATCAAGACAAACGCTGCGACCACTGCCAGTACGATCGGCGTGGTCCATCGTCGACCCCCCGACCTGGCCACGGGCGGCATGTACCAGAGGGGTAGCGGAGCGGCGAACTGGGACAGATACGTACCGATGGGCACCGCGTCCTCTGTCAGCGGCGCCCCGGGGTCGGCCGCGAGCGCCAGTTCGGTCAGCTCGTCATCGGTGATGTCTCGATCAGCGGTTGAACGGCGGTCCGTCACACGACCAACATACCGTGTGGGGGAGGGACACGTGCCCTGAGAGGAGATGGCATGAAGAACTGGCTTCCGGTCGATTTCGTGCATCCCGAGCGACTTTCCATTCCTCCAAGCCATCACCTTCGTCCAATTAGAGAATCCGACGTGAAGATGGACTATCCGGCGGTCATGGGCTCTCGGGAACGGTTGTGGAGCATGTTCGGAAGGTCCTGGGGATGGCCACCCGAGTCGCTCACGTTCGAGGAAGACGCCGCCGATCTGGCCCGGCATGAGAAAGAGGCGAGCGAGAATCGTTCGTTCAACTACGCCCTCTTGAACGAACAGGAGACGGCACTTTCCGGTTGCGTCTACATCGATCCACCCGAGCGCACCGGGGCAGACGCCGAGGTCAGCTGGTGGGTCGTGGACGATCTTGTGGCGACCCGACTGGCCTCATCGCTCGACGAACTGATCCCGCAGTGGATCACGCAACACTGGCCATTTCGCGAACCGAGGTTCATCGGACGCGATATCAGCTGGGACGAGTGGCTCCGACTCCCTGAAACTGATCGGCGTTGACGGTGAAGCCACCCGAGTAGAACGTCGAGCTCTGGCTCTCGTTCCCCGATGTCGTGAGCTCGATGACGTCTCCGGGAGCCCACCCGCCGAGTGTGGTCGCCAGCGTGCGCGCGTTGGCAGGACTGGTGCAGTTACCCGCTCCCTGGGTCGTCGGGGCGGCATAGACGGACCCCGTGGACGCGATGTCGCTTGTCTTTCGTCCGATGGCCACGACAATGGACGTGGACCGCCACTTTTTCCGGATCGTATCCGAGGGCCTATCTCTGAATCGGTTCGGTGACGTGGCGCCGTGCCGCAGCCGACGAGTGATCTTCGGTGAGATCAAAGAGGTGAACCCGACTCAGCTGTCAACTCACTGCGTCGGAGTGAGAACAGATCTCAGAAAGTGCTGGCGCTTTGCATCAAGCCTGACCAGCGAATCGATCGCGCCATCTCTCTCGATGCCTACGACGTCGTCATAC
>CAWGHA010000018.1:0-175853 GCA_963822265.1 uncultured Acidimicrobiaceae bacterium
GCGGCTCGACCACCTCGGCCTCGTGCCACTGGAGTCCGGGCACGACCGCAGGCAGCGTCCCGAAGACGGGGTCGGCCCTCCCCTCCGGCGTCACGGTGATGTCGAGCACGCCGATCTCGGGCGAGGCCATCGGCCCCACGGTCCCGCCCATGGCGTCGGCCAGCAGTTGGTGCCCGAGGCAGACGCCGAGGAAGGGGCGCTCCAGCTCGGCCACCCAGCGCCGGATGGCCGCCTTCTCGCCGATGAGCCAGGGGTGCTCCTCCTCTTCCCATACGTGCTGGGGACCCCCCATGGCCATCATGACGTCGAAGTCCTCGAGGGGAGGGATCCCCTCGCCCGCATCGAGCTCCACCGCGCTCAGCGACAGCCCTGCGGCCTGCAGCAGGCGCCCGAGGGCGCCGGGGTGCTCGTCGGGGTGGTGCTGGAGCACCAGGACACGGCCCGTGCAGCCGGGTGGGTGTTCGGCGATCACGGATTGACGACGGATTCGACGGAGCTCACGGGAGGATGTCGAGGTATTCCTTGACGTCCCAGTCGGTGACGGTGCCGATGAAGCGCTCCCACTCGTCCCGTTTGTACTGCATGAAGACGTCGTACATCTCGCCGGGCAGGGCCTGGCAGACGACAGGGTCGGCCTCCAGCGCGTCGAGCGCCTCGCCGAGGGTGGAAGGGATGCGGGCCACCGCTTTGCCGGCCTCAATGGCCTCGTAGATGTTGCCCTCCTCGGGCGGGCCCGGGTCGATGCTCTCGTCGAGTCCGTCGCGCATGGAGACCAGAAGGCCGGCCATGGAGAGGTACGGGTTCACCGCCGAGTCGACCGAGCGGTACTCGAAGCGGCCCGGCGCGCTCACCCGGAGCGCGGTCGTGCGGTTCTGGAAGCCCCAGTCGGCGAAGACCGGCGCCCAGAACCCGGCGTCGGCGAAGCGCCGGTACGAGTTCACGGTCGGCGCGGTCAGTGCGGTGAGGGCCCGCAGGTGGGTGAGCACGCCGCCGATGGCGTGCAGCCCGGTCTTCGAGGGCAGGCGGGGATCGTCGCCCTCGGGCAGGAACATGTTCACGTCGTCCTGCCAGAGCGAGATGTTGTGGTGGCAGCCGTTGGCCGACACACCCATGAAGGGCTTGGGCATGAAGCAGGGGAAGAGGCCGAACTCCCGGCCCACCTGGCGGCACACCTGGCGGTAGGTGGTGAGGCGGTCGGCCGTCTCCTCGGCCCGGTCGAAGGCGAAGTTCAATTCCAGCTGGCCCGGCGCGTCCTCGTGGTCGCCCTGAATCATGTCGAGCCCCATGGCGCCGCAGTACTCGACGACGCGGTGGATGACCGGTTGGAGCTCGGAGAACTGGTCGATGTGGTAGCAGTACGGCTTGGTGACGCCCTCGACCGAGGGGGTGCCGTCGGGATTGGTCTTGAGCCACATCATTTCCGGCTCGCACCCGGCGCGCAGGGTCAGGCCCGTGTCGGCGGTGAACTGCCGATGGAGCCGGCGCAGGTTGCCGCGGCAGTCCGAGCTCAAGCTGGCGCCGGGGTCCACCGCCTCCTCCCGGCCCCGGAACAGCGTGCAGAAGACGCGGGCCACCTTGGGGTCCCAGGGCAGGGGGCAGAAGGTCTCGACGTCGGGCAGGCCGACCAGCTCGGCGGCCTCGGGGCCGTAGCCGATGTAGTTGCCGTGCCGGTCGATGAAGAGGTTGGCCGTGGCGCCGTAGACGAGCTGGAAGCCCTTGGTGGCGACCGAGGTCCAGTGGGCGGCCGGGATGCCCTTGCCCATGACCCGTCCGGTGACCGAGACGAATTGGAAGTAGACGTAGGTGATGCCCTCGGCCTGAATGCGCCGGGCCACCTCGTCCACCGCCTCGCTCCGGCCATCGCCGTCCACATAGCGCTCGAGGTCCGTCGCCATCAGCATCGCCATTTTCGATCGACCCTCTCCGGGGAAACGTTGTTCACCAATAGTGAACAACGTCCGGCCGGTCAGGGCAAGGCTTCGAGCGTGGCGATTCTGTTAACTGTGACGGGCGTCGCCGTTGCCGGCGACCTCAGGCGCGATGTGTCAGGCGGATGGGTCACCTCAGCCGGCGGCCACCAACTCCGGTACCAGCTTGGCGCCGTCGACCGTGCCGAGCCCGCTGGCCAGGTCGTAGCCGGGCGCGGCCAGGTAGCCGGGGACGGTGTAGGTCTTTCCCTTCTGGGAGAAGGTGACCGCATTGTTGCCGATGGTGACGTCGGTCAGTCCCGGCGCCCCCTCGGCCGCCAGGGCGTAGAGGGTCGGGTTCAAGTAGCCGAGCCGGTGCCCGGCCGCCTGGTCGGCGATGGCCACCACGCCCGAGAACTCGGGGGACGCCTCGCTGGTGCCGCCGATGATGTAGAAGCCGGGCGCAGGGATGCCGCCGAAGCCCAGGTACACGAGCACGCCACCGTTCACCGCCGCGCTCATGGAGAGGTCCGGCACGCCGCGCTGGTCACCCACGACGCTCTTCACCGAGTTCTGGAAGGTGGGGCGGCCGAAGATGATGGACGTACCGCCCGAACCGGCGGCCGGCGAGCCCAGCTGGTTGGTGTCGTTCCACACATTGTCGGGCGACGACCGCTGGCCATCGGCCTTGAGGTGCAGCTGCGTGCCGCCGATGGCGGTGACGAGGGGGTCCGAGGCCGGCCAACTCACGACCGGGGAGGTGTAGAGAAGTGTCCCCGCCTTGTTGGCGTAGCCGGCGGTCCCCGTGTCACCCGTGCTGCCCAGCACGGTCACATTGTTCTGCGAGGGCGTTGGTGTACGCGGTCCGGAGGTCGAGGAGCGCCTGGGCGCTGTGGAACGTCTGCTCGGTCGCCGCGAAGCTCTGGGAGATGACGCTGCCCAGGTCGTGGTCGATCACGTAGTTCTCGGCGTCGATGATCTGAGGGAACCCCGGGACGCCCTCGGTCTCGGCCACCGGCGTCTCCACCAGGAGGATGTTGGCCCCCGGTGCCATGGCGTGGGAGTACTCGACATCGAGCGATGTCTCCTCCGCCCATCCGACCATCGTGGGGTTGGAGGGGTCGAAGGGAGGGACCGCCCCGACCGGCTGAATGATCTGGAACGACGGCGGTGCCGGCAGATTGAAGGCGGCGTCGAAGGTGGCGAGGTCAGAGGTGATGGTCGGCGACCCGTAGGAGTCGACGAGCACGATGGTCTGGCCGGTACCGGTCAGACCCTTGGCGTAGAGGGGGCCCATGTCGTAGGCGGCCTCGATCTGTCCGGGCGAGTAGCAGGCCAGGCCGGTGGACTTCTGACACTGGCGTGTGGTCGGCGGTTGGGCGAACGGGACGGGAACCGTATAGGCGAGCGGGCGCGCCACGGCGACACTGGCGACCCGTGGGGTCTTGGCCAGAGCCGGAGTGGCGCTGACCCCCATGAGCCCCACGACCGCCAGGCCCATCGCACCTCCAGCTGCCAACAACTTTCGCATTGCGCGCCTCCCGTCGTGTTCGGGGTGACGCACCCGTCGCCCCTCGCGGCCCTCGTTCACTTACCTGTTCTGGGACTCGTGTCCGGGGTGACTATAGGCACCGCAGGTGCCGCGTGCCCGGGGAATCGAACGTGGTGATTCTGTTCGACTCGGCGGCCCTCGGGCGTGCCGCACGAGAAGATCAAGGTCGTCTCGAACGAGCCGGACGAGGTCTTCTTCGAGCTCTTCATCGGCTGTGCGGTGCTTATCGGGAGACGATCCGGTACGAAGCGCCGAAGCGAAGCGCCGCATGACGGATGTGCGGTCCGTCGTCACCGGTCCACACGCACAGGGGTGCGTCGAGGTGCCCGGCGGCGGCCACGGCCTCTGCAGCGAGAGTCGAGACGGGATGGGCATCCGAGATCTCCGCCATCCGGTAGGCGAGCAGGCGCATGGGAACGATGCGGACGGCGTCGGGCAACTCGAGCAGCTGCCGACCGAGCTCCCGGCGGCGTTCCGCGGACCACGAGCCCGTCAACGCGCCACCGCGGGCGGAGACCGCGCTCCGACACAGACGGTGGTAGTAGAGGTTGGTCGTGGCCGGGTGCACGGCGAACCCCAGGTCGATCACGTCCACGGGGCCACCACGGTCGAGACCCCAGCGGTGCCGTGCCGCCGCGGGGAGCGACACCTGTCCGGACGACGAGACGAGATACTGCTGGACTCCGGCCACTGGCCGTCAGTCTACTTGGTGGCCCGGAGCCCCTACCAAGTGCGGGGACGGCTCAGGCGCGGTCCCCGGTGTAGATCGTGATCGACAGAAATCGGATCGGGAGCTTGACCAATTGGGTCGGGCCGTGCGGGATGTCACCTTCGAACTGGAGGGTGTCGCCGCGCTCCATCTTGTAGCGCTGGCGGCCGTAGCCGTACTCCATCACCCCGTTCAGCATGTAGAGGATTTCGATGCCGTCGTGCTGGAAGAGCGGGAACACCTCGGTGTCGTCGTCGAGGGAGACGAGCAGCGGCTCCACCCGCTTGTACGGGCCGCGCAGGCTGCCGAGCAGCTCGTAGGTGTGGCCGGACCTCGTGCCCTTGCGCACGATCTCGGGTCCGCTCCCGGCCTTGACGAACACCGCATCGCGCTCTTCGGCCAGGCCGCGGAAGAGCGAGGTGACCGGCATGTCGAGCGCGGCGGCCAGGCGCTCGAGGGTGGAGAGGCTGGGCGAGGTCTGCGCGTTCTCGATCTTGGAGAGCATCCCCTTCGAAATCCCCGTGCGCTCCGCCAGTTGGCCCACGTTGAGGCCCATCTCGAGGCGGCGGGTGCGCACGTGGTTGGCGATGACCTGGCCGAGCTGGCTGCTCTCGGCGCCGGAGGCGGGGCTATCGACGGCCACGCCCTTGGCGCCCTTCGCGGTCGAATCCCCCTTCGCGGCCGAGGTCCCCTTCGCGGCCGAACCGGAGGACGTCGCGGCCTTCGCCGTCGATGGTGCCGCCTGCGTGCGCCGGCCGGCAGCACGCCCACCCGAGGTGCGCGCCGTCGAGCGCGCGGGCTTGGCGGGTGCGGTCCGGCGAGTGGCCACGGTTCACCCTACGCCCCCTCCGGCGCACCGGCCCCGAGCCAGCGGTGCATCTTCTGCGCATGCGATCGACGCTTCTGTCGACGCGTGGTTCAACGCATCTGGCCCGCGCCGAGGTAGGGGTGCGGGCTCACGGTCGGGTCCTCCAGCGCGAAGCGCTCCCAGCGGAAGTCCCGGTGGTCGACGTCGGGGTGGCGGCTGCTCCCCGTCACGATCAGGTCGGCCATGAGCTCACCGACGGACGGGGAGATTTTGTAGCCGTGACCGGAGAAGCCGGCGCAGAGCCACAGGCCGTCCACCGGGCAGGACGAGATCACCGGGTTGTAGTCGGGCGTGACGTCGTAGCAGCCGGCGTAGGACGACGAGAGCGACGCCCCGTCGAAGCCCGGGAAGCGGTGGGCGAACTTGGGGACGGCCACCGCCAACTCGTCGTCGCTCACCCGTTCGCGGTATGCGTCGGGGTCCGCCCACTGGGGGTCGGAGTGGTCGCTGTCGCCGAGCAGGAGGGACCCGGTTCCCTCGGTGCGCACGTACTGCAACGACACCAAGTCGGAGAACACGGGGAGCGGCCCCGGGGGGCGGCCAGGGTCGACGAGGAGGATCTGCGCCCGCTGCGCCCGCACCGGGAGGTCGACGCCGGCGGTGGTGGCGAGCGGGGAGGACCAGGGCCCCGCCGCCAGGACGACGTGGGTGGCACCGACGCGGCCGCCGTCGGCCAGGCGGACGCCTACGCCGCGGCCGTGCGCGACCTCTACGGCGACCACCGCGGTTTCCTGGCGCAGCCGGACGCCATGGCGACGCGCCGCGTGGGCGAAGGCCAGTGCGGTCTGGTGCCCGTCGCCGTAGCCGCCCCGGGGCTCGTAGGCGAACCCGGCGAAGTCGTCGAGCCTGGCGTCGGGCCACAGACACTGCACCTCGTCGCGGCCGATCAGCTCGACGTCGATCCCGAGGCTGCGCTGCATGGCCACGTTGGCGCGGAGCGACCCGAGGTTCTCGGTCCCGACTCCGACGACATAGCCCGTCCTGGTGTAGCCCGACGGGGCGCCGAGGACGTCCGCCGCGTCCTCGAGCACGGGCAGGGCGTGCCAGGCCATGGCGGCCAAGGAGGGGATGCCGTAGTGGCAGCGGACGATGCCACTCGACTTGCCGGTGCCGCCCGAGCCCACGGCGCCGCGCTCGAGCACGAGCACGTCGGTGACGCCGAGCTCGGCCAGCGCCCGGGCGGTCGAGAGGCCGGCCACGCCGCCACCGATCACGACCACCTCGGCCGCGTGCGGAGAGCGGTGCACGGCGGTCAGGGCGGCCAGCCCGGGACCCAGGCTGTCCCGGCCAGCGGGACCCGGGCCATGGCGGCGGCCTCCACGGTGAGCGCGGCGAGATCCTCGGGCTCCAGGTGGTGCACCGAGCTCTTGCCGCACGCCCGCGCCAGCGCGGTCACCTCCATGGTGAGCGCGCGCAGGTAGTTGGCCACCGCGGTGGCGGCGTGGACGGGATTCAGGCGCGCCTCGAGCACGGGGTCCTGCGTGGTGATGCCGACCGGGCACATCCCGGTGTGGCAATGGGCGCAGTGTCCCGGCGCGGTCCCGAGGGCGAGGTAGTCGGGTGTGACGTCGACGTCACGGCCGGTCGGCGCCGGCGTCGTCGCGGTAGGCGGGCCGGTTGCAGCCGAGGGCGAGGAGCGCGGCCACGCCGATGGAGACGGCGTCGGCACCGAGCGCGAGGGCCTTGGCCACGTCGGCACCCGAGCGGATGCCGCCCGAGACGACGAGCTGCACCTCGCCGTCGACCCCGATGTCGCGCAGGGCTTCGGCGGCCATGCGCACGGCCGGGAGGGTGGGGATGCCCGCATGTTCGATGAACACGTCCTGGGTGGCCGCCGTCCCGCCCTGCATGCCGTCGACGACCACCACGTCCGCCCCGGCGGCGACGGCGAGCTTCACGTCGTGGTCGACGCGGGTCGCGCCGAGCTTGACGTAGATCGGGATGGCCCAATCGGTGGCCTCGCGCAGCTCCTCGATCTTGATGCGCAGGTCGTCGGGGCCGACCCAGTCGGGGTGCCGGCTGGCCGAGCGCTGGTCGATGCCCGGCGGCAGCGTGCGCATGCTCGCGACGCGCTCGTTCACCTTCTGGCCCAGGAGGAGGCCGCCCCCACCGGGCTTGGCGCCCTGGCCGACCACGATCTCCACCGCGTCGGCCTGGCGCAGGTCGGCGGGATCGAACCCGTATCGAGAGGGGAGGACCTGGTACACGAGGAGCTGGGACGCCTTGCGCTCTTCGGGGGTCATGCCGCCGTCGCCCGTCGTGGTCGACGTGCCGACCTCGGTGGCCGCCCGCCCCAGCGCCTCCTTGGCCGAGGCGGAGAGCGCGCCGAAGCTCATGCCGGCGATGGTGATCGGGATGTCGAGGTGGAGCGGCTTGGACGCATGGCGGGTGCCGAGCGTGGTGGCGGTGTCGCAGCGCTCGCGATAACCCTCGAGGGGGTAGCGGCTGACCGACGCGGTGAGGAAGACGAGGTCGTCGAAGGTGGGGAGCTTCCGGCGGGCGCCGAGGCCCCGGATGGCGTAGTGGCCCGTCTCGGCCATGGCGTGCACGCGGGCGACGGCGTCGGGCGTGAAGGTGTGGTTCTCGGCGAGGCTCCTGAGGTCATGCTCAGTAGGAGCCGTGGTGGTGGGTCGAGAAGTGGTAGAGCTGCCGGGCCGAGACCACCTTGGTGACCCGGCCGGGGTCCACGTGGTCGAAGCCCGTCTCGGCGACGAGGACGTCGACGGCCCGCACGTCGTCGTCGGTCATGTCCTCGACGACGGCGTCCGCTCCGAGGGAGGCGATGGAGCCGTTCACGTAGATCACGGCCTCGTAGAGGGAGTCGCCGAGGGCGTGTCCGGCGTCGCCGCCGATCAGGATGGTGCCCGCCTGCGCCATGAAGCCGGTCATCGCCCCGGCGTCGCCGGCGATGGCGACCGTCGCGCCCTTGAGCGAGATCCCGGCCCGGAGCGAGGCGTCGCCCTCGACGAAGATCCGCCCGCCCCGCGCGCTCGCTCCCGCGCTCTGCGAGGCGCTGCCCCGGACCCGGACGGTTCCGCCCATCAGGTTCTCGCCCACCGACCACCCGACGAAGCCGTTGACGACGATGTCGGGGCCCGTGCCGCCGCGCTCGCCGCCGAGCCCGCCGAGGAAGTAGCCGGCATTCCCCTCGACGGTGACGCGGACGGGGGCGGTCAGTCCCACGGCGAGGTTGTGGCGGCCGCGCGGGTTGAGGACACGGGCGGCGGCACCAGGGGGGAGGGCGCGCAGCGCCTGGTTGACACCGCGGGTGCCGAGAAGCTCGGAGTCGAGGGTCTGGAGCGCCATGTCGACCGGGGTCCGGGCACGGGCCGGGACCTGCGCCTGCGTCTGCGTCACCTGCTCCACGTGTAGACCTCCTCGGGTCTGGGCTCGAAGACGGCCGCGTCGGCGATGCCGGGCAGCTCGGCCAGCGCCCGGTACTCCGAGGCCACGGCCACGTAGCCCGGGGTCTCCGCCACGACGGCGGGCTTGCAGGCGAACGCGTCGCGGACGACCGACATGGCGTCGGCACTCGTGATGACGAGAGTGAAGAATCCGTCCATCTCCTTCATGACCCAGCGCGTGGCCTCCCGAAGGTCGTCGCCGAACTCGAGCCGCGCCGCGAGGACGCGTGCCGCCACCTCGGAGTCGTTGTCCGAGTCGAACCGGACGCCGTCCGCCTCCAGGCGCCGGCGCACGGTGGCGTAATTGGAGAACGAGCCGTTGTGGACCACGCACAGGTCACGGGCAGGCACGAAAGGGTGCGAGTGCAGGACGGTGACCGCGGACTCGGTGGCCATGCGGGTGTGGGCCACGGCGAGGTAACCCTCCCAATCCCGTACGCCGTAGCGCGCGCAGGTGTCGCTCGGCGCTCCGGTGTCCTTGAGGACGCGCACGTTGACGCCGGTGCCGAGGACCCGCACCTGGGGCCACTCCGCCGCCAGCACCGCCTGGACGTCGCCGAGGGAGGGTTCGGGAACATCGAGCACGACGCCGGCGCCGAAGCGCTGGAGCTCACCGCCTACGGCGCACGCATCGAGGAGGCAGCACCCGACCGCCATCCAGTCGACCGCGACGTCGGAGCCGAGGGAGACGTGCAGCGGGGGCGCGCCGGCGGGAGCCGTCCACGTGCCGGGACGCGACGCGGCGCGGCCCGGGCCGTCGGCATAGAGGGCGATGCCCGAGGAGTCCGGACCGCGCTCGTCGAGCGCCTCGACCATGGGCACGAGCAGGGAGCCGAGCCGCGGCTCGAGACCGGGGTCACGGAGCAGGAGTCCGACGACGCCGCACATGACGCGTTAGCCCGCCCGCTCCGACGGGGTGACCGACGCGGGCGTGGGCGCGTGGCCGTGAGCGCGGCCGTGGGCGCGAGCGCCTCCAGATCGCCGGGCGCGACGGCGACGGGGCGCCGGTAACGCTCGACGTAGGGCGGCATGGCGACGGCGACCCGCAGGTCGGGATCGACCCGTGCCGGCTCGACCACGGTGGCGAAGGGGATGACGCCGGCCCAGATCTCGAGGTCGTAGTCCTCGGCCTCGTCGAGGGGGAAGCCGGTGCGCACCTTGGCCGACGACTCGTCCAAGGGGAGGCGCAGGAGCATGGTGGCGCGCAGCTCCTTCTCGGTCGGCGGCCTGGCGTCGCGGCTCCGGCCCGGAACGATGTGGTCCACCATGAGGTCGAGGCCCCGGCGCTTCTCGTCGAGGTCCTTCACCTCGGTGGCGGAACCGATGATCACGACCGAGCGGTAGTTGATGTCCGTGTTGTAGGTGGATCGGGCGACGACCAGTCCGTCGACGAACGTCACCGTCATGCAGATCTCGACCGTGTCCGTGCGGGCGCCCCGGAAGAGCCGGCTGGCCGCGGAGCCGTGCAGGTACACGACGTCGCCGTCACGACCGTAGGCGAGGGGGATCACGACGGGGTAGCCGCGATCGGTGCAGAGTCCGACGTGGCACACGAGACCCTCGTCCAAGATGGCGTCGACGGCCCGGCGGTCGTAGATGGCGCGGTGCGCGTAACGGTGCAGCGTGGTGCGCTCCGAGGCCGGGCCTCTCACAGCGCTCGCCTTCGTGCGGGTGACGGCTGCGTGGGTCTCGCTCCTTCTTCGGATGGTGCGTGGCGGGATGGTCGGCGCGGGATGCGGCGAGGCAACGGAGAGAGCGCACCGCATGGACATCATTATGACGACCAGTCGTTGCCTGTCAAGAAACTCTGTCAAATAGAAGGCAACAAGGGCCGGACGGGACGGCTCGCGCCGCAGGTGCTAGATCACGGGCATGTTTCGTGCCTGAGATGCGAGGCCGCTGTTAACGAGCCAGCAACACTTCGCAACAGTGCAGTAACCATCTTCCGTTTCCTTTGAGGCAACATCGTTGCCATCGGCGGCAGCCGCAGGAACGACGGGAGGTGAGGGCGACGAGCATCACAGCGGAGCGGAAGGCACAGCGGAACGTGAAGGCCGGATCTCGAGCATCGCGGAGCTCCAGGCGGCGATCGATCACGACGGAGTCGAGTTCCTCTTCGCCATGTTCGTCGACATGCACGGAAAGCCGTGCGCCAAGCTGGTGCCGGCTTCGGCCCTCGAAGGCCTGTTGGCGGACGGCGCCGGGTTCGCCGGCTTCGCGGCCGGGCCGATGGGTCAGGTCCCGTCCTCGCCGGACATACTGGCCATGCCCGACATCGGTTCGTACCTGCCGGCGCCATGGCGGCCGGGGCTCGGGATCATCCAGTGCGACCCCTACGTGCTCGGTGAGCCCTGGCCGTTCGCCCCACGGGTCATCCTGCGCCGCCAGATCGAACGGCTGGGGGAGGCCGGCTACGCGCTCAAGGCGGGCGCCGAGGCCGAGTACTTCCTCGTACGCCGCAGTCGCGGGGGGCGGGATAGAGGTCGCGGACCCGCAGGACCAGGCGAAGGCACCCTGCTATGACGCCCGGGCGCTGACCCGGATGTACGACCACCTGACCACGGCGTCGCGCCACATGAACACCCTCGGTTGGACCAACTACGCCAACGACCACGAGGACGCCAACGGGCAGTTCGAGCAGAACTTCCGCTTCGCGGACCCCCTGACCACGGCCGACAGGGTGATCGTGTTCCGCTACATGGTCCACTCGCTGGCGGCCGAGGCCGGGATGCTCGCCACCTTCATGCCCAAGCCCTTCACCCACCTGACGGGGAACGGGCTGCACATGCACCTCAGCCTGTGGGACGAGCAGGACAACGAGCTGTTCGCCGACGCGGACGATGGGCGTGGTCTCGGCATGTCGACGCTCGGGTACTCCTTCATCGCCGGCCTGCTGGAGCACGCCGAGGCCCTGTGCGCCGTCGCCTGCCCGACCGTCAACTCCTTCAAGCGGCTGTCCAGCGCGCCGCCCGATTCCGGAGCGGCCTGGTCGCCCTCCTACGTCACCTACGGGGGCAACGACCGCACCCACATGCTGCGCATTCCGGACCCGGGCCGGGTCGAGGACCGTTGCATCGACGGGTCGGCCAATCCTTACCTGGCGCTGAGCGCGCTGATCGCGGCCGGACTCGACGGGGTCGAGCGGGATCTCGACCCGGGCGACCCCTGCGAGCTCGACCTGCTCAAGCTCGGCCAGCAGGAGGCGGCCGACCTCGGGCTCCGCACCATGCCGATGACCCTCTGGCACGCGCTCGAGGTACTGGAGCGTGACGACGTCCTGCGCGAAGGCCTGGGCAAGACGCCCGAGGGTGACTACGTCGACTACTTCGTCTCGACGAAGCGCGCCGAGGTCCGGGCGGCGCACGCCGAAGTGACGCCCTGGGAGATCGACCGCTACCTGCAGGCCTTCTGAAACCCCGATGACACCGATCGACCGACGACCGACGACCGACGACAGATTGACACACCCGAACCCACCGAGGAGACGAGCACATGAGTGAAGAAGCCACCGCCGTGAGCGGCGCTCCCGCCGAGGTCGCGACATCCCTGAGCCGGGGGACGAACTGGTGGGGAGCGTTCGTCATCGGCCTGGCCGGCACCATCCTGGTGACCGGCATCGTCCCGTTCGCCGTCTCGTCCATGGGCGCGGCGGCCATTCCGGCCATCGCCCTGGTGGTGGTCATCGGATTGATCGTCTGCCTGTGCATGGGCGAGCTGGCGGCTCTCCTGCCCCACCGGACCGGCGGCATGCCCTCCTACGCCTACGACAGTTTCGAACCCCTCGGGCATACGACGGCGAAGCACATCGGCGGCGTCTCCGGCTGGGGGTACTGGCTCGGCTGGTTCCCCGTCGCGCCCATCAACATGCTGCTGGCCGCCGGTTACATCGCCGTGCTCTTCCACGTGCCGCTCGGGCGCACCTTCTCGCCGCTCGGCACCCTGGGCACGCCTGTCTCCATGGGCGTGCTCGTCATCACCTTCGTCGGACTGATCGGGCTGTTCATTCCCTGCTATCTGGGGATCAGGCTCGGGGCGAGGTTCGCCACCATCCTGGGCGTGACCTCCATGGTCCCGCTGACCCTGCTGATCATCCTTCCGATCTTCAAACCCAGCAGCTTCCACTGGTCGAACATCTCGGGCTTCCACTTCGCCAGCCCGGAGAGCTCGGGGGCCATCTTCTTCTTCGCCTGGATCTTCGTCATCTCCTGGAACGCCATCGCCATGGAGGCGGCGGCGTGCTACATCGGCGAGTGTCGCAACCCGGCCCGCGACGCCAAGATCGCTCTGACGGCGGAGGGCCTCTACGGGGTGTTCGTCTATATCGGCACGGCGGTCGTCTTCGTGGGGGTCCTGGGGGCCTCGCTGAAGACGGCGGACCCGCTCACCTTGTACACGAGCTTCTGCGACCACATCTTCGGCAACGCCGCCTGGGTGAAGTACGTCATCGGGATCCCGCTGATCTTCGCCCTCCTGCTCTCGGTGCTCAACGCCATCATGGGTGTGGCCCGGTCGCTGTTCCAGGCCTCCGAGGACCGGCTGCTGCCCCGATTCTTCGAGCACAAGAACAAGCACAAGGTGCCGGACTGGGCCATGGCCTTCAACGTGGTCTGCGCGCTCATCGTGAGCCTCTTCGGCTCCCCGGTGCGCATCTACATCTTCTCCAACGTCGGCTACATCATCGCCGTGGCGGCGTCGATGTACGGCTACTTCCTCCTACGCCAGGTGCGGCCGGAGCGGGTGAGCCCGTTCCGCCTGCCCGGCTGGTTCCGTTGGATCGCTCTGGTCTGCGCGCTCTTCCTGACCTTCGACTACTTCGTCGGCGGGTGGAATGCGCCCGACATCGTGGTGGGTCCCGGATCGGGACATTTCCTCTACCTCCTCGGCCTGGTGATCGTGGCGGCGTACGTTCCTCTCTACTGGTGGCGCAAGATCACCGACAAGCGGCGGGGGATCGACGATTCCGGGGCCATGCCGTTGGTCCTCGGTTCCCCCGGCGGCATCGACCTCGGCGACACCCCCGGGCCCATCGTGGTCACGCCGGAGGCGGTGCCCAGCCTCTCCACCATGCAGGCCGAGAACGAGCTGTGACGGTGACGGCGCCGGCCTCGGACGCGCCAGCCTCGGGCTCCCCGGTCCGGAGGAAGTTCGGCCGGCGGAAGTTCGACAAGCAGCCGACCCAGTCGGCCGCGGTGCTCATCGCCTCGAACGGGGAGAAGATCCCGGGCGCGGCCATACGGCAGGCGCTGCGCCTCAGCGCCGGCAAGCCCGTGGCGGTGGTGACCATCGCCCGCATCTACGGCTCCTCGCTCGGCCTGCCCAACCCGGGCCTGATGCCGACCAGGAAGGAGATGGAGGAGCAGAAGGAGATCGTGCAGCGCGCCGTGTCCGCCATTGAGAAAGGAGGGTCCGAGGCCTGGGGCCAGATCGCCGCCTCGCGGCGGCCGTCCAAGACGATCGCGACGGCGGCGGCGGCCCGGGGCGTGCAGCACGTGCTCGTGATCCGGCCGGAGAAGACGGGGTGGCGTCTCTTCGTCGAGGGCGACGTCGCCGACGAGGTGGCCAAGAAGCTCGGCCCCGGGGTCACGGTCGAGGGTGTGAGCCCCTAGCCGTTCCGTCAGTCCACCGCTCACGCCCGTGCACGAGCAGGGGCGCACCCACGACACCGAAACGACAGAGAAAGAGGAGCACACGGCATGTACCTCAGCATGCAACGGGTCCGCTTCAGCAGTCCCGATGCCTACGACAAGTTCCGCACCGTCTTCAGCGACGTTCGCCACCACCTCATGACCAAACCGGGCTTCGTCCACCTCACCTGGTGGGAGCACCCCGACGAGCCCGGTTGGTACAACGAGATCTCCATGTGGGCCTCGAAGGAGGCGGTCGACGACTGGCACATGGACGTGTACCACAAACACGCCAAGGAGTGGGCGGCCAACGGCGCCATCATGGAGGACATCATCACGAACTTCGAGCTCAAGGCGACGCGGCTGCTGCGGATCTGCCCGACGTGCGGCACCCTCCAGGACAAGGCGTACGACCTGGCGGCGGAGCAGAAGACGCTCGGCGAACCGTGCCCGAAGTGCGGGTTCAACTTCCCCGTGGCTCAGGAGACGGCGAACAGCACCTCGGTGTTCAAGGACATCATCTGACCCTTGAACCGCTCGCTCCGGGGCCACGGTGGTTCGCCGTCCCGTGGGAACGGTGTCACCGCCGCCCGAGCGGTGGGCGACGGGACCGCAGCGACCGGGTCGAGACCGGAGCGGGACGTCGCCGAGCAGGGCACTCGGGGCGCCGAGGCGGGCGGTGTACGCGCCGTAGCGCGATGCGAGAGGCGACGCGGAGACGCCGTGGAGCAGGACGCTCAGCGCAACGGTGACGGTGACCGCGGCGAGCACCACCCGTGACTCCTCCGGCGCGAGCGAGTCGACCGCGATGAGGCCGAAGACCACCGAGGCCAGGCCTCGCGGCCCGAACCACCCGACGAAGGCGACCGTGGCCCGGTCCAGACCCGAGCGGGTGAGGGCGAGCGCGACCGGCGCCATCCGCAACACGGTGAGGGCGAGGAGCGCGAACAGGACGTCACGCCAGCCCGCGTCCTCGAAGCCCGGCACCAACATGACCGCGCCGAACGCGAACCAGACGAGAAGGGAGAGCAGGAGGCCGACCTCTTCGGTGAAGTACAGGGCGTTTTCGTCGTCGTGGTGGTCCACGGTGCCGAAGGCCATGCCGCCGATGAAGGCGGCGATGAAGCCGTTGGTCCCGGCGACGAGCGATGCGGAATAGGCGAAGAGCGCCAGGGCGGCGATGGCCAATGGACGGAACGCCGGCGAGCTCCAGCGGTGGCGCCGGGAGACGGCGAGGAGGACGGCGCCGGCGACCCCGACGCCGAGACCCAGCGCAGCGCCGCCGAACAGCTCGACCACGGCGGTCGCGACGCTGGACGCTCCGTGGACGGCTTCGGTCGTCGCCGCCGCCGGCGATGAAGAGGTTGACGAATGGCGTCGCGATGCCGTCGTTGAGCCCGCTCTCCACGTTGATCAGCCGGCGCACGCCGCACGGGGACGCGCTCGTCCTGCATCACCGAGGCGCCCAGGGCGGCGTCGGTCGGAGCGACGATGGCGCCGATGGCGGCAGCCACCCAGAGCCCGCTGCTCCCGAAGAGGAGCGCGGCCGCGGCCGCCCCCGCGGCGATGGTGAGGGGAAGTCCGATGGCGAGGAGGCGGGTGGGAAGGACGGCCGAGGCGCGGAGCTTGCGCACGTTGACCCGTGACGCGTCGGCGAAGAGCACGAGGGCGAGCGTGACTTCCGCCAGCGAGCGGATGGCGTCGGAACCGAGCGCGATGTGGACCATCGCCGTCGGGCCGTGGGTCACCACCACCCCGAGCACCACGAAGGCAATGGGCGCGGAGACGTCCCATCGTTCGAGGCGCGCCGATACGAGGCTCCAGACCAGGACGCAGCCCGAGGCGACGGCGAGCACGGCGATGTCGAGGCCGTGGCTCATCGGCCCGGTGCCTCCGGCGCTCCAGACGGCGGTGGCGGAAATCCCACGTTCACCGCACGGCAGCGACTAGACATGGAACCCGAGGAAATGGCCCCGCGATGGCACGTTGCCATACGGCTGAATTCGAGGAGTTCCACGTAGATGCTTGCTTCCAGCTATCAATATCCGATTCTCGATTTCTTCCTGACGATGCTGTACTTCTTCCTCTTCATCATCTGGATCTGGCTGTTGATCATGGTGTTCATGGACATCTTCCGCAGCCACGACATCGGGGGTGGGGCCAAGGCACTCTGGGTCATCTTCGTCATCATCCTGCCCTTCCTGGGCGTCTTCGTGTACCTGATCGCCCGCGGCGGCAAGATGGCGGAGCGGCGGGCGCACGAGGCGGCGCAACAGCAGCAGGCCTTCGACGACTACGTGCGGCAGACGGCAGGGTCGGGGGGAGGCGACGACACCGCGTCCCAGCTCTCGAAGCTGGCCGATCTCAAGTCGCAGGGCGTCATCACCGACGCCGAGTTCGAGGCGCAGAAGGCGAAGATCCTGACCTAACGCGGCCGGGCGGCGCCGGTGGGATGATGCCGCCGGTGCTGCATGGCTGAACGGGACCCCGTCCGTGGCGGCGACGATGCCATGTCGCAGCGACTGGCGACGCGCATCGAGTCGGACGTCGCCTCGCCGCTCCCGTGGAAGTCCATCCTCAAGAAAGTGGCCATGGCCGTGGCGGCCGGGATCACCATCTACCTCGTCTTCCCGAGCCTGACCGAGGTCTTCTCGTCGTGGCCCGAGCTGGCCAACCTCCAGCCCGTCTGGTTCGCCGTCGCCGTGGTGGCGCAGGTGGCGCACTTCACCTGCACCATCGCCCTCCAGCGCATTGCGCTGCGCACCAAGGCCTGGTACTCGGTGGCCACCTCACAGCTCGCCGGGAACGCCATCAGCCTGGTCGTGCCGGGCGGCGCCGCGGTCGGTGCGGCGACGCAATTCCGCATGCTGGCGGCCTCCGGGAGCGACGCCGCGACCGCGGTGGGCGGCCTCACCGCGTTCTCGTTGCTCGGTGTGGCCGGGTTGTTGGCCTTGCCCATCTTCGTGCTGCCGGCGATCGTGGCGGGGACGCCGATCGACCGCGGGCTCGAGCACGCCGCGCTCCTCGGCCTGGCCGGGTTCGTCCTGTTCGCCGCGTTCGGCGCGGTCGTCCTCATGACGGACCGGCCCATCCGCTGGGCCGGGCGCGTGTTCCAGGCGGTGCGGAACCGCGTCAAGCGCAAGAGCGAGCCGATGACCGGGCTCGAGGAGCGGCTCGTCTACGAGCGCAACCGCATCCGCGACGTGCTGGGCCGGCGGTGGAAGGCGGCGCTCCTGCTCTCGAGCGGGCGGCTGGCGTTCGACTACCTGACCCTGCTGTGCGCCATCCGGGCGACCGGGGTACGTCCGAACCCGTCGCTGGTGCTGCTCGCCTACGCCGTCGCCGGGTTTGCTCGCCCTGATCCCGATCACCCCGGGCGGGCTCGGCATCGTCGAAGCCGGGCTCGAGCGCGATGCTCATCCTGGCCGGGATCCCCTCGGGCCAGGCCGTCCTGGCGACGCTCGCGTACCGGATCATCTCGTACTGGCTGCCGGCGGCGGCCGGCCCGGTGGCCTACGTCCTGTTCCGCGTGCGCTACGGACCGCCACGCGCGGGTGGCGGCGGATCCGCAACCTGCGGTGGCGGCAGGGTAGCGGATGCCGGCCATGTTCGAGGCGACGTGGGAGTCGGTGCGCACCCATCGGCTGCCCGAGTGGTACGACGACGCCAAGCTCGGCGTCTTCCTCCACTGGGGTCTCTACTCGGTGCCCGGCTGGGCGCCGCAGGGGCCTGACATCCAGGAGCTCCTGACCCGTCGCGGTCCCAGGCGCATGCTGCGCGAGAACCCCTACGCCGAGTGGTACCTCAACTCCATGCAGATCGCCGGCAGCCCGACGCAGCGCCACCACGAGCGCGTCTACGGCGCGGAGACTCCCTACGACGATTTCGTCGCAGCCTTCGACGGCGCTTCGTCAGGCGCCCGTCTCGACACGTTGGCGTCGCTGTGCCAGGACGCGGGCGCCCGCTACGTCGTGCTCACGACGAAGCACCACGACGGCTTCGCGCTCTGGCCCTCTCGGATACGCCATCCCGTCAAAGGCACGTATCACGCGCATCGCGACCTGGTCGGAGAGCTGGGCGACGCCGTGCGCTCCCGCCGGATGCGGATGGGGCTCTACTACTCGGGCGGCTACGACTGGCCCTACAACGGGGCCGTCCTCCGCCGCGCCGCCGACGTCGTGCTGGCCGCGCCCTTCGACCGCGCCTATCGCGACTACGTGACGGCCCACGTGCTCGAGCTCATCGATCGCTACCGGCCGTCAGTGCTGTGGAACGACATCTCCTGGCCGTCCGGAGGGAACCTCGCCGAGCTCTTCGCGCACTACTACAACACGGTCGAGGACGGGGTCGTCAACGATCGCTGGCTCGAGCCGAAGCCGCCGCGCCGCGCCGTGTCCCGGACCATGCTCCGTCTGGGTGGCGACCTGATTCAGCTCCTGTGGCCCGTGATCCCGCGGCGCCGGAAGCGGCTGACCTTCGCCTCGCCCCGGCACTCCGACTTCCGGACCCCCGAGTACGAGGTGCTCCACCACGTGACGGAGCGCAAGTGGGAGCTCGCCCGCGGCGTCGGCCACTCCTTCGGGGCCAACCGGCACGAGCGACCCGAGGACATCATCACCGACACCGAGCTGATCCGGCTGTTCTGCGACGTCGTCTCGAAGAACGGCAACCTGCTCATCGGGGTGGGCCCGCGACCCGACGGCAGCATCCCCGAGTCGCAGCAGGCACCCTTGCGCGGGCTCGGCGCCTGGCTCTCGGTCAACGGCGAGGCCGTCTACGGCAGCCGGCCCTGGGTCGTGGCGGAGTCGACGACGCCGGAGGGCGTGCCGGTGCGCTTCACGTGCCGCGGGGAGGTCGTGTACGCCCTGGTCATCGGTACGCCGAAAACGAGGCGGATCTCACTGCCCGACGTCGACAGCTCCGGGGTGACACGGGTGCGCCTGGTGGGTCACGCCGAACCCCTCGAGTGGGTCGTCGACGACGGCGTGCTCACGGCGGTCCTGCCGGAGCGGCTCCCGGCGGCGGCGGTCACGGCGCTGGACCTCGGCGCCGGGTTGCAGGAGCGCCCGCTGGCCGCGCCGCTGAGCGCCGGGCCTCGTGACCTGGCCCTTCCTGGGCCCCGGTGCTACAACGACGGTTCCGACGGCGGCAGGAGGATGGTCCGTGCCCCAGCAGACAGTGGAATCCGGCAGCGGTGGGGCCCTCGGTGGCGTGGCCGCCGGCGACCCCGCTCCGGTGCCGGCCGGAGCCTGGCGCGGCCGATCGGACGTCCCTCGACCGGCGGGTGGTGCTCCTCCTGATCGCCGTGGCCGTGGTGATCGGTGCGCTCGAGCGCTGGTGGGTGGCGTCGCACACGCTCGGCACCCTGACCTCGGACGGGTCGGTCGTCGGCCTGATGGCGCTCCAGCTGCTTCATCACGGCCAGCTCCCGACCTACTTCTGGGGCCAGTCCTACGGTGGGAGCATCGAGGCCGTCGGCACCGCCGCCGTCTTCCTCGTGGCCGGGCACGGGACGAGCCAGCTGCTGGCGGCGTCCGCTCTCTCGAGCGCCCTCGCCGCGCTGGCGCTGTGGCGGGCGGGGCGCCGCCTCGTCGGCGACCCGGCTGCGCTGCTCGGTGCCCTCGCCTTCTGGATCTGGCCCGCGTCGGTGATGTTGCGCTCGCTCAAGCCCGGCGGCACCTACATGCTGGGTCTGGCCCTCGCGCTCTGCGGTGTCGGCGCGCTGGCTCGGCTCCACGACGGCGAGGACGGCCTCTGGGTGCGGCTCGCGGCCGGGCTGTGGTGCGGTCTCGCCTTCTGGGCCAGCGCGACGTCGGTGCAGCTCCTGGTTCCGGCCGTTCTGTGGAGCGCACCGACGCTGTGGCGGCTCGGGCGGCGCTTCGGGGCGGTGGTCGTCGGGGGACTGGTCGGCGCCTCGCCCGCGATCGGCTTCGGAATCGCCCACGGGTGGTCGAACCTGTTCCTGCCCGGCGGTGACGGCAGCGCCCTGTCGCGGTTCGCTCGGACGTCGCCGCGATTCGTGCAGTTCTTCCAGGACGAGCTCCCGATCGCCCTCGATCTGCGCGTCGAGGGCACGCTGTCGTGGCTGAACCCCGCCCTCGGCATCGGGCTGACCGTGGTCGTCCTCGGCGGTTTCGGCGTCCTGGCGGTGGTGGTGGCCAGGGGAGGGGCCCGACGGTGCCGGCTCCCCGTGCTCACCCTGCTCCTCCTTCCCTTCCTCTACGCGATCAACTCGACCGCCAACCACGTGGGCCAGGGCCGCTACGTGCTCGACGGCATGACGATGGCGGCGCTGCTGGTGGGGGTCGGTCTCGACAACGGCGGACGGGCACTGGCGCGGCGCAGGTCGTGGCCGAGAGCGCAGGTCCTGTGGGCGGCGATGCTGGCACTGCTCGCTTTGGTGGGCGCCTTCACGCTGGGCCGCGAGCCCGGGCCGGTCCTCGTGGGCTTCGGCGCGCCGGATGTGCCCATGCCCGCGAACGACGCCGGCGTGCAAGCGCTCGTGCACCGGCACGACGTCCACGACGCGTTCGCCGACTACTGGGTGGCCTACCGGCTCACGTTCGAGACGGACGAGCGGACCGTGGTGACCCCCGAGTTCTTCGACCGCTACCCGCCTTTCAACGCGCAGGTCTCGTCGAGCCGCGATCCGGCCTACCTGTTCGTCTCCTCCTCGAAGACCGTCTCGGACTTCGAGGACTGGTGTCGCCAACACGGCGTACGGGTGCGTTCGTGGAGCGACGGCGGCTTCACGCTCGTGGTGCCGTCGAGCCGGGTGCTCCCCGCGCAGGTCGGCCGGCCCGCCCTGAGCGATGCACCCCGCCCGGGGACCGGTGAGCAGCGTGCACCAGGACATCGCACTCAGCCGACCGGTTCGACCAGCACGAGCCGACCGCCCGATCCGATCGTGACGGTGCGGATCCCGAAACGATCCGCCAGCAGCCCGGGCACGTCGGCGAGCTCCAGCTCGGTCACCGTCGACGGGCCGTCCACCGGCCGTTCGACGAGCACGGGCTGATCGGAGACGAAGAGGGACAGGCATCGGTCGGGGAGCCGCAGACCGGTCATGATCCCGGTGACGAAGCTCGACTCGGGGTGAGTGGCGGTGTACCAGTTGTTGACCTCGATGTCGATGGGCCGGGCCGGCTCGGGCACGAAGCCGTAGAGGTCCCTCCACTCCCCGTCGGTGAGCGACTGGAGCACGAGCTCCGGCCCGTCCTCGACCAGGCGGTACGCCCATCCGGACTGCTCCACCTCGGAGCCCGGCCGGAAGGGAAGCGGATTCAGCAGTCCTCCGCCGCCGAATCCGACGTCGGCCAGCCACGTGCCGCGGTCGTCGCGCACCCGCAGCAGCAGATGGTTGAGGGCGCGCGACCCAGGGTCGGGGTTCATCCGCACCCGAGCCAGTATCGGCTCGACCTCGGTGATCCCGAGTGACTCCAGCGCGGCACCCAGGAGGAGGTTGTGCTCGAAGCAGTACCCACCACGGCGGCGCGCCACCAGCTTGCGCTCGATGTCAGCCGGCTGGAGCGAGACCGGTCGGCCGGAATAGGAGTCGAAGTTCTCGAATGGGATCGTCGTCGCGTGGGCGCGATGGACCTCGGCCAGGCCCGGGTGCGAACCCTTGGCCAGACCGATGCGCTCGAGGTACGCATCCGGGGACGCGAGCGGTGTCATCGCACCGAGGGTAACGCGCGCCTTCGGTGCGGTGAGTCCGGAGATCGACTCGCTATGCTTTCGGGCGTCCCCGTGTCGACGGTCGAGGTCGGCGTCACGATCCGAGATCGTCCTGAAAGCCGACGGCGCTCCCGGGTGATGGAGTGTCGAATGCGGTAGCGACGCGACGTCGAGCATCCGCTCAGGATCGGCATAGCGATGCGTCCAAGCGAGACCGCCGAACTGTTGCGAGACAACGACGCCGGCGTCCGGCGTCGCGTGGTTCGTTCACGGCCCAACACGGATCCGGATCGGCTCACGCGTTCGAGCCAGGGCGAACGAACGTTTACATGAGCCCGGCCTCACGCGAACGAACGTTTATTGGTGCCACATCCGAGAGCTAAGAGTTTGAATTCGAAGTGAAAAGTGTGAATTCGCGACCACGCACGGCTGCGCCGATTCGCACCTGCTTGAACCGTGAAATCGGTAAGAAGGGCACTTCGAACCTTGCACACAGTATGAAAATCCGCGACCATCGGAACCAATGCTGGGTCGAACCTACGGGTTCACCCGCCTGCCGGCGATCGCCCTCGCCGTCGCGGTGCTCGTGGCCTGTGGGTTGTCGCGCGCCGCGCCAGGCCGGGTCGCACCGGCGGCAGCGGGGGGAGTGTGGTCGTATGGTCGCGCTCAGGCTCACGGCGGGTCACAGGCGGGCCCAACTTCTGGCCGACCGGGTCGGATACGGCTCACGTTCGAGGTGTGGCGGGGATCGGACCAGATGGCTGAACGAATACCTCAACTCGTTCCCGGCCGGCAGTACGGTGACGTTGCCCAAAGACGCGTGCTTCACAATCGACGGCATCGTCACGATCGACAGCACCACCGGGTTGACCGTCGATGGCAACGGTGCGACGTTGGACGACCCGATAGCGGGTGTCAACGGGGGAACCGACGCGACCGAATGCCCCACCCACCCCATATTGCTCTTGACCCGGGACACGGGGCTTACGCTCGAAAACCTCAACCTCGAGGGTGCCTACAACGGCCACAACGGCGGGAAGTCTATTGCGAGGGCTATATGGGCATCAAGATGGAAGCCGATACCGACACCGACCTGACCGGTATCGACCTTCAAAACATCCAGGGCGACGGCTTGGACCTCGACTCCGCCTTACGGCTTGGGCACCGGTGCGCTCTCGGTCAACACTTCATTGACTGATTCGGTGTTCGACAACATCGGATACTTCGCGCTCGTGGGGGAGTCTTTTGATGGTTGGCTCGTGCGAGACGATCAATTCATGAACACGGCCGTGGACGCAATCGACCTCGAATACGACCTCTACTCAACCGGCGACGATGACGGTCAACCCGTACTACGCGGCCGAGGACAATCTGACCGTTCAAGACAACCTCTTCCGCACATTGGGGAGCGGATTGGTTCGCCTCCCTACAAGGACAGACTCCCGGCGTCCAAGAGCAGAACATCGTGCTCGAGGGCAACACACTTCAAGCCTGCCCGGCCGTTGGTACAGATAAGAGGGACGCTCGATGCCCCTCCCTTTTACGCCAATAGCGGCCTCATCATTGAGGGGAACACGGGCACCAGGGGGCCAAATCCACCAGCGGCGGGGTCGCCCGACGAGCCTTATGTGGGCTCGACCATGACCTTCCAGAACGTGAACAACGTGACCGTGAGCGGGAACACGCTCCCGGTCTACGACGGCTCACGGGGGTACTACCACAACCACCCTTACTTGGCGGTCTTGGAGGCGGACGGCTTAGACGGCTTGACCCTCAAGGACAATGCCTTCGACGGAGCGCTTGGGATTTTGCACCCCCGTTCGTCGGGTGACACGGATGTGACCGAGTGTGGGGACACGTTCGGCGTGAAAGGGTCGTCGAACGACGGGAATTGTTGGAACGGACGTCTCGCTGTCTCTCATCGGGCATCGACGACTGCGACCTTGAAGCGAGCTACGAATGATGGCACGCTCGGCGTACCGTCATTGGCAGACAGCGGACTACTTTTGGAGCGCTTCTTCACCAGCGGTGGTGCATGCGTTTAGCGTGATCGATCAGGGAAGGGCTCAGGCGAACAGCCGACGCGCCGTGGCGTACTCGAGCTCGAAGTAGTCCGCACCTGACGTCGGGCCGCGCAGCGCGGCCGCGGCCGGGCCGATGTCGACGCCGGGAACGCCCGGGAAGAGCGGGTCGTGATGGCAGAAGGCAACGCTGGCGGGTCGCAGCAGCTGCACCTGCTCGAGCGCGTACTGCGCTGTCGATCCCTGGTAGGGCTCGCCGTCCACATTCGGCCGGCCGCCCAGCGACAGCAGTGCGACATCGGGGCGCAGCCCACCGAAGATGCCGCGCCAGTAGCCCGCGCTCGCGCTGACGAGGACCGAGCCCTCAGCGGTGATGAGGAGGAAGGCCAACTGGCCGCCGTCGTGGCGGGAACAGCGCTCGTTCATGGCCCGCAGCACGCCGCCGGCCGGCTCGGGTGCGCTCGCCATGAGGTCGAACAAGGTGCGGACGGCCGTGGCGCGCGACTGCGCGCTGACGCCGAGGTCGCCCGAGGCACGGGACCGAGCTGTCGGGATCGCTGTGTGCGAAGAGGCACGAGTGCAGCGCGGGCAGCACCCGGACCCGGACCGACGGCCCACAGTCGACCGTCTCGCCTCCGGTGACGACGAGCAACTGGTCCTCTGGGACCCCGCAGGCCCGCAGGCAGCGCGCCGACTCGGGCGAGGCCACGACCGTCGCCCCGGTGCCCAGCGCGATGACGTCGGCGCCGGCGAGATGATCGAAGTGGGCGTGGCTCACGAAGACGAAATGAGCCTCCGTGACCTCCGCGGTGGAGAGGCCGACCGGCTCCAGCCCGGGCAGGCGGTCGAGGTAGGCGTCGAAGAAGAGCGTCCGTCCACCGGTGCGGATGCGGAAGGTGGCCGTCCCGAACCATTCGATCGTCGTCGGCACGGGTGCCTCCCTCCGGTCGTCTCGGCCCTCGCGCCGGTGATGGTACGCCCGGCGCTTGTCCGGGGCCGCCTCCTCGCCTCGTGCCGCCCCGTCAGGTGGTCTGGCCGGCCGCCGTCGGGTTCCCGACCAGCTTCGCCGACATCTTCACGGCCTTGACGGCACTCGTCGCCCCGGTCTGAAGCGCGACGCCGATCACGATGAGGACGACGCCGAACCAGAAGAGGTAGTGCCACCCGAGCATGAGGATGCCGAGCCGGCCCAACAGGTAGGGCGGCGAGCAGATCGCGGCGCCGACGGCGCCGCCGACCGCGGTTGCCGCCAACTTGTCCCGGCGTGACCCCGACCTCTTCGCCATGCCGACGATCCGTGACGGCACGGCGATGTAGCAGAACATCATGATGCCGACGACGATGCCCTGGGCGAGGACGAACGAGAACGTCCCCCACCGGGCGGAGATGAGCGACGAGTAGGAGAGCGCGAGACCCACGCCCACGCCCCACGCGAAGATCGTGCTCAGGTGGCTCCGCGCCTGGTGGAAGGCGGGGCGGATCTCGGGCGTATCGGGCGCGGTCACGGCGAAGGCGAAGACCGCGTTGAGGAAGAAGCTCCCCGCCGTGAGCGCGGTGACGGCCAGCGCGAGCGGAATGAGGATCGGACCGCGCACGATGTGGAACTGCTTCCCGTGCAGCACGTGGAGCTTGATGTCGAGCATCGCCACCCAGATCCACATGGCCGGGAGGACCTGCACCAGGGTCAACCGCCAGTTGGTGAAGAGGAGCTTGAGCCCCTGGAACAGCATGAGGAAGGCGCCCACGATCATGGCGAGCGGGGCCAGCCAGCGACGGGAGCGGCTCAAGGAGAGGACTGCCTCCTCCACCGCCTTCTCGTCGCTGGACTGGACGAGCCTGACCAACCGGGCGACCGTGCCTAGCGCCCGCTCGTGGGGTGTCGCGAGCGGCGTGGCCGGAGCCTGCCGATCGCCTTCGGGCGACGGAAGTTTCGGGCGGCACGACGCCGGCAGGCGGTACGCCGCCGGCTCCACTTTGGCCCTCGTAGTCCAACGTCACCGCAGTGCCTTGCCGATCTCCATACCGTCGAGGCCATTGTGGTCCGCGCCGGCACGGTGCGAAAGGCAATGTTCCCATGAACCCCAATGACGCGTCCGCCCGGGGCCGCTAGCCTCTGTTCGCCGCAAGGAGTGTCGCTGGGAGGAGGCCGATCATGGTGATCGTGGACGAGGCCGTCGACCGCGGACAAGAGCCCGCCCAAAGTCCTGAGCCACCTGACCGCGGCCGAGAGCCGGGTCAAGGGGAAGGCGGCTCGGGCCAAGGTCCCGCGGGACAGCCACGCCTCCTTCGAGGCCGTCCCCGACCGGCCCGACCCCGTCTCGCTGCTCGAGGAGCAGGCGACGACGCGGGTGCCCGAGCTCGTCCCGATCCGCTACGGACGGATGCTCGTCTCCCCGTTCACCTTCTTCCGGGGGGCCGCGCTGATCATGGCCTCCGACCTGTCGACCACCCCGCGCTCTGGTCTGACCGCCCAGGTGTGCGGCGACGCCCACCTCTCCAATTTCGGCGTCTTCGGCTCTCCCGAGCGCTCGCTCGTGTTCGACTGCAACGACTTCGACGAAACACTGCCTGGCCCCTGGGAGTGGGACGTCAAGCGTCTCGCCGCGAGCTTCGTGGTCGCCTCACGTGGCCGCGGCTTCTCCAAGAGCGTCCGCAGGGAGGCGCTGCTGGCACTCGGTCAGGCCTACCGCGAGACGATGCGCGCCATGGCTTCCATGACCAACCTCGAGGTCTGGTACTCGCACCTCGACGTCGAGGAGGTCATCAGCTTGCTCGCCGCGCAGGCCGCGACGACCGGGTCGAAGGCTGAGGCGCACATGGCCGCCACCGCCTCCAAGCTCGCCACCAAGGCCCTGACGAAGGATTCGATGAAGGCGGTCGACAAGCTGACGACGGTGGTCGACGGCGAGCGCGTGATCGTGAGCGAACCGCCCCTCATCGTGCCCATAGAGGGGCTGTTCCCGGACGTCGAGCGCGCCGCCATGACCGAGCTCTTCCACGGCCTCGTGCGCAAGTACCGCCAGACCCTGCCGACGGACCGCCGCCAACTGCTCGAGCAGTACAGCTTCGGCCGCGTCGCCCGCAAGGTGGTCGGTGTGGGCAGCGTGGGCACCCGGGCCTGGATCATCATGATGCACGGGCGAAGGGACGACGAGATCCTCTTCTTGCAGGCGAAGGAGGCCGAGGCGTCGGTGCTCGAGCGCTTCACCAAGAAGAGCGCGTACGCCAACCATGGGGCGCGCGTCGTCGCCGGCCAACGCCTCATGCAGGCCAGCAGCGACATCTTCCTCGGCTGGCAGCGTGTCGACGGGGTCGACGGCGTCCAGCGTGACTACTACCTCCGCCAACTCCAGGACTGGAAGGGTTCGATCGACACGGAGAACGCCATCCCGCAGGGGTTGGGGGCCTACGCCGCGCTCTGCGCACGCACGTTGGCCCGGGCCCATGCCCGCTCCGGCGACCGCATCGCCATCGCGTCCTACCTCGGCTCCAACGCCACCTTCGACAAGGCACTGGCCAGCTTCGCCGAGACCTACGCCGACCAGAACGAGCGGGACTACGAGTCCTTCGCCCGGGCGTGCCGCGACGGCCGCCTCCAAGCCGAGGAGGGGCTGTGAGCGGGCACCGCGCCGCGAGCGCGGGAAGGGAGAAATGACTTTTGGCCCTGTCGTCGGACCAGGGCGGATGCAAAGGTACACGCCGCGGCGCCCGGACCGCCGGTTCGCGCCGCGCTGACACAAGGAGTCTTCTGAATGCTTGCCTCGAGCTATCCCATCCTCGACGCCTTCCTGACGATGCTGTACTTCTTCCTCTTCATCATCTGGATCTGGCTGCTCATCGCGGTCTTCATCGACATCTTCCGCAGTCATGACATGGGAGGCGTCGCCAAGGCGCTCTGGGTGATCTTCATCATCATCCTGCCCTTCCTCGGGGTCTTCGTGTACCTCATCGCCCGGGGCGGCAAGATGCACGAGCGCGCCGCGGCGGAGGCCGCCCAACAGCAGAAGGCGTTCGACACCTATGTCAAGCAGACCGCGGGATCGGGCGGAGACAACACGGCGGACCAACTCTCCAAGCTGGCGGACCTGAAGTCGCAGGGCGTGATCACCGACGCCGAGTTCGACGCCCAGAAGGCCAAGGTCCTGGCCGGCTGAGCCTTCTCAACCCCCGACCTTCCCCACGCTCAAGGAGGCACGATGCCGTTAGGACCTGTGAGCTACACCGTGGTGGCCTTCCCCGGGAACCACTTCCACGGGAATATCGCCCCCGAGGTCGAGAAGCTCGTGTCGGGCGGGACGGTGCGGATCCTCGACCTGGTCTTCGTCGGCAAAGACGAGGCCGGTGACACCATCAGCCTCGAGTTCGACCAGCTCGACGAGCTGGCGGCCTTCGGGGAGATCGATGGCGAGGTGGGTGGCCTCGTGAACATGGAGGACCTCGACCTGGTGGCCGCCAACCTCCCCGAGGGCAACTCGGCGTTGGTCATCGTGTGGGAAGACCTCTGGGCCAAGCCGCTGGTCGAGGCGATGCGCGAGTCGGGCGGGGTCGTGGTCGAGTCCGCCCGCATCCCGGCCGCCCTGGTCGAGGCGGCCCTGAACGAAGTGGCGGCGGCGCTCAAGGCCGACGCCTGAACGCGACGCGGACAACAGAGAACACGAAAAGAGAGAGGAACGAACACATGCCGATGAGACGACGCCCGGTCATGCGGACCGTAGCGCGGACCGCGGTGATCGCCGGCACCGCCACCGCGGTAGCCGGCGGGGTGGCCCGCCACCAGGAGAACAAGTATGCGCAACAGGACGCCGCGGGAGCTGCGCCCCCGGAGGAGTACGCCGCACCGCCGGACGTCGCTGCTGCGCCTCCGGCCGGCCCCTCCTCCGACGACCAGATCGCCAAGCTCAAGGAGCTGGCGCAGCTCAAGGACCAGGGCATCCTGACGGAGGCCGAGTTCAACGACCAGAAGGCCAAGATCCTGGCTCAAATGTGATCCTGGCTCAATGTCCTGACGCGTCGCGGACGTTCGTTCAGGAGCCGGGGGGAAGCGAAAGGGCGGCACCCGAGGCGGTGCCGCTTTTTTCGCGCCCGGGAGCGCTGCTCGGCGCAGATGCTTGACACGTGGGTTGATCCCACGGATCATTGGTCGGGATCGCGGCGCCGGTCGTGCCGCGCCGGAACGGGAGGACCGATGGCCAGTTCGACGGATCGGCTGGGCGGCGGCCCGGAGGCGGATAGCGACACAGCTCAGCTCCACCAGCTCGGCTACGCCCAGGAGCTCCGCCGGCGGATGGGCGGGTTCTCCAACTTCGCCGTCTCGTTCACCATCATCTCGGTCCTGTCGGGGTGCCTGACCCTCTACTACTTCGGCATGCCGGACGGCGGCCCGGTCGACATCGTCTGGGGCTGGATCCTGGTCGGGATCATGACGACCATCGTCGGTCTCGGGATGGCCGAGATCGCCTCGGCGTACCCGACGGCCGGAGGCCTCTACTACTGGTCCGCCAAGCTCGCCAAGAACAACCCGGCGCCTGGAGCTGGTTCACCGGCTGGTTCAACCTGCTCGGCCAGGTGGCCATCACCGCCGGTATCGACTACGGCTTCGCCTTCTTCTTCGCCGCGTTCCTCAACATGACAACCAACTACCCGAACACGCCGGGCTACATCCTCATCGTCTACGCCGGCATCCTCATCGTCCACGGCATGCTGAACACCTTCGGCGTGCGGGTCGTGGCCTTCCTCTCCGACATGACGGTCTGGTGGCACATCCTCGGCGTGGGGATCATCGCCGGGGTCCTCGCCTTCGTGCCCAGCCACCACGCCTCGGCCTCGTTCGTCTTCACCAAGTTCATGAACCGTCATCCTCGGCGCAGTGGTACGTCTTCCTGATCGGACTCTTGATGGCCCAGTACACCTTCACCGGTTACGACGCCTCGGCCCACATGTCCGAGGAGACGCGCAACCCCGACATGTCCGCGCCCAAGGGGATCGTCAACTCGATCGTCGTCTCCCTCATCGCCGGCTGGATCCTCATCCTGGCCATCACCTTCGTCATCCCGACGAACCCGAAGGTCTACGCCGCCATCGCGCGCCGAATTCGCCCCGGTGCTCATCTGGACGGCCGCCGTCACGGGCGGGCAGAATTCCTGCTCATCATCGCCTTCATGGCCCAGGCCTACTGCGGCATGGCATCGGTCACGGCCAACTCCCGGATGCTGTACGCCTTCAGCCGGGACGGCGCCGTACCCGGCCACCGTTCTGGCACCGGATCAACCCC
The DNA here is from genome assembly GCA_963822265.1 of uncultured Acidimicrobiaceae bacterium. GTDB lineage: Bacteria > Actinomycetota > Acidimicrobiia > Acidimicrobiales > RAAP-2 > Bog-473. The sequence goes on from CAWGHA010000018.1 coordinate 30,034, forward strand.
CGCACCCGGACGCCGACCAACGGCATCTGGTTCTGCGTCGTGTTCGCCTTCATCCTGGCCGTCCCCTCGCTGTGGAGCGGCGTGGCCTACGCCGCCGTCACGTCGATAGCCACCATCGGCCTCTACATCGCCTACGTCATGCCGACCCTGCTCCGCCGTTTCCAGGGCAAGAGTTGGGAGGGCGGCCGCTGGACCCTCGGCAAGTGGAGCCCGATGGTTGGCTGGCTCGGGATCACTGGGTGGTGTTCATCGCCATCCTCTTCATGCTGCCCGAGGTCTCCTCCGGCATCAACCGCGACACCTTCAACTACGCCCCCATCGCCGTCGGCGTGGTGCTCCTGTTCGCCGGGGTCTACTGGCTGGTCGTGCCCGCAAATGGTTCACCGGACCGAAAGCCCAGGGCGACCGGCCCAGCTGGCCAGATCGAGGCCGAGTTCGCACACATCGAGCAGGAGCTGGAGGAAGTCGATTGACGCCGGGACAGCGCCTACAACTTGTAGGCGCAGCCGTTCCAGGAGGCGATCAGGCGGGGCCGCAGGCGGCCGCGCAGTTCGATGCTCAGTGCGCCGGCCGCTCCCCACCGCCGAGCCAGCGCACGTCGATGTCGCCGACCCTCACCACCTCGGTCTCGCCCGCCCCGGCCCCAGCCATCCGTGGAGGCGTCGAGCAGGGCAGCGGTCCGGTGCAGCACCGGTGTGGTTGGGCCGACACGTAGACGGCGCCGCCGCGCCCGCGCACGTATTCCTGAGCGCTGTCGGACACGACCACTTCCACCGCGTCATGCTACGCCGGGGTCTGCCGGACACCACCGCGAGCGTCTCCGCAGGCGCCGCCAGGAACCGGGGGCCGATCCCATCGGCGACGGCGGCACCGGTATCGTTGGGACTGATGTGGCCGAGGGATGCCGGTGGATCGCTCATCACGACCGGCGGCACTCTCTCCTGATCCCTTCTGCACCCCCATGGTGAGCGTCGACGATCCTCCCCGCGCCCAGCCACGGCCGCCGGCCGATCCGCCGCCCCGGTCTCGGGACGCGGCCGCTGGTGGTGGGTCCCCGGGGGCGGTCACCGTCGTCACGATCCTGAGCGTGATCGTCGTCACGCTCTCGCAGCTCCACCCGAGCCTGCTGCTGACCAACACGGCCACGACGGGAGGCGACACCGGCGCGCACATCGCCATGCCGAAGTTCATGGAATCCCTACTAGCCACGGACGGCTCACCGGTTGGGACCCCGGCTGGTACGACGGCTTCCCCCTCTACACCTTTTATTTCACGCTTCCCGACCTGTTCATCGCCGTCGCGGGGTGGACGCGCCCTACGACATCGCCTTCAAGTTCGGGACGATCCTCGGCTCGGTGCTGCTGCCCATCTGCGCCTGGGCGTGCGGCAGGTTCTTCCGGCTCCGGCCGCCGATCCCCGCCCTCCTGGCTGCGGCGACGCTCCCGTTCCTCTTCGACTACACGTTCACCATCTACGGCGGGAACCTGTTCTCGACGCTTGCCGGCGAGTACACGTTCTCCTTCAGCCTGTCGCTCGCCATCCTGTTCCTGGGCCTGTTCGCCTGTGCCGTCGCGAGGGGAGGTACCGCGCCTGGGCGGCGCTGGCGCTGGCCGGGTGCGTTCTGTCGCATATCGTCCCCGGCTTCTACGCCCTCGGCGGCGCGGTGGTGCTCACGGCCGTCGAGCTCCTCCCGGCACGCTGGGGCATCGGCGACTCCAGGCTCCGGATCTGGCGCGGCGATCCCGATGCTGTCGCGGCGCCCCGGACCCGCACACTCTGGCGGGCGTTCTCGACGGTGGGGACCGGGCTCCTCCTCTCCGCCTGGTGGCTGGTCCCCTTCGGGCTCGAGCACGCCTACTCCACCTCCATGGACTACCAGAACCTCTACGGGTGGGGCCTTTTCTTCCCCGAAGCCGACACCTGGGCCCTCGTCCTGGCGGGGCTGGGCGCGCTGGCGGCCATCATCGTTCGCAGCCGCTTCGGCATCACGGTCACGGTCCTCGGAGTCGTCTCGGCGGTCGCGCTCGTTGTCGACCCGCAGGCCGACCTCTACAACGTGCGGCTCCTGCCGCTGTGGTTCATCTCGGTCTACCTCATGGCCGCCTGGGCGTTCGGGGCCGGCTGCATCGGCGCGGCCGAGTGGTGGGCCCGGGCGCGCGCCCGCCGCGCCCGCAGGCAGCGGCTCCCCACGGCCCTGTCGGCCTCCGGCGAGGAGTGGACGACACAACACGCCATCGACCTTGCCCTGCCGGCGCGGCACACCCCGCCGGCGCGGCACGCCCGCCGGCTCTGGCCCCCGGCCGCGGTCGGCGGAGCGGTGCTGGGGCTGCTGGCCGCCATGATCGCCGTCGTGCCGCCGTTCGTCGTCGGGTCCTCGGCGCTGGTCCACACGGGCCCGAACGAGGTCACCAACTGGTCGACCTACAACTACCTCGGCTACGAGGGGCAGACCTCCTACGCCGAGTACCACTCCATCATCGAGACGATGGACATGGTGACGAAGCGCTACGGCTGCGGCCGCGACATGTGGGAGTACAGCGCGAGCGAGAACCGGTTCGGGACGCCCGAGGCGCTCATGCTCCTGCCCTACTGGACCAACGGGTGCGTCGACTCCATGGAGGGGCTGCTCTTCGAGTCCTCCGCGACCACGCCGTACCACTTCATCAACCAGGCCGAGTTGTCGGAGGGTCCCTCGGAGCCCGAGGTCGGTCTCCCCTACGGGCCGGTCGACGTGGAGCTCGGAGTACAGCACCTGCAGCTGCTCGGCGTCAGGTACTTCCTGGCCGAGACCCCGCAGGTCGAGGCAGAGGCATCCGTCGACCCCGACCTACGGCTGGTGGCGACGACCGGGCCGTGGACCTACGACTACGCCGGCGCGCAGACCAAGACCACCTGGCAGGTCTACCTGGTGCGCGACTCGTCCCTGGTCACGCCACTGCACGAGGACCCGGTCGTGCTCTCCGGCGTCAAAGCCTCTCCCGCCAGCTGGCTCGGGACGCCCGGCCGCACGGGCCCGTCCATGAATTGGTACCTGCACCCGTCGGAATGGGGCGTCGAGCTGGCCCAGAGCGGTCCGTCCTCGTGGCCGCGGACTCCGGTGGGCCACATCCACGCCGTCGCTCACCCCGTTCCCGCGACGCGGGTGACCGCGATCAGGCAGACGAATTCGTCGGTCAGCTTTCACGTCTCGCGCCTCGGAACGCCGGTCCTGGTCAAGGTCTCGTACTTCCCCAACTGGCACGCGTCGGGAGCCCAGGGCCCCTGGCGGGTCACCCCGAACCTGATGGTGGTGGTGCCCACCAGGCATGACGTGACCCTCGACTACGGCACGTCTGGTGCCGACAATCTGGGCGAGCTGGCGACGGTCCTCGGGTTCGCCGCACTGGCGGCGCTGGCGCTGGTGCCCTGGTTGACGCGCCGCCGCCGCGGCGCGCACCGGTATGAGACACATGTGACGGAATCTGTCTAAAATGTCCGGTCATGACGGCCCTGCTGGCTGACGCCGGCACCTACTCCACCCGCAGCTTCAACCCGACCGAGGAGCGCATCCTCACCGCTGCCCTGGGCCTCATCGGCCGGCGTGGTGTCCGGCGGCTCGGCATGCAGGAGATCAGCGAGGCCGCGGGCGTCTCCCGCGGGACCCTCTACCGCTACTTCCCGTCCAGGGACCACGTCGTCGCGGCCGCGGCCGACTTCGACGAAGTGCGCTTCAGCGCCGGGCTCGACCGGGCGCTGGCGTCGGTCGGGGACGGCGAGCGCATGGCCGCCTTCTTGTCGTACGTCTTCGAGTTCATCCGCACGCACCCGGCACGCTCGCTCTTCGAGTCCGAGCCCGGCTTCGTGCTGGGCTACCTGCTCGACCGCCTGCCCAACCTGCGCCGCGAGCTCGCGGTCCGTGTCGGGCCGGAGATGGACGAGATGCCCCCGGTGCGCGACGGGCGACTCACGCGCGAGGAGGTCGCCGACCTCGTCGCGCGGCTGTTCGTCTCGAGCTGGATCATTCCCGAGACCGACCACGGCGCGCTCGTGCGCGCCCTCGAGCGCACCCTGCAGGTGACGACCGCATGACCACGACCCATTGGGAGGGGAACATGGAAGAGACGACAACCACCACCGACGGTCAGAGCCCGCTGGCGGGCATGGACCCGGAGATGGCCCGGGATCCGCAGCCTGTCTTCAAGGTGCTGCGCGACGACAGCCCGGTGATGAACGTGGACATGCCCGGCGGCGGCGCGGGTGTCGTCCTCTCGCGCAAGTTGGAGATCGACGAGGCGCTGCGCCACCCCGAGATCTTCTCGTCGAACATGGACGCGGTCGACCTCAAGAACAAGCGGCCGATGATCCCGCTCCAGATCGACCCGCCCGAACACCGTAAGTTCCGACGGCTCCTCGATCCGCTCTTCGCCCCGCGCAAGATGGCTCTCTTGGACGACGAGGTCTCCCGCCTCGCCAACCACCTCATCGACCAGTTCGTCGACCGCGGCGAGGTGGACTTCGCCCGTGAGTTCTCCGTCCCGTTCCCTTCGCAGGTCTTCCTCACCCTGCTCGGGCTCCCCCTGGACCAGCTCGACCGGTTCCTGGCCATGAAGGACGGCATCATCCGGCCCGACCACGTCACGGGCCGGACCTACGGCTCCCGGACGGCCCTCGAGCACCAGCAGAAGACGGCGGACTCCGTCTACGACTACTTCAACGAGGTGCTCGACGAGCGCGAGGTCGAGCGTCGCGACGACCTGCTCTCGCACTTCCTCGACGCCGAGGTGGAGGGAGACCGGCTGAGCCGGGAGGACATCTTGGACATCTGCTTCCTGTTCCTCATCGCCGGCCTCGACACCGTCACGGCCACGCTCGACTGCATGTTCGCCTACCTGGCTCAGCACCCCGAGCAGCGGCGCCAGCTGGTCGCCGACCCGTCCCTGATCCCTTCTGCCATCGAGGAGCTGCTGCGCTGGGAGACCCCCGTCATGGGCATCGCCCGGGTGGCGCTCACCGAGACCGAGCTCGGGGGTTGTCCCGTCCACGCCGGCGACCAGGTCATGTTGATGATCGGCTCGGCCAACACCGACGAGGCCGAATTCCCCGACGCCGGCTCCGTCCGTTTCGACCGCGAGGTCAACCGCCACATCGCCTTCGGCGGCGGGGTCCACCGCTGCCTCGGCTCGAACCTGGCCCGGATGGAGCTGCGTGTCGCGCTCCGGGAGTGGCACCGGCGCATCCCCGACTACGAGATCGAGCCCGGGCACACGCTCGCCTACACCTCGGGCATCCGTTCCATCGACCACTTTCCCATGCGCTTCACGGCGGCGTAGCAGCCTCGCTGCTGCGCCGCCCGGCGTCGCTCACCTGCTCGGTCCAGCGACCTTCGTGCCAGTAGCGCAGATCGTGCCGGCCGGCGGGATCGGGGTACCAGCCCGAAGGGGCGGCGCCGTCGTGGGGCGGCGCGGCGGGCGATCGGACGCGGCCGTCCGCCGCGGCGCGGCTGAGCGCGGTCAGCTCCTCCACCAGCGCGTCGGCCTCGGGAACGCCGCGGTCGCGGAACTCGGCCCGCGTCCTTCGCCCGGCGACGTCCACGTGCACTGTCGCCAGTCCGAGCAGGCGCTGTGCGGGACCCTGGACCCGGCGGATGCTCTGCGACTTCTCCAGCGGCACCCAGGTCGTCGACTTGTTGACGCGGCCGGTGACGCAGACGGCGTGGGTCTCGTCGTGGCCGGCCGACAGGAAGTGGTAGCTGAGGGGAGCCTTGCCGCGGGCACGCCGGGGCGGCGCGGTGCGTGGTGGGTCGGGCCCCCCGAGCAGGCGCGCGATGAGGTGCCACGAGTCCGCCTGCGACCCGACGGGCAGCAGCGCCTTGCGCACTACCCCGCTTCCCTCGCCGCGCTGGTTGCGCGACGTCGCCCCGGCGATGTCAACCTCGAGCCGGCACCAGCCCAGGGGCCGCCATAGCCAGGGCTCGACCTGGCGCACCGCCTGGATCCTGCCGTAGGGGATCGTTTCGGAGACGGTCTGGAACAACCCGCGGCGGATGCTCACGCCCTCGGGCCCCTCGGCTGCGACGAACCCGTATTCCCCCGAGAGCCGGCGCCACGCGATACCGGCGAAGCCCAACAGGTAGATGGCGAGGGCGCCGGCGAGCGCCCCGGCAGACCTCGGCTCGAACTGGTCGAGCACGACGAGCGAGACGATGGTGGCGACCAGCACGATGGTGACGAGCGACAGCAGGACCGAGCCGAGCAGCCGCCCGACGGTCAGGGTCGCCATCGGCGACTCGTCGCCCACGGTTCGCGCCTCCACGGGTTCGTGGTGCCGCTAGAGGAGCACGAAGCGCAGCTCGTTGGCCTGGGTGTCGGAGAGGAAGGCCAGGCGCCCGTCGCTCGAGCCCGACCCGGCCAGGCGGATCCGCAACTCGGACAGGCCCAGCATCCGGGCCAGGAGCGGCCGTACGATGTCGACCGCCTGGATCCGCGCCGAGAGGGAGTTGGCGGGAGTCCCTGCGGACGAGGCCGGTCTCAATCCGCAGCGTGTCGCCTTCAATCCGCCATCGGGTCACCAACCAGTGGACGTAGCCGTAGACGACCGAGGCCAGAGCGAACACGACCAGGTAATCGCGCTGCGCCGAGGAGTTGTCCGCGGACGAGTGGACGCTCGAGACGAGGAGGAGCAGGACGAACGCCGGCACGATGCGCCCGATGCGGGCGACCGGGGTCAAGGGATGGAGCCGCAGCCACTCCCCGTGGTCGTCCGTCACATGCCCGCAGCCATGGCCTCGCCCAGCTCGGTCAGCCGGTCGCGCAGCCGCGCCGCTTCCGCCTGACCCAGTCCGGGGATCCTGGCGTCGCTCGCTGCGGCCGCGGTGTGGAGCTTGACCGTGCACAGCCCGAACGCGCGCTCGACCGGTCCTGCCGTCACCTCGACGAACTGCATCCGCCCGTAGGGCACCACGGAGAGGCGCTGCACCAGGACGCCGCGCCCGACGATCAGGTCTTCGTTGCGCTCCCGGTAGCGCCACGCCCGGCAGCGCCGCAGGGCGAACCAGGCCAGCCCGGACCCGAGGGCGACGACGACCAGGGCGCCGACCAGGCCGGCCAGGGCACCCTGGGCACCCCAGAAGGTCAGGCCGGAGATCGCGGCGAGCACGAGCGTCGCCACGAGCACCTCGGTGCGGCGCATCCGCCACAACTCCGGAGACGGCCGGAGCCAGACCTCGTCCATTGTCGAGACGATACGGCGACGGCCGCGTGCCTATGGTGGCGTCGTGAGCGGAGTGAACCCACGGCGGCTCGCCATGGTCCTCGAGCCCGTGGCCGCGCAGGTCTACTTCGCGCCGGAGTGCCACGACGCGTACGCGCGGCTGGGCTTCTCGCCGAGTCCCGGGACCACCGCCGGCGGGGTGCAGCTCCCCGACGGACCGGCCTACTTCACCAGCCGAGGCTCCGTCATGGGCCAGGTGCCCGGGGAGGTGGTGGCGGCGGCGTTCGCCGTGTTCAACCCCGAGGCCGTCGTGCCCGTCCGTCGATTTCGGGTGGAGCACGGTGGACGCCGGGACGATCTGCGCCGCCCGCACCTCGGGCGCCACGGCCCAGCTGGTGCGGCTCCTCGGTCCCGAGCCAGAAGGGCTGGACCGGGCGACGAGACTGCTGGCCGAGGCCGTGGCCCCCTTGCGACCCGAAGGTCGTCCGCTCTTCGCCGGGTTGCGCAGCCTGGGGCTCCCCGGCGACCCCATCGGCGACATGTGGCGCCTGGCCGACTGCCTGCGCGAGTTCCGGGGCGACGCGCACACCGCGGCATGGACGTCGGCCGGCTTCGACGCCACCGAGATCGGTCTGCTCACCGAGCTCTACTGGGGCCTGCCCCTGCGCACCTACGTCCGGACGCGGGCCTGGTCCGACGAGCAGCTCGACGCGGCCGAGGCCCGGCTGGTCGACCGCGGCCTCGTCGCCGAGGGAGCACTGACGGCCGAAGGCCGGGCGAAGCGAGAGTCGATCGAGGTGGCGACCGACGTCCAGTGCGAGCCGATCGTCGCCGCCCTCGGCGACCACGGGGACGAGCTCGTGGCGCTGCTGACGCCCTGGGAGGACGCGGTCAAGGCCGCAGGCGGCTACCCGGCTCAGGGCCCGCACGAGCTCGCATCCGCGCGCTGATCATCCCTCTCCGCCGAGCCCTCGGCGCGCGGCCCGCCGCGCCCGCCTGTGTCAACCGGCGGGCGTGCTGGGTGCCTCGGCCGGGTGTGACGAAGAGCGCCTGTCCGGGCTCTTGCACCCGCGCCGTGTGCCAGACCCCGGCGGGGTTCACGACGGCCTCGCCGGGACCGAGCGCGACGACGTGCTGCTCGCCGTCAACCTCCTGCAAGAGCTCGATGTGACCCGACAGCACCACCACCAGCTCCTCGCCGGCGGGATGTCGCTCCCAGGTGTCCCAGGTGCGCTCCTGGGCGGTGATGCACACGAGACGTCCCTCGTCGCCGTCGGCGGCGAATCGGTCCTCGTAGTCGCGCAGGCAATCCGGGGTGAAGGTGAAACCGGGGAGCGGTGTCGCCGTGGGCCCTCGTCCCAAGTGGACGTACGTCTCCGCCAGGTCGAACGTCTCGGTCACGGTGCCATGGTGGCACGGTCGACCCGACTTGCGTCAAGGCAGCTTGCCGGCGGGCGGCGCACCCTCGACGAACGGCGGGGTGGCCTGAGCCGGCGGCCACCCCGGGTCTTCCCGTCCCGGGTCAGTACAGCGGCGACCACGCCGTGCTGCGGAGCAGCCGGCTCTCCCACTGGTCGCGCACCTCGAGGGCGTCGTGCATCCACGTGCCCGGCGCCGTGGCCGAGGGCGGCAGGTCGTGGTCGAGCAGGTAGAGCAGCGCGCGATGGTTCACGACGCGCTGCCAGAGGATCACCTCGGTGGTGGGGTGCGACCCGTAGACGGGCTGGAACGCCGCTTCCAGCTCGATGATGCCGCGCCCTTCTTCCTTCTGGGAGGTGAGCGTGGAGTCGTAGAGGGTGCCCGCCTTGGCCAGGTAGGCCGCGAGCCCGCCCGGGAACGGCCACGCCGTGTCCTCCATGAAGAGGCCGAGCTCGTGCTCCGCCGGCGCCGTGGGCACGGCCGCCAGATCGATCTCCTGCAGGGGCGACCATGGCACTGGGGTCACGATCTTGGCCTCGCTGCCATGCCGCATGGCGTCGACCTTCGCCGACCAGTCGGCCAGGTCGCCGCCGCGTACGCGCTCGGCCAGGCCCGCCCACGCCACGGCGTCGCGGCAGCCGGTGACGGTCACCACGGTGTAGGCCGGCCCGCTGCCGTGGGCGAGGTGCAGGAACCAGAGCAGCCGGCAGCCGTCGGCCGACGCCAGGGCGGGCATGAGCTCGTCGCGGAACGCGGCTTCGAAGGCCTGTTCCTTCGCCCCGGCGACCCGGTGCACTTCGTGGACTAGCAGCACGGCTCGGTTCCTTTCGTTCGTGCGTTGTACGTCGTCGGGTTCAGCGTGTGGTGGAGATGCCCCCGTCGACGGGGATGACCGCCCCGGTCAGATAGGCGCCCGCCCACGACGAGAGGTAGATCGCGGCGCCCGCCATGTCGTCGGGACGCCCGATCCGCTTCAGCGGCGCGTTGGCGGCGATCTGCTCGCCGAAAGCCTCGAGCGTGGCCGCCATCATCTTCGACTCGAAGGGACCCGGCGCGATGGCGTTCACCGTGATGGTCGGGGCCAGGCGTTTCGCCAGGTGCCGGGTCAACTGGTGCACCGCCGCCTTGGACGCCGAGTACGAGTACGTCTCGAGCTGGGGGACACCGATCCCGTCGATGGAGCCGATGTTGATCACCCGCGCCGGGTCGTCCTGGGAACCTGACGCCTGGAGCAGCGGGACCAGGAACTTGGTCAGGTGGAACACGCCCTTCACGTTCAGGGCGAGGACGCGCTCGAAGGCGGCCTCGTCGTGATCCGCCAGCGGCGTGCCCCACGTCGCGGCGGCGTTGTTGACCAGGATCTCGAGCCGGTCCTGGCGCGAGGCGATCTCCTCGGCCAGCCGGCGGCATCCCTCCTCGCTCGAGAGGTCGGCCGGGATGCCCACGCAGGTGCCCTTCTTCGAAAGTTCGGCGGCGGTCTGCTCGCAGGCCTCGGCCTTGCGCGAGGCGACGTAGACCGATGCTCCGGCCTCGACGAACCCCTCGGCGATCATGCGGCCGATGCCACGGGTGCCACCCGTCACGAGCGCGGTCTTGCCGGCGATGGAGAACAGTTCGGAGGGGCTCACGGGCGACATTGTGGCCCAAGCCCGACCGGCCGCGCGCTGGGGCCTCCTGGTCAGGGTGCCCGCGCCGCCCGGGCCGACATGGTCACGAAGTCGTGGGCCCAGGCCGCGTCGAAGAAGGTCGAGGGGCCTTGGACGCTCGCCGGCTCCAGGCTGTTCCCGTTCGAGGGTGCGGCGAGGACCGAAGGTGGGGGCGGGTCGTACGTGGCGAAGACCGGCCAGCTCGGGTTGATGTCGAGTCCATGCCGCGCACCACCCCGGCGTGGACGAGCAGGTCTGCCAGCTGCGGCGGGCTGAGCGCCGGCCCCGACACGTGCACCAGCGTGCCGTCGGCGGTGATGCCGACGCTCGAACGCCACTGGTACTCCAGTCCCGGCACCGTCGACGCGGACGAGGTCGCCCCGCAGGTGCTGCCCCAGAGGTGCCAGTCGGCGTTCGCTCGCGCGGTGGGCTGGCCGTCCTCGACGAGGGGAACGAGGTTCTGGCGTACGGCGACGACGTCGGGCGTCATGGTCACGTCGCTGCCCCAGGCGCCGACATTCACCGAGCCGTCGGAATAGACGACGAGGGACGCCGCTCCGTCGACGAGAGGGTAGACAGCGCGTCCCTCGGTGTAGTAGCCGCCCTGGGCGTCCTTCATCAGGAACCCACCGTTGAAGGCGGCGACGAGCGACGCCGCCTGCGCGGGCTGCACGGGAGCGGTCAGCGTGTACGGGCCCCCGCCGGACTCATGGAACCCGAGTACAGCTGCGCCCCGAGCAGGCGCGTGTCCATCCATGCCAGCCCGGCCGCGGCCGTGCCGCCGGGAGGCACGAGGCTCGTCTCGTACACCGCGGGGATCCCCTCGACGCTCCGGCCCGCAGGCGTCCAGACCCCCTCGCCGGCAGAAGCGGGCGTGGCGAAGGGGGCGAGGGGCGCGGGGACCGCCAGGGCCGAGAGCTGCGGGGGTGCGGTGGGCGTCGTGGTGCTCGGCGTCGGGGGTGGCGGCGCCGTCTTGGTCGTGGACGTCGAGGACGATGGCTCCGACGTCGTCGTCGCCGTGGTGGTGGACGTGGTGGACGCGCCGGTCGCGACACCGCCGACCCGATGGCGCCCGGACGGCTCTGGGTCGTGCAGGCGGTCAGCACGAGGGCGCAGGCGGCGACCACGGCGCGACCACCCGCTTTGCCTGCCCGGGACGGTTCGGCGCCCGGCGGTGACACTCGGGGGCGAGAGTGGGTTCCGATGCCATCTGACGCTCGGGAGGAGCGTAGGTGTGCCCTGGCCGGAACGGTCGTCGCCCTCACCCGGCCAGCATCGCCCCCCGGGAGCCCGCCCGCCCTACGGAGCAGCGAGGGCCACCGCGCTCCGCACCAAGACGTTGGCCCCCACCCGCAAGGCGACGTCCTCGTCTACGAAAGACGGGCTGTGGTGCGGCCCGCTCGATCCGTCGGCCGCCGCCCCGCCGACGAAGAAATAGCAGCCCGGGAACCGGTGCAGGAACTCGCTCACATCGTCACTCGGCTCCGCCGGCGGAATCCGCAACACGACGTCCGGCCCGAGCACCGCCAGTGCCTCGGCCTCCACCAGGACGGTCACCGCCGCGTCGTTCACGACCGCGGGCGTGTGCTCGGGCAGCTCCAGGTCGACCTTCACGCCGTCCCGCCCGCCACCACTTCGCACAGTTCGCCGCAAACGAAACAGCGCCTCCTCGCGCTGGGCGCGGTGAACGTGCGCAGCGTCCCGGTCATCCGGGCCTAGGTCGGGACGACGTTCACCGCCTGCCCGCGGCCAGCGTGCCCGCGGTGCAGACGCAGGCCGAGCCCTCGTAGCTCAGCCCCTCGACCACCACGACAGCCGTCGCACCAGCTCGGCCGCCGCCCGCAGACGTCCCCCTACCGGTCGGGTCGCCCGTGCCGCCCGGCCCCGGCAGTGTGATCCGCAGCGAGTGGGCCTCGGACATCGCCCCGCCTCGCGTGGCGCCACCATCCCGGTCGGCAGTGCGAGGTGACGTGGAATCCGACCAGCCGGGCGCTTCCATCAGCGCGACGCGCCGCCTTCCACCATCGCCTTGGCGCCACAGAGGGCCTCCTCGCCGGGTTGGAACAAGAAGAGGTAGCGCCCGGCAAGGTCCTCCTAACGCAACGCCGAGCACCAAAGCCGCGCCAAGCATCGATCCGACGTGCACATCGTGGCCGCAGGCGTGCATGAGCCCGTCGACCTCGGAGTGGCCGTCGCACCGCAGGTCCTCTTGTACCGGCGGCGCGTCGATATCGCCCCGCAGCACCACGGTGCGACCCGGGCGGCCGCCGTCGAGGGCGAAGATCCCACCCGTCTCGCTCACCCGCAGCGCTTCGGCGATCTCGAGGCCCGCCATGTGTCGCGGACCATGGCCGTCGTGTGGTGCTCGTCGAAGGCGAGTTCGGGGTCGCGGTGCATCGCGCGGCGGCGCTCGACCATGTCGTCGAAGACGGCGTCGGCAGGGACGCCCCCAGTTCCGACGCCCCCGGGATCGATCAAGTCCGCCCCCACGCCTCCCGCCTCAACGGCTCAGGAGATCGCGGGCGATGTGGGTGACCTGAATTCGTCGGTCCCGGCGTACATTGGAAACCTCGCGCCCGCGCCAGCTGCTCCACGCGGAACTCCGACATGTAGCCGTTGCCCCCGAAGAGCTGCACCGCCTCCATGGCCACCTCCGACGCCGCCTGGGCCGAGTAGAGCTTCATGGCGGACGCTTCCGCCAGCGTCAGGGACTTCCCGGCCCCCGACATCTCGATGTGCCGGAACACCAGGTTCTCGACGTTCAGCCGGCGATATTCATCTCGGCCAGCTTCAGCTGAATCAGCTCGAACTCGGCGATCGGCCGCTCCCACAGCAGCCGGTCCTTGGCGTATTGCACCGACAGCTTCAGGCACTCCTCGATCAGTCCGAGCGACATGGCGGCCACACCCGCCCGCTCGGTCACGAAGTTGCCCTTGGCGCTCTCGCGTCCCTCGGTGCCGCCGGGTGATCCCTCGCTCTCGCCCAGCAGGCGGTCCCGGCCGGCCCGCACGTCGGTCAGGAAGAGCTCGCCCGTCGGCGAAGAGTGCAGGCCCATCTTGCGGAAGGGCTTGGACTGGTCCAGCCCGGGCATCCCCGAGTCGAGGACGAACGTGAGCACCGGTCGCTGGCGCAGCGGCGTGCCGCTCCCGTCGTCGAGCTTGGCGTAGAAGACGATCGTGTCCACGTACGGGCCGTTCGTGATGAAGGTCTTGTTCCCGTTGAGCACGTACTCGTCCCCGTCGCGCACGGCCGTCGACTTCATGCCGCCAGCGCGTCCGAGCCCGAGTCGGCTCGGTGATCGCCCATGCGCCGATCTTGTCCAGCGTCATCAGGTCGAGCCCCAGCGCTCCATCTGAGCCGGCGTGCCGCTCTTCATGATGGTGCCGCCGGCCAGGCCCGTCGTCACCCCGAGGGCGGTCACGATCCCGGGGCGTAGTGGCACAGCTCAATGATCGGGATCAGGGTGAGGGCCGCGTTCGATCCGCCCTCGGCCCTCTCGGCGGCCGACCCGGGTCGGCCTCGCCCCGCGACGTCTTGCGATCGACGCCCGCTTGAACGACTCCCGCGCCAGCTCGTCGAGCCCGAAGGTCCGGTAGAGCTTGCGCATCACCGCGTACGGCGGGTGTCCCCGTGCTCGAGCTCCTCGACGTTCGGCTCGACCTCCTCGGCCACGAAGCGGCGGACCGCGTCGCGGATGGCGAACTGCTCCTCGGACGACTCGAACATGGCTGCGCCTCCCTCTACTCTCCGTGCGCCCCACTTAGGACCGGCGTGCTACGACCCACTGGGGACGCCCTAGGCCTCGGCGATCCGCTTGAAGGTGTTCCGGTCGGTGTGGATCACCTCGTCGGCTGTCCTGCCGTGATGGATCACCGTGGTCTGATGTCGGTGAACCGTCGTCGACGCTGGTGTCGATGGCCACCTCGTAGCGCACCGCCGGGCGTTTTGTCCGGCCAGTTGTTGGCGAGGATGGAGTCTGGTTGCCGACCTTGGCCTCCAGGGTGAACTTCGTGGCGCTGCGGTCACGTCGCCCCGGCCACGACGGCCGAGCCCCGCGGGATCAGGAAGCAGCGGATCACCTCACTGTCGCGGGCGTCCCACAACCAGTAGCCGACCTCGGTGTGGAACGGGTTCTCCTCGGTGCCGCGCCACGCCGCCATCCGGTAGTCCAGGCCGTAGAGCACCTGGCTGCCGTTCTCGACCGGCCCGAACGGCTTGAAGTCGAGTGTTCGCGATAGGGGGTGAGGCCGATCTTCGGCGTCTCGTTGGCGTAGCCACGTCTTCGCCCTGCTCGCCCTCCCAGATACCGGCCAGTCGGCCCAGTGGCCCCCATTCAGGTCCTGCGCTCAACGCTCCGCTCCTTTTCGTCGTGGTCTAGTTTTCGTCGTCGTCCGGACCGACCGGTCCCGGATCGTGGCGGAGCTCCCCGTTCCCGGGATGGTCGGCCGTCACCTTACCGAGGCCCGGCAGAGGGTCAGCGATGCAGGTCGGCCAGGTCCAGCGGCTCGGGCGCGGCTTCAGGCCGCTTCGGCCGCCGCGGCGCTCGGGTCCGTGTCCGCGACCCCTCGGCATAGCGCTGGGTACGCGCCACCACGACGCGGCTGGCCACGAGCAGCAGCAGCACGATCACGACCAGGATCAGCGCAGCGTCGTAGGCCAGGTAGTGGTCCTGCGGGTTGGGCTGGTCGTAGAAGGTGAACACCACGTAGGTCAGGTAGGGGAACTGGGCGTGGGTGAAGGAGGTCGGGAGCGTGTTGGAGAATCCCGCCGTGTAGATGAGCGGGGCCGTCTCGCCGCAGGCGATGGCCATGGCCAGCAGCAGGCCGGTCACGATTCCCGGCAGGGCGCTCTTCAGTACGACCTTGCGCAGCGAGTACCCCATGGTCATGCCCAGCGCCTCCGCCCCCTCCCGGTAGCCGGTCGGCACCTGGCGCAGCGAGTTCTCCGTCGTCTTGGCGATGTACGGGATCACCATGATGGAGAGGATGATCAGGGCGGCCCACAGCGAGTAGCCCCAGTGGAGCCCGATCACGAACGCCGAGTATCCGACGAACCCGAGGACGATGGAGGGGAACCCGGAGAGGATGTCCGAGGCTGGTGCGGAGGAACCCGGCGCTTGCGCCTGCCGTCCGCTCGCACCCGCGCCATCTCCGAGAGGTGAATGCCGGCCAGCACCCCGATCGTCCCCGCGATCACGAGCGTGCCGAACATCAGGATGAGGGTGCCGAGGATCTGGTCGCGCAGGCCGCCCCCCTCGGGTGTCAGCGGCGTCCAGAGCACGTCCCAGCGCCAGTGCGCCGCCGCATGCGCCAGCACGCCGATGAGGATCCACGCCGCCGGAGCGATGATGAGGACGAGGGCGACGTAGGTGAGCACCCTGAAGGCGACCGACGACATGCGCCGGCGCCGGGTCGCAGGCCCCGCGGCGAGCGGGGACGAGGGGGCTTGTCAGGCTCCTCCCACCGGGGCGCCGACTCGGGAGGAGCGCATCAGATCCAGCGGGCCACGAGGTTCACGGCCACCGAGATCACGCCAGGACCAGCCCCAGCTCGGCCAGGGTGTCGAGGCGAAGCCGGTGCCGTCGGTCGGCGCGCCCTCCAGCTGGTTCACGATGGTCGCGGCGAGGGTGCCGAAGGGCCGTAGATGTTCGGGGCGACGTGCAGGGACCCGCCCACCATGGCCACCGCGATGGTCTCGCCCAGCGCCCGGCCGAGCCCGAGCACCGTTGCGCCGATGATGCCCGAGCGCACCCAGGGCAGGGTGACCCTGGCCACCTCCCAGTTGGTCATCCCGAGGGCCTCGCCGCCCTCCTTGGGCAGGGCGGGCACCTGCAGGAACAGGTCGCGGGTGGTCGAGCGATGATCGGCACGATCATGAGGGCGAGCATGAGGCCGGTCGTGAGCAGCCCCTGGCCCTCGCCCACCGGGCCCCGGAAGAAGTTGAACGGCCACACGTCGGGCAGGTGCCTGCGATGTCGGCCATGGTCGGGTAGACGTGGTTGGCCAGCAACGGCCCGAAGGTGAGCAACCCCCAGATGCCGAAGACCACGCTCGGGATGCCGGCCAGGATCTCGATGGCGAAGCCGAGCGGCCGGGACATCCAGCCCGGGAGCCGCTCGGTCAGGGCGAACGCCGCCCCGATCGAGACGGCACGGCGACCAGGACGGCGATCACGGACGACTGGATCGTGCCGAGGATGATGGGCCAGGCGCCGAACTGCGCCCCTTGGGGGTGGCGACGCCGTGGGTGGTGACGGTCTGCCCGTAGCTGCTGCCGTAGGTCCAGTTCTTGCCGTAGAGGAATCCAGCCGTTGACCCGATGGCCGGCCAGGCCTTGACGGCGAGGATGGCCACGGCGAACACCAGCGCGGCCAGGGGAGGAGGACCGCCACGCGGCCGCTCCACCGCCAGGCGTGCTCCTCGTTGGCCCGGGCCCAGTCCGCCGCCCGCCGGAAGACGGATCCCGCCGGGGGCCCCGGCCGGCGGCGGCGGCACGGTCGGGGCGGACCCCGGCCGCGCCGTCCGCCGATCGTCACCTACTGATGCTCGAGGATCTGCTTCAGCGACTGGGCCTCGACCTTGGCCGGCAGGGGCTGGAAGTTGACCTGGGTCAGGTAGAGGCGGACGTGCCGTCCTTAGCGTTGACCGCCCACTCGAGCAGCGAGCGGATGTACTTGGCCGTGTTGCTGCTGCTCTGCTGCTTCTTGACGATGGCGTACTCGTAGTTGATGATCGGGTACCGCCGTTGGCCGGCCCGTAGATGAGCGAGATGGTCCCGTTCGGCGGCGTCTTGCATGAAGGCGGCGGCCTCGGCCGCGATGGACGACGCCGTCGGCAGCACGTACTGGCCCTTGCGCGTTCTGCAGCTCGGCGTAGCCGAGCCCGGCCTGCAGCGCCTGCGTCTGGTAGCTGATGCCGACGTAGGCGATGCAGCCCGGCGTGGTCTTGCAGCCGGTGACCATGCCCGAGTTGCCCTGTCTCGCCGAGGGCGCCGGGGGCGGCCGGCCAGTGGATCGTGGTGTTGTAGCCGATCTTGTGCCCCAACCGTTGGGGTCGGTCTTCGAGAGGAACTGCGTGAACAAGAAGGTGTCGCCGCTGCTGTCCGCGCGGTGCAGGGTCACGATCGGCATGGTCGGCAGGGTCACGCCCGGGTTCAGGCTGGTGATCGCGAGGCGTTCCAGTTCGTCACCTTGCCCTGGTAGATCTCGGACAGGATCTGGCCGGAGAGCTTGAGGTGCGAGAGCACCCCCGGGACGTTGTAGACGACCAACTGCGCCGAGATGGCCAGCGGGATGTTCTCAGGTCGGGGTTGGCCTGGGCCACGCTCGGGCGAGAGGTAGGCATCGGACGCGCCGATGTCGACGGGTCCGTTCTTGGCGTCGTGATGCCCGTGCCCGAGCCGGTCGCCGCCGTCTGGATCTTCACGTTGTGGTACTTGTCCGTGTAGCCGCCGACCCACAGGTTGAAGAGCGGGTAGAGCAGCGTGCTGCCCGTTTCGGTCAGCGTGCCCGGGGCGGTGACTCGACGCCGCTCTGCGGCAGCTTGATGCTCGGCTTGCCGCGGTGCTGAGGGCAGCGGTGCTGAGGACGACGAGCCAGTGCGAGGCCCGCCAGGGCGGAGCGATCACCGCTCGAATCACTCGCGTCGTGCGTTCGGTGTTCTCACGGCAATCTCTCCTTGTGTGGGTGGTGCTGTGGCGGTGGGTGGCGTCTGGCGGTCGGCGAACGGCGGGCTGCGACGGGGTTCGCGTCGGCGGTCGTCGCGGCTAGCCCATCCGACCGGTGACGTAGCGCTCGGTGTCGGGATGCGAGGGATGAGAGAACAGATCGTCCGTCGGGCCGTATTCGACCAGGCCCCTGAAAGAAGAACATGGTCTGGTCGGAGATCCGCATCGGCCTGTCCGAGGTTGTGCGTGACCACGATGAGCGAGAGCGCGGGCGCCAGGGTCTTCATCAGGGCCTCGATGTACTCGGTCGTGATCGGGTCGAGCGACGAGGTCGGCTCGTCGAACAGCAGGACCTCGGGTCCTACGGCGAGCGCGCGGGCCAGGCACAGCAGCTGCTGCTGGCCACCCGAAAGGCGGAACGGCGAGTCGCCCAGGCGGTCCTTGACCGCGTCCCAGAGGCCGACCTCGGTCAGCCGCTGCTCGGCCACGACGTCGAGCTGCTTGCCCTTGGCGATGCGGTGGGCCTTGACGCCGGCCACCACGTTGTCCCTGATCGACATCGGGAACGGGTTGGGCCGCTGGAAGAGCATGCCGACCCGCCGGCGCAGCGTGAGCAGGTCCACCTCCGGGGACCAGATGCTCTTGCCGTCGAGAGTGACGTCGCCCATCGAACTTGAAGCCAGGGACACGGTCGTTCATCCGGTTGAAGGTGCGCAGGAAGGTCGACTTGCCCGATCCGGTCGGCCCGATGAGGGCGGTGATCGTGCCCCGCCGCACTGCAACGTCGATGTCACCGAGCACCGTGCGGCCCAAGAAGCCCAACGTCAAGGCGGTCGCCTCCATGACATCGGCGGGTCGCGATGCATCGGGATCGAGGGACCGGAGGGTCTCCTCCAGGCGGGACGCAATTCGGGGTCGATACCCGGCTTGAGTTCGCGGCGCGATGGCGGGCTCGCGTGCGAGGTCCGGAGAGTGGTTTTCATAGCCACGCGAGTTGACCCTAGAGATGCGAAGTGAACCTCAGGCAACAGCGGCGCTATCGCTCGGTGAACTGTTGTTCCGCAATCCGAGTCGGGCGTGACGGGCGGGACGGTGGGGGTTACATCACCGGGATTGCGGGGGCGGGTCGACCAAATGAGCGCTCGGCAGTTGACCCTAAGGTCTCAGGTCGGGCTCAGCGAATTCACCGCATCTCGGTGGGCCGTGCCGATGGCCGACACGATCCCGGGCGCCCACACGATGACGGCGAGCGCGGCGAGTGCAGCGGGGATCGACACCGCGAGAGCAGCGCCCGTGGAGAACAAGGCGAAGACCGATGAGAGCAGGCTGAGATCCGCGGTGCAGAGCCACGCCACCCACCATCGCAGCACACGTCCGCGCTCGGGGTGACCGGGAGGCAGGCGGTCACGGCATCGCCATAGGGCATCCAGAGGTTGACGATGGGCACCAACCAGCAGCCGACGCCCCAGGCCGGGCTCCGCGCCGCGGGGTACCCGAGCGACCGGGCCGCCGAACGACGCGGTGTGCCAGATGCAGGCGAACACGATCGCGGCGACCATGACCATCCCCACCACGAGGGCCACCGGCGAGAGGGTGGCGGTACGCAGGGGCGGCGCCTGCACGCCGTGCTGCGCGTCGTGGAAGGCCACGCGCAGTTCGTGGCCGGTGGTGCGCCACTGCCCTGCGTCGACGCGCTGCGTGACGAGGTTGACGACGGTAGTCGACGGCGGGCAGCACCACCGCCACCCGTGCCAGCGGCGTCATCCGCAGCTCGTCCGAGACTCGCGACGAGGTGGTCTGGAGGTTCAGGCGCTCGCTCGCCACCGCCCACAGCACCGGCCCGGTCGGCAGGGTCTCGGGCGGCGCAGCCCCGGGCCACGGTGACGGAGGCGGTGGCGGCAGCTGGGGCAGCACGGTCGCTTCGGTCCAGGCGTAGCCGTCCCACCAGCGCCGGCCGGGCCCCCCGGCCGGATCGGGGTACCACCCGGGGGGCGCACCGGGGTATCCCGAGGCTTCGCTCACGCGGACATTCTTCCAAAGCCCCGTCGTCGCCCGAGACTTCGCTCAGTGGCTTTCGCTTGGGTCGGGTCGGTAGGATCAGAAGCGACTCCCCTCTGCTTAGACGGAGGATCTGATGACCACATTGATGACGATGGAGCACGCGGGCGAGGACGGGACCCCGGTCGATGTGGCCAACTACGACCGGCGGTGGTGGATTCTCGCCGTGCTGGGGATCGCCCAGTTGATGGTCATTCTCGACAGCACCATCGTCAACATCGCCCTCCCCACCGCCCAGCACGATCTGCATTTCTCCAACGCCGATCGCCAGTGGATCGTCACCGCGTACTCGCTTGCCTTCGGCAGCTTGCTCCTCCTCGGCGGCCGTATCGGGGACATGGTGGGACGCAAGCGGGCCCTCATCACCGGACTGGTCGGCTTCGCTGTGGCCTCGGCCATCGGTGGGGCTCGGTCAACTTCGCCATGCTCGTCATCGCCCGGACGGTCCAGGGTGCGTTCGGGGCCCTGCTCGCCCCTTCGGTGCTGGCCCTCTTGACCACCACCTTCACTGATCCGGATGAGCGTGGGCAGGCCTTCGGGATCTACGGCGCCATCGCCGGCGCAGGCGGCGCGCTCGGACTCCTCCTCGGCGGCATCCTCACCTCCTACGCCTCGTGGCGCTGGACGCTCTTCGTCAACCTCGTGTTTGCTGCCAGCGCCATCGCCGGCGCCCTGCTCTGGTTGAAAAACGACGAGGGGGCTGACCACGATCCGTTGGACCTGCCCGGCCTATTCCTGGTGGCCGGCGGGCTGTTCTCGCTCGTCTTCGGTTTCTCGCACGCCGAGACCACGGCGTGGAGCAATCCCTTCACGATCGGGTTCCTCGTGGCAGGGGTGGTCCTGCTGGCTGTGTTCGCCTATTTCGAGACCAGGGCGAAATACCCGCTGCTCCCGCCCCGGGTCGTGCTCAACCGAACCAGGGGCGGATCCATGTTGGCCATGCTGTTCGCCAGCGTCGGGATCTTCGGTGTGTTCTTGTTCTTGACCTACTACCTGCAGGGCACGTTGGGGTTCAGCCCGGTGAAGACCGGCGTGGCCTTCCTCCCTCTGGTGGCTGCCTTGGCCGCGATGGCCCAGGTGTCCAATCGCATCCTCTTGCCGCGGTTCGGACCCAAGCCGATCGTGCCAATCGGCTTGCTCGTGTCTGCTGCGGCGCTGTTCGGACTCCACCTGGTCGGGCTTGCACTCTTCGTACGTCAGCCACGTGCTCCCCTATCTCCTCGTGTTGGGAATCGGGTTCGGCCTGAGCGTCGCCCCCGCCTTCAGCACCGGCACCCTCGGGTTGGCGCCCCAGGACGCCGGCGTGGGATCGGCCACCCTCAACACGGCCCAACAGGTTGGGGGATCCATCGGCACGTCGCTGCTCAACACGCTGGCCGCCGGTGCTGCCACGTCCTACTTGGTCGGTCGGGCACTGACCCCGGCCAATCTCCAGGCGGCCCTGCTCCACAGCTACACGACGGCGTTCCTGTGGTCCTCCTTGATCTTCGTGGCCGGGGCCGTCGTTGCCGGCTTGGTGCTCCAGCGCGGCGGCCTGACGGCGCTGGCGTCCGAACATCGGATCACGACGGTCGACACCGGAATCGAAGAGGCACCTCGACACCACATCTGCCGAATACGGGTAGCTTGTCGAGTCGTACGTCCATATAAACAGGCTGCATGACGTCGGTGACGTCGGCGGTAAATGAGGAAAGACCTGATGGCCTGGCGGCGTAAACAAATCCTTGAAGCCCTGGATCGAGATGACGCATCCGGCACTGGTAGTATGGACCAGTATCACGATGGTGCAGCTGCATCCAACTGTCGAAGGCGTCTCATGACGCCTACTGCGCCTTGTCGTGCGATCCCACCTGGTGCAGACATCCGCCGAAACGCGAACGGGCCGTTTGTAGCGACCAATTTCCCGAAGGCGCGGTGTCTACACCAGTGGGATCTGACAACGCCAACGACTTTGGAGAGCTGAATGGGAAAATGGTGCGGCGGTCGATGTTGAAATCGTTTTGGCGAAGGCGCCCCTCGTGATGGCCGACGGTCGCTAACCACAAGTCGACCCCGCCGAGCTGCGGCTCCCTCGCTGCTCCGCGAAGCCACACTTCCCCATGGCCGAGCGATGGAGGCATCGCAGGTCGCATTCGACGCCAAATCATCAGGTGTCGCACCAAACCACTCGATGCAAACGGGAACGCCACAAGAGAATAAACAAAGGAGATCACAGTGACTTCGGTCGCATCACAGCCACACGTAACGAAAGCTTCGTCGACCAACCAGGTGAGGACGGTTCTGCTCACCGCGGTTGCCTATTTCATGGTGACCCTCGACGCGCTCGTCGTCGTGACGGCACTGCCGTCCATTCACAAGAGTTTCGGCGGCGGCATCGCGACACTTCAATGGACGGTGAGCGCGTACACGATCGCGTTCGGCGCCGGCATCCTGACCGCGGCTGCGCTCGGCGACCGGCTCGGTCGTCGACGCGTGTACGTAGTCGGCCTCGCTCTCTTCACGGCCGCCTCGGCCGCCTGTGCGCTCGCGCCCGATGCGAATGTTCTCATCGCGTTCCGCGCGGTACAGGGGATCGGTGCCGCCATCGTAATGCCCCTGAGCCTCACGATCTTGACTTCGGCCTTCCCGGTCGAAAAGCGGGGTGCCGTCGTCGGCATCTGGGGCGGCATCGCCGGGCTGGCCGTGGCCGCGGGGCCGCTCATAGGGGGCGGCATCACCCAGGCCCTCAGCTGGCACTGGATCTTCTGGGTCAACGTCCCGATCGGCATCGCTGCGACGGTAGGCGCCTCCCTCCGCCTGCCCGAGAGCTACGGCCCACGGGCGCGGCTCGACGTTCCCGCACTCGTTCTCGTCTCGAGTGGCGTCGCGGTCCTCATCTGGGGTCTGGTCCAGGGTGGTCAGGACGGCTGGGGCACGTCGCAGAACCTGGCCGGGTTGTTCGTCGGTGCTTCGCTGCTCGGGGGCTTCGTGTGGTGGGAAGGTCGGGCACCCGAGCCGATGATCCCGCTCAGCCTTTTCACCCGGATCTCGTTCAGCTCTGCCGTGACGACCCAGTTCTTCCTGGCGGCGGCGATCTTCTCGGCGGCCTTCTTGACGAGCCAGTTCTTTCAATTCGCCCGAGGGGACTCCCCGTTCGGGACCGGACTGCGCTTCCTGCCATGGACGGCGACACCGCTCGTGATCGCCCCGATCGCCGGGGCGCTGTCGGACCGGCTCGGCGCCCGAGCGCTCGTCGTGCCGGGTCTGGTGATGCAGGCGTTCGGTTTCGGGTGGATTATCCACCTGGCGGCGACGTCGGCCGGCTACTCGAGTTTCGTCCTTCCGTTCGTCATTGCGGGCGTCGGCATATCGATGGCGCTACCCAGTGTCACTGCCGGCGGGCTCAATGCCGTGCCGCCGGACCTCTTGGGAAAGGCGGCGGGCACGCTCAATACGGTGCAACAGTTCGGAGCGGTTTTCGGAGTGGCCGTGGCCACGGCTGTGTTCAACGCGCACGGGAGCCTCGCCACCCCAGCGACCGTCACGAGCGGATACCGAGTGGCCCTGGCCGTGTCTGCCGGCGCCTCGGTGCTGGGCGCATTCGCTGCCCTGGGCATCCGGCGTGTCCGTGCATCCGCCGCATTCCAACTGGTTGAGGTCGACCCCGTGGATGCGGTCGGAGAGCTGGCCCGCATCGGTCCAACGTGAAAGACGACACGTTGCCGCGTAACCTGATCGGTCGCTTCGTCCTTCACTCTGGTTGATCAGGCATCGGTGAATATCGGTCCGAACTGTTTGTTTGAACTCGAACGTCTTTGCCAAGGAGATGACAATGACGAACGCATACGGATCCGCCTCTCGAACTGGATCTTAACGAACCATTTTCCGAGCTCGAGGATGGAGTCGAAGATCAAGCCGTCCGATTTGCTTACTGGCTGCTTCCGGCAATCGCTGGCATTGGATACGCCGCTGCGTGGATGGCTGGTCTCATAGAGTGGCCTTCAAATCTGGCGATCAATTCACCAGGGACACAGATCGTCGCGCTGTATTCCCAACACTCCAGTCAGGCAACAGTGCAATACCTCTTGGTCGAGGGTATTGCGGGTGTCCTGCTGGGCGTCGTGCTGATCCACCTCTTCCGTGTTCTACGACGACCAGGTCCTGCTGTCAGGGTGGTTAGACCTGCAGAACTCGGACTCGGTGCGGCCGCGTCTCTCGGTGGCGCAATGTGTCCTGGGCCTCCTCCTCGTTTCCTCGGCCAAGGCCGGTGACGTCGCGAGAACCCATGGACTGTTCGAGCTCGTCAACCGGCTGGACGGTGGTAGTCAACTTCTGCTTTGCGCCTCGGTCATAGTTCTCGCCGCCGGCGTTCGCTCCCGTGGCGTCCTGCCCCGGTGGCTCCAAGGTGTCGCATGGGTCCTTGCGGCGACCCTCCTACCGTCGGGCTTCGCCTACCTCTCGCTCGCGCATCGGATGACTTGGACCGCCTCGCTTTCCCTCCCACTGCTGTTGATCTTCGTGACCGAATCGGGCATCTGCGTGGCGACGTGTGTTCGAGTTCGGCGCATCGGCTCAAAAGCTCCGTCTGACCGTCGTGGCCGTAAGTAGCCACCTGTTTGTCGATGAGGTCTAGAGGTCGATCCTTCACTGAGCAGTGTTACGTTCACCTCGACGATCCAAAAGAAAGGGACGCCGCAGAGAGATTCAGTGCCGTGTCAACCGACAATGCGACGTTCTAACGTGCTTCGTTCACGGCCTGTCAACGATGAAGCCGATCGTTTCGGTGATTGTGGCTTGCCTACGGATCGCCAGCGGCCTCATGTACCAATCGTCGGCATGAACGTCTATGACCCCATGCTCGGCGATTAGTTGGCTCCCGGCACTGGTCGATCGCTCGCCGTTGCCGCCGTCGCCGGGGTTGGCCTGCTGGGCAAGACGATGGCTCAGGCGTATCACGCAGAGGCGAGCACCGTTGCCCATTTGCCGGGGGCTTCTCACTCGGCGGATCTCACACACTTCGGAAATCCGAGTCGGGTCGAGTACCGGTGTCGGTAGCAAGTGCCTGCGTTCGCTAAGCGGGTATGGCGACGATCCGAACTCTGCCGGAGCGGCCGTCATCGCCCATACCTTCGAGAACGCGATTGGTCGGCTGGCTCCGCCCCAGTCCGACGGGTCGCACCTCACCGGTCAAACGCTCACGGTCCGCAGCCGGAGCCCCGCGAGCTAGGAGACATCTCGCTGGAGGGCCTCAAACCATAAACCCACTGCCCCTTTTGAACAGTCGAGGTGGCTGCTTGAAGGCGCTTATTTTCTGTTGGAAATACGCCTGGCCAGCCACAGCTTGAATCGTTCCCATCGAGTCTGCATCGGGACGCTTGGCATGACGTCGACGGTACACCCGGCCGTCACCGATACGGCACAGGGTTGCGGATTTGAATGAGACGTGGTACCGGCGGACGGAGACAGTGTGGCATTCCGAAGATGGATCTCATGGCCGCCTCCGCCGCCTGGCGACGTGACGGTCTCGTCGTTCTGCCCGGCTACCTCGACGGACCTGATCTGGAGTCGGCCAAGGCCGGTTTGAGCTCGATCTACCCAACCGCAGAGGACTATCACGCTGATCCTTTGAGCGAGCGCAACCACATCTACACCGGAGACGAGTACGGCGGCGTCATCCCTTTCCCCTTCCCGACGGTCGCCCTGTGCAACCTTGGTGTCCACGACAGAGTCATCGCATTCGTCGAGGCAGCTTTCGGCACGCGAGGACATTCGAATCTATGCCTCGGAACTGTGGGCCAAGTACTCCGGTGCCACGACCTACGTGCAGGAGCATCACCGCGACTTACCTGAACCACACACCCCTCGCACCGTCGACCGACATCAGGTGGCGTGGTCTCGAGATGTTCATCTGGCTGAGCGATGTGACGGAGGAGTTGGGCCCGACTCACCTCGTGCCACTGGCAGTGAGTGAGGGCCTGCCGGCCTTGCCACACGTCCAACGACGTAGCGAACACCCAGCGCTCTACGAGCATGAGGTGTCAGGAGCGGGTCCAGCCGGCACCATTGTGGTCTACAGCACCGACACCTTTCATCGGGCAACGGAACTGACTGCGCCCAGCGCTGGCCGGTTCAGTATCCACGCCAGCTACCGCCATGCTGACAACACCTGGACCTCTCGTCACTCCTGGGGCGACAAGTCATTTCACCCAGATTGGCAGCCCTTTGTGGAACAGGCGACCGTGCGACAGCTACTCCTCTTCGGGTTTCCTCCCCCTGGCCATCCGTACTGGACCTCGGAGACTCTGGAGGGTGTCGCAACTCGCTATCCCGGTCTCGATGTCACAACGTGGCAAGGTCGCTTGCAGTCCGGCGGCTAACGACCCAGGCGTTCGGGGGCAGTCGGCTACTTCTGGAGCCAACTTGAAAGCCGGAGCTCCGACAATTATCGCCCCGTGTCGCCGATGGCCAGGGTGTAGAAGTTCGCAATGTCCCCATCGAGAGGCGCCTGCTTCAAGAATGCGAAACCAAGTTTCCGGCAGACGTTTTGGGAGGCATGGTTGGCTGGGTCGATCACCGCAAGCAGCTCGCCCGAAAACGTCTCACGAGCGCGGGAGAGTAAAGCGTGGCTTGCCTCGGTCGCGTACCCCAATCCTCGCGATTCCGGCACCAGCCGGTACCCCCATTCCAGACGTTCATCACCCTCGAAGGTGAAGTAATCGGCGCCTGCATAGCCGACGACGAGCCCTGAGGCCCGCTCAACGATCGGCTGTTTCGCGAACGGAACGACTTCGCACATTGCGAGCATGTGATCGAAACGCCCGTGAGCCGCCGCCTCAGTCAGAGCTTGGCCGGAGAACTTCATGAAGTCGTCATTGCAGAAGAGTTCGACCAACCGTGCGCGGTCCAGCTCGCAGGGCGGGCGCACCTCCAACCGTGACGTGACGAGTGTCTTCTCCAAGCTCAAGGCGGTCGACCTCCTCAGCCCCCATAATGCCGGGTACCCGATCTGAGGTCCGCTCTTCGCTCACCCGGATCGTCGTCACCCGCAACCAGCACGACGAGCGCGTGGACGCCCCCGCCCAGTCCTTCGCCCAGGTCCCGGTGGGCGACCCGTTCGATCCGCAGACCCAGACGGGACCGGGTCGAGGGCTATATCGCCGGGGGTGCCGCTCTCGCCGCTGGCGGCGGTCGCCCGAAGCATCTGGATCGTGGCTGCTATATCGAGCCGACGGTGTTCGGGAACGGTCGAGACCTACACAGATATCGATTATCGGCCGGGGAGCGATAGTGGCAGTCCAAATCGCGCGAGCACGCTGTTGTCGAAGCGGGTCATGGCGCAGATCCGATCACCAGCGAGGGTGAGGACGAGGAGGCCGGCGCCGTGGCGATGCCGGTCGGGACTCGAACGTAAGCTCCGAATGCAACCTGGCGGTTCGCCCGCACCGTGGGCACGAGGTCATAGGCCCAGCGGCCTCCGCCGAAAATGCTGGTGTAGAAGCGGGCGACCACGTCGATACCTTCGTATTCGAACGGGACTGGTGGCATGGAGACTCGCACATCTTCGGTGAGCAAGCCGATGAGCGCTGCCACATCACCGGCCTCGTATGGCTCGGACGAATCTTGCCACGAGCGCCTGCTCGGAGGGCGAGTCGGGAGCGGGAGGCGGTTCGCGCTCGGCCGCGTCGTTGCAGGCTCGATCGGGCCCGCTTCAAGGCGTTGTTGACCGAATCGACCGTCGAGTCGAGCATGTCGGCAACCTCATTGGCGCGGTAGCCGAGCACCTCACACAGGATGAGCACGGCACGCTGGCGGGCGGGCAGGACCTGCAATGCCGTCACGAAGGCCAGGGAGATTGCGTCGGTCTGTTCGTAGCGGGCCTCAGGGCTGGACAACATGTCGATTGCGCCTTCGAGAAGGCTGTCGGGATACGGCTCGAGCCACACGACTTCTCCGAACCCGGTCGGCTCGGGTGGTTCAACCTCTGGCATCTCCCACTCCTTGGCCGGGCGTCGGCTTGGCTGTTCGAAGCGTGTTGAGACAACGGTTGGTGGCGATGCGATAGAGCCACGTTCGGACCGAGGAACGCCCCTCGAACTGTCCGATCCCTTGCCAGGAGGACAGTAAAGCATCCTGAACAGCGTCCTCGGCGTCCTGGAATGATCCGAGCATCCGGTAGCAGTGCACCTGCAGCTCGCGGCGGTACGGCTCCGTGAGGGCACGGAACGCGTCCCCATCCCCGGCCCTCGCCCTGGTGATCAGGTCGACTGAGGACTCTCAAGTTTTCCTCTCGTGGTTTCTAGCAATGATCTAGTTCCATGTCCATGCCTCTTCCAATACTGACACCGAACGAACCACGAATTGGTCGGTCATGGAAGGACAAGTTTACTGGACTCGCGGTGTCTACATAACCGACAGCTCGGACAATCCGCGCGTCGGGCCACGTCGGTCCGTATGCATTCGGGAGGACGCAATGACGATCGCAGGCCGATCAATTCTGGTAACCGGGGCGAACCGTGGCATCGGGCAGGCCCTGGTCGAGGAGTCCCTGAGGAGAGGGGTCAAGCGGGTGTACGCAGGAACACGTCAACCTCTGGATCACCCAGATGAGCCGCGTCACGCCCCTGATGCTGGACGTAACCGACGCAGCGCAGATTCAGGCGGCTGTCGAGACAGTCGCGTCTCTTGACATCCTTGTCAACAACGCCGGTCTGGGTCTTTACGACGACCTGAGCGATCGTGGCGCCCTCGAACGACACCTGGCCGTCAACCTCTACGGCACGTATGGCATGACTCAGGCCTTCCTGCCGTCGCTGACCCGCTCACGGGGAGCCATCGTCAATGTGCTGTCGAACACGGCCCTGGCAGCTTTGCCGTTTATTCCGGCCTATTCGATCTCCAAGGCTGCTGCTTTCTCTCTCGCAATCGAATAGCGCCGCTCCTGGCTGGACAGGGCGTGAAGCGTGCATGTTGTCCTGGCCGGTCCCGTCGACACTGAAATGTCCCGTGACTTCGACGTACCGAAGGCATCCCCGAAGTCTGTCGCACGAGCCATCTTCGACGGAGTGGAGGCCGGGGAGGACGAGATTTTCCCGGATCCCATGTCAGCGACCATGGCCGAGGGCTGGCGCACCGGCGAGGTAAAGGCGATGGAGCGCCAGAACGCGGCGCTCGTTGGCGGGTAGCCGATCGATGTCTGTACACGAATAACACGGGAAAGAGGACTCAGAAATGCCAGATATTTTGCACAGAGTCGGGATCAAGTCGTCGTCGCCAGTTGATGCCTATCGGGCGTTGACCACCATCGAAGGTCTTTCCGGATGGTGGACGCAAGACACGCAAGGGGACAGCGACGTCGGCGGAGTCGTCCAGTTCCGGTTTGATGCCGGAGGATTCGACATGAAGGTTCTCGAGCTCAATGCCGCAAAGCATGTGCTCTGGGAGGTCGTGGACGGACCCGAAGAATGGATCGGGACCACCGTCAGTTGGGATCTGAAGCAGGATGGCGAGTACGCGGTAATCCTTTTCGAACACCAGGGTTGGAAGGAGCCCGTCGAGTTCATGTACCACTGCAGCACGAAGTGGGCGGTCTTTCTGTTGAGCCTCAAGTCGCTCCTCGAATCCGGGAAGGGATCCCCCGCGCCAAACGACATCAAGATCGACAACTGGAATTGACCGTGGTCAAAAAGCGACGGTTTCCGTTCCTGTTCGACGAGGGCCGTTCTCGCCGTCTATGTCAGCCATGCCGTAGGGAAGTCTCGCTGTTCTCGACATCGAGGTTCGATTCGGAGTAGCAGTGACCAACAACGAGTGTGAGCGACGAGTTGTAGTTGTGGTGCCGGTGAACGTTGCGACGCGGTCGTCGGCATGGCAGACCTGGAAATGGGGAAACATATGTGCGATGCGAACACCCGCATCATTCGTTCAAGAGTTCCGTACCAACGACGGGGACAGGGGCGGTGAGTTCGAGGGTGCCTTGCTGATACTCCTCCATCACGTCGGCGCGAAATCGGGTACAGAGCGCGTGACCCGGGTTGGCTGCTTCGCGCAGGTGGACGGCCGGTTTGCGAACCGAGGAACCCTGACTGGTGTTACAACCTCAGAGCTAACCCGACAATCGACGTCGAATTCGGCGCCGAAACGTTCTCGGTTGTCGTGAGGGACTCGAAGGCAGCGAGCGCGAACACGTCGTCGCGGGTGCCTCTGTTCGGCTCGGCAACTCGCGGGGTTCAAGAGGAAGACCTCGAGGCCGATTCCCGTCCTGTTGCTGGCGCGGGTTGCCCTGTGCACACCAGAGACTCGAGAACCCGGGGTACCGATCGAGGTCGTGAGCGAGGACGTTCGCCGCCCGGCCAGGGCGAGCGCGAAGGAGCAGGTAGGAGCGATGAGAACAATCACAAACCTGACCGCCCAGGCTTAAAGCTCAAGAGGGTACTTGACTGTTGTGGCTGCGACCTAGATACTCAAGTACATGCTTGACCAAATGATCGACCTGGATCGGACGTTCCAGGCGCTGGCGGACAAGAGCAGGCGCACCATGGTCGAACGGCTCACCTTGGGCCCCGCCTCGGTCAGCGAACTGGCGGAGCCCCTGCCCATGTCGCTTGCCGCCGTCGTCCAGCACGTGCAGGTCCTCGAGGCGTGCGGGGTCGTGAAGACCGAGAAGGTCGGGAGGACCCGCATGTGCCGGATCGAGCGTGCAGCCATGACCGCCGCCGAGCAATGGATCACCGATCGACGCCGGGGCTGGGAAGCCCGCCTGGACCGACTGGGCGATGTCCTGAACGAGGAGGGTGGAGAAACCATGAGCCTGTCCACCGTCGCCCATGACACGTTCGTCATCGAGCGGACCTACGACATTCCCATTGCTCACGTCTTCGGGGCCTGGGCGGATCCGAAGCTCAAGGCCCGCTGGTTCGCCGGCTCCGCCGAAGCACTGGGAGCCGGCTACGAGCTCGACTTCCGGGTCGGGGGGCGAGAGCTCAATCGCGGCGGGCCTCCGGGCGGCCCCGTCTATACGTACGAGTCGCAGTTCCGCGACATCGTTCCCGAACAGCGGATCGTCTACACGTACGAGATGTTCGCCGACGACAGTCGGATCTCCGTGTCGGTGGCAACGGTCGAGTTCCACGCCCGCGATGCGACGACGCAACTGATCCTGACCGAGCAGGGTGTCTTTCTCGATGGTCACGACACGGCGGCCCAGAGGGAAGAAGGAACCCGGTCCCTGCTGGAATCGCTCGCTGCGACCCTGGACGAGGCCGCATCGTGAGCTTCGCCGGGCCAACCACGAGGAGGAACAACCGATGAGAACCTTGGCTTCGTTCATCCTCACCAGCCTCGACGGCTTCTACGAGGGTCCGAACGGCGAGTTCGACTGGGCGGTCATCGACGAGGAGTTCGATGAGTTCGCCGTTCGCCAGCTCAATGAGGCGGACACGCTCGGTTTCGGTCGGGCGACCTACGAGCACATGGCCGCCTACTGGCCGACCGACCAGGCGCAGGCCAATGACCCCGCCATCACGTCCCGGATGAACACCAAGCCCAAGCTCGTCTTCTCGACCACACTCGAACACGCAAGCTGGTCCAACACGACCGTCATCGCTGGAGAAGCAGTCGAGCGGATCGAAGCCGTGAAGGCCGCGCCCGGCGGCGAGCTGCTCCTTCTCGGCAGCGCCCACCTCACGGCCCACTTCGCAGCCGCGGGCGTCCTGGACGAGTTGCGGATCATGGTCTGTCCGATCGCCCTCGGTCAGGGCCGCTCCCTCTTCGAGGATCTGAAGAGTCGGCTCACGCTCAGGTTGGCCCGCGTCAGGCAATTCGACGCCGGTAACGTCCTGCTCACGTACCGGCCGTCGCCTTCGCCGTAGCGAAGCGCACACCGAATGCCGTCGACGCGTCGAAGGCAGGACGCGTTGGTGGAGGACCGTCGAGCGCTTCGTTCGAGCCGGCCGGGCTGGGCAACGTAGTCTCGAATCCCGATGCGCATCTTCGTGGCGGGCGGCACCGGAGCCATCGGCCGCCCTTTGGTCAGCTCGCTGGCTGCGGCCGGGCACGAGGTGACCGTCTATGCCCGAAACCCCGAGAAGGTGGCCGCCCTGGGATTGCCCGGAGTCGTCGCGGCGGCCGGCGACGCCTTCGACGCCGACACCCTGACCCGTGCTGTGAGGGAGGCGCAGCCTGAGGTGGTGGTGAACCAGCTGACCGCGCTGCCCAAGACGGCGAACCCCATCGCCATGAAGAAGGGCTTCGACGCGACCAGCCGGCTGCGCGTCGACGTCTCGGGTGTGCTGGTGCGCGCCGCCCGCGAGGCCGGCGCCCGTCGCGTCGTGGCCCAGTCGATCTCTTTCGTCTACCGACCCGGGCCTGGCGTGCGCACCGAGGCGGACCCGCTCTGGACCGACGCCAAGGGACAGATCGGCGCGCTGGCGCGCTCGCTCGCCACGCTCGAGTCGGAGACGCTGGGCGACGCCGGCGTCGAGGGCGTGGTGCTGCGCTACGGCACCTACTACGGCGCCGGCACCTACATCGCCCCGGGCGGTCTCTACGCCACGCTGATCGCCAAGCGTGTCCTTCCGGTCCCCGGGGCGGGCCAAGGGCATGTTCGGGCTCGTTCACATCGACGACGCGGTGAGCGCGACGGTCGCCGCGCTCCAAGGCCCCGACGGCGTGTTCAACGTGACCGACGATGTCCCGGCGCGAGCGTCGGAGTGGATGCCCTTCGCCGCCGAGCTCCTCGGAGCCAAGCGACCGCGCACGGTGCCGCCGCGCCCTGGCCCGTTTCGCCGCCGGTCAGTTCATGACCTACCTGATGTGCGACCAGCCGGCGGTCTCCAACGAGCGGGCGAAGGCGGAGCTCGGGTGGGAGCCCGCCCATCCCGACTGGCGCGAGGGCCTGCGGGAGGTCCTCGCCCGGGCGCCGTAGTGCGCACCCGCACCACCGGCGCCGCCGAAACGCAAGCGCGTCGGGCCCGGCATCGGGCACACTTGCAGCGTGGATCGCTCAACGTCTTCCGCATCTCGTCCGCGCTACTCGTCTGGTCTCCCGCGGCGCCGGCTGTGAGCATCGCCGTGAGGCGGTTCGTCCCCTGGGCCCTCTTGGGTCTGCTCGTGCTCGGCACCGCGCTCGGTATCGGGCTCGGGGTGGCGGCGCAGCCGGGCGTCACCGCGCCGGGCTGGGTTTTCAGGGTGCTGGCCGACACGTCGTTCCTCATCGGGCACGCCTGGACCGGGTAGGCGAGCGTCAGCCCGCGACCGGCAACCCGAGCGCGGCCCCGATCGCTCCCACGACCCCCGCGGAGACCAGCGTCAGGACCACGCTGCGCCGCAACCCGACGATGGCGGCGAACGCGCCTGACGAGGATCACCGACCTGCCAGACATGTGAGATCGCCAGCGCCAGGGGGATGGCGGCACCGGCGATGGCGCCGACGGCGGCGGGACCCGCGCCCTCGAGGAACGATTGAGCCAGCCGGTTGGATCGCAGCGCAGAGAAGTGCCGGGCGCCACCGAGGATGAAGGCGAAGGACGGGGCGAAGACGATGAACGCCGCGAGGAGCGCGCCGCCCACACCCGCCGCGGCGTAGCCGACCACGGCCACCGTCTGCACCACCGGTCCTGGCGTGATCTGGCCCAGAGCGACCGCGTTGAGGAACTGCGCATTCGTCATCCAGTGGTAGCGGTGCACCGCGTCGGCCTGCATCAGGGGAATGATCACGAAACCCCCGCCGAATGAAAGTGCTCCGACCTTCAGGGCCACCCAAGACAGCGCGCCCAGTCCACCCGGCGCGGCCGCGATTCGAGACGGCGACATGATCCGCGATGCCGCGACTCGGGGCGGCACGAGCGCGATCACGCCCGCCGCGCCTCCCGGCGGACGGAGGGCTCCTCCGACCGCGAGCTCCACCAGACCGCAACCCACGAGCACGACGACGAGATACGTGCCGACGGTCGCCGCCGACGCCGCGCCCACGGCGGCGTAGACCACCCAGCGCGCCCGCCTGGCGCGCGCCGTGCCCGAGCGGCCGCCAGCTCGCCGGTGCGAGCCCGATGGCCGCATTGAGCGCCACCGGCGCCACTGCCGCACCTGCGCCCAACGCCGCTCCGCGCACCGCGGTCGGCGGGTTCCCCGCCAGGAAGACGGCCGCCAGGGCGATGATGACCGCCAGGCCGGGGCAGATGAAGCACGCCCCGCCCACCAGCGCTCCCCGCACGCCCCGGAGCCGCCAGGCGCAGAAGATGGCCAGTTGGGTCGATGCCGGCCCGGGG
Source organism: uncultured Acidimicrobiaceae bacterium (assembly GCA_963822265.1). GTDB lineage: Bacteria > Actinomycetota > Acidimicrobiia > Acidimicrobiales > RAAP-2 > Bog-473. The sequence continues at coordinate 64,252 of CAWGHA010000018.1, forward strand.
AGCAGGTTGGTGGCCGCGATGGCGTCCTCGAACTCAGTCTCGTCCAGCCAGCCCTCGCGCTCGACCACCAGCCGCCGCAACATGGCGATGTGCGTGGGCGGGCCGCCGAATCCGGTGCATCCGATGCGGCCCCACTCCTTGGCCAGGGTGGTGAGCGGGACGTCGGGCCGGGCGTCGGGGATCGGTTCGTCCGGCATCAGTCCGCTCGAGGGCTCTTACTGCCCGACTGCTCCTACTGCCCCGACTGCTCCTACAGCAGAGCCTCGGCCACCCGGCCCAGTGCGTCGATGTGCTCCTCCGTGTTCTTCAGTCCGGCGTGCATGGTGTTCACCGAGAGGTGCGTCGCTCCCGCCTCCCGCCAGCGCCGCGCGTGCTCGCTCATCGTGTCGAGGTCGCGGGTGGCGTACTCGAGGCGGCCCTCGAAGCCGAAACCGGACATGTCCCGCCCCGCCTCTGCCGCTCCCTCGTGAATGATCTCGAGCGCCTCTTCCAGCCCGCCACGCGGCCGGGCCTGGGGGAACCACCCGTCCGCGAGCCGTCCGACCCGGCGTAGCGCGGCGGGTGCGAAGGCGCCGATCCAGATCGGGATGGGTCGCTGCACGGGCAGCGGGGCCAGGCCGGCGGCTTCGAAGTGGTGGAACCGACCGTCGACGGTGACGCTGCGCTCGGTCCACAGCGCGCGAAGTACCGCCACCTGCTCCTCGAGGATCGGACCACGCCGGTCGAACGAGACTCCGAGCGCGTCGTACTCCACCTTGTTCCACCCGATCCCGAGCCCGAGGCGGAACCGGCCGTCGCAGAGCAGGTCCACCTCTGCCGCCTGTTTGGCCAGCAGGGCCGTTTGTCGCTGCGGGCTGATCAGGATGGAAGTGGCGAAGGCCAGAGTGGTGCACCCGGCGAGGAACGCGAACATGGTCAGGGGCTCGCGGAAGGTGTCGTCGATGGTGTAGGGCCCCCCGAGCTGGCCGTGGACCGCGACGTCTGCGCCGAGGACGTGGTCGTACGCCGCGACGTGCGAGTAACCCAGGTCCTGCGCGGCCTGGCCGATGGCGCGCACGGCGCCCCTGTCGCCTCCGACCTCGGTCTGCGGGAAGATCACTCCGATGTCCATGCCCGCAGTCTGCCCTGTGCCGTTAGCGTGAGCCCGATGAAGCTCCGCATCTTCGTCGAACCCCAGCAGGGCGCCACCTACCAGCAGCAGCTCGCCGTAGCCCTGACGGCCGAGGAGTTCGGTTTCGACGCCTTCTTCCGCTCCGACCATTTCCTGGCCATGGGCGGAGACGGGCTTCCTGGACCCACCGATGCGTGGGTGACGCTCGGCGGGATCGCCCGGGAGACCGAACGGATCCGGCTGGGCACCCTGGTCACTTCCGCCACCTTCCGCCTGCCCGGGATGCTCGCCGTCCAGGTGGCGCAGGTCGACGCCATGAGCGGGGGCCGGGCCGAGCTCGGGCTGGGTGCGGGTTGGTACGACGCCGAGCACACGGCCTACGGCGTGCCCTTTCCGCCGCTCGGCGAGCGCTTCGAACGCCTCGAGGAGCAGTACGCGATCATCTCAGGTCTTTGGACCACGCCCGACGGTGAGACCTTCTCCTACGACGGCCGCCACTACCAGCTGAAGGACAGCCCGGCGCTGCCCAAGCCCGTTCAGAGCCCGCACCCGCCGCTCATCGTCGGTGGCGGCGGCGCGAAGCGCACTCCGAAGCTCGCCGCGACCTACGCGGCCGAGTTCAATCTCCCGTTCTCCTCGGTCTCGGACACCGAGGCGCAGTACGCCCGCGTGCGTGGCCGCGTGCGAAGCACAAGGCCGCGACCCGGCGTCGATTCGGCTCTCGGCGGCTCAGGTGGTCTGCTGCGGGCGGGACGAGGTCGAATTCGAGCGCCGGGCGTCGGCCATCGGGCGCCAGCCTTCCGAGCTGCGTGCCAACGGCGCCGCGGGGACGCCTGACGAGGTGCTGGCGCGCATAGACGCATTCGCCGCCATCGGGGCCGAGGCCGTCTACCTCCAGGTGCTCGACCTCGGCGACCTCGAGCACCTCCGCCTGATCGCCGAGGAGGTCCTTCCCCGGGTCTGAACAACCCGACGTCGTCCGTCTGTGGCACGGGTGTCGGGTCACCACGCGGAGCGGCCCACCCGACCCCGATCCGGGGTCAGGTGGGCCGTCTCCGTTTGGTTCCCGCTGGTTAGTTCACAGTGAAGTTCCCGGTGCTGGTCACAGATCCCACCGGCGTGGTGATCGTGATCGGCCCCGTTGTTGCGCCTGCCGGCACGACCACCTTCAGCTTGTTCGCTGAATCCTTCTTGATCGTGGCCGCCTTGCCGTTGAACTTGACACTGGTCGCGCCCTCCAGGTTCGACCCGGTGATCTTCACCTTGGTTCCGACGGGTCCAGATGTCGGGGTGAAGCTCGTGATCGTCGGGAAGTCACCGACCGTGACCGTGGTGGTCGCGTTGGTGATGGTCGCACCCGAAGCCCCGGAGAGGTTGAACGTGAAGGTCAGGTTCTGCGTCTGAGGGCAGTTGAGCAACGGCACCCGCACCACCTCGGTGGTCACGCCGGGGGTGAAGGTGAGCGTGCCGCTCTGGCCCTGGTAGACGGGGTTCGTGTAGTAGCACCCGGTCTGGGTTTCGCCGCTGCCGTTGGCCGTGGTGTAGTTCACCGAGACCGTGTTGATCCCCGGCGCACTCAAGGTGACCGGCAGATCGATGTAGCCGTCGGTCTCGCCCACCACGACGTTGGGTGGTGCCGAGATGCCCGGGTTGGTCACCGCCGAGCCGCTGTTGGCACCGATGGTGATGGTGTCGGTGCCAGTGGCGATGGTGGCGTTCGACGACGGCGAGGACAGCGTCACCGAGAAGCTCCGGGTCGCACCACTGTGGTTCTTGATCGGCACGGCGATGTTCTGGGCCGTCTCACCGGCCGGGAAGGTCAAGGTGCCGCTCTCCTGGGTGTAGTCGGTGCCCGCCTTGGCCGAGCCGTTCACGGTCGTGTAGTTGACCGTGACCGGAAGGCCCTGGGCCGAGCCCGAAGGCCCGCCGAGGAGCACGGGGACCTGCACCGTGCCGACGCTGGCGTCGACCACGGCGTTCTTGACGAACAGGCCCGACGTGGACCCGCCCGGGGCGTCGCCCGTGACGTCGATCTGGGTACCGCCATCGACGAGTGAGGCGCCCGAGTTCCCCGAGAGGTTCAGGTAGAAGGTGTAGAACCCGGTCGAGAGGCTGGCCCCACAGTTGAGCAACGGCACCCGCACCACCTCGGTGGTCACGCCGGGGGTGAAGGTGAGCGTGCCGCTCTGGCCCTGGTAGACGGGGTTCGTGTAGTAGCACCCGGTCTGGGTTTCGCCGCTGCCGTTGGCCGTGGTGTAGTTCACCGAGACCGTGTTGATCCCCGGCGCACTCAAGGTGACCGGCAGATCGATGTAGCCGTCGGTCTCGCCCACCACGACGTTGGGTGGTGCCGAGATGCCCGGGTTGGTCACCGCCGAGCCGCTGTTGGCACCGATGGTGATGGTGTCGGTGCCAGTGGCGATGGTGGCGTTCGACGACGGCGAGGACAGCGTCACCGAGAAGCTCCGGGTCGCACCGCTGTGGTCCTTGATCGGCACGGCGATGTTCTGGGCCGTCTCACCGGCCGGGAAGGTCAAGGTGCCGCTCTCCTGGGTGTAGTCGGTGCCCGCCTTGGCCGAGCCGTTCACGGTCGTGTAGTTGACCGTGACCGGAAGGCCCTGGGCCGAGCCCGAAGGCCCGCCGAGGAGCACGGGGACCTGCGACCGTGCCGACGCTGGCGTCGACCACGGCGTTCTTGACGAACAGGCCCGACGTGGACCCGCCCGGGGCGTCGCCCGTGACGTCGATCTGGGTACCGCCATCGACGAGTGAGGCGCCCGAGTTCCCCGAGAGGTTCAGGTAGAAGGTGTAGAACCCGGTCGAGAGGCTGGCCCCACAGTTGAGCAACGGCACCCGCACCACCTCGGTGGTCACGCCGGGGGTGAAGGTGAGCGTGCCGCTCTGGCCCTGGTAGACGGGGTTCGTGTAGTAGCACCCGGTCTGGGTTTCGCCGCTGCCGTTGGCCGTGGTGTAGTTGACCGAGACCGTGTTGATCCCCGGCGCACTCAAGGTGACCGGCAGATCGATGTAGCCGTCGGTCTCGCCCACCACGACGTTGGGTGGTGCCGAGATGCCCGGGTTGGTCACCGCCGAGGCGCCGCTCGCACCGATGGTGACCGTGGCGGTCGCGGTGGCGATGGTGGCGTTCGACGACGGCGAGGACAGCGTCACCGAGAAGCTCCGGGTCGGCTCCGAACCCGACGGGTCGAGAATCGGCACGGTGATGTTCTGGGCCGTCTCACCGGCCGGGAAGGTCAAGGTGCCGCTCTCCTGGGTGTAGTCGGTGCCCGCCTTCGCCGAGCCATCTACGGTCGCGTAGTTCACCGTGACGGGAACCCCTAGGGACGCACCCGAGGGACCGCCGAGGAGCACGGGGACCTGGACCGTGCCCGCAGTGGCGTCGACCACGGCGTTCTTGACGAAGAGCCCCGGAGTGGAGCTCGCCCGGTGCGTCACCCGTGACGTCGATCTGGGTACCGCCATCGACGAGTGAGGCGCCCGAGTTCCCCGAGAGGTTCAGGTAGAAGGTGTAGAACCCGGTCGAGAGGCTGGCCCCACAGTTGATCAACGGCACCCGCACCACCTCGGTGGTCACGCCGGGGGTGAAGGTGAGCGTGCCGCTCTGGCCCTGGTAGACGGGGTTCGTGTAGTAGCACCCGGTCTGGGTTTCGCCGCTGCCGTTGGCCGTGGTGTAGTTGACCGAGACCGTGTTGATCCCCGGCGCACTCAAGGTGACCGGCAGATCGATGTAGCCGTCGGTCTCGCCCACCACGACGTTGGGTGGTGCCGAGATGCCCGGGTTGGTCACCGCCGAGGCGCCGCTCGCACCGATGGTGACCGTGGCGGTCGCGGTGGCGATGGTCGCGTTCGAAGGCGACGACAGCGTCACCGAGAAGCTCCGGGTCGGCTCCGAACCCGACGGGTCGAGAATCGGGACGGTGATGTTGCGTGCCGTCTCACCCGGCGGTGAAGGTCAAGGTGCCGCTCTTTTGCGTGTAGTCGGTGCCCGCTTTGGCCGAGCCGTCGGACGTGGCGTAGTTCACCGTGACGGGGACCCCTAGGGACGCACCCGAGGGACCGCCGAGGAGCACAGGGACCTGGACCGTGCCCGCAGTGGCGTCGACCACGGCGTTCTTCACGAAGAGCCCCGGAGTCGAGCTTGCGGCTGCGTCACCCGTGACGTCGATCTGGGTTCCCGATCGCACCATGGTCGCACCCGAGGGCGACGAGAGGTTCAGGTAGAAGGTGTAGAACCCGGTCGAGAGGCTGGTCCCGCAGTTGAGCAGGTTTACCGTGACGTCTTGGGTTGTCACCCCGGGATTGAAGGTGAGCGTGCCCGACACGCCCTCGTAGATGGGGTTCGTGTAGACACAGCCGGTCTGGCTTTCTCCGCTTCCGTTGGCCGTGGCGTAGCCCACGGTCACCGTGCTCGTGCTGGCGGCGCTCAGCGTGACCGGCAGGGTCACCGACCCGTCGGCCTCGCCGACGACCACGTTGGCGGGAGCCGAGATCCCCGGAGTGGTCCCGGTGGCTTGCGCCGGCACGGCCGCGAGCCCAGCCGACGCACCCGAGACGACGAGGCTCGCCGCCAAGAAGCCCGCTGCCCGGAGCACATGTGACCTGCGCCGGGACGGGGACGGACTGGTGAGCCACCATGGGACCTGCAGTCGCCGACGACTGCAGGCCTTGGCCGTTGGCCGAACCGTCGCTGGCCCGGTCGAGTTCGCCGGGTTCGTGCACCCAGCGTCTGAGAGTGAATCTGCGCTTCAACATGCCGCCTCCTTCAAGGATGTTCTCGAGCACCGTCGCCCGAGGCTGTGAGTTTGCGATGGGGTGCTGATCGATCCCTGAACGATCGCTGAAGGATCGTTGACAGCCGCTGACGCCTGGCTGACGGAACTTTCAGGGCTCCCGATCACGGATCGGACAGGCTTGACGGTCAGACAATGAATGGCCTGGTCAACGGCATCGAGCGCGTCGTCTTCGGAGCGTTGCTCCTCCAGCCCCCAACCCATGATGTCCCGCCCCGCCTGATCGAAGTCGTCCTCGGGCGACTTGCCCGCCCCCGAGGCCCCCACCCGGCGCCATCCCGGTGGAGATCTCGGGCGGAAACCTAAACGGCGGTGTAAGCGGGCGTCAAAACGCCTGCGTGGGTCCGTCGGATCAGGAGTCGGGTCCGATGTCGGTCGGTGGCGTGGCTATGCACCCGGTGCACGGCCCCTGGCCCGAGAAGTACGCCGGGATCGACGGCGAATCGGTCGGGGGGTTCGTCGGCAGGAGCACCGGGGCTCTCGGCTTCTGGCTGAAGTCGAAGTCGGCCGCGATGTTCCCGAGTTCGGGCTCGTCCTCGCGGACGTCGGGGCGGGGGTCGGGGCGTCCGTCCGTCTTGGGGTTCAGCCTGGCACCGTCGAGGAAGTCGTCCTCAATGAACTTCAGGTAGGCGTCGCTGCTCAAGGTCTGGTGGTCGATGTAGCCCTTCTTGGCGTAGGGCGAGATCACCAGCCCCGGCACCCGCAGGCCGTAGCCGTTCTCGTCGATCGTCGGCGGCACGACGTGGTCGTAGAACCCGCCCCAGTCGTCCCACTGCAAGAAGATGGCCGTCGACTTCCAGTCGGGGCTCTTCATCGCCGCGTTGACCAGGGCCGTCACGTAGGCCTGGCCCTGGTGCACGCTCGACGGCGGGTGCTCGCTGTTCTGGTTGGACGGCACGATCCAGGTCACCGCCGGCAGCGTCCCCTTGCGGGCGGCGGTGAAGTAGTCCTCGAGCGGCTTGATGTTGTGGAGCTGGTGGTCCTTCTGCACGTCCTCGAACAGCGGGAGGGGGTTCCAGATCCCGGGTGTGTCGTACTTCTGGTGCACGGGAGGGCAGGTCATGGACGCGTCGTCCTCGCAGTCGGGTTGGTCCCCGGTCTCGATGTAGTACGCCCACGACACGTGCTTGGCGTAGAGGAGCCAGGTGATGTCGGTCCAGGCCTCGTCGATCCTGGCCGTTCCCGTGCGCAGGGCCTTGTCGACCGCCCGTTCCATCTGGCCCACGCCGACCGGCCCGACGATGTTGTTCACGCAGCTCGACGGCGACGCGTTGGCGCACCGGGCCGACCAGGCCGAGACCATGTAGAGGTGGTCGGGCAGCGACCACGACTTCACCGGCTCGAACATGTGGTCGTCGAGCGAGAAGTCGTTGGCGTAGGTCCAGTAGTTCGGGATCTCCGCCGCCGTGTGGTAGCCCATCACGTCGGTCTCGGTCCGGCTGCCGCATGCGGGGTTGATCTGGTCGACGCAGCCTTTGCGGCCGTTCTCGGCCTGTTGGATGAAGCCGTTCATCTGGCCCCCGTTCACGTCGGCGACCGCGTTGGCCTCGCCGTGGGGCCCGCCGCCGTTCGAGTCGGCGGTGTCGTGGTACGGGGCCATGCACTGGTTGGTGACGGGGTCGTTGACGCAGACCGTGGGCACGCCGTCCTTCATCGGGATGCCGTCTGCCCCGGGGTACGTCCCGAAATAGCTGTCGAAGGAGCGGTTCTCCTGCTCAATGACGATGACGTGCTTGATCTTGTGGATCCCCGACTCCACCAGGTACGTGCCGGTGGCTCCGCCCGGGACCCGCTCGGCGGCGCGGCGGGCGGCGAGGACGACGGGGACGGGGAACTCGAGCAGGACGCGAGCACGGCCGCAGCCACCGCCAGGCCGGCGCCGGCACGCAGCACCGCAGCTGGACGGCTCGTCCGGCGGTCCCGCTGCAGGCTCGAAGGCCGCCACGGCATCATGACGCCTCCTTCCTACCAGCCCTCCGATCCTCCCGACCCGCCCCGCCGATCCTTCCGCCTCCGCCCGCCCGCCCGCCCGCCGGCACCGGCCGCCGGCACCGGCACCGGCACCGGTTGCCCCTCCCGCGCCCCCGAAGTGTCTCGGTACGCTGATTCTCCATGGCCATCACGACGAGGGGAGCGGCGGGCCCGGCCGCGCCGGCCTCTGCGGCGGCGCAGGTGCTGAGTCCCGCCGAGGTCGCCGCACTCGACCGCGCCGTCAACGAGGTCGCCGACCACGCGTCGGCGTGGGCCGCGACGGATGCGACGACGCGAGCCGATCTGCTGAGTCGGGTGATCGACGACACCATGGCGGTCGAGGGCGCCTGGCTGGCCGACGCCTGCTCGGCCAAGGGCCTGCGGCCCGGCTCGGCCGAGGCGGGTGAAGAGCTCTTCTCCGGCATCGGGACGTTCGTGCGCATGGCACGACTGTTCCGAGACTCGCTGCGCGACATCGCCCGCCAAGGCAAGCCCTCCTTCGCCGGGCCCGTCACCGAGACGCCCGACGGTCGCCTGCACGTGCAGGTCTTCCCGGCCACCCCGCTCGATCGGATCACGTTCCCCGGGACCACGGCCGAGGTGTACATGCAGCCCGGCGTCACCCGGGCGTCTCTCGTTCCCGGGCAGGCTGCCGCCTACGCCGACCCCGCCGGCCACGCCGGAACGGCACTGGTGCTGGCCGCCGGCAACGTGGCCAGCCTGGGCCCGCGCGATGTGCTCTCCAAGCTCTTCGTCGAGGGCAAGACCGTCGTGATGAAGGCCAACCCGGTCAACGACTACCTCGTCCCTCACTGGAACGCTGCGCTGTCACCCCTCGTCGAGGCCGGTGCGCTGCGCATCGTGGACGGCGGTCCCGCCGCCGGCCAGCACCTGACCGCGCACCCGCGGGTCGACGAGGTGCACATCACCGGGTCGGACAAGACCTACGACGCCGTCGTCTTCGGTACGGGTGCCGCAGGGGAGCGTCGCAAGGCGGCCGACGACCCCATCCTGGCCAAGCCCGTCACGGCCGAGCTCGGCAACGTCTCGCCGGTGATCGTCGTGCCCGGCCAGTGGACCATCGCCGAGCTGCAGTACCAGGCCGAGCACGTGGCGACCATGCTGGTCAACAACGTGGTCTTCAATTGCCTGGCTCCCCGCGTGATCATCACCCACGCCGGCTGGTCCCAACGCGATGCCTTCCTCGGCGCGCTCACCCAGTGCCTGTCTCGCCTCGCCACCCGGCGGGCCTACTACCCGGGCGCGGCGGCTCGTCGCGACGCCTTCGTGACGGCCCACCCCGAGGCCGAGTCCTACGGCTCCGGCCCGCCTGACGCGCTGCCCTGGACGGTGATCCCGGGCGTGCCTCCCGGCCGGATCGACGACATCTGCTTCAACGTCGAGTCGTTCTTCGGGGAAGTGGCCGAGACCGCGCTCACCGCCCCGTCCACGGCGGCCTTCATCGACGCCGCCACCGAATTCGCCAACGACGTGCTCTGGGGCACGCTCTCGGCGACCATCCTGGCCAGCCCGTCAACGTTGCGGGATCCCTTGGTCGCCGCGGCGGTCGATCGCGCCGTGGACGACCTGCGCTACGGCGCGATCGGTGTGAACGCCTGGCACGCGCTGGCCTTCGCCCTGGGCTCGACGACCTGGGGTGCCTACCCGGGACACTCACGGACCGACATCCAGTCCGGCATCGGCGTCGTCGGGAACGCGGCGATGTTCGACCGGCCGCAGAAGTCCGTCGTCCGCGGCCCGTTCCGCTCCAGGCCGAAGCCCCCCTGGTTCGCGACCGCGGGCAGCTCTTACGGCGTCTTGCTTCGCTTCGTGGCGTTCGAAGCCGCTCCGTCGATCGGGAAGGTCCCGGGACTGCTCGCCGGCGCGCTGCGGGCCTCACGCTGAACCGCGCCGTTCCGCGCCCCCGAGCGACACGACGCCTGTGCGCCACTCCACGGCGCTCACGTCCACGGCGCCACTCCACGGCGTCATTCGCAGACGCTCACATCGTCTTGTTGCGAAGCGCCGGGATGCTGAAAGGAGCGGCCGCCACGATGGCCGCGATCAAGGCCACGAAGGCGCCAAAGCTCCAGCCGACGCTGACGATGCCGAGTCCGCTCGGTTTGAAGATGAACGCTAGAAAGACCAGGACCAAGTTCGCGACGGTGGCGGCCGTCATCACGGTCACGTGGGGAATTTCCTGATCGACCGGCAGCCGATCCCACCCGGATCGGAGCACGAGGTACACGATCACCGCGATGCAGATGATCAGTACGAGGTAGAGGTACCAGTGAGCCGACAAGCCGCTCTCCGACCCCGACAGCACCCCGACCGAGGCGGTGAACCAGTCGAGGAAGAGCGAGATGAGCAGGACGAACGTGGCGATACCCCCGATGCGGTCCGCCACGGTCCAGCGGTTCGCGTCGAACTCGAAGGCCGGGAGCGTCCTTCCTCCTGACGCGTCGGGCGCGTCGGACGGACCGGGCGCGTCACTCGTGCCCCCAGCTGTGCCGCTGGGCCCCGACGTCGGAGCGTCCAGCCGGAGGAGGGGAGGCGGCGGAGGCGGGGAAGCGACCGCACCGAGCGCGGCTCCGCACTTGGAGCAGAACGTGGCGTCGTCGGCGGCGACGGCCTGGCATTGAGAGCACGTCTGCGGCATGGCGGGTTCCTCCGATCGGTCCCGGGCGCCGAGGAGCCGGCCAGTCCCGGTTTCGCCGTTCCAGCTCCTCCGTCTGCCGGATCGCGATTCTACGGGGATGGTGCTGGAACTTCCGGGGATCCGTGCCCCGGGGACCACGGCAAACCCAAGCCGCTACGGCTCCTCTCGGGGAGCGTTGGTGGTCGTGGTCGTCCGGGCGTGGGTGGGGGCGGGCGACAACAGGGTGATCTGTGCCAGCGTGTCGCCACCCACCGCGATGCACGCCGCCGCGGTCGGGCAAGAGATCGCGGCCAGGTTGAGCGGGACGTAGGCCGAGGACGACGGCGTGAACGTCTGACCTCCGTCGTGGCTCTGGGCCACGGCACCCGTCGCGACAACCGGGACGCCGGCCCAGTCGGTGCCGACCATCGCGCACTTCGTTGCGCTCGGACAGGCGAGCCCGTAGGCGTCGTCGACAGGCGGGACTGGCGCGGAGCTCCAGGTGTGACCGCCGTCGACGCTCTGGAGCAGCTCGCCCTTGGCCGGGACGACATCGCTGACGGTGGTCGAGGTCGTGCCGGCGGCGAGACACGACGTCGACGTCGCGCAGGCGACGCTTTGGAGGAGCCCGACGCCGGCCGGCACGGTGGCGCTCTCCCACGTCTGTCCTCCGTCGACGCTCAAGGCCAGCGCGCCCGTACCGTGGCCGGGGCCAGCCGGGACGTACCCGGCCACGAGACAGGTGCCCGAGACGTCGCACTCGAGGCCGGCCGCCCCGACGAATGGTGTCGGCAGGTTGCCCGCTTGTTGCCAGGTCGTGCCGAAGTCCGTGCTACGCGACGACCACAGAGTCGTCCCGTTGGTGACGATCGCGACGCACATGCCTATCCCGAGACAGGTCACAGCCTCGATGCCGGTCGCGCTCGCCGGCGCCGCCGCCTGCGACCAGGTCGCGCCGCCGTCACTCGTCGTGAGCACCAGGTCGGTTCCGGCTGCATCCGAGCCGACCGCCATGCACGTCCTGGCGGTCGGGCACGACACGCCGCTGAGCGAGGGACCGAGGTTCGGGGGGACCTCCTGGCCCGACCATTTCGCGCCGCCGTCGGTCGTGGCCACGATCACCGTCGCCGGGATCGGCGTGGGGTCGGGGCCGGCGGAGCCGACCGCCCAGCAGCGTGCCGCCGTGGCGCAGGACACGGCAGCGAGGACACCAGTGCCGTCGGGTGCCGCCTGACCGACCACCAGGGGCGTGCCGGACGGCTGGCCGAGGACTCGGGGCGCCGGGGGACGGGGCGTCTGGTGGCGCGGGAGCCCGCACGCGGCGGCGGAGAGGCCTGCGGCGGCGACGCACAGCACGACCAGGGCGAGGTGGAGGCTCGCCCTGCGCGGCAAGCCCCCTCGTCCGAGCTCGTCGCGTCGAGGCACCGCTGAGCGCACAGCGGACCGCACACTACCGGGCCGCATCAGCGATGTTGGGACAGGCCCGTCGCCGCCGCGCCGAGCCGTGCGGTGCCGCGTCACGTGGTTGACTCCTGCAGCGGATCGGCGCCGGTCGTTCGTTAGCCTCCACGCAGTGGACTGGGTCGATCTCGTGATCATCGGGCTCATGGTGCTCGCCGCGGTCCACGGCCTTCGTCTTGGGGCACTGGTCCAGCTCATGACATTCGGCGGCTTCTGGCTCGGATTCCTGGTCGGGTGCCTCGTTTGGGTCCCGCTGCTGCACCGGGGCCAGGACGACGCCACCCGGTCGGTGGTGATCGTGGCCCTGGTGATAGCGACGGCCTCGGGCTTCGGATACGCCGGCCGCATCATCGGGACGTACAGCAATATCACGCTTCGTCGGCACCACCTCGGCAACGTCGACGCCGCGCTCGGTGTGGGCGTGGCCATCCTCGCCGTCCTCTTGTCGGTGTGGTTGGTGGCAGCGGTGATCTCCTCGCCCAACAGCCGCTTCACCTGGCTCGATGCCGCCGTCGCCCGCTCCGACATCCTCCATAGCGTCGACAACGTTCTCCCGCAGGCGCCTTCGGTGTTCAACCAGTTGCAGACGTTCCTCAGCGACCAGGGCTTCCCCCAGGTCTTCTCGACGCTCACCCCTCCCTCGACGCAATCGGTGGCGACGCCGAGCGGCCCGGTGATCCGCGCGCTCGGCGACCCAGCCGCGTTCTCGACGGTCAAGATCCTCGGCATCGCATGCAACAGCGAGCAAGAGGGCTCCGGGTTCGTGGTCGGCCACGGCCTGGTGGCCACGAACGCCCATGTGGTCGCGGGGGAACCCGAAGGCAGCACCGAGGTGATGATCGGGGACACCGCGTACGGCGCGACCGCGGTGCTCTTCGATCCTTCGTTCGATCTCTCCGTGCTACGCACCGATGCCCCCCTCGGCCCGGCGCTGCCGATCAGCGCGGGGCTCGTCGGACGGGGGACCGAGGCCGCACTTCTCGGGTACCCCGAGGACGGCCCGCTCGCCATCGGGCCCGCCGGCGTCACGAGCGAGGTCACCGCGCTCGGTCGGGACATTTACGGCAACGGCTCGGTGACCCGGGGTGTCTACTCGCTGCAGGCGAACGTGGAGCCGGGTAACTCCGGCGGACCGCTGATGGGTCCGGGAGGCCAGGTCATCGGAGTGGTCTTCTCGCGCTCGACCGTCTACCCCGACGTCGGCTATGCCCTCACCTCCCCGGGCGTGCTCGCCCGGGTCCAAGAAGCGACGCTCCACCGAGGGGCCGTGAGCACGGGGCCGTGCACCTCGGGGTAAACCGTGGGCCGGGAGGCAGACGGGCAAGAATGAGGCGATGAGCCAGCGCATCGAGGACTACGCCATGATCGGCGACCTGCACACGGCCGCCCTCGTGGGCCTCGACGGCTCCATCGACTGGCTCTGCCTGCCCCATTTCGACTCGGGCGCGTGCTTCGCCCGCTTGCTCGGGCACGAGAACCACGGCTACTGGCGCATCGCTCCCGTTGACGCCCCGGCGTCGGTGATCTCGACCCGGCGGTGGTACCGGCCCGACTCGCTCGTGCTCGAGACGGAGTTCGACACCGCTACGGGCACGGTCCGGGTCACCGATTGCATGCCGGTACGCGACGACCACCCCCACCTGATCCGCCTGGTCGAAGGAGTGAGCGGATCGGTCGACATGCGCATGGACCTGGGGGTGCGCTTCGACTACGGCGAGACCGTCCCGTGGGTCAGCTCGCAGGAGGGCCTGGTGCGGTTCACCGCCGGACCCGACTCGGTGGCGCTCTGGCACCGAGTCGACGTGGTCGGCAAGGGCATGCACAGCGTGGCGGATTTCACCGTGACCGAGCGGCAGCGCTATCCCTTCACCCTGGTCTGGCACGCCTCCCACGCGGACCCGCCACCGCCGCTCGACAGCCACTACGCGGTGCACCTCACCGAGGCCTACTGGACCGAGTGGGCGTCGCAGTGCACCTTCGAAGGCAAGTGGCGCGACGCCGTCGTGCGCTCGCTCATGACGCTGAAGGCCCTCACCTACGAGCCGACGGGGGGAATCGTTGCCGCCGCCACGACCTCGCTGCCCGAGGCATTGGGGGGGAACCGCAACTGGGACTACCGGTACTGCTGGCTGCGCGACGCCACCTTGACCCTCGAGTCGCTGATGCGGGGCGGCTACTACACCGAGGCGATGGCCTGGCGCGACTGGCTGCTGCGTGCCGTGGCCGGCGACGTCACCAAGCTCCAGATCATGTACGGCCCGGGCGGTGAACGTCGCCTCGACGAGTGGGAAGCCGATTGGCTGCCGGGCTACCACGGCTCGGTGCCGGTCCGCATCGGGAACGCGGCCTCGGGGCAGTACCAGCTCGACGTGTACGGCGAGGTCATGTCGGCTCTCTATTCCTCGGCTCGGGCCATCGGAGTCAACTCCAAGGCCGCCTGGGGGCTGCAGACCCAGCTCGTCGAATTCATCGAGCACGGATGGCTCCAGCCTGACGACGGTATCTGGGAGGTTCGTGGGCCCCGCCGGCACTTCACCCACTCCAAGGTCATGGCCTGGGTCGCGGTGGACCGCGCCGTGCGCACCCTCGAGGAGTGGCCGGAGCTCGAGGGTCCGTTGGAGAAGTGGCGCGACCTGCGCCACGACATCTTCACCGAGGTCTGCGAGAAGGGCTACAACGAGGACGTCGGTGCGTTCACCCAGTACTACGGGTCCCGCGAGCTCGATGCGAGCGTGCTCATGATCCCGCTCGTGGGCTTTCTGCCGCCGAACGACCCCCGCGTCGTCAGCACCGTAGAGGCAGTCCAGCGCGAGCTGGTGGACCACGGTTTCGTGCTGCGCTACCGGACGAGCGACGACGGCGCGGTGGACGGTCTCACCGGGAAGGAGGGCGCGTTCCTGGCATGCTCCTTCTGGCTCGTCGACTGCCTCCACCTGATCGACCGGGCCGCTGAGGCAGAGGAGCTCTTCGAGCGGCTCCTCGCCCTGCGCAACGATCTCGGCCTCCTCTCCGAGGAGTTCGACTCGGATTCGGGGCGCCTGGTGGGCAACTTCCCCCAGGCGTTCTCCCACGTGTCGCTGATCAACTCGGCGTGCCGGCTCACCGGACACGACTCGCTGGCTCCGCAATTCGACGGGACCCGGCGGCGTCCTCGACCAGTCGACCGCTGTTTCGCCGCTCGTGAAACAGATGAGCAGACTGGGCCGCGGGGCAACGAAGCGACGGACCAAGGCCGGACGGTGACCGGGTGTCCATGAGTCTGACGGTGACGGGGTTCCGATGAGTGGGACCCATTCCCACGGCGGCCACAGCCATCGTCATACCGACGCCGGCCTGCACACCCACGACCCCGAGAGCGGCGAAGCCATCCCCGCCGTTCCGCCACCGGTCGTCATCGCTCCGGGCGTGCTCGAGATCGACACCAGGCTCGGAGGTTGGGAGCGCGTCACGGCGGGCTACCTGATTGAGGGGTCGGCGCCTGTGCTCATAGAGACCGGCAGCCAGAGCTCGGTGCCCGTACTCCTCGCCGCGCTCGACCAGATCGGCGTCGGACCGGGCGAGCTCGCCGGCGTCGCGGTCACCCACATCCACCTCGACCACGCCGGCGGGGTGGGCGACGTCGCCCGGGCCTTTCCAGCCGCCACCGTCTACGTGCACGAGAAGGGGGCGCGGCACCTGGCTGACCCGACACGGCTGATCGACTCGGCGGCACGCGTCTACGGCTCGTTGCTCGACTCGCTCTACGGTCGTCTGGACCCGACGCCCGCGGACCGGCTGCACGTCCTCGAAGACGGGGAGGAGATCGCGGTCAGTTCGAACCGGAGCCTGACGGCGGTGGACTCTCCGGGACATGCCAAGCACCACGTCGGCCTGCACGACTCGCTGAGCGGTGTGCTCTTCGCGGGCGACGCGGTGGGGGTCAAGCTGCCTGACGGTGGCGTCCTCCGACCGTCGACTCCGCCGCCCGATTTCGACCTCGACCAGGCGATCACCTCGCTCTGCCGTTTCGCCGCCCGCCGACCATCAGGCATCGCGTTGGCGCACTACGGCCTGTTGGGGGATCCTCAGGAATTGCTGGCGGAAGCCGAGTCGACCTTGCGCCAGTGGGCCGAGACGGCGGAGAAGGCCTTCCGGGAGGGAGCAGATATCGCCGCCGCGCTCTCGGAGCGCTTCGACCCGCTGCTGGGCGACATCGACGCGGCCCACAAGGAGAAGCTCGACGTGATGAACGGGGTGCACTCCAACGCCGCCGGGTTCCGGCGCTGGCTCGAGAAAAAGGACGTCAACCCGACTCCGTGAGTGCCGGCGGCGCCGGCGACCAGCCCGGTCGGGGTCAGGACGACGAGCCCGTCAGGTCACACGACGAGCTTGGCCCGCAACTCCTCTTGACGCACCTCGAAGTCATCGAGCGAGATCCGACCTTCAGCCAGGTCTTCGTGGAGTGCGGCGAACTGCTCGAGCAGCTGCGTCTGGTCCACGTCGCCGGCCGACGGTGAGTCCCCGTCCTGCCCGACAGATGCTGCCTTGTCCTCGCGACGCGCCTGCCGGTCGTCCCACTTCGCCTTGGCCCGATCCTTCTTGGCCTGGTCGCGCTGCAATTTTCCGAACGTCGAACGTGCGCGTGCCACGAGTTACTCCTTCCCGGTCGAGGGGACGACCAGATGCTGGCGGCAGGGCAGGCGCCCAGCCAGTGTTCACCCGCAGTCACCTCTCTGCGGCGGGCCTTCTGGGCCCGAGCGCGGAGGAGGTGGGATTTGAACCCACGGTGCCCATGAGGCACAACGGTTTTCGAGACCGTCCGATTCGGCCGCTCTCGCACTCCTCCGGCGACGATCCTACTCGCTCGCCCCCGTTCTGAATGGCGGCAGGACGTCGCTCGAGCTCCGCCGTGACGCGAAAAACGAGGTCAGAAGGTCGGAGCACTCGTGCGCCCGCACTCCGGGGGTGACCGACAGCTCGTGGTTGAGCCGGGGGTCGACACAGAGGTTGTAGAGGGTTCCGCACGCACCGGCGCGGGGATCGGCTGGCTCCGAAGACGAGGCGGTCGATCCGGCCGGCCACGAGCGCGCCGGCGCACATCGGGCAGGGCTCGAGGGTGACCACCAGCGTCACGCCGGCGAGTCGCCAACCGCCCAACGCGACCGCGGCGTCGCGCAGGGCCAGCATCTCGGCGTGCGCCGTCGGGTCCCCGGTCGCCTCGCGCTCGTTGTGGCGGGCGGCGACGACCCGGCCGTCGTGCAGGACGACGGCACCCACGGGAACTTCGCCTGCTGCCGCGGCGGCCCGAGCCTCGTCCAGCGCGAGCGCCATGGCCTCGTGGTCGCCGAGCGGCCGACGGTCAGGCTCAGCCTGGCGATCGTCGCCGTCCTGGTCTTCCGAGGTCCGGGCAGCCGTGGGGATGTCTGGTGGTGCGATCGCCCCAGTATGGGAGCGGACGGTACGGCAGAGGAAACCCGAGGCGCGGTCGAACGTCACCCGGTCGCTGCGGTTGCTGCGGTTGCTGCGGTTGCTGCGGTCTCACGTCGGTCGCCCGCCGGCCGTGGGGTTGGGCCGGTTTGCGGGAGCGGACCTGGGCGTGGGCGCCGTCGATCAGGTCGAGCTGAAGACGAAGTCGGCGTCGACGCAGTCCGTCGGTGACGTGGCGACCGCGAGGTACTCGCCCGGGATCCCGCTGACCGCCCACACGTCGAGAGGCGGCCCCTGGGACAGGCAGGAGGCTGCGGGGTCGTCGGTGGTGAAGCCGGTGAGCTGGCCCACCGGCGACGCGCCCTGAGTCGAGGGGATCCCGGCACCGCTCACCTCGCCCAGGCTGACGGGAGCCTGGTTCCAGACGCCCGTGTAGGTGTACGGGCCTCCGCTGTGCGGCGGGACGGTGGTCGTCGTCGTGGTCGTGCCCGGCGGCCTGGTCGTCGTGGTCGTCGTCGGGTTCGCCGGCCTCGTCGTGGTCGTCGTCGAAGCGGGTGGTGGTGAAGCGGAGTTGGACGAGGGCGTCGGCGCCGAGCCGGCCGGAGCCGGGGACGCCGTCGCCGGAGGCGAGACAGACGTCGTCGCGGGACCGGTGGGGGCTCCCTTGTCGGCGGGAGTGAAGCCGTCCAGCGCGGCGAGGTCGTCCACGTCGTTGCCGTCCATGCCCAGGGCCCAGATGCCGACACCGGCGAGATTGCCCGACTGGGCCAACTGGGCCGCGTCGTAGAGCGAGACGGGATCCTCGAAGAAGGTCTCGTGCCACTGCTGGCCGACTTGGTACGACGTCCAACCGCTGTCGGTGACGGGGTCCCAGTAGAGCGGATGGCCGCTGGACAGGACGTCGCCGAGCGAGACGTCGGTCGCCGGTCCGGTCGCCGTCGCGGTGAGCGTGCCGTTGGTCGTCGGCCAGTCGATGCCGAAGTAGGGGAGGCCGAGGATGACCTTGGAGGGCGGGATCGCAGCCGTGTACTCGTCGACCGTGGTCTGGACCGAGAAGAGCCCGCTGGTCAGCGGGGAGAGCGCCGAGGACGACGCGGCCAGGTTCGGGCTGTACTCCATGACGAAGAACGCATCGACGAGAGGAGCGAGCGCGGTCATGTCGTAGAAACCGTCCGGTCCCGAGGCCGAACTGGCGTAGGTGTCCATGGTCACCTGGGAGTGCGCATCGGCGGCGCGCAGGGCGCTCGCCACCGTGGCGACGAGCCGCGTCAGGCCGGCCTGGTCTGCGTCGCCCTCGCCTTCGAGGTCGAGGTTGACCCCATCGAGGTTCTTGGCCGCGACGGCCGACACCAGCGCGTTGGCGAGCGTCGTGGCGGCGGTCGGTGACGATGTCAGCGCATTGAGCGAGCCCTGGTCGAAATCGGTCACGGTCAGCACGACGCGGTCTCCGGCGGCGTGGGCCCGGGTCACGAGCGCCGAGAGCGCCTGGCTCTCGTATCCGTTCCACCCGGCGCCCGATTCGTCGAGGGTCCCGTTCGGGTTCACATCGATCGAGAAGTAGGCGAGCGTCGAGATCCCGGCGAGATCGAAGCCGCCGCTCGAGGGCAGGGTCCAGTAGGGCGCGAAACCGAACACCTCGTGGGACCGCAGCGGTGCCGCGTCGGCGAGGCTGGGGGGCGCCGGCTCCGGCGGCGCGGTGGCGGCGGGAAGGTGGCCGACCTGACGGCCCTGGCCGAACATGTGGGCGACCGCAGGGTTGTCCACCCCGAGCAACGGGTTGAACCCGGCGTGCGAGCGAGCCCCCGACCCGAGCGCGGCGGCGTTGCTGTGGTGCGCCGCCAGCGCGGCGGACGCCGCCGCGCTGAGGACCAGGGCGGCACAGGCCATCACGACGCCGACCCGATGCGTGGCGGCGGCGTCCTTGACCCGAAGTGCGGTCCGACGGAGTGCGACCAGGTGGTGGGAGGGCTTGCGGTGGGCGGGCCTGCGGTGAGCGGACCAGCGATGGGCGAGCCAGCGATGGGCGAGCCAGCGATGCGGCGCGGGCTCCGGCCCTCCGGTCTCTGTCGCAGGGGTGGTTTCTGCGGTTGCGGCGGTCGCGGCGGTCTCGGCGGTCGCGGCGGTCGGGGCGGTCGCGGCGGTCGGGGCGTCGGCCTGCGACGAAGGAGGCGGTGTTCTCTCCTGGCCGTCGATGGGGTCCACGCTGTTCCCTTCGGCTGCTTGCCCGGCGCGTCGCGCCCGGGTCCGGATGGGTCGGAGGTTCGGGGGTGGTCCGGGGCGTCCCCGGTCGAGCGACCCCGCGCTGAATCAGATAATCACGATGAGATTACTGGTAATAGGTGCGTTGATCCAACCTCCTGGTCAGGCGGGGTTCTCCTCGGAGCGCACGGCGACCCGCCAGGAGCTGGAACTCAGCCGGTGGTGGAAGTTGTCTTGGCCGGATGGGGGGTGAAGTAGTGCTCGATGGCGAGCGCGATGCCCCTGGCAATTACCTCTTGTCCCGTCGCGCCGTCGGCGATCGACCCCTCGAAAGGGTCGGTCAGATACAGCGGCTCGATCACCGCTCCGGGCATTTGGCTCGGGGTGCTGAAGTAGCCGGCCTCGGCCGGCCCGAGGAGGAGCAGGTGGTCGTAGTTGGCCGCCAAGGCCGCCAGCCCTCCCTCCCCGGCGTCGCCTACCGCCGAGCCCTCTTGAGCGTCGGACTGGACCCCGTCGTCGGGGATGCCCCAGCCCCGGGCGTTCATGGCAGCCAGCACGTCGTTCTCCAAGAGGTTGGCGATGGTGACGTTGGCCGCCGAGAAGGGCCGCGCGTCGTCGTAGACCGAGACGCTGCCGGCGTTCGCGGACGTGCCCCCGGCGTCCTGGTAGATGCCCACCAGAAGGTCAGCGTGGGCCAGGTTGGCGCACACGTCCCGGGCGGCCACGTCGTCGTGCGAGCCCTGGAGCGTCAGCAACTGGCCGTCGACATCCGCCGAGGTCAGCTTGACCACACTCGAATTGGTGGTCCGGGACAGCACCACGGTGAAGCCCCGGGACCGCAGGAGAGCCATGGTGTCGAGGGCAATGGGCAGGTTGATCTCGGACTCATCGATCGACTGCCCCGATTCGGTGGTGCCCACCCCTCCGGGGTCGAGGCCCCCGTGGCCCGGGTCCAAGAAGACGGTCAGGTGGCGGTCGCCGTTGGTCGGAGGGAACGACATGCACGAACCGGTTGCGAAATAGGAGGGGTCCAGGGCCGTCCCGGCGTCGGTCGCCGCCCGGTTTCCGCGCAGCAGGTGGTTGTAGCGGCGCCACATGGAGGCACCGCCAAAACCGGCGACCACGACGACGACCACGAATGCGAGCACGACGACCACGAGCCGTCGTCCGCGACGTCGCCTGGTGCGGGGCCGTCCCGACGGGCTCGGTCTGGATGTCGTCTGCTGTGCGGGCACGATTCAGGCTGCCACGAGCCTCTTCCGATGCGGTGTCGCCTTGATGGACACCCTTCTGACGTTTTTCGAGCGGGGGATTTGAAGCTGAAGCGACCAGCACCGCCAGCGTGAGGCGACCAGCGCCATCGGGGTCCGGCGGGTTTCTTGCGTTCTTACTCACTTCCGACGCGGAGGAGGTGGGATTTGAACCCACGGTCGGTTGCCCGACACACGATTTCCAGTCGTGCCGATTCGGCCGCTCTCGCACTCCTCCCAGGGGTGCAGCCTGGTCAGGCTAACAACCGGGCCCAGGGGGGCTCTGACGGGTCGGTCCCGGGGCGGCGCGGAGCTCGGGCACGTCGGACGGCGATTGGGCACCCTTTTGTCACGATCAGCACACTGGTGATTCACTTTTAGTTCACTTAGATGTAACCTTCGGGCAGGAGCCGAAGGAGACAGGGATGGAAGCAGTCGTCACCGAAGGCCCCGTTCCCGCCGATACGGAGAGGCCGGCGGGCCAAGACGGGGTCCCGGGAGCCGGAGCGCTGTTCGGTCGGCTTCTGGCGGTCGTGGACGCGAGCGAATCCGGCGGAGCGGCTCGCGTCCTCGCCGCGTGCTGGGCAACGCGGTTCGGCGCCGCGGTTCGCGTGGTGGGCGTTCCTGAGCGCCCGGGACGGGCGCGCAGCGTGGCGAGGTTCGTCGCCGAGGCCGCACTCGAGTTCGGTGCCGACGCGATCATGTTGGGGCTCTCGCCCGAACGGCTGGCGTATCACCGCCTTGCCGGCGGTCTGCGGGACGAGCTCACGACTGCGACCGACCTCCCTCTTCTCGTGGTGCCCGCTCCCAGGGCACGCGGACAAAACGATTCGAACGCCGTGTGGCCGCAGGGGCCGGTTCACGCAGCCATCGTGCCGATCTCGGCCGCACGCGCCGGTATGCAGAAGAAGGGTCTCGGCCGAGCCGGGCGGGTACGGCACCGTGTCTGATCCTCGCCGTGTCTGAGCGGGAACGCCGTCGTGTTTGACTCGGTCGTCGTCAGCGCCGTCCCGTCGGAGCCCTCACCGCGCGTCCTGTCGTGCGCTCTCGAGGTGGCCATGGCGTCCGAGGCGAGGTTGCACATCGTCGCCGCCATGCCGTCCCGAAGGGATCCCGCCCCTCCTCTTCCCGCGGAGCTCCGCTACACGTACGCCGGGGCCGGCTCCACGGAGTGGTTCCTCGGAAGACTGTGCGCCCAGGTGGCGCGTCAAGGCGTCCGCGTCACCACGCACTCGGTGCTCGCCGACCTCGCTGACGCCATTGTCGCGGTGGCGCACCAGGAGCGAGCGGATCTGGTGGTGGTGGGCGCGGGCTCGCACAGGAGGCCGGGCGTGCCGGTGGCGCGCGAGGGAACGTGGTTGCGGCGCCCACGCAGCCACCTCGGGCATCACCGCGCCGTGGCCGACGACGTCGTCGGGAAGGTGGACTGCGCCGTCCTGGTCGTATAGCCGGCCTTCCAGCCGGGAGGGCTTTTGGTTGCTCGGGCCGGGATGGCTCGGGTCGCGCCGGCGACGACGCGGTGACACCACGGCCCTACGCTGCGATACCAATGGGCGGCAGCGTGCGGACGGAGTGGGTGGCGTTCGGCGCCTCCGCCGCTGCAGCGCTGGCCCGTGAGATCCGAACGGCGAAGGGTGACGACCCTCTCGCTCCCGTGACCGTCGTCGTCCCCGCCAACCAGGTCGGCGTCGCGGCACGGCGATGGCTCGCGTCGGGCGCGACCGGTGCGGTTTGCACACGGGGTTCGGGTGTGGCCGCCGTGACCTTCGTGACCGTGTACCGGCTCGGCGAGCTCCTCGGGTCGGCACGCTTGGCCGGTCAGGGGAGGCGACCCGTCTCGAGCCCGGTCGTGGGCGCAGCGCTCCGGGCCGCGCTGTCAGCGGAACCCGGGGTTTTCCGGCCGGTGCGGAGCCACCCCGCCACCGAGACCGCGCTCGTCGAGGCGTACCGCGAATTGCGCGACCTCTCCGCTGAGGCGCTGTCCGCGGTGGCTGCTCAGAGCCGCCGGGCTCACGACGTGGTGAGGCTGCACGACGAGGCACACCGGGCCCTCGCCCCCTCGTGGTACGACGAGGAGGACCTGCTCGACGCGGCAACTGAGGTGATCCGCGCCGGCTCGAGCGTGGTCGAGGGGCTCGGCCGAGTGGTCGTCTACCTGCCCGAGAGGCTCACGCGCCACGGCGCGGCGTTGTTGCAGGCGCTGGCCGAGAAGACCGAGCTCGTCGTGGTCGCCGGCACGTGCGGCGACGCGGCGGCGGACGCGGACTCGGCACGTTCGGTCGGGTGGCTGGCCGGACCGGGTGCCGAGCCGCCGAACGGGCAGGATCCGCTGTGGATGGTCGACGTCGAGCGCACCCGCGTCGTGACCGTCTCGGATGCGGACGAGGAGGTGCGGGCGGCGCTGCGGGCCATCGTGGCGGCAGTGCGAACCGGGACCCCCCTTGATCGGATCGCGGTCCTCTTCGCTCGGCCGGAGCCCTACGCGCGCCTGGCCTACGAGCAGCTGACGGCCGCCCGGCTGACCGTCAACGGGACGGCGGTCATGCCGCTGACGGCGCGCGTCGCGGCGCGGACGTTGCTCGGGTTGCTGGTCCTCCCCGACGGCAGGTTCCGGCGAGACGACGTGTTCGCCTGGCTGGCGGGAGCACGCGTGCACCACCGCGGGCGCTGGGTGCCCGCGACGGCGTGGGAGCGCCTCTCCCGCGATGCGGGCATCGTCGGCGGCCGACACGACTGGGATGCGCTGCTCGACCGTCTCGCGACGGAACTCGACGCAACGGCGCAGAAGGCCGAGGACGATCCGGAGGCTCCCGAATGGGCGGCCGATCGGTCGCGCCAGGACGCCGGGCGCGCCCGCTCGTTGCGCGAGTTCGTGCTGGGTCTCATCGACGACCTGGACGAGGCGTCGCGTTCGGCGCGCCCGTGGCCGGAGTGGTCTGCGTGGGCGCGACGGCACATGGACGAGCTCCTCGGCCGCGAGGCGGCCCGAGCCGACTGGCCGTCGGCCGAGCAGCGGGCGGCCGAGCGGGTCGATCGCGCGCTCGACCGGCTGGCCTGCCTGGGCGAGATGGAGGGACCGGTGGACCTCGACGTGTTCTCTCGGACCCTCGAGCTCGAGCTCGAGTCGGACTTGGGCCGGGTCGGCCGCATGGGCGAGGGCGTGTTCGTCGGACCGGTCAGCATGGGGGTGGGGCTCGACCTGGACCTCGTCGTCGTGCTCGGACTGGCCGAAGGCGTGTTCCCCGCCGCGCCGCGGGACGACTCGCTCCTGCCGGACCGCGAGCGCGCCGCCGCGCGCGGTGAACTGTCCCTCCGCTCGTCGCACGTCGAGAAGCGCCATCGTGAACTGCTGGCTGCTCTCGCCGGAGCATCACGCCATCTCCTGTGCGTGCCGCGGGGCGACCTGCGCGGGAGCAAGGAGCGCGTGCCGTCGCGCTGGGTCCTCCAGGTGGCATCTGCACTGGGGGGAGGGTCCTGGTACTCGGACGACCTGCTGGGGGCGGCGCCGGTCCCCGCCTGGCTCGAGCACGTCGCGTCGTTCGACGCGGGCCTCCGGGCCGCCGCGTTCCCCGCCACTGAACAGGAGTACCGGTTGCGGGCGTTGCTGGCCGGGGTCCCGCCGGGTTCGGTCGACGGCGATGCGGCCGCGGGGACGCACGCCGTCGAGGAGCGTCGCAGCGCAGCCTTCACCCGCTTCGACGGCAACCTGAGCGGAGCGGACGTCCCCTCGCCGGTCGAGCGCACGGTCTCTGCCACCCGCCTGGAACGCTGGGCCAACTGCCCGTTCGCCTACCTCATGCGGGACGTCCTCGGGGTCGGGGAGGTCGAGAACCCCGAGGAGCAGCTCACCATCACCCCGCAACACCGGGGCAGCCTGGTGCACGACGTGCTCGAGCGCTTCATCGCCGGCGTCCTCGACCGACCCCCCGCGCCGGACGAGGCGTGGGGAGCGTCCGACGAGGAACGCCTCGAGCACATCGCGCACGCCGTGTTCGCCGACTACGAGGCCAAGGGCCTCACCGGCCGGGCCGTCTTCTGGGGCCGCGAGCGCAAGCGGATCATGGCCGACCTCTCCAAGGTGCTCGAGCTCGACAGCGCGTACCGCCGCACCCACGGCACGCGGCCGCTGGCGGCCGAGCTCCGTTTCGGGTTCCCGGACTCCGACCTCGGCGTGGTCCGGCTCGGGCTCGCCGACGGTCGCTCGGTCGGCTTCCTCGGGCTGGCCGATCGTGTCGACGTCGGCGACGACGGGGCGCTCCACGTCGTGGACTACAAGACGGGACGCTCGGGCGACTACAGCCGCCTCGGCGAGGACAACCCCGACCTCGGCGGGACCCGCCTGCAGCTACCGGTGTACGCCGAAGCGGCGCGGGCGCTGCGCGGCACACCCGCGACCCGGGTCCACGCCGAGTACTGGTTCACCTCGTCGAAGGGCAGGTTCAAGCGCATCGGCTACGAGGTGACGCCGGGCGTCCTGTCCCGGGTCGGCGAGTCGCTGGCCGTGATCGTCGAAGGGATTGAGGCGGGCGTGTTCCCCGCCTACCCGAGAGCCACCAGCACGACCCCGTGGGTGGTATGCCCCTACTGCGACCCCGACAGCCTTGGCGTGGCGGATCTGCAGCGGTCGTGGAGGCGCAAAGCAGACTCGCCCGCGTTGGCCGGGTTCCGGGATCTGGCGGAGCCACCCGATCCCGCCGGCGGGGACGGCTCAGGTGACTGACGTCGTCCCGCCCGACTCCGAGCAGCGTCGGCGCATCGCCGACGACCTCGACAGCACGCTCTTCGTAGTGGCCGGAGCCGGCTCGGGCAAGACGACGGCGCTCGTGCGGCGCGTGTTGGCACTCGTCGAGACGGGAGCGGCCGAACTGGGTCAGATCGCCGCCATCACCTTCACCGAGAAGGCGGCGACGGAGCTGCGCGACCGAGTGCGCGCCGAGCTCGAGCGCGCCCTCGGCACCGACCTCGCCCCCGAAGCGACGGAGCGCTACCGGCAGGCGCTCGGGCAACTCGACGGCGCGGCCATCGGCACCCTGCACTCGTTCGCCCAGCGCATCCTGTCCGAGCACCCGATCGAGGCCGGACTTCCGCCCCGGGTGGAGGTGGTCGACGAGGTGAGCTCCGCGGTCGCGTTCGAGCGGCGGTGGTGGACCTTCCGCGACGAGCTGCTGGCTGATCCGGGACTCGAGCGCACCGTCGTGCTGCTCACCGCCGCCGGGGTGAAATTCGAGTCGCTCCGGACGGTGGCGGTGGCCTTCAACGACAACTGGGACCTCGTCGAAGAGCGCGTGCCTGCCCGCGCACCGGACCCGCCCGATGCGGTCGCCCTGCTGGCTCCGGTGCTGGCCGAGATCGACCGCATCTGCGCCGAGCCCTGCCGCGACCCCGACGACACGCTGAACCGGTTCCTCCAACCCGTCCGCGAGTACGCCACGTGGCTGCGGACGATCACCGACGAGGTCGACCTCGTCGAGGCCCTCGATCCCGACGGCCCGACCAAGCCGCCGCGCTTCCGCGCCGGTGCCAGGGGCAAGCAGCAGAGCTGGACGGCGGACCCCGCGCAGGTGCGCAGCGACCTGAGCGCGGCCGGGGATCGCCTGGGCGACCTGCGGGGCACGGTCGCGAACGCGTGCGTCAAGCGACTGGGCAGCGAGCTGCGCCGCTTCACGCTCGCGGCCGCCCGGGAGCGCCGCGAGGCGGGCCAGCTCGAGTTCCACGATCTCCTGGTCCGCGCCCGCGCCCTGCTGCGCGACCCGGTGAACGGCGAGTCGGTGCGGGCGGGCCTGCACAGCCGCTACCGACGAATGCTGCTCGACGAGTTCCAAGACACCGATCCGATTCAGGTGGAGCTGGCCGTGCTCATCGCCGCCGCGCCGGGCCAGCAGGCCGTAGGCCAAGCCCATTGGACGTCCCTCGAGGTCGTCCCCGGACACCTCTTCTTCGTCGGCGACCCGAAGCAGTCGATCTATCGTTTCCGGCGGGCCGACATCGCCACCTTCCTCTCGGCTGAGGAGCGATTCGGGGACGGTGACACCGACACGGTGCGCCTCACCGCCAACTTCCGGGCGGCGGCACCCGTCATCGAGTGGGTGAACGCGACCTTCGGCGCGCTGATAGAGCCCGCGCCGGGCTCGCAGCCCCCCTACGCCGCGCTCGAGGCGGTCCGACCCTCCGCCCCCGCCGGCCCCGCGGTGGGCGTGGTCGGACGAGGTCGCCATCCCAAGGAGTTCCGAGCCGACCAACTCCGCGAGGCCGAGGCGGTCGATGTCGCGGCCACGGTGGTGCGGGTGGTGGACGAGGGATGGAGTGTCGACGACGGCTCGGGAGGGTGGCGCCGGGCGAGGCTCGGCGACATCACCGTGCTCGTCCCGGCCCGGACCTCCCTCCCGTTCTTGGAGGACGCGCTCGATGCGCGGCGCATTCCCTACCGGGCCGAATCGAGCTCGCTCGTCTACTCGTCGCGCGCCGTACGCGACCTCCTGATGGTGCTCAGGGCGGTGGCCGATCCAACCAACCTCCTCCACGTCGTCTCGGCGCTGCGCACGCCCCTGTTGGCCTGCGGCGACGACGACCTCTTCCGGTTCCATGCCCGGATCCGCTCGTGGAGCTACCTCAACCCCCAACTCGGGGAGCCCGAGGAAGGTGACCGCGTTCACGGCGGGCTCGCCTACCTGCGCGGCCTCTACGAGGAACGACACTGGCGTGCGCCCTCCGAACTGCTGGACCGGATCGCACGCGACCGGCGGGCCATGGAGCTCGGATTCGCCGAGGGCCGCCCACGCGACGTGTGGCGCCGGATCCGCTTCGTCGTCGACCAGGCACGATCCTGGAGCGAGGCCACCGGAGGGAACCTTCGCCAGTACCTCAGCTGGGTCGACCTCCAGCTCGCCGACGGCGCTCGCGTCGCCGAGGCGATCCTGCCGGAGACCGACGACGACGCCGTGCGCATCATGACGATCCACGGCGCCAAGGGCCTCGAGTTTCCCGTCACCATCGTCTCGGGCATGTCGACCAAACCGCAGTCGCGCCCCGCCCAAGCCGAGGTCGTGTTTCCGCCGTCGGGCGAGGTGGGCTACAAGGTGGGGCGCGCCGCGAAGACGGACGAGTACGTGGCCTGGGCGCCGATCGACGAGCAGATGAGCTACCACGAGCGGATCCGCCTCCTCTACGTCGCGTGCACACGGGCGCGCGACCACCTGGTGGTGTCGTTGCACCGCGCCGAGCGAGCCAACGATCCCAACCCCGAGAAGCGCACCAATGCCGAGCTGCTCCTCGACGGCATGGGCGCCGCGCTCGACGCCTTGCCCGAGGTCGGCGAGAGCGCCGGGAACGTGGCCACACCGGCGGCGGGAGTGCCGTCCCCACCCCCGCCGCGACCGGAGTGGGAGACCGAGCTCGACGCCGCGCTGAGCAGGGCCGCCCGGCCTACGACCGTGTCGGCGACGTCCCTGACCGAAGAGGGAGAGCCCGACGTCGAGCAGGAGCCCGTGGACCCCGGCCTCCAGAAACGCCCGCGCGACCTCGACCTCCCGCCGTGGCTCAAGGGTCGCTACGGGACCGCGGTCGGGCGGGCCGTGCACGGCGTGCTCCAGACGATCGATCTGGCGACGGGCGACGGGCTCGACGACGCCGTCGCGGCGCAGTGCGAGGCCGAGGCGATCGTCGCCCGCGCCGGGGAGGTCCGGGCGCTCGTGCTCGACGCTCTCGCCTCGCGGTCGGTGCGCGAGGCGTCGGCGAGCGCGCACTGGCGAGAGGTCTACGTCTGCGTGCCGGTGCGGGACCGCCAGCTCGAGGGCTACATCGACCTGCTCTACCGGGGCACGGACGGGCTGGTCGTGGTCGACTACAAGACGGCCTCCACCTCTGACCCCGAGGAGCTCGCCCGCCGGGTCCAGGGCTACCGCGTGCAGGGATACTCCTACGCCCTGGCGGTGGGAGACGCCACCGGCGAGCAGGTGACGCGGGTGACCTTCGCCTTCCTCACGCCGGACGGGCCGGTGGAGCTCGACCTGGAGGATCTCGGCGCGGGGATGGCCGAGGTGGCGGAGCTGGTCGGGCGGTAGCCCGCTCCCGCCGGCTGACGGTAAGCTCAGCGCTCCGTCGTCCCGGTGTTGGGTGCGGTGGCCGGGTCCTGCGCGACGGCCGCTCGTGAATCGAGTCAGGGTCGGAAGGCAGCAGCTCTCAGCGGGTCTGGCCGGGTGCCGTAGCCAACCTGGCCGCCGCACCGAGCACCGGGGCGATCGGCACGTTCCGGTGTCTGCACCCATGGGTAGGCTCGCCCCTCGTGGCCGACACGCCCTTCGTCTCCTTGTACCGGCGGTTCCGACCGGCCCGGTTCTCCGACCTGCGCGGGCAGGACCACGTCGTCCGGGCGCTCCGGAGCGCGGTGCAGCACGACCGGGTTTCGCACGCCTATCTGTTCAGCGGGCCTCGCGGCACGGGCAAGACGTCGTCGGCACGCATCCTGGCCAAGGCGCTGAACTGCGAAGCGCCAGAAGACGGCGAGCCCTGCGGGCGGTGCACGTCGTGCACCGAGATCGCGCAGGGCACGTCGCTCAACGTGCACGAGCTCGACGCCGCGTCCAACAACGGCGTCGACGCCATGCGCGATCTCGTCGCGCACGCCAGCCTGGGCACGCCGGGGAGGTGGAAGGTCTACATCGTCGACGAGGTCCACATGCTGTCGACCGCGGCGGCGAACGCGTTGCTCAAGACCTTGGAGGAGCCGCCCGGTCACGTCGTCTTCGTGCTCGCCACCACCGACCCGCAGAAGGTGCCACCGACCATCCGCAGCCGGACGCAGCACCTCGAGTTCCGGCTGCTCGGGGCGGACACGCTGCACGATCTGCTCGAGACGGTCAACGAGGCGGCCGGGCTGGACCTCGGGGAGGATGCGCTGGAGGCAGCCGTCCGGCGCGGGCGAGGGTCCGCCCGGGACGCACTGTCGGCGCTGGACCAGGTGGTGGCGTCGGGCTCGGCCGACGCAGCCCGACCCGAGCTGGCCCAGGTGGTCGATGCGCTGGCCGCCGCCGACGTGGCAGGAGTCCTCGTTTCCGTCAGTGCCCTGTTGGCGGGCGGCTGGGGGCCCCAACAGCTGGCGACCGAGCTGGCCGACGACCTCCGCCAGGTCTTCCTCGCCGGGCTGGCCCCCGAGCTCTCCGCGTCGACGGGCGCGGCACGTCGAACGCGACGTGGCCCTGGCCGAGGCGATGGGACTGCCGCGGGTCGTCCGCACCATGGAGATCCTCGGCCACGGGCTGGTGGACATGCGCGAGGCACCCGACGCGCAGGTCGTGCTCGAGGTTGCCCTCGTCCGCGCCGTCCGGCCGGATCTCGACTCGGGAGTGGAAGCGCTCACCGACCGCGTCGGCGCGCTGGAGCGCGCTGCGTCCGGCGCACCCGCCTTTCCGCGACCGCTCGCACCCGAGCCGCTGCCGATCGCCCCGGCACCCGCGGCACCCTCGGCGGCATCGTCCGAACCGGTCGACGTCGGTCAAAGGCCCTCGGTGGGAGCGGTCCGCCGTCGCAAGGAGGAGGAGCGGGAGCGGTCCGCGTCGCGGGAAGCGACGACCGTCCCAGCCGAGGACACGCCGGATCTATCGCATGCATCGGACGCATCGGACGCATCGGACCCATCCGGCAAGGGAGCAGCCGACCCGGCACCGCTTCGCGACACGCCCGACCCGGCCGCCGGCGTCAGCGTGGTCGACCGGGACAGCCTGACCGAGGCCTGGGGCGACACCATCCTCGGCACGCTGCCGGCTCGGGCCAAGGCCCGCTTCGCATCGGGGCGCTTCGTCAGCGTCGACGAGCAGGGCGCGCGGTTCGCGCTGCCCAACGCCGCGCACCGGGACCAGTGCGCCGAGCAGCAGTCGACGGTGGAGGCCGCGATCTCGGCTCACTTCGGCACGCCGGTCCACCTCGTCCTGATCATCGACGACGACGGCGGCCCTCCGCCACGGACCGTTACGTCCTCCGCGCCCGAGTCACCACGCGACCCCGCCGGCGGGATCGACGGGATCGACGACGTGGACCCGTCGGATCTGGCCGCGGCGGAGGACGACGCGGCCTCGGAGGCCGAGGCCCGCCTGCTCCAAGCGTTCCCGGGCGCCAGCGAGGTGGGCTCGTAGCGCGGACCGCTTCCGCCCCGCCGGCGGACGTGGTCAACCGGGATGTTTCGTGCAGCACCTACACTCGGGTTCGGACCTGCACACGACGGAAACGGTGTCTCGTCCTGGTGCACGGCATCCGAGAACGACGCGAAGGGAACCACCCGCACGATGTACACCGGCCCGCTGCGCTCCCTCATCGACGAACTCGGCCGCCTCCCTGGAATCGGACCGAAATCGGCTCAGCGGGTCGCCTTCCACCTCTTGAAGGTGCCCGAAGACGAGGCGCGCCGGCTGGCGGATGCCATCGTCGCCGTGAAGGAACGGACCACCTTGTGCAAGGTGTGCTTCAACGTGGCGGAGTCGGGCTTGCTCTGCGACGTCTGCGACGACGACCGGCGTGACCCTGCCGTCGTGTGCGTCGTCGAAGACCCCCGCGACATCGTCGCCGTCGAGCGCACCGGGTTCACGGGCCGTTACCACGTGCTCGGCGGGGCGCTCAGTCCGCTGGACGGGATCGGCCGGGACCAGCTCCGCCTGCGCGAGCTCGTCGAACGGATGCAGGAGGGGACGATCAGCGAGGCGATCATCTGCACCAACCCGACCATCGAAGGCGAGACGACGGCCATGCTCGTCGCGCGTGAGCTCGCCCCTCTGGGCGTCGTGGTGTCGCGCCCCGCGCACGGGCTCCCGGTCGGCGGCGACCTCGAGTACGCCGACGAGCTCACGCTCGGCCGCGCGCTCGAGGGGAGGCGTCCGTTGAAGGTGTGACGGGGCGGCGCCCCCGACGGGGACGCTGTCGTCGGTCCCGTAGGATTGGGCCATGGACATCGCCATCGTGGGAGCAACGGGGCAGGTCGGAGTGGTGCTCCGTTCCATCCTGGCCGAGCGGGGGTTCCCGGTCGGATCGATGCGCTACCTGGCCTCGGCCCGCTCGGCCGGCACCACGCTCCCGTGGGCGGGCGCGGACGTCACGGTGGAGGACGCGGAGACGGCCGACCTCTCAGGCATCGACCTCGCGCTCTGCTCCGCCCCGGCGTCGGTGTCCCGAGTGCTGTCGCCGCGCCTGGCCGAGGCGGGCGCCACGGTGATCGACAACTCCTCAGCCTGGCGCCTCGACCCCGACGTCCCGCTCGTCGTCCCGGAGGCCAACGCCGAAGCGCTGCGCTCCATCCCCAAGGGGATCGTGGCCAACCCGAACTGCACGACCATGGTCGCCATCCCGGTCCTCAAGCCGCTGCACGACGCGGCGGGCCTGCGCCGGCTCGTCGTGTCGACCTACCAGGCGGTGTCCGGCGGCGGGGTCGAGGCGGTGCGAGAGCTGTCCGAGCAGCTGTCGAAGACCGTCGACCAAGCGGCGGATCTGACCTTCGACGGAGCATCGGTCCACTACCCCGCGCTCTCGGTGTACCCCGTGCCGATCGCGCACAACGTCATTCCGTTGCAATTCAAGATCGTCGACGACGGCTCGCTGGAGACGGACGAGGAGCAGAAGTACGCCAACGAGGCCCGCAAGATCCTCGGTGTCCCGGACCTGGCCGTGACCTGCACCTGCGTGCGGGTCCCCGTCTTCACCGGCCACTCCGCGGCCATCGTCGCCGAGTTCGACCGGCCGCTGAGCCCCGCGAGCGCCGAGCAGATGCTCGCGGACGCGCCGGGGGTGGAGCTGGCGGAGATCCCGACCCCGCTGATCGCGGCCGGAAGCGACGTCTCCTACGTGGGGCGCATCCGCCGGGCGCAGGGGGCACCCAACGCGCTGGCCTTCTTCGTGTCGGGCGACAACCTGCGCAAGGGCGCGGCGCTCAACGTCGTCCAGATCGCCGAGGAGCTCCTCGCCCTGCGGGGCTGACCCGGACCCTTCAGTCCGGTCCGGCCGAGACAGGCTCAGGCCCGCCGACCACCAGGGTCGACATGCGGCGAGCCAGGTTCACCGCGTGGTCTCCGAAGCGCTCGTAGAAGCGAGCCACCATGGCCAGCTCGATGGCCACCGGGAGCGGCATGGTGCCGGCGACCAGCTCCGCCGTCAGCGTGACGTGGAGGTCGTCGAGCTCGTCGTCGAGGTCGTCGATGGAGGTCGCCGCCTCGGCCGACCGGTCGGCGAAGGCGTCGGCCGTCTCCCGCCAGATGGTCGTCGCCACTTCGCCCATGCGCTCGACCAGACCCCGGCTCCGAGCCGACATCTCCGCCCCCAGGCCTCTCGCCGGCGCGCCGGGCGATGTGCTCGGCCAGGTCGCCGTTGCGCTCCATGTCGGGCAGCATGCGCAGGATCGCCACGTACTCACGGCGTTCGTCGGCGGTCGTCTCCCCGTGTACGAGCTGCAGCTGCACGCTGGACGAGATCTGGCCGATCAGCTTGTCGATCACCTCGTCGCGTTTGACCAGTTCCTTGGCCGCGTCGCGGTCGCCGGCCAGGAGCGCATGGGTGGCACCCGCGATGCCCTCGCCGACCAGCGCGAAGACCTGGGCGAAGAGGCGGTCGACCTCGTGGGGCTCGGGGATCGTGCGCGGCCACAGTGGCTGCTCCATGGCGAGGGGTCCGACCTGCGCCCGGGACTCCTCTTCCCGCTCCTCGGGCGGGGTCCATGTCCGCCGGGTGCTTCCCCCGAGCTTGAACGGCATCGTGGTCACGCTACCGGGTGGGGTGGCGACCCCTGGCGCCTGCCGGCGACACGGTCCGCGGCTGCGTGACACCCCATCGTTACATTGGCCTCGTGGTCATCGGAGTGGTCCTGGGGCTGGTCGTCGGGGTGGCGATCGGCATGGTGACGCACCTGGCGCGCCGCGCCCGGCTCGCGAGTGCCCTCCGCCTGGCGGAAGGCCGGCTGGCCGATGCACAGGCCACCGTGGGCCGGCAGCAGTCGGATCTGGCCGCCGCCGCGGCGGCCGCCGCCAAGGCCGAGACAGCGAGGGCGGTGGCGGTGTCGGAACTCACACTCGTGCGCCAGACCGCGGCCGAAGCATCGGCCCGGGCCGAGGAGGAACGCACCCGGATGGCCGGAGCCTTCGCCGAGCTGTCGACCGAGGCGCTGGCCAAGAACAACGAGCAGTTCCTCGCCCTGGCCGACACGAGGTTCAACGAGGCGCGCGCCGCCGCCCGGGGCGACCTCGACCAGCGCCAGGCGTCGATCGCACACCTCCTGACACCGCTCAGCGACACGTTGGCCCGCTACGAGCGCGGCGTGCAGCAGATGGAGGCCGACCGCAGGGGGGCCTACGAAGGGCTCAACGCGAAGGTGACCCAGCTGCACCAGGGTCACCAGGAGCTCCAGCGCGAGACCCGCAACCTGGTCACCGCGCTGCGGGCTCCCCAGACGCGCGGCCGGTGGGGCGAGGTGCAGCTGCGGCGCGTGGCGGAGATGGCCGGCATGCTCGTGCACTGCGACTTCGACGAGCAGGTCACGACGGCGACGCAGGACGGCCGGTTCCGCCCGGACATGGTCGTGCACATGCCGGGAGGCGGCCACGTCGTCGTCGACGCGAAGGTTCCGCTCGACGCCTTCTTGCAACTGGTGGACGCCGACGACGACGAGTCCCGCGCGCTGCACCGGGCCCGGCATGCCGCGGCAGCTCCGCACCCACGTCGACCAATTGGCGAAGAAGGAGTACTGGCGGCAGTTCGACCCGTCGCCGCACATGGTCGTCGCCTTCATACCCGGCGATCAGCTTCTCGCCGCGGCCTTCGAGGCCGACCCGTCTCTGCAGGAGCACGCGATGGCGAACAACGTGCTGCTCACCACGCCGGTCACCCTGATCGCGCTCCTGCGGACAGTGGCCCTCGGCTGGAAGCAGGAGACGATGGCCGACAACGCCCGCGAGGTTCAGAAGCTGGGCTCCGAGCTCTACGAGCGTCTCCGTGTCATGACGGGCCACATGCAATCGCTGCAGCGCAGCCTCACCATGAGCGTCGACGCCTACAACAAGGCGGTGGGTTCACTCGAGTCCCGTGTCCTCGTCACGGCGAGGCGGTTCCCGTCGCTCGGTGTCGTCGTCGGCGAGTCGTCGGGCCTCGTCGAGCTCTCTTCCATCGAGGCGGCGCCCCGCCGGCTGCAGGCGGTCGAGGCGGAGGAGGACGATCATCGCAACGGCACCGCTGCCGACCATCCTCACCCTTCCCGAGGGCGGGGCATCGAGCGGCACTCCCGCGCTGACCGTTGCCGAAGGACCGGGTTCTCATGCGCCGTGACGCCGACGCCCCGTGATCGATTCTTCGTCGATTCCACTGGGGTTGCAATAGAGGCGGATTCGTGCAAATTCGCTCCGGAGGGACTATAAAACCCCTGGTCTCACAACAATTCCAGCCCTATCTCAGGTTGCTTTCAGGGTTCCGACGCATGATGTGGGCTGAAACGACTCCGTAACACAAGCGGCGTCTGGATGAAAACAAAGGGTGACGATGAAGATTCTGGTTCTCGGCGGGGACGGCTATCTCGGGTGGCCCACTGCGCTGCACCTGTCGGCTCGGGGTCACCAGGTGACCGTCGTCGACAACCTCGTCCGGCGCCAGTACGACCGCGAGATGGGGGTGGACAGCCTCGTCCCCATCGCCTCCCTGCCCGAGCGTGTCACCCGCTGGGAGCAGGTCTCGGGTCACGCCGTCGACATCCGCATCGGCAACCTCACCGACGCCGCCTTCACCTACGGCGTCGTGTCGGAAGCCAAGCCCGACGCCATCGTGCACTTCGGGGAGCAACGGTCCGCCCCCTATTCGATGATCGACCGCGAGCACGCCGTTTACACACAGGTGAACAACGTCGTCGGCACCCTCAACATCATGTACGCCATCGCCGAGATCGACCCCTCCATCCATCTCGTCAAGTTGGGGACGATGGGCGAGTACGGGTATCCGAACATCGACATCGAAGAGGGCTTCATCGAGATCACGCACAAGGGACGCACCGATGTCCTGCCCTACCCCAAGCAGCCCGGCTCCTTCTACCACCTGTCCAAGGTGCACGACAGCCACAACATCATGTTCGCCTGCCGCGTCTGGGGTCTTCGTTCCACCGACCTGAACCAGGGCATCGTCTACGGGCAGTCCACCGATGAGTCCGACCTCGATCCCGTGCTGGCGACGCGCTTCGACTACGACGGCGTGTTCGGGACCGTGCTCAACCGCTTCTGCGTGCAGGCCGTCACGGGGCATCCGCTCACCGTCTACGGCGCGGGCGGGCAGACCCGCGGCATGCTCAACATCCGCGACACCTTGGCCTGCGTCACGCTGGCGCTCGAGAACCCGGCGGAGCGCGGTGAGTTCCGGGTCTTCAACCAGTTCACCGAGTCCTTCTCCGTGCGCGACATGGCGCAGATGGTCAAGCGCGTCTGCCCGACCCGAGTCGACATCGCGGAGGGTCTCGCCAACCCGCGGGTCGAGCACGAGGAGCACTACTTCCACGCCGCCAACACGAAGCTCCTCGACCTCGGCCTCGAGCCCCACCTCCTGACCGACGAGGTCGTGGCCGGGATGCTCGACCTCGTGGAGCGACACCGTGACCGGGTGGACGTCCGGGCGATCGCTCCCACCGTGCAGTGGCGCTCCAGCGCCAGCACGCTCACGACGTCGGACGACTCGTCCGACGCCTCCTTCCTCGCGGTGTAAACCGGCAGCACCAGAGCTAACTTCTTCGGGCGATGACGCCACGGAGGCAACGCCGCCGCGCGCGCCGTCGCTCGGCGGTCCGCACCGTCATCGTGACCGCATTGGTGGTTTTCGTCGTCGCGGTCCTCGTCGGCGGCTTGACGCAGGTCTCGCGCCAGTCACGGGACTACGACGCGGGCTCGAACCGGTCCCTGGCTGATGAGGGCGCCGTCGTGGCGGAGGAGTCGAACACGACGGCGCGCCAGCTCAGCCGCCTCGTGTCGGACTACCCGGGCGACGTCCGCCAGTCCCTGCAAGCGGACCTCGACGCCCTGGCCCAACAGGCAGAGAACGAGTCGGAGGCCGCCGCCCTCGCCACCGGGTCGCCACCCTCGGGTTCGGCGGCCAGCGACCTGGCCGGGGCGTTCAGAGATCGCGCCCGGGCGGTGGAGGAGGTGCGCGCCGCCATCGACGGCTACCTGGGCATGAGCCCGTTCTCCCCGGCCGGCTCACCAGTGGACGCCCCCGACGCGCCTTCGCCGACCCCGCTGAGCGCCACCGACACCACCGATCGCATCACCACCGCCGGTGGGCTGCTGGAGTCATCCGACCGCCTCTACGCCAAGGCGCGGGCGGCGCTGGCCGCCGGTGCCGGCCACGCCCGGCTGCCCGCCTCGGCATGGATCGTCGACCCCAGCCAGTGGCAACCCGGCTTCGTGGCGGCGCAGGTCGACCTCATGGCGACGTCATCGACGCTGGCCGCGTCGCATTACCTCGTCGTGCGCTCCGTCCGGCTCGACCCGCCGGTGGTGCCCCCGGCGCCGGGGGCCGTCGCCGGGACCGCCGTCGTCTCGCCCACCTCCGAGCTCGGCGTCAGCGTGGTGGTGGCCAATCAAGGATCGGTGGCGGAGACGCATGGAATCGTCCACATCATCCTGGCCGAGGCGACCTCGGGACCCAGCAGGACGCGAACCTGGTCCGGCCCGGTGCCGCTCGGGGGATCCGTCGCCCTGCCGACCTCGGTCTTCGCCGTGAAGCCCGGGACCTCGTACGTCCTCACGGTGTCGGCGGCTGCTCCCACCGGCCAGGTCGGGCCGGCCATCAGCACCTACCAGGCCACGCTGCGCGTCGCTCCCGGCACCTGAGCATCGGACCGGTGCCGCGTGTCGACCTCCGGCACGAGTGGTCATAGGATCGGGAGTCACCCCTAGCAGGAAAGGGCTCCCACACGTGGCCGAGAGCATCACGATTACGGACAACCGCAACGGTGAGTCCATGGAGATCCCGCTGGTCAACGGAGGCGTGTCGGCGGAGGAGTGGGCCAAGCTCCTGCCCGGCGTGTGGTTCTTCGACCCGGGCTTCATGTCGACGGCCGCCTGCGAGAGCGCCATCACCTATCTCGACGGTGAGGCCGGGATCCTGCGCTACCGCGGCTACCCGATTGAGCAGCTGGCCGAGAGCTCGACCTACCTGGAGGTGGCGTACCTCCTGTTGAACGGCGAGCTGCCCACCGAGACCGAGTTCGAGGCCTGGCGCCACGAAATCACGTATCACACGTTCATCCACGAGAACGTCCGCAAGCGGTTCCTCGAGGGCTTCCACTACGACGCCCACCCGATGGGGATGCTCGTCTCCGCCGTGGCCGCCCTCTCGACCTTCTACCTCGACGCCAAGGACATCTTCGACGCCGAATCGCGCAGCAAGCAGATCATCCGGCTGATCGCCAAGATGCCGACCCTGGCCGCCGCCGCCCACCGCTTCAGCGTGGGCATGCCGTTCGTCTACCCGGACAACACGCTGGACTTCGCCCCGAACTTCCTCTCCATGCTCTGGAAGGTGGCGGAGCCGCACTACGAGGCCGACCCCGTGCTCGCCCGTGCCCTCGACGTCCTCTTCATCCTCCACGCCGACCACGAGCAGAACTGCTCGACCACGGCCATGCGGGTGGTCGGCTCGTCCCACGCCGATCCCTACTCGGCCACGGCCGCAGCAGCCGCCGCCCTCTACGGACCGCGCCACGGCGGCGCCAACGAGGCGGTCATCCGGATGCTGACCGACATCGGCAGCGTCGAGAACGTGCCCGACTTCATCGCCGCGGTGAAGTCGGGCCACGGGCAGCAGCGGCTGCAGGGCTTCGGCCACCGCGTCTACAAGAGCTACGACCCGCGGGCCACGATCATCAAGCGCACGGCGGACGAGGTCTTCGCCGTGACCGGGAAGAACCCGCTCCTCGACATCGCCCTCAAGCTCGAAGAGATCGCGCTCAACGACGAGTACTTCACGTCACGGCGCCTCTACCCCAACGTCGACTTCTACTCGGGCCTGATCTACCAGGCCATGGGGTTCCCGCTCGAGATGTTCCCGGTGCTCTTCGCCATCCCGCGCACCTCGGGCTGGCTCGCCCACTGGCAGGAGATGCTCGACCAGGACTCGAAGATCGCGCGCCCTCGGCAGCTCTACATCGGGTCCGAAGTGCGCGACTACGTCCCGATCGACTCGCGCCGGTAGTCAGCCCTTCCCGGGGCCCGACGCCTGGCGGGGTCGCACGCGCGTCAGGCCCTCCTGGGCCACGGTGACGCAGAGCCGGCCCGAACGGTCGAAGAGGAACCCGCGGGCGAGGCCGCGGGCGCCGACGGCGACGGGCGTGTCCATGTCGTAGAGCATGAACTCGTCCATCCGGAACGGCTGGTGGAACCACATGCAGTGGTCGAGGCTGGCGCCCATGAAGTCCGTGTCGTCCCAGCGCACGTCGTGGGGTCCGAGCACGGTGTCGATCAGTGACATGTCCGACGCATAGGTGG
The DNA here is from genome assembly GCA_963822265.1 of uncultured Acidimicrobiaceae bacterium. Lineage (GTDB taxonomy): Bacteria > Actinomycetota > Acidimicrobiia > Acidimicrobiales > RAAP-2 > Bog-473. Next base: position 103,581 of record CAWGHA010000018.1, read on the forward strand.
CGATGCACGCGTGCAGCAAGGGGTCGTCGGGCAGTTCCCCGTCAGCGCGGATCCACACCCGCTGGTAGGGCACGCCCGCACCCCGGTGGTGCCAGGGCAGCTCGCCGATGTGGCGCTGGTCGATGGGGTGGGGGCGCGAGAACCACTCCGCCAGCTCTCCCTTCCAGGGCCGGAGCCGCTCGAAGAGCGGCGCGAGGTCCTCGGGCGGCGGCACGTCGGGCATCGGGAACTGGTGCTCCAGGCCCTCCTCGTGGTCGTGGAAAGAGGCCTCGAGGTTGTAGATGGCACGGCCGTGCTGAATGGCGACCACCCGCCGGGTGGTGAAGGAGCGGCCGTCGCGGATGCGGTCGACGTCGTAGAGGATCGGCGCCGAGGGATCGCCCGGCCTCAAGAAGTACGAGTGCAACGAGTGCACGAAGCCGTGCTCGACGGTGCGCCCCGCCGCCATGAGGGCCTGCCCGGCCACCTGGCCGCCGTAGACACGCTGTCGTTCCTCGTTGGCCTGGACGCCGCGGAAGATGTTGACCTCAATCTGCTCGAGGTCGAGCAGATTGACGAGGAACTCCAACGAGGCGGTCATGGCGCCCATGTTCGCAGGCGCGCCATCCGGGCACGGCGGTCCCGTGTCCCGCTACGGTGCCCCTTGGCCATGGCACCCGCGTCGACCCCGAGCGCGCTCACCTTTCCCGACGGGTTCGTCTGGGGTGTCGCCACCGCCGCCCACCAGATCGAAGGTGGCAACGTCAACAACGACTGGTGGGCCTGGGAGCACACGCGCGGGTTCGGGGACGGTGGAGCCGAGCGGGGACGCGTGCGACTCCCTCCACCGTTGGCGCGAGGACGTGCAGCTGGTGGCCGACATGGGTCTCGGCGCCTACCGGTTCTCGCTCGAGTGGAGCCGCATCGAGCCGGCGGAGGGAGAGTTCTCGGTCGCCGCGCTGGACCACTACCGCCGGATCTGCGCCGCCTGTCGCGGGCACGGGATCATGCCCGTCGTCACGTTCCACCACTTCACCACGCCGCAGTGGCTGGCCGCTCGGGGCGGCTGGGAGGCGCCCGAGGCACCCGACCGCTTCGCCCGCTACGTGAGCCGGGCCGCGTCGCATCTCGGCGACCTGGTCGGGTGGGCCTGCACCATCAACGAGCCGAATGTGGTCTCGGTGATGGGGTACTTCCAGGGCGAGTACCCGCCCGGGGTCAAGGAGGACTTCGGCCGCTACGCCGCCGTGAACGAGACGATGGTCCGGGCCCACCGCCTCGCCGTCGACGCGCTGCGATCGGGGCCGGGGACGTACCCGGTCGGCCTCACGCTCTCCATGGCCGAGATCGTCGCCGACGAGGGCGGTGAGGCTCTGCGCGACGCCGCCGAGGAGATGCTCGAGAACGTGTTCCTGCGGGCCACCGCAGGTGACGACTTCGTCGGCGTCCAGTGCTACACCCGGATGCACTTCGGTCCCGACGGTCTCGCCCCGATCGACCCCTCGGTCCCGGTGACCCAGATGGGCGACGAGCTCTGGCCCCAGGCGATTGAGCACACGGTCCGCCGGGCCGCGGCGGTGAGCGGCCGGCCGGTCGTCGTGACCGAGAACGGCATCGCCACCGCCGACGACGCCGAGCGGATCACGTTCCTGGGCGAGGCCCTGCGCAGCGCCCACCGCTGCCTGGCCGACGGGGTGGACCTGCGGGGCTACTTCGTCTGGAGCCTGCTCGACAATTTCGAGTGGCACCTTGGCTATGGGCCCAAGTTCGGCCTGGTGGCGGTGGACCCCGGCACCTTCGAGCGCCGACCGAAGCCCAGCATGAGCTGGTTCGGCGCGGTGGCCCGCGAGAACCGGGTACCCACAGCGGGCTCATAGCGCAGTGCCAGGGGCTCAAATGGCCGTCGGGGTAGGGTGATCGGATGCTCTCCCGGCTTCAAGCGCTGTACGACTGGCTGCATACGCACGAGGGCCGCAAGATCTTCCGCTACAGCATGGTCTCGGTCATCTCGACCTGCGTCTCGCTCTTCGTCATCGCCATCGTCTACGGCGTGCTCCGCCTCTGGAGCGAGGTGCCGAGCACGATCTTCGGCAACGTCGTGGCCACGTTCCCCTCCTACTGGCTGAACCGCCAGTGGGCCTGGGGCAAGTCGGGCCGGTCCCACTTCATGAAGGAGGTCGTGCCCTTCTGGGTGATGGCCGCAGCCGGCATCGCCTTCTCCATCGTCGGGGCCTGGCTGGCCAAGAAGATCGGCACGGCGCTCGACCTCGACCACTTCGAGCAGACCGTGGTCGTGCTGGTCGCCAACGTCATGTCCTTCGCCGTCTTCTGGGTGCTCAAGCTGTTCGTCTTCAACAAGCTGTTCCAGACGGAGCTCCAGGAGTTCGACGAGCACCTCACCCACGAGGAAGAGGAAGAGCAAGAGGAAGACTCGGCACGCCCCGTGGGCCACTGAGCCCCCAGGCCGGCGCGCTGGCCGACACGCCGCCGGGCGCCTGACGAGCGCGTCAGTCGCGGAAATTCTCGAACTGCAGCGGGATCCCGAAGTCCTCGGCCTTGCACTTGGCGATCACCTCTTGGAGATCGTCGCGTTTCTTGCCGCTGACCCGGAGCTGGTCGCCCTGGGTCTGCGACGACACGCCCTTGAGGCCGAGGTCCTTGATGAACTTGTTGAGGCGCTTGGCGTTGTCGGTCGTGATGCCGGCCCGGATGGCCACCTTCTGACGGGCCGTGCCCTTCTGGGCCTCCTCCACCCGGCCGTCCTCGAACGCCTTCAGCGAGACGTGGCGCTTGACCAGCTTCTCGTCGAGCACCTGGTGCAGCGCGCGCAGGCGGTCCTCGGTCGAGGAGCGCAACACCAGCTCGCCCTCTCCCAGGTCGACGGCCGAGTCCGTGTTCTTGAAGTCGAACCGGGTCGCGGCCTCCCGGTTGGCCTGGTCGACGGCGTTGCGAACCTCTTGCATGTCGACCTCGGAGACGATGTCAAAGGTGGGCATCGCGCCAGCGTACCGGTCCGACCCGGGCTCCTCGGGGTGGCCGGCCGGGCTAACCTCGCCGGTGCGGGTCGGTGTCCGAGTGGCCAAAGGAAGCAGGCTGTAAACCTGCCGGTTTACACCTTCGGAGGTTCGAATCCTCCCCGGCCCACCACAGGGGCGGCGTGCCGTGGTGCTGGTCCGCCACCCTCTCGGCGTGGCCCGCCACCTCGGCCCGCCACCCCCGGCCTTTCTTGCCCCGATCGTCCTTGCCAGGCCTCCCACCCGTATTACAATGCGGTTTCAGATCGATTGCGGGACCATGCCCGTCGGAAGCGTGAAAATCCCCCTCCCCACCCCCCAACCCGGGCTTGTAGCGCCCGGAATTCACAAGCGAGACTGACTGTCAGTGGACGCCAGCCCGAAGGCGAATCCAGCTCCCCTCCTGGACCGGGCGGGGGCGCGGGTCGACCGGCTCCCGCTGTGGGCCGACACCGTACGACTCCGCCTCACCCCGCGGGCGGGATTGACCCGCCAGGTCGAGGCCGGGTCGCGTCAGACCGAGGACTGGACGTTCCTGCGCCGGCCCGCACTCCTCGGTTTCGTGGCCGTCCTCTCCATCTGCCTCGGTGCCTCGTTGCCGAGCTCGCCCTTCAAGCTCGAGATGGGGGGGACCTGGTTCTTCGGTGTGAGCGACTGGCCCTCCACCACGCTCATGCTGCCCGGCGTCGTCGCCGTCTACGGCGGCATGGTCCTCTTCGTCCGCGTCTGGTTCGGTCTGTTCCAGACCCTGCGGGCCCGTCCGGGCGTGCCGATACGGCCACTGGCGTGGATGCTGGTGCTCTGGATCCTCCCGCTCCTCGCGGTGGCGCCGCTGTTCAGCCGCGACGTGTTCTCCTACGCCGCCCAGGGCGAGATGATGAGCCACCACATCAACCCGTACCACTACGGGCCGGGCACGCTCGGGTCGGGTCCCTACGTGTCGCCTGTCGACAGCCTCTGGCTCAACACGCCCGCCCCCTACGGTCCCCTCTTCTTGATGCTGGCGGGCTGGTCGGCCTCGCTCAGCCTGCACCACGCGCTGATCACGGTCCTGCTGCTACGCCTGCAGGCCGTGGCCGGCGTCGCGCTCATCGCCTACTGCGTGCCCAAGTTGGCGCGCTCGTTCGGCCGGGATCCCGGGCCCGCGTTCGTCCTGGCCGTTCTCAATCCGCTGACGCTGCTCGCCCTCGTCGGCGGCGCCCACAACGACGCCATCATGGTGGGGCTCCTCCTCGCCGGCGTGACCGCGGCCCGCTCCCGGCGACCGGTCTGGGGCGTCGTGCTCTGCGCGCTGGCGGCCTCCATCAAGGTGCCGGCCGCGATCGGGATCGTCTACGTGGGCTGGGACTGGGCCGGCAGTGGGGCCTCGGTGCGCCAGCGCGCCCGGACGCTGGTCCGGGCCGGGCTGATCACGGTCGCGGTCATGGGCCTGCTGTCGCTGGTGTCCGGCCTCGGATGGGGTTGGCTCGCCAACCTGGGCACTCCGGGCACGGTCCGCTCGTGGATGGCGCCCGCCACCGGTTTCGGGCTCCTCATCAGCGGCACCGCCCACGTGCTCGGCATCGGCGTCGGCATCGGCGGGGTGCTCACCTTCACCCGGGCGGTCGGGCTGCTCGGCGCGGCCGCGGTCGCCCTGTACTGCCTGCGCCACCGCGAGCGCCTCGGGATGCTCGGCGCCCTGGGCATCACCATGATGATGTTCGTGCTGCTCGGCCCGGTGGTGCAGCCGTGGTACCTCACCTGGGGGATCATCATCATGGCCCCGGTCGTCACCGGCCGGATGCTCTATCTCGTCCTCGGCCTCTCCATGGCCGTGCCCTTCATCGGCCTGACCGGCGGCACGCTGCTGCTCAACGAGCTGGTGCACACCGACCCGGCCTCCATGGTGCTCGCCGTGATGGTCCTGTGGGCCGTCCTCATCGTCCCCCTCGGCGACTGGACCGAGTCGTGGCGGATCGACGCCTCGCGGCTCGACGCCTCGCGGCTGGAGGCGCACCTGCCCGGCGCGCACGGCCCAGAGGCCGTGTTCGAGTCGTAACGACCCGGTCCCCGGGCGCGCCCTGCCCCCGTCGGTCAGAGCAGCCGCTGCAACTCGACCACGTCCAGCCACTGGCGGTGCTTGCGCCCCACCTCACGCTCGACCCCCACCAGCTCGAAGCCCGCGGCGCGGTGCAGCCCGATAGAGGTCTCGTTGTGCCCGGCGATGCGGGCGATGACGGAGTGGAACCCGTGGGCGGACGCGAGCACGAGCAGCTCGGCGAGCAACGCCCGCCCGATGCCACGACCCCGCTGGGCCCGGTCGACGTAGACGGAGTTCTCGGCCGTCGCCGAGTAGCCCGAGCGGTCGCGAAAGGCCGAGAGAGAGCCGAAACCGAGGACGATCTCGCCGTTGGCGCCCTCGGGTCCGGCGTTGTGCGAACCCGGCGGGTCGGTCGCCACCAGCGCCGGGTGGACCCCGCTGTGCTCGAGGACCCAGGCCTGCTGCTCGGCGGGCGTGCGTGGGACCATGTCGAAGGTGTTGGTGCTGTGGAGCACCTCGACGTTGTAGATCTCCCGGATGGCCTCGGCGTCCGCCAGCTCGGCCAGTCGGATCAGCATCGGCCGATGGTAGTGGTCTGCATCCGGAGCTCTCCGGGGAGCGGGAGCCACCGGCCTGCGAGGGCGGCGTGCTCACGGCCCTGGCTATCATTGAAGGTTCGCGGGACGAGCCGCGGCGCCCCCTTAGCTCAGTCGGTAGAGCACAGCCATGGTAAGGCTGGTGTCGTCGGTTCGATTCCGACAGGGGGCTCGCCCATGGCGGCGTAGCTCAGTTGGTCAGAGCACACGGCTCATAATCGTGTTGTCGCGGGTTCGAGTCCCGCCGCCGCTACCAGGCCCGGAACCGACCGGGCCAGCGACCAGGAAGGATCACCACATGCCGAAGAACGAGAAGCGGGTCCAGGTCACCCTGGCCTGCGAGGAGTGCAAGCGGCGCAACTACATCACCACCAAGAACAAGCTGAACGACCGCGAGCGGATCGAAATGAAGAAGTTCTGCCGGTGGGACCGCAGGCACACGCTCCACAAGGAGACCCGCTGAGCCACCCCGGCCCGGCCGGTGCTACTCTGACAGGCCGTTCCCCAGGTCAGGGGGAGGAACCACCTGCTCGAGGCATCACCGAGAGCATCCCACCGAGGGCAGTAGCTCAACTGGTAGAGCACCGGTCTCCAAAACCGGCGGTTGGGGGTTCGAGTCCCTCCTGCCCTGCCCCGGACGTTGGTTGGTACCAGAGAACGATGTATGTGAGGCGAGACCCGTGAACCGCGAGACGAAGCGCTTGATGCAGCGCCAAGGGCAGATGGAGGCCGACGGGTCTCCCGCGACCCGACGCGCGCCCGCGGGCACGAGCACCGCGGACCGCCGACAGTCCAAGGGTCCCTCGGGGCGCAAGCGCACCACGCCGGTCCAATTCCTGCGCGAGGTCCGGGACGAGATGCGTCAGGTCGCCTGGCCGTCGCGATCCGAGCTGATCAACTACACGTCAGTCGTCCTCACCACCCTGATCATCATGATCAGCCTGATCTTCGTGCTCAACCTGGCGTTCGGGAAACTGATCACCGACCTCTTCACGAAGTAGGCCCCAGATGAGCGATATGACACACACCGAGGCCGAAGAGGCCCTCGTCAGCGGCGACGAGGAGGACGTGGCGGAGGCCCTGGCCTCCGAGGAGGCCGAAGCCGAGCGGGCTCCGGAGGAGGCTGCCGTCAACCTCGACGGCGTCGACACCGTCTACGACGAGGACGCGGCGGCCGACGAGGCCGTGCTCGAGGAGCTGGCCGACGAGGAGCTGCTCGAAGAGGTGACCGAGGCTGTGGCCGAGGCGATCTCCGACGAAGTCGTCGAAGAGGTGGTCGAGGAGATCGTGGAGGAGATCGTCGAGGAAGCGGTCCTCGAGGCGATCGATGAAGCGGTCGACGAGGAGGAAGCAGCGGTCGGCGAGGTGGGAACAGCAGCGGTTGGGGCGCAGCGCGGCCGAGCCCGACCTGGTGCTCGACGCCACCGAAGCCGGCGAGCTCGGCGGCTGGGGCGAGGACGAAGAGGACGAAGAGGTGGTCCCCGTCGAGAGCCCCTACGACCGTCCCGGGCGCTGGTACGTCGTGCACACCTACTCGGGCTACGAGAACAAGGTGCGCTCCAACATGGGGAACGTGGTCGCGTCGCGCGGCATCGAGGACCGGGTCTACGAGGTCGTCATCCCGATGGAGGACGTGGTCGAGTTCAAGGGTGGCAAGAAGGTCACCGTCCAGAAGAAGGTCTTCCCCGGCTACCTGCTGGTGCGCTGCGACCTCGACGACGACACCTGGGGCGCCGTCCGCAACACGCCGGGCGTCACCGGCTTCGTCGGGCCCGGTACGAAGCCGACGCCGCTGTCGCGGCGCGAGGTGGAGAACATCCTCCAGGTCAAGGTCGAGGGCACCGAGGCCGGGCCGAAGCGCAGCCGGCCGAGGCTCGAGTACGAGGTCGACGAGACGGTGCGGGTCAAGGAAGGCCCGTTCGCCGACTTCTCGGGTCAGATCGCCGAAATAAACGAGGACCAGCTCAAGTTGAAGGTTCTGGTCAATATTTTCGGCCGGGAGACCCCGGTGGAGCTCGAGTTCAGCCAGGTCGCCAAGCTGTAGCGCTCCGGCCGGAAGGCGCGACCACCGGTCGCCCGAGCCCGGCGCCGCAGCACGCAGCAGGCCCGTCAGGCGCACGAGGACGTCGCAGAGAGAGTCGAAGGGAGGGCGGACGATGCCGCCGAAGAAGAAAGTGCTCACCATGGTCAAGATCCAGCTCGAGGCTGGCTCCGCCACACCCGCGCCCCCGGTCGGGACGGCGCTCGGCCCCCACGGCGTCCAGACCATGGAGTTCTGCAAGCAGTACAACGCGGCCACCGAGTCCATGCGTGGCACGGTGGTCCCGGTCGAGATCACGATCTACGAGGACCGCTCGTTCAGCTTCGTCCTCAAGACCTCCCCGACGCCGGTCCTCCTGCGGCAGGCGGCCGGCCTGGAGAAGGGATCGGCCACGACCGGACGCGAGCAGGTGGGCACGGTGACCGACGCCCAGCTGGCGGAGATCGCGAACGTCAAGATGAAGGACCTCAACACCAACGATCTCGATGCGGCCAAGAAGCAGGTCGCCGGCACGGCACGCTCCATGGGGATCAAGGTCGCCGGCTGAACTGCCGGCACGAACGCGAACGCAGAGGAGACACATGACCCAGCACGGGAAGAAGTACAAGGAGAGCCTGAGCCAGGTCGACCGCCTCGCGCTCTACACGGTCGGCGAGTCCGTCGACCTGGTGAAGTCGCTGGCCAGCGCCAAGTTCGACGAGACCGTCGAGCTGGCCGTCCGCCTGGGCGTCGATCCCCGGAAGGCCGATCAGATCGTGCGCGGCACGCTGTCCCTGCCCGAGGGCACCGGTCGTACCGTGCGTATCGCCGTCTTCGCCGCCGGTGAGGCGGCCGCCGAGGCCCGCTCCGCCGGGGCGGACGTCATCGGCGCCGACGACCTCGTGGCCAAGATCAACGGGGGCTTCCTGGACTTCGACGTGGCCATCGCCACGCCGGACCTCATGGGTCAGGTCGGGACGCTCGGGCGGGTGCTCGGACCACGCGGCCTCATGCCCAACCCGAAGACCGGGACGGTCACGACCGATGTCGGCAAGGCCGTGACCGAGTTCAAGGGCGGCCGTGTCGAGTACCGCACCGACAAGGTGGGCAACGTCCACATCCGGGTGGGCAAGGCTTCGTTCACCCGCGAGCAGCTGATGGCCAACATCCGGGCCGTCCTCGACGAGCTGCAGCGGGCCAAGCCGGCGGCATCCAAGGGCCGGTACCTCCTCTCGGTGACGCTGTCGTCGACAATGGGTCCCGGCGTCCACATCGACCCGGTCAAGGCGCGCTTCAGCGAGGAAGAGCTCGCCGAATCGGCCTGAGCATCGTGTTCGGGGCGGGTGTACTACGCTCGCCCGGGCATTTGACGCAGTAAAGCTTTTGACACAGCCCGCCGCCCTCGGGCGGTAGGGCAACGAAACCGACGCCAGAGACCTCCGGTGCACCCCAGGGTGCCGAAGCGGCCCGCAAGGGCCGGCCTGACGAGGCGACATGTAGCACGCCGGCTCGCCGGCCTGCGCCGTCGCACATCGGAGATCCCTGGCCCGTCGCCGGGCCGATCCCGGTGGAGGACAACCGATGGCAACGCAGAACGCAGCCCTGGCGCACAAGGTCGAGGTGGTCGAGGAGGTCAAGTCGCGCATGGGTGCGGCGACGGCCTCCATCGTCAGCGAGTACCGCGGCCTGACCGTGGCCGAGCTGGCCGAGCTCCGCCAGGCCCTCACCGCGGTCGGCGGCGACTACAAGATCTTCAAGAACACCCTGGTGCGCCGGGCCATCGACGGCGGCCAGTACCAGCCGCTCTCGGAGTACCTGAGCGGCCCCACGGCGCTCACCTTCGTGCAGGGCGACGTCAGCGCCGTGGCCAAGGCGCTGCGCGACTTCTCCCGGGCCAACCCGCACCTGGTGATCAAGGGCGGTCTGGCCGACGGGTCGCTCCTCTCCCCGGCCGACCTGGCTGCCCTGGCCGACCTGCCGCCGCGCGATGTCCTGTTGGCCCGCCTGGCCGGCGCCCTCGCCGCGCCGCTCCAGCAGATGGCCGGACTCCTCCAGGCGCTGCCGCGCAACCTGGCCTACGGGCTCGCCGCCCTGAGGGACCAGCTGGAGGGTTCCGACGAGGGCGGCCCGGCTGTCGAGACCGCGGCCGAGGCCGAGGCCGGTTCGGCGCCCGCCGAGGCGACCGACGCCGCGTCGGAGGCGCCCGCGCCCGAGGCTGCAGAGACGGCTGAGACGCCACCGGAGGCACCTGCCCCCGAGACCGCCGAGGCGGCACCGGAGGCCGACACCGAAGCCGAGGCCGCACCGGCGGCCGACACCGAAGCCGAGGCCGGAACGGTCGCGGATGCCGCGGCGGAAACGGTGGAGGCGGCGGCGGAACCGGTGGAGGCCGCCGCGCCCGAGGCGACCGGCCCCGACGCGGCGGGCACACCCGAGGCGACCGGATCGGAGACGCCCGACACACCCGAGGCGGCCGAACCCACGACCGACCCCGCATCCGAGTAACCAGACACAGACCGACAAGACCGAAAAGATCGAAAGAAAGAAAGGAAGGCCACCTCGATGGCAACCCTGACCAAGGAAGAGATCCTCGACGGGATCGCCGAGCTCTCGGTGATTCAGCTGAGCGAGTTGCTGAAGGACTTCGAGGAGCGCTTCGGCGTGACCGCGGCCGCGCCCGTCGCGGTGGCGGCTGCTGCGGCCCCGGCGGGCGCCGAGGCCGCCGCCGAAGAGGAGCAGACGGAGTTCGACGTCGTCCTGACCAGCGCCGGCGACAAGAAGATCCAGGTCATCAAGGAGGTGCGGGCCCTCACCAGCCTCGGTCTCAAGGAGGCCAAGGACCTGGTCGACTCCGCTCCGAAGCCCGTCCTGGAGAAGGCCAACAAGGAGGACGCCGACAAGGCCAAGGCTGCTCTGGAGGGCGCCGGCGCCACCGTCGAGCTCAAGTAGCTCGACGGGCCCGGAGGGCGACCAGCGTCGGCGGCCAGAGCCGTCGGCCACGGCCGGCGGGCAGGCGACCAGGCGGGGCGGCCGGTGCGGCGGCGAGGACGGATCCGCCCCGCCGCCCCCGGACCCCGGGCTCGGGATCAGGATCCTTGACTGCGGGGGAGGGCACCTTTACCCTGTCGGGGACCACGGGCGGGAGCCCGACGAGCTGTCGCGGCCGAAGGGTTGTATTTCGGCACGCCTCCGGGTAAGATGCCGGGTTGCCGTGCGTCTCCGTGTGCCCGATTCCGTAATTCCAGGGCGTAGGCGCGCGTCCTCGCAGCCCTGATCAGCTCCATCCGCTCCCAGCCTCGTCGTCCCCTGTCCCGTCCCCGCATCCCTTTCGCACCAGCAGTACCAGCCGCTCCAGCCGCTCCCAGCAGTAGTCCTTCCTCACCCACCGTCCTTCCTCTTGGAGGTGTCCACCCTTGTCCTCACGGACCCGCAGCCCCGAACGCGTCTCTTTCGCCAACATCAGCGAGGCCCTACCGCTCCCTGACCTGATCGCCATTCAGCGCGACTCGTTCCAGTGGTTCCTCGACAAGGGCCTGGCCGAGGCCTTCACCGACATCAGCCCGATTGAGGACTTCACCGGCCAGCTGAGCCTGGAGCTCGAGTTCGACCCGACTGACGCCGACCTGCGCCCGCCGCCCAAGTTCTCGGTGGAGGAGTGCAAGGAGAAGGACATGACCTACGCGGCGCCCGTCTTCGTGCGGGCCCGCTTCCTGAACGCCACCACCGGCGAGATCAAGGAACAGACGGTCTTCATGGGGGACTTCCCGATGATGACCGACCGCGGCACGTTCATCGTCAACGGCACCGAGCGTGTGGTGGTGAGCCAGCTGGTCCGCTCGCCGGGCGTCATCTTCCAGCCCGGGCGCGACGCCAAGACCGTGTTCACCGGGACCGTTCACCCGTACCGCGGCGAGTGGATCGAGCTCGACATCGAGGCGAAGCCGGGCAAGGACGTCACCGCCGGCTGCCGCGTCGCCCGCAAGCGCCGCCTCTCCCTCTTCGTGCTCCTGCGCGCCCTGGGCTACGGCGACGATGCCTTCTTGGACCGCTTCGTGCGGCACTTCGACTTCCTCGAGGGGCAGTGGGAGAAGGAGCGCAACCTCGCGCCGTCGCGCGAAGAGGCGCTGCTCGAGATCTACAAGCGGGCCCGTCCCGGCGAGCCGCTGTCGGCCGAGGCCGCCCGCGTCTACTTCGAGAACGCCTTCTTCAACCCCAAGCGCTACGACCTGACCCGGGTCGGCCGGTACAAGCTCAACCGCAAGCTCGGTCCCGAGGTCGACCGGCTGCACGACCTCTTCGGCATCGACGTGGAGAAGCCAGCGCCGGGCCAGAGCGTGCTCAGCCCCTCGGAGATCCTGGCCGCGGCCAGCTACATGCTGCACCTGGCCCTGCACATGGCCGACGGCGAGTCGACCTACCGCATCGACGACCAGGACCACTTCGCCAACCGCCGCATCCGCTCGGTGGGCGAGCTGATTCAGAACCAGGTGCGCGTCGGGCTGTCGCGGATGGAGCGCGTCGTGCGTGAGCGCATGACGACCCAGGACGTCGAGGCCATCACCCCGCAGACCCTCATCAACATCCGGCCCGTGGTCGCCGCGGTGAAGGAGTTCTTCGGCACCTCGCAGCTGTCCCAGTTCATGGACCAGAACAACCCGCTCTCGGGCCTGGCCCACAAGCGACGCCTGTCGGCGCTCGGGCCCGGCGGTCTGTCGCGCGAGCGCGCCGGCTTCGAAGTGCGTGACGTCCACACGTCCCACTACGGCCGCATGTGCCCCATTGAGACGCCCGAGGGCCCCAACATCGGCCTCATCGGGTCGCTGGCCACCTACGCGCGGGTCAACGAGTACGGCTTCATCGAGACGCCCTACCGCGCCGTGGTCGACGGCAAGGTCACCGACGAGGTGAGCTACCTGGCCGCGGACGAGGAGGAGGAGCACGTCATCGCCCAGGCCAACGCGTCGGTCGACGCCGAAGGCGGCTTCACCGAGGAGCGCGTGCTGGTCCGGCGCGGCCCCCAGGGCACGGGCGTGCGCCTGGGTGCGGCGGTCGGCTCCTACGGCACGACGTCGGAGATCGACTTCGTCCCGCCGTCCGAGGTGGACCTGATGGACGTGTCGCCCAAGCAGATCGTCTCGGTGTCGACCGCGCTCATCCCCTTCGTCGAGCACGACGACGCCAACCGGGCCCTCATGGGCGCCAACATGCAGAAGCAGGCCGTGCCGCTCGTCGTGCCCGAGGCGCCGTACATCGGCACCGGGGTCGAGGCCCGGGCCGCCCGCGACGCCGGCGACGTGATCCTGGCCGAGGGCGACGGCACCGTGACCGACATCAGCGGTGACTCCATCACGGTCGAGTACCGCCCCGGGCAGAAGGACCGCTTGGGGACGCCGCTCGGGCGCAAGGTCTACCGGCTCTCCAAGTTCCGCCGCTCCAACCAGAACACCTGCATCAACCACCGGACACTGGTGTCGGAGGGGCAGGCGATCGAGACCGGCGACCTGCTGGCCGACGGGCCTTCCACCCACAACGGCGAGCTGGCGCTGGGCAAGAACCTGCTGGTCGCCTTCATGCCCTGGGAGGGCTACAACTACGAGGACGCCATCATCCTGTCCGAGCGCCTCGTGCGCGACGACGTGCTGACCTCGATCCACATCGAGGAGCACGAGGTCGACGCCCGGGACACCAAGCTGGGCGCCGAGGAGATCACCCGGGACATCCCGAACCTCTCCGAGGAGATCCTGGCCGACCTCGACGACCGCGGCATCATCCGGGTCGGCGCCGAGGTGGAGCCGGGCGACGTGCTGGTGGGCAAGGTCACGCCCAAGGGCGAGACCGAGCAGACCCCCGAGGAGCGGCTGCTCCGCGCCATCTTCGGCGAGAAGGCCCGCGAGGTGCGCGACACCTCGCTGAAGGTGCCCCACGGCGAGTACGGCAAGGTCATCGACGTGCGCGTCTTCTCACGCGAGGAGTCCCACGAGCTGCCGCCGGGCGTCAACCAGCTGGTGCGGGTCTACGTGGCCCAGAAGCGCAAGATCTCCGAGGGCGACAAGCTGGCGGGACGCCACGGCAACAAGGGCGTGATCTCGAAGATCCTCCCGGTCGAGGACATGCCCTACCTGGCCGACGGGACCCCGGTCGACATCATCTTGAACCCGCTCGGCGTCCCCAGCCGGATGAACGTGGGCCAGGTGCTCGAATCGCATCTCGGCTACGCGGCACGCCACGGCTGGGACGGCGTCGTCGGTCAACGAAGAGGTCGGCACGAGCGCCCAGGGCGACGGGGCGGCCCGCAAGACGCGGCCGCGCACCGAGCCGGCGGCCTGGGTCTCGACCCCGGTCTTCGACGGCGCCCACTGGGACGAGGCCGAAGACGCCGGGTCGCACCCGACGATCAAGCAGGTCTTCGGCACGCTCAACACGGACTCGGCCAACGGCGACGTCCAGATCCAGACCGACGGCAAGGCCATGCTCTACAACGGCCGCACCGGCGAGCGCTACGACAACCCGATCTCGGTCGGCTACGTCTACATCTTGAAGCTGGCCCACCTGGTCGACGACAAGATCCACGCCCGTTCGACCGGCCCGTACTCCATGATCACCCAGCAGCCCCTGGGCGGGAAGGCGCAGTTCGGCGGCCAGCGCTTCGGCGAGATGGAGGTGTGGGCGCTCGAGGCGTTCGGCGCCGCCTACGCCCTGCAGGAGCTGCTGACCATCAAGTCCGACGACGTGCTGGGCCGGGTCAAGGTCTACGAGGCCATCGTCAAGGGCGAGAACATCCCCGAGCCGGGCATCCCCGAGAGCTTCAAGGTCCTCATCAAGGAGATGCAGTCGCTGTGCCTCGACGTCGAGGTGCTGGCGGTCGACGGCCGGGAGATCGAAATGCACGAATTGGACGAGGACGTGTTCCGGACCGCGGAAGAGCTGGGCATCGACATCAGCCGCAACGAGCGCGGATCCGATGAGGAAGACGAGCGGCGCGCCGCAGAGAGGAGCTTCTCGTAATGGCTCTCGACGTCAACACTTTCGACCAGCTGCGGATCGGCCTGGCCACAGGCGACTCCATCCGCGGCTGGTCCAACGGCGAAGTCAAGAAGCCCGAGACGATCAACTACCGCACGCTGCGCCCCGAGAAGGACGGCTTGTTCTGCGAGAAGATCTTCGGGCCGACCAAGGACTGGGAGTGCTACTGCGGCAAGTACAAGCGGGTGCGCTTCAAGGGCATCATCTGCGAGCGCTGCGGCGTCGAGGTGACCCGGTCCAAGGTGCGCCGCGACCGCATGGGGCACATTGAGCTGGCCGCGCCCGTCGTGCACATCTGGTACCTGCGCGGGACGCGCTCGTGGCTGGCCTACCTGCTGATGGGCACCGAGCCCCGCGAGGAGCTCAAGGCCAAGCAGCTCGAGAAGGTCATCTACTTCGCCGCCAACCTGGTCACCTGGGTGGACGAGGAGAAGCGCCACCAGGACCTGCCCTCGCTGGAGAACGAGATGGCCGAGGAGATCTCGGACATCGAGAAGCGGCGGGACCTCGACATCGACCGCCGCTACAAGGCACTCGAGGACGAGCTCAAGGCCCTCGAGGCCGAGGGGGCGCGTGACGCCGAGATCAAGGCGCGCCAGCGCGCCGTCGAGAAGGACATTCAGACGGTGCGCGACCGGGCGCAGGAGGACGTCGAGATCGCCCAGCGCTCGCTGGACGAGTTCCGCAGCCTCCACGGCCGCAAGATCATTGAGGACGAGATGCTCTGGCGCGAGCTGCGGCTCCGCTACGACGAGTACTTCGAGGGCGGCATGGGGGCCGAGTACATCCTCAAGCTGCTCGACCGGATCGACCTCGACGCCGAAGAGATCAAGCTGCGCGAGATGATCGACGCCAAGGACGGGCGCCGCCCGCTGTCGGCCCAGCGCCGCCAGAAGACGATCAAGCGGCTGAAGATCGTCACGGCCTTCAACCGCCGCGACGACCACGGCCGTCGCATCAACGATCCGCGGGCCATGATCCTCGAGGCCGTGCCGGTGATCCCGCCCGACCTGCGCCCCATGGTGCAGCTCGACGGCGGCCGCTTCGCCACCTCGGACCTCAACGACCTCTACCGCCGGGTCATCAACCGGAACAACCGCCTGAAGCGGCTGCTCGACCTCGGCGCGCCCGAGATCATCATCAACAACGAGAAGCGGATGCTCCAGGAGGCGGTCGACGCGCTGTTCGACAACGGCCGCCGTGGCCGTCCGGTGACGGGTCCGGGCAACCGCCCGCTCAAGTCGCTCTCGGACATGCTCAAGGGCAAGCAGGGGCGGTTCCGCCAGAACCTGCTGGGCAAGCGGGTCGACTACTCGGGCCGCTCCGTCATCGTCATCGGCCCGAGCCTCAAGCTCCACCAGTGCGGCCTGCCCAAGCTGATGGCGCTCGAGCTGTTCAAGCCCTTCGTGATGAAGCGGCTGGTCGACGCCGAGCTGGCCCAGAACATCAAGTCGGCCAAGCGCATGGTCGAGCGGCGCCGGCCCCAGGTCTGGGACGTGCTCGAGGGAGTGATCCGCGAGCACCCGGTGCTGCTGAACCGGGCGCCCACGCTGCACCGCCTCGGCATCCAGGCTTTCGAGCCGGTGCTGGTGGAGGGCAAGGCCATTCAGGTCCACCCGCTCGTGTGCACCGCCTTCAACGCCGACTTCGACGGCGACCAGATGGCCGTGCACCTGCCGCTGTCCGCCGAGGCGCAGGCCGAGGCGCGCGTGCTCATGCTCTCGGCGAACAACATCCTCTCGCCGGCCACGGGCCGCCCCATCACCGTGCCCACCCAGGACATGGTCTTCGGCGCCTACTACCTGACCCTCAGCGTGGACGACGGGCCCGGGGCGGGGCGGGTGTTCCGCCACCTCCACGAGCTCGAGGCCGCCTTCGATGCCGGCGACGTGGCACTCCAGGTGCCGATCGTGCTGAGGCCGGCTCCCCGGTCCTCCCTGGCCGAGCGGCTCTCCGCGGCCGGCCTGTTCGAGGTCGGTGCCGTCGAGAGCGCCGCCGAGGACGGGGGTCACGCCGCGGCCGAGGACGCCGGCGACGGCGCGACGCAGCCACGAACGGGAAGAACGGCGGATCCGACGGCTTCGAGACCACCGCCGGCCGCGTCTTCTTCAACGAGGCGCTGCCCGAGGGCTTCGCCTTCGTCAACGACGTGGTGGGCAAGCGCAACACGCCGATCGGGGTCATCGTCGAGGAGCTCTCGGCCAACTACCCCAAGCACGTCGTCGCGCAGAGCCTGGACCGGATCAAGGCGCTCGGCTTCCGCTACGCCACCCAGTCGGGCCTGACCATCTCCATCGACGACGTGCAGACGCCGCCGGACAAGCAGGCCATCCTCGACCGCTACGAGAAGGAGGCCGAGAAGGCCGAGACGCAGTTCAAGCGCGGCATCATCACCGACGACGAGCGGCGCCAGAAGGAGATCGAGATCTGGACCTCGGCCAACTCCGAGGTCGGGCGGGCCATGGAGGCCCAGCTGGCCACGATCGCCTTCAACCCGCTCGACATGATGGTCGACTCGGGTGCCCGAGGGAACTCGCAGCAGATCCGCCAGATCGCGGGCATGAAGGGCCTGGTGTCGAACCCGCGCGGTGAGATGATCCCCCGCCCGATCAAGTCCTCCTTCCGTGAGGGCCTGTCGGTGTTGGAGTACTTCATCTCCACCCACGGCGCCCGCAAGGGCCTGGCCGACACCGCGCTGCGCACGGCGGACTCGGGTTACCTGACGCGCCGCCTGGTCGACGTGGCCCAGGAGCTCATCATCCGCATTGAGGACTGCGGCTCGACCCGGGGCATCTGGATCGAGGGCGTGGCCCCCGACGGGCCGGGCCACCGCAACTACCTCGAGACCCGCGCCTTCGGCCGCCTGCTCACCGAGGACGTGACGCTCTCGGACGGGACGGTGTACGAGGTCGGCACGCTGCTCCTCGACGAGAACATCGCCCGGCTGCGCGACGACGAAGGGGTGGACCGCATCCGGGTCCGCTCCGTCCTCACCTGCGAGTCGCCGCAGGGGGTCTGCGCGGCGTGCTACGGACTGTCGCTCGCCACGGGCTTCATGATCGAGCTCGGCGAAGCGGTCGGTGTCATCGCCGCCCAGTCCATCGGCGAGCCCGGGACGCAGCTGACCATGCGGACCTTCCACACGGGAGGTGTCGTGGGCGAGGACATCACCCACGGCCTGCCCCGTGTGGTCGAGCTCTTCGAAGCCCGTACCCCGAAGGGCGCGGCCGTGCTGGCCCACCACTCGGGCGTGGTCCGGGTCGAGGACGAAGAGGCCGGCCGCCGCATCACCGTGGTGGCCAACGACGGGACCGAGGACTCGGCGCTCGTGGCGTCGCGCGCCCACCTCGAGGTGACCGACGGGGAGGAGGTCGCCGCCGGGGATGCCCTCGTCGAGGGCCCGAAGGACCCCAAGGAGCTGCTCGAGGTCAAGGGCATCCGCGAGACGCAGCAGTACCTGGTCGAAGAGGTCCAGAAGGTGTACCGGGACCAGGGTGTCTCCATCCACGACAAGCACATTGAGCTGATCGTGCGCCAGATGCTGCGCCGGGTGCTCGTGGCCGAGCCGGGCGACGCGCCGTTCCTCCCGGGCGAGCGGGTCGACAACCAGATCTACGCCGAGGTCAACCGGACGCTGGTCGAGGAAGGCAACCAGCCGGCCCAGGGCCGCCCCGAGCTGATGGGCATCACCAAGGCGTCGCTGGCCACCGAGAGCTGGCTCTCCGCCGCCTCCTTCCAGGAGACGACGCGGGTGCTGACCGAAGCGGCCATCGAGGGCCGGAGCGACCAGCTCTTCGGCCTGAAGGAGAACATCATCATCGGCAAGCTCATCCCGGCCGGGTCCGGCATGCAGCACTACCGGGACATCCGACTCGAGATGCCCGACGCCGAGGCGATGCCCTTCTGGGCCATGGGTGCGGGCGAGGAGTCCGACACCGAGGACCTGGCCAACTGGCTGCGCGACATGGGCGAGGGGATCGGCGACGACCCCTTCGACTCGTCCATCGACGCCAGCTGGTTGGGCGCGGCGCCGAACGCCGAGGACACGTACGGCAACCCGATCGTCGACGCTGGTCCGCCGGCGGCGACGCCGGCAACGCCGGCACCGGCCCCGGCCGAGGACATCAACGAGCCCGGTGCTGCGGAGGCCGGCGCATAGCGCGTCGAGCCTCCGGCACCCCTGGCTGAGGGGTAGAAATATGGCCTTTACCTCTATATCGGGGGGTAAAGGCCATATTTATAGCTGCGGACGGATCGCCCTTGGTCGTCGCGCCTCATCGAAGAGATAGAATTCTGGCTACAGGAGGTGCCCTGTGGCCGACTCAGAAGAGCTGGAGCGCACGCTGGGCCGGAACATCCGCGCCCTGCGAGGAGCGAGGTCGCTCACCCAGGCTGAGCTCGCGACGACGGCGAACGTCTCCCTCGGGGCTTTGAAGCACCTGGAGCAGGGGGTAGGCGCCACGGTCGGCACCCTGGTGAAGGTGCTGCGGGCACTCGACGCCGAGCAGTGGATCGACACGCTGGGTCCGGTCCGGGCGCCGTTCAACCCGCTCGACCTGCTGGCCGCCACCCAGCGCGAGACGGCCAAGGCGAAGAATGCGCCGCGGGTCCGGCACCCGAGACGCGCCACCCGGTGAGCTACCGCCCGGCCGTCGTCGTCGAGGTCCTGGCCTGGGGACAGACGGTGGGCGCCGTCGCGCTCGATCCCGAGAGCGGCTGGTACGCCTTCGCCTACACGCCCGAATGGATGGAGTCGGGCGTGGAGCTGGCGCCCTTGCACATGCCGCGACGCGCCGAGCCGTACGAGTTCCCGGAGCTCTCCCGGGCCACCTTCTACGGGCTCCCGGCTCTGCTGGCGGACGCCCTTCCGGACGCCTTCGGCAACGCCCTCGTCGACGCCTGGATGGCGGAGCAGGGAGTGGCGGCGTCGGACATCACCCCACTCGACCGGCTGGCGTATGCCGCCGACCGCGCCATGGGCGCGCTCGAGTTCCGGCCACCGGCGCGCGCCGAGGTCGAGGACCCGACGACCAGCCTGGCCCTGGCCGACCTGGTGCTGGCGGCGCGGCAAACCGTCGAAGGAGTCTTCGAAAGCGACGAGACGGCCAAGGCGGCTCTGAGGCAGCTCATCTCGGTCGGGACCAGCGCGGGAGGCGCCAGGGCGAAAGCCGTGGTGGCGTACAACCCCGCCACGAGTCAGGTCCGCTCCGCCTACAGCCCACCGGCTCCCGGGTTCGAGCAGTGGCTCATGAAGCTCGACGGTGTGGGCGGAACCGCCATGGACGGTCACAGCGACCGGTTGGGCGAGAGCGCTCCCTACGGGAGGATCGAGTACGCGTATTCGGCCATGGCGGAGGTCGCAGGTTTGGAGATGACGGAGTGCAGGCTCCTGGCCGAGGGTCCTCGGCGTCATTTCATGACCCGGCGGTTCGACCGTGGGCCCGACGGGGAGCGCATCCACGTGATCTCTCTGTGCGCACTGGCCCATCTCGACTTCAACCTGACCGGAGCCCACAGCTACGACCAGTACCTCCAGGCGGTGGAAGCACTCGGCCTCGACCGCGGCGCGCTCGCCGACGCTTTCCGGCGCATGGTGTTCAACGTCTTCGCGGTGAACCACGACGATCACACCAAGAACCTGGCCTTCCTCCGCCGCGCCGGCGGGCCGTGGGAGCTGTCACCGGCCTACGACGTCACGCACGCCTACAACCCCGAGAGCATGTGGACGAGTCGGCACCTGATGTCCGTGAACGGCAAGTTCGAAGGAATCCGTCTCGCCGACCTCCACGCCGTGGGCGAGCGGCACCAGGTCCCGGGGTACCGGGCCATCGTGCGGGACGTTGCCGCAGCCGTGGAATCGTGGGAGCAGTTCGCCGAGGCCTCGGAGGTCGGACCCGACGTGGCAAAGAGCATCGCCGCCGACATGGAGCGCTTCCGCCCGACGTGACCGCGCCGACGCGAAATACTCGTGACGTGAGAGACGAGGCGGTCGCCTGATGTCGTTGGAATGGGAGCAGGTCATCGTCGATGCCGCTGACCCCGCCCGGCTGGGCCGGTGGTGGGCGGCTGCCCTGGAATGGATCGTGGTCAACGACGACCCGGAGGAGTTCGAGATCCGGCCCGCGCCCGAACGGTTGCCCGGACTCCTGTTTGCTCGCGTGCCGGAACCGAAGACCCTCAAGAACCGTCTGCACCTCGACTTCCGGCCCGACGACCGGGACGCCGCCGTAGCGCCGCCTCCTCGACCTCGGCGCTACTCGTGCCGACGTCGGCCAAGGCGACCAATCGTGGATTGTCCTCTTGGATCCGGAGGGCAACGAGTTCTGCGTGCTTTCGTCCCGTGCCCCTCGGCCGACGTGACTCGGTCACCGTGCGCCGCTGCGGAGGCCGTGTGCCGCCGGCGATGGCGAGCCTTATCGGTCGCCCGACGGCCGTGTGGTCCGTCGGCCAGTTGTCCGGCGGCTTCCTGAAATGGCGAGCCCGCTGCCCAGGGTGTTCTGCGCCCCGGGGTTGTTCTAGGTGAGATCGAAGTGTGTCTTGGCTGTAAGGCCGGAGATGAAGCCTTTGGCTGTCACTTTATGCTTGCCCGCCGCCCCGGCCTGGGCAGTGGAGGGTATGTGCCCGTAACAGGTGAAGCTGCCATCGCCGGCCACGATCCCGATGCAGATCACCACCGTCGTGGGCTTGGGAGCGGCCAGTCCGGTGTCGTAGGTGACCGGTACGTTCTCTCCCGGTGAGAACGAGCTACCGGAGGCGATGACCGCGCTCCCGGCGGGTCCGGTGGCGGGTGAGAGGGCCACGGTGGCGGCGGGAAAGTAGCTCACGGTTCCTGTCACGGTGGTGGCGAACACGTTGAGCGAGTAGTTGTCACCGGCGTCGAGGATCCACGTCCCCATGGACAGGTAGGCGTTTCCGAATTCGAACACGATCTGGGAATCTGACCAGGCGGAAACGACCAGGCCTATGCAAACAGCATCGGAATCAGATCCCTGTCCGGCGGTCCAGCCTTGGGTCGTGTCTTGCAGGTAGAGGTAGGCGCCGTAGTCGATGCCGCTGGAACCGCAGCCCGCCGGAGAGGACGGATACGGGGGGGCGGTCCCGAAGCCCGAGCCGGTGATGACGATCTGGGGGGCGCTGGAAGAGCCCAAGAACGCCACGTTCGACACGGTCGCACCGACCGGAGTGATGCGCCCGATGCTGTTGCTGACTTCGTTGGTGAACCACAAGGCCCCGTCCGGCCCAGCGGTGATCCCGTTCGGGGTGCTGATGCCCGTGCCGGTGTAGCTGGTGACGGTGCCGGTGGTGGTGATCCGCCCGATGCTGTTGTTGTTGGAGTTGGTGAACCACAAGGCCCCGTCCGGCCCAGCCGTGACTTCGGCCGGGCCGCTGATGCCGGTGCCGGTGAAATTGGTGACGGCGCCGGTGGTGGTGATCCGCCCAATGCTGTTGCCGACGTTGGTGAACCACAAGGCCCCGTCCGGCCCGGCCGCGATCCCGAGCGGGGCGTCGATACCGGTGCCGGTGTAGTTGGTGACGGCGCCGGTGGTGGTGATCCGCCCGATGCTGTTGTTACCCCGGTTGGTGAACCACAGCGCTCCGTCTGGCCCAGCGGTGATCCCGTCCGGGTGGCTGATGCCGGTACCGGTGTAGTTGGTGACGGCACCGGCGGTGGTGATCCGCCCGATGCTGTTGTTGTTGAAGTTGGTGAACCACAGGGCCCCGTCTGGCCCCGCCGCGATGTCGACCGGCTCGTCGATGGTCGGGTCGGTGTAGTTGGTGACGGTGCCGGTGGTGGCGATCCGCCCGATGCTGTTGTTGCCGATGTTGGTGAACCACAGGGCCCCGTCCGGCCCGGCCGTGATCCCGTTCGGGGTGCTGACGCCGGTGCCGGTGAAATTGGTGACGGCGCCGGTGGTGGTGATCCGCCCGATGCTGTTGTTGTTGGAGTTGGTGAACCACAAGGCTCCGTCCGGCCCGGCCGCGATCTCGGCCGGGCTGCCGATGCCAGTGCCGGTGTAGTTGGTGACTGTGCCCCCCTGAGCGTGAGCTGTCCGAACCCCACTCACGATGGACAGTCCGGCCCCGAGGCACACTACGGCGACAAGCAGATACCAGCGACGCCCAGAACGACCCATACGAGCGGACATGTTGACCCTCCTATCCGAGCGTTACACCAGAAGCTTTTTTGGATTATGAACGCGAACCTTTCGGACAGCAACGAGTCCGAAAACGGCGCGACATGGGTGAGTAGAATCGGCGACGATCCCTTCGGCTACTCAATCGACTCCAGCTGGCTGGGTGCTGCGCCGATTGTCGAGAACACGTACGGCAACCGGATCGTCGAGGCCGGTCCGCCGGCGTCAGCGGCGGAGCCAGCTCGAGGCAATACGCCGAGAGTAAATGGGGCGCGCCCTCGTGCCGGTGGCGACCCTCCTGTCGCGGCATCGCAAGGACGTCCTGAGTGAGCAGCCGTGGCGTCTATCGTCGGCAACACACGGCACACGTGGACCCGGAGGTGAAGGAACGTGAGCTCGAACATCTCCATCGGCTGGCTCTGCGTCGACGCGGCCGACCCCGTGGCGTTGGCCCGATGGTGGTCCGAGCTGGTCGGCGGCGAGGTCAGCCTCGAGCAGGACGGTGAGGCGATCCTCCGTGGCGGCGGACTTCCCCTCCTGTTCCTCGACGTCCAAGACCCGAAGACGGTGAAGAACCGGCTGCACCTCGACCTGCGAGTCGGCTGACTACCACTCCGCCGTCGAGCGTGCGATGGCCCTGGGTGCGACCCCGGCCGACGACGTCTACCGGGGTGACGACTGGCGGGTTCTGCGGGACCCCGAGGGCAACGAGTTCTGCATCATACGATCGCCCGACTGACCGTCCGAGCGCCGAGTGATGTCGGCGCCGAGTGATGTCCGGGACTCGACCGAAGCGAGCGGGTGACCGTCAGCTCGACGGAGGGGATTGGCCGCTCGGGCGGCGGATCGGGTGGAGCGGTGTCCGTCGCAGCCGGCGGAGGTGTCGTAACCGGCGGAGGTGTCGTGGCCGGCGGGGTCGCGGCCGCTGGCGCGCTCGCCGGCTGAGGTGTCGTAGCCGGCTGAGGTGGCGCAGCCGTTGCGACTGTGCCCTGCGTGCGCTCCGACGCCAGTTCACCCTGCGCTTGGATCACGGTCTTGCGAGGAGGCGCCGGCAGGACGGGGTTCCCGCGCTGAATGAGCGCCACCGCGGCCAGGTTGTGCGCGTGCCGATGGCTCCACGCGTTGATGATCTGAGCTCCCGTGGCAATCACCAGAGCCACGGCCGGAATGGCGGCCTGCACCGCGGCCGGTTCTTTGAATCCCGGCTGGAAAGCCGCGACGAGACCGACGCCGACGGCGACGATAGAGGTCAGATAACTCACTACCGACGAGAAGTCGTTCCATTTCGGCAGCGGAATGTCGGTGCCCGGTTTGTTCGGGTGCGGCGCGACGTTCAGGCTCGTCTGGGTGGCCATGGAGCGGAACCCCCTTTGATGACTCTGGAGTGGTGCCGCCGCGGAATGTAGCGAGGCCCATCGGCCATTTGGTGGATGGGCGGCCCGTCCGGCCAACCCCCAGCTGCGTCGGAGCATCGCCTCGGCTGTGTCCAACCGGTCGCCGCGTACGCTCGCTCAATGAACCTTCCGACCCGCCCGGCCGTCACCGGCGATGTCGCGGCCGTGCTGCAGTTCTGGCAGGAAGCCGCGCAGCCGACGTCCACCGACACCGACTCGGCGTTACGCGCCCTCGTCGAGCACGATCAGGGTGCGCTCATGGTGGCCGAGAAGTCGGGCCGGATCGTCGGCACCGTCATCGCGGCGTGGGACGGGTGGCGGGGCTCCGTCTACCGCCTCGTCGTCGCGCCCGACCTCAGGCGGAGCGGGTTGGGCCGCCAACTGGTGGACGCAGCCGAACGCCGGCTGACCGAGCTCGGGGCGCAACGGACGCAAGCCATCGTCGTCGGTTCGGACCTCCCGCGCCATGGGGTTCTGGTCCGCGACGGACTGGGAGCTCCAGGAGGACCAGGTCCGCTTCGCCAAGGGATAGGCCGACGGCCCCCTTGGCTTACTCCTGGACCAGCTCTATCAGCGTCCCGAACGACGTCTTCGGGTGCACGAAGGCCACGGTCGTCCCCCGCGACCCGGGGCGCGGTGACTCGTCGATCACCCGGCCACCCGACTGCTTGATCGCCTCGAGCGCGACCGCGCAGTCGTCGACCCGGTAGCCGACGTGGTGCAGTCCCTCGCCCTTGGTGGCCAGGTACTTGGCCACCGGCGAGTCGTCCCGGATCGGCGTGAGCAGCTGAACATAGGAGTCGGCCACCTTCAGCAGCGCCTCCTCCACGCCGTCACGCTCGACGCGCTCGCGGTGGTCGACGGTTGCCCCGAACACCTCGGCGTACCAGGCGATGGCCGCCTCCAGGTCGTTGACCGCGATGGCGACGTGGTCGATCTCGGTCAGGAGTCCGCCGCTCATGCGCCGTGCCGCCGGAACAGCGTGATCCGGTCCTCGCCCACCTTGGCCCGCAGCGTGGGGTCGTCGATGCCGAGCCCCTCCTCCGGCGCCAGGCAGAGCACCCCGATCTTCCCTTCGTGGAGGTTGTGGTGGACCTGGAACGCCGCTTCGCCCACGTCTTCCAGCGGGTAGACGGCCGAGAGCGGCGGCAGCACCTTGCCGTCGCAGATGAGCTGGTTGGCGTCCCAAGCCTCGCGGTAGTTGGCGAAATGGGAACCCTTGATCGTCTTGAGCTTCATCCAGAGGTGCCGGTTGTCGTACTCAATCATGTAGCCCGACGTCGCGGCGCACGTCACGATGGTCCCGCCCCGCTTGCAGGCGAAGACCGACGCCCCCATGGTCTGGCGCCCGGGGTGCTCGAAGACGATCTCGGGCTCGCCCCCGACCAGCGCGCGGATGTCCTTGCCGAAGCGGCGCCACTCGGACTCGTCCTGGGTGTGCTCGTCGGACCAGAACCGGTAGGCCGCGGCCTTGCGGTCGATCACCGCCTCCACACCGAGATCGTTGAGCAGCTTGACCTTCTCCGGCGACGACACCACGCCGATCGGCGTCCCGCCACCGTTGAGCACGTGCTGCACCGCGTAGCTGCCCAGCCCCCCGCTGGCCCCCCACACGAGCACCTTGTCCCCTTGGGTCATGCGGGCGCCGTTGGGCGAGACCAGCATGCGGTACGAGGTCGAGTTGCACAGCGCGTTGACCGCCGCCTCCTCCCAGCTGAGGTGCGCCGGCTTGGGCATGAGCTGGTTGGCCTTGACCACGGTGATGTCGGCCAGCCCGCCGAAATTCGTCTCGAAGCCCCAGATGCGCTGGTTGGCCGCCAGCATGGAGTCGTCGTGGGCCGAGGGGTCCTGGTCGTCGACGTAGTTGCAGTGGATGGTGACCTTGTCGCCCACCTTCCAGTTGCGCACCGCCGAGCCGGTCCGCAGCACGACCCCCGAGCCATCCGAGCCGACGACGTGGTAGTCGAGCGCGTGGCGCGCCGCCCATGGACCCTCCTTGGCCAGCCGGTCGAGGAAGCCGAAGGTCGGCAGGGGCTCGAAGATGGACGTCCACACCGTGTTGAAGTTGATCGACGAGGCCATGACCGCCACGTAGGCCTCGTCGGGAGCCAGCTCGGGCAGCGCGACATCTTCGACGTAGAGGGAGCGACGCGGGTCCTTCTCGGCGGACTCCATCCCTTCGAACATGGCCATTTCACTGCGCTTGACCAGGGCGGCCCGGTAGGACTCGGGCATCGGCAGTGCAATCAGCTCGTCGCCCGGCGCCCCCGCGACGACGGCATTGAGGATCTCGCTCATGTGACCCGACGATAGTGGGCCGGTACCATGGGGTTTCCGACCGGTAACCAGACCGGCGGGAAGCCGGAGGTGCAGGACAATGGCTGAGGCCGTCATCGTCGCCGGGGCACGGACCCCGATCGGAAAGCTCTCGGGCGCGTTCGCCGGCTTCAGTGCCATGGACCTGGGCGGCTTCGCCATCGCCGAAGCGCTGAAGCGAGCGGGCGTGTCGCCGGACCAGGTTGACTACGTGCTCATGGGCCAGGTCATCCTGGCGGGCCAGGGTCAGATCACGGCGCGCCAGGCCGCGGTCAAGGCCGGCATCCCCATGAGCGTGCCCGCCAACACCATCAACAAGGTCTGCCTGTCCGGCCTCAACACCATCTACCTGGCCGACCAGATGATCCGCGCCGGCGACGCGGAGATCGTCGTGGCCGGCGGTATGGAGTCGATGACCCAGGCCCCCCACCTTCTTCCCGGCGCCCGGTCTGGCTTCCGCATCGGGGACGCCACGCTGGTCGACTCCATGATGTACGACGGGTTGACCGATTCCTTCGACCACATAGCGATGGGGCTCTCCACCGAGCGCTTCAACCAGAAGGCTGGCATCTCGCGCGAGCGACAGGACGCGTTCTCCGCCGCCAGCCACGAGAAGGCCGCCGCGGCGGCCAAGGAGGGCCGGCTGGCCGAGGAGATCGTCGCCGTCGAGGTTCCCCAGCGCCGGGGGGATCCGCTGCTGGTGGATACCGACGAAGGGGTCCGCCCCGGGACGACGGCCGAGTCGTTGGGCGCGCTGAAGCCCGCCTTCGACAAGAACGGCACCATCACCGCCGGGAACGCGTCGCAGATCTCCGACGGCGGCTGCGCGGTGGTGGTCATGTCGGCCGAGAAGGCCAAGGAGCTCGGCGTCTCTGCGCTCGGCCAGATCGCCGGCTACGGCATGGTGGCCGGCCCCGACAACTCCCTGCTGACGCAACCCTCGCGCGCCATCACGAAGGCGGCGCAGAAGGCCGGCGTCGACCTCGGGGCCATCGACCTCTTCGAGATCAACGAGGCCTTCGCGGCGGTCGGCCTGGCCTCGGTGGACGACCTCGGAATCGACGAGGGCAAGGTCAACGTGAACGGAGGCGCCATCGCGCTCGGCCACCCGGTCGGCATGTCGGGGACGCGAGTGGCGCTCACGGCGCTGCTCGAGCTGCGCCGGCGCGGCCAGTCGACGGCGGCCGTGGCGCTGTGCGGCGGCGGCGGCCAGGGCGACGCGGCCATCTTGCGCAGCCTGGCCTGACCGCTCACCCGTAGGGCGGCGTCATGAGCGCCGCCAGCTTGGCCCCGCCCTCGTCCACGTCTTTCCACCCGGTTGCTTTGAACGTGTAGACGCCGAGGGCGCAAGTCGGGAAGCCCTGGCGCGTCGTGAGTTCGGTGCCTTTCTGGTCGCGCGGGGAAAGCAGCAGCCGCGACAAGCTGTGGGCAGTCGGATTGTGGCCCACGACCATGGCTGCGGCCACGTCGTCGGGCAGCCGGCGCAGGATCTCCATCACCTCGGCCGGTTCGGCCCCGTAGAGATCCTCCTCGAAGCGCAGTTCGGGCGGGTGCGCCATGTCCGCCAGGACGAGCTCGGCGGTGGCCCTGGTGCGAGCGGCGGGCGAGACCAACGCCACCGCGGGCCGCGGCGTCCGAACCAGCTCGCGGCCCAGACCCTCCCCCTTGCCCGTGAAGAGCCGGCCGAGCGCGACGGCGTCTCGTCGCCCGCGCGGCGCGAGCACGCGGTCGAAGTCTGACCCGCCCGGTGGCGGGTCGGTCACCGTCTTGGCGTGCCGGAGCAGCCACACGGTGCGGCGCGCTGCGGCCGGCGCCATCACTCCAAGGCGAACGCCGAGTGCAGGAGCCGCACGGCGCGCTCGACGTCGTCAGCGGCCACGATGCACGACGTCCGGATGGTCGATGTCGAGATCATGTCGATGTTGATCCCGTCGTTGGCCAGCGTCTCGAACATGGTGGCGGCGATGCCGGGGTGCGACTTCATGCCGACGCCGATGAGCGAGACCCGGGCCACGTCCGCGTCCGAGGTCACCCCCGAGGCACCCAGCTCGTTGGCGTGAGCCTGGGCCGTCTCGACCGAGACGGGCAGGTCCGTCTTGGGCACGGTGAAGGAGATGTCGGTGATGCCGTGTACCGACGAGTTCTGGACGATCATGTCCACATTGATGGAGTGGTCGGCGAGCGCCCGGAAAAGTCTGGCTGCAACGCCCGGTTTGTTGGGAAGTCCGCTCACGGTGACCTTCGCCTCCGAGGTGTCGTGGGTGACCGCGGTGACGACCGCTTCTTCCATGTCAGCATCCTCCTCGACCACCCAGGTGCCCGGCTCCCAGGTGAAGCTGCTGCGCACGTGCAGCGGGACGTTGTGGTTGCGGGCGAACTCGACGGCGCGCAGCATGAGCACCCGGCCCCCGGTCGCCGCCATCTCGAGCATCTCCTCGAACGAGATCCGGTTGATCCGATGCGCCTCGGGCACGATGCGGGGGTCGGCGGTGAAGACGCCGGTGACGTCGGTGTAGATCTCGCAGACGTCGGCTTGCAACACCGCGGCCAGGGCAACGGCAGTGGCATCGGACCCGCCGCGCCCGAGGGTCGTGATCTCGCGGGCCTCGGAGACCCCTTGGAAACCCGCCACCACGGGCACCCGCCCCGCGGCCAGGGCGTCGCGGACGCGGTCGGCCCGCACTTCGAGGATCTTGGCCCGGGTGTGATCGTCGTCGGTGATGATGCCCACCTGACTCCCGGTCAAAGACGCCGCCTCGACCCCGAGCTCGGCCAAAGCCATGCAGAGCAGCGCCATGGAGATCCGCTCCCCGGTGCTCACGAGCATGTCGTACTCCCGTGGCGGCTGCACGCTGCTCACGGAGTTCGCCAGGTGGATCAGTTCGTCGGTCGTCTTGCCCATGGCGCTCACGACGGCGACCACGTCGGACCCCTGGCGGCGCGAGCGCGCGATGTGGTCGGCCACGGCACGGATGCGGTCCGCGTCGCCGACCGAGGTCCCACCGAACTTCTGTACGACCAGGGGCATCGGCCAGGAGGCTACTTACTCGGGCAGCATTGGTTACTCGGGCGGCCCGGGTCACTCGGGAAACTCGGCCGGGATGGCGTACGCGGGCAGCACCGGTGACTCGGACGGCGGCGGTTCCCCGTCCGGGGTCGGCCAGGTTTTCCAGCCCCCATCACGGCCTCGTGAGGCCCGGCCGCCGGTTCTGGGAACCCTCCCGATCGGGGGGCGATCCGAGACGCCACTCGGGATTGGATATGGTCTCGGGCCGTGCCCAGTGACAAGAGAGCCCGCCAGCGCGCGGCCCGCCAGGCCCGCCTCGAGGCCGAGGCCAAGCGCCACAAGCAGCGCAGACAGGTCCGCAACGTGGTTATCGGCGTCGTGATCGTCGGCGTCATCGTCGGCCTGGTCTTCCTGCTCACCGGTAGCAACAACAACAACAACAAGAACGCCCAGTCCAAGTCGCACGACACGACCACGTCCACCACGGCGGCGGGCAGCAAGGCCAAGCTCCAGGCTGAGGCCGACACCGCCGCCGTCGCCGCCGGGTGTCCCGCCAGCACGAAGAAAAGGGTCAACACCCTGTCCTGGTCCTCCGCGCCCGCCATGGCCATCGACACCTCGAAGACCTATACGGCGACCGTCAAGACCACGACCGGCACCTTCGTCATCACGCTCGACGCCAAGACCGCTCCGACGACGGTGAACAACTTCGTGTTCCTGGCCCAGCACGGCTTCTACCACTGCGTGCTCTTCCACCGGGTCATCCCGAACTTCATGGACCAGACCGGCGACCCCACGGGCACCGGAACCGGCGGCCCCGGATACACCATTCCGGACGAGAACCCGCCGAAGGCCACGACGGCCAGTGACCAGTACCCGCTCGGATCGGTGGCCATGGCCAACACCGGCTCCCCGAACACGGGCGGCAGCCAGTGGTTCATCGTCGCCGGCGCCGAGGGCGAGAGCCTGCCCAACACCTACGCCCTGTTCGGGCAGGTCACCTCGGGCATGAACGTCGTCGACACCATCAACCAGCAGGGTTCCACCGCCGGTGTCCCGCCCGACGTGACCCAGCGCATCCTCTCCATCACCATTTCCAGCTCCTAGGAGGGCGAACCATGGCCACCCCCACCCCGCCGGCCGCCGACGGATCGAGCCCCCAGCAGCGCAAATTCGACGAAGAGCCGCCCACGATCATCGACACGGACAAGCGCTATGTGGCCACCATGACCACGTCGCACGGCACCATGGTGATCGCGCTCGACCCTCTCGCGGCGCCCAAGGCGGTGAACAGCTTCGTCTTCTTGTCGCGCTACCACTACTACGACGGGGTCGTCTTCCACCGCATCATCCCGGGGTTCGTCCTCCAAGGTGGTGACCCCACCGGAACAGGCTCTGGCGGTCCCGGCTACCGCTTTGCCGACGAGCTCCCCCCGGCCGGCCGCTACAAGGTCGGGTCGTTGGCCATGGCCAACGCCGGGCCGAACACCAACGGCAGCCAATTCTTCGTCATCAGCGGCGCCGACGGCGTGCGTCTTCCGCCGCTCTACTCGCACTTCGGCGAGGTGGTCAGCGGTCACGATGTCATCGCGACCATCGACGGCCTCGGCACCCGGTCGGGCTCACCGACCGAGCAGGTGATCATCGAGAGCGTCACCATCGAAGAGAAGGACTGACCGACCAGACTGCCCGGCCCCGGCCCCGGCCCCGGCCCCGGGTCCGGCCCAGGCCGCTGAACCCGCCCCGAGCGCAGCTCTTCAGATCAGCTTCAGACCTTCAGCCCTTCAGCACTCCCAGCCCGTCCGCCGGCGCGCCGCCGACGAAGACCGCGGGTTCCCCCGCACCCTCGTGGCGCCACCTGCCGTCGGGGTCGCGGATGAGTGCGGTGCGATCGGGCAGCGCCACCACCGGCAGCGCGGCCGGGGCCATGGCGACGGTCCGCTCGAGCTTCTGCCCGTGGGCGTCGTCATGCTCGTCGCCGAAGTGGGGGACGACAGCGAGGTTGTCGACCAGTCCCAGCCCGAGGGTGAGCGCTCCGCCGCGGGGGTCGACCATGGGGTCGGTCAGAGCCATGGCGCCCGCCCCGGCTCCCGCCACCACGGCCCCGCTCTCCCAGGCCTCCCGCAGCGCATCGAAGACTGCCGAGCGCTTCAGGACGGCGCGCAGGTGCAGGGGCGAGCCCCCGGCCAGATAGACGAAGCGCGCCGCCGCGACTGCCGCCGCCATGCCGGCGTCCTCCGCCGACGGCCGGTCGACGACCATGAGCCCCTCGACCTGGCCCCCCAGCGGGGCGAACCACTCGGCGGCCCTCAGGACCACCCGCTCAGGGTGCTGGTAGGCGGCCGCCGTGGGGAGGACGACGACATCGACACCGCCCGACGCCGCCAGCAGCGCTGCATCGAAGGTGCACCCCTCGGTCCATTCGCCTCCTCCGACCAGGGCCAGGGTGCCGCGTGTGCTCATGCGCCACTCTTGCATGCCCGGGTGAATGCCCGGGCCGCCCGGGCCGACCCGGCGTCCCTGGTTACCGGCCAGTAAGCTGTCGCCCCATGTCGATCACGCGGGTTGGAATCGTCGGTTCAGGGATCATGGGCTCGGGCGTCGCCGAGGTGGCGGCCGCCTCCGGGATGGAGGTGGTGCTCCGCAGCCGGAGCCAGTCGGGCGCCGACGCCATGGTGGCCGGTCTCGAGCGTTCCCTGGCCAAGCAGGTGGAGAAGGAGAAGCGGACCCAGGCCGAGGCAGACGCGGTCCTCGGCCGGGTGCGGGCCACGACCCACCTGGGCGAGCTGGTCGACGTCGACCTGGTGATCGAGTCGGTCGTCGAGGACCTGGCGGTCAAGAAGGACCTCTTCGCCGAGCTCGACAGCATCTGCAAGCCCGACACCATCCTCGCCACGAACACCTCCACGCTGCCGGTGGTCGAGATGGCGATGGCGACCGGGCGGCCCGACCTCGTCTGCGGCATCCACTTCTTCAACCCGGCACCGGCCATGTCCCTCGTCGAGGTGGTGCGCCCCATCACCGCGGCCGACGCCACGGTCGAGGCGGCGGTCGCGTTCGCCGCCGCGTGCGGCAAGGAGCCGGTCGAGGTGAAGGACCAGGCCGGCTTCATCGTCAACGCGTTGCTGTTCCCATACCTGAACAACGCCGTGCGCCTGCTCGAGCTCGGCGTCGGCACCAAAGAGGGCATCGACACGGCCATGAAGGGCGGGTGTGGTTTCCCGATGGGGCCGTTCGCCCTCTTGGACCTGGTCGGGCTCGATACCTCGGTCGCCATCCTCGACGCGCTCTACGACGAGTACCGCGACCCCAACTACTCGGCCGTCCCCCTCCTGCGCCGACTGGTCACGTCAGGCCAGCTCGGTCGCAAGACGAAGAAGGGCTTCTACGAATACAACCGCTGA
The DNA here is from genome assembly GCA_963822265.1 of uncultured Acidimicrobiaceae bacterium. GTDB lineage: Bacteria > Actinomycetota > Acidimicrobiia > Acidimicrobiales > RAAP-2 > Bog-473. The sequence continues at coordinate 136,489 of CAWGHA010000018.1, forward strand.
CCGGACAGGTCACGGCGGGCCGACGGCTCTGACCGGGCGAACCTGAAGCCGCCGGGCCAGCGGGCAGAATGGTGACTGCGCCCCCGACTCGGGAGGAAAGAGGGATGGCAAGCGACTCGCCGCGTGACGCTCCCTGGATGATGCGCACCTATTCGGGTCACTCCACCGCCCGCGCCTCGAACGAGCTCTACCGCACCAACCTGGCCCGGGGCCAGACCGGTCTCTCCATCGCCTTCGACCTCCCGACCCAGACCGGATACGACCCCGACGCCCCCGAGGCCGCCGGCGAGGTCGGCAAGGTCGGCGTCCCGGTCGCCCACATCGGGCACATGGAGGAGCTGCTCGACCAGATCCCCGTGGCCGAGATGAACACCTCCATGACGATCAACGCCACGGCGGCGTGGCTCCTCGGCCTCTACGTCGCCCACGCCCAGGATCTCGGGATCGACGCCTCGCTACTCGCCGGGACGACGCAGAACGACATCGTCAAGGAGTACCTGAGCCGCGGCACCTACATCTTCCCGCCCGAGCCCAGCCTGCGCCTGACCGTCGACACCATCGCCTACACCGTGCGGCACGCGCCCCGGTGGAACCCGATCAACGTGTGCAGCTACCACCTCCAAGAGGCGGGGGCGACGCCGGTGCAGGAGGTGGCGTACGCGCTCGCCACCGCCATCGGCGTGCTCGACGGCGTGCGCCATTCGGGCAAGATCGACCCCGACGAGCTGCCGGCGGTGGTGGGCCGCATCAGCTTCTTCGTCAACTCCAGCGTCCGCTTCGTTGAAGAGACGTGCAAAATGCGGGCCTTCACCCAGCTGTGGGACCGCATCTGCCGCGAGCGCTACGGCGTCGAGGACCCCAAGCTGCGTCGCTTCCGCTACGGGGTGCAGGTGAACTCGCTCGGCCTGACCGAGCAGCAGCCCGAGAACAACGTGCAGCGGATCGTGCTCGAGACCCTCGGTGTCACGCTCTCCAAGAGCGCCCGGGCGCGGGCCATGCAGCTGCCGGCGTGGAACGAGGCCCTCGGCCTGCCCCGGCCCTGGGACCAGCAGTGGTCGCTGCGCATGCAGCAGGTGCTCGCCTTCGAGTCCGACCTGCTCGAGTACGAAGACATCTTCGAGGGCTCGCACGTCATAGAGGCCAAGACGCGGGACCTGGCCGACTCGGCGTGGGACGAACTGGCGGACGTGGAGGCGCTCGGTGGCGCCTTCGCCTCCATCGACGAGCTCAAGCGGCGCCTCGTGCGCAGCCAGGTGGAGCGCATGCGGCGCATCGAGTCGGGCGAACAGCCGGTAGTCGGCGTCAACTGCTTCACCGAGACGGCAGCCTCGCCGCTCACCGGCGACGGCGAAATCGAGAACATCCTCAAGGTCGACCACCGCGTCGAGGCCGATCAGATCGCCGACGTCGAGCGCTGGCGCGCCCGGCGCGACGGCGCGGCGGTCACGCGCGCCCTCGACGAGCTCCGCCGGGTGGCGGCCGACTCGGGCCCCGCTTCCAACGTCATGGCGGCCACCATCGCCCTGGCCCACGCCGGGGGCACCACCGGGGAGTGGGCCGGTGCGCTGCGCGAGGTCTTCGGCGAGTTCCGGGCCCCGACCGGCGTCGGGGGCGGGACCGGTCACCGCGGCGAAGAGCTCACCACTGTGCGCCTCCGGATCCGGGCCCTGGCCGAGCGCACCGGCGGCCCGCCCCGGCTGCTGGTGGCCAAGCCCGGGCTCGACGGCCACTCCAACGGGGCCGAGCAGATCGCGGTGGCGGCGCGCGACGCGGGCTTCGAGGTCGTCTACCAGGGCATCAGGCTCACCCCGGCCCAGATCGTGGCGGCAGCGCTCGACGAGGACGTCGACATCGTCGGCCTGTCCATCCTCTCGGGCTCACACCTCGAGCTGGTGCCCGACATCCTCGACCGGCTCCGGGCGGCCGGCAGCACGGCGGCGGTGGTGGTGGGCGGCATCATCCCGCCCGACGACGCCGAGCTGCTGATCGGCAAGGGCGTGGCCGCCGTCTACACGCCGAAGGACTTCGCCCTCGGGCACATCATGGAGGATCTGGCCGGGCTGGCCGAGCGCCAGCGCGACGCCGCCACTCCCGGGTGAGGCGGGCCATCTCCCGCCACGTGACCGGCACCGCCCCGAGGGCGATGGCGCGTTGGCGCAGCGCCTCGGGCACGTCGTAGTGGTCGAGAGCGGCCGAGCGGCGGTGGCGCTGAAACCCCCGGGGCGGGATGCCGAGCGCCGCGGCCATGGCGTGGAGCTCCTCGGGATGGTCGGCCAGCAGGTGGGACCAGCGGTCGTGCCGGTCACGCACGGTCGCGCGCTGGCGCCAGTCGTCGACGTAGACGGTCAGCGGCGGGCCCAGGGCCGGTCACGCCGGAGCGGCGTCGGCTTCATCCACCAGCGACCGGAGAACCGCCAGGGTGTGTGGACAGGGTCGTGCTCGTCGGCCGGCGCAGGGCGGGGCCAGGCCAGCTGCACCGCGGCCGCGATGGCGGCCAGCACGGCGGGGTCGGGCTCGGGGCGCGGGCGCAGCTCCAGGCGCGACCGCTCCGGCGGGGACACCTCGGTGGTGGCGGCGGGAGCGGCGCTCGTCACAGGGGCACGTTGCCGTGCTTGCGGCGCGGCAGCTCCTCGCGCTTGGAGGCGAGGATGTCGAGGCTGCGGCAGATGACCGCCCGCGTGTCCGCCGGCGAGATCACGTCGTCGACGTAGCCCCGCTCCGCCGCGATGTACGGGTTGGCGTAGCGCTCGGTGTACTCCTCAATCAGCTCGGCCCGGCGGGTCGTCGGGTCGGTGGCCTCGGCCAGCTCACGGCGGTAGACGATGTCGACCGCTCCGTTGGGCCCCATGACGGCCAGCTCGGCCGAGGGCCAGGCGAAGGCCAGGTCGGCCCCGATCGACTTGGAGTTCATGACGACGTAGGCCCCGCCGTAGGCCTTGCGGGTGATGATCTGAATCCGCGGCACGGTCGACTCGCAGTAGGCGTAGAGCAGCTTGGCTCCGTGGCGGATGATCCCGCCGTACTCCTGGTCCGTCCCGGGCAGGAAGCCGGGGACGTCGACGAAGGTCAGGAGCGGGATGTTGAACGCGTCGCACGTGCGCACGAAGCGCGACGCCTTCTCGGACGAGTCGATGTCGAGGACGCCGGCCAGCACCGCAGGCTGGTTCCCGACGATCCCGACGACACGGCCGTTCATCCGGCCGAAGCCGCAAGTGATCGACATCGCCCAGTGGCGGTGCACCTCGAAGTACTCGCCGTCGTCGACGACCGCCGTGATGATCCGCTTCATGTCATAGGGCTGGTTGGGCGACGTGGGCAGGAAGTCGACCAGCTCGGGCAGCGCCCGGTCCGGCTCGTCGGATCCGAGCTCGACCGGCGGCTCCTCGAGGTTGTTCGACGGCAGGAACGACAGCAGGTGGCGGACGTCGTCGAGGCACGCCTTCTCGTCGGGCGAGACGAAGGTGGCCACTCCCGACTTGGTGGCGTGGCTCATGGCCCCCCCGAGCTCCTCGAGCGTGACGTCCTCTCCGGTCACCGTCTTCACGACGTCGGGGCCGGTGATGAACATGTGCGAGGTGCCCTGGACCATGAAGATGAAGTCGGTCATGGCGGGTGAGTAGACGGCGCCCCCGGCGCAGGGACCGAGAATCACGCTGATCTGGGGGATGACGCCCGAGGCAGTCACGTTGCGGTGGAAGATGCCTCCGTAGGAGTGGAGCGAGACGACGCCCTCCTGAATCCGGGCTCCCGCCCCGTCGTTGAGGCCGATCATCGGCACGCCGGTCGAGGCGGCGAGGTCCATGACCTTGTGGATCTTCTCGGCGAAGACCTCGCCCAGGGCGCCGCCGAAAACGGTGAAGTCCTGGCTGAAGATGCAGACGCGCCGCCCGTCGATGGTCCCGAAGCCCGTCACGACGCCGTCGGTGTAGGGACGGTTGTCCTCGAGCCCCATCCCGTGCGCCCGGTGGCGGGCCAGCATGTCGAGCTCCTGGAAGGAATCCTCGTCGAGCAGGTAGTCGATGCGCTCGCGAGCGGTCATCTTGCCCTTGGCGTGGTGGCGCTCGACCGCCTTGTCGCTCCCGGCGTGGAGGGCTTCGTTCTTGCGCTCGGCCAGCTCGGCCAGCCGCTCGGACATGGAGTGTTCCATCGGGCTGAGGCTATCGGCCCGGGACGGCCTTGAAATCTGCGCCCGCAGACCGGCACGCCCGCGGCCGGACTCCCTCCCGGGGACCTGCGCGCCCTCTGACCAGGGCAGACTGGCCAGGAGGCGAGACCGACCCGGGCGGCCCGAGCCCGCGCCCCTGCCGGCCGGGATGCCCCCGGGCCTCAGCGCAGCGACCCCGCGCTGGCCTCTCCGGGAGGCACCGCTCCGACCTCGGGAGGCCGCCAGACGAACTCCAGATGTGTTGAAGCTCCAGATGTGTTGAAGGAGGGTGAAGCCGGGCCGCCGCACCTTCACGCACGGGAGCTCCGGGTCCACACCACCCCGTCAACCGCAGCCCGTCCCCGCGGCCCCGCCCCCGCCGTCCGGCCAGGGTCGTCCGGCCAGGGTCGTCAGGGAGGGCGCCGGGCCCCCGCCGGGAGGAGTCGGCCCGGTGCGGGGCGGTCGTCCCACCTCCGGGCAGCGCAGCCGCGATTGTCGACCCCCCAGGCAGCCGCTATAATTTTCGTTCTGCCATGTGCGGGTTTGGCCGGCGCGGACCGGCGCAGCACATGGGTCACATTTTTTGCATAGAGAGGCAGCGCGTGCCCACGATCGCCCAGCTCGTCCGCAAGGGACGGCAGGCCAAGGTAACAAAGACCAAGACCCCCGCTCTGAAGGGCGCGCCCCAGCGGCGGGGGGTGTGCACGCGCGTCTACACGACCACCCCGAAGAAGCCGAACTCCGCCCTCCGCAAGGTGGCCCGCGTCCGACTGTCCTCGGGGGTCGAGATCACGGCCTACATCCCCGGCGTGGGTCACAACCTCCAGGAGCACTCCATCGTCCTCGTACGCGGCGGCCGGGTGAAGGACCTGCCGGGCGTGCGGTACAAGGTCGTGCGCGGCGCGCTCGACACGTCGGGCGTGCGCGAGCGCAGCCAGGCCCGCAGCCGCTACGGCGCCAAGAAGGAGTCATAGCCGATGCCTCGCAATGGACCCGCCACACGCCGGGAACTGGCCCCGGACCCCGTCTACCGCTCGGTCCTCGTGACCCAGGTGGTCAACAAGGTGCTCTCGCGCGGCAAGCGCACGCTGGCCGAGCGCATCGTCTACACCGCCCTGGAGCAGGTGCAGGAGAAGTCCGGCGGCGACCCGGTGGCCGCGCTCAAGCGCGCGGTCGAGAACACCCGGCCCGAGGTCGAGGTGAAGTCGCGTCGCGTCGGCGGGGCCACGTACCAGGTCCCGGTCGAGGTGCGGCCGCGCCGCGCCACGACGCTGGCCATCCGCTGGCTCACCACCTACTCGCGCCAGCGCCGGGAGAAGACGATGGCCGAGCGCCTGGCGGGGGAGATCCTGGACGCGTCGAACAGCATCGGCGCGTCGGTGAAGCGGCGCGAGGACATGCACAAGATGGCGGAGTCGAACCGCGCCTTCGCCCACTACCGCTGGTAGGGGAGCCACTCATGGCAGACCCGACGCCATCCCGCGACTTTCCGCTGGCCCGTACCCGCAACATCGGGATCATGGCCCACATCGACGCGGGCAAGACGACCACAACCGAACGCATCCTCTACTACACCGGTCGCAACTACAAGATCGGCGAGGTGCACGAGGGCGCCGCCACCATGGACTGGATGGTCCAGGAGCAAGAGCGCGGCATCACGATCACGTCTGCCGCGACGACCTGCTCGTGGCGCGACAACTGGATCAACATCATCGACACCCCGGGCCACGTCGACTTCACCGTCGAGGTGGAGCGATCGCTGCGCGTCCTCGACGGCGCGGTGGCGGTCTTCGACGCCGTCGCGGGCGTGGAGCCGCAGACCGAGACGGTGTGGCGCCAGGCGAACAAGTACAACGTGCCCCGCATCTGCTTCGTCAACAAGATGGACCGCATCGGCGCCGACTTCGAGCGCACGGTGCAGATGATCCGCGACCGCCTCGACGCGCTGCCGGCCGTGATTCAGCTGCCCATCGGCGTCGAGTCCGAGTTCAAGGGCGTCCTCGACCTGCTCGAGGAGAAGGCTCTGGTCTGGTCCTCGGACATGGGCGAGGAGTGGGAGACCCTCGACGTCCCCGCCGCCATGGCGTCGGATGTCGAGGACGCCCGGCACCAGCTGATTGACGTGGTCTCGAACTTCGACGACACGATCATGGAGAAGTACCTGGCCGAGGAGCCGATCACGGCCGACGACCTGCGCCGCGCCCTGCGCACGGCGACGCTGGCCGCGGCGGTGGTCCCGGTGCTGTGCGGCTCGGCCTTCAAGAACAAGGGCGTCCAGCCCATGCTCGACGCCGTCATCGACTACCTCCCCAGCCCACTCGACCTGCCGCCGACAGAGGGGCACAAGCCGGGCAAGCCCGACGAGGTGGAGGAGCGGAAGGCAGACGACAGCGATGCCTTCTCCGCTCTCGCGTTCAAAATCATGACCGACCCCTACGTCGGCAAGCTCACCTACATCCGGGTCTACTCGGGCACGCTGGCCAAGGGCGGGTCCGTCCAGAACTCGACCAAGGACAAGAAGGAGCGGGTCGGGCGCATCCTCCAGATGCACGCCAACCACCGGGAGGACAAGGACGCGATTTACGCCGGCGACATCATGGCGGTGGTCGGGCTGAAGAACACGACGACGGGCGACACGCTGTCCGACATCGCGCACCCGATCGTGCTCGAGGCCCTCGAGTTCCCCGAGCCCGTCATCCACGTCGCGGTCGAGCCCAAGACGAAGGCGGACCAGGACAAGCTCTCTCGCGCCCTCTATGCCCTCTCGGAGGAGGACCCGACCTTCCGGGTGCGGTCCGACGAGGAGACCGGCCAGACGGTCATCTCGGGCATGGGTGAGCTGCACCTCGAGGTCCTCGTGGACCGCATGCTGCGCGAGTTCTCGGTCGACGCCAACGTGGGCAAGCCCCAGGTCGCCTACCGCGAGACGATCCGCGACACGGTGGCGAAGGTGGAGGAGAGGTACATCCGCCAGACCGGCGGCCGCGGCCAGTACGGCCACGTCGTCATCAGCGCCGAGCCAACCGGGCCGGGCGGAGGCTACGAGTTCATCGACAAGATCACCGGCGGCGTCATCCCCAAGGAGTACATCCCTTCGGTCGACGCCGGAATTCAGGAGGCGCTCACCTCGGGCGTGCTGGCCGGCTACCCGACGGTCGACGTCCGCGTCACGCTCACCTACGGGTCGTACCACGACGTGGACTCCTCGGAGATGGCCTTCAAGATCGCCGGGTCGATGGCGATAAAGAAGGCGCTGAGGGCGGCCCGCCCGGTGCTCCTCGAACCGGTCATGGCCGTCACCGTGACCACGCCCGAGGACTACGTGGGTGACGTGATGGGCGACCTCTCCTCCCGGCGGGGCCGGGTGGGCATGATGGAACAGCTGGGCACGAGCCAAGTGATCAACGCGCACGTACCGCTGGCCGACATGTTCGGCTACGCTACCGATCTGCGTTCGCGCACCCAGGGTCGCGCCACGTACACGATGCAGTTCGATTCGTACAACGAGGTGCCCGAGTCGATCTCGAAGGAGATCATCGCCCGGGCCACCGGGGAGTAGGGCCCGGGCCGATCGGCCGCCGGGGACCGAGAACCCCGGGCACAAACCGGGCACAACCTGGGAAAAACCACAGATCGCAGTAGTAACGAGAACGGGGGCCACGGTGGCCCCTTCCGAGAGCAGGTAGGAGCGAGGCGATGGCCAAGCAGAAGTTCGAGCGCAACAAGCCCCACGTGAACGTCGGGACGATGGGCCACATCGACCACGGTAAGACGACCCTCACTGCGGCCATCACCAAGGTGCTCTCCGAGAAGAACCCGAACACGTCGTTCACGAAGTTCGAGGACATCGACAAGGCGCCCGAGGAGAAGCAGCGCGGCATCACGATCACGATCGCCCACGTCGAGTACGAGACCGACCAGCGGCACTACGCGCACGTCGACATGCCGGGCCACGCCGACTACATCAAGAACATGATCACGGGCGCGGCCCAGATCGACGGCGCCATCCTGGTGGTCTCCGCCGCCGACGGCCCCATGCCCCAGACCCGTGAGCACGTGCTGCTGGCCCGCCAGGTGGGCGTGCCCTACATCGTGGTGGCGCTCAACAAGGCCGACATGGTCGACGACGAGGAGCTGCTGGAGCTGGTCGAACTCGAGGTGCGCGAGCTCCTCAGCCAGTACGAGTTCCCCGGGGACGACACCCCGGTGGTGCGGGTCTCGGCGCTCAAGGCCCTGGACGGCGACCCGGAGTGGAGCGAGAAGATCATTGAGCTCATGGACGCCGTCGACTCCTACATCCCCGAGCCTGAGCGCGACGTCGACCGGCCGTTCCTCATGCCGGTCGAGGACGTCATGTCCATCACCGGGCGCGGCACCGTGGTCACCGGAAAGGTGGAGCAGGGCATCGTCAAGGTGGGCGAGGAGGTCGAGATCGTCGGCCTCTCGCCGACCCAGAAGACCACGGTCACAGGGGTCGAGATGTTCCGCAAGCTCCTCGACGAAGGCCGCGCCGGCGACAACATCGGCGCCCTGCTGCGCGGCACGAAGAAGGAGGACGTCGAGCGCGGCCAGGTGCTGTGCAAGCCGGGCTCCATCACGCCGCACACGCAGTTCGAGGCGGCCGTCTACGTGCTCAACAAGGACGAGGGAGGACGGCACAAGCCGTTCTTCACCAACTACCGGCCGCAGTTCTACTTCCGGACCACGGACGTGACCGGCACCATCACGCTGCCCGAGGGCACTGAGATGGTGATGCCCGGCGACAACACCGAAATGACCGTCGAGCTGGGCAAGCCCATCGCCATGGACGAGGGCCTGCGCTTCGCCATCCGCGAGGGTGGTCGCACGGTGGCCTCGGGTCGCGTCGTGAAGATTCTCAAATAGGAATAGGACAGGTCTCCGAACCATGGCAGAGGGCCCGAAGCAGAAGATCCGTATCAGGCTCAAGGCCTATGACCACGAGATCCTCGACCAGTCGACCGAGAAGATCGTCCAGACGGTGCTGCGCACGCAGGCCAAGGTGCTGGGGCCCGTGCCCCTCCCCACCGACAAGCACCGCTACACGGTGATCCGCTCGCCGCACAAGTACAAGGACTCCCGGGAGCACTTCGAGATGCGGGTGCACAAGCGCCTGGTGGACATCGTCGAGCACACGCCCAAGACGGTGGACTCGCTCCAACGGCTCGACCTGCCGGCGGGCGTCGACATCGAGATCAAGATCCAGACCGCCTAGCCCGGCGGCTCAGTCCGGACCGCCATGGTCCGGACGGCCTGGTCCGGAACGGCCTGGTCCGGACGCTCCAAAGCGCCTGGCGGAGGGGTCGGGGCGTGGTGTAATGTCGGAAGCCGCCATTTTGGCGGCGCAACAGGCTTTCAGCGGTGCCCACGGGCGCTGCGCGGACAGCAGACGTGCGTGATCGCCGGCTCCGGTCGGGACCTCACGCCGAACCATTCGAGCGCTCCGCTCGGGATTCCCGGGCGGAGCGTTGGCGTGCTCAGGGCTCCGCCCGGGCACAGGGAGAAGAACGTGGCAAGCAAGGCGATCGTCGGCGAGAAAGTCGGCATGACCCAGGTCTGGGACGACCAGAACCGCGCCGTTCCGGTGACGGTGTTGAAGGTCGCGCCCGTGCGCGTCGTGCAGATCAAGAGACCCGAGTCCGACGGGTACTCCGCGCTTCAGGTGACCTGGGGGTTCCGACGCTCGTCCACGCTGACCAAGCCCGAGCTCGGCCACTACTCCAAGGCGAGCGTCGCACCCGGGCGCAGGCTGGTCGAGCTCCGCCTCGACGACGTGGCGGACTACTCCGTGGGCCAGGAGCTGACGGCCGACCTGTGGGAGGCGGGGGAGCGGGTCGACGCCATCGCCGTGAGCAAGGGCAAGGGCTTCGCCGGCGGCATGAAGCGGCACAACTTCCGCGGCCAGGGCGCCTCGCACGGGAACCACCGCAGCCACCGGGTTCCCGGCGCCATCGGCGCGTGCGCCACACCGTCGCGCGTCTTCAAGGGCACGCGCATGGCGGGCCAGATGGGAGCGCAACAGGTCACCGCCCTGAATCTCGAGGTGGTCCAGGCCGACGCCGAGCGCCAGTTGGTGCTGGTGAGGGGGGCCGTTCCCGGGGCGAGGGGCAGCGTTGTGCTGTTGCGCAACTCGGTGAAGGCCCCGGCCAAGGCAGGAGGCAGGCGATGACGGCATCCGGCACCGTGCTGCGCCACCAGAGAAAGAAAGACCGGCCCGAGCTGGTTGTCCGCACCGCGGTCCGCCGCAACGCGGCGGGTCACGACTTGGGCACGGTCGAGCTGGAGCCGTCCCTCTTCGGGCTGACGCCCAACCGCGCCGTGCTGCACCAGGTCGTGACCGCGCAGCTCGCCGGCGCGCGGTCAGGGACCCAGTCCACGAAGACGCGGGCCGAGGTCCGCGGCGGCGGCGCCAAGCCGTTCCGCCAGAAGGGCACGGGCCGCGCCCGTCAGGGGAGCAGCCGCTCGCCATCCATGAACGGCGGCGGGGTGGCCCTCGGGCCCAAGCCGCGCAGCTATGCCCAGCGCACGCCGAAGAAGATGGTGCACCTGGCCCTGCTCTCGGCTCTGAGCGACCGGGCCGAGATCGGCCGGATCTGCGTGGTCGACGACTGGAAGATTGAGGAGCCCAGCACCAGGGACGCCGCCATCATCGTCCGCAGGCTCAAGCTGGACGGGTTGGTGCTCGTCGTGCTCGACCGCGATGAGCTCGACGTGGAGCGGTCCTTCGCCAATCTCCAAAAGGTCCAAACGACGACGTTCTCCGGGCTCATTGCGCACGACATCCTGCGTGCGGACTGGCTGGTCTTCTCCGACCGCACGCTGCCAACCTCCTCATCGGACGCTCCTGCGACCGGTAGCGAGGAGGCGGAGGCGGACACGGTCGAGGCGGACACGGTCGAGGCAGCCGAAGCGCAGGCCGGGGCAGCGACGCCGACGCCGAGCCGACGCCGACGCCGTGACCGACACCGACGCCGACAGTCCGAGCGAGGAGGTCGACACCGATGCGTGATGCCATGTCGGTGCTCATCCGGCCGGTTGTCTCCGAGAAGAGCTACGCGCTCATGGAGAAGAGCGTCTACGTCTTCATCATCGACCGCCATGCCACCAAGGTCGACGTCCGCCACGCGGTCGAGCAAGCGTTCAGCGTGCGCGTGACCAAGGTGAACACGCTCAACCGAAAGGGAAAGGCGACGCGCAACCGGCGCACCAACGTGAAGGGGAGCCGCCCCGACACCAAGCGCGCCATCGTGACGCTGCACCCCGACGACTCCATCGACCTGTTCGAGTTCTGATCAGGGGACCGTCATGCCACTCCGCTCACGCAAGCCCACCAGCCCCGGTCGCCGTTTCCAGACCGTCTCGGACTTCTCCGAGATCACGCGGCGCAAGCCCGAGAAGTCGTTGCTCGCGCCCAAGCCCCAGACGGGCGGTCGCAACGCATACGGCCGCAAGACGGCTCGCCACCGCGGTGGCGGTCACAAGCAGCAGTACCGGATCATCGACTTCCGGCGCAACAAGGACGGCATCCCGGCCCGGGTCGCCGCCATTGAGTACGACCCGAACCGCAACGCGCGCATCGCGCTGCTCCACTACGCCGACGGCGAGAAGCGCTACATCCTCGCCCCGGCCGGGGTGAAGGTGGACGATCGCCTGCAGAGCGGCCACGGCGCCGACATCCGGCCGGGCAACGCGCTGCCCCTGCGCTACATCCCGGTGGGCTCAACCGTCCACAACGTCGAGATGCGGCCCGGCGGCGGCGGCAAAATGGCCCGCGGCGCCGGCATGAGCGTCCAGGTCGTGGCCAAGGAGGGTGCCTTCGCCACCCTGCGACTCCCCTCGACCGAGATGCGGCGCGTCTCCATCGACTGCCGGGCCACCCTCGGCGTCGTGGGCAACTCGGAGGCCGAGCTGGTCAAGGTGGGCAAGGCAGGTCGCAACCGCTGGAAGGGCAAGCGCCCGCAGACCCGCGGCGTCGCCATGAACCCGGTCGACCACCCCCTCGGTGGTGGTGAAGGGAAGTCCTCGGGTGGCCGCCACCCGGTGTCGCCGTGGGGCAAGCCCGAGGGCCGCACCCGCGCTCGCAACAAGAAGTCGAACGCCATGATCGTTCGCCGGCGCCGCACCCGCGGGGCACGGCGCTAGGCGAGGGGTGAGGAAGCATGCCGCGTAGCCTGAAGAAGGGCCCATTCGTCGACGACCACCTGCTGAAGAAGGTGGACGTTCTCAACTCGAGCGGGGACAAGAGGGTCATCAAGACCTGGTCCCGTCGCTCGACGATCATCCCCGACATGGTCGGGCACACCATCGCCGTGCACGACGGCCGCCGTCACGTGCCCGTCTACGTGACCGAGTCCATGGTGGGCCACAAGCTGGGCGAGTTCGCGCCCACACGGACCTTCCGCTACCACGCCGGCCAGGAGCGGGGAGCGCGCCGGTGACCGGTCCGAAGACCAACGAGCGGCCGGGGACCCGCGCCGTGCACCGCTACTCCGGCATGTCGGCCTCCAAGGCACGCCAGGTGCTCGACCTGATCCGGGGCGAGGACGTGCAGCGGGCGGCCGAGATCCTCAATGGCACCGAGCGCGAGGCCGCCGAGGTCATCGGCAAGGTGCTGAGCTCGGCCGTCGCCAACGCCGCCCACAACGACCAGCAGAACCCCGAGGAGCTCTACGTGTCGGCGTGCTACGCCGACGAGGGCGCCACGTATGAAGCGCTGGCGTCCGAGGGCCCGCGGCCGGGCCACACGCATCCGCAAGCGGACGTGCCACATCACCGTCGTCGTGAGCAGGCTGCCGTCCGACAAGCTGGCGCTACGCCGCTCCCGCATGGAAGCGGTGAGCGCCAACCGGTCCCGCCGGGTGGACGCCTCGCGCCGGCGTGCCGACCTCTCGGGCCGCCTCTCGAGGCGCCGGGCCGCCCAGGCTGAGGCAGCCGCCGCGGCCGCCGCCGAGGAAGAGGCCGCCGCGAGCCGGGCGGGCACCGAGGCCACCGACACGGACACGGACACCGACGACGCGGTGCAGGCGGCGGACACCTCGACCGCCGTCGAGACCGAAGAGCAGACGGACGCAGTGCCGGCCGCCGAGGCGGACCATGACGAGGCCGATGCGGCCGATGCGACTGCCGACGCCGACGCCACCGCCCTCGGGGACACGGGCGACACGGAAGAGACCGGCGAGGCCGGCGAGACCACCGAGAAGGGCGAGTAAATGGGCCAAAAGGTAAACCCCTACGGGTTCCGGCTCGGGATCACGACCGACTGGAAGTCGCGCTGGTTCGAGGAGCGTCACTACAAGGAGTTCGTCGTCGAGGACTGGAAGATCCGCGACTACCTGATGCGCCAGCTCGAGGCCGCTGCCGTGAGCCGCATCGAGGTGGAGCGCACCCGCGACCGCCTGCGCGTCGACATCCACACGGCCCGACCGGGCATCGTGATCGGACGGCGCGGAGCCGAAGCCGACCGCCTCAAGAAGAAGCTCGAGGAGATCACCGGCCTGCAGAACCGGATCCAGCTCAACATCCAGGAGATCAAGCAGCCTGAGCTCGACGCCGCGCTGATCGCCCAGGGGATCTGCGACCAGCTGGTCCGGCGCGTGGCCTTCCGGCGCGCCATGAAGCGGGCCATCCAGACCGTGCAGAAGGCCGGGGCCCAGGGCATCAAGGTGCAGTGCTCCGGCCGCCTCGGAGGTTCCGAGATGTCGCGCAAGGAGCAGTACCGCGAGGGAAGGGTGCCCCTGCACACGCTGCGGGCGGACATCGACTACGGCTTCCGCGAGGCCCGTACCACCTCGGGTCGCGTCGGCGTCAAGGTCTGGATCTACAAAGGCGACATCCTGCCCTACAAGGTCTCCATCGAGGACAAGATCAGCCGCGAAGCCGCCATGGCGGTGGGCGAGACGTCGGGTCAGGGCTCGCCGCGCCGCCTCATCACCGCGGGCGGGGGCAGGCGCCGGGCGGAGGACTTCGACCCCGGCGAGACCGTGCCGGACACCGAGACGGCTCCCGTCGCTGACGTCGTCCCGGACACCGAGGAAGAGGCCGTCCCCGACGTTGTCGAGGAGGCCCCCGCGGCTGAAGCCGCACCTGACGCCGCCCCGGCCGCCGAGGAGGAGACCGAGACGCCGGTGGCCGAACTCCTGCCCGAGCCGACCGAGGTCGACGACCTGGAGCGCCAGCTCAACCGCGACGAGGAGATCGAGCGCCAGCACCACGAGCACCACGAAGCGCCGCACTTCCGCCGGGAGTCCGACTGACATGTTGATGCCCAAGAAGGTCAAGCACCGCAAGACCCAACGTGGCCGCCTCACCGGGGCGGCCAAGGGCGGCACGTCGGTTTCGTTCGGGGACTTCGGCATTCAGGCGATGGAACCCGGGTGGCTCACCGCACGCCAGATCGAGGCGGCCCGTGTCGCGATGACCCGCCACGTGCGCCGTGGTGGCAAGGTCTGGATCCGGGTCTTCCCGGACAAGCCCGTCACCCACAAGCCGGCCGAGACCCGGATGGGATCGGGTAAGGGCAACCCCGAGCTGTGGGTCGCCGTCGTGCACCCCGGACGCGTGCTCTTCGAGCTCGCCGGCGTGGACGAGCCGCTGGCCCGCGCCGCCATGGATCGGGCCATTCAGAAGCTGCCGTTCAAGGCCCGATTCGTGGTGCGGCCCGGCACCCACGGTCACGCGGAGGTGGCCATCTGATGCAGGCGCACGACCTCGCCATGCTCACCGGCGACGAGCTGTCCGCCCGCCTGGGCGACTCGCGCCGTGAGCTGTTCAACCTCCGGTTCCAGCTCGCGACCGGGCAGCTGGACAACTCGTCGCGCATCGGCCACGTGCGCCGCGACGTGGCGCGCATGCTGACCGTGCTGCGTACCCGGGAGATCCTCGAGGCCGAGGGCGCCTACGTCGCCCCGACCGCCGCCCAGCACGAAGCCGCCCAGGCGAAGTTGGCGGCCGAGGACGCCGCCGTAGCGGAGAAGGCCGAGTCGCGCCGTGCCGCCTCCGAGGCCGAATCGGCCACCGACGGCGACGACCACTTGGACGAGCACGACCTGGTCGACGAGCACGAACGAGGAAGCGACGAAGACGACGACGAGGAAGAGGAAGAGGAAGAGGCCTGATGGCCGACGAGAACGCACAGGACCAAGACACCGACCAGGCGGCGACGGCCGCCGACGCAGAGGCCGTCGAGGCCGCCCGCGACGCCGAGCGCGCCCTGGAGGCCGTTCAGGCCGAGGCCGCTTCCGAGCTGCCGCCGCCCGCACCTGCCGCCGCCGACGCGGAGGCCGTCGAGGCCGCCCGCGACGCCGAGCGCGCCCTGGAGGCCGTCCAGGCCGAGGCCGCTTCCGAGTTGCCGCCGCCCCGCCCCGCGCGAGCCCGCGCGAGGACGCCGGCGACGGCTCCCGGCAGAACCGGCGCAAGGTGCGTGAGGGCATCGTCGTCTCCGACGGCATGCGCGGCGACCGTCGTGGTGGCCGTGGTCGAGCGGGTGCGCCACCCCAAGTACGGCAAGACGGTGCAGCGCACCAAGAAGCTCTACGTGCACGATGCCGAGGACTCGGCCAAGGTCGGCGACCGTGTCCGGGTCCAAGAGACCCGCCCGATCTCGAAGCTCAAGCGCTGGCGCCTGACCGAAGTGGTGGAGCGGGCCCGATGATCCAGCAGGAATCCCGGCTCCGGGTGGCCGACAACTCGGGTGCGCGCGAGGTGCTGTGCATCCGCGTCCTCGGCGGCTCGCGCCGGCGCTACGCCAGCATCGGGGACGTCTTCGTGGCCACGGTCAAGGACGCCATTCCCGGTGCCGCGGTGAAGAAGGGTGACGTCGTCAAGTGCGTCGTCGTCCGTACCAAGAAGGAGAAGCGCCGCCCGGACGGGAGCTACATCCGCTTCGACGAGAACGCGGCGGTGCTCATCAACGACCAGCAGCAGCCGCGCGGCACCCGCATCTTCGGCCCGGTCGGCCGCGAGCTGCGGGACAAGAGGTTCATGCGCATCGTGTCGCTGGCCCCGGAGGTGTTGTGATGCGGATCCACAAGGGAGACCAGGTGATCGTCCTGTCCGGCAAGGACAAGGGCCGCCGCGCCGAGGTGGTGCGAGCCATCCCCGGGCGCGAGCGCGTGATCCTCGAAGGCGTCAACGTGGCCAAGCGTCACGCCAAGCCGACCAGGTCGACGCAGCAGGGCGGCATCATCGACAAGTTCATGCCCATCCACGTGTCCACGGTGGCCCTGGTGTGCAAGGCCTGCAACCAGGCCCACGCGCGTGGGCTACCGCTTCGAGCCCGACGGCGAGAAGGTGCGTACCTGCAAGAAGTGCGGGGCCGACCTGTGAGCGCGACGAGCGCGCCGGCGCGGCCCCGGCTCAAGGAGCGCTACCTGAGCGAGGTCAGGGACCGGCTGAAGGAAGAGCTCGGCCTGGCGAACGTCATGGAGGTGCCCCGACTCGAGAAGATCGTCGTCAACATGGGTGTGGGTCGCGCCACCCAGCAGGCGTCGCTCATTGAGGGGGCCCAGCGCGACCTGGAGGTGATCACCGGCCAGAAGCCGGTGGTGACCCGGGCCAAGAAGTCGATCGCCGGCTTCAAGCTGCGCGAGGGTCAGTCCATCGGGGCCAAGGCCACCCTGCGGGGCGACCGGGCCTGGGAGTTCTTCGACCGGTTGCTCAGCCTGGCCATCCCCCGCATCCGTGACTTCCGGGGCCTCTCGCCCCGCGCCTTCGACGGGCACGGCAACTACACCTTCGGCGTGACCGAGCAGCTGATATTCCCCGAAGTCGACTACGACAAGATCGACACGACCCGCGGCATGGACATCACGATCGTCACCACCGCACGCACCAACGAGGAGGGCCGGGCGTTCCTAGCGGCATTCGGCTTTCCCTTCCGACAGGAGACCCGCTAGCACCATGGCGAAAAAGGCATTGATCGAGAAGCAGCAACGCACCCCCAAGTTCAAGGTCCGGGGCTACACCCGGTGCCAGCGGTGTGGACGGCCCAAGGCCGTCTACCGCAAGTTCGGGCTGTGCCGCATCTGCTTGCGCGTCATGGTGCACGCCGGCGAGATCCCCGGCGTGACGAAGGCGAGCTGGTAGGCGACCATGACCATGACCGACCCCATCGCGGACATGCTGACCCGCATCCGCAACGCCAACTCAGCCATGTTCGACAGCGTGCGCATGCCCGGATCCAAGCTCAAGGAGTCGCTGGCCGCCATCCTCCAGCGGGAGGGCTTCATCGCCGGCTACTCGGTCGAGCCCAACGTGGGCCGGCCCGGCACCACGCTCGAGATCAAGTTGAAGTACTCCGTCGACCGCACGCGCACCATCGCCGGCATCCGGCGCGTCTCCAAGCCCGGCCTGCGCATCTACGCCCGGGCCGACGGCATGCCCCGCGTGCTCGGCGGCATGGGTGTGGCGGTCGTCTCGACCAGCCAGGGCCTGGTGACCGACGCCGAGGCGCGTCGCAAGCACCTGGGCGGGGAGGTGCTCTGCCATGTCTGGTAACGCCCCGACCGCCCCGACCGACCCGGCGGCGAGCCAGGCGGCCGATGGCCGCCCGAACGCACGAAGGGAGGCCTGATGTCGCGCATCGGCCGTTCCCCCATCGCCGTCCCCTCGAACGTGACGGTGACGCTGAGCGGGGACAACGTCAGCGTGAAGGGGCCTCAGGGCACTCTGGAGCGCCGACTGCCCCCGGGGATCACGATCGCCCAGGAGGGCGACATGCTGGTGGTCAGCCGGCCCGACGACGAGCGCCGGCACCGTGCCCTGCACGGGCTGTCGCGCTCGCTCGTGGCCAACATGGTCTCGGGAGTCACCGAGGGCTTCACCAAGGAGCTCGAGATCGTCGGCGTGGGCTACCGCGTCACGGCGAACAGCCCGGACGCCCTGGAGCTCGCCCTCGGCTTCTCGCACCCGGTCCACGTGGACGCGCCCGAGGGCATCAGCTTCGAGGTCCCGGTGCCGACCAGGGTGATCGTGAAGGGCATCGACAAGGAGAAGGTCGGCCAGGTCGCCGCCGACATCCGCAAGCTGCGCAAGCCCGAGCCCTACAAGGGCAAGGGCGTGCGGTACTCCGGCGAGCGGGTGCAGCGCAAGGCCGGAAAGGCAGCGAAGTAGATGGCACGCACGAGTGACCGCGACCGGCTGCGCGTCCGGCGCCACGCCCGGGTCCGGACCAAGGTCACCGGCACACCCGAGCGGCCGCGCCTGGCCGTCCACCGGTCCCACCGGCACATCTCGGCCCAGCTCATCGACGACACCAACGGCCACACCCTGGTGGCGGCGTCGTCGGTCGAGCCGGAGCTCCGTGCGTCCCTGGGCGACGCCGGCGGCGGTAACGTGACGGGGGCCGAATCGGTGGGCCGCCTGCTCGGGTCGAGGGCCAAGGCGGCCGGCATCACCAAAGTGGTCTTCGACCGTGGGGGCTTCGTCTACCACGGGCGTGTCGCCGTCCTGGCCGACGCGGCACGGGCCGAGGGACTGGAGTTCTGAGCATGGCTGACACGCAGTACGAAGAGCGCACCATCTCGGTGAACCGGGTGGCCAAGGTCGTCAAGGGCGGCCGCCGCTTCTCCTTTGCCGCCCTGATGGTGGTCGGTGACGGCAACGGCAAGGTCGGGCTCGGCTACGGCAAGGCGAAGGAAGCCGGACTGGCCGTGCAGAAGGGCATCGAGGAGGCGCGCAAGAACCTCTTCGACGTCCCGTTGGCGGGCAGCACCATCGTCCACCCCGTCGTCGGCGAGAGCGGCGCCGGGCGGGTCCTGCTCAAGCCGGCGGCACCGGGCACCGGCGTGATCGCCGGCGGCGCGGCGCGGCACATCCTCGAGATGGCCGGCATCCGGGACATCCTGTCCAAGTCGCTCGGGTCGTCCAACGGCATCAACGTGGCGCATGCCACCATCGCCGGCCTCAAGCAGCTGCGCCGGCCCGACGAGATCGCCGCGCTGCGCGGCAAGTCGGCCGACGAGGTCACCCCGGGGGGAGTGCTCCGCGCCTACCGGGAGCGCAGGCGTGAGAGCGACCTGTACGCGGCGGAGGCGCGCTGACGATGGTTTCTCCCGCGACACCGACGACGGGCCGAGCCGAGGGCCGCCTGCTCGTCACCCAGACGCGCTCGGGCATCGGCACCAAGCCCAAGCACCGCGGCACGCTGCGCGCCCTCGGGCTGCGCGGCATCGGCCAGACCAACGAGCTGCCCGACCGGCCCGAGATCCGGGGCATGATCGCCCGGGTGCCGCACCTGGTCCGCGTCGAGGAGGTGGCGAAGTGAAGCTGCACGACCTGGCTCCGCCCGCCGGGGCCACCAAGGCCCGTCGCCGCGTCGGCCGCGGCATCGGCGGCAAGGGCGGCAAGACCGCCGGCCGCGGCACCAAGGGACAGAAGGCCCGCAACACCGTGCCGCTCGGCTTCGAGGGCGGCCAGCTCCCGCTGATGCAGCGCATCCCCAAGCTGAAGGGGTTCAAGAACCCCTTCCGGATTGAGTACACCCCGGTCAACCTGGGCGCGCTCGACGAGCTCGACGACGACGAGATCACCGTCGCCACCCTGGTCGAGGCCGGCCTGGTCCGCCCGAAGGCCCTGGTCAAGATCCTGGGCCAGGGTTCGCTCAGCCGCCCCGTGCGGGTGTCGGCCCACGCCTTCTCCAAGGCGGCCGCCGACGCGATCACGGCTGCCGGCGGTAGCGTCGAGCGGGTGCCCCTGCCCTACGCCCACGGGCGCCCGCCGGCCGCGGGCAATGCCCTCATGAACCGCTAGTGCCGACCCCGGGCCCGCACTGAGAGGAAGGGCATGCTCTCCCGGCTCGCCAATATCTTCAGGGTCCCCGACCTTCGCAACAAGGTCATCTTCACCCTGGCCATCATCGCCCTGTACCAGATCGGGGCGAACATCCCCGTGCCCGGGGTCAACTGGTCACGGCTCCAGAGCCTCGAGAGCTCGGCCTCCGCGTCGGGCGTGCTCGGGTTCCTGAATCTCTTCAGCGGCGGAGCGCTCGTACGCCTGGCCGTCTTCGGCCTGGGCGTCATGCCCTACATCACCAGCTCCATCATCATCCAGCTGCTCTCCACGGTCATCCCCAAGCTCGAGGAGTGGCGCGACCAGGGCGCCGTCGGGCAGAAGAAGATCACCCAGACCACCCGGTACCTGACCGTGGCGCTGGCCGTGATGCAGTCGTCGGGCCTGGTCTACGCCTTCCACGGCCACGACGCCGCGCTCCTCGGCACCAGCGTCGACCTGATCCCGACCTTCAGCTGGCCACTCGCCCTCTTCATGGTGCTGATCCTCACGGCCGGGACGGCCATGGTCATGTGGCTGGCGGAGCTCATCACCCAGCGCGGCATCGGCCAGGGCATGTCCATCCTGATCTTCGCCAACGTGGTGGCGGCCATCCCGACCGGCTTCAAGGCGATCCTCGAGGAGGGGGGCAAGGCCAAATTCGGGGTCATCATCGTCGTCTCACTCACCTTGTTGGTCATCATCGTCTTCATGGACCAGGGGCAGCGCCGGATCCCGGTGACGTTTGCCCGCCGCGTGGTGGGACGGCGAATGTACGGCGGGAGCTCGACCTATATCCCGCTCAAGGTGAACCAGTCCGGCGTGATCCCGATCATCTTCGCCAGCTCGGTCCTCTACATCCCGGTGCTGCTGTCCAACGTCGTGCCCTGGAACTGGTTCCAGAACTTCGTGCGCAACAGCCTCACGCCCACGAGCTTCTTCTACATCCTGGCGTACTTCCTGCTGATCGTCCTGTTCACGTTCTTCTACGTCTACGTGGCCTTCGACCCGCACCAGCAGGCCGATCTGATCCGCAAGCAGGGCGGTTTCGTGCCGGGCATCCGGCCCGGCCCGCCGACCGAGCGGTACTTCGCGCACATCCTCAGCCGGATCACCGTCGTGGGCGCCCTCTTCCTCGCCTCGGTCGCCGTCGTGCCCTCGCTGCTGATGGCCCTCTGGCACCTCAACCGCTTCCCCTTCTATGGCACCACCCTGCTCATCTCGGTCGGTGTCGCCCTCGAGACCATGCGCCAGATCGACAGCCAGCTGATGATGCGCAACTACGAGGGCTTCCTCAAGTAGGAAATCGTGATACCCGGGGTCAGGCTCGTGGTCCTCGGAAAGCAGGGGGCCGGCAAGGGGACGCAGTGCGTCCGCCTGTCCCACCATTACGTGGTCCCGCACGTCTCCACGGGGGACATGCTGCGCAGCGAGGTCAAGGCGCGCACCGACATCGGGCAGCGCGCCCGGACCCTCATGGACCAGGGCGAGCTGATCTCCGACGAGCTGGTGATGGAGATGGTCGGGTCCCGCCTCTCCGAGCGCGACACCTCGGGGCGCGGCTTCGTCCTCGACGGCTGCCCACGCACGACGGGGCAGGCCGAGGCCCTCCAGAAGATCCTCGATCCGCACGACCTCGATCTGGTCGTCGACCTCCAGGTCCCCACCCACCTGGTCATGAAGCGCCTGGCCTCGCGCCGGGTCTGCGTGGACTGCGGCGCGAACTACTCCACGGCCGCGCCGCCGCTGGTGAACTGGACCTGTGACGTGTGCGGTGGCGAGGTGGTCCAGCGTCAGGACGACACCGAGGATGCGATCGAGCGCCGGCTCAACCTCTACGAGGAGGAGACGGCGCCGCTGCTCGACTTCTACAAGAAGCGCGAGCTCCTGTCCGAGATCAACGGCACCGGCTCGCCCGACGCCGTGACCCGGCGCGTGGTCGGGGCCATCGACGCCCTGCGACGGAGCAAGGCCCGATGAGACGCAACGACGCCGAACTGGCCAAGATGCGCCGCGCCGGCAAGGTCGTGGCCGAGATGCACGAGGCGACCCGCGCCGCCGCCCGCGCCCGGGGTGACGACCCGCCAGCTCGATCTGGTGGCCCGCGACGTTCTGGAGCGCCGGGGGGCCACCTCGAACTTCCTCAACTACCACGGGTTCCCCGCCGTCATCTGCACCTCGCCCAACTCCATGATCGTCCACGGCATCCCGGGGGACTACGTGCTCGAAGAGGGCGACATCCTCTCCATCGACTGCGGGGCGATCATCGAGGGCTACCACGGGGACGCCGCCTTCACCATGGGCATCGGCGACATCTCCAAGGAGGCCCAGAAACTGATCGATGTGACCGAGCGCAGCCTCTGGGCCGGGATCGAGCAGATGCGCAAGGGCACTGGGCTGCACGAGATCGGGCGGGCGGTCCAGCAGGTGGCCGAGGCGGCCGGCTTCTCCGTCGTGCGCGAGTACGTGGGCCACGCCATCGGGACGGCCATGCACGAGCAGCCCCAAGTACCCAACTACTGGCCCGGCAACAAGGGCCCGACGCTCAAGACCGGCAACGTCTTCGCCGTCGAGCCGATGGTGAACGTCGGCTCTCCCGAGACGGTGACCCTCGACGACAACTGGAGCGTGGTCACGGCCGACGGCAAGCTCTCGGCCCACTTCGAGCACACCATCGCCGTCACTCCCGACGGGCCCGAGGTCTTCACCGCGGCCTGACCCGCCGGGTCCTTCACGGTGCTGCGGGCGTGACCGAAAAGTAGGCTGGTCGGCGAAAGGGAGGACCGGTGCTCACGAGCGGTTTCAACCATGTGGCGGTCCTCACCGCCGACACCGGGCGGTTCGTCGACTTCTACCACGCGGTCTTCGGCGCCGAGGTGCTCGGTTCCGAGGACATGGGCGGGCACGGGAGCCTCACCTTCGTCCGCGTGGGGGAGGAGTCCGAGTTCAACGTCTTCGAGGTGCCGGGCAACTCCGAGGCGGAGCGCCAGACCCCCATGCTCGGGCGCGGCCGCATCGACCACCTCGCCCTCCAGGCCGCCTCGATCGATGCCTTCGAGGAGATCCGCCGCCGCCTGATCGCCCGCGGCGCCAGCGACGAGTTCGTCACCGACTTCGGCCCGGTCCTCTCCATCTTCTTCCGGGACCCCGACGGGCTCGAGTGCGAGGTGTGCGTGGCCAACCCTGACGCCACCCCCGGCGTGGTCAACCCCCCGGGCACCCCCGCCGCCCGCTACGCCTCCGGCTGATCGGAGGTTTCCCGACCGACGGCCGGGTCCCGAGCGGCGACGGCGGGCCCCTGACCTGGGTGTCCGCCTCGCTGGCCCTGCCGCACGACCCTCCGGAGGCCCCCGGGAGGCGTCCGGCCAGGACCGCGGTCCGCGCCGGCGGAACCCGTGGCCGGAGCCGGCGGTCCCCGGGGATGGATTTCGGGCCGCGATGCGGTAGACTTATTCGCTGCTCCGGCGCTGGTCCGCCCTCTGGGGGACGGACTGTCCAGGAGCGACGTCCGATTCCGCTCCGTTCCGGCCTCGCGCCACCGGTGCGCTGTCGGCCGGGAATCAGAACGAACAGGACCGATCAGAACCGGGAGGGAGTGACCTGCCCAAGCCCAAGGAAGATGCCATCGTGCTCGAAGGCACGGTGGTCGAGCCGCTGCCCAACGCCATGTTCCGAGTCGAGCTCGAGAATGGCCACAAGGTGCTGGCGCACAGCTCGGGGAAGATGAGGATGCACCGCATCCGCATCCTCCCAGGGGACAAGGTGCAGGTGGAGATCACCCCGTACGACCTCAACCGGGGCCGGATCACCTACCGCTACAAGTAGCGGGCAGCCAGCGACAGGACGAGAGGAACAGGACGGGTGCTCAAGTGAAGGTTCGGCCGAGTGTGAAGCCGATCTGCGAGAAGTGCAAGGTCATCCGGCGCCGCGGCGTCGTTCGGGTGATCTGCGACAACCCGCGCCACAAGCAGCGGCAGGGATAGGGAGAGGACGAGAGAAATGGCCCGAATTTCTGGGGTGGACATCCCGCGCGAGAAGCGTCTCGAGATCGCGCTGACCTACATCTACGGCGTCGGCCCGACGCTCTCCCGGCAGATCACCGAGGCGACGGAGATCAACCCCTCCACCCGCGTCCGCGACCTGACCGACGAGGAGGTGGCCAAGCTCCGCTCCTACATCGACACCAGCTTCCGGGTCGAGGGTGACCTGCGCCGGGACGTCTCCCAGGACATCAAGCGCAAGATGGAGATCAACTGCTACGAGGGCGTGCGGCACCGCAAGGGGCTGCCGGTCCACGGGCAGCGCACCCACACCAACGCTCGCACCCGCAAGGGCCCCAAGAAGACCGTGGCCGGGAAGAAGAAGGTGAAGAAGTAGATGGCGAAGCCGACCAAGCCGGGTGTCCGGCGGCCCCGCCGCAAGGAGCGCAAGAACATCTCCTACGGCGTGGCCCACATCAAGAGCTCGTTCAACAACACCATCGTGTCCATCGCCGACCCGGAGGGCAACGTGCTCGCCTGGGCCTCGGCCGGCAACGTCGGCTTCAAGGGGTCGCGCAAGTCCACCCCGTTCGCGGCCCAGCTGGCCGCCGAAGCCTGTGCCAAGCGGGCCATGGAGCACGGCGTGCGCAAGGTCGACGTCCTGGTGCGCGGACCGGGCTCGGGGCGTGAGACGGCCATCCGCTCCCTGGCCGCCGTGGGCATCGAGGTGGTCGGTATCAAGGACGTGACCCCCATCCCGCACAACGGGTGCCGGCCCAAGAAGCGCCGCCGGGTCTGAGGCCGAGGAAGAAGAGGAACCCACACCAATGGCTCGATACACCGGTCCCGTCTGCCGCCTTTGCCGGCGCGAGCGGACCAAGCTCTTCTTGAAGGGCGAGCGCTGCTACTCGCTCAAGTGCCCGGTCTCCGAAGCGGTGACCGACCGGCACAGCCGCGCCTACCCGCCGGGTGAGCACGGGCGCGACCGCATGCGCCAGGGCTCCGAGTACCTGGCCCAGCTGCGCGAGAAGCAGAAGGCGCGCCGCATCTACGGCATCTTGGAGAAGCAGTTCCGCAACATGTACGAGGAGGCCAACCGCCAGCCGGGCATCACCGGCGAGAACCTCCTGCGCAACCTGGAGCTCCGCCTCGACAACGTGGTCTTCCGGGCCGGCTGGGGCGCCAGCCGCCGCCAGGCGCGCCAGTTCGTGCGCCACGGCCACGTCACCGTCAACGGCAAGCGCGTCACCATTCCGAGCTACCGGGTGCGCAAGGGCGACCGCGTCACCCTGCGCGAGGCCACGCGCAACAACTTCTCCGTGCGCCGCAACATGGACACCCTGGAGCGCCAGACCCCGGCCTGGCTCGAGACCGGCGACGCCGGTTTCTCGGTCGCCGTCCTCAACCCGCCGTTGCGTGAGCACATCGACGAGCCCGTCCAAGAGCAGCTCATCGTCGAGCTCTACTCGAAGTAGCCCCCGAACCCCCGCCACAGGAGCACCATCATGCTGATCATCCAACGACCGACCGTCGAAGTCGTCGACGAGGAGCAGAACAACCGCCAGCGTTTCGCCATCGGCCCTCTCGACCCCGGCTTCGGCACCACGCTCGGCAACTCGCTGCGCCGCACCCTGCTCTCGTCGATCCCCGGCGGCGCTGTCACCCAGCTCCGCTTCGACGAGGCGCTGCACGAATTCACCACCCTCCCCGGGGTCAAGGAGGACGTGACCGACATCATCCTGAATCTGAAGGACCTCCTCGTCCGCGTCTACTCCGACGACCCGGTGACGCTCCGGCTCGACGTGCGCGGCCCGGCGGACGCGACCGCGGCCGACCTTCAGCTCACCTCCGACGTCGAGGTGTTGAACCCCGAGCTGCACATCGCCTCGGTCAACGCCCGGGGCCGGCTGGCCGTCGACGTGACCGTCGAGCGCGGACGGGGCTACGCATCGGCCGACAAGAACAAGCGGTCCTCGACCATCGGGGTCATCCCGATCGACTCCATCTTCTCCCCGGTGCACCGGGTCACCTTCGACATCGAGCCGGTGCGGGTCGAGCAGTCGACCAACTACGACCGGCTGGTGCTCGACATCGAGACCGACGGGACGATCACGCCCCGGGAGGCCCTGGCCTCGGCTGGTGACACGCTGCGCAAGCTGGTCTCCCTCGTGGCCGACCTGGAGGAGGCACCGCAGGCCCTCGAGCTCGGCGATGCCACCACCACCAGCAGCGGCTCGCCCGACCTGGACCTGCGCATCGAGGAGCTCGACCTGTCCGAGCGCCCGCGCAACTGCCTCAAGCGCGCCCAGATCAACACGATCGGCGAGCTGGTCGAGCGCACCATGGACGACCTGCTCGCCATCACCAACTTCGGCCAGAAGTCGGCCGACGAGGTCGTCCAGCGCCTGGACGAGCGCGGGCTGTCGCTCCGCACGAGGGACTGAGCCGCCATGCGCGCCACACCCCAGCGCGGTCGCCGGCTCGGCGGCTCGGCGGCTCACGAGAAGGCGATGCTCGGCAACCTCGTCGCGTCCCTCATCGCCGCCGAGTCGATCGTGACGACCGAGGCCAAGGCCAAGCGCCTCCGGCCGGTGGCCGAGAAGTGCGTGACCGCGGCCGTCAAGGGCGGCCTGGCCAACCACCGCAACGTCGTGGGGATCATCCGGGACAAGGACATGGCCCACAAGCTCTTCGAGGACATCGGGCCGCGCTACGCCGACCGCCCGGGTGGGTACACGCGAATCCTCAAGCTCGGCCCGCGCCCCGGTGACAACGCGCCCATGGCGCGGATCGAGTTCGTCTGAGCGCTGCCGCGACGAGGCCTCGAGTTCGGGATGGAGCCGCCCGCCGGCGCTGAGCTCCAGCGCTGGAGGCTTGTCATCGCGTACGACGGGGCCCCCTTCCACGGGTTCGCGGTCCAGTCGCAGGTCCCTACCGTGGCCGGCGGCCTGCGCCGCGCCCTCGAGCGCACCGCCCGGCTGCGCGAGCCGCCGCTCGTGACCTGTGCGGGACGCACCGACGCGGGCGTCCACGCCCGGGGCCAGGTCGCCCACGTCGACCTGCCGCCCATCGCTTACGACGGCCCGGGGTTGGCCCGCGCCCTCAACCGCCAGCTCGCCCCGCAGATCGTGGTCCTCCGGGCCGAAGCCGTCGCCCCCGACTTCGACGCCCGGCGCTCTGCCACCGCTCGCACCTACCGCTACCTGGTATGGAACGCGCCCGGGCCCGACCCGCTGCTGGCCCCTGTCGCCTGGCACGTGCCCGGACCGCTCGCCCTCGGCGCCATGCGCACCGCGTCCGATGTGCTGCTCGGAAGCCACGACTTTCGCTCGTTCTGCCGTCGCCGGCCGGGCACGCCGGCCTCCGAACCGATCGTGCGCAACGTGACGCGCGCCCAGTGGAGCATCGACGCCGGGCCGGAGGCGGCCGATGCCGGCGCGGCCGAGGGCGGGGACGATCGGCTGCTGCGCTTCGAGATCTCGGCGAACTCCTTCTGCCACCAGATGGTGCGCTCGGTCGTGGCCAGCCTGGTCGCGGTCGGCCGGGGCCGGCAGACCGCGGCCGGGCTCATGGAAAACCTGCGCGCCACGAGCCGCGATCGCATGCCCGACCCCGCTCCCGCCCATGGGCTGTGCCTCGTCTCGGTGGACTACGGATCCTGACGAGGGCGTTCAGCGGCGGCGGCTTGCCCGACCAGGAACGGGGCCCTATCCTGGTACGTCGGCTCGCGGCTGGTCGCGGGCCTTCAGCCCGCCCGACCAGGGCCAGGGCCCGCCCACCACGCAGTTGCGAAAGATCGGTCTCGTGCGCACATTTTCCCCCAAGGTCAACGACATCCAGCGGAGCTGGTACGTCGTCGACGCCGACGGCCTCGTCCTCGGCCGGCTCGCGTCGTCCGTGGCCGCCATCCTGCGCGGCAAGCACCGGCCCATCTTCGCCCCCCACGTCGACACCGGGGACCACGTCATCGTCGTCAACGCCGACAAGGTGGTGATGACCTCGAGCAAAGCGGAGGCCAAGCGGGCCTACCGGCACAGCGGGTACCCGGGCGGGCTGCGCTCGACGAGCTACGCCGAACTGCTCGAGAACAAGCCCGCCGAGCTGGTGCGCCGCTCCGTGCGGGGCATGCTGCCGAAGAACACGCTCGGCCGCCAGATGCTGGGCAAGCTCCAGGTGTACGCCGGCCCGGAGCACCCGCACGCCGCGCAGAAACCGCAGCCCCTCGAGCTGCCCGACGCCCGCCGGGCCGGCTGACGCCCCGGCACGCTACGACCGAATACAACTCCGACTCCGACACCCACAGAAAGACAGCGCAGACTCCATGCCCGTACCACTGAGCCAGACCACCGGCCGCCGCAAGCAGGCGGTGGCCCGCGTCCGCTTCCGTCCCGGGCAAGGCGCCATCACCATCAACAAGCTGCCCTTCGAGCGGTACTTCACCTCGGCCACCCACCGGATGCTGGTGACCGAGCCGCTGCGCGTCACCAACACGGCGGAGTCCTACGACATTGAGGCGACGATCGACGGCGGCGGCATCTCGGGACAGGCCGGCGCCATGCGCCTCGGCATCGCCCGCAGCCTGTGCGTGATGGACCCCGAGCACCGTGGCGCCCTCAAGCGGTCCGGCCTCCTGACCCGCGACGCCCGGGAGAAGGAGTCGAAGAAGTACGGCCTGAAGAAGGCCCGCAAGGCGCCGCAGTACTCCAAGCGGTAAGGACGGCCGAGTTCGAGTGGCGCCGGCACGTTTCGGCACCGACGGGGTCCGAGGTATCGCGAACGAGGGCCTGACAGCGGAGCTGGCCCTCGCCCTGGGGCGCGCCACCGCCCGCGTCCTGCCCGCCCCCCTCTTCGTGGTCGGCCGCGACACGCGGCGCTCGGGTCCGATGCTCCAGGCCGCTCTGTCGGCCGGCCTGGCCGCGGAGGGTGCGGACGTCGCCGACCTCGGCGTGATCCCGACCCCAGGCGTAGCGACGATCGCCGCGGCCCGCGGCGTGCCCGGCGCCATGGTGTCCGCCTCGCACAACCCGTTCCCCGACAACGGCATCAAGCTCTTCAGCCTCCTCGGCACCAAGCTGCCCAGCGACGTCGAGGCCGAGATTCAGCGCGAGCTCGACGCCTTGCGCGCCGATCCCGAGCGACCGCCGCGCCGGCCCACCGGCTACGGGGTGGGGCGTGTCTGTCCCGACTCCGAGAGCGTCGACCTCTACCGCGAACAGCTCGTTCGCGCCACGGACGGGCGCCGGTTCGACGGGCTGCGTGTCGTGGTCGACTGCGCGAACGGCGCGGCCAGCGAGCTCGCGCCCTGGGTCTTCGCGGAGCTCGGCGCGCGGGTGGTGGCTCTGCACGACTCGCCCGACGGTGCGAACATCAACGAACACTGCGGCTCCACCGACCCGAGCCGGCTGTCGCTGGCGGTGGTGGAGCACCAGGCCGACCTCGGTCTCGCGCTCGACGGTGACGCCGACCGCGTCGTGGCCGTCGACCGTTCGGGTGCGGTCGTCGACGGCGACGTCCTCCTGGCGCTCTTCGCGCTGGACCTCGCCGCCCAGAGTCGCCTGACCGCCAACACGGTGGTCGTCACCGTCATGACCAACCTCGGTTTCCGCCTGGCCATGGAGACCAGGGGGATCGAGGTGCGCGAGACCGACGTGGGTGACCGTCACGTGCTCGCCGCGCTCGATGCGGACGGCTTCAGCCTTGGCGGCGAGCAGTCGGGCCACATCATCTTCCGGGAGCGTTCGACCACGGGCGACGGCATCCTCACCGGCATGGCCCTGGCCGACCTGATGCTGCGCTCGGAGGCCACGCTGGCCGACCTCGCCGCCGGGCTGGTCGAGCGGGTGCCGCAGCGACTGGTCAACGTGCCCATCCCCCAGCCGGAGCGCCTGGCCTCGTGCACCGAGGTGTGGGACGCCGTGATCAAGGCGGAGGCCGAGCTGGGCCACGAGGGGCGGGTTCTCCTGCGCCCGAGCGGGACCGAGCCCATCGTCCGTGTCATGGTCGAGGCGCGCCAGGAGGCCCAGGCCGACGCGGTGGCGGCCCAGTTGGCCGGCGTGGTGGAGGCCGCCCTCGGGCAGGTCGACCCAGCGGCGTCCGCCTGAACCCCAGGTAACCTGGGTCGCCATGTGCGGCATCATCGGCGTCACCGGCGAGCCCGACGCGCTCCCTCTGATCCTCGGGGCGCTCAACCAACTCGAGTACCGGGGGTACGACTCCGCCGGCGTGGCCATGGTGGTCGACGGGGCGCTGTGGCGGGCCCGAGCCGCGGGCGGGACGGATTCGGTGGCCAAACTCGCCGCCATGACGGCCGACGCGCCCAAGGGCCACGCGGCCGCGGTCGGGCACACCCGCTGGGCCACCCATGGCAGTCCCACACCCGAGAACGCGCACCCGCACACCGACTGCACGGGCCGCCTCGGCCTGGTGCACAACGGCATCATCGAGAACCACGCCGAGATCCAGGCCCGGCTGGAGGTCGACGGCCACGCCATGACCTCGGCCACCGACACCGAGGTGCTCGCCCATCTGATTGAGCATCACATGGCGGCCGGCGCCTCGCTGTCCCAGGCGACCCGCTCCACGCTGCACGAGGTGCGGGGCGCGTTCTCCATCGCCGTGGTGCACGCCGACGAGCCCGACACGATCGTGGCCGCCCGGCGCTCGACGCCGTTGGTGCTCGGGCTGCACGACGGCATGGCGCTGCTCGCCTCCGACCTCCCTGCGCTCATCGGCCACACCCGCCACGTCTTCGCGCTCGGCGACGACGAGCTGGCCGTTCTCACGCCGGGACACCTCGAGGTGACGAAGCTCGACGGCACGCCGGTCGTACCCGAGGAGCTCACCATCACCTGGGACCTCGAAGCCGCGCAGAAGGGCGGCTACGAGGACTTCATGTCGAAGGAGATGCACGAGCAGCCCCAGGCGGTGGCGGACACGCTGCTCGACCGGCGCGGCCCGCGCGGGGAGCTGATCCTGGACCAGATGCGCCTGGGCCCGGACGACCTGCGCGGCATCGACAAGGTGTTCATCGTCGCGTGCGGGTCGAGCTATCACGCCGCGCTGGTGGCCAAGTACGCCATTGAGCACTGGGTGAAGCTTCCGACCGAGGTCGACATCGCCAGTGAATTCCGCTACCGCGACCCCGTGCTCAACGAGCGCACGCTCTGCGTGGGCGTGTCGCAGTCCGGCGAGACGCTCGACACGTCCGAGGCCTTGCGCGAGGCGAAGCGCCTCGGAGCCAAGGTGTTGGTCGTCTCCAACGTGGTCGACTCTTCCATGGCGCGCGCGGCCGACGGCGTGCTCTACACCCGGGCCGGGCCCGAGATCGGCGTTGCCTCGACGAAGTGCCACCTGGCCCAGATCGTGGCGCTCGAGGTGCTCGGCCTCTATCTCGCCCAGATCACCGGCACGTTGCCGGCGGCGGCGGCCAACGAGGTGCTCGACGCCATGGAGGCGCTGCCGGGCCTGGTGGCCGACACGCTTGCGCGCGCGGGCGACGTCGACGACGTGGCGGCGAAGCTGATCGACGTCCGGGACTTCTTCTATCTCGGGCGCCACGTGGGCTACCCGGTCGCGCTCGAGGGCGCGCTGAAGCTCAAGGAGCTCGCGTACCTGCGCGCCGAGGGCTACCCGGCCGGCGAGCTCAAGCACGGACCGATCGCCCTCATTGAGCCCGGAACCGTCGTGGTCGGCATCGCCACGCGCAACCCGCTGTGGGAGAAGATGCTCTCCAACATCGCCGAGGTGCGCAGCCGCGGTGCCACGGTGGTGCTGGTGGCCGACGACGGCGACACGCAGTCGGCGGCGGTGGCGGACCACGTGCTGTGGGTGCCGCCCGTCAGTCCGCTCCTGGCCCCGGTGGTCGGGGTGGTGCCGATTCAGCAGCTGGCCTACCGATTGGCCCGGTTGCACGGCCACGACCCGGACCGTCCTCGCAACCTGGCCAAGACGGTGACCGTCGAGTGAGTCGCCGGTGAGCGCCATCGTCGGCGTGGGCGTCGACGCCGTCGACGTCGACCGTTTCCGGCGGGTGCTCGAGCGCCGGCCGCGGCTCGCCGAGCGCTGCTTCACCGAGACCGAGCGGGCCGACTCGGTCCGTTCGTCGGACCGGGTCGAGAGCCTGGCGGCGCGTTTCGCCGCCAAGGAGGCCGTGATGAAGGCGCTCGGACGCGGCCTCGGCGCTTTCGCCTTGACCGACGTCGAGGTGCGCCGGGCACCGGGCCCCGGCGCCGGGCGCAACGCCCCGTCCCTCGTGCTGCACGGTGGAGCGGCGGCGCTGGCCGGGTCGAAGGGGGCGGGCCGACTGCACCTCTCCCTCACCCACACGACGGACGTGGCCATCGCTTTTGTCGTGGCGGAGCAGTCCTCTCCGTCCGGCCAGCCGTCGGGCTCGCCCCAGCGCGACGCGTGCGTCCCGTCCTGACCCGGGCGGAGATGGGGTCGGCCGACCAGGCCGCCCTGGCCCACACCAGTCACGAGACTTTGGTGCACCGCGCCGGGACGGCGGCGGCGCACGCCGCGCTCGGGCTCATGGGGGGCGCCTACGGCCGCCGCGTGGTCGTCGTCGCGGGCAAGGGCTCCAACGGCGCCGACGGTCGGGTGGCCGCGGCGACGCTGGCCCGCCGCGGTGCGCGCGTGGCCGTGATGGAGGCCGGCATCGCGCCGTCGGAACTGCCGCCGTGCGACCTGGTGGTCGACGCCGCATACGGCACCGGGTTCCGGGGCTCCTACGACGCGCCGCGACCGCCGGCGACCGCCGCCGTGCTCGCGGTGGACCTGCCCTCCGGCGTCGACGCCGACTCGGGCGAGGTGTCGGGACGGGCGGTGCGAGCCGACGCCACCGTGACCTTCGCCGCGCTCAAGCCCGGGCTGCTCCAGGGTGACGGGCCCGAGCACAGCGGGCGGGTGCAGGTGGCCGACATCGGGATCGGATTCCCTGTACCGCGTGCGCTCCTCGTCGAGGACGCCGACGCCACCCTGCTGCCGCGCCGGGCGCGCGGGGGCAACAAGTGGGACCATGCGGTGGCGGTGGCCGCAGGGTCGGCCGGGATGGAGGGCGCCGCCGTCCTGTGCACCCGTGGTGCGATGGCGGCCGGGGCGGGCATGGTCCGCCTGGGGCCGCCGGGCGAGCCCACCGCCGCGTGGCCGACGGAAGCGGTGCGCATGCATCTGCCCGCGCGCGGCTGGGCGCGCTCGTTCCTGGAGTCGGCGGTGAAGTGCAAGGCGGTGGTGATCGGCCCGGGACTCGGGACAGATCCCGACACGGCCGAGGAGATCCGCGCCGTCGTGGCCGGCGCCACCGTGCCTGTCGTGATCGACGCCGATGCGCTCACCGCCCTCGGTGACGCCGGCGCGGCGCGCGCGCTCCTGCAGGGACGGAGCGCCCCCGCGGTGCTCACACCGCACGACGGCGAGTACGCCCGCATCGCGGGGAAGCCTCCGGGGGGTGATCGCCTCGACGCGGCACGCCGGCTGGCTGAGGCGACGGGCGCGGTCGTGCTGCTGAAGGGACCGCTCACGGCCGTGGCCGCGCCGGTGGCCTCCGGTGCCGACGTGTTCCTCGCCGCTGCGGGCCGGACGTCGCTCGCCACCGCCGGGAGCGGGGACGTCCTCTCGGGCATCATCGGTGCCTTCCTGGCC
Source organism: uncultured Acidimicrobiaceae bacterium (assembly GCA_963822265.1). GTDB lineage: Bacteria > Actinomycetota > Acidimicrobiia > Acidimicrobiales > RAAP-2 > Bog-473. The sequence continues at coordinate 170,035 of CAWGHA010000018.1, forward strand.
CGTGGGCTGGCAGCGCACGAGGCGGCCGCGCTCGGCGCGCACCTGCACGGCCGGGCGGCCGGGCTCGGACCCTCCGAGGGACTCGTGGCCGGAGACCTGCCCGGACTGCTCGCCGAGCTCCTGTCCGCCCTGGCCGAGGAGTCGGGACCGTCTCGTCGAAGTCGGAGCACGTGCCGGTGGCTGACGTCGCCCGGGCGCGTGCACACCACCTGGCGGCAACGGCGACCGACGAGGTGGCGATGGCGCAGGGGCGTTCCCGCCCGGCGTGGGCCGAGATCGACCTGGCCGCGGTGGCGCACAACGCGGCGGTCCTGGCGCGCCTGGCCGCCCCGGCCGAGCTCTGCGCCGTGGTCAAGGCCCACGGCTACGGGCACGGCGGCCCGGCGGTGGCTCGCGCCGCGCTCGCCGGGGGGGCGACCCGACTCGCCGTCGCGCTGGTCGACGAGGGGGTGGAGCTGCGCAAGCACGACGTGGAGGCGCCCGTGCTCCTGCTCAGCGAATGCCACGCCGACGCGGTCGAGTCCGTCCTCGCCTACGGCCTCACCCCCACGCTCTATACCCACGAAGCCGTGGCGCACGTCGCGGCCGCCTCCCGTGCGGTCACCCGCCGCACCGCGATTCACGTCAAGGTCGACACCGGTATGCATCGGGTGGGGGCGCCGCCGGGAGACCTGCGCGCGCTGGTCGCCGCGGTGGCACGCGAACCTGCCCTCGCGCTCGAGGGTGTCTGGACGCACCTGGCGGTGGCCGACGGCGTGCACGAAGAGGACCGCGCCTTCACCGAGACCCAGCTGGACCGCTTCGACGACGCCGTCGCCGGCCTCACGGCTTCGGTCGGAGCGGGTCCCCTGCTCCACGCGGCGAACACCGCCGCCGCGATCGCCTTCGAGCGGTCGCGCTACGGCATGGTGCGCTGCGGCATCGGCCTCTACGGCTACCTGCCCGGACCCGCCGTGCAGCGCGCCTTCGACGCCCAGTCGGGCGGCGAGGTACTGGTGCCCGCCATGTCGCTCAAGGCGCGCGTCGTCGCCGTGCGGACGCTCGAGGCCGGCTCGCGTCCCTCCTACGGCCGGCTGCGGCCGCTTCCGGCGCGATCGGTGGTGGCCACGGTGCCGATCGGGTACGCCGACGGCGTGCCGCGCGCCCTCTTCGGGGCCGGGTACGGCGTGCTCGTACACGGCCGTCGCCGGCCGCTGGCGGGGATGGTGACCATGGACCAGATCGTGGTCGACTGCGGCGACGACAACTCGGTCCGGCCGGGCGACGAGGTCGTGCTTCTCGGCCGGCAGGGTGACGAGGCGATCACGGCGGACGACTGGGCCGAGATGCTCGGCACCATCAGCTACGAGGTGGTCTGCGGCGTGGGCCCTCGCATGCCCCGGATCGCGGTCGGTGCGCCCGGGGGCGCTCCGTGAGTGACCGGGGCGCCGCCGCCCTGGAGCAATTGCGGATCACGGCATCGTCGTGCACGAAGTGCCCGCTGGCCCAGGGGAGGACGCAGGTCGTCTTCGGGGTGGGAGACCCCGGTGCCGATGTCCTCTTCGTGGGGGAGGGGCCCGGGCGCGAGGAGGACCTGGCGGGCGAACCATTCGTCGGCCGGTCGGGCAAGCTCCTCGACCGCCTGATGTGGGAGGAGCTGGGCCTGACCCGTGAGCACTGTTACATCGCCAACGTCGTCAAGTGCCGGCCGCCCCAGAACCGTGACCCGGCACCGGGCGAGATCGACGCCTGCCGGCCGTACCTCGAAGAGCAGATCGTCCTCATAGAGCCGCGCGTGATCGTGACCCTGGGCAACTTCGCCACGAAGCTTCTGCTCGACAGCGGCAAAGGCATCCGGGAGCTGCGCGGCCGCGTGTTCGACCGCGGCGCGGCGCGGCTGGTCCCGACGTACCACCCGGCCTACGTGTTGCGCGCCGGCGGCGAGGCCATGGCCGAGATGCGGGCGGACCTGGTGCGGGCGAAGCGGGTGATGGCGGCGCGGAGCACGACGTGAGCGGCTGGCCCGTCGAGGTCGCCAGCGGATCGGTGGGGGAGACGAAGGCGTTGGCCGGGCGGCTGGCCCGGCTCTGCCGCGCCGGCGACGTGGTGCTGCTCGTGGGCGATCTCGGCGCCGGCAAGACGGCGTTCGCCCAGGGGTTCGCCGCCGCACTGGGCGTGGTCGGCCCCGTGACCAGCCCGACGTTCGCGCTGGTGCGCCAGTACCGCTGCGGCCCGGGGGCGCCTGCGGGCACGCTGCTCCATGCCGACGTCTACCGGACCGGTTCGGTGGCCGAGGTGGCGGACCTGGCGCTGGCGGAGCTGGTCGAGGAGGACGCAGTGGTCGTCGTCGAGTGGGGCGACGTGGCCGCGCCGGCCCTGGGCGAGAGCGCGCTCGAGGTGACGCTCACGGCGCCCGGTGGGGACTCGGGGCCCGGACTGCCGCGTCGTGACGTTGCGCGGCCGCGGCACGTGGGCGTCCCGGGCGGCCGAGGTGGCCGCCGCCGTGACGTCGACGGAAGCCCGCCGACGGTCACCGCAGGCCGTCCGGTGAACGCGCTGGGCATCGAGACGGCGACCGAGACCGTCGGGGTGGCGGTGCGTACCGGCGCCGGCGTCGAGGCGGAGCTGGCCTTGACCGGCCGCCGGCGCCACGTCGAGACCCTGACGCCCGCCGTGCAGCACCTCTTGGGCCAGGTCGGCCTGGTCCCGGCGGACCTCCATGTCGTGGCGGTGGACGTCGGGCCGGGACTGTTCACGGGCCTGCGCGTGGGCGTCGCCGCCGCCAAGGGCCTGGCCCAGTCCCTCGGCATCGGTGTGGTGGGCGTCACCAGCCTCGACGTCCTGACCGCCGCCGCGGCGGCCGGCGCCCGGAGCGGGCTGGTGCTCGCCGCGGTCGACGCCCGCCGCGGTGAGCTCTTCGCCGCACTGCGCGAGGTGGGTCCCGACGGCTCGACCCGCGACGTGGTCGGACCCTGGCTGGTCACCCCGAACGGCCTGGCGGACGAGCTGGCGCGCCTCGGCGGGGTGGCGGTCCACGCCGTGGGCGACGGGGCGCTGCGCTACCGCGACGCCCTGGAGGCCGTGCCTGGCGTGGCGGTCGCCCGCATGCCGGCGTTCCCGCCGCCGTCGACCCTGCTCGGACTGGCGCTGGACCGCCTGGCCGCGGGGGACGAACCCGTCGAGCCTGCCTCCGTCGTTCCTCTCTACATGCGCGAGGCGGATGCACGGGTCAACTTCGAGCGGGCCCAGTTGGCGTGACGGTGCAGCTGCGCATCGAGAAGCTGCGACGGCGCGACCTGCGCGCGCTGATGCGCATAGAGAACACGGTCTTCCCCGAACCCTGGTCGCTGCAGGTGTTCCATTCCGAGTTGGCGCTGCGCCGGGGCCGCCTCTACCGGGCCGCCTGGGACGGCGACGAGCTGGCGGGGTACATCGGGTTCCTCATGGTCGACGAGGAGGCGCACATGACGACGATCGCGACCGCGCCGGCCTACCAGCGCGCCGGCGTGGCCACGGCGCTCATCGTCGACGCCCTGGACACGCTTCGCACCACAGGTATCCGGCACGTCTCGCTCGAGGTGGCGGCGAACAACGACGCGGCACAGTCGCTCTACCGGCGTTTCGGTTTCGCCCCGGTCGGCGTGCGCAAGAACTACTACCCCGTCACCGGTCAGGACGCGTTGGTGATGTGGGCCTACGACGTCGACAGCGACGAGTACGGCGACCGGCTCCGAGAGCTCTCGGCGCGGGCGGCACGGACGGGTCCCGACGAGCGTCCCCGCTCGGCCTGACCGAGCCGGCCCGACCGTAGCGGACCACTCGCAGCGGCCGCATCCTCAGCCGGAGCGTCGCCGAGTCGGTGGTCCGGCTCTTCGCCACCTCGGCCACGAGCTGAACCCCGGTACGGCAGAATCCGAGAGTCCAGTCTCACCCGATCAGGAAGGAGCAGCACCCCATGGCTGACCTCGCACTCGTGGAGCGGCTGGCGGCTGCCGACCACCACCTCGCCGTCATGGCCGTCGCCCGACCGAACGGTTCGGTGCATGCTTCGGTGGTGAGCGCGGGCGTCATCGACGACCCCGTCGACGGCGCCTCCGGCGTCGCCGCGGTCGTGGGCGGGAACGCCCGCAAGCTCGAGCTGCTGCGGGCCACGGGCCGCGCCACGCTCGTGTTCAAGAGCGGCTTCGAGTGGGTGGCCGTCTCGGGCCCGGTTCGCCTGATCGGACCCGACGACGGCGCCGAACTCGGCCACGACGTGCCGGCGACCGTCCGCTCGGTGTTCCGCGCCGCCGGGGGCACCCACGAGGACTGGGAGGAATTCGACCGCGTCATGGCGGCCGACCGGCGCTGTGCCGTCTTCATGCGGGCCGCGCGCATCTCCTCCAACGGCTGACCCGCGGCGCCCCGACCCCGACCCGGAGCCGTACCGACCCGTCATCGGCTCTTCGAGGAGGTCGCCGGAGGACTGCGAGTCGTCGCCGAATGACCTCGTCTGCGAGGCGCTCACCTCCTCGGCTCGCTGTCCGGCCTTCGAGCGTCCGGAGAATTCGTCGAGCGCGTAGGGTGTGCAATCCGTCGGCCGTCGTCCGACGGCCGGCGACGGCGAAGACAGGGACGAAGGAGGGCTCGAAGCACCATGGAATCGATCGCGCTCGGCACCCAGGGCCTCAGAGTCTCCCGGCAGGGGCTCGGCTGCATGGGCATGTCCGACTTCTACGGCCCCGTCGACGATGCCGAGTCCGTCGCCACCATCCATCGCGCCCTCGACCTGGGGGTCAACTTCTTCGACACCTCCGACATGTACGGGCCGCACACCAACGAGGTCCTCGTGGGCAAAGCGCTGGCCGGGCGGCGTGACGAGGCGATCATCGCGACGAAGTTCGGCATCGTGCGCGATCCGGGATACCCCGAGAGAAGGTCGGTCAACGGCCGGCCCGAGTACGTGCGGCAGTCCTGCGACGGCTCGCTCCGCCGGCTGGGCGTCGACCACATCGACCTCTACTACCAGCACCGCGTCGACCCCGACACCCCGATAGAGGAGACGGTGGGCGCCATGGCCGACCTGGTGACCCAGGGCAAGGTGCGCTACCTCGGGCTCTCCGAGGCGGCGCCCGCCACCATCCGGCGCGCCCACGCCGTGCACCCCGTGTCGGCGCTCCAGACCGAGTACTCGGTCTGGTCGCGCGAGCCCGAGGCCGAGATCCTCCCCACGCTGCGCGAGCTGGGCATCGGCTTCGTGCCGTACAGCCCGCTCGGGCGCGGCTTCCTCACCGGCCGTCTCCGCACGCTCGACGTCCTCGACGAGAGCGATTTCCGGCGTCACCAGCCGCGTTTCCAGGGGGAGAACCTGGAGGCGAACGCCGCCATCGTCGACGTCGATCGGACAGGTGGCCTCGGCCAAGGGCTGCACGCCGGGACAGGTCGCGCTCGCCTTCGTCCACGCCCTGGGCGACGACGTGGCACCGATCCCGGGTACCAAGCGACGCGCCTATCTGGAGGAGAACGTGGGCGCTCTCGACGTCGAGCTGACCGAGGAGGACTTGGCCGCCCTCGCCGGTGCGGCGAGGGCCCGCGGCGATCGCTACGCCGACATGTCGCCGGTGAACCGCTAGACCCAGCACCGCCAGCCCTCGGCGCTGGACCGCCCGCCGCCCGCGATTCTCGGCGGGGTCCCGCGCCCCGGTAGACCCGGCCCGCGCCCCGGTAGACCCGGTCCGGGGTCCATCGCCGACTAACCTTGCAACTGCCATGCAAAGACTGACCCGGTGCCGGGGTCGTCGGCCGGCGCTCGGCCGGGTCGCGGCGACCCTCGGGATCCTGGCCCTCGCCGGCGTGTCGTA
>CAWGHA010000019.1:0-32841 GCA_963822265.1 uncultured Acidimicrobiaceae bacterium
AAGGCGCACGCTGTCGTGGCTGAACCCCGCCCTCGGCATCGGGCTGACCGTGGTCGTCCTCGGCGGTTTCGGCGTCCTGGCGGTGGTGGTGGCCAGGGGAGGGGCCCGACGGTGCCGGCTTCCCGTGCTCACCCTGCTCCTCCTTCCCTTCCTCTACGCGATCAACTCGACCGCCAACCACGTGGGCCAGGGCCGCTACGTGCTCGACGGCATGACGATGGCGGCGCTGCTGGTGGGGGTCGGTCTCGACAACGGCGGACGGGCGCTGGCGCGGCGCAGGTCGTGGCCGAGAGCGCAGGTCCTGTGGGCGGCGATGCTGGCGCTGCTGGCTTTGGTGGGCGCCTTCACGCTGGGCCGCGAGCCCGGGGCGGTCCTCGTGGGCTTCGGCGCGCCGGATGTGCCCATGCGCGCGAACGACGCCGGCATGCAAGCGCTGGTGCACCGGCACGACGTCCACGACGCGTTCGCCGACTACTGGGTGGCCTACCGGCTCACGTTCGAGACGGACGAGCGGACCGTGGTGACCCCCGAGTTCTTCGACCGCTACCCGCCTTTCAACGCGGAGGTCTCGTCGAGCCGCGATCCGGCCTACCTGTTCGTCTCCTCCTCGAAGACCGTCTCGGACTTCGAGGACTGGTGTCGCCAACACGGGGTACGGGTGCGTGCGTGGAGCGACGGCGGCTTCACGCTCGTAATTCCGTCGAGCCGGGTGCTCCCCGCGTAGGTGGGCCGGCCCGCCCTGAGCGATGCACCCCTCCCGGCGACCGGGCCCAGCACGCACCAGGACATCGCACTCAGCCCACCGGTTCGACCAGCACGAGCCGACCGCCCGGTCCGATCGTGACGGAGCGGATCCCGAAGCGATCCGCCAGCAGCCCGGGTACGTCGACGAGCTCCAGCTCGGTCACGGTCGAGGGGCCGTCCACCGGCCGTTCGACGAGCACGGGCTGATCGGAGACGAACAGGGAAAGGCATCGGTCAGGGAGCCGTAGACCGGTCATGATCCCGGTGACGAAGCTCGACTCGGGGTGAGTGGCGGTGTACCAGTTGTTGACCTCGATGTCGATGGGCCGGGCCGGCTCGGGCACGAAGCCGTAGAGGTCCCTCCACTCCCCGTCGGTGAACGACTGGAGCACGAGCTCCGGTCCGTCCTCGACCAGTCGGTACGCCCATCCGGACTGCTCCACCTCGGAGCCCGGCCGGAAGGGAAGCGGGTTCAGCGGTCCTCCGGCGCCGAATCCGACGTCGGCCAGCCACGTGCCGTCGTCGTCGCGCACCCGTAGCAGCAGATGGTTGAGGGCGCGCGACCCGGGGTCGGGGTTCATCCGCACCCGAGCCAGTATCGGCTCGACCTCGGTGATCCCGAGTGACTCCAGCGCGGCGCCCAGGAGAAGGTTGTGCTCGAAGCAGTACCCACCACGACGGCGCGCGACCAGCTTGTGCTCGATGTCAGCCGGCAAGAGCGAGACCGGTCGGCCGGAATAGGAGTCGAAGTTCTCGAATGGGATCGTCGTCGCGTGGGCGCGGTGGACCTCGGCCAGGCCCGGGTGCGAACCCTTGGCCAGGCCGATGCGCTCGAGGTACGCATCGGGGAACGCGAGCGGTGTCATCGCACCGAGGGTAACGCCGCCTTCGGTGCGGTAGTCCCGACTCGCTCGATAGTCGGCTCCCGGAGTGACGGAGTGTCGAATGCGGTAGCCACGCGACGTCGACATGCCGATTCAGTGCGAGCAGACCGGCGCACTGTTGCGAGATAACGACAACGACGCCGGCGTGTGGCGTCGCGTGGTTCGTTCACGGCCCGACCGGATCCCGATCGGCTCACGTGTTCGAACCGGGCGAACGAACGTTTACATGAGCCCAGCCGCGCGCGAACGAACGTTTATTGGCGCCACATACCAGCGCTAAAGTTCGAATTAAAAGTGAAAAGTGTGGATTCACCACGCACGTGCGCCATTTGACCTGCTTGAACCAGTGAATTCGGGAAGAAGGGTACTTCGAACCTTGCACACACTATGAAAATCCGCGACCATCGGAACCAATGCTGGGTCGAACCTACGGGTTCACCCGCCTGCCGGCGATCGCCCTCGCCGTCGCGGTGCTCGTGGCCTGTGGGTTGTCGCGCGCCGCGCCAGGCCGGATCGAACCGGCGGCAGCGGGGAGAGTGTGGTCGTACGGTCGCGCTCACGCGCACACTGAACTTCTGGCCGACCGGGTGGGATACGGCTTGACGTTGAGGTGTGGCGCGGATCGCACCCGATGGCTGAACGAATACCTCAACTCGTTGCCGCCCGGCAGTACGGTGACGTTTCCCAAAAACGCGTGCTTGAGAATCGACGGCATCGTCACGATCAACAGGACCACCGGGTTGACCGTCGACGGCAACGGTGCGACGCTGGACGACCCGATCGCGGGTCACAACGGGGGAACCGACGCGACCGAATGCCCCACCCACCCCATGCTGTTCCTGACCCGGGACACGGGGCTCACGCTCGAAAACCTCCACCTCGAGGGCGCCTACAACGGCCACAACGGAGGGGAGTTCTGCGAGCGCTACATGGGCATCAAGATGGAAGCCGATACCGATACGGACCTGACCGGCATCGACCTTCGGAACATCCAGGGCGACGGCTTGGACCTCGACCCGCCATACGGCTTGGGCACCGGTGCTCTCTCGCTCAACACTTCATTGACTGATTCGGTGTTCGACAAGATGGGCTACTTCGCGCTTGTGGGGGAGTCTTTCGATGGTTGGCTCGTGCGAGACGATCAGTTCATAGACACGGCCGAGGACGTAATCGACCTCGAATACGACCTCTACTCGACCGGCGACGATGACGGTCAGCCCTACTACGCGGCCGAGGACAATCTGACCGTTCAAGACAACCTCTTCCGCCATTGGGGAGCGGATTGGTTCGCCTCCCTACAAGGACAGACTCCCGGCGTCCAAGAGCAAAATATCGTGCTCGAGGGCAACACACTTCAAGCCTCCCGGCCGTTGCTGCAGATAAGAGGGACGCTCGATGCTCCTCCCTTTTACGCCAATAGCGGCCTCATTATTGAGGGGAATACGGGCATACAGGGGGCGAAGTCCACCAGCGGCGGGTCGCCCGACGAGCCTTATGTGGGCTCGACCATGACCTTCCAGAACGTGAACAACGTGACCGTGAGCGGGAACACGCTCCCGGTTTACGACGGCTCACGGGGGTACTACCACAACCACCCTTACTTGGCGGTCTTGGAGGCGGACGGTTTAGCCGGGTTGACCCTCAAGGACAATGCCTTCGACGGAGCGCTTGGGATTTTGCACCCCCGTTCGTCGGGCGACACGGGTGTGACCGAGTGTGGTGACACGTACGGCGTGCAAGGGTCGTCGAACGACGGGAATTGTTGGAACTGACGTCTCGCTGTCTCTCATCGGGTTCGACGATTGCAGACCTTGAAGAGAGCTGAATGGAAGAGGCACCGTCCGCACGGGAAGACGTGGCTGCGTTTGCGGTCGATCAGGAAGGGTTCAGGCGAACAGCCGACGCGCCGTGGCGTACTGGAGCTCGAAGTAGTCCGCACCGGACGTCGGGCCGCCGAGTGCGGACGCGGCCGGGCCGATGTCGACTCCGGGAACGCCCGGGAAGAGCGGGTCGTGATGGCAGAAAGCCACGCTGGCGGGTTGCAGCAGCTGCACCTGCTCGAGCGCGTACTGCGCTGTCGATCCCTGGTAGGGCTCGCCGTCCACGTTCGGCCGTCCGCCCAGCGACAGCAGTGCGACATCGGGGCGCAGCCCACCGAAGATGCCGCTCCAGTAGCCCGCGGCTCGCGCTGACGAGGACCGAACCCTCAGCAGTGATGAGGAGGAAGGCCAACTGGCCGCCGTCGTGGCGGGAGCAGCGCTCGTTCATCGCCCGCAGCGCGCCGCCGGCCGGCTCGGGTGCGCTCGCCATGAGGTCGAACAAGGTTCGGACGGCCGTGGCGCGCGACTGCGCGCTGACGCCGAGGTCGCCGAGGCAGGGGACCGAGCTGTCGGGATCGCTGTGTGCGAAGAGGCACGAGTGCAGTGCGGGCAGTACCCGGACCCGGACCGACGGCGCACAGTCGACCGTCTCGCCTCCGGTGACCACGAGTAACTGGGCCTCTGGGACCCCGCAGGCCCGCAGGCACCGCGCCGACTCGGGTGAGGCCACGACCGTCGCCCCGGTGCTCAGCGCGATGACGTCGGCGCCGGCGAGATGATCGAAGTGGGCGTGGCTCACGAAGACGAAATGAGCCTCGGTGACCTCGGCGGTGGAGAGCCCGACCGGCTCCAGCCCGGGCAGGCGGTCCAGGTAGGCGTCGAAGAAGAGCGTCCGGTCACCGGTGCGGATACGAAAGGTGCTCGTCCCGAACCATTCGATGGTCGTCGGCACGGGTGCCTCCCTCCGCTCGTCTCGGCCCTCGCGCCGGTGATGGTACGCCCGGCGCTTGCCCGGGGTACGGCCGCCTCCCTCGGGGTGCCGGTCAGCTGGTCTGGCCGGCCGCCGTCGGGTTCCCGACCAGCTTCGCCGACATCTTCACGGCCTTGACGGCACTCGTCGCCCCGGTCTGCAGCGCGACGCCGATCACGATGAGGACGACGCCGAGCCAGAAGAGGTAGTGCCACCCGAGCATGAGGATGCCGAGCCGGCCCAACAGGTAGGGCGGTGAGCAGATCGTGGCGCCGACGGCGCCGCCGACCGCGGATGCGGCCAACTTGTCCCGGCGTGACCCCGACCTCTTGGCCACGCCGACGATCCGTGACGGCACGGCGATGTAGCAGAACATCATGATGCCGACGACGATGCCCTGGGCGAGGACGAACGAGGCCGTCCCCCACCGGGCGGAGATGAGCGACGAGTAGGAGAGCGCGAGACCAACGCCCACGCCCCAAGCGAAGATCGTGCTCAGGTGGCTGCGAGCCTGGTGGAAGGCGGGCCGGATCTCGGGTGTGTCCGGCGCAGTCACGGCGAAGGCGAAGACAGCGTTCAGGAAGAAGCTTCCCGCGGTCAGCGCGGTGACGACCAGCGCGAGCGGAATGAGGATCGGACCGCGCACGACGTGGAACTGCTTTCCGTGCAGCACGTGGAGCTTGATGTCGAGCATCGCCGCCCAGATCCACATGGCCGGAAGTACCTGCACCAGGGTCAACCGCCAGTTGGTGAAGAGGAGCTTGAGCCCTTGGAACAGCATGAGGAAGGCCCCCACGATCATGGCGAGCGGGGCCAGCCAGCGACGGGAGCGGCTCAGGTTGAGCACCGCTTCCTCCACCGCCTTCTCGTCGCTGGATTGGACGAGCCTGACCAACCGGCCGACCGTGCTCAGCGCCCGCTCGTGGGCTGGCGCGAGCGGGGCTGGTGGCTCGGAGCCTTGTGCCGTCCCGTCGCCTTCGGGCGGCACCATGCCGGGAGGCGGTGTGCCGCCGGCTCCACTTTGGCTCTCGTAGTCCAACGTCACCGCAGTGCCTTGCCGATCTCCATACCGTCGAGGCCATTGTGGTCCGCTCCGGCACGGTGCGAAAGACAATGCTCCCATGAACTCCAATGACGCCTCCGCCAGGGGGCCGCTAGCCTCTCTACAACGCGAGTGTCGCAACAAGCGGCGCGGGGAGGAGGCCGAGCATGGTGGTCGCAGACGAGGCCGTCGCCGCGGACAAGGTCCCGCCCAAAGCCCTGCTCCACCTGACCCCGGCTGAGAGCCGGGCCAAGGGGAAGGCGGCTCGGGCCAAGTGCCCTCGCGACGGCCACGCCTCCTTCGGGGCCGGCCCCGACCGGCCCGACCCCGTCTCGCTGCTCGAGGACCAGGCGAAGTCGAGGGTGCCCGAGCTCGTCCCGATCCGCTACGGGCGGATGCTCGTCTCCCCGTTCACCTTCTTCCGCGGGGCCGCGTTGGTCATGGCCTCCGACCTGTCGACCACCCCGCGCTCAGGTCTGACCGCCCAGGTGTGCGGGGACGCCCACCTCTCCAATTTCGGCGCCTTCGGCTCCCCCGAGCGCTCCCTCGTGTTCGACTGCAACGACTTCGACGAGACCTTGCCCGGTCCCTGGGAGTGGGACGTCAAGCGTCTCGCCGCGAGCTTCGTGGTCGCCGCACGTACCCGCGGCTTCTCCAAGAGCGTCCGCAGGGAGGCGCTGCAGGCACTCGGTCAGGCTTACCGCGAGACGATGCGCGTCATGGCGTCCATGACCAACCTCGAGGTCTGGTACTCGCACGTCGACGTCGAGGAGGTCATACGCTTGCTGGACGCGCAGGCAGCGGCGACCGGATCGAAGACCGAGGCTCACATGGCCGCCACCGCCACCAAGCTCGCCACCAAGGCCCTGACGAAGGATTCGATGAAAGCGGTCGACAAGTTGACCACGGTGGTCGACGGCCAGCGTGTGATCGTGAACGAGCCACCCCTCATCGTGCCGATTGAGGACGTCTTCCCGCAGGTGGAGAAGGACGCGATGGTCGACCTCTTCCACAGTCTCGTGCGTAAGTACCGCCAGACCCTGCCGACGGACCGCCGCCAACTGCTCGAGCAGTACAGCTTCGGCCGCGTCGCCCGCAAGGTGGTCGGGGTGGGCAGCGTAGGCACCCGGGCCTGGATCATCATGATGCACGGGCGAAGGGACGACGACATCCTCTTCCTGCAGGCGAAGGAGGCCGAGGCGTCGGTGCTGGAGCGCTTCACGAAGAAGAGCGTGTACGCCAACCATGGGGCCCGGGTCGTCGCCGGCCAGCGTCTCATGCAGGCCAGCAGCGACATCTTCCTCGGCTGGCAGCGTGTCGACGGGGTCGACGGCGTCCAGCGCGACTACTACCTCCGCCAGCTCCAGGACTGGAAGGGTTCGATCGACACGGACGGCGCCATTCCCGAGGGGATGGGGGTCTACGCCGCGCTCTGCGCGCGCACGCTGGCCCGGGCCCATGCGCGTTCGGGCGACCGCATCGCCATCGCGGCCTACCTGGGCGCCAACGGCACCTTCGACAAGGCGCTGGCCACCTTCGCCGAGGCCTACGCCGACCAGAACGAGCGGGACTACGAGTCCTTTGCCGCCGCGTGCCGCGACGGCCGCCTCCACGCCGAGGAGGGCCTGTGAGCGGGCCTTTCGACAAGGGAGCGGAGAGGGAGAAATGACTTTTGGCCCTGTCGGCGGACCAGGGCGGATGCAAAGGTACACGCCGCGGCGCCCGGACCGCCGGTTCGCGCCGCGCTGACAACAAGGAGTTTTCTGAATGCTTGCCTCGAGCTACCCCATCCTCGATGCCTTCCTGACGATGCTGTACTTCTTCCTCTTCATCATCTGGATCTGGCTGCTGATCGCGGTCTTCATCGACATCTTCCGCAGCCACGACATCGGGGGCATGGCTAAGGCACTGTGGGTGATCTTCATCATCATCCTGCCCTTCCTCGGGGTCTTCGTGTACCTCATCGCCCGAGGGGGGAAGATGCACGAGCGCGCCGCAGCGGAGGCCGCCCAACAGCAGAAGGCGTTCGACGCCTACGTCAAGCAGACCGCCGGTTCAGCCGGGGACAACACGGCGGACCAGCTCTCCAAGCTGGCGGACCTCAAGTCTCAGGGCGTGATCACCGACGCCGAGTTCGACGCCCAGAAGGCCAAGGTCCTGGCCGGCTGAGCTTTCTCAATCTCCAACCTTCCCGAACTCAAGGAGGGCGCAATGCCGTTGGGACCCGTGAGCTACACCGTGGTGGCCTTCCCCGGGAACCACTTCCAGGGGAATATCGCCCCTGAGGTCGAGAAGCTGGTGTCGAGTGGCACCGTGCGGATCCTCGACTTGGTCTTCGTCGGCAAGGACGAGGCCGGTGACACCATCAGCCTCGAGTTCGACCAACTCGACGAGCTCGCGGCCTTCGGGGAGATCGATGGCGAGGTGGGGGGCCTCGTGAACATGGAAGACCTCGACCTGGTGGCCGCCAACCTCCCCGAGGGAAACTCGGCGCTGGTCATCGTGTGGGAAGACCTCTGGGCCAAGCCGCTGGTCGAGGCGATGCGCGAGTCGGGTGGTGTCGTGGTGGAGTCAGCCCGCATCCCGGCCGCCCTGGTCGAGGCGGCCCTGAACGAAGTGGCCGCGGCGCTCAAGGCCGACGCCTGAACGCGCACGGGACGCGGACAGCAGAGAACGCGACACGAGGGAGAGGAACGAATACATGCCGATGAGACGACGCCCGGTCATGCGGACCGTTGCGCGGACTGCGGTGATCGCCGGCACCGCCACCGCGGTCGCCGGCGGGGTGGCCCGCCACCAGGAGAACAAGTATGCGCAGCAGGACGCCGCCGCAGCCGCACCCCCGGAGGCGTACGCCGCACCGCCGGACGTCGCTGCTGCGCCTCCGGACGGCTCCTCCTCCGACGACCCGATCTCGAAACTGAAGGAGCTGGCGCAGCTCAAGGATCAGGGCATCCTGACCGAGGCCGAATTTAACGACCAGAAGGCCAAGATCCTGGCTCAAATGTCCTGACGCGTCGCGGACGTTCGTTCAGGGACCGGGGGGAAGCGAAATAGCGGCACTCGAGTGGGTGCCGCTATTTCGCGCCTGGCGGCGGTGCCCGGGCGCAAATGCTTGACACGTGGGTTGATCCCTGCTGCGATTTCTGGTCGGGATCGCAGCGCCGGTCGCGCCGCGCTGGAAGGGGAGGACCAATGGCCACTTCGACGGAACGGCTGAGCGGCAGCCCGGAGGGAGACAGCGACACCGCCCAGCTCCACCGCCTCGGCTACGCGCAGGAGCTGCGACGGCGGATGAGCGGTTTCTCGAACTTCGCCGTGTCCTTCACCATCATCTCGGTGCTCTCGGGCTGCCTGACGCTCTACTACTTCGGCATGACCTACGGCGGCCCGGTGGTCATCGTGTGGGGCTGGATCATCGTCGGCTTCATGACGCTCGTCGTGGGCCTCGGCATGGCCGAGATCGCTTCGGCCTACCCGACGGCCGGCGGTCTCTATTACTGGGCGGGCAAGCTGTCGGAGAACAATTCCGGCGCCTGGAGTTGGTTCACGGGCTGGTTCAACCTGCTCGGGCAGGTGGCCATCACGGCCGGCATCGACTACGGGTTCGCCACCTTCTTCACCGTGTTCCTGAACCTGACGACCAACTTCCCGGACACCATTGGCTGGGTGCTGGTGGTGTACGCGTGCGTGCTCACCGTCCACGGAATCCTCAACACCTTCGGTGTACGCGTCGTCGCCTTCTTGTCCGACGTGAGCGCCTGGTGGCACATCGGGGGCGTGCTCGTGATCGCGGTCGTGCTGTTCTTCGTTCCGAGCCACCACGCTTCGGCATCCTTCGTCTTCACCAAGTTCAAGAACGAGTCGACCCTCGGCGTGCCGTGGTTCGTGTTCATGATCGGCCTCCTCATGGCGCAGTACACGTTCACCGGCTACGACGCCTCGGCCCACATGTCAGAAGAGACGCACAACGCCGACATCTCGGCGCCGAGGGGCATCGTGAGCTCCATCGGCATCTCGCTCATCGCCGGCTGGATCCTGATCCTGGCCATCACGTTCGTCATCCCGACGGACCCGAAGGTGTACGCCACCACCGCCGCCGACACGGCCGCACCGGTGGCCATCTGGACGGCTGCCTTGTCGAGGGTGGGGGCGGAGATGTTGCTGCTGATTGCCGTGGTCGCGCAATTCTTCTGCGGTATGGCATCCACGGCGGCGAACTCCCGGATGCTGTTCGCGTTCAGCAGGGACGGCGCGGTGCCGGGTCACCGTTTCTGGCATCGAATCAATCCCCGCACGCGGACGCCTACCAACTCCATCTGGTTCTGCGTGGTCTTCGCGTTCCTGCTGGCGGTACCCTCGCTGTGGAGCAGTGTGGCCTACGCGGCGGTGACTTCGATCGCCACCATCGGCCTGTACATCGCCTACGTGTTGCCCACCCTGCTGCGGCGGATCAAGGGCAAGAGCTGGGAGGGCGGGCGCTGGTCGCTCGGCAAGTGGAGCCCCCTGGTGGGTTGGGTCGGGATCGTCTGGGTGGCCTTCATCTCCGTGCTCTTCATGCTCCCGGAGGTCTCCTTCTCGGACATCAACCGCGACACGTTCAACTACGCACCGGTCGCGGTGGGCGTGGTGCTCCTGTTCTCCGGCATCTACTGGCTGGTCAGTGCCCGCCATTGGTTCACCGGGCCGAGGTCACAGGGCGACGCAACCCAGCTGGCCAAGATCGAGGCCGAGTTCGACAACATCGAGAAGGAGCTGTCCGAGGTCGACTGACGCACAGACAGCGCCTCCACACAGAGCTGCGCCTACAACTTGTAGGCGCAGCCGTCCCAGGAGGCGATGAGGCGGGGCCACAGGCGGCCGCGCAGCTCGATGTTGAGCCGTTCCGGCCGCTCCCCACCGCCCAGCCAGCGCACGTCGATTTCGCCCACCCTCACCACCTCGGTCTCGCCCGCCCCGCTCCGGTCTTCGGTGGAGGCGTCGAGCAGGGTCAGCGGTCCGGTGCAGCACCGGTGTGGGTGGGCCGAGACGTAGACGGCTCCGCCGCGCCCGCGCACGTATTCCCGTGCGCTCTCCGACACGACCACGTCCACCGCACCATGCTACGCGCGGGGCCCTCAGGGGCGCCGCAGGCATCTTCGGGCCGCCGCCTGGTCCCGGGGCCGATCCCATCGGCGACGACAGCGCTTGTATCTTGGGACCGATGTGGCCGAGGGATGCCGGTGGATCGCTCATCGCGACCGGCGGCACTCTCTCCTGATCCCTTCTGCACCCCCATGGTGAGCGTCGACGATCCTCCCCGCGCCCAGCCACGGCCGCCGGCCGATCCGCCCGCCCCGGCCTCGGGACGCGGCCGCTGGTGGTGGGTGCCGGGGGCAGTCACCGTCGTCACGATCCTGAGCGTGATCGTCGTCACGCTTTCGCAGCTCCACCCGAGCCTGCTGCTGACCAACACGGCCACGACGGGAGGCGACACCGGCGCGCACATCGCCATGCCGAAGTTCATGGAATCCCTGCTGAGCCACGGACGGCTCACCGGTTGGGACCCCGGCTGGTACGACGGCTTCCCCCTCTACACCTTTTATTTCACGCTTCCCGACCTCTTCATTGCCGTCGCGGGGTGGATCGCGCCCTACGACATCGCCTTCAAGTTCGGGACGGTCCTCGGCTCGGTGCTGCTGCCCATCTGCGCCTGGGCGTGCGGCAGGTTCTTCCGGCTCCGGCCGCCGATCCCCGCCCTCCTGGCGGCGGCGACGCTCCCGTTCCTCTTCGACTACACGTTCACCATCTACGGCGGGAACCTGTTCTCGACGCTTGCCGGCGAGTACGCGTTCTCCTTCAGCCTGTCGCTCGCCATCCTCTTCCTGGGCCTGTTCGCCTGTGCCGTGCGCGAGGGGAGGTACCGCGCCTGGGCGGCGCTGGCGCTGGCTGGTTGCGTGCTGTCGCACATCGTTCCCGGTTTCTACGCCCTCGGCGGCGCGGTGGTGCTCACGGCAGTCGAGCTCCTCCCGGCGCGGTGGGGCATCGGCGACTCCAGGCTCCGGATCTGGCGCGGCGACCCCGATGCCGTGGCGGTGCCCCGGACCCGAACGCTCTGGCGCGCGTTCTCGACGGTGGGGACCGGGCTCCTGCTCTCCGCCTGGTGGCTCGTCCCCTTCGGGCTCGAGCACGCCTATTCCACGTCAATGGACTACCAGAACCTCTACGGGTGGGGCCTCTTCTTTCCCGAAGCCGACACCTGGGCCCTCGTCCTGGCCGGGCTGGGCGCGCTGGCGGCCATCGTCGTGCGCAGCCGCTTCGGCATCACGGTCACGGTGCTCGGAGTCGTCTCGGCGCTGGCGCTCGTTCTCGACCCACAGGCCGACCTCTACAACGTGCGGCTCCTGCCGCTGTGGTTCATCTCGGTCTACCTCATGGCCGCCTGGGCGTTCGGGGCCGGCTGCATCGGCGCCGCCGAGTGGTGGGGCCGGGCGCGCTCTCGCCGCGCCCGGCGGCAGCAGCTCCCCGCGGCCCTGTCGGCCTCCGGCGAGGAGTGGACGACACAGCACGCCATCGACCTCGCCACGTCGGCGCGGCACGCCCGGCCGGCGCGGCACGCCTCGCCGGCGCAGCAAGCCCGGCCCCGGCTGTGGCCCCCGGCCGCCGTGGGCGGAGCGGTGCTGGGGCTGCTGGCCGCCATGATCGCCGTCGTCCCGCCGTTCGTCGTCTCGCCCTCGGCGCTGGTGCACACGGGTCCGAACGAGGTCAGCAACTGGTCGACGTACAACTACGTCGGCTACGAGGGGCAGTCCTCCTACCCCGAATACCACTCCATCATCCAGACGATGGACATGGTGACCAAGCGCTACGGCTGTGGTCGCGACATGTGGGAGTACAGCGCGAGCGAGAACCGATTCGGCACTCCCGAGGCGCTCATGCTCCTGCCCTATTGGACCAACGGGTGCGTCGACTCCATGGAGGGGCTGCTCTTCGAGTCCTCTGCGACCACGCCGTACCACTTCATCAACCAGGCCGAGCTGTCGGAGGGGCCCTCGGAGCCCGAGGTCGGTCTCCCGTACGGCCCGGTCGACGTGGAGCTCGGAGTCCAGCACCTCCAGCTGCTCGGCGTCAGATACTTCCTGGCCGAGACCCCGCAGGTCGAGGCGGAGGCATCGGTCGACCCCGACCTCCGCCTGGTGGCGACGACCGGGCCGTGGTCCTACGACAACAGCGGCGTGGAGACCAAGACCACCTGGCAGGTCTACCTGGTGCGCGACTCGGCCCTGGTCACGCCGCTGCACGACGACCCGGTCGTACTCTCCGGTGTCAAGGCCTCTCCTGCCAGCTGGCTCGGGACGCCCGGTCAGACAGGCCCGTCCATGAATTGGTACCTGCACCCGTCGCAATGGGGTGTCGAGCTGGCCCAGAGCGGTCCGTCCTCGTGGCCGCGCACGCCGGTGGGGAACATCCATGCCGCCGCTCACCCGGTTCCCGCGACGCGGGTGACCGCCATCACTCAGACGGACTCGTCGGTCAGCTTTCACGTCTCGCGCCTCGGGACGCCGGTCCTGGTCAAGGTGTCGTATTTCCCCAACTGGCACGCCACGGGAGCCCAGGGCCCCTGGCGGGTCACCCCGAACCTGATGGTCGTCGTGCCCACCAGCCACGACGTGACGCTCAACTACGGGACGTCCGGCGCCGACAACCTGGGCGAGCTGGCGACGCTCCTCGGGTTCGCCGCCCTGGCGGCGCTGGCGTTGGTGCCCTGGTCGCGCCGTCGCCGCCGCGGCGCGCGCCGGTATGAGACAAATAGGACGGAATCTGTCTAAAATGTCCGCCCATGGCGGCCCTGCTGGCTGACGCCGGCACCTATCCCACCCGCAGCTTCAACTCGACCGAGGAGCGCATCCTCACCGCCGCCCTGAGCCTGATCGGCCGGCGCGGCGTCCGGCGGCTCGGCATGCAGGAGATCAGCGACGCGGCGGGTGTCTCACGCGGGACCCTCTACCGCTACTTCCCGTCCAAGGACCACGTGGTCGCGGCCGCGGCCGACTTCGACGAGGTGCGCTTCGGCGCCGGGCTCGACGAGGCGCTGGCGTCGGTGGGCGACGGCGGGCGCATGGCCGCCTTCCTGTCGTACGTCTTCGAGTTCATCCGCACGCACCCGGCGCGGTCGCTCTTCGAGACCGAGCCCGGTTTCGTGCT
The DNA here is from genome assembly GCA_963822265.1 of uncultured Acidimicrobiaceae bacterium. GTDB lineage: Bacteria > Actinomycetota > Acidimicrobiia > Acidimicrobiales > RAAP-2 > Bog-473. The sequence goes on from CAWGHA010000019.1 coordinate 13,645, forward strand.
GAGCTACCTGCTCGACCGCCTACCCAACCTGCGCCTCCAGCTCGCGGTCCGTCTCGGGCCGGACATGGACGCAATGCCGGTGGTGCGCGACGGGCGCCTGACGCGCGAGGAAGTGGCTGACCTCGTCGCGCGGCTGTTCGTCTCGAGCTGGATCATCCCCGAGACCGACCACGGTGAGCTCGTGCGCGCCCTCGAGCGCACCCTGCAGGTGACGACCGCATGACCACGACCAATTTGGAGGGGAACATGGAACAGACGACGACCACCGACAGTCAGAGCCCGCTGGCGGGCATGGACCCGGAGATGGCCCGGGATCCGCAACCCGTCTTCAAGGCGCTGCGCGACGACAGCCCGGTGATGAACGTGGACATGCCCGGCGGCGGCGCGGGTGTCGTCCTCTCGCGCAAGATCGAGATCGACGAGGCGCTGCGCCACCCCGAGATCTTCTCGTCGAACATGGACGCGGTCGACCTCAAGAACAAGCGGCCGTTGATCCCCCTCCAGATCGACCCGCCCGAACACCGCAAGTTCCGGCGGCTCCTCGATCCGCTCTTCGCCCCGCGCAAGATGGCTCTCATGGAGGACGAGGTCTCCCGTCTCGCCAACCACCTCATCGACCAGTTCGTCGACCGCGGCGAGGTGGACTTCGCCCATGAGTTCTCCGTCCCGTTCCCCTCGCAGGTCTTCCTCACCGTGCTCGGGCTCCCCCTGGACCAGCTCGACCGGTTCCTGGCCATGAAGGACGGCATCATCCGGCCCGACCACGTCACGGGTCGGACCTACGGTTCCCGGACGGCCCTCGAGCACCAGCAGAAGACGGCGGACTCCGTCTACGAGTACTTCAACGAGGTGCTCGACGAGCGCGAGGTCGAGCGTCGCGACGATCTGCTCTCGCACTTCCTCGACGCCGAGGTAGAGGGAGACCGGCTGAGCCGGGAGGACATCTTGGACATCTGCTTCCTGTTCCTCATCGCCGGCCTCGACACGGTCACGGCCACGCTCGACTGCATGTTCGCCTACCTTGCTCAGCATCCCGAACAGCGGCGCCAGTTGGCGACCGACCCTTCTCTCATCCCCTCCGCCATAGAGGAGCTGCTGCGCTGGGAGACCCCCGTCATGGGCATCGCCCGGGTCGCGCTCAGCGAGACCGAGCTCGGAGGCTGTCCGGTCCACGCCGGCGACCAGGTCATGTTGATGATCGGCTCGGCCAATACGGACGAGGCCGAATTCCCCGACGCCGACACCGTCCGCTTCGACCGCGAGGTCAACCGCCACATCGCCTTCGGCGGCGGCGTCCACCGCTGCCTCGGCTCGAACTTGGCCCGGATGGAGCTGCGCGTCGCGCTCCGCGAGTGGCACCGGCGCATCCCCGACTACGAGATCGAGCCCGGGCACACCCTCGCCTACACCTCGGGCATCCGCTCCATCGACCACTTCCCCATGCGCTTCACGGCGGCATAGCAGCCTCGCTGCTCCGCCGACCGGCGTCGCTCACCTGCTCGGTCCAGCGGCCTTCGTGCCAGTAGCGCAGCTCGTGCCGCCCGGCGGGGTCGGAGTACCAGCCCGAAGGGGCGACGCTGTCGGAGGGAGGCGCGACCGGGGAGCGGATCGGGCGTCCGCACGCGGCGCGGCTGAGTGCGGTGAGCTCCTCCACCAGGGCGTCCGCCTCGGCGACGCCGCGGTCGCGGAACTCGGCCCGCGTCCTGCGCCCGGCGACGTCGACGTGCACTGTGGCCAGTCCGAGCAGGCGCTGTGCGGGACCCTGGACCCGGCGGATGCTTTGCGACTTCTCCAGCGGGACCCAGGTCGTCGACTTGGTGACACGGCCCGTGACGCACACGGCGTGGGTCTCGTCGTGGCCGGCGGAGAGGAAGTGGTAGCTGAGGGGGGCTTTGCCGCGGGCACGCCGGGGCGGCGCGGTGCGTGGTGGGTCGGGCCCCCCGAGCAGGCGCGCGATGAGGTGCCACGAGTCCGACTGCGACCCGACGGGCAGCAGCGCCTTGCGCACCACACCGGCCCCCTCGCCGCGCTGGTTGCGCGACGTCGAGCCGGCGATGTCCACCTCGAGCCGGCACCAGCCGAAGGGCCGCCACAACCATGGCTCGACCTGGCGCACCGCCTGGATCCTGCCGTAGGGGATCGTCTCGGAGACGGTCTGGAACAACCCTCGGCGGATGCTCACGCCCTCGGGCCCCTCGGCCGCGACGAACCCGTATTCGCCCGAGAGCCGGCGCCACGCGATACCGGCGAAGCCCAACAGGTAGATGGCGAGGGCGCCGGCGAGCGCCCCGGCGGACTTCGGCTCGAACTGGTCGAGCACCACGAGCGAGCCGACGGTCCCGACCAGCACGATGGTGACGACCGACAACAGGACCGAGCCGAGCAGCCGCCCTACGGTGAGGATTGCCATCGGGGACTCGGCGCCCACGGGTCGCGCCTCCTCGGGTTCGCGGTGGCGCTGCAGCAGCACGAGGCGCAGCTCGTTGGCCTGGGAGTCGGAGAGGAAGGCCAGGCGGCCGTCGCTCGAGCCCGACCCGGCCAGGCGGATCCGCAACTCGGACAGACCCAGCATCCGGGCCAGGAGCGGCCGTACGATGTCCACCGCCTGGATCCGGGCGAGAGGGAGCTGGCGCGAGTCCCTGCGGACGAGGCCCGTCTCAATCCGCAGTGTGTCGCCCTCAATCCGCCATCGTGTCACCAACCAGTGGACGTAGCCGTAGACCACCGAAGCAAGCGCGAACACGACCAGGTAATCGCGCTGCGCCGAGGAGTTGTCCGAGGACGAGTGGACGCTCGAGAGGAGGAGGAGTAGGACGAACGCCGGCACGATGCGCCCGATGCGCGCCACCGGGGTCAGCGGATGGAGTCGCAGCCACTCCCCGTGGTCGTCCGTCACATGCCGGCCGCCATGGCCTCGCCCAGCTCGGTCAGCCGGTCGCGCAGCCGCGCCGCCTCCGCCTGAGCCAGTCCCGGGATCCTGGCGTCGCTCGCGGCGGCCGCGGTGTGGAGCTTGACCGTGCACAGCCCGAACGCGCGCTCGACCGGTCCAGCCGTCACCTCGACGAACTGCATCCGCCCGTAGGGCACCACGGAGAGGCGCTGCACCAGCACGCCGCGCGCGACGATCAGGTCTTCGTTGCGCTCCCGGTAGCGCCACGCCCGGCAGCGCCGAAGGGCGAACCAGGCGAGCCCGGACCCGAGGACGACGACAACCAGGGCGCCGACCAGGCCGGCCAGGGCACCCTGGGCGCCCCAGAACGTCAGCCCGGAGATCGCGGCGAGCACGAGCGTCGCCACGAGCACCTCGGTGCGGCGCATCCGCCACAACTCCGGAGACGGCCGGAGCCAGACCTCGTCCATTCTCGAGACGATACGGCGACCGCCGCGTGCCTATGGTGGCGTCGTGAGCGGAGTGAACCCACGACGGCTCGCCATGGTCCTCGAGCCCGTGGCCGGGCAGGTCTACTTCGCGCCGGAGTGCCATGCCGCGTACGCGCGGCTGGGCTTCTCGCCGAGCCCCGGGACCACCGCCGGCGGGGTGCAGCTCCCCGACGGACCGGCCTACTTCACCAGCCGCGGCTCTGTCATGGGGCAGGTGCCTGGGGAGGTGGTGGCCGCGGCCTTCGCCGTGTTCAACCCCGAGGCCGTCGTGCCGTCGGTCGATTTCGGATGGAGCAAGGTGGACGCCGGCACGATCTGCGCCGCCCGCACCTCCGGCGCCACGGCCCAGCTGGTTCGGCTCCTGGGTCCCGAGCCAGAAGGGCTGAACCGGGCGACCGGGCTGATGGCCGAGGCTGTGGCCCCCTTGCGACCCGAAGGTCGTCCGCTCTTCGCCGGGTTGCGCAGCCTCGGGCTCCCCGGCGACCCCATGGGCGACATGTGGCGCCTGGCCGACTGCCTGCGGGAGTTCCGGGGTGACGCGCACACGGCGGCGTGGACGTCGGCCGGCTTCGACGCCACCGAGATCGGCCTGCTCACCGAGCTCTACTGGGGCCTGCCGATGCGCACCTACGTCCGGACGCGGGCGTGGTCCGACCAACAGCTCGACGCGGCCGAGGCCCGGCTGGTCGACCGCGGCCTCGTCGCCGGCGGAGCCCTCACGGTCGAAGGCCGCACGAAGCGCGAGTCGGTCGAGGCGGCGACCGACGCCCAGTGCGAGCCGATCGTCGGCGCCCTTGGCGACCACGGGGAAGAGCTCGTGGCGCTGCTGACCCCCTGGGGAGACGCCGTGAAGGCCGCTGGCGGCTACCCGGCTCAGGGCCCGCACGAGCTCGCACCCGCGCGCTGATCGTCCCACTTCGCCGAGCCCTCGGCGCGGCCGGCCTTGCCGCCGGTGTCACCCGGCGGGACGGTGCTCGGTGCCTCGCCCGGGTGTGACGAAGAGCGCCTGTCCAGGCTCCCGCACCCGCGCCGTGTGCCAGACCCCGGCGGGGTTCACGACGGCCTGGCCGGGACCGAGCGGCACGACGTGCTGCTCGCCGTCCACCTCCTGCACGAGATCGATGTGCCCCGACAGCATCACCACCAGCTCCTCGCCGGCGGGATGTCGCTCCCAGGTGTCCCAGGTGCGCTCCTGTGCGGTGATGCACACGAGGCGTCCCTCGTTGCCGTCGGCGGCGAATCGTTCCTCGTAGTCGCGCAGGCAATCCGGGGTGAAGGTGAAGCCGGGAAGCGGTGTCGCCGAGGGGCCTCGTCCTAAGTGAACGTACGTCTGGGCCAGGTCGAACGGTTCCGATGTCACCCTCCCATGATGTCACCGCCGGCGCCACCGGCGTCGGAACACACGGTCGACAACATGTTGCACCCTCACTACTATTTCTGAGCTCCCGCCCGAGGTCCTCAACTACCTGGACCTGCACCACGTCATCACCCTGGGCACCGCGTCGTTCACCGGGATGCCGCACGCGGCGACGATCGCCTACGCCAGCGACAGGCAGGGCGTGTATTTCGCCATGCCCGAGAGCGAGATCACGCTGAAGAACATCGCGGCCAACAAGTGGGCGTCGTTCACCATCGACGACTACACGCCCGACTTCCGCAAGGTGCGCGAGCTGCGCGGCGTCGGACGTTCCGGCCCGGCCGACGTGGACGCGGCCGAGCGGGCACGGTTCCTCTTCTCCACCAAGCTGAAGGAGATGCCGCAGGAGTCGCTCGCCAACATGCATCTCATCCGCCCGCTCGAGCTGCACTTCGTCGACTACGAGTACACCGCAGGCGTGGCCGTGCCGATGGAGTCGACCAAGGTCTACGCCTCGGACACCGGCGCCGTCCCCGCCCCCTTCAGCACCCAGCTCGACCACCTCGTGCTCGCCTCGCCGACAGGCGGACAGCCCTCCACCAACGGCGGCCCGTCGTTCCCGGCGGGCGGACAGCCCTCCGCCAACGGAGGAGTGTCGTCGCCGGCGGGCGGCGCACCCTCGACGAACGGCGGGGCCGCTTAGGCCCGACCGGTCACCCGGCTCTTCCCGTCCGGGGTCAGTACAGCGGCGACCACGCCGAGCTGCGGAGCAGCCGGCTCTCCCACTGGTCGCGCACTTCCAGGGCGTCGTGCATCCAGGTGCCCGGCGCCGTGGCCGAGGGCGGCAGGTCGTGGTCGAGCAGGTAGAGCAGCGCGCGGTGGTTCACGACGCGCTGCCAGAGGATCACCTCGGTGGTGGTGTGCGACCCGTAGACGGGCTGGAACGCCGCTTCCAGCTCGATGATGCCGTGCCCTTCCTCTTTCTGGGAGGTGAGGGTCGAGTCGTAGAGGGTGCCCGCCTTGGCCAGGTAGGCCGAGAGCCCGCCCGGGAAGGGCCACGCCGTGTCCTCCATGAAGAGGCCGAGCTCGTGCTCCACCGGCGCCGTCGGCACGGCGTCCAGGTCGATCTCCTGCAGGGGTGACCATGGCACCGGGGTCACGATCTTGGCCTCGGTACCGTGCCGCATGGCATCGACCTTCGCCGACCAGTCGGCCAGGTCGCCGGTGCGCATGCGCTCCGCCAGGGCGGCCCACGCCACCGCGTCGCGGCAGCCGGTCACCGTCACCACGGTGTAGGCCGGCCCGCTCCCGTGGGCGAGGTGCAGGAACCAGAGCAGCCGGCACCCGTCGGCCGATGCCAGGGCGGGCATGAGCTCGTCGCGGAACGCGGCCTCGAACGCCTTCTCCTGCGCCCCGGCGACCCGGTGCACCTCGTGGACCAGCAGCACGGCTCGGTTCCTTTCGTTCGTGCGTCTCCGTCTTGCGCTCAGCGGGTGGTGGAGATCCCCCCGTCGACGGGAATGACCGCCCCGGTCAGGTAGGCGCCTGCCCGCGACGAGAGGTAGATCGCGGCGCCCGCCATGTCGTCGGGACGCCCGATCCGCTTCAGCGGCGCGTTCGCGGCGATCTGCTCGCCGAAGGCCTCGAGCGTGGCCGCCATCATCTTCGACTCGAAGGGACCCGGCGCGATGGCGTTGACGGTGATGGTCGGGGCCAGGCGCTTGGCCAGGTGCCGGGTCAACTGGTGCACCGCCGCCTTGGACGCCGAGTACGAGTACGTCTCGAGCATGGGCACGCCGATCCCGTCGATGGAGCCGATGTTGATCACCCGCGCCGGTTCGTCCTGGGTGCCTGCGGCCTGGAGCAGCGGGACCAGGAACTTGGTCAGGTGGAACACACCTTTCACGTTCAGGGCGAGGACGCGCTCGAAGGCCGCCTCGTCGTGATCGGCCAGCGGCGTGCCCCACGTCGCGCCGGCGTTGTTGACCAGGATCTCGAGTCGGTCGTGGCGCGAGGCGATCTCCTCGGCCAGCCGCCGGCACCCCTCCTCGCTGGAGAGGTCGGCCGGGATGCCGACGCAGGTGCCCTTCTTCGACAGTTCCGTGGCCGTCTGCTCGCAGGCCTCCGCCTTGCGGGAGGCGACGTAGACGGATGCTCCCGCCTCGACGAAGCCCTCGGCGATCATGCGGCCGATACCGCGGGTGCCGCCCGTCACGAGCGCGGTCTTGCCGTCGATGGAGAACAGTTCGGATGGGCTCACGGGCGACATTGTGGCCCATGCCGGACCGGCCGCGCCCTGGCGGTCCGCCGGGTCAGGGTGCCGGCGTCGCCCGGGTCGACATGGTCACGAAGTCGCGGCCCCAGGCCGCGTCGAAGAAGGTCGAGGGGCCCTGGATGCTCGCCGGCTCCAGGCTGCTCCCGTTCGAGGGTGCGGCGAGCACCGACGGTGGCGGCGGGTCGTACGTGGCGAAGACCGGCCAGCTCGGGTTGATGTCGAGCTCCATGCCCCGTACCACGCCGGCGCGGACGAGCAAGTCGGCCAGCTGAAGCGGGCTGAGCGCGGGACCCGACGCGTACACGAGCGCGCCGTCGGCGGTGATGCCGACGCTCGAACGCCACTGGTACTCCAGTCCCGGCACGGTCGACGCGCACGAATTCGCCCCGCAGGTGCTGCCCCAGACATGCCAGTCGCCGTTCGCTTGCGCCGTGGGCTGGCCACCCTCGACGAGGGGAACGAGGTTCTGGCGTACGGCGACGACGTCGGGCGTCATGGTCACGTCGCTGCCCCAGGCGCCGACCGTCACCGAGCCGTCGGCGTAGACGACGAGGGACGCCGCACCGTCGACGAGCGGGTAGATGGCTCGCCCTTCGGTGTAGTAGCCGCCCTCGGCGTCCTTCATCAGGAACCCACCGTTGAAGGCGGCGACGAGCGACGCCGCCTGCGCGGGCTGCACGGGAGCGGTCAGCGTGTAGGGGCCCCCGCCCGGGCTCTTGGAGCCCGAGTACAGCTGCGCCCCGAGGAGGCGCGTGTCCATCCATGCCAGCCCGGCCGCCGCCGTTCCGCCGGGAGGCACGAGGTTCGTCTCGTACACCGCGGGGATCCCCGCCACGCTGCGTCCCACCGGCGCCCACACCCCCTCGCCGGCCGTCGCCGGCGCAGCGAAGGGGGCCAGGGGCGAGGGGACCGGCAGGGCCGACAGCTGCGGTGGTGCGGTCGTCGTCGTGGTGGTGGTGGTGGCCGGGGGTGGCGTCGTCGTCGTCGTGGTGGCGCTGGTCGTGGCGGTGGTCGATGCGCCTGGTCGCGACCCCGCCGGTCCCACGGCGGCCGGCCGGTCCGGAGCCGCGCAGGCGGCCAGCACGAGCGCGCAGGCAACGAGTGCCGGCCCCACCACCCGCGTTGCCGGTCCGGCGGGACGTTTCGCCGCCGGCCGGTGACACTCGGAGGCGGCTGCGGGTTCGGACGGCATCTGACGCTCGCGAGGAGCGTAGGGGTGCCCCGGCCGGGACGGTCGTCGCCCCCGCCCCGCCGGCTCGCGCCCCCGGGGCGGGCGGTCCCTACGGTGCCGCCAGCGCCAACGCGCTCCGCACCATGACGTTGGCCCCCACCCGTAACGCGTCGTCCTCCACGGCGAACGACGGGCTGTGATGCGACCCGCACGTCCCGTCCGCTGACGCGCCGCCGACGAAGAAGTAGCAGCCCGGGACCCGGTTCAAGAACTCGCTCACGTCGTCGCTCGGGGCCGTCGGCGGGATGCGCAGCACGTTGTCCGGCCCGAGCGCCGCCAGCGCCTGGGACTCCACCAGGACGGTCACGGCCGGGTCGTTCACGACGGCGGGCGTGTGCTCGGGCAGCTTCAGGTCGACCTGTACCCCCATCGCGCCCGCCACCTCGTCGCACAGTTGGCGCAAACGGCCCAGCGCCTCCTCGCGCTGGGCGGCGGTGAAGGTGCGCAGCGTCCCGGTGATCCGGGCCTCGGTCGGGACGACGTTCACGGCCGTACCCGCGGCCAGCGTGCCCGCGGTGCAGACGCAGGACGAGCCCTCGTAGCTCAGGCCCTCGACCACCCCGGCGAGCCGTCGCACCAGCTCGGCCGCCGCCAGCACCACGTCGCCCTGCCCGGTCGGGATCGCCCCGTGCCCGCCCGGCCCGGACAGCGTGATGCGGAGCGAGTGGGCCTCGGACATGGCCACGCCGTCGCGCAGCGCCACCAGCCCCGTCGGCAACTGCGAGGTGACGTGGAAGCCGACGAGCCGGGCGCCGTCCATCAGCTCGAGCGCGCCGCCTTCCACCATCTTCTTGGCGCCGCCGAGCGCCTCCTCACCGGGCTGGAAGACGAAGAGGTAGCGACCGGGAAGGTCCTCCTGGCGCGATGCGAGGACCGAGGACACGCCGAGCAGCGCGGCGACGTGCACGTCGTGGCCGCAGGCGTGCATGACCCCGTCGACCTCGGAGTGGCCGTGGCGCCCCGGGTCCTCCTGTACGGGCAGCGCGTCGATATCGGCCCGCAGAACCACGGTGCGCCCGGGGCGGCCGCCGTCGAGGGCGAAGATGCCGCCGGTCTCGCTCACCCGCCGCGCCTCGTCGATCCCGAGAGCCGCCATGTGGTCGCGGATCATGGAGGTCGTGCGTTGCTCGACGAAGGAGAGCTCGGGGTGGCGGTGCACCGAACGGCGGCGGTCGACCATGTCGTCGAAGACGGCGTCGGCGGGGGACGGACCCAGTGCCGCCGCGGGATCACTCATGTCGGCGCCCATTCCTCCCGCCTCAGCGGCTCAGCAGATCGCGGGCGATGTGGGTGACCTGAATTTCGTCGGTCCCGGCGTAGATCTGGAAGACCTTCGCGTCGCGCGCCAGCTGCTCGACCCGGAACTCGGACATGTAGCCGTTCCCGCCGAAGAGCTGCACCGCCTCCATGGCCACCTCCGAGGCAGCCTGGGCCGAGTAGAGCTTCATGGCGGACGCTTCCGCCAGCGTCAGGTTCTTGCCGGCCGACGACATCTCGATGTGCCGGAACACCAGGTTCTCGACGTTGAGCCGCGCGATCTCCATCCGGGCCAGCTTCAGCTGAATCAGCTGGAACTCGGCGATCGGCCGCTCCCACAGGAGCCGGTCCTTGGCGTATTTCACCGACAGTTTCAGGCACTCTTCGATCAGACCGAGCGACATGGCGGCCACACCCGCCCGCTCGGTCACGAAGTTGCCCTTGGCGCTCTCGCGTCCCTCGGCGCCGCCGGGTGACCCCTCGCTCTCGCCCAGCAGGCGGTCCCGGCCGGCGCGCACGTCGGTCAGGAAGAGCTCCCCCGTCGGCGAGGAATGCAGGCCCATCTTGCGGAACGGCTTGGACTGGTCCAGCCCGGGCATCCCCGAGTCGAGGACGAAGGTGAGCACCGGCCGCTGCCGCAGCGGCGTGCCGCTCCCGTCGTCGAGCTTGGCGTAGAAGACGATGGTGTCCGCGTACGGGCCGTTCGTGATGAAGGTCTTGTTCCCGTTGAGCACGTACTCGTCCCCGTCGCGCACGGCCGTCGACTTCATGCCGCCGAGCGCGTCCGAGCCCGAGTCGGGTTCGGTGATCGCCCATGCGCCGATCTTGTCCAGCGTCATCAGATCGAGCCCCCAGCGCTCCATCTGGGCCGGCGTGCCGCTCTTCATGATGGTGCCGCCGGCGAGGCCCGTCGTCACCCCGAGGGCGGTCACGATCCCGGGGCAGTAATGGCACAGCTCAATGATCGGGATCAGCATGAGGGCCGCGTTGGATCCGCCCTCGGCCCTCTCGGCGGCCTGACCCGGGTCGGCCTCGCCCCGCGACGTCTTGCGATCGAGCGCCCGCTTGAAGGACTGGCGCGCCGCCTCGTCGAGCCCGAAGGTCCGGTAGAGCTTGCGCATCACCGCGTACGGCGGCGTGTCACCGTGCTCGAGCTCCTCGACGTTCGGTGCGACCTCCTCGGCGACGAAGCGGCGGACCGCGTCGCGGATGGCGAGCTGCTCCTCGGACCACTCGAACATGGCTGCCCCTTCCTCTTGCTTTCGTGCGCCCCGCTTCGGACTTTGTGTGCTCCGACCCCGGAGCGCGCCGCTATGCCTCGGCGATGCGCTTCAAGGTGTTGCGGTCGGTGTGGATCACCTGGTCGGCTGTCCTGCCGTGGGCGATCACCGTCGTCTGCTCGTAGCTGAACTCGCCGTCGACGCTGGTGTCGATGGTCACCTCGTAGCGCACCGAGCGGGCGTTCTTGTCCAGCCAGTTGTTGGCGAGGATGCCGTAGGTCTGGCTGCCGACGTTCGCCTCCAGGGTGAACTTCGTGGCATCGGGAGTCACGGTCGCCCCGGCCACGACGGCCGAGCCGCGCGGGATGAGGAAGCACCGGATCACCTCGCTGTCGCGGGCGTCCCACATCCAGTAGCCGACCTCGGTGTGGAACGGGTTCTCCTCGGTGCCGCGCCACGCCGCCATGCGGTAGTCCAGGCCGTAGAGCACCTGGCTGCCGTTCTCGACCGGCCCGAACGGCTTGAAGTCGATGTGCTCCCGGTAGGGGGTGAGACCGATCTTCCCCGTCTCGTTGGCGTAGGCGACGTCCTCGCCCTGCTCACCCTCCCAGATGCCGGCCAGGCGGCCCAGTGGCCCCCATTCAGATCCTGCGCTCAACGCGTCCGCTCCTTTTCGTCGTGGTCTAGTTTGTCGTCGTCGGTCCGGGACCGACCGGTCCCGGATCGTGGCGGTGCTCCCGTTCCCGGGATGGTCGGCCGTCACCTTACCGAGGCCCGGCAGAGGGTCAGCGATGCAGGTCGGCCAGGTCCAGCGGCTCGGGCGCCGCTTCGGGCCGCTTCGGCCGCCGCGGCGAGCGGGTACGCGTGCGCGCCCCCTCGGCGTGGCGCTGGGTCCGCGCCACCACGACGCGGCTGGCCACGAGCAGCAACAGCACGATCACGACCAGGATCAGCGCAGCGTCGTAGGCCAGGTAGTGGTCCTGCGGGTTGGGCTGGTCGTAGAACGTGAACACCACGTAGGTCAGGTAGGGGAACTGGGCGTGGGTGAAGCTGCTCGGCAGCGTGTTGGAGAATCCCGGCCGTGTAGATGAGCGGGGCGGTCTCGCCGCAGGCGATGGCCATGGCCAGCAGCAGACCGGTGACGATTCCCGGCAGCGCGCTCTTCAGCACGACCTTGCGCAGCGAGTACCCCATGGTCATGCCCGAGCGCCTCCGCCCCCTCCCGGTAGCCGGTCGGCACCTGGCGCAGCGAGTTCTCCGTCGTCTTGGCGATGTACGGGCGTGACCATGATGGAGAGGACGATCAGGGCGGCCCACAGCGAATAACCCCAGTGGAGCCCGATCACGAGCGCCGAGTAGCCGACGAAGCCGAGCACGATGGAGGGGAAGCCCGGAGAGGATGTCCGAAGCCATGCGCAGGAAGCCGCCGCGTGCGCCTGCCGTCCGCGCGCACCCGTCGCCATCTCGGAGAGGTGGATCCCGGCCAGCACGCCGATCGGTCCCGGCGATGACGAGCGTGCCGAACATGAGCACGAGCGTGCCCAGGATCTGGTCGCGGAGTCCGCCGCCCTCCGCTGTCAGCGGCGTCCACAGCACGTCCCAGCGCCAGTGTGCCGCCGCCCGCGCCAGGACGCCGAGGAGGACCCACGCCGCCGGGACGACGATGAGGGCCAGGGAGGCGTAGGTGAAGGCCCGGAAGCCGACCGACCCCATGCGTCGGCGGCGGGTCGACGGTCCGGCGGCCAGCGGCGGACGCGGGTGCTGTGCTCATGCTCCCCCCACCGGGGCGCCGACACGCGAGGTGCGGGTCACGATCCAGCGCGCCACCAGGTTGACCGCCACCGAGATCACGGCCAGCACCAGGGCCAGCTCGGCCAGCGTGGCGACGGCGAAGCCGGTGCCGTCGGTCAGCGCGCCTTCCAGCTGGGTCAGGATGGTCGCCGCGATGGTGCCGAAGGGCTGGTAGATGTTCGGCGCGACGTGCAGGGAGGCGCCGCCCACGAGCGCGACGGCGATGGTCTCGCCCAGCGCGCGGCCGAGGCCGAGCACCGAGGCGCCGATGATGCCCGAGCGCACCCACGGCACGGTGATGCGGTTGGCCACCTCCCAGCTGGTCATCCCCAGTGCCTCGCCGCCCTCCTTGGGTAGCGGCGGCACCTGCAGAAAGAGGTCGCGGGTGGTCGACGCGACGATCGGGATGATCATCATGGCGAGCACCAGTCCTGCCGTGAGCAGGCCCTGGCCCGAGCCGACCGGGCTGCGGAAGTAGTTGAAAGGCCACACGTCGGGCAGGTGGCCGGCGATGTTGGCCATGGTCGGATAGACGTGGGAGGCCAGCCACGGCCCGAAGGTGAGCAGGCCCCACAGGCCGATGACCACGCTCGGGATACCGGCCAGGATCTCTATGGCGAAACCGAGCGGCCGGGAGATCCATCCGGGGAGCCGCTCGGTGAGGGCGAAGGCCGCCCCGATGGAGAGCGGCACCGCCACCACGATGGCGATGACGGACGACTGGATCGTGCCGAGGATGATGGGCCACGCGCCGAACTGCGCCCCTTGGGCGGTGCGCACGCCGTGGTGGTAGACGGTCTGCCCGTAGCTGCTCCCGTAGGTCCAGTTCTTGCCGTAGAGGAAGTACCAGCCGTTGACGCGGATGGCCGGCCATGCCTTGTGGGCGAGGACGGCCACGGCGAACACGAGGGCGGCGAGCGGGCAGGACGATGGCCACCCGCGCCGTCCAGCGCCAGGCGTGTTCCTCGTTGGCCCGGGCCCAGTCCGCCGCCCGGCGCGATGAACGGGTCCCGCCGCGGTGCCCGCTGTGGCACGGCGGTCCCGGCGGACACGGACGGGGACGCCGCGCCCCCGCCGTGGACACGCCCGCCAGGACGCCACGTTCCTACTGAATGCTCAGGATCTGCTTCAGCGACTGCGCCTCCACCTTGGTGGGCAGCGGCTGGAAGTTGACCTGGGCCAGGTAGGAGGTGGACGCGCCGTCCTTCTGGTTGGTCGCCCACTCGAGCAGGGAGCGGATGCCCTTGGCCGTGTTGCTGCTGCTCTGGTGGGTCGAGACGATCGCGTACTCGTAGTTGATGATGGGGTAGCCCCCGTTCGCCGGCCCGTAGATCAGCGAGATGGTCCCGCTCGGCGGCGTCTTGGACACGAAAGCCGCCGCCTCAGCGGAGATGGACGACGCCGTCGGCACCTCGTACTGGCCCTTCGCGTTCCGCAGTTGGGCGTAGCCGAGGCCGGCCTGGAGGGCCTGCGTCTGGTAGCTGATGCCGACGTAGGCGATGCATCCCGGCCGTGGACTTGCAGCCGGTGACCATGCCCGAGTTGCCCTGTTCGCCGAGCGCTCCGGGCGCGGCGGGCCACTGGATCGTGGTGTTGTAGCCGATCTTGTTGCCCCAACCGGTCGGGATCGGTCTTGGACAGGTACGTGCGTGAACAAGAAGGTGTCGCCGCTGCTCTCTGAGCGGTGCAGCGTGACGATCGGGATGCCGGCAGCGTCACGCCCGGGTTCAGGCTGGTGATCTGCGAGGCGTTCCACTTGGTCACCTGGCCCTGGTAGATCTCGGAGAGGACCTTGCCGGAGAGCTTCAGGTGCGAGAGCACCCCGGGGATGTTGTAGGCGACCAACTGCGCCGAGATGGCGAGCGGGATGTTCCGCAGGTGGGGGTTGGCCTTCGCCACGCTCGGGGCCAGGTACGCGTCCGACGCGCCGATGTCGACGAGACGCGTTCTCGGCGCTCGTGATGCCCGTGCCCGAGCCCGTGCCCGCCGTCTGGATCTTCACGTTGTGGTACTTCTCGGTGTACCCGCCCACCCACAGGTTGAACAGCGGGTAGAGCAGGGTGCTGCCCGTCTCGGTCACCGTGCCCGAGGGCGGCGTCTCGACGCCGGTGCCGGGGCAGTTTGATGCTCGCCCCGCCGTGGTGCTGAGGGCGACGTGCTGAGGACGGTCGAGCCGAGCGCGAGGCCCGCCATGGCGGCAGCGATCACCCCTCGCCTCACTCGCGTCGATCCGGTCGGTGTTCTCACAGGGTTGCTCCTTGGTGTGCGGTGGTGATGTGGCGGTAGGTGGCGTCCGGCGGTCGTCTGCGGATTGGGCGGACCGCGGCTCTCGTTCCTCGCGCGGTCGTTGCCCTAGCCCATCCGGCCGGTGACATAGCGCTCGGTGTCGGCGTTCTTGGGCTTGGAGAAGAGCTCGACCGTCGGGCCGTGCTCGACCAGACCCCCTTGGTAGAAGAACATGGTGTCGTCGGAGATGCGCCTCGCCTGGCCCAGGTTGTGTGTCACCACGACGATCGACAGCGCCGGCGTCAGCGTCCTGATGAGCGTCTCGATGCGCTTCCGTGGTCACCGGGTCGAGCGACGAGGTCGGCTCGTCGAGCAGCAGCACCTCGGGTCCGACGGCGAGGGCGCGAGCGAGGCACAGCAGCTGCTGCTGGCCGCCCGACAGGCGGAACGGCGAATCGCCCAGGCGGTCCTTCACCGCGTCCCACAGGCCGACCTCGGTCAGACGGCGCTCGCACACGACGTCGAGCTGCTTGCCCTTGGCGATGCGGTGTGCCTTCACCCCCGACACCACGTTGTCCCTGACCGACATCGGGAACGGGTTGGGGCGCTGGAAGAGCATGCCGACTCGTCGCCGCAGGGTCAGGAGGTCGACCTCCGGCGCCCACAGGCTGGTGCCGTCGAGGGTGACGTCGCCCGTCCGCGAGAAGCCCGGGACACGGTCGTTCATGCGGTTCAGGGTGCGCAGGAAGGTCGACTTCCCCGATCCGGTCGGTCCGATGAGCGCGGTGATCGAACCCCGCCGCAACGCGACGTCCACGTTGCCGAGGACCGTGCGTCCGGAGAAGCCGAGGGTCAGTCCGGTAGCGGCCATGACGTCTGCGGGGCGTGCCGCGTCGGGGTCGAGGGCACGGAGGGACTCCTCCAGCCGTGCCGCCTCGGGGTCGATTCTCGCCTCGTTTGGCGCCAGGACGAGTGTCGCGACGTTGGCCGGATGCGTCGAGCTCAGTCACTTGGCCCGAAGGTAGCGATGCGAAATGAACCTGCGGTAACGCCGGCGTTACCGCGAAGTGAACACTTGTCGCACCCTGGGCGCCCGTCGCGCTTCTGTCACCCGGGCGTCGCACGGTGGCCTGCGTCGGCCGTTGTCCGCCGGCCTCTGCCGCTCCAGAGCGCTCAGGAGCCGTCTCAGGTCGGGCTCAGCGAATTCACCGCATCTCGGTGCGCCGTGCCGATGGCCGACACGATCCCGGGCGCCCACACGATGACGGCGAGCGCGGCGAGTGCAGCGGGGATCGACACCGCGAGAGCAGCGCCCGTGGAGAACAAGGCGAAGACCGATGAGAGCAGGCTGAGATACGCGGTGCACAGCCACGCCACCCACCATCGCAGCACACGTGCGCGCTCGGGGTGACCGGGAGGCAGGCAGTCACGGACAGCGCCGTAGGGCATCCAGAGGTTGACGATGGGCACGAACCAGCAGCCGACGCCCCAGGCCGGGCTCCGCGCCGCGGGGTACCCGAGCGACCGGGCCGCCGACGCGGCGCGGTGCTGCCAGATGCAGGCGAACACGATCGCGGCGACCATGACCATCCCCACCACGAGGGCCACCGGCGAGAGGGTGGCGGTACGCAGGGGCGGCGCCTGCACGCCGTGCTGCGCGTCGTGGAAGGCCACGCGCAGTTCGTGGCCGGTGGTGCGCCACTGGCCTGCGTCGACGCGCTGCGTGACGAGGTTGACGACGTAGTCGACGGCCGGCAGCACCACCGCCACCCGTGCCAGCGGCGTCATCCGCAGCTCGTCCGAGACCCGCGACGAGGTGGTCTGGAGGTTCAGGCGCTCGCTCGCCACCGCCCACGGCGCCGGCCCGGTCGGCAGGGTCTCGGGCGGCGCAGCCCCGGGCCACGGTGACGGAGGCGGTGGCGGCAGCTGGGGCAGCACGGTCGCTTCGGTCCAGGCGTAGCCGTCCCACCAGCGCCGGCCGGGCCCCCCGGCCGGATCGGGGTACCACCCGGGGGGCGCACCGGGGTATCCCGAGGCTTCGCTCACGCGCGACATTCTTCCAAAGCCCCGTCGTCGCCCGAGACTTCGCTCAGTGGCGACGCTGCCGGGCGAGCGCAGTCGAGTCGGTGCGACGGACACGGAGCCCGCGATCCCACCTGGTGCGGACAACCGCCGAAGCGCGAACGAGCCGTTGTGAGCGACCAATTTCCCGCCGGCGCGGTGTCTACACCGGTGGTATCCGACATGGCTCCAGCCCACTCGATGCACACGAGACCGCAACGAGAGAAGACGAAGGAGATCACAGTGACTTCGGTCGCATCACAACCACATACGACGAAAGCTTCGTCGACCAGCCAGGTGAGGACGGTTCTGCTCACCGCGGTTGCCTATTTCATGGTCACCCTCGACGCTCTCGTCGTCGTGACGGCACTCCCGTCAATTCACAAGAGCTTCGGCGGCGGCATCGCAACGCTGCAGTGGACGGTGAGCGCGTACACGATCGCGTTCGGCGCCGGCATCCTGACCGCGGCTGCCCTCGGCGACCGGCTGGGTCGCCGCCGCGTCTATGTAGTCGGTCTCGGTCTCTTCACGGCCGCCTCGGCCGCCTGCGCGCTCGCGCCCGATGCGAATGTTCTCATCGCGTTCCGCGCCCTGCAGGGGCTGGGGGCCGCCGTCGTGATGCCCCTGAGCCTCACGATCTTGACCGCGGCCTTCCCGGTCGAAAAGCGCGGTGCCGTCGTCGGCATCTGGGGCGGCATCGCCGGGCTGGCTGTTGCCGCAGGGCCGCTCATCGGGGGCGGGATCACCCAGGCTCTCAGTTGGCATTGGATCTTCTGGGTCAACGTACCGATCGGGATCGCGGCGACGGTGGGCGCCTCCCTCCGCCTGCCCGAGAGCTACGGCCCGCGGGCGCGGCTCGACGTTCCCGCACTGGTTCTCGTCTCGAGTGGCGTCGCGGTCCTCATCTGGGGTCTTGTCCAGGGTGGCCAGGACGGCTGGGGCACGTCGCAGAACCTGACCGGCTTGTTCGTCGGCGCGGCGCTGCTCGGGGGCTTCGTGTGGTGGGAAGGTCGGGCACCCGAGCCGATGATCCCGCTCAGCCTGTTCACACGGATCTCTTTCAGCTCGGCCGTCACCACACAGTTCTTCATGGCCGCGGCGATCTTCTCGGCGGCGTTCTTGACGAGCCAGTTCTTCCAGTTCGCCCGCGGGGACTCCCCGTTCGGGACGGGGCTCCGCTTCCTGCCATGGACGGCGACACCACTCGTGATCGCGCCGATCGCCGGGGCGCTCTCGGACCGGCTCGGCGCCCGGGCGCTGATCGTGCCGGGTCTGGTGATGCAGGCGTTCGGCTTCGGGTGGATCATCCACCTCGTGGCGACGTCTGCCGGCTACTCGAGTTTCGTCGTACCGTTCGTCGTTGCGGGCGTCGGCATATCGATGGCACTCCCCAGTGTCACGGCCGGCGGCCTCAATGCCGTACCGCCGGACCTCTTGGGAAAGGCAGCGGGCACGCTCAATACGATGCAACAGTTCGGGGCTGTTTTCGGAGTGGCTGTCTCCACCGCTGTGTTCAACGCGCACGGGAGCCTTGCCACGCCGGCGGCCGTCACGAGCGGATACCGGGTGGCCCTGGCCGTGTCGGCGGGCGCCTCGGTGCTGGGCGCATTGGCTGCCCTGGGCATCCGGCGTGCCCGTGCGTCCACCGCCCGCCACCTGGTTGCGGTCGAGCCGGTGGATGGGGCCGTCGGGGAGCTGGCCCGCATCGGTCCGCGGTGAGAGAAGGCGACACACCGCCAACCTCAGGGTGTGGTCAAAACTGAAGCAGGTACTTGACTGTTGTGGCTGCGACCTAGATACTCAAGTACATGCTTGACCAAATGATCGACCTGGATCGGACGTTCCAGGCGCTGGCGGACAAGAGCAGGCGCACCATGGTCGAACGGCTCACCTTGGGCCCCGCCTCGGTCAGCGAACTGGCGGAGCCCCTGCCCATGTCACTTGCCGCCGTCGTCCAGCACGTGCAGGTCCTCGAGGCGTGCGGGGTCGTGAAGACCGAGAAGGTCGGGAGGACCCGCATGTGCCGGATCGAGCGTGCAGCCATGACCGCCGCCGAGCAATGGATCACCGATCGACGCCGGGGCTGGGAAGCGCGCCTGGACCGACTGGGCGATGTCCTGAACGAGGAGAAACCATGAGCCTGTCCACCGTCGCCCATGACACGTTCGTCATCGAGCGGACCTACGACATTCCGATTGCTCACGTCTTCGGGGCCTGGGCGGATCCGAAGCTCAAGGCCCGCTGGTTCGCCGGCTCCGCCGATGCACTGGGAGCCGGTTACGAGCTCGACTTCCGGGTCGGGGGGCGAGAGCTCAATCGCGGCGGGCCTCCGGGCGGCCCCGTCTACGCGTACGAGTCGCAGTTCCGCGACATCGTTCCCGAACAGCGGATCGTCTAC
>CAWGHA010000020.1:0-312500 GCA_963822265.1 uncultured Acidimicrobiaceae bacterium
GTTGACACTGAGACAAAAATCGCCCTACTGTTTCAGCAGTGGGTGCTTCCGTGACGTCCGTCGGCCCGGCGCGGCGCGCCGGGCGGGATCGGGTCGTGCGCCATCTCGGCGCGGACGACCGATCCTCGACCCGCGTCCGCATCGTCGACGGCGCCTTACGCTGCTTGGCTCGCCAGGGAGTGGCCAAGACCACCGTCGACGACATCGCCCGCGAGGCCGGCCTGTCCCGTGCCACGCTGTACCGAACCTTCCCGGGCGGGCGTGACTCCGTTCTCGGCGCGGTCGTCGAGACCGAGTCGGCGCGTCTGACCTCGGCCCTCGCCGTCGCCATGGGCGAGGCCGAGGACCTCGAGGACGTGCTTGTGGCGGGGATGGTCGAGTCGACGCGGCGGCTGCGGTCACACGCGGCCCTGACCTACCTGCTGACCCACGAGCCCGGGGTGATCCTGCCCCACCTGACCTTCGCCGAGCTCGACCGTCTCCTCCTCGCCGCCGGAGACGTGGCCGCGCCCTTCTTCGCCCGCTGGCTCCAACCGGATCAGGCCTCCCGCGCCGCCGAATGGGCGGCCCGCATCGTGCTGGCCTACCTCTACGAACCGGAACCCTCGGCCGACCTGGCCGACCCGGACGAATGCCGCGCGCTCGTGCGCGCCTTCGTGCTGCCGGGCATCCTCGCTCTTCTCGTCCATCCGTCCGACCCAGAAACCACCAAGGGGGCAGTGCCATGACGACACTCGACAACGATCAGGACCAGCTGCGGTCCAACCTGGAGCTGATCGGCCGGGACAAGATCGACGACCTCGAAGCGGTCCTCAGCGTCGTCGGCCGCTACGACAAGGAGGGGCGTCACCGGGTCCAGGACACCTGCCCGGCCGAGTTCACGTGGGACTACCGCAAGGGCGCCAAGCCGAAGCTGGACAAGCTCTACGAGAAGGCGAAGAAGGCGCAGTGGAACGCGCAGACCGACCTCGACTGGTCGATCGAGGTCGACCAGGAGCGGGTGGTCATCGCCAACGCAGAGGCCAATCCGGCCCAGCAACGGTTCGACGAGAGCGCGTTGGTGGGCACGGTGCTCGAGAAGTGGGACGAGAAGCGCTGGATCGAATTCGGGATCCAGAACCAGAATTGGATGCTGTCCCAGTTCATGCACGGCGAGCAGGGAGCGTTGCTGTGCACGGCCAAGATCGTCGAGACGGTGCCGTGGATCGACGCCAAGTACTACGCCGCGACCCAGGTGATGGACGAGGCCCGCCACGTTGAGGTGTTCTCCAAGTACCTCGACGAGAAGCTCTCGGGCCACTACCCGATGAACGCCCACCTCGGAATGCTGCTCGACGACATCGTGGCCGACTCGCGTTGGGACATGACCTACCTCGGCATGCAGATCATGGTGGAGGGACTCGCCCTGGCCGCCTTCGGGTTCATCCACATGATGACGACCGAGCCTCTGCTCAAGAAGCTTCTGCGCTACGTCATGGCCGACGAGGCGCGCCACGTCGCCTTCGGGGTGCTCAGCCTGCAGGAGTACTACCAGGAGCTGAGCGCGGCCGAGCTGCGCGAGCGCCAGGAGTTCGCCTTCGAGGCGGCCATCCGCATGAAGGACCGCATGGTCATGCAGGAGGTGTGGGAGCGGATGGAGGTGCCGACGGCCGACGTCGTGACGCTCATGAACGCGGGACCCGAGCGCGACGACTTCCAGATCCTCCTGTTCTCCAAGATCGTGCCGAACCTCAAGAAGCTCGGGCTGCTCGACGCGGCGGACGGCTGGCTGCGCCAGAAGTTCACCGAGATGGGCGCCATCGCCTTCGAGGACTGGACCGACTCGACCGAGGAGGAGGACGCTTTCGCGGACGGCTCGCCGGCAGAACGCCAGGTCGCATAGCGACGCTGGTAGCGTGAGGGGGCGATGAGCCCCGAGCCCCGATTCGGGCGGCTGGTCACAGCGATGGTCACCCCGTTCGACGACGATGGCGCACTGGACCTCGGCGCGGCAGCCGAGCTGGCCCGGTGGCTGGCCGCTCACGGCAGCGACGGCCTGGTGCTCAGCGGGTCGACCGGCGAGAGCTCGGTGCTGACCGACGACGAGAAGGTGTCGCTGTGGCGGGCCGTGGCCGAGGCGGTCACGATCCCGGTGCTGGCCGGCAGCGGTTCGAACGACACCGCCCATTCGGTCGCCATGACCAAGCTGGCGGTGGACTCGGGTGTCGATGGCGTACTCGTGGTCACTCCCTATTACAACCGGCCCTCCCAGGCCGGCCTCTACGAGCACTTCCGCGCCGTGGCCGAGGCCGCGGGCGACCTCCCGGTCGTGCTCTACGACATCCCCGTCCGGTCCGGACGGCGGATCGAGACGTCGACCTTGCTACGGGTCGCCCGTGAGGTGCCCGCCGTCGTGGGGTTGAAGGACGCGGCCGGCGACCCTCCCACCACGGCCCACCTGGTGGCGCAGGCGCCGGCCGGGTTCGAGGTCTACAGCGGCGACGACGTCATGACGCTGCCGCTGCTCGCCGTCGGCGCGGTCGGCGTGATCAGCGTCGCAGCGCACTGGGCCGGCCCCCAGTTCCGACAGGCCCTGAACGCCTTCTTCGCCGGCGACGTCGCCGGCGCCGTCGCCGCGAACGCCGAACTGCTCGATTCGTTCGACTTCGAGTCGAGCACGGACTATCCCAACCCGCTCCCGGCCAAGGCGGCGCTGCGGGCGCTCGGCTTGCGGGTCGGCCAATGCCGGCTGCCCATGGGCGCGGCGACGCCAGAGCTCGACGCCATGGCGGCGAAGATCATCGACGCTCTCGGTCAACCGGTGGTCACGACGCTTGGCTGAGAGGAGGCCGAAGCCGGTCCGGGTGGTGTTCCTGGGCGGGCTGGGGGAGATCGGCCGGAACTGCGCCTGCGTCGAGGTCGAGGGCCGCATCGTGATCCTCGACTGCGGAATCATGTTCCCGGATCCCGACATGCCCGGCGTGGACCTGGTCCTGCCCGAGTTCACCTACCTCTACGACCGCAAGGACCGGGTCGACGGGATCGTCCTCACCCACGGCCACGAGGACCACACCGGAGGACTCGCGTACCTGCTGCGCGAGCTGCAGGTACCGATCTACGGCTCCGAGCTGACGGTGGGTTTGGCACGCCACCGGATAGAGGAAGCTGGGCTCGCAGGACGGACCCGCTTCGTCGTGGTGCGAGACGGCGAGCGCGTGCGCGTCGGCGCCTGCGACGTCGAGTTCATCCCGGTGACACACTCGGTGCCCGAGGCCATGGCGATCGCCTTCCACACCCCCCAGGGCGTGATCCTGCACTCGGGGGACTTCAAGCTCGACCTGCAGCCCGTCGACGGCCGGCGCACCGACATGTCGCGCATGGGCGAGCTCGCCCGCACCGACGGGATCCGCCTGCTCCTCTCGGACTCGACCAACGCCGAGGAGCCGGGCTTCACCGAGTCCGAGTCCGCTGTCGGCGTCACGCTGCGCCGCGTCTTCGCCGCGGTCCCCGACAAGCGCCTCGTGGTGGCCTGCTTCGCCAGCCACATGCACCGGGTGCAGCAGATCATCGACGCCGCCATCGCCAACGACCGCAAGGTGGCCACGCTCGGGCGCTCCATGGGGAAGAACGTCGAGCTCGGGCGGCGTCTGGGCATCATCGCGGTCCCCGACGGCGTCCTGGTGGACATCGAGGACGTCGACGCGGTGCCTCCGGGTGAGATGTGCGTGATCTCCACGGGGTCACAGGGAGAGCCCATGTCAGCGCTCTCCCTGATGGCGACCGGCGACAACAAGTGGCTGCGCATCGGCGAAGACGACGTCGTCGTCATCAGCGCCCACCCCATCCCGGGAAACGAGTGGTCCGTCGGACGTGTGATCGACGACCTGCACCGGCGCGGGGCCGAGGTCGTGCACTCGGGAGCCGAAGCGGTCCACGTGAGCGGGCACGCGCGCCAGGGCGAGCTGCGCACGCTCATGTCGGTGACCCGTCCGGAGTGCTTCGTTCCGGTGCACGGCGAGTTCCGCCACATGGTCCACCACGCGAGGTTGGCGCTGTCGATGGGTATCGACCCGGCCAAGGTGCTGCTGTGCGAGGACGGCGACGTGGTCCAGCTCGACGCCAAGGGCATCGCCCGCGAGGGCAAGGTGCCGGCCGGCTACGTCTACGTCGACGGCACGGTGGGGGACGTCGAGCACGGCGTCCTGCGCGACCGTAAGAAGCTCGCCGAGGAGGGCGTCGTCATGGTCGTGGTGACCGTGGACCGCCAGCAGCGCACCCTCAGCTGCCCGCCGGTGATCGAGACCCGAGGCTGGGTGTACGCACCCGAGGCCGAGGAGCTCCTCGGGGAGGCGAGCGAGGTCGTCGCGGCCGCGGTGACCCAGGCCCTGCGGGACGGAGCCCACGACATAGAGGTGCTCAGCCGCCACACGCGCCGGGCTCTCGGTAAGTTCGTGGGCGAGCGCACCCGACGCCGCCCGATGATCGTCCCCGTCGTCCTGATGGTCTGATTCGAGCTCAGCGGGCACGAAGCCCGGTCGCCAGGGTCAGCCCGGGTCGTGAGTGGCGGTCAGCGCCGCCGCCAGCGCAACCGCCTCGCCGTGCGGGAGGTCGCCGCCGATGGTAAGGCGCCCGTCGAACGAGGAGAACGAAGCGGTCGTCGGCTGAATGAGCGGAGTCGACACGACGCGGCCGCCGTAGTCGATGGCCACGAGGCCGTGGAAGAACTGGTGCGCCGCGGCGTCCCACCGAACGGAACCGCTGGCGTTCAGCCGCACCACCACGTCCCATACCCGCGCCCGTACCTCGTGAGGCGCGGCGGAGGCGACGGTCGAGCGCGCCAGCGTCATGACCGAGGGCCCGAGCAGCAGGCGCGAACCTGGCGGCGTCGTGGCGCCGGCCGTCGTGGCGAGCAGCACCGTCGCGGACGGGACGTCCCGCGTGGAGGTCGGGTCCGCGGCGAGGACGGGGTCGCGCGGCCGCTCGCTCCAGGTGAAGCCGTCGTGCCGCGGCTGCACGTCGAGCGAGGCGGGCGTGTCCGCGTACGGCGCGGCGCAGGTCTCGGATGCCGTTCGGGCGGCCGCCGAGGCAGAGAACGGCGGCGCGGCACAGAGCACGGGGCGCACGAGAACGACCCGGCCACCCGCCGCGGCCGGGAGCCGCGACGCTTCGCGCGACCTGTTCCCGGGCGCCGCCCCCGCGGTGAGCACCACGAGGAAGGCGATGAGTCCGGCGAGGGCGAAAGCAACCAGGACGGCGGCGAGGCCCGTGCGCAGGTAGCGCCGACGTTGATGGTCCCGGGCCTCGGGGATGAGGACACGGGAAGGCGGCGAGGAGGTCGCATTGAGCATGGTGCTACTATGTATAGCATCATGTTGCGTGTCAAGGTCGACCGGGGCGAGCCGGTGGCTCTGCACGACCAGGTGGCCGCGGAGCTGCGGCGCGCCATCGCCGCCGGCGAGGCGGCGCCGGGAGACCGTCTCCCCCCGGCCAAGGACCTGGCGGCCGTTCTCGGCGTCAACACCAACACGGTGTTGCGGGCGCTCCGGATGTTGCGCGACGAGGGCATGCTCGAGTTCCGGCGCGGGCGCGGCGTCACCGTGGCCGGGTCGCCCGAACAGGGCGCGGTCATTGAGCGGGCGCGTGAGTTGCTCGAGTTCGCGCGCTTCCACGGCTACCGCAAGGAAGATGTGATGGAGATCCTCGGCGGACTGTCCTGAGCGACCCGCGACCTCGGTCGGCCGGGACGGAAAAGGAGAGCCGGCGGACTCCGGGCGGCCGGGCGCCGGTGACGTCGTGTGTAGTGTCAGCGACGTGGCGGCAACGCGACCGAATTTTCGTCGCGCCATGGTCTGTGCGCTCTTGCTCGCTGCCGTCGTCGGCGGAGCCGCGTGCGGCCGCAGCGGTTCCCCTGGTTCGGCTGCCGCGACCACGTCGTCGGAGCCGTCCAAGTCTCACGGGCCCACACCCCCCACCGTGCTGACGGCACCGAAGGTCTCCGTCGCTCAGGACAGCACGTACTTCACCGACGTCACCGAGGCCGATCCGAAGTTGGTCACCTATGAGCGGAAAGAGGGGAACATCGCTCTGCGTGCTCTCTTGACCGACGGATCAGCCTTTTGTGCCTTCCTGCAGCGAGGAGGAGGGATCGACGAAGCCCTGGTCGACGAGGCGATCGGAGCAAGAAGCACCGAGTCGCAGACCCATCTTCCGTTGTCGGTGACGACTTTCAACACCATTGAGGCAGTGGCGCTCCTGACACTCTGCCCTTCCGAACAGAAGCTGGTGCCCACCTCCGTCCGGGCCAACATCCGCCACCTCGCCGAGACGCTGGCCAGTCGATCGGGTTGATCTCCCGTATCGGGACTCGGCGTTCGTGCCGCGTGACGTGTGAATCGGGCCCTTCTCGGAGCCACCCCATGCCTGGGAGGAGATCGTCACACCCAGGTGACCGTCACGATCTGATCACAGAGAAATAAAGCTTTGGTAGCGCAACGTCACCGGCCCGGTAACCCGCCGATCTTAGATTTTCCGCAACCCTTGGGGCGGAGCTCAAGGATCGTCGAGGAGGAATTTCTCAGTGCGGATCTTGAAAGTGGGCCAACGCGCAGTACGGACGGTTGCGACGCTCGCGGCCGCCGGGACGGCGCTTGCCGCAGGGACCATCGCCCTCTCAGGTCTGGGTAGTGCCGACGTCCTGGCGGCTGCGTCGCCGTCCGCGGTCTCGACGACGTGCCCGGCCGGAGCCTCCTTGCAGGTACCCAACGGTGGTTCCAACAAACAAGCGCAGTGCGTGATCACATCGACCGGGACCCCGGTCGGCGCGGTCAAGCACGTCTGGTTGATCATCTTGGAGAACAAGTCCTACGACGAGACCTTTACCGGGTTGAACCAGAACAGCTACCTGTGGCAGACGCTCCCCCAGCAGGGAGCACTGCTCACGAACTACTACGGGACCGGTCACTTCAGCATGGACAACTACATCTCGCTGGTGTCCGGTCAGTCGCCCTCGTACGGCGTGCAGGACGACTGCTCGACGACCGCGAACATGACGAACAGCAACAGCGGGATCATCACCACCGGGACGGTCGGTACCGGGACGGACACCGACCACACCACGGACAGCTCCGGGACCAACACCAACACGCCGAACCCGACCGGCGCCGGCAACGGGAACTACGGCCAAGTCCTGGTGCACGGTGGTGTCGACGCCGCGCTGGGCAGCAACGGCTGTGTCTACCCGACCGACGTCGCGACGGTGTTCAACCAGTTCAACGCGGCCGGCGTCTCATGGAAGGCCTACGCCCAGGATCTCGGCGGCGCCCAGCCTGTCGGGTCCACGACCTACGTGACCGGCTCCACACCCGGGGTGACCGACACCGTGCCCGGACGCGACGACGGGGCGTGTGGCTACCCCGGCCCCTCGACCAGTGACCCCGTCACCAACCCGACGAACCTGGTGGCCCCGAGCGGCGACGTCTCGAGCTACACCGGCGCTCAGCCGGCGAATGCCAACGGCAACGGCGACCCGGCCGACCAGTACGTGGCCAAGCACTTCCCTCCGGGTTGGTTCACGTCGCTGACCGGTGAGTCCTACGGAACGCAAAGCGGCGTCACATACCCCGCGCAGCCGGCGCTCAACGACCCGACCACCCCGGAGTACGACGGACCGGGTGCTCCGACGAACGGGTCGACCGACAGCAACTGTGACGCCAATCACGTGGCCAACCTGGACGACCCGACCTACGGCCTGGCCCATGACCTGAGCCTCCCGGCCAACGAGGTCCCCGCATTCAACTGGATCACGCCGAACAACTGCAGCGACGCCCATGACGCCACCTGCCAGGGCAACAACCTCTCGGGTGCCTTCAACGCCAACGGGACACCGGACTACACCCCGGCGGGCCTGCCGGCCTACGACCCCGAGGCGACGACCCCGATCAACTACACCGGTGGGCTCTACGCCTCGGATTTGTTCCTGCGCTACTACATCCCGATGATCGAACAGTCGGAGGCCTTCGCCGACGGAGGGATGATCGACATCACCTTCGACGAGGCCAACCCTCCGTTCACCATTGGCAACAGTTTCAACAACGTGCCCGCCCCTGGGGACAGCACCACCTTCTCCGCACCGGCGGATCAGCCGAGCTTCGGCGCGGCGGGAACCACCGAACCGGGTGCCAGTTCCCTTTACGGCGCCTACGGAGCCCTGGCCGACGCGGCGGGTGAGAACATCAACGGTCAAAATGTGTCGACGGAGCCGACCGGCCCCAACGACCCTGAGGTGACGACCAGCTCGGGTGACCAGCTCCAGCCGGGTCCGGGTGCCTCCGGCTTCATCGACCGTGCGACCGGGTTGCCCGGCGAGAGCCCCTACCTGAGCGGCTCGCCCGGAACGGCGACTGAGCCGGCCCTGGTCGCCCCGAACTCGAGCATGGTGACGGACTCGAAGATCAACGCCGACGACACCGGCCGACTCGTCTCGGGTACGGACGCCAACGGCAACACGATCCCGAACGACACGTTCGTCGGTGCGGTCAGCGACACCGGACCGATTGCCTTGTCCGGAAACGCCAGTACGACCACGGCGTCGAACAACTACGCCAAGCCGTGGATCGGCACCTTCCAGCTGCTCAACGACAGCGGCCAGCCAGTCACCATTCCCGGCGGCTTCGACGGCAACGTGACCCTGGGTGCTGAGGGAGCAACGTCGACCGTCGGGAGCACATCGTGCCCGAGCGGCAGCGAAGCGGCCACCACCAGCGGGTGCGTCACGGCCGACACGCTCTACGATCCGACGGACTTCACCCCAGGCGGTGGCGACACCGGCACGGTGCTCATCAGCCCGCTCATCAAGCCGGGCACCGTGTCGAGCACCTACTACAACCACTACAGCACGCTGCGCACCCTCGAGGACCTGTTCCTGACCGGGGCGACGTGCACTGAGCCCTCCAACGCCGACACCCCGCTGCCTGCGGGCACGGTCTGCGGCGGTCTCGACGGTCAGGGCCACATTGGATACGCAGCCCAGAGCGGCCTGGCCGACTTCGGGCCCGACGTGTTCACCGCACAGCACTACACACCGGTCAACGCACCGCACGGCTATCAAACAGTCAGCGGCAGCGGCTCGACCGCCTTGTACTGCCCGGTCCACGTCAACCTCGGTCTCGGCGCTGGCCCCAGCAAGCCGGGAACCGGTGGGTTCGGTGGAACCGGTGGTATCGCGGGAGCGCCGGGTTGCGGGAGCAACGCCGGCAAGGGCGGCGACGGCGGTAACGGGAAAACGGCGGCCGGCCACGGCGGCAACGGAGGGAACGGAGGCAACGGCGCCTGTACGCCGGAGGAATGGGTGAACGGCACCTGGTTGACGGCTGCAGGAACACCGACCACGCCGCTGGACACCCCGCCATGCAATGGCACCGGTGGCAACGGAGGCACCGGTGGCAAGGGTGGCAGGGGCGTCGGCACGGACCCAGGTGGCAACGGCGGCAACGGCGGCAACGGTGAGCCAGGGGTGCCCGGTCAGAACGGCGCGAAGGGCACCACGGGTTAGGCCAAAGGCGCAGGAAGCAGCGGATGGATCCCACCGTGACGGCGGCGCGTCGTCACTGGGGCCGGGCGTCGAGGCGCGGCCCCAGCCTCGTGCTGTCGGTCGTGACCGCGCTCCTGGCCCTCGTCCTCGCCGGGTGCGGCGGCAGGGGTGGCGGCGCCCAATACCCTTCCGCCCTTCCGGGGAAGACGGTGGCCCACTATCCCTCGTTCCTGCCGAAAAAGACTCTCGACCCTGACGTCGACGCCGCGTTGACCGGCACCGAAGCCAAGCCTGCGCTCCAGGTCGAAGGGTTGCCGATTGAGGTGAAGACGAAGACCTTCGACGTCGAGATCACCGTCGACGGGCCGATCGTGCCCGGTGAAGGCTTGCCCGACCAACCGGCCGCCACCACCTGCACCTGGACCGTGACGATGAAGGACGCCTCCGCAGACGTACCCGTGTCGATCGCCGACTTCCACTCGGTCGACCATCTCGGTTCGGTATTCCTGATGGGTCTCGTTCCTGGTGAAAAGCCTCCGCCGGCGGTCCTCGACCCGGGCCAGACGTTGACGTTCAAGCTCCGCGCCTACGAGCTGGTCGGCGAGGGCATGATGCAGTGGGCTCCTGATCACAAGCACGTAGTCGGCTCTTGGGACTACACGGTGGAGAACGACTGACTCGTCACGCACGGTGTGGGCCGACGGGCGTTCGACCATCGGCCCCCTCGACGGCATGAGCGGCGGATGAAGCGGGACACCGGGTTGCGGTCCGCGTCGCCGGGCACCGGCGAGGAACGCCGGACGACGCTTCCGATGGGATACTTCTCCCCGACAACGACGATTCAAGCGGAGGCCATGGTGTACCTGGAGCTCACAGCGGAACAGCGGAACCTGCGGAGCCAACTCCGGAGCTACTTCGAAGGCTTGGTGGCCGAAGTCGAACACTCCGCCCTCGAGGAGCCGACCTACACCCGGTACATCCGCCGGATGGGCGAGGACGGCTGGCTGGGCCTCGGGTGGCCTGTCGAATACGGAGGTCAGGCTCGGGGGCCTCTCGATCAGATGATCTTCGTCGAGGAGTCCCACTGGGCGGGCGTACCGCTGCCCCTGCTCACGTTGAACAGTGTGGGTCCGACCCTCATGGCTCTCGGCACCGACGAGCAGAAGCGTCGGATCCTCCCCGGCATTCTCCGGGGTGAGGTCCATTTCTCCATCGGCTATACCGAACCGTCGGCCGGCACCGACCTGGCGTCACTCCAGACCCGTGCGGTGCGTGACGGGGACGAATACGTCATCAATGGCCAAAAGATCTACACGAGCGCGATCCAATACGCCGACTACGTCTGGTTGGCCGCCCGGACCGACCCGGCGGTGCCCAAGCACAAGGGCCTGTCGGTGTTCATGGTGCCGGTCGACACCCCGGGTTTCCACTGGGTTCCTCTGCCGACGATCGCAGGCGACATCACCAGTTCGACCTTCTACGAAGATGTCCGGGTCCCAGCCGAGAATCTCGTCGGAGCGGAAAACCAAGGCTGGAAACTGATCACAAACCAGCTCAATCACGAGCGGGTTGCGATCTGCCCGGCTTCGGGCTTGCTCCGAAGCCTCATCGAAGTCCGACGGTGGGCACAAGAGCACCGGCTCGGCGACGGGCGCACCGTCATGGATCACGAGTGGGTCCAGATCAGCCTGGCCCGGGTGCATGCAAAGGTCGAGGTGCTCAAACTCTTGAACTGGAAGGTGGCGTGGGCCGCCGACAAGGGGTTGAACCCAGCCGATGCATCCGCCACCAAGGTCTACGGGACCGAACTCGCCCTGGAGGTCTATCGACTGCTGCTCGACGTCGTCGGCCAAGCGGGCTATCTGGTCAACGGTTCGCCGGGCGCCGTCCTCCGGGGCCGCCTGGAGCAACAGGCTCGGAGCCAGACCATCTTCACCTTTGGTGGTGGGACCAACGAGATACAGCGCGACATCATCGCCATGATCGGGCTGGGTATGCCCCGTGCTCCTCGTTGAGGACGCTCGCCCGGGACGACCGGGCGACTCGTCGCTCCCCCTCACCGGGAGACCCCACTCGTCGCCGCAGCTCAGCCTGATGCCGACTCTTCGCAGGCGACCGTCGTGAAGCGGTCGACGCTCCCGGTGTCGAGGTTCTCGACGTCCGGCCCGAGCGTCCTCCGCCCCCGACACCTCGGTCCTTGTCGATGGCGCGACCAACCCGGCGACCTTCGCCAGGTGCTCTGCGGCGCCCCAAGGACGGGGCACCGCGGAGCACGTGAACGTGTCGTCGAGGTCGGACGCCGGGAGCGCCTTCACGCGTGAGCTGCGGCGGAGCCGGCGAGGACGGGGTCGGCCAGTGCGGTTGTCTTCCTCGACGAACGCACGATCACGATGCCGGTCACCAGCGCCCACACCGGGGCGAGGAGGAAGGCGATGGCGCCGGCAGGCCCCGCCAGGGCCAGAATGCCGAACACCACGGACGCCCAGCCGAGCCAGGTCGGCAACGTCGCGCTGCGCAGGGCTGAGACGCCTGTCCCGAGACCGAGCAGTGACAGTCCGACGACCACCGGGACCCACATGTCGTTGCTGAGCACGTTGAGGGTCTGGGCTGTGCCCGTGAGGTGGTGGTTCGCCGCATCGACGAGCGCCACCATCAGTGCGGCCATCAGCATGAGACCGACGGCATAGACGGCGCCTCCGGCAGTGACCACGTTGGCCAGATGGCGCCCCTCGTCGGTGCGGCTCAACGTGTGGCGCAAGGACGCGAGAAAGAACGTCAGCGCTACGACGGCCAACGCGGCAACGAAGACGCCTGCCGTCTCCGTCGCTCGATGCGCGTGGTAATACCTGAGGACGGTCGCCCCGTCGGCACCCGCACCGGGCTCATTTCCGATCAGGATATTGGCGATGACGAACAGCACCGCGTAGGCGCCGCCGAGAGCGCCGAGCCGCGACCAGAACCTGGTCTGAGTTTGCATCTCTCACCTCCATGGTCAGGCCGGTCCGTTCCGGCTGGTTATGACGGTACGGAGATGCAGTCCGCTTGGCGTCCGGCGTGGGGAGGGTCTTCCCCCGGCGGCGTCGTACCTGGGGGGGATGGGCTCGACCACAGACTCGGAGGGGATGTATGAAGCCCGTTTCGTCCGCCCGGATCACGGTTTGTACCCGGAGGTGCCTCATGTCAGTTGCCAGAACGGGCTCGGTGACCTCGGACATCTCCATGGCGAACTGTTTCAAGGCCATTCAGGATCCTGCGTTGCTCTTCGGGCGGGCGTCGGATGGTCCACGAAATGACCTTGCTCGTTACGAGATCGAGAGCAGTGGTGAACCGCAAGCCGAGTGTCGAAGATGGGGGAGTAATCACTTTTCTCGAGACTCCGCGCGAGATCAAACGTCACCACGTGGGATGGCAACCAGGAACCGGGCCGCTGAGGTCCTCAGGCCCAGCCGGATGTCCCGTGCGCTGTCGGAGATCGGCGACAATGCGTCGAGCGAGAGGGTCGCAGCCAACACTGGCGAGGTGCTCACGCAGTAGGTCGGCGGCGCGACGGACGTTGCCTGCGGCAGCGGTGCGGACCACTTCGATGTGGTGGCGTTCCCAGTTCATCGGGTGGCCGCTGATGGGGCTCGGGGGTGCTTGTGTGATCGCGTCGAGATCGGCCACGGCGAGCCCAAAGCCCGGATCGGCGCTGACCGCGCGACGTAACGCGGTCAGCGTTTGCGCCGAGTCCGCGGACTGCTGCGCCTGGCGATAGAACGCGGCGGCCTGCATGGTGGCGGTGACGACCCGACCGTGGTCCTCGACCGCGGGCCCGTCGGAGACCGGTTGACCGCCCCAGCTGCGGGGCTGTTGTTGATTTTGGTGCATAACCCTCAGATTGGGCATCCGCCCTGAGGCCACTCTGAGGTGATGCTGAGGTGAGTCGGCCGAGGCCGACCTCCGAGCGGTCGTTCAGAGAGCGGCTGGTTTCAGCCGAGCGGCGAGCGCGAGCAGATCTGGCTCGTCAGTAAGGGAGCGATGCGCCGGGCCTTGGGTTCGCTGCTGTGCGAGTACCAGGAAGTTGTCGGCGGCGTTGTGCTGGGTGGGATCAGCGATCGCCTTGGCGGCGGCCAGGGCGGAATCGGCCAGGAGTTGGGTTTCAGGGTCCGCGATTGCCCCAGCAACACTGACGGCGTCCGCCGCGAAGATGGCAGCGGCATCGGGTTGACCTGCACCGAGCGCCCACCAGGCCAGTCCCGCGAGCACTCGGGGCCGGCCGGCGGGAATGTCTGCGCCTCGGTAGCGATCTGCCGCGGTGTCGAGCAACCTCTTGGCCCGGGCCAGATCACCCAGGCGTCGGGCGACCGCGGCTTGGCCGACGATGGCGTCGGCTGACAACCATGGGTTGAAAGAACAGCCGATTGCCTCTTCGTAGAGATCGTCGGCTGCGGCGTCGTCCCCTTGTCTGGCCCGCAGGACAGCGAGAGCGACCAGCGCAGAGCTCAAGTAGGGGTGCTCCCCGGTGGTCCGGCAGCGCCGTAGGAGCGCTTCGTAGGCCACTGATGCGCCTTCGATATCCCCCTTGGCCGCGATGATGCCGGCGAGAGCGTTCAGTGCATTGACCACCAACAGGACTTCCCCTACTGCGTCGAAGCGCTCGATGCTCGAACGGGCGGCAGCCTCGGCCTCGTCGAGACGCCCGAACGAGGCCATGTTCCAGCTGACCAGCATGTCGTGCGCGCCGAGCAGCCAACTCTGCTCGTCGGGCTCCAGGAGTGCCCTCGCCTCAGCCAAGGCTTCTAGGGAGCGATCGAACTCGTAGGCGCGTATCAGTACCGTCGCAGCGAGCAACAGCGCTTCCGCGAGGCGAACCCGGTCCAGGCCGCGCCTCAAGACCCCAATGGCCTGGTCGCACTCGACGACTCCTGACGCGGGGCTGGACGATATGCCGACGAAGTACCCGTGCCAGACCTGTGCGGTGGCGTGCAGCTCAGCACGGCGCTCCCCTTCGGCACCTAACGCGCTGGCCAGCCAACGCGCACCTTCGGAAAAATCGCTGTTGACGAACCACAACCACGCCATTCCAGAGACCATCAACAGCGCCGCATCGATGTCGCCGGTGTCCAGGTGCCAATCGAGCGCGACCTTCATATTGGCCAACTCCGGCGTCAGACGGGCCTGCCACACCGATGACCCGGCACCTCGTAGACGTTCGTTGGCATCCTCGGCGAACTGGCGGTAATAGGCCGCATGTCTGGCGCGTACTATCTCGGCCTCGCCGGAGTCACGGAGGCGGTCCGTGCCGTACTGCCATAACGTCTGCAGCAGGGAGAACCGGGTTTCGCCAGCGATCGGGGCCATGACGAGGGACTTGTCCACCAGCCGGCTCAAAACGTCGAGGACATCGTCCTTCGGCACTTCGTCGTCAGCGCACACGGACTCGATCGCGTCGAGTTCGCAGCCGCCGACGAAGACGGACAGGCGAGCGAACAGGCGGCGTTCGTCGTCGAAGAGGAGGTCATAGCTCCAGTCCACGACCGCACGCAGGGTCCGCTGGCGGGGCAGCGCGGTGCGAGCACCGCGGCTGAGCAGCGCGAAGCGGTCGTCGAGCCGCTCGGCCAGGGTCGCCAGGGGGAGGGCCCGGAGGCGGGCGGCCGCCAGCTCGATAGCCAAGGGCAGGCCGTCGAGCCGGCGGCAGATACCGTCGATGACCGCTTCGGCGGGCGCGTCAGGGTTGAAGCCCGGCTTCACCGCACGAGCACGATCCCCGAAGAGCTCGACGGCGTCCGCCGGCATCAGGCCAACGACGGGAACAAGGAATTCGCCGGGAACGCCGAGGGGCTCGCGACTGGTGGCGACCACCCGGAGGCCGGGCAGCGCCCCGACCAGGGTCTGGGCGAGCGCTGCCGCCTCGTCGATGACGTGTTCGCAGTTGTCCAGGACGATGACGAGGGACCGGCCGGTGAGGTGGCGGGCAATGAGCTCCGCCGTCGATCCAGACGGCTGGTCCTCGCCCAGAGCAGGCCCCGAGGCGCCGAGGGCCGCAGCCGCAGCCGGGACGACGGCTGCGGGATCGGTGACACCCGCGAGCTCCACCAGCCAGGCGCCGCCGGAGTGCTGGTCGCGACGTCGCGCCGCAGCCGCAACAGCCAGGCGGGTCTTGCCGACCCCGCCAGGGCCGATCAATGTGACCAAGCGGCTGGCGTCAATCGCTTGGTCCACCTGTTCCAGTTCGGTGTTGCGCCCGCGGAAGCTGCTCAGTGGTTCAGGCAGGTTCCCTGGCGGCGATGGCATCGACCGCGTACGCGCTGGTGCCGGTTGCTCTGCGGTGAGGGACGGGTCGTGGTCCAGGATGCGGGCCTCCAGCTCACGCAGAGAAGATCCGGGGTCGATCCCGAGCTCGTCGATCAGGCGGTCACGGATCTCGGTGAAGGCACGCAGCGCTTCGGCCTGGCGCCCAGCTCGGTAGAGGGCCAGCATGAGCAGCTCCCATAGGCGTTCGCGGAGCGAGTGCTCACGACACAGCGCTTCCAGCTCGCCAACCAGCTCGTTGTGACGGCCGAGCCCCAGGTCCGCTTCGACTCGGTACTCGGTCGCCACCAGGGCCAACTCGTTGAGATGGGCCCGTTCGGCGTCGGCAAAGCCGGCGTAGGCGAACTCGGACAGCGGTTCGCCGCGGCGCAAGCGGAGGGCGTCACCAAGCACGGCGGACGCTAAGGCGAGCTCGCCCTCGGCGCTCAGGCGACGACCTTCGGCCACCAGGTCTTCGAATCGGGCTGCGTCAAGGTCAGCGGCACTGACATCGAGCGCATAGCCGGATTCGGAGGTGACTATGGCTGAGGCTCCGAGAGTTCGGCGCAGCTGGACGATCTGCGCCTGCAATGCGTTGACGGGCTTGGTGGTCTGCCCGTCGACCCACAGCTGATCGATCAGACGGTCGGCGCTGACCGGACTTCCTCGGTTGAGGGCCAGGAGTGCCAGGAGGGCCCGCTGTTTCGCGCCGCGAATCGGTATCGCCACACCCCCTTTGACCACCTCGAACTCGCCGAAAAGCTTCACCTCCACACCCCCACGGTACGACCGATGACTCGGTGCGAAGTCCTTGAGTCGACCAGCCCGCCTCAGGGCCACATCAGCGGCACCTCAGATCCCGAGCGCAGGGTTCTTCCAGACCAGATCGACGATGAAAGGAAGCACCGTGATCGAGGCAACGCATCTCACCAAGCGCTACGGCAAGACCGTGGCCGTCAATGAGGTCTCCTTTACAGTCCGGCCCGGGCAGGTGACCGGTTTCCTGGGCCCCAATGGCGCGGGCAAGTCGACCACCATGCGCATGATCCTGGGCCTCGACGCCCCGACTTCAGGCGACGTCCGGGTGGACGGCAAGCCCTACGACCAGCTGGCCGACCCACTCCGGTCGGTCGGGGCGCTCTTGGACGCCAAAGCCATCGTCGGCGGCCGCAGTGCCGCCAACCACCTCATGTGGCTGGCCGACAGCAACGGCATCCCCCACCGACGGGTGGCCGAGGTGCTCGACATCGTCGGACTCAGCGACGTGGCGGGAAAGAGGGTCGGGACATTCTCGCTCGGCATGAACCAGCGGCTCGGCATCGCTGGAGCGCTGCTGGGCGACCCCACGACGGTGATGTTCGACGAGCCGATCAACGGGCTCGACCCCGAGGGCATCCTCTGGATCCGCAACCTGATGAAGTCCCTGGCATCAGAGGGCCGCACGGTGTTCCTCTCGAGCCATCTCATGAGCGAGATGGCCCAGACCGCCGATCACCTGATCGTGATCGGTCGGGGCCGGATCATCGCCGACGCCGGCACCGATGAGTTCATCAGCCGGCACACGGCCCCGAGTGTCCGGGTCCGGGCCGTGGAGCAGGCCGATCTGGCTGAGACCCTGACCCAGCGAGGCGCGCTGATCGAGTGTGGACCCGACGGCGCCATGGTCGTGACCGGAATGGACTCCGCCACGATCGGCGCGGCCGCTTGTTCCCGCGAGATCACCCTCGTCGAGCTGGCCCCACTGGGTTCGTCGCTCGAAGAGGCGTATTTCGACCTGACCAAGGACCAAACCGACTACCACGCCGGCCAGATGGTCGACGCAACCAAAGGAGCATGACATGAGCATTGCAACCCACACCATCGATGCGACTCACTTCACACCCCCCGCTCCGCCGGGGCGGACTCCCAGGATCCGCAGAATTGCCAAGGCAGAGTGGACCAAGCTGCGTACCCTTCCTTCCACCTGGCGGACAGTGGTCATGGCCATGGTCATCTCGGTTGCCCTGGGGGCGATCCTTTGTGTCTCCCAAGTCCAACAGTGGACGAAGATGACGGCGGGGCAGCGCCAGATGTTCGACCCGACCGCCTGTTCCCTCTTCGGCGTCGTTTTCGTCGGTGCCGTGCTCCTTGCGGCACTTGGGGTACGGGCCATGACTTCCGAATACGTGACGGGGATGATTCGATCCACCTTCGCCGCCACGCCCACGAGGCGGCGGGTACTGGCAGCCAAGGCTGGGGTCACTGCGGCGTTCGTGTTCCCGGTGGCGCTGCTGACTGCCGTGGTCAGCTTCGAAGTCGGCCAGCGGGTCTTCACCGGCAAGCACCTCGAAGTGTCATTCGCGCATCCCGGCGTCCTCCAAGCGGTGGTCTTCGGCGCCCTGGCGGTGAGCCTTATTGCCGTCATCGGGGTGGGGCTCGGCGGCCTCATCCGACACACCGCTGCGGCGACCACGGCACTGGTACTGGTCATCGTGGGAGGCGTCACGCTCGGCCAGCTGCTTCCGGCCGGCCTCCGCCAGTACGTGCCGGGGACCGCACTCCAGGCCGCCGTCACGGTCAACCACTCGGCGGGACTCCTGAGGCCGGGCACTGCCGTTGTGGTCCTCGGCGTCTATGCCGCCATCGCCTTGGCGGCGGCGTCGATCCGGATGTCGCACCGCGACGCCTGACCCACAACCGCACAGATCGACCAGCACCGGGTCCAACGAATTTCAACCGACGGGAGAAGTCAATGAACAACGCCTTGCGAACCCGCCAACGAATGTTCGCACTCGCTCTTCCCCTCACCGCAGCGCTCTACATCGGGGCCGAGGGTATCGATCCAAAGGGCACCGACCAGATCGTCACGACAACGGTGGTCGCGCTCAAGGTGTTGCCGATCGCAGCAAAGCACCATACGCAGCTCTCTATCTCGGGCTCGCTCACCGAGCTGGCGCTCGGGGCCTTGATCATCTCCTATGGTGCAATCGCCATGCTGATCCGAAAGCGTGGATCGACGGCTGCCACCATTGCGGTTCTGCTCGGCGGGATCGGCGCCTTCTGCGGTGTCGTCGCCAACGTCCTTGGCGGCATCAATCTTGCCGCTGCAGCGACAGCACATGTGGCGCAGGATGCGGCTGCACGGCTTCTGGTCACCAACTTCAATTCGGGGCCAGGGCAAGCATTCACCGACGTCTACGCCTTCAGCGAGTTCGTGGCGCCGATCATCATGGGGGTCGCCCTCTGGCGCAGCGGTCGTGTACCACGTTGGCTCGCAGTTCTCTTCGTCTTGGGCTTTGAGCTTGCCGAACAGACGGCGTCCGTCGGTATCGCCAAGGTCGTCTTGCAAATGGCGCCGTTCGCGCTGGCGATGGTCCTGCTCTCGGTTCAGATCTGGCGAGCGACCGACCACATTGCCCCAGTCGGTGACGATCACGAGCCGGCGCTCGCAACTGCCTGATGTGGGAACTCAGGACAATGGACGAAATGGCTCCGCTCCGTCGTGCTGGTTCCGAGTACGAGCCTGGGCTCGCCGACATCTCGCCCGATCAAGTCTCGCGGCCGACCCCGTGTGCGGGATGGAGGGTGCGCGACCTGATCAGCCACATTGTCGGTGAACGCATCATGTCGGTGTTCGGACTCGACGGCGACATCTTGGGCGCGGACGCATCCACTGCCTTCGCCACGGCGGCCTCGGCCGAGTACCAGCTCACCCTTTGTTGTCCGAGGCGAGCGGCCGAATGGGAGCATCCGAGCCGTGTGTGCAGAATCCAATAGACGGCGAAGTTATCCACGGAGCCGAGGTCTTCTGTCGTCGGCCGTTCGAAATTGCAGAGAGGCAATGCCAGCGGATTCGTATGGTCCCCTCAGCGAACGGCACTTGCCTGGGCACTTCGACCAGCGCTTTCACGCCTGAGCAAGATCACACTGCTCGTCAGGATGAAGACCAGCAACAGAACGAATCCGATGAGGTCGAGAACCAGCCCGAAAGGCGCGATCAGGCCGCCGAGGCCGAAGGCCTGCAGAAAAAGCAGGATCGCGACAAGGATCGAGACCCACCCGAGCCATCGCTGCAGGATCCCACTTCTGAAAACGAGCACCCCTGCGGCGAACGCGAAGAGACTACCGAAGACGTCTGCGACGCTGTCCAAAGCATAAGTCGTCAGGTACAACGTGTAGGAGGCGCCTTGGTCGTGGTGAGCCCCGAAAGACGCCAGCTTCCCGACGAGCAATCCGTAGATCCCAATATCGCTGACTGCGTGGAGGGCGACGAAGAGTCCGCCGCCGACCAGCAGCAACGAGCCGAGGGCGCGCGAGCCATCGGCGTCGGTCCGCAGAAAACGGTCGTACATCTTCCACAGGTAGATGGGAAACATGGCCGCATAAATGACACACAAACATACGACGACGAGCAGCGTCGTTCTGTGGTCGGCGAGTGCGCTCGCGATCTTCGCAGCCGAAGAGTTCTGGTTGATCCCGACTCCGACCGAGACGGCGGATTCCGCCACAACAGCGATCACGTAGAGGATCCCTGCCAACCACGCGTATCGCTCCCAAGTCGGAGTGGCCTGCTTCGCTGTGACCACAAAGTTCCTTCCCGTGCGAGGTAGGTCTACCACGGCCGACGTCGACACGGCAGTGTCGAGCACAACCGCAGCTTTCTGCGGCAGCGCCTCTCCTGCACTCAGCGGAGGCGAGGGGCCGTTCGAGGCGTCAGGCGGCGGGTGCCTGGAGAACCGTTCGCCCGGTCCAAGCTGGCACGTCGGCCCGGACGCACTGCAAGTGCGCCTTCTGGACCTATCGGGCCGCGTCGTTGACGCAGGAGCAGGTTTGAAGCGAGAGGCTCCCCGGTCGAGCTGCGCGGGGACGAAGCGACGTGAGCGACACCGGTGGATGGTCACACGTCGATGGTGACCGCTGCCGCCTGCCTGCGATCATCGTCGGATCCGAACCCGAAGGTACGTCGCAGCTGTGAGGCCGGTCTGAACGACTCGGACCGATCTACTTCGGCGTGTCGGCTGGGAGCTCTCTCGGGTAAGGCTCGCTGAAGTCGGCGGAGCGGCTCACGTCGCTCCATCTGAGGTCTTCGGCGAGGAGTTGCTCGTCGAGGCGAATGGAGCCTTCGACCGCGTTCACCCCGAGGGGCAGGTGGTCCGGGATGTCGCGCCGTTTGGCGATCTGAACAAGGATGGCGGCGGCGCGTGCCGGGTCGCCCGCGGGTCCGTCGGTGCTTTGCCGGACGCGGCGTGTTCATGGCGCCGACCGTCGAGGCGTAGGCCTCGGGGATGTCGTGGACGGTCATGGAGGAGCCGGCCCAGTCGGTCCGAAAGCCGCTCGGCTCGACGACCATGACCTTCACGCCGAACGGCGCGGTCTCGGCCCGCAACACTCGGCTGAAGCCGTCGATCGCGAACTTGGCGGCCTGGTACGAGGCGATCCCCGGTGAGCCACCGACGCGTCCGCCCACAGACGAGATCTGCATGACGAGGCCACCGCCTTGCTCCCGCAGAACCGGGATCGCCGCTTTGGAGACGTGGTAGACGCCCCAGAAGTTGGTCTCGAACTGGGCGCGGAAGTCCTCGTCGTCGGTGGTCTCGATGGGTGAGACGTTGGCGTAGCCGGCGTTGTTGACGATGACGTCGAGGCGGCCGAAGTGACGGCGGGCGTCCGCGATCGCTGAACGGGCGGCTTGGGCGTCGGTGACATCGAGGCCGATGGTGTGGATGCGTTCGCCGAACTGGGCGACGAGGTCGTCGAGCTGCGCCGGTCTGGCGGGCGGTGGCGGCGACGAGATCGCCGGCGTCGAGGGCGGCCCGGGTGAGGGCGCGACCCAAGCCCGTGAGGAGCCGGTGATGAACCAGGTCTGTTCCATACCCTTTAGTACAACACCGTTGTCTTATTAACGCAACTGGGTTGTGTTACGTTGAGAAAGTGCCGGAGTCCGGGTTTCAGCGGGCGCGCAGCACTGCAGCGAAGCACCAGCGAGAGACGGCGATCCTCGATGCCGCGCGCCGGCTGGGCGCCGAACGGGGGATCCGGCAAGTGACCCTGACCGAGATCGCCGAGGCGGTGAGCATGCACAAGTCGGCGCTGCTCCGCTACTTCGAGACGCGTGAGGAGATCTTTCTGCGTTTGACGGCGGAGGCATGGCGGGAGTGGTCGGGCGCATTGCGCGCCGAGCTCGGGAAGCTCACGAGCCCAACTCCCGCCGCGGTGGCGACCGTGTTCGCCGGGACGCTCGCGGCCCGGGGCGCCTTCTGCGACCTCCTGGCCCAGGCCCCGCTCAATCTCGAACGGAACGTCTCGCTCGAGGCGGTGCGCGCCTTCAAGCTCGTGACCCACGCGGAGGTCGACGCGATCACCCTCGCGGTCCGGCGGCTGCTGCCGACCCTGAGCGGGCGCGACGCCGTCGACCTCATCGCAGCGGCGACCTCGCTGTCGGGCGCGTTCTGGCAGATGGCCACGCCGGGTCCTGAGATAGCGGCGCTCTACCGCAGCGATCCCCGCCTCTCCCTCGCCGTGGTCGACGTCGAAGCGCGCCGTCCGGCGGCTGCTGACCGCGCTCATCCAGGGCTTGTCGCCCCCGACCACAGCCGCGGAAGTTGGATCGGCCGAGTGGGAAGCATTTCGATAGGTCCACCCTGTACGTGCCGACCTTGACACATTGAGTCGTGCCGTCCCCGGGGCGGTTGCGTACGAAAGGACTCACTCCCAGCAGGTGCGCCCGAGCCGAGCCGAGCCGAGGCGCGGGCGGCGGACGGACTCATGCGCGCTCGCACCTCGATGCCCCAGCGTGGCGGTCCGGATCAGTCACGACCGCGTTGGCCGGGGTCACTGCGACGCCAGGATGGCGGCCACCTCAGCCACGGGGTCCCGGACGACCGGGCCCGTGGCCGTCACCTCGGCGCGCACGATGGTGCCGTTGAAGCGGAACGGCGCCTCGTAGTCGCCCCCGACCGAGGGTCCCCACTCGTATCCGCAGGTCAGCCCAATCCCGACCTCGTTGAAGGCGACCGGCGTGAAGCGGTCGACACTCCCGGTGCCGACGTTGTCGCCGTCGATCCAGAGTGTCCCCTGCCCCCCCGCACCCCGGTCCTTGTCGAAGCGGAACTCGACCACGTGGCGACCGGCGGCGAGCGGCGAGCCGGCGACGACCTCGTACAGCCTCTGGCCGTGCAGGTTGTGGACGTAGCGGAGGTGGCCGTCGAAGACGTGCAACGACCACCCGCCGAGGGCACACCCGAGCGCGAGGAGCGTGCCGTTCGGGGCTCCACCGTCTGCGACGTCGACCGTCACCGTGATGGCGTGAGACCGGTTCCGCACGTCGGCTGCCACCCACTCGGGCACGGGCGCCGCGTCCTGGAAGTAGCGGAACGCGTCGCGTGGTCGCCGGCGGTCGTTCTTGTGGGCCATCGCCTCGAGCACCCGGTTGTCCAGCGGGAGCACGTCGTTGCGACGGGCTTCGTCCCACCAGAGCGCGACCAGCTCGGCGACCATCTCCGGGTGATCCGCGGCGAGGTCGTGGGCCTCGGAGACGTCCTCGGCGACGTGGTAGAGCTCCCAGACGTCGTCGCCGAAGGGCGCGCTGGCGCGCAGTCCGTCGTCGTAGATCGGCCCTACCGGGTGGTAAGCGACCGCCTTCCAGCCGTCGTGGTAGATGGCACGCGACCCGAGCATCTCGAAGTGCTGGGTGACGTGGCGGCCGGGTGCGGTCTCCCCACCGGGGGCGAACAGGTAGGCGAAACTGATCCCGTCCAGATGTGCCTGGGCGATCCCGTCGATCGTCTGCGGCCCGTCCACGCCGACCAGCTCCAGCACAGTTGGGACGATGTCGACGGCGTGCGCGAACTGCCGGCGCACGGCGCCTCCCGGACCGGACCGCCGGTTGGCGGGCAATCGGACGATGCACGGGTCGGCGACACCCCCCTCGTGCACCTCGCGCTTCCACCGCTTGAAGGGCGTGTTGCCGGCCATGGTCCAGCCCCAGGGGTAGTTGTTGTGGCTGAGAGGACCGCCGATCTCGTCGATGCGGCGCAGCATCTCGTCCACGGGGGAGCCCTCGAAGTTCGACAGCCGACCCTCGTTGATGGTCCCGTCCTTCCCGCCTTCGGAGCTGGCGCCGTTGTCGGAGACGAGGACCACAAGCGTGCGGTCTCCGTCACCGAGGTCGTCGACGAAATCGAGTAGTCGTCCGATCTGCGCGTCGGTATAGGAGAGGAATGCGGCGAAGCATTCCATGAACCGTTGGGCCAACTCCTTGCTGGCGTCGTCGAGGGATTCCCAGGCCGGGACCCATTCCGGCCGGGGTGACAGCGCCGTGCCCGGGGGGACGACACCGAGCTCGAGCTGGCGGGCGAACGTCTCGTCGCGCCACGCGTCCCAGCCCTGGGCGAACCTTCCCCGGTAGCGCTCGATCCACTCGGTCGGCGCGTGGTGCGGCGAATGGCAGGCGCCGGTGCAGAAGTACAGGAAGAACTGCTGCTGGTCGTCGACCGCGCGCAGGTCGGCGAGATACTCCATGGCGCGGTCGGCCAGGTCGGCGCTGAGGTGGTAGCCCTCCTCGACGGTTCTCGGCGGTCTGACGGCGTGGTTGTCGTGGTAGAGGGCGGGTACGAACTGGTGCGTCTCGCCGCCGTGGAACCCGTACCAGCGATCGAAGCCGCGGGCCAGCGGCCACGTCGAGCGCGACGCCGCCATGTTCGTCTCGTCCTCCGGACTCAAGTGCCACTTGCCGACGGCATACGTGGCGTACCCGTGCGCTCGCAGCATCTCCGACAAGAAGCCGTTTTCGCGAGGAGGCCGACCCCAGTACCCCGGAAAGCCTGTGGCCAGGTCGGCCACTCTGCCCATACCGCTGCGGTGATGGTTCCTGCCCGTGTTCAGGCAGGCGCGCGTGGGGGAGCAGAGCGCGGTCGTGTGGAAGTTGCTGAGGCGGAGGCCGTCGGCGGCCAGGGCGTCGATCCGTGGCGTCTCGATGTCGGAGCCGTAGCAGCCGAGCTGCGCGAATCCCACATCGTCGAGCACGACGACGATGACGTTGGGCGCGCCGTCCGGCGGGGTCGGCATCGGGGGCCACCACGGCTCCGAGTCGCGCCAGTCGTCGCCGATCTTCCCGTGAAATTCCATCTCCGTCTCAACCCCCGTCAACCCTCGACGTCACAGACGCACGCACGCACCCGATCGGCGACCCCGATCCGGACGCGGCCGCGGCCAACGGTACCGCCGGACAGGATGACCCGACGCGCGATTCGTCCGTCGCCTTCGCGAGGTGACGGACGGGTTCGCTCCGCGTCGCCTCGGACCTCCGCCCGGTGGGCGGCGCACTGTGCCCGCTACGGCGCCCTCGAGGAGAGATTTGCATTAGCCTCCATCAGAGCGAGTGTCCTCGACCAGACAGGTGGTGGATACCTGTGCACGCTCGTCGAGCAGTAACATTCGCCATCCGGCGGACTCGGCGCCGATTGGCGGTTCTCTCATTGGGTTCGGTCGCGCTCGTTGCCGGATGTGCCCCCGCGGCTTGGGCGAACGTGGCGCCGCCCCCGCCGGGGCAGAGCACCACGATCATCGTCCTGCTGGCCAGGCTGCGTGACCCGGCGGCGACCGTACCCGACGTGTTCGGCTCATCGGTGGCTGTCTCGGGCACGACGGCCGTCGTCGGCGCCTACGGCACCGACCAACTGCGCGGTGCCGCCTATGTGTACGAGAAGAGCACCACCGGATGGCCGACCACGCCGACCGTCACTCTGCACGATCCGGCGGCAGCGACAAACGATTCCTTCGGCTACTCCGTGGCGGC
Organism: uncultured Acidimicrobiaceae bacterium; assembly: GCA_963822265.1. GTDB lineage: Bacteria > Actinomycetota > Acidimicrobiia > Acidimicrobiales > RAAP-2 > Bog-473. Next base: position 25,554 of record CAWGHA010000020.1, read on the forward strand.
GTCCGGCTCGGCGGTCGTGATCGGAGCTCCCGGCTACGCCAACTCGGCTGGTGCCGCCTACGTGTACGTGAAGGGCCCTGCCGGTTGGCCGACCACGCCGACGGTCACACTGCAGGATCCGGGAAGGACCGCATTCGATTCACTCGGCTCCTCGGTGGCCGTGTCGGCGACCGCAGTCGTGGTCGGAGCTCCCGGCACAAGCAACTCGGCTGGCGCCATTTACGTGTACGAGAAGAGCACCACCGGATGGCCGACCACGCCGACCGTCACTCTGCACGATCCGGCGGCAGCGGCAAACGATTCCTTCGGCTACTCCGTGGCATCGTCGAGCTCGGCGATCGTGATCGGAGCTCCCGGCTACGCCAACTCGGCTGGTGCCGCCTACGTGTACATGAAGGGCCCTGCCGGTTGGCCCACCGCACCGACTGTGACCTTGCAGGATCCGGCGGGCAACGCCGACGACTCCTTTGGCTCGTCGGTCGCGGTGTCGGGGAAGACTGTCGTCGCGGGCGCAACGCCCGACGACTCCCCAGGTGTGGCGTACCTGTACTCAAATGGTGTCGCCGGTTGGCCGCAGGAACCGTCTGCGACGCTGCATGATCCGAGGGCCACGACGAACGACGCCTTCGCTCAGTCGGTGGGGGTTTCGGGGACAACGGCGGTGGTTGGCGCTCCCGTCACGAAGTTCAGTAGCAGGGCAGGAGGGGCGGTCTACGGGTACGTGAGGCGAGTCGTGTGGACGACTGACCCGATCCTGACCTTGCGCGACCCGGTGCCCGCGAACTCCTTCTTCGGATCATCGGTTGCGGTGTCGGGGGCGACCGCGGTCGTAGGCGCACCGAGCGGCAAAGGTGCCGCATATGTCTACGCGGTCGATTCGATCGACTGATCGGACTGGACCGCGTTCACGACAGTGATCGGCCGTCCCCGGCCCGGAGGCGACTGCGGCCCACAGCACCGCCCGCCGGAGCGGCTCTGCTGCGAGGGCCGACGGTACCTGCGCCAAGGGTCGGGGCCGGGTCCTCAGTTCTGGCGCGAGCCGTAGCCGGCGCCGAGCCCGTCCATCGACGCGTTGGCCGGCCAGTCGCCGCCGAGCACGATGCCGTGCGAGCGACGACGATCCTCGACCACCTCGGTGCCGGTGAGCCGGTCCCACGGAGCGGCGCGGGGCCGGCGCAACAGGCCACTCGGAGGCGATGCACCCATGACGAAGGTCACGGCGAGAAGGCAGCAGACGGCGATCGTCGGGAGGATCAGGAGGGCGCAGCAGAGCCCACGCAGGGCACAGCGCGCCCAGCCGGCCCGACGCCCGTCCGAGCGCCGGACGACGCGCAGACCGACGATCCGGTAGCCCGGTGTGCGGCCGCGACGCCATTCGACCACGCTCCAGGCCAACCACCCGATACCAAGCGTTGCCACGACGAGCACAACAGTGAGCGCGAGGGCGCGGAGGCGTGGACCGATGCGGGCCGCCCGGAGACCCGCGCCGGAGGTCGGCGGGTTCAGCCCCCCGGTCGAGAACGGGTGAGGCAGGCGTGGGTCGCTCCCCACCGGCTGGTCGCGTGCCGCTGTCGTGCTCCCATCCTCGCGCCCGCCCCTGGCCCGGCTCAATGCCCGCATGCAGGAGGATGATCTGATCATCCCCGGCCAAGGAAGCGCAGGAGGTCGCCGATCCGGTTGCTCACCACGGCGTCGACCCCGGCCTGCACCACCCGGTCCACGTCCTCGCTGCGGTCGACCGTCCAGGTCGAGACCTTCCGGCCCTGGGCGTGCACCTCGTCCACGCCGGCCCGGGTCACCAGGTCGAACATGGGATTCCAGTACTCCGCCCCCAGCTCGCGCAGCAGCCCGGCGGGAGGCTCCGGGCCTTCCACCCAGGTGAGCCCGATCCGGGCCTCCCCGGAGAGGCCTCGCAGCAGGCGGAGTGCCTCGACGTTGCCCGTGACGAAGAGCGACCGCTCCAGCGCGCCGGCGGCAGACACCGCGTCCAGGGCGCCCACCACGACCTCTCGGCGCGTGAAGTCGACCATGATGGGCAGCGGCAGATCCACGAGCACCTCGGCCAGCGTCGGGATGCGCTCGTCGCCGTGGCCCAGGCGCTGCACCTCGGCCAGGTCGACGTCTCCGATGGAGACGTCACGGCCCCACAGCCGCTGCAGCGACTGGTCGTGCAGCACGACGACCACGCCGTCTCGGGTGAGCCGCAGGTCGAGCTCCACCCAGTCGGCGCCATGGGTCACGGCGGACGCAAACGCGGCGGGCGTGTTCTCGCGCGCCCCCATCGGGTCGCCGCGGTGCGCGATGGCGATGACGTCGGGCACCGCGGCCAAGCGTATGGCGGGCGAGAGGCTCAGAGCAGCCGCAGCTGCGCGTTGGTGGCGTCGTTGCTCGACGTCCCGGTCGGCGACGTCCCGGTCGGCGACGGCGACTGTGGCGGCTCGGCCCGGTAGCGGTCGCGGCCGGTCACGCCGACGCGGAGGGCGGCTCGGCGCACGATCCCCGCGATGCGCTCCCGCTCGTCGTCGTCCTGGTACGCGCTGCGGCGGAAGCGGCGGCGGTGAAGCGCCATCAGATCGGGCCGCACTCCGGCGAGCCAGTCCAGATAGTGGCCGCGCAGGGGTCCCCGCAGGTGCAGCGCCACCCCGTGGACCGACACGGCTCCGGCTGCGGCTGCGGCCTCGGTCACCTCCACCAGCTGCTCCTCGGAGTCGGAGAGTCCCGGCAGCACCGGGGCCACGAGGACTCCGCAGGAGATGCCCAGCTCGGTCAGCCGGCGCAGCGCCTCGACCCGCTTGTCGGGAGGCGGCGTTCCCGGCTCGGTCAGCTGCCACACCGCACGGTCGAGCGTGCCGATGGAGAAGCTCACCGTCACCTCGGTCCGCTGGGCCGCCTCCGCGAGCAGAGCGCCGTCGCGCAGGATGAGCGTCGACTTGGTCAGGATGCTGAACGGGTTGCGCGCTTCCGAAAGTGTCTCCACGATGCCGCGCGTGAGGTGGTACTTCCCCTCGGCATGCTGGTACGGGTCGGTGTTCGTGCCCATGGCGATGCTGTCGCCGCCCCATCGGGGTGCGCGGAGCTCGGCGCGCAGTCGCTCGACGGCGTTGACCTTCACGACGATTTTGCGCTCGAAGTCGGTCCCGATGCCGAGGCCGAGGTAGTCGTGCGTCGGGCGGGCGAAGCAGTACACGCAGGCGTGGCTGCACCCTCGATACGGGTTGATCGTGTACCGGAAGGGCATGGCGCTCTCGGGCGGCACCGTGTTGATGATGCTGCGCGCGTTGACGTGGAGGAACTCCATCCCGGCGTAGGCACCTTTGCCGACGTGGCGTTCGCCCTTGCGCTCGTCGGGAAAGAGGCTCCCTGCCTCTTCGCTCTCTGCCAACGTCCAGCGCAGTGCCACCGAACTAGGATAACGAACATATGTTCGCTTCTCAAGGCCGGCTCTCCTGCAAGAGCCGTGGTCCCGGGCAGGCGGCGCGCGCCTGGTCAGGCCCTTGTGCTCTTTCGTGGTCGACGCGCCCCGGGGGCGGGGAGCGTCCCCGGATACGGCCAGGTCAAACGGTAATCTCACACCTACCGTGGTGACCAGAACTCGCAGAGGGGCCCCGACGCGTCCGGACGCACGGACCCCGGCGAAGGCGCGCGCCCCGGCCAAGAAGGCCAAGTCCGCCGGTCCGTCCGGGCGGCGGTCCGACCCGAAGCGTGCCGCGGAGCCTTTCTGGCGTGTGCAGGCCCGCGACCTGTGGGCGGTCGGTCTCGTCACGCTCGGCGTCCTGCTGGCCCTGGCCCTCTGGGGACCGGGGCTCGGTCCGGTGGGCCACGGGGTCGATTCGGGACTCGCCCTCGTCGCCGGGTGGGCCCGGGTCCTACTCCCGCTCGTCGTCGTGGGCGCCGGCGTCGCGCTCCTGCTTCGGCGCGGCGACCGTGCCGATGAAGACGAACGGCCCGGTCAGGTCGCCGAACCGGTGCGCCTGGCCGTCGGTTCGGTGCTCGGACTGCTCGCCGTGTGCGGGCTGGCGCAGCTGCGGCACAACCCGCCGCTGAAGAACTCGGGCGCGCTCCGCGACGCCGGCGGGTATCTGGGAGCCGTCGTGGGCCGCCCGCTGCAGGCCGGGTTGGGGACCGGCGGGGCGGCAGTCCTCCTCGTGGCCGTCCTCGTGGTCGCGCTCCTCGTCGCCACGGGCGTCTCGCTGGCCGCGATCGGCCGCGCCCTGCGCGCCGCGGCAGCCTGGAGCGGCCGCACGGCAGTGTCACTGTGGCGGGGCGGGCCTCTCGTGAGCGTCGGCGGCGACGGCGCCGATCCGGGAGGGAGCGCGGCGACCCGCCCGCCGGGGGTCCGGGCAACCGACACGGGGCCGACCGTCTCCGAGGCCGCCGAACGCCCGCCGCCGACGCGAGACGTCGAGATCGACATCCCGCTCGATCCTGAGCCTGAACCCGAGTCCGAGTCCGAGTCCGAGCCGGAACCGATGCTGCGCGCCGAGTCGGGGCCCGCGCCGGCGGCGGCCGTGCCACGCGCACCCGGAGGTTGGGTGCTGCCGGACCTGTCGTTGCTGCAGTCGTCGAAGAAGATGCACCACGACCAGCGCCAGGTGGACGCGGCGGGGGAGGAGCTGGTGCGGGCGCTCGCCGCGCACGGCGTCGAGACGCGCCTCGTCGGTAGTCGCGTCGGACCGACGGTCACGCGCTACGAGCTGGAGCTCGGCCCGGGCGTCAAGGTGGCGCGGGTCACCAGCCTGTCCAAGGACATCGCCTACGCCATGGCGTCACCCGACGTCCGCATCCTCGCGCCCATCCCGGGCAAGTCGGCCATCGGCGTCGAGGTACCCAACCGCAACCGTCAGCTCGTCTCCCTGCGCGACATCCTCGAGTCCAAGGAGGCCCGTTCGGCGTCGCACCCGCTGCGAGGTGGCGATGGGCCGGGACATCGCCGGCCGGGCCGTCATGTCCAACCTGGCCGAGATGCCCCACATCCTCATCTCGGGCGCGACGGGCTCGGGCAAGTCGTCGTGCATGAACTCCATCATCACGTCGATCCTGATGCGCGACGACCCCGATCAGGTGAAGCTCATTCTCGTCGACCCCAAGCGCGTCGAGCTGGGCCAGTACGACGAGCTGCCGCACCTGTTGAACCCGGTGGTGGTCGACCCCAAGAAGGCCGCCAACGCGCTGGCCTGGACGGTCAAGGAGATGGAGCGCCGGTACGACCTGCTGGCCGAGAACGGCGTGCGCGACATCACCGGCTACAACCAGATGGTGGTCGAGGGGCTCGTCGCGCCGCCGCCGCCCTCGGACCGCCGGCGCGTCCGCGCGTCGCCGCCTCGGTGCTGGGCGAGGACCACCCGGCGGTCGAGGACGAGGCCGACCTGCCCCCGGAGCCCGAACCGCCCGAACCGCTGCCGTTCATCCTCGTCGTCGTCGACGAGCTCAACGACCTCATGATGGTCGCGGCGCGCGACGTGGAGGACTCCATCGTGCGGATCGCCCAGATGGCGCGGGCCGTCGGCATCCATCTCGTCATCGCCACCCAGCGCCCGTCGGTCGACGTCATCACCGGGGTGATCAAGGCCAACATCCCGAGCCGCATGGCCTTCTCGGTCTCGTCCCTGGCCGACAGCCGGGTCATCCTCGACCAGCCGGGGGCGGAGCGCCTCGTCGGCAAGGGGGACATGCTGCTGCTGACCGCGTCCTCCAACGTGCCGCGGCGACTCCAGGCTCCGTGGGTCTCCGAGGAGGAGGTGCGCCAGGTCGTGGGCCACTGGAAGGCGCAGGGAGGACAGGCCGAGGCGATCGTCGGGATCGACGACGTCGACGACCGCCCTGCCGGTCCCGGCGCGGTCGACGGCGACGACGACGAGCTGCTGGCGCAGGCGCGCGACCTCGTGGTCCGGTCGCAGCTAGGTTCCACCTCCATGTTGCAGCGCAAGTTGCGCGTCGGGTTCGCCCGCGCCGGGCGGCTGATGGACCTCCTGGAGCGCAGCGGGGTCGTCGGGCCGAGCGAGGGGTCCAAGGCCCGCGCCGTCCTCATGACGCCCGAAGAGCTCGACGCGCTGTCGCGTCGGTGATCGACGGGGACGCGGCGCCCCTGCTCGCGAGCTCGTCCGGAGGGGGACCGGCGTCAGAGCCGCTGCCGGTAGAGGCGGCGCCCACCCGCCGGGCGCGCCGCCGCCAGCGCCAGAGCGAGCGGCGGTCGGCGACGGGTGCTCGTCCTCGTGGCCGTCGCCGTCGTCCTCGTCGCCGCCGCGGGTATCGCCGTCGCCGTCCGGCTGAGCGCGCCCGATCCCGCGCCCGCGATCACGCCCGTCCTGGTGCGATCGGTGCACGTGCCGGCGACGCACGTGAAGCTGCCGTGGCCCTCCGCCGGCGAGGGCGCGGTCGACGTGCCCTCCGTCGGCGTCGCTGCCGGCTCGCCCGGGCAGAAGCCGGTCCCGGTCGCCAGCCTGACCAAGCTCATGACGGCCTACGTCGTGTTGCACGACCATCCCCTCACGGGATCGTCCTCAGGGCCCGACGTCCCCGTCACGGAGTCCGACATCGTCGACTACGACTCCGACACGAACAACGACGACTCGAACGCCCTGGTCGCTCCGGGCGAGGTCATCAGCGAGCGCCAGCTGCTGAACGGGATGCTCGTGCACTCGGCGGACAACTACGCCGACATGCTGGCGGGCTGGGACGCCGGCAGCATCGCCGCCTTCGTGGCCAAGATGAACGCCGTCGCGGCGCAGCTCGGCATGAGCGAGACCCATTTCGCGGACGACAGCGGCATTGCGCCGGCGTCGGAGTCGACGGCCAGTGACATCTTGAAGGTGGCGGCGCCCGACATGGAGGACCCGGTCTTCGCCTCCATGGTGCTGATGCGCAGCGTGACGCTGCCCGTGGCCGGCACCATCTCGACCTACACCCCGCTGCTCGGCCTCGACGGCATCATCGGCGTCAAGTCCGGCTTCACCTCGGAGGCCGGCGGGTGCGACGTGCTGGCCGTGGTGCGGACCGTGCATGGCGTCCCGACCCTCGTCATCACCGCGGTCACCGGGCAGGAAGGGCCCGGGGTCCTGGTCACGGCCGGCCTGCACGCGTTGGACCTGGCCGACACCGTGGCCAAGGACATGGGCGCGGTGTCGGCCCTGCAGCGAGGGCAGGTGGTGGCCCGGGTGACCGAGAGCGGCGCTTCGGTGGACGCCCGGGCCGTCTCGTCGGTGGCCGTGCTGACCTGGCCCGGCGACGCCGTGGCGCGACGGTTCGACCCGGTGACGCGGCTGACCGACCAGGCCCGGGCGGGCGACCGCGTGGGCACGGTCGTCGTCACTCTCGGGATGCAGCGCGCGGTGGTGCCGGTCCGGCTGTCCGAGAACGTTCCCCGCCCGTCCTGGGTGCAGCGCCTGTTCTGACGACAGCCACCTGCGCCCCGTTCGGACGACCGTCTAGCCTCACCGGAGATGCGTGCCCGGGCCCCCGCCTCGTCGGCCAACCTCGGTCCGGGCTTCGACACGCTGGCGGTGGCGGTCGACCGCTACGTCAGCGTCGAGGTCGAGCCCGCGGCCTCGCTCTCGGTGCGCACGGACGGCGAAGGGGCGGGGCTCTTCGACGACGCCACGCATCTCGCCGCCCGGGTCGCGACGGAGGTGCTCGGGCACGATCGCATCGCCGTGACCGTGCGCTCGCAGATCCCGGTCGCCCGCGGCCTCGGATCCTCGGCTGCGCTGGCGGCCGCGGCGGCGGCCGCGGCCGGCGCGGAGGATCCATTCGCCGTAGCCGCGGCGCACGACGGACACCCCGAGAACGCGGCGGCGAGCGCGTTCGGCGGGCTGGTCGGCGCGACGACGGTCGAGGGCCGGCCCGTCTACGCGCCGCTGCCGCTCAGCGCCGACCTGGCCTTCGTCGCCATGGTCCCCGAGCGCAACCTGGAGACGCCGCAGGCCCGGACCCTGCTGCCCGAGACGCTCACCCGGGCCGACACCGTCTTCAACCTGGGCCGCATGGCGTTGCTGCTGGCCGGGATGGCCCGGCCCGCCGCCCTCGTCTCGGCGGCCATGGACGACCGCATCCACCAGCCCGCCCGCACCGCGCTCTTCCCCGAGGCGCCCGAGCTGCTCCGTGGCCTGATCGACGCCGGCGCGCTCGGCGGCCTGCTGGTCGGGAGCGGGCCCGACACTCCTCGGGGTGGCGACCACGGAGACATTCGGCGCGGTGCGCGACCGGGCCGAATCGGTCCTGGCAGCGTCCGGCGTGCCGGGCCAGGTCCTGGCGCTGCGCCCCGATCTCGGCGGCATCACCTACGGCGACGACGCCGACGTCGTCCTGTGACGCTCGTCGACGTTGGCCGGGACGAGGCGCGCAGTCGAGACCGAGCGCCGGTTCCGTAGACTTCCCCGGGTGCCCCGGACCTACTTCATCCGCACTTTCGGGTGCCAAATGAACGAGCACGACTCCGAACGGCTGGCCGGGCTGCTCGTCGCCGACGGGTTGTCTCCGGCGGCCAGCATGGAGGAGGCCGACGTCGTCGTGCTCAACACGTGCTGCATCCGGGAGAACGCAGACCGGAGGCTCTACGGCACGCTGGGCCGCCTCAAAGAGCTGGTCGACGCCAAACCGGACCTGCAGATCGCGGTGGGCGGTTGCCTGGCCCAGAAGGACCGCGACCTGATTCAGCAGCGGGTGGGCTGGGTCGACGTCGTGTTCGGGACGCACAACCTGGCCCGAGCTCCCGCGCTGCTCCGACAAGCCCGGACCGACGGGCCCGTGACCGAGATCCTCGACGCCCCGTCACCGGAGGGGGCGTCCAGCCCGCTCACCGCGGTGCGCGAGCTGCCCTACGCCGCCTGGGTCACGATCCAGACCGGCTGCGACAATTCGTGCTCGTTCTGCATCGTGCCCTCGGTGCGCGGCGGCGAGGTCAGCCGCCCGATGCTCGACATCGTGAGCGAGGTCGAGAGTCTGGGCCGTACCGGCCACCGCGAGGTCACGCTGCTCGGGCAGAACGTCAACTCTTACGGACGCGACCTGACGCGGCGCCGCCCGCTCTTCGCCGACCTGCTGCGTGCCGTCGGCCGGGTCGAGGGGATTCAGCGCGTGCGCTTCACCAGCCCGCATCCCAAGGACCTGCGGCCCGAAACGATCGCGGCCATGGCCGAGACGCCCGAGGTCTGCGAGCAGCTGCACCTTCCGCTCCAGTCGGGCAGCGACCGTGTGCTGCGCGCCATGCGCCGCGGCTACACGGCGACGCGATACCTCGAACGCCTCGCCGCGGCCCGGGCCGCGGTCGACGACCTGGCGGTGACGACCGACATCATCGTGGGGTTCCCCGGCGAGACCGAGGACGACTTCGAACAGACGCTCGCCGTCTGCGCCGAGGCGGCCTACGACAGCGCGTTCACGTTCGTCTTCTCGCCTCGTCCCGGCACCCGCGCCGCCGCCATGGAGTCGGAGTTCGTGGCGCCCGAGGTCGTGGCCGAACGCTTCGAGCGCCTGAAGACGGTGATCGATCGCTCCGCCCTGGCCCGTAACCAGGCCCGGGTCGGGCGCAGCGAAGAAGTGCTCGTCGAAGGAGTGAGCCGCCGCGACGCGGCCATGCTGAACGGGCGCACCCGCCAGGGCAAGCTCGTCCACTTCGCGGGCGAATCCGACGGTCCCGAACCAGGAGCGCTGGCCCGGGTCACCGTCATCTCGGGCCATCCGCACCACCTCACGGGCCGGCTCGACGAGGTGGTGGCGCCCCCGCGCCACCGCCGGCGCATTCCCGTCGCGAGCGGGTGACGGCCGTCGCCCTGGTGGGGACGACGGCGGCGGGCAAGTCCGGCGCCGCGCTGGAGCTCGCACGGCGCCGGGGCGACTGCGACATCGTCTCGGTCGACTCCATGTGCGTCTACCGCGGCATGGACATCGGCACCTCGAAGCCCGATGCGCAGGCCCGAACGGCGGTCCCGCACCACCTGCTCGACCTGGTCGATCCCGACGAGGAGTTCACCGTGTCGCAGTTCCAAGCGGCGGCCCGGGACGCCCTGGCCACCGTAGCGACCGCCGGAAGGCACGCCCTCCTGGTGGGAGGCACCGGGTTGTACCACCGCGCCGTCGTCGACGACCTGTCCATCCCCGGCCGCTACCCCGACGTGGCGGACGCGCTGGAGGCCGAGCTCGAAACGGGCGCGGCCGGGACGGAGGATCTCCACGCCCGCCTGCGCGAGCTCGACCCGGTCGCCGCGGGCCGCATGGCCCCGACCAACCGGCGACGCGTCGTGCGGGCGCTCGAGGTCACCCTCGGGGCGGGACGGCCGTTCTCGGACTTCGGACCCGGGCTCGAGGCCTACCCCGCGGGCGGCATCGCCCAGGTGGGTCTGGCCGTGCCGCCCGGCGAGGTGGACCGGCGCATCGCGGCGCGCTTCGACGCGATGGTCGAAGCGGGGTTGGTGGACGAGGTGCGGGCGCTGGCGGCCCGGCCGCGGGGCCTCTCCCGCACGGCACGGCAAGCGCTCGGCTACCGCGAGATCCTGGCCCACGTGGAGGAAGGCGCCCCCCTCGGCCCCTGCCTGGAGGAGGCGGTGCGGCGAACCAGGCAGTTCGCCCGGCGCCAGGCGGCGTGGTTCCGCCGCGATCCGCGTGTCCGCTGGGCCGACAGCGTCGAGGAGGTGCAGTCGTTGCTCGAGGGTGCCCTCGTGCACGGTTGAGCGCCGCGGGCTGCGACAATGGAGACGTGCACGCCACCAAGCACGAGGCTGCGGGCAACGATTTCCTGGTCGTCCTCGACCCCGAGGACGAGAGACGGCTCTCCGCCGAGCAGGTGCGCCTGCTGGCGAACCGGCGCTGCGGCGTGGGCGCCGACGGCATCATCCGTGTCGGTCCGGGCCGCGACGGCTGCGACCTGTCCATGGAGCTGCGCAACGCCGACGGATCGCCGGCCGAAATGAGCGGGAACGGGATGCGCTGCCTGGCCCAGGCCGCGGTGGACGCCGGGCTGGTGTCCCCGCCGCGCTTCACCGTCGCCACCGACGCGGGCGTCCGCACGGTCGACTACGCCCCCGGCCCCGGGCCCGGCCGGGCGACGGCGAGCGTCGACATGGGCCCGGTCACCCTCGGCCCGGAGCAGCCCGACGAGCAGGACGGGCGGCGGGCCCGCACGGTCGGCGTGGGCAACCCGCACCTCGTCCTCCTCGGCCCGGACACGGCTTCGATCGACGTCGCCGAGCTCGGGCCGAAACTCCAGAGCGCCTACGACGGCGGCATCAACGTGGAGTGGATCACCGTGACCGAGGACGATGCCGGCGAGCTCCTCGACTTCCGGGTCTACGAGCGCGGCGCGGGGGAGACCCTCGCCTGCGGGACGGGCAGCGTCGCCGCCGCGGCTGCGGCGCGCTCCTGGGGGGTCGTGTCACCCGAAGGCGCGGTGCGGGTGCGCAATCCCGGAGGGGTGCTCTCGGTCGCGCTCGGATCGGGCGAGGGAGCCCCGGCCCACTTGGCCGGACCGGTCCGCAAGGTGGCCGACGTCGAGGTCGACCCCGGGATGCTGTCTTGAGCAACCTGTTGCCCGGCACGCTCATTGAGCGCGCGTTCCGGGAGCGGATCATCTTGGTCGGCGTCGTGTTCCCGGGCCTCACCGCCGAAGGGGTCGAGGCGGCGCTCGACGAGCTGGCCCAACTCGTCGACAGCGCCGGCGCGGACGTGGTCGGCCGCGTCGTGCAGCGCCGGGATGCGCCCGACCCCGCCACGTTCGTCGGCCGCGGCAAGGCGGAGGAGATCGCCGCGCTCGCGCGAAGCCTCGACGTCGACACCGTGGTGTTCGACGACGAGCTGACTCCGGCTCAGCACCGCAACCTGGAGAAGCTCTTCGGGCGCACCGCCATCGACCGCACGGCCGTGATCCTCGACATCTTCGCCCAGAACGCGCGCAGCCCCGAGGGGAAGGCACAGGTGGAGCTGGCGCTGCTGCGCTACCGGCTGCCCCGGCTGCGCGGCCGCGGCCTCGGGCTCAGCCAACAGGCGGGGGGGATCGGGACCCGGGGGCCCGGGGAGACGCAGCTCGAAGTCGACCGGCGGCGACTGGTGCGCCGCATGCACCGCCTGGAGGCCGACCTGCGCGAGGTCGAGCGCACCCGATCGCTCCAGCGCCGCAGCCGGGCCCGCGGCCGCCACCGTGAGGTCGCCCTCGTGGGCTACACCAACGCGGGGAAGTCGACCCTGCTCAACCGCCTGACCGACGCCGGCGTGCCGGCCGAGGACCGCCTCTTCGTGACGCTCGACCCGCGCACGCGCCAGTTGGCGCTGCCCGGCGGGGAGACGGTGCTCGTCACCGACACCGTCGGCTTCGTGCGCAAGCTGCCCCACGAGCTGGTGGAGGCGTTCCGCTCCACCCTCGACTCGGTCCGCCTGGCCGACCTCGTCCTGCACGTCGTCGACAGCACGGCGGCCGACGCCGGGATGCAGATGGCGGCGGTCCACGACGTGCTGCGCGAGATCGGAGCCGACGGCGTGCCCGAGCTCGCCGTCGTGAACAAGGCCGACCGCTCTCCGGAGGAGGCCAAGGCGCTCGCCCGCGGCCTGGAGGGTTCGGTGGTCGTCTCCGCGCTGACGGGTGAGGGCATCGACGACCTGCTGCGTGTCATGGCCGACCGCCTCCGGGGCTCGGACCGGGTGGTCGAGCTGGTCGTGCCCTGGGCTCGCGGCGACATCCTGGCCGCCGTGCACCGTGAAGGCGAGGTCGTGGACCAGCGGGACGGGGAGGAGTCGGCCGTCCTCCAGGTGGTGCTCGACGACGTCGGCCGCGCCCGCTTCGCCCAGTTCATGTCCGCGCCGTGACCTTCCGCCTGCCGCCCTACCCCTACGACCGTCTCGACGGCCTGGCCGCGGTGGCCGCCGCGCACGCCGGCGGCATGGTCGACTGCTCGGTGGGGACACCGTGCGACCCGCCGGCGCCGTCGGTGGTCGAGGCGCTGGCGAGGTCGGACTCCGAGCGCGGCTACCCGGCCTCGGCCGGCAGCGCCGCGCTGCGCGAGGCGGCGGCGGCGTGGCTGGCCCGGCGCTTCGGCGTCGAACTGGAAGCCTCGTCGGTCGCCGCGTCGGTCGGCACGAAGGAGCTCGTGGCGTCCGTTCCCCACGTCCTGCACCTGCGCCGGCCCGAGCGCGACACCGTGCTCTACCCCGAGGTGTCCTACCCGACCTATGCCATGGGGGCCGATCTTGCCGGGTGCCGGGCCGTTCCCGTCCCGGCACCGGCGGGCCGGGTCGGCGGGCTGGACCTGGCCGCGGTCGACCCGGACGACGCGGCGCGTGCCCTCCTGTTGTGGTCCAACTCGCCCTCCAACCCGACCGGCGGGCTGGGCGACCTCGGCGCCGAGGCCGAGTGGGGGAGAGCGCACGGGGTCCCGGTCTTCTCCGACGAGTGCTACACCGAGTTCACCTGGTCCGGGGCGCCTCGCTCGGTGCTCGAGCACGGGAGCGAGGGTGTGGTCGCCGTGCACTCGCTGTCCAAGCGGTCGAACCTGGCCGGGCTGCGCGTCGGCTTCTACGCCGGCGACGCGGAGCTCGTCGAGTTCCTGCGCGCCGTACGTCAGCACGCCGGGCTGATGGTGCCCGGACCGGTCCAAGCCGCCGCGGTGGCCGCCCTGGCCGACGACGACCACGTCGCGGTGCAGCGGGATCGTTACCGCGAGCGCCTCGAGTACCTGGCCGCGGTGCTGGCGGACTACGGCTGCCCGTGCCCGCTGCCCGAGGGGGGCTTCTACCTGTGGGTGCCGGTGCCGGCACAGCGGGGCGACGCCTGGGCACTGGCCGAGGACCTGGCGGCCGACGGCGGTCTCCTGGTCAGCCCCGGCGATCTCTACGGGGAGCGCGCGGCCCAGCACGTGCGGGTGGCAGTGGTCCAGCCGATGGAGCGCCTCGAGCTGGTGGGGCGGCGGCTCGGTGCGGCCAGGGAGCGCTCGGTAGGGTGAGCCATGGCTGATCTGCAGGCGAGCATCGAGGAGCTCTGGGAGCGTCGCGACGAGCTGAGCCCGGCGGACACGGACGCGGCGGCCGTCGTCGAGGAGGCGATCACGCTGCTCGACACCGGCCAGGCCCGGGTGGCCGAGGTCGACCCGGTGACCGACCAGGTGGTCGTCCACGAGTGGTTGAAGAAGTCGATCCTCATGCTGTTCTCGCTGCGCGGCATGGAGACGGTCGAGCACGGGCCCTTCGAGTACGCCGACAAGCTGCCGCTCAAGCACGGCTTCGCCGCGGCGGGCGTGCGCGCCCTCCCGGGCGCCTCGGCGCGGTGGGGCTGCTTCCTCGGGCGGGGCGTCGTGCTGATGCCGTCCTACGTGAACATCGGCGCCTGGGTCGGAGCCGACTCCATGGTCGACACCTGGGCCACCGTCGCCTCGTGCGCCCAGATCGGCGAGCGGGTGCACCTCTCCGGCGGCGTGGGCATCGGCGGCGTCCTGGAGCCGCCCAACGCCGTGCCGGTGGTGGTGGAGGACGACGCGTTCGTCGGCAGCCGCTGCATGGTCACGGGAGGGGCCCGCATAGGCCGCGGGGCCGTGCTCAGCGCCGGGAGCTTCCTCGACCCCTCCATACCCGTCTTCGACGCCGAGACGGGCGAGGAGCTGTCCCGAGGGGTGGTACCCCCGTGGTGCGTGGCCATCCGCGCCAGCCGTCGGCGCGAGTACCCAGGCGGCGAGTTCTTCGTGCCGTGCGTCCTCGTGATCAAGCGGCTGAGCGAAGGGGAGCGCCACGACAAGGCGCAGCTGAACGCGGTCCTGCGCGAGCATGGCGCCAGCACCTGAGGCGGGAGGCGGCCGCCCCGACCTCTTGGCCGCGACCGCCGACCTCGTCGCCATCGCGTCGGTGAGCCATCACGAGGCTGCCATCGCCGCGTCCGTCGAGAAGGCGTTGGCACCGTGCCCGTGGCTCGCGGTGGAGCGCGTGGGCGACAACGTCGTGGCGCGCACGGACCTCGGGCGCGACCAGCGCCTGGTCCTGGCTGGGCACCTCGACACCGTGCCGCCCGGCGCGAACGCGGCGGCACGCGTCGAGGGCGACACGCTATGGGGCGTGGGTGCGTCGGACATGAAGGGTGGCCTGGCCGTCATGCTGGACGTCGCGACCACGGTGGCCGCGCCGGCGGTCGACCTCACCTGGTGCTTCTACGCCCGCGAGGAGGTGGGCCGGGACGACAGCGGCCTGCTCGAGCTGTGGCAGGAGCGGCCGGACCTGCTGGCCGGGGACGCGGCCGTGCTGGGCGAGCCGACGGACGCGCTGGTCGAAGCCGGGTGCCAAGGGACGCTGCGCGTTCGGATCACCGTCCGCGGGGTGAGGGCGCACACGGCCCGCCCGTTCACCGGGCGCAACGCCATCCACCGCCTGGGGGAGCTGATCGGGCACATCGCCGCCTGGCCCGGCCGTGAAGTCGTGCTCGACGGGTGCACCTACGCCGAGCAGCTCCAGGTGGTCTCGGTCAGCGGCGGCGTGGCGGCCAACGTGGTGCCCGACGAGGCGAGCGTGCTGGTCAACCACCGCTACGCGCCAGACCGCAGGGCGGCCGAGGCGGAGGCGTTCCTGCACCAACTGCTCGACCCGGTGCTCGAGCTCCATGCAGGCGACACCTGGGAACTGATGGATGCCGGCGACGGGGCCCCGCCCTCGCTCGGCCATCCGCTGCTGGCCGCGCTGGTGGAGCGGACGGGCGCCGCCCCGCGAGCGAAGGTGGGCTGGACGGACGTGGCGTCGTTCTGGGAGCACGGCGTTCCCGCCGCCAACTTCGGTCCGGGCGATCCGTTGCTGGCCCACCACCCCGACGAGCGCGTCACACGCCGCCAGCTCGAGCGGGCGCGCGACGTCCTGGTGGCTCTGGTCTCGTAGACGCGAGAGGCCGGGTCAGTCAGGAATGCCGCATTCGAATTGAAGAGAATTCGAGCGAGGCACGACGAAGCACCGATTCTGGGTTCGCGTTGTCGTCACGAACACCGGTGTCCCGGCGCGCCCGGAGGGTACGTTGGTCGTATGCGCAATCAGTGGCGACGATTGCTCGTTCTCGGAGTTGCCGTCTGTACTCTGAGCTCAGTGGGAGGCTTCGCGCTGGCCGGGACGGCGTCTGCGAGCCTGCCTCAACTCAACGGCACTGGTTCCAGCTTTGGCGGTGTGGCGATTTCACAATGGCAAGGTCAGTTCAACGAGCTCGACGGCGGCAATGTCAACTTCACCGTGTCGAACTCATACCTCGGTCTGCAGGACTTCGCCAACGACACGGTCGACTTCGGCGCCTCGGACCTGACCTACGGCGCGAGCGGGGTCACGCCCCCGAGCACGCCGTACGAGTACGTCCCGGTCGTGGGGGGCGCCCTCGGTTTCGAGTACAACCTCACCAACGCAAAGGGCAAGCAGATCACGACGCTCGTGCTCGACGCGGACACGATCGCCGGGATCTTCACTGGTCAGATCTCCGACTGGGACGACCCCGCCATCACGCGGTTGAACCCGACGGTCAAGCTCCCGCACGAGCGGATCACGCCGTACTATCGCACCGACCCTTCGGGGGAGAGCTACCTTCTCTCCGACTACCTGTTGAACGGCGACCCTGCTCTGGTGACCGCGTTCCAACAGCTGGCCGGCATCCCCACTCCCGGCCAGCCCTCGGCCTTCTGGGCCTCGTTCGCCGATGGCCCCCCTTCGAACTCGCAGTTTCCGAACCTGGACAATCTCGTCGGTGTCAACGGGGCCGACGCGGCGTCCCAGGGCCCCGTCCATACCCAGGGCGGCGTTTCCTACGTGGAGACGGCGTACGCAAAGAACGTGGGTCTCCCGGTCGCGTCCGTGGTGAACGCGGCTGGCCGAGCCAAGAAACCGACCTCCGAGCACGCTTCGATCGCTCTGGAGGGCGCCACACAGAACAGCGATCTCAGCGCCAACCTGACGGGGGTCTTCGACGACGCGGCACACGACGCGTACCCGGTGTCGGCGTACACCTACTTCGTGGTTCCGTGCAATCCAGCCTTGGCCGCCGCGGAGAGTCCGGCCACGACGTGCTCGGGAGACAACAACGGAGTCTCAACGTTTCCGTCGGGTTCGGGGGCCGAACTGGGCCAGTTCATCGACTTCGCGGTTTGCTTGGGGCAGGCGAAGATGGCCGAACTGGGCTACGTAGTCCTGCCCAAGAACCTCGTCGAGGAGGCTTTTTCCGCCATCGGGAGCATCAACGGGGCCAGCAAGCCTCCACCCCCGAAACCGAAGAACTGCGCCAACCCATCACTCGGATGATCCGAGAGATCACGCTGTTTCCCGCCTCGTAGCCGGTCGGACCGGATCCATTCCGGGCTTACGGAGGCCTCGTCGACGGTCGACGGGCGACGCGGGATCGGGTGGGAGACTCTGCCCTGACGATGCCGAGTGAGAGCACGCGTACCGTAGGGGTCGCTCTGGTGGCGGGTTTGGGCGTGCCGGTGGCCAAAGTCGAAGCGGCCGTTCTCACCAGTTCGCGGTCGTAGGTGAGGATCGATCGCCCTCGGGCGTTGGAAGCCGCCTATGGGAAGCTACTGCTCATGGAGATTGGTGTCGCATACCCGCAGATCGAGCTTCGAGGCGATCCCGCCGCCGTCCGGGAGTTCGGGAGAGCGGTCGAGGACCTGGGCTTCGATCACATTCTCGCCTACGACCACGTTCTGGGAGCAGTTCACGCGGGTCGAACGCCGCCGCTGACGGGCCCCTATACCGAGCACGACCCGTTCCACGACCCGTTCGTCATGTTTGCCCATCTGGCCGGCATCACCGAGCGCATCCATTTCAGCACCGGGATCCTGGTCCTGCCGCAACGCCCGACGGCGCTCGTGGCCCGTCAGGCAACCGATGTCGATCTCCTGTCAGGCGGCAGGCTGCGCCTCGGTGTGGGCATCGGCTGGAACTACGTCGAGTACGAGGCACTGGGGCAGGACTTCCACACCCGTGGGGCGCGGCAGGAGGAGCAGATAGAGCTGCTTCGCCGGTTGTTCACAGAGCCGGTCGTCGACTTCTCGGGTCGTTTCGATCGTATCGACCGGGCGTCGCTCGTACCCAAGCCCGCGAGGCCCATCCCGATCTGGCTCGGTGGATCCGGCGACAAGGCGTTCGACCGGGCGGCCCGGCTCGCCGACGGCTTCATCTTCTTCGGCGGCGGGGTCGACCGCGCCGCCAACTCGTGGATGCGGATGCGTGAGCGTGTGGGCGACCTCGGCCGGTCGGTCGAAGACTTCGGCGGGGAGTATGTGGCGCTCAGTGGAGCGGACGTCGGCGAACTGACGAGAGAGATCGATTCCTGGCGCGAGGCGGGTGGCACCCATGTCAGCGTGGTCACGATGGGTCTGGGCCTGGACTCGGTCGGCCGTCACATCGAGTACCTGGCGTCGCTCGCACGCACACTCGGCTTGGGGTAGACCGCACCCGGAGATCCCTCTCGTGCGCGCTCCGCTCCCCTGGTGGAACGCACCGGCGAGCGGTCGAAACGCTCGACGCGATCCGCTAATTGATCTCGAGCACGTGTTCGAGGAGATCTTCCCAGGGCACGCTGTCCCAGCCGGATTGTTCGGCGGCGCTCTTCGCTACGTCCGTCGCCTCTTCGACCCACAGGAGTTCGATTTCTTCTCCCGGTCCGATCTTTTGATCGCCCTTGATCTCGTGCGAAATCTGACCCCTACCGATCTCGACCTCGGAGCCGAACTCTGTGCCGAGCCAAATGTCCTGCCAGGCTTTGTGGGTTTCCTTGAGACGGACCGCCACGCCGGAAAGGTGCGAGTGTGAGGAGCCCTCGGCCGTCTTGATCGCCCAGTGCAAGCAGTACCTCGCTCTATGGAGATCGCCCTTCGGCGTCGAAGCACTTGCCTGTTGGGCGTATCCCTCGAGCTTTTGCTGCTCCTCTTCGGGCAGGATCTGCCTGAGGTTGTTCATCAGACCCTCGACGATCGGTGACGAGCCCGTGCTTGTTTCATGAGCCATGACTCAAACCCTACCGGTCCTCTCGCATGGCCCCGAAGAGCTCGGAGACGCGACGGTCACCGCGTTGTGCCGGCATCGGCCAATCAGCTCTGTTACGTCCGATCGGCTCGCAGTCCTCCGTGAGGGGGCTCGCCGCGGAAGAACCAGTGCACCCCGAAGCGGTCGGCCAGGTGCCCGTAGGTACCGAAGGGCTCTTCGTGCAGTTCGTCGAAGAGTGCGGGGTCCGCGCCAACCGCGAGCGCATCGAAGATCGCCCGGAATCGTCCTTCGGCGTCGCCGCTCACGTAAAGACCCACAGTGTTGCCCGGTCTCGGTGTCCGGGTGGGATGGAGCCAGTCCGTCGCGTGCAGTTCCATGTCGCCGTTCTGGAGGTGGGCGTAGACAACCCTCCCGTGCAGCTCCCGTGGTGATCCGTCCCTCATGGGAGTGTCGCCCAACTTCGTGACGGTGAGCTGACCGCCGAGGCAGCTTTGGTAGAAGTCCATGGCTTCGGCACAGGTTCCGTCGAACAGCAGGAATGGTGCGAGGCTGATCACGTGCCCTCCTCCTCCTTCGGTTCGGTTCGCGCTTCTTCGTCCGCATCGGCCGACGGCGCATCGCTCGAGTCCTTCCGTCCGGCGACCACGAGGCGCGCCAGCCGGTAGATCGCCACGGGATCGTCGGTCGGCTCCGAGGGGAGTGACCGCACGGCGACCAGTTCGAAGCCGTTCTTCTCGAGCACCCGGCGCGAGGCGGTGTTGCGCTCGTCGGGGTCGGCCAGCACCGCGCACCCGGCGTGCTTTGCGCGGACGAGGCGGACCAGGTCGGCGACGAGTCGGGTCCCCACGCCGTGGCCGACCAGCTCGGGCTCGCCGATGGCGTAATCGATGCCCACGTCGCCTGGCCCTGCCCCGACGTCCGCGGCCCAGGCGGGGTCGACCTCGCAGGCGTACCACTGGCACCAGCCGATCGCCGATTCCCCGTCGAAGGCGACGAGCGCCTGCACCGGCTGGCGTCCCTCGACGCTGTCGCGCACGTCACCGATCTCCTGCTCGAGGGTGGAGCCGGCCAGGTACCACCGGGCGACGTGAGGCACCGACAGCCAGTGCTCCACCAGGGGGAGGTCCTCGCCTCGCATGGCCCGCAGGTTCAACACGGGCGAACCGGCGTGCCTTTCGTCCGTCGGGAAGTCCCGACTCCTGAGGACACGGAAGGCCGACCGGCGTCCACGGTGCTGCGCGCCGCCGATGAACCCCGTCCCAGCACTGCGATGTCCATGTGCGTCCTCCGGTCGGTGATCGATCATCGTCCTCTGCGAGGGTGCGTCCTGGCGCTGGTTCAGATCTCGGTCAGGTCCTCTCCGAACACGATGGGGCCGTCGAAGTGCCGTCGGGCCAGGGCGATCCACTCGTCCGCCGACCCCGGCGCCGGCGAGGGCACCTGGTGGGTGAGGACGAGCGTGCCCACGCCGGCGCGGGCGGCGGTGTGGGCCGCCTGCTCGACCGTCGAGTGGTAACCGATGGTGTCGACGAATCGCTGCATCGGCACGAGGCGGACGAGGTCGTCGCGCAGCACCGTCTGCACATAGACGTCCGCTCGGGCGCAGAGCTCGTCGAGGCCCGGGCAGGGGAGGGTGTCTCCCGCGACGACGATGCTCCGCCCGCCCGACTCGAACCGGTAGGCGAGGGTCGGTTCAACGGGCCGATGGTCGGTCGCCGCCGCCGCGACCGTCGTCGGCCCGCTGCGCAACACCTCGCCCGGCCCCAGCTCGTGCACCTCGACTTGGGGGCGCCAGGTGAGGTCTTCATGGTGCGCCAGCCGGTATGACACGTCGGGTGCGAGCATGGCCAGTGCCCCTTCGACCACCGCGACGGTCCCCGCGGGTCCGTAGACGTGCAGCGCGGTCGGTCCGGTGCTCATGATCCAGTGCGTCGAGATCACGTCGTTCAGATCGCAGATATGGTCGCTGTGGAGGTGGGTGAGCAGCACGCCCCCGAGCATGACGGGAAGCACTCCGGCTGCGGCCAAGCGCATGCACACGCCGCGCCCAGCGTCGACGAGCCAACGCTCGCTCGCGGTCCGCACCAGCGTCGACGCTCCGGCCCGATGCGGATCGGGGAGCGGGTTACCCGTCCCGAGCAGCACGGCGGTGAGCGGCGGAGACGACGCCGCGTCGGCGGGTGGTGGAGGCACCCGCGCACTCTAGTGGGGCAGCGTCGATTTCTCTTTGCTGCCCAGGCGACGCAGATACGGGTCGTGCGCGTCTGCACGCTTCTCCGCCGCGCCGTCTCGGTCCAGTGACCCACCAACGGGACAACGCAGAAATGCCGCCATGGTCACGTCCCGACGGGACGGCATGTTTCTCCCTCTCGAGTACCTGCGCCGCGTGCGCCTCATACTCGAGATGAAGTGCTCCGGCAGTCTGAATCCCTGAACGGACGGGCGCCAGTGGGCGTTCAGGTCTCGCCGACCGCGGCGATCGCCTCGGGCAGCGTGAAGGCCCCGGTGTAGAGCGCCTTGCCGACGATCGCGCCCTCGACGCCGGCCGGGCCGAGGCTCGCGAGCGCACGGAGGTCGTCGAGGCTGCTCACGCCACCGCTCGCGGTCACCGGCCGCTCCGTCGCGGCGCACACCTGGCGCAGCAGGTCGAGGTTCGGCCCGGTGAGCGTCCCCTCGCGGCGGACGTCGGTCAGCACGTAGCGGGCACAGCCGGCGGCATCCAACTGCGAGAGGACGTCGAAGAGCTCGCCGCCGTCCTGGTTCCAGCCGCGCGCCGACAGCCTCGTGCCCCGGACGTCGAGGCCGACCGCGATCCGGTCGCCGTGCCGCGCCATCACGGCGCGCACCCAGTCGGGCCGTTCGAGCGAGGCGGTGCCGAGGTTGACCCGGGCGCAGCCGGTGGCCAGCGCCGCCGCCAGCGAGGCATCGTCGAGGATCCCGCCGGAGAGCTCGACTGCGATGTCGAGCCGGCCGACGATCTCGGCCATCAGTTCACCGTTCGTGCCGCGACCGAACGCCGCGTCCACGTCGACGAGGTGCACCCACGGTGCGCCGCCGTCCTGCCAGGCGAGCGCCGCCTCGACCGCTGCGCCGTACGACGTCTCCGTGCCCGCCTCGCCCTGGACCAGTCGAACCGCCAGGCCTCCGGAGATGTCGACCGCGGGCACCACGACGAACGGCGGCCGGGGACTTGCGGTCACCGCCGCCGGCTTCCTGTCGGAGGCCCTGGACGGGTTGGTGTGAGGAGGAGCTCGAGTTTCTGGAACTGGACGTCGTCCACGGTGTCCCCGATGGTCGTTGCCGTCGACCCTACAAGGCGGACTCCGGACGCACGCCGGCGAGAGCCTCGACGCCCGCGCCTGGCGAGGACACGGAGAGCTCCCGGACAGCGCGGGTCAGAAGGTTGAGATTCTCCTGTCCGGGCAGGCGGTCGACGCGCCGGTCGATCCGCGCCAGAGTCTGGCCGCCCTTCTCGCCCTCGAAGAGGTACTTCACCAGGAACCCGACCTCGCGTTTGGGCATCACCCCGGAGCCCACCGGACGCCACAGCCGCGCGAGGGCGAACCGGGTGAGCCGCCGCGCCTTGGGACTGTCGGCCAGCCGGCGCGTTGCCTCGGACGCGTAGAAGTCGATGTGCCCGCCTTCCTGCTTCATGATGCGGCGCAGCAGCTCGCGCAGCGTCGGGTGGCCGGCGGCCTCGGCCAGCCGGCCATAGGCCGCCTGCGTCGTCCACTCGTTGATGGCTCCCCACGCCATGTGCAGTGCGATGAAGGCCCGTCCCGAGAACGCGGCGAGCCCGATGGTGCTGAGGGAGGTCACCGCCTCCTGGCGCCTCCGGCGGTGGCGCAGCGCGGCGATGCGGGGGACGCCGGCGACCTCGCCGTGGGCCTCGAGCACCCGCCCGATGGCGTCGCCGTGCCACATCTCCTCGAACGCCCAGCACGAGAGGAACGAGGTGATCTCGGGTTCCTGGTGGGCCGGCGTCAAGAGCAGGTCGCGGAGATAGCACACCGTGTGGTGCTCTATGTCGTGCATGTAGCGGAGCGACCGCAGGGCGTCGGGCGGCAGGGGACGGTCCCTGAAATCGTCGAAGTCGATCCCCTCGAGGTCGAGCCGTCCCGTCCGGGACAGGTAGGAGTCGATGGTCGTTCTCATAACGCCTACTATCCGGAGCACGGGCCCGGCCCGGATGCAGCGTCTTCGCGCATCCGACGGGGGGCACGCAACGAATACAGGACAGATGCAAGGGATCGAGGAAGTCAGCGACGCCCAGTTGGTGACTTCCATCGCCCGTTGGAGCGAGGTGGCGCTGGCCGAGGTCTACCGGCGCCACGCGGGCGCGGTCTTCGGTTTGGCCAGGAGGGTCCTCAACAGCGCCGCCGAGGCGGAGGACGTCACCCAGGAGGTGTTTCTCCGGCTCTGGAACCAGCCTGAGCGCTACGACCCCCTTCGGGGCAGCCTGCGCTCGTTCCTCCTGGCCCAGGCGCACGGGCGTGCCGTGGACCAGGTGCGCTCGACCAGCTCGCGACGCCAGCGCGAGGCACGGGACGCCCTCAAGGCGGCCGAGGCGGGGTACGACCTCCAGCACGAGGTGTGGGACCTGGCCGTCGCCGACCAGGTGGCGCGCGCCATGGACGGGCTGCCCGAGGCGGAGCGCAGGGCCATTGAGCTGGCTTACTTCGAGGGTTGCACCTACCGCGAGGTGGCCCAGCTCCTGGGACAGCCCGAGGGCACGGTCAAGAGCCGGATCCGCAATGGCATGCGGCGCATGCGGGCGGCCCTGACCGACGCCGGGGTCCGGGGGGTCGACGCGTGATGACCCACGAGGACGCGAGCGAGCTCCTCGGCGCCTATGCCCTGGACGCGGTGGACGGGGAGGAGCATCGCGAGCTCGAGGCGCACGTCGACAGCTGCCCGCGTTGTCGGGCCGAGCTCGACACGCTGCGCGAGGTGGCGGGTGCCCTCGGCACTTCCGTCGAGCCCCTGCCCGAGGGGCTGTGGTCCAACATCGTCAGCCGACTTCCCGATCGCCCGGCGGAAGCGGAACCGCCGCCGATGCCCCGCCTCGCCACGTCATCATCACCTGCGCCGGCCGACCAACCACCGCGCCGGCGCAGCAGGATCGTCGCCGCCGCCATCGTCGCCGTCGCGGCGGCTGCCGTCGTGGCCGGGCTCGCGGTCGGACTCGTGCGCGCCGACAACCGGGCGAACGACCTGCAGGCCGCGTCCACCCAGCGGGCCCAGGCTTCGGCCGCTCAGGCTGCGCTCGCGACGCCGGGCCACCACGTCGTGACCTTGGACTCGCACACCGGTGCCGCACTGGCGAGCTTCGTGGTCGTGCCGGACGGGCGCGGCTATCTCCTGTCTTGGCACCTGCCAGCGTTGGCGGGCGACCGGACGTACCAGCTCTGGGGGATCTTCGAGAGCCGGCCGATCTCGCTCGGCCTGCTCGGATCGTCACCGAGGCAGGCGACGTTCACCATGGCGAGCTCGGCGGCAGCAACGGCGCTCAGCATCACGGCCGAGCCCGCCGGGGGCGCCGTCGCGCCCACCAGCCCCATCGTCGCCACCGGGACCGTCTGAGCGACGGCGTCCAGCTGTTAGGTTCGCACGCCATGGCCGAGGATGTAGAAGCGAAGCCGCGCCGCCCTATAGAGGTCGGTGCTGAGGCGGAGCCGGTGAAACTGGGCTCCATGTTGCTGACCCTCGTCGAGCCCCATCGGGGACACGAGGTGGCGTACAACCGGTGGTACGAACGCGACCACTTCTACGCCGGGTGCATGGTGGGGCCGTACAACTTCGCCGGCCGCCGCTGGGTGGCTACGGCCGAGCTCAAGTCGCTGCGCGACCCGGATCCATCCGCCATCACGGGTGAGCCGACACGGGGCTCGTACGTGGCGCTGTACTGGGTCCTCGACGGCTACCACGACGTGTGGAACCGCTGGGCCCTGCGCCAGGTGAACGCCCTCCATGCGGCGGGGCGGATGTTCCTCGAGCGCGACCACGTGCACACCCTGCTCTACAACTTCGCCTGGGAACACCGGCGGGAGCCCGACGGCGTCCCGGTGGAGCTCGCCCTCGACCACCCCTACCGTGGACTGGTCGCCGTCTACCTCGACGGCGCCGACGGCACCACCAACGAGGAGCTGTGGTCCTGGCTGCGCTCGGAACACCTGCCGTCGCTCCTCCCGGGCACCGATGCCGACCTGGTCGCGGCGTTCACGCCGATCGCGCTCGAGGTGGACGCGCCCGGCGACGTACCCCGCGAGTCCGCGCGCGACAACCGCACGGTTCTTCTGTTCTTCCTCAACACGCCTCCGGAGGTGGCGTGGGAACCGGTGTTCGTGGAGCACCGGCGCCGGGTCGAGGAGTCGGGCCGGGCCACCGTGATCGCCATGTTGCCGTTCATCCCGACGATCGTCGGCACCGACACCTACACCGATCAGCTCTGGGTCGACGGCTGACGAGCTGCACTCGTCCCGGCGGAAGATCCAACCGGGAAGAACAGAGGTTCAGTGACCTTCCTCATCGCCGCGCCAGGACTTCCACGTGCGTCACCACGAAGACAGCGTCCTCCGACGCCGACCAGCGCGCGAACGCGTCGGCAATGGACTCGAGCTCGTCCGCGTCGCTCATGCCGTACTCGAGGGCCTGCTCGGCCAGGCGCGAGAATCGCACGCGGTCGGCCCACAGGTTGCCCCACCACTCCCGCGCCTCGGGGTCCGCGTAGGTCCACGTCGAGCTCGACACTGCAATCCGGTCGAACCCGGCGGCGCGGGCGAGCGCCGGGAGCCTGGGCCCGATCCGGGCGTCGTGCCCGTTGCGGCCGGTGACGTCGAGATACAGCGCGAGCCAGCGGTCGAGGAGCGGGTCGGCGGGCGCCCAGGTGAAGGCTCCGTAGTCCGAGTCCCGGGCGGCGAGGATCCCGTCGGGTCGGAGCACGCGGCGCAGTCCCACCAGCGCGGCCTCGGGGTCGCCGAGGTGCTGGAGCACCTGATGCAGGTGCACCACGTCGAAGCGTTCTGTGTCGAAGTCGGGCGCGAACAGGTCGCCCACCACGAACTGCACGTTGGCCAGGCCGAGCCCGTCGGCGTGGGCCCGGGCCCGGGCGATCACGTCAGCCGAAGCGTCGAGCCCGACCACCTCGCCCGGGGCGACCAGGCGGGCCAGGTCGGCGGTGATCGTGCCCGGACCACACCCGACGTCCAGCACCGACATCCCCGCCTTCAGGTGGGGGAGCAGGTAGCCCGAAGAGTTCTCCGCCGTACGCCAGGTGTGGCTGCGCAGGACGGACTCGTGGTGCCCGTGCGTGTAGGCCATGCGTACATTGTTGCGTGCCCGAATTGCCCGAGATGCAGGCGCTGTCCGAGCGCCTGAATGCCCTCCTGGCCGGCTTGACGCTGCGCCGGGCCGACCTCCTCGGTTTCTCCTCGCTCAAGACCTACGCGCCCTCCGCGGACGAGCTCGTGGGCCGGGTGTTGCTGGGAGTGGGCCGTCGGGCCAAGTACCTGGTGTGGGACTTCGAGGGTGGCGACCGCGTGGTGCTCCACCTGTCCCAGGCGGGCCGGCTCGACGTCGAGGACCCGCCGAAGAAGACGAAGCCGCGCGGCTCGGTCGCACGCTTCGTCTTCGGCCCGGGAACCGCCGGCCTCGACGGCAGCGGGGTCGGCGTCCTGGTGCGCGAGCACGGCACCCAGCGCAAGGCGTCGTGGTGGGTGCTCGCCCCGGGCGACGACGGGCCACTGGCCGGGCTCGGTCCCGAGCCGGGCAGCGAGGAGTTCGCCGAGCTCATACGGACGAGCACCTCGAACCGCCAGCTGACCACCGATCTGCGCGACCAGCACGTCGTCTCGGGGATCGGCCGTGGCTGGGGCGACGACATTTTGCACCGGGCTCGGCTCTCGCCCTTCGCGTCGCTGCGCTCGCTCAGCGCCGAGCAACGCGAAGCGCTCATTCAGGCCGCCACCTCGGTCATGGCGGAGGCACTCGAGCTCGAGCGGCGCCGCGAGGGTGGCCTGTCGGAGGGGAAGCTCGGTGGTCGATTCAAGATCCACAACCGCGTGGGCGAGCCGTGCCCCACCCCGTGCGGGGACACGTTGCGGAGGGTGTCGTTCGAGTCCTACGAGATGGCCTACTGCCCGACGTGCCAGACGGGCGGCAAGGTCCTGGCCGACCGCCGCCTCTCGCGCCTGTTGAAGTAGATCCTCCGCACCCGAGCGGTGCGATCATCGTCCGGTGCGCGGCATCAAAACCAGCATTGCCGGTACACCCTCTGTCGGAGGGTTGCGTCGCTAGCCTGAATGGGTGGGTGGTCTGCTCGAGCTCTCGCGACTCCGTCGCACGTTCGGCTCACTCACTGCCCTCGACGATCTGTCCTTCGAAGTCCCCTCGGGGCACGTCGTGGGATTCCTCGGGCCTAACGGCGCAGGAAAGACGACCACGATGCGGGCGATCTTCGGATTGACCGACCTCGACGCGGGAGAGGTGCGCTGGGACGGGCGACCTGTCGGCCAGGCCGAGCGACGCCGGTTTGGCTACATGCCCGAGGAACGTGGCCTCTACCCTTCGATGCTCGTCGGCGAGCAGGTTGAGTACCTGGGACGACTGCACGGTCTGCGCGAGGCCGACGCGGCGCGGGCGGCGCGGGTGTGGCTGGAGCGTCTTGACATCGTCGATCGGGTCGAGAGCAAGGTGGAGGCGCTCTCGCATGGAAACCAGCAACGTGTCCAGCTGGCCGCCGCGCTCGTCCACGACCCCGAGCTCCTGGTGCTCGACGAGCCGTTGGCCGGGCTGGACCCGACGGGAATCGACGCCATCGGGCAGGTGCTGGTCGAACGGGCACAGGCCGGGTGCTGCGTGCTGTTCTCGAGCCACCAGCTCGATCTGGTCGAGAACCTCTGCGAACAGGTGACGATCATCGACCACGGCCGTCTGGTGGTGTCCGGCACCGTCGACGAGCTCGCGACGAGCGGCGGCCGCCGACTCGTCGTGCGCGTGGAGGGTGACCGCAACGCGAGGTGGGCGCACGACCTGCCGGGGGTGCGGATCTCAGAGATCGACGCCGGGGCGGCGCGCCTCGTCCTCGACGACACCGTGGACTCCGATTCCGTCTTGCGGACGGCCATGGCGTCGGGCCGGGTCACCCAGTTCGCCTTCGAGCGGCGCCGGCTGTCAGAGGTCTTCCGAGAGGCACTCTCGTGAAATTCGTCGTCGTCGTGGTCCTCGCCGTCGTCGTGGCGGCCGTCCGCCTCGGCATGCGGCGCCGGCGACGCGACAGGGATCCGGGGGAGGAACGGGGACGGGGCGGCGGGTGGTGGAGATCCGCGGTCGCATCGAGGACCGATGTGTTCGGCGACGTCGGCCTGGTGGCGATGCGAGAGATCCGCGAGCGTGTCAGGGGACGGATCTTTCGAGTGGGGACCCTCGTGATTCTCCTCGGCGTGGGCGCGGCCATCGTCATTCCCAAGATCCACACATCGAACCCGGCGCCACAACGGGTGGGAGTCGTCGGGACCGTGAGCCCGTCACTCAGCCGCATCGTCATGGGTACCGGCCGGGCGACCCAGACCTCGGTCCAGATCGTCGGCGAGCCCTCCGTCCAGCGGGCAAGCGAGCAACTGCAGACGGGACAGCTCGACCTGGCCGTCGTCGACGGTGGTCGGCGGATCCTCGTCGATCAGTCCGGCGGAGCGAACGTGAACTCGACGACGTCGACGTTCGTGGAGGCGCTGGCTTCCGAATTGGGGGTCCTCAGGGCCTACGACGTCGCCGGGCTCACCGGTGCCCAGGTCGAGCAGGTGGCGCACGCCCGGCCGGTTGCGGTCGAGAACCTGCAAGCGACGAGCTCCAAGGGAGCGTCACAGACCACCTCGACCATCGGGATCATCCTGCTGTTCCTCATGCTGACGCAGTACAACACCTGGATCCTGATGGGGGTCATGCAAGAGAAGGCGAGCCGAGTCGTCGAGGTCCTTCTGGCCACCGTCCGTCCGATCCAGTTGCTCGGAGGCAAGGTCTTGGGCATCGGTCTCGTGGCCATGGGCCAGGCTGCGCTGATCGTCGCCTTCGCGCTCGTCGTGGGCGCGGCCTCAGGCTCTGACCTGCTGCACGGGTCGGCGCCCGTGGTCCTGCTCGCTGAGTTGCTCTGGTTGATCCTCGGCTATGCCTTCTACTCATGGGTCTATGCCGCGGCTGGTTCGATGGCTGAGCGCCAGGACCAGGTGCAAACCCTTGTGCTTCCGCTCAGCCTGCCGATCGTGCTCGGATACGTCCTTGCTCTCACGACGGCGAGCTCGGGCAACCCGAGCCTGTTCTTCAAGGTGCTTGCCTACCTGCCACCGACGGCACCATTTGCCATGCCTGTCCTCGTCGGACTGGACCAAGTGCAGTGGTGGCAGTTCGCCGCGTCCGTGATTCTGAGTCTTGCGGGGACAGCCGGGATGGCATGGGCCGCGTCGCGCATCTACCGGCGGGCCGTCTTGCGCTCCGGTCAACGGGTCCATCTGCGCGATGTCATGTGGCGAAGCCCTCGGCGGCGTGCTCCGATCGTCACCGCCGAGTAGCGGTGTCGGTTTGCTACGACCCGAGGCGACGCACCACGGTCACGACCTTGCCGAAGATCGTGACGTCGTCGGCGCCGTCGTAGACCATCGGCTCGTACGCAGGGTTGGCGGGAAGCAACACCACCTTGTTCCCCTTGCGTGAGAACGTCTTGACCGTCGCCTCGCCGCCGGGGATGCCGGCCACGACGACGTCCCCGTTGTCCGCCTCGGGCTGGTGGCGCACCACGACGTAGTCCCCGTCGTAGATGCCGGCATCGACCATGGAGTCCCCGCGCACGCGCAGCATGAACGACGGACCGGTTCCGGTGAACTGCTCGGGCATGGGGAGGAGCTCCTCGACGTTCTCCTCGGCCAGGACGCCGGTCCCGGCGGCGACGTCGCCGACGAGCGGGACGTTGCGAACGGCCGCGGCGTTGATCGGCGCCGAGGTCGCCGGATCCCAGTGCACCTGGATGGCCCGGGGTTTGCTCGGGTCCCGCGAGAGGTACCCCTCGCGCTGGAGCACCGCCAGGTGCGTGTGGACGGTGGCCGAGCTGGTGAGGCCGACCGCCTCGCCGATCTCCCGCACCGAGGGGGGGTAACCCCGCTCGCGCTGGCACTCGGCGATGAAGGCCAGGATCTGCTGCCGCTTCCCGCTCAGGATCTCCACCATCGGGTCTCCTTTGGTCGCCACCCCGCCGGCTCCCACCCTGCCCGGTCCGGGGGCGAACGTCCGTTCGCCGCCGACCACGATAGCCAGCTGCGTCCCCCGGGGCAAACACCTGTTCGTCTCCCGCCGCCTCGGGGGGATGGGAACCCGCCCGGGCGAGTGCTCGGGGGCTTTCGGCTCGGCGGTCACCTGCCTCGTCACACCCCTCCCGTAGCCTGCTCGCGCCGGGACGAACAGGCGTTCGTTTCCCGGTTGACAGCGAACAGGTGTTCGTGCTCCAATACGGGAGGAGCGAACAGGTGTTCGGGACAGGAGACGCCATGTCGGTCGCATTCGAGGTCGAGTACGAGGCATGCCGCCCGAGGCTGTACGTCGTTCCCGACCTCCCGGCGCGGTCCGCACCGAGCCCCCGGGTGCGCCGCCGCCGGGTGGTCCTGGTCGCCGTCGTGGCGGTGCTGCTCGTGCTCCTGGCACTGCCGGTGCGGGCCCTCGGCGGCAGCACGCTGGCGCAGGCGGCGCCCGCACTGGGAGCCGACTACATCGTCAAACCAGGTGACACGCTGAGCTCCATCGCCTTGCGGGCCGATCCCGCGGCACGCGCGGAACCTGGCCGCGCAGCTGGCGCGCGAGGTCGGTTCGAGCGTGGTGGTACCGGGGGAGCACGTCCACATTCCCTGACTATCGTCGGCGGTGTGCGATGTCCGTGGTGCGCAGCCGACGACGATCGCGTCGTCGACTCGCGTCAGGCCGAGGACGGTGTCGCCATCCGGCGCAGGCGCGAGTGCCTCGGCTGCGGCCGGCGCTTCACGACCTTCGAGCGCATCGAGGAGGTCCCGCTGTGGGTGGTGAAGCGCAGCGGTGTGCGTGAGCCGTTCGACCGGGCGAAGGTAGTCGCCGGGGTTCGTGCCGCGTGCAAGAACCGTCCCGTGAGCGATGCGCAGATGGAGGAGCTCGCCCAGTCGGTCGAGGACACGTTGCGCGCCGTGACGAGCGAGCCCACCAGTCAGGAGGTGGGTGTGGCCGTGCTGGACCGGCTCCAAGCGCTCGACGACGTGGCGTACCTCCGTTTCGCCAGCGTCTACAAGGGTTTCGAGGAGGCGGGTGACTTCCAGCGGGAGGCCGGGCTCCTCACCAAGACGACGGAGCCCAAGCGCCGGTGATGGATGCGACGCCGCGTGGCGTCCTGGCCGTCTACGCCCACCCCGACGACGCCGACATCGGCTGTGGAGGTGCCCTGGCCCGCTGGGCCGAGGCCGGCAGCGCGGTGCACCTCGTGGTGTGCACCGACGGCGGGAAGGGTACCTACGATCCGCACGCCGATCCGAAGGCGCTGGTGGCGGAGCGCACCGAGGAGCTTCAGGCCTCGTCGGTCCTCATCGGGCTGACGAGCGTGGTCAACCTCGGCTTTCCCGACGGAGAGATCGTCGACAGCGAGGAGTTCCGAGGGCTGATGGTCGAGCGCGTTCGGGCGCTGCGGCCTGAGGTCGTCTGTGGTCACGACCCCACCGCGCTCTTCTTCGGGGACAGCTACGTCAACCATCGCGACCACCGCATCGTGGGTGCGGCGCTCCTCGACGCCGTCGCCCCGGCCGCGGCGATGCCGCACTACTTCCCCGAAGCCGGGCTCGCGCATCAGGTCACGACCGTCCTGCTCTCGGGCACACTCGAGCCTGACGAGTGGGTCGACGTGAGTGGCTTCATCGAGCGGAAGGCCGCCGCGGTGGAGTGCCATCGCAGCCAGCTGGCCGGCGAGCCCGGTTGGGCCGGTGACGCGGTACGGCGGCGGGCAGCAGACGAGGGCCGCCGGGCCGGCGTGGCGTACGCCGAGGGCTTCCGCCGGTTGAACCTCGGTGCCTGAGCGGTCGAACGTTCCCACCATCCTCCATGTCGACATGGACGCCTTCTTCGCGTCGGTCGAGGTGCTCGACGACCCGTCCCTCGCCGGCAAGCCGGTTGTCGTCGGGGGCGCGGGTGCCCGGGGGGTGGTGGCGTCGTGCACGTACGAGGCCCGCGCCTACGGCGTGCACTCGGCCATGCCCTCGGTCCGGGCCCGTCAGCTCTGCCCCGAGGCCGTCTTCATCCCCGGACGCCACAGCCGCTACGCCGAGGTCAGCGCGGCGCTCCACGCGGTGCTCCACGACGTGACCCCCGTCGTCGAGCCCATCGGGCTCGACGAGGCGTTCATGGACGTGGCCGGCGCACTCCGGGTGCTCGGCCCCCCCGAGAGGATCGCCCACCGCGTGCGCGACCGGGTACGCGAGGAGCTCGGCCTCGGGTGTGCGGTCGGCATCGGCCGGTCCAAGATGATCGCCAAGCTGGCCTCGCGGGCCGCCAAGCCCCGGGCGTCGCGTCGAGGCCTGGAGCCGGGCCCCGGCGTCTATCTCGTCGATCCGGCGGTCGAGCTCGAGTTCCTGCACGGCCACGACGTCGAGGCGCTGTGGGGCGTCGGACCCGCGACGGCGCGCCGGCTCCACGATCTGGGTGTGCGCACGGTGGGCGACCTGGCCCAACTACCCGTCGACACGGTTGTCCGCCGCCTGGGCAAGGCGAGCGGCGCCCACCTCTCGGCGCTGGCCCGCGGCGCGGATCCCGACCCTGTGCGCCCGGACCGCCAGGCCAAGTCCATCGGTCACGAAGAGACGTTCTCCTACGACCTGGTCGACCCGGCCGAGCTCGAACGCCACGCGCTGCGCATGGCCGAGTCGGTCGCCACCATGCTGCGGGACGCGTCGTCGTCGGCTCGCACCATCACGGTCAAGATCAAGTTCAAGGATCTCTCGGTGGTGACGCGCTCGCATACCTCGGCGCGCCCGCTGACCACCGGTGGTGCCATCGGCCAGGTGGCTGCCGCGCTGCTCGCGACCGTCGACCCGGGGGAAGGCGTTCGGCTCCTCGGCGTGAGCGCCTCGGGGCTGATGGCCGGCGGGACCGACCAACTGGCGTTCGATCTCGGCGACGGGGTGGGCGAGCATGTGGAGAGCGCGATCGCCCGGGAGCAGTCGTGGCAGGAGGTGACGGCCGCGGTGGACGCCGTGCGCACGCGCTTCGGCCGGACCGCGGTGGGTTCGGCCGGCCGGGTCACCGAGGAGGGGGTTCAGGTGCCGGAGCGGCGCGATTCTCCCTGGGGCCCGGACGAGTAGGGAGCCACCACCGCAGCCAGCGCCCGTGCGGATGGGCGTCGGCCAGGCGCACCGGCTCGGCGCCCCCGGCGGGGACGAGGACGAGCGCCGTCGCCAGGTCGCCGCGCCGGCGCGACGTGGGCGGTGGCGGAGTCGGGAGGCCCGGCGTCTCGTAGGCGGCCTCGAGATAGAGGTGGTGCACCGGGCGACCTCCGGCCTCGTCGAGGGCGCGCACCTGGGCGGCCAGGGCCCGCTGGCGCTCCTCGTCGAGGTACGCGGCCACCCACGAGTGGAACACGACGAGCGGCCCGTCCCCCGACATCGTCGCGGCGACCTCGGCCATGTCGGCCACCATGTCCCCTCGCTCCAGGCGTGGGGGCCGCGGAGCAGCTCGCGCGTTCTCGATGGCGGCGCGCAGGCGGCCGAACCGCTCGGGGTTGTCGGGCCACTGGCAGGCCAGGAGCCATCGGGCCTCGTCGTCCGAGCGCAGGTCGACCGGGGAGAGGTCGAGGCCGACGCGGTCGCCCATGCTGGGCAGCTCCAGGTCGGGCAGGCTCTCGAGCTCCCCGCGGACCGTGCAGCGGAGCCGGACCCGTGACGCCGCCTGGCCCGCGTCACGGGTCTCGTCGCCCTCTGGCGCGCGGTAGGCGAAGGAGTAGTCGTCGAAGAGCAGGTTGAGGCCGGCGGACGTCCCGAGGTCGAGCAGGGAGAGTCCGGCCTCCCGACCGTGCAACTCGGCCACGTGGCACAGCCCGGGCAGCAGTGCGTTGCAGCGGCCGATCTCGTTGGTCTGCGTGGTCCGAGTGGCGATCAGCTCCTTCAGCTGGGCCCGGCGCTCGGCGCAGAAGGCGGTGAAGACCGTCGCGACGTCGTCAGGCTTATGGCTGACCGCCCTCTCCGGCGCGTCGCGGACCGCAGCCACGGTGTCGTAGAACCTCGCCAGGGGGTGGTCGTCACCCGAGAGGAGCAGGAAGTGCACGGCGGCCAGGAGCAGGAGCGGGCGCTGCTGCGCCGGCGGGGCGGCGTCGAGCAGCGACAGGACGTCGGGGTTGTCGGCGACGCGACGGCAGATGGCGGCGTACGTCGTGCCACCGTCGCGCTCGACCACGTCCGCGAAGGCGCGGAAGTGTTCGGCCATGGGCAGGTCGAGCACGGTCAGTAGCTGGCGGGGAGCAGCGGGCTCACGGCAACGAAGAACGCGTAGAGCAGCACCAGGAGCCCGGCGGTGCCGACGATCCAGATCGGCCAGCGTCGCGACCGGAAGCGGCGGCCGAGGAAGAGGACGGCGGCGCCCACGAGGAGGAAGAGGGCACCCCACAACACGGCCAGGGTGCCCGAGTCGGAGTCCCCGGCGAGCTCGTTGCTCTGCGGGGCGGAGCGACTGGTGTGACCGAGCTGAGAGGGACGCGTGTGGGGGATGGAGTTCGGGAAGAGTTGTGAGTGGGCGAGCTGCGCCGTCACCACGAGGCGGGTCGAGGCACTGAAGCGCGGGTTGCAGGTGGTGAGGGTCAGCAGGTTCGTGAACGCGTTGTCGAGCACGGCAGTGTCGCTCGGTGACACCACCTGGGAACGGATCGCGTCGTAGACGAAGATGCCCTGGAGCGTCGTGATGACGATGGGATCGCCGGGCTTCACCGAATCGAGGTTGTAGAAGGGGTGGCCGTAGGTGGTGCGGTGGCCGGCGATGGCCGCGTTGCCGAACTGGCCCGGGAGCGGGGTCCCGATGTAGTGGCCCGGCCCCTTCCTCAGGTCGGGCGTGTTCGTGCCCTCGACCACCACCTGGTTCACGCCGATCACCGGGATCCGGATGTCACCGACCGGATCACCCTCGGGCGGATCCTGTGTGTGCGCCGCCGTCACCGGAGGCCCCGTCGGCAGGCGGTCGAGCGCGTTCGCGTCGTTGATGATGTTGCGCAGCTCCTGGTTCGGCGACTCCTGCGCCAGCGTCGTGCGCAGCGCCGCCTGGGTGTGCGCCTCCTGTAAGGAGGTGCCCCAGATCTGGTACACGGTGAAAAGGAGGAGGACGATTCCCGCCCCCACCAGGACGCGGCCCGCGATGTCGAGGGTGCGGCGAAGCGGGGACATGGGGGAAAAGCCTACGGGGGAGAGGCTGGAATCCCGAGTCACCCGCCGGGCCCGCCGGGTGTCCCCGAGCGGATCAGCCCTCGACGGTGACCAGGGTGCCGAGTGGCGTGTAGGGGAAGACGACCGCGGCGTTGGCCGGCGGCATCTCGACGCAGCCGTCGCTCTGCGGGAAGCCGTAGGAGGCCCGGACGAACCCGTGGAGGGCGTCGCCGCCGTTGAAGTAGCTGACCCACGGGATGCCCGGGTCCACGTAGTGCGAACCATCGGGGTTGGTGCCGCTCATCGTCGTGACCGTGTACCTGGCGAAGACGGGGAACGTCCCGTCGACGGTTGGGGCCGCGGCCACCCCGGTGTTCGCGGGCGTGCTGTAAACCGGGGTGCCGTTCTGGTAGACGGTCGAAGTCTCGGGCAGTGCCTTGTTCACCAGCACGTAGTTCCAGGAGTTGGCGTCGCCCTTCCCGCTCTGCACATCAGCGAGCAGCGCCGCCCAGACCTGCGGGCCTGCGACGCCGTCGGTGGTCAGCCCGTTCTGGTTCTCGAAGTTCATCACGGCGCCGCGCGTGATCACGTTCGACGAGCCCTGCGTCCATAGTGAGGTCAAGGCAGGAGGCAAGGTGCTCCAGCGCCAGGCGAACGAGCCCGCCTGCGCGTTGCCCTCTTCGGCGGGCGAGGTCACCGGGGCGGCCGGGGTGAAGGACAGCGGGAGGTAGCCGAGCTCCGCCAGCAGCTGCTGGAGCCGGAGGACGGATCCGGGTGCGACCGTGAACGCCGAGGTGACGGTCTGCGCCATGTGCTGACCCTGAGAGCCGATGATGCCGGTAGGCCCACCGGGGACGGTGATCGTCTCGGTCGCGCCCGGCACCAGCGGTCCCGCCGTCTCGTACTCGAGCAACCGCGGTGACAGGACGGCCCAGGCGCCGGCCACGGACGGGGTGAGGGTCGGCATCGGGCTGTTGGGCGCGAGCGCGGTGGTGAGCTCCACCTGAATGGTCGAGCCGGCCACGACCCCGGTCCCGGTGGGCGACGTCGAGACGACGCGGAGCGAGGGCGGGGGCGCAGTGGACGTTGCGGCAGCCGGGGTGTTGCGCAGGTGGACGAAGGCCACCAGTCCGCCTGCGGCGATCACCGCCACGACGGCGACGACCGCGACGAGCACGACCCACAGCCGTGGGCGTCTCCTCGAGCGCGCGTGGTCAGGCGACGACATGGCACCCATAGTGTACCCGTGCTCAACTGGGCAAAAGTCCCGCGGCGCCGCGATTAGGGGCGCGCCAGTCCGGCGTCGGCTCGCAGCGCCGTCGTGATGGCCTCGAGCCGCTCGCCGTCGGTCACCTTGGCGCCGTTGGACTCCCGCACGTAGAAGGCGTCGACGACCATCTCGCCCAGGGTCGACACCCGGGCCGAGACGACGTCGAGGTCCGCCTCGAACAGGATGCGGGTGATGCGGTGGAGAAGGCCGATCTCGTCAGGCGCCCGCACCTCCAGCACCGTGGCCGTCTCGGAGGCGTCGTTGTCGACGCTGACGTCGCTGCCAGGGACGTGGGCTGCGGCACGACGACGCACGGGATAGACCCGCTGGCGCTCGGTGAGCAGCTCGTCGAGCGCCAGGCGGTCGGACAGCACGGCGGCGAGGTCCTCACGCAGCTTGGCCGTGTCGGGCCAGGTGCCCCGGGCCACCTCGACCGTGAACACCTCGACCGCCACCCCGTCCTCGCCGGCCACGTTGGCCGCGCGGACGTCGAGCCCGTTGAGCGCGAGCGCGCCGGCGACCGAGGACAGGAGGCCGGGACGGTCGGGCGCGGCCACGATCACCTGGGGTGGCCGCAGCAGGACCGAGGGCAGCCCGGTCTGGCGCACCTCGTCCATGAGGTCGTGGTGAGCGCGGGTCAACGGGTCACGCGGGGCGGCGTCGGCGGCCTCGCCGAGAAGCAGCTTGTCGGCGCGCTCGACCAGGTCGGCCACCAGCCCGGCCTTCCACGGACCCCAGGCCGACGGCCCGGTGGCCTGGCTGTCCGCCTCGGTCAGCGCGCCCAGGAGGTGAAGGGTGACTCGATCACCGGCGGCACGGGCGACTCGCGAGATGGTGGTCGGGTCGTCGAGGTCGCGTCGGGTCGCCGTGTCCGGGAGCAGGAGGTGGTAGCGGACGAGGTCGACCAGGACCGCGACGTCCCCGGGCGAAAAGCCCATGCGCGAGGCGACGCGCTCGACGACCTCGATGCCCACGGTCGTGTGGTCGCCTGGGAAGCCCTTGCCGATGTCGTGGAGCAGCGTGCCCACGAGGAGGAGGTCCGGGCGTTCGACCCGCTCGGTCAGGCCGGCCGCGTTCGCGGCGGCTTCGAGCAGGTGCCGGTCGACGGTGTACGTGTGGTAGGCGTTGCGTTGCGGTTTGTTGCGCACGGCGGCCCATTCCGGGACGAGTCGGACCAGGAGCCCGTGTTGGTCGAGGGACTCGACCTTGTCGATGGCGGGGTGACCGAGGGCGAGCAGGTCGACGAGGGCCCCACGGGTCTCAGGCGCCCACGGGTCGCCCGGATCGGGCATGACGTCGGCCAGACGGTAAAGCGAGGCCTTGGCGATGGGCCGGTCGAGCTGGGCGGCGGTGGCGGCGAGGCGGAGGGCCAACGAGGCGTCCTCGGTGACCGGCGCCAGCGGCGTGAGGGCCACCTCGCCGTCGACCAGGACCATGTCCGGCCCGAGCTCCGCGCGCTGCTCTGGCGCTGGCTCGCGGTGGTGGCCCCGGCGGAAGCGATGCCGGGGCGGGGGTGTGGGGTCCCAGAGCCGGCGTCGCCGCCACACGTCGTCGCTGACCCAGGCGATCTGACGGCCGGCGTCGGCCACGGCCGCCATGAGGTCGTCGGCGTCGGGCAGGCCGAGGGCGGCCGCGACCTGGTCCTGATCCTGTAGGAGCAACCTGTCGTGGGCGCGGCCTGCGAGTCTGTGCAGCTCGACCCGGGTGGTGGTCAGAAGCTGGGTCGCCCCCGAGAGTGAGGCGAGGTCGGCGTAGTCGGCCAGGAGGGGTGCGTATTCGGAGATGGCGCGCAGCACGCCCACGTCGCGCAGACCGCCGTGGCTCTCCTTCAGGTCGGGCTCCAGGAGGAAGGCGACGTCGCCCGACGCGTCGCGTCGCCGCTGCATCTGGACCTCGAGCAGGGGGAGGTACTTGGTCCCGAGCCGGTTCCGCCACGCTTCCTTGGCCTTGACGAGGAGCGGGTCTGCCACCTTTCCCTCTCCCCAGACCATCCGCCCGTCGAGGAGGCCGAGCGCGACCCGGGCGTCCTCGGCGGCGGCAGCGAGCACCTCGGCCGGCCGGCGGACCGAATGGTCGAGGTGGACGCCCTCGTCCCAGACCGGGTACCAGATGCCGTCGGCGACGGCCTTGATGTCCCGGTGGCCGTTGTGGACGAGGACCACGTCGAGGTCGCTGTAGGGGCACAGGGAGCCCCGGCCGTACCCGCCGACGGCGACCAGGGCCATGTGCCGCCGGGCGTCACCGGCAGCCTGGTCGGCGAGGTCGGAGAGCCAGGCGTCCGCTTCGGCGGAGTAGCGGCGGCAGAACTCTTCCCCCGTGAGCCCGGGCTGGGCGAGGAGCCGGGCACGGCGCTCTCGGAGGGATGCCGAGGCGCCTTCTGAGGGTGACGCGTGGGCCGCCATGGCGGGAACGTAGCATTGGGGGTGTGAGCAAGGATGTGAGCAGCAGGCAGGACAAGCAGCCCATGAGCT
This sequence comes from uncultured Acidimicrobiaceae bacterium, assembly GCA_963822265.1. Lineage (GTDB taxonomy): Bacteria > Actinomycetota > Acidimicrobiia > Acidimicrobiales > RAAP-2 > Bog-473. The sequence continues at coordinate 64,598 of CAWGHA010000020.1, forward strand.
TCACGCACGCCATGGCCATGACGGTGGTCGGCGTGGTCGGCGTGATCGTCGCGTTCTGGATCATCGGAGGCGTGTTCTCCATCATCTGGTTCGTGGTGAAGATCGCGGTGATCGTCGCCCTCGTCGCCGGGGTCTTCTGGCTGGTCTCCCGGCTGCGCCACTGACCTCGAAGAACCGCGCTGCGGCACTGGCCATTTGCTGCCGTGGGGCAGGCGTTAGGCTGGCCGCCCGCTTCTGACGCATCGTCGGCGCGGCGGCGTGGCCGAGTGGTTTAGGCAGGGGCCTGCAAAGCCCCGTACGGCGGTTCGATTCCGCCCGCCGCCTCTTCGCATTTCCCGTGTGGCACGCGACTTCCTGCGGTGGACGACGGGGCGAGGGTGGTCGTGCACGTGGTGTGACGCTGATTCCATCTTGGGGTACCCCCGTACACCGCCGCCCGCTTCGGTGGGAGACTTGTTTCGCACCTTCAGCATCGGGTGCTTGCTTTTGCGAGCGGAGCACGCGCAGTCTTTGCCGGTGCGGCCCAAGGAACATCAACCACCGCTCCCCGCTCAAACGCGTAGGGCCGGGTATCGGGCGGACACCGGAAGCCTTGGCTGGGTCGTAGTAGCCGCCTACTAAAGGACCGTCTCGGACCGCCGGATCGTGGGCATCGCGGAGAGTCCGTGCGCGCCCTGTCTATGGATGTTCGGTCTGAAGAGCCGTGTGGCGACCCAGGACGTCGAAGTCGTGATCGCAATGGAGCAGGGTCGAAGAAGTTCGGATGGCAATGGCAGCGATGAGGCAGTCGATCAGCTTTCTCACTGTTTCCCCGTGCCGGCGACACGAGCGGTACAGCGCGGCTGCGTCTTCGTAGTCGGTCGCTTCGGTGGGCAGCAAAGAGGCGCGCGCGAGCAGTCCTCGAAGGTCGTTGAGGTGTTGCTCGTCTCGTGCGCCGGCGAGCACTTCCATGCGGATGGGGTGGCACGTGGCGATCTCGTCGTCCAAGAGTGCGTCGACGCGGTCGCAGACAGGGCTGCCCGTGTCACGGAGGAACTCGACCCACGCCGAGGTGTCGATGATGATCACGGGGTGCGTGCAGAACGCATTTCCTCGAGGTCACCCTCCCAACCGGATCCGCGAAGCCGACGGGCTTTCTCAAGGCTCAGCGGCTCTCCTGCGAGAGTCCGCAAAGCGAAGTTCACGGCCTCTCGTTTGGTGGCCAGGCGGTACCGCTGCATGACGACGTAGCAGGCTTCCTCGTCGATGTCGATGTTGGTGCGACCCATACACCAACGATACACCAACGATACACCAACGACCCGAGGAGCGTGCTTCGGGGGGCGATGCCGGCCCGGATCATCCGTCTCCACTCTCCATGGCACAGGGGATGGCACAAGAGCCCTGAATCATGCTGAACCGCTCCGCACTGGCATGAACTCTGACCAGGACTGTTGTCCTCATGCGAACGCCGACGAACCCCGATTTTGTGACTGCAAAGCCCCGTACGGCGGTTCGATTCCGCCCGCCGCCTCTAAGAAAACCCGATGCCACACATGGTTCTTTCACGCATGATCGCATGAGTAGTCCCGTGACATTCACTGTTGTGCCCGGTGGCAGGACGCGTGCGAACCCAGGGGCGGTCTCGACCGGCTCCACGTCGCACTGGAACTCACCATCCTTGACCGACGCCGCGTAAGGACGCAGACGTCCAACTTGCTCCGGGCGGGTCGGCTCCTGCTTGACCGCGTCAGCAAATGGCTGTAGGGCAGCCTCGACAGCTCGTGCCATCTCCTTGCCTGAAGGGTTGCCCGAAACGGCCCAGCGCTGCGGTCTTCTTCGCGCACGTCTTCGACGCCGGGGACTGTCCGCAGGGCGGCGTCGATTGCTTGACGCACGTCGCCCTCCGATCCGCCTCGCAAGAACTCCATTGCACCGACTTCGACCGCCCACGAGTCTCCGTTCTCCCAGCGATACAGAAAAACCCCGTCGCTTTCCCAACCCTCCATGGCCTCGTCAAGGTTCTCGTTGGGCACTCTGCGCACCGCCACTCGTCCGCGCCTCTCGTACTCGATTTGCCATTCCACCCTGGGGCAAGCGGCAGACGATAGATCGCCCGTGCCCGACCTCTGGCGCGCCCTCAGGGGTGGCGGGGCGTGTTCACGAACGGAAGCGAAGCCCACAGCTTGAACTGATGCGATGAAGGGCCACAACTGAATCAACTGGATCGAAGTACTACGCTGCCCACGACGGAAGCAAGTGAGGACCAGGGGGGGTGCTTCATTGAGACGTTTTGCATTGGTTACAGCCGGATTAGCGCTGCTGGCGGTTCTTGGGTTAGCCGGGACGGCTAGCGCGTCACCTGTACACACTGGACTGCATGTGAAGCCTGGCGGCGTTTGGACCGAGGAAAATAAAGAAGGCGGGTGCGAAGTACAAACCTTCGGCTCGGCTAACACTTTTGGCGCTGACATCGGTGGCGATTCCGGCACGTATACCGGAGGGGGAACAAAGATCGCCGAGACGTGGACGCACGGACAGGACGCCGGGTTGACATTTACCGGCCACTACTCCACAACGAAAAACAAGTACGTCGGCACCTTCGGCGGGTTTGATGCTGGAGACAATGGCTTCATTGTGAAGGGCGTCGTCTCCACCTGGAATGGCTTCTCCTGTTGACCGTCGATGCCCTTTGGAAGCCCACGCCAACTAGGAGATCGGGGGGTCAGGATGCGGCCCTGACCAGTCACCTCATGCGTCTGTCGCACCACGCTCACCGCGCCATGGAGCGGGTCGATGTCACGGCGTTCGAGTCCCAGCAGCTCGCCGCCGCAATGCGCCGTAACGCAGCTCGGCGGCGGTCTGGAAGGAGATGAAAACTGGTCGTCCGACGATGATCGGCTCATAGCGCACCGCCAGCGCTGAACGACGGATGAGATCCGCTCCGAAGACGTCCGTGTCGATGACGATCGGACCACGGTGAGGGCGGAGCGTCACTCCTGGAGGGCAGCCAGGAAGGCAGCACCCTCCTCGTCGAAGTCCTCGATGATCATCTCTTCGTGTGGAGGCATCGGACGAGCACGACGCAACAACTCCTCGACTGGCAACTCGAGGTGTCCGGTGTTCGGTGTCATGGGGTCGGATGTCACGGAGAGGTCAGCCTATCGCTGGGGTGTGTCCGCTCAAATGCGATCGGTGACGGTGCTTCACGACTCGAGGGCCTCCCGGATAGGCCCGACCCGTCAAATCCACGCTCCGGGACTGCGCTGCGCTCCGTGTCCTCGCTCGCCTCCGGCGGACCTTGACGAGCCTGTCGGTCGGACTTCCGTGCCACACTGGTGCCACAGCGGGCATGAGCCGACGAAGCGATTGCGCCCGCTGGTGGCGACGAATGAACTTGAGCTCGGTAGCACCGTGGACGAGAGAGGCCGACTGCATGGCGTGCCACCGCTCGTCGAGAGGCCAGCGGGAGCGATCCGCAACTCACGGTCTCGGACGAGCATGTGGCGCGTCACACCGCGCAAACGCAAGGATCGATCCTGGAAGGAGTTCCGAGACCACATGCGCCGTGACCCCAAGGCCTCTCTTGAAGGAGATCTCAAAGCCGTCCTGGTCGGCGTGGTTATCACCTTCGCGGGCAGCGTCCTTGTTGCCGGCACCTACTACTGGACGAGGCTGAACACCCAACCTGGACCGCCCATGCCTGTCCTCGGCACCGTGATCTTCTTCATCGGCGGCGCAGTAATCGTGATTGGCGTGGTTCTTGCCCTTCTGTGCCTCGCCGTGAGCTTCTGGGGCTGGCTAGGAAAAGAAGCTGCCCACGATGATGACCCGTCGTCCAAATCGCCCTAGCGGGCCATTTCCGAAGGCGATTTGACCACACTGGCTCAATCTGTCCAGGCTTCATTCTTGGATCGCGGTGAGGAAAAGCGTCACCGCCATCTTTGTCGAGATCGTCAATGACCGTTTGCTCGAGCACAGCATGACCTCGATCTCCGTCGTTGGCGTTCCGAGTAGTGCCGGCAGCTATGCCGCCGGGCAAGAGCAGGCTCCGGCTGTGCTCCGGTCCGCCGGCCTCATTGATGCCCTCGGTGCATCCGGACTCGAGGTGCATGACGAGGGCGACCTACCCCTACAGATCTGGCGTCCGGATCGCATCAATCCCCGGGCTCAAAACATCGATCAGGTGACCGAATCAATTCGGGAGTTGATCGAACGCCTCATCCCGCTGTTGGTGCGCGGTGACAAACTGCTCGTTTTGGGTGGGAACTGCACCGTTGCGCTTGGTGTGATCGCCGCCCTCTCTCGTCTCTCAGCTGATCCTGTCGGTGTGTTCTATGTCGATCGAAACTATGACATGAACACCCCCGAGAGCACGACCGATGGGGCGCTCGATTGGATGGGCATGGCCCACGCACTGTCTCTTCCCGGATCGCTCGATGTGCTTGTCGATGTGCTCGGCCCCCGACCCCTCCTTGAGCCAAGTCAAGTTGCGTGGCTTGGAATTGACGACAGATTTGCTACCGAGTGGGAGCAGGCACAGGCCCGACGGCTCGGATTGCACGTGATCTCGAGCGATGTCTTTGCGCACGATCCTGCCTCATCTGCTGTCGAATCCCTGAACCGTTTGCCGGCCGGACCGTTGGCTGTGCATCTCGATGTCGATGTCCTGGATTTCACCGATGCACCCCTCGCTGAGAATACGGACGGCCGCAACACGGGCCCGACGCTCGACCAGGCTGCAGTCGCGCTCGGGATCGCAGCCCGAGACGCGCGCTTCAGGAGCATGTCAATCGGAGAGCTCAACCCCACTCGAAGCGCCGGAGATCCGGGAGCGATTCCCCGTTTCATCGCCACCGTCGCGAATGTCATGAACAGCGCGCACAGCTAGTCGTGTTGGGACGTCCCCTCTTTGCCGGCTCGGAGCCGGCCCGGGTTTTAAGCGACCGTTTCGTAAACCCGCCAGAGTGTGCAGGCCCGGTTGGCCAACCGTCTGAGGGGTACCGGGCCAACGAGACTTGACATAGGGTCTGGCGGTCACCGGTTGTCGGAGGCCCGGTCACGAAGGGGGGTCGGTATGCGGGAGCGCACCAACGAGGTCGAGGTCGAGCGGGACGTCAAGGTCACGATGTCGGACGGGACAGTACTCCTGGCCGACGTCTACCACCCCGTGGGCGTCGACGACGCCCCCACCATCTTGGAGCGCACACCGTATGGCAGGGTCAACCTCGCCTCCGCCATGGGCCCGGAGTTCGCGGCCCGCGGCTACCTCTACGTCCTGCAGGCCTGCCGGGGCACCGACGGGTCGGGTGGCACCCACAGCTACTTCGCCGAAGCGGGGGACGGGCGGGACACTGCGGACTGGATCGCCTCTCAGCCGTGGTTCAACGGCCGCTTGGGCTCGTTCGGCGCTAGCTATATGGGCTTCACCCAGTGGGCGTTGGCCTCCACCAAGCCGCCTCACCTGAAAGCCATGGCCGTCGCCCTGTCGACGTCGGTGCGGGCCTACTCGTGGTACCCAGGAGGATCGCTGGCGCTCGAGGTGATCATCCCGTGGGACGCGGGCGCAACTCAGTTCAACAAGCAGGCCGACGGCGTCCCCACCACCGACATCTCCCCCGAGGGCATCGAGCGGCGCATGGCCGAGCTGAAAGCGGGCTTCGACCATCTACCACTCGGTGAAGTGATCGCCCGGTTGACCGGCGTCGACCTGCAGCTCTATCGGGACCAGCTCGCTCACGACGGCGCCGGGGACGCCTTTTGGGATCCGGTGAACTTCCGGCCCATCCTGGCGGATTGGACGGTGCCGACGTTGCTCGTCGACGGCTGGCACGATTACCCGCTGCCTGGCGTGGTAGAGGACTACGCCGTCCTGCGCGCCTCGCCCGCCCCCGTGCACATGCGCATTGGCGCCGGGGGACATCTGGGCGGGGGCGGAGAGGGCGGCATGACCGACGCCCCACTGGACTGGTTCGACACCTGGTTGCTCGGCCGGGACGGACTGCTCGGCACCTCCCCGGTAAAGGTCCACGTACAGGGCGAAGGCGGCCACTGGCGGGACCTGCCGGACTGGCCGCCTCCTTCGCATTCGACCCGCTGGTACCTCCATGCCGGGGGACACCTTGCACCCATGCCGCCAGACGCGTCGTCCGAGCCCGACCGCTATCGCTACGACCCCGCGGACCCGACGCCGTCGATGGGAGGCATCGGCATGCTTACCGGGGGCACCGTTGACAACCGGCCTCTTGAGGCCCGCCCCGACGTCCTCGTCTACACCTCCGACGAGCTGAGCGAGCCTCTCGAGCTCGTCGGTCCGGTGCAGGCGGAGCTGCACGTGGACTCGAGCCTGGACCACACGGACTTCTTCGTCCGGGTCTGCGACGTGTCGCCCGACGGCCAGTCCGTCAACGTATGCGACGGACTGCAGCGCTTCGACCCTGCGTCCGTTCGCCGCAACCCCGACAAGACGTTCACGGCGACGGTGGCCCTCTGGCCTGTCGGTCACATCTTCGCCAGCGGTCACCGTCTTCGGGTCCAGGTCTCCAGTGGCGCCCATCCTGTCTACGCCCGCAATCTCGGCACCGGAGAGCCCGCGGCTACGGCCACCACGCTGCGGCCCGCCGAACAGGCCGTGTACCACGAGCCCGGCCGGTTGTCCTGGGTGAGTCTCCCGCACTTCTCGGGCTGACCTTCCGGACTACCTGGTGGGTCGGGCAAACGGTGTGGGTCCGCAACCCTCCTGCGTCAGGTGAACTTGATGACTTGACCGACAGGTTCAGCGTCTTTGGGTCTTGACAGATGACCACTGTCAAGGTGCCCGGCAGGGTCGGAGAACCGGTGGTGTCCGTGACCACATCCCCGGTCACCCCTTCCCCTGGCGCCGCACGGACTGCCAGCTGAGGGCGCAGGTGTGATGGGGACGATGCGAGGAGCAGGTCGCGGTCGATCACCGGCGCGTTCCCGGAGTGGCCCCACATCGACGGTGAGTTCGGAAGGCACGATCACCTTGTATGCAAGGCTCGATTCCGTGGACGAGCCGGTTGCTCAGCAGGACGCGCAATTTTATTTGAGGCAACTCGACCGGCTACTGCCGGGAGCCGTCGTGGCCCTCTACCTGGTCGGCTCGGTGGCGCTAGGAGGCTACCGGCGCCGGCGTAGTGATCTGGATTTTGTGGGCGTCCTGCATAGTGCAGTCGATAGAAAGTGCGTCGGTCGCCTCCGCATTGTCCACGCCCAGAGCGGTCTCGTGACTGGGTCAAGGGCGCTCCACGAGGGCCGCTCGCCGCTGACGGGCCCGTTGAACGGGATCTTCATCCGTGAGTCGGATCTGGTCAGGCCAGTCACGCAAATCAGGCCCGTAGCCAGCCAGGTGGGTGCGAAGTTCAAGATTGGACAAGCCGGATCGGATCTGAGTCCTGTGGGATGGAAGGTGCTCTCCGAGAATGGCGTCCGGATTCGCGGTCCTCGGCCTTCGGCGCTAAATCTCAATAGCGAACCCGAGCGACTCCGCTCCTGGACGGTTGGGAACCTCGACGCCTATTGGCGTCCATGGGCCGAGAGGGTTACTCGTGCTCCACAGCGTAGGTTCGCCCTTCGCCCGCGCTTTTGGACGGCATGGGGTGTGCTGGGGGCACCACGACTGCACTGCACGATCGCCACAGGAGAGGTGATTTCCAAAGAAGCCGCCGGTGAGTACGCGCTCAGCGAGTTCGCACCGCGGTGGCGACCGCTCATCGAGGAGGGCCTCGCTTACTGGCGCGAGGAGCCTGACCGCCTCTCCCTTCCCGCCGGGCGGCGGGCTCGAATGACGGCAGAGTTCGTGTCATCTGTGGTCGAGCATGGTGAGTGCTTGCCGCAGTGAGGTTCTCGGCGGCTCGGGGCGACTTCCGTCACGCCCTGCCGAGCGGAACCGGATCGATGTATCCCTGGGCGCCAATGACGTTGTCGGGCCCCCAAGATGGCCAACCGCGGCAAGGTCGTAGTCAATGGCTTCGGAAGCACCGGAGCCGCCGTCCCGATCCAGATCACGTGGACCGGTCGTGGCGTCTGCACCCGCCGAGCGCGGCTCCGGGCATATCCATCGGGGCGCACCAACTTGGAGCGTCGTCATCGGGTGCGGCCCACTCCGTGGCTTGCGTGGAGCCCTTTCCCGAGCGGTCAGACCGCTGCCCTGTTAATTTCGCCTGCCATGCGGTCAACCCGGATACTGGTGATCGTTGCCGCAGCGATACTGACCGTCACCGGAGCGTCGATATCGGCCACTCCCACGGCGGCTTCGGGCACCCAGCCATCGGTGACCGCCATTTCGATGAGCATGCCCCACGCGTACAAGCCGGTCGCGGCTCCGGGGACCACGGACGACTACCACTGCACACTGGTCAACCCTCACGTGACCCGGAACGAATACATCATTTCGAGCAAATTCGTTGCGGGAAGTGACGAAGTTCATCACGCGGCATTGTTCCTCTTGCCACCATCGCTCGCCGCGACGGCGGAGCAGGAAAACCGAGGGGGGCGCGGCTGGACGTGTTTCGGTTTACCGCTTCCGAGCTCGGACCCGGCCGGAGTCGCAGCAGTGCCGCTCTTGACGTTCTGGACCCCGGGTGCCGGAGTGGACGACTTCCCGAAGGGTACCGGCGTCCCGCTCCCGGCAGGCAGCCTGGTCGTGATGCAGGTCCACTACACGCTGTTACTCGGGGACAAGCCGGTGAAGAATTCTCTGGTGCTTGACACTGTGCCGGAATCGGCACCGCTCCTCCCGCTCCACCTGAACTTGATGCTCGCACCACCTGATATCCCGTGTCCGGCAGGTGTCAGCGGTCCGCTGTGCAACCGCGCGGCGTCCTTGGCCAATCTTGGCCAGCGTTTCGGCCAGTCTGCTGTCGACGAAGTGAACGGCATAGAGGCACTCTGCGGCAACAACCCGGCCGATCCACCCGAAGGAGACTCGACCTCTTGTACCTCTCAGATTGAGAAGAGCGGCTACATCGTCAGGGTGTACGCACATATGCACCTCCTTGGACGATCGTTCAAGATGGTGCTCAACCCTGGGACGCCTCAGGCAAAGACCGTCCTCGACGTGCCCAACTTCGACTTCCACGATCAGAAGTCGTACAACCTCAGCAGCCCCATTCCTGTTACTGCTGGTGAACCGGTTCAGGTCACGTGCACCTATGACCCCACGCTGGCGCAAGAGTTGCCGATCCTGCGAAGCGCGCCACCCCACTTCGTCACCTGGGGAGACGGCTCAACCGACGAGATGTGCATAGGTCTCGCGTGGACGTCGGCCGTCCTCCCCAACCAACACGACAGCATCTGAAGGCGTGCTATCGCCTGTCAGCCGGCACGCCGGTGGAGCACATTTCGGGCGAGCCTGAGGAAAGGATCGTTCCGGCGTAGGACAGAGCTCGCCGACGTCAGTGGTCAGCTCACGGTTTCCAGAACTCTGAACGCCGCGAGGCAGTCCGTGCCTGTCCCTATTTCCACGCAAGGTTTAGAATGACCGGACCAGCGGGTCCCGAGAGACGAGCTGTGACCGGCTCGCCTGGAGTCACACTGCCGACACAGGAGAGCTCCGAGGGAAAGTCGCAGATGGCGCGCTCAGTCAGCGACCGTCCGGCTTGAGAAACCACGAGAGTAAATCCCGGTGCTGGGTTGACCGAATTGACCGGTGTGACTTGCGCGCCAGTCGTCTCTGATCCGGGCGTATAGGTGACTGTCATCGCAGTCTGGACCTGACCGTCCGGTGGGATGACTTCGACGAAAGAATCGGTCGGCGTGTAGTTGACGGTGAGCGTCAAAGGGACCACCGCGGGACCTGAAATTGGCTTTACAGCGAAGGCGACGTGGGTCAATCCGTCGGTCGCGGGAAGCGTCGCGGCACCGGTAGATGACAACGCCACACACGATGGAAACTTGAACCACGGCGGCCACGAAGTGTCGGAAAGACCCCCATCAAGACCAGCAGGACAGACCTCCAGGGGCGTGAGGGCAGATGCATGGAGTTGGATCGGCGTGGTCGTGGGATGGAGCCCGACCGTGAGCCAGCTCCCGCTGGTCAATACCGCACCTTCAACGGAGAACGTACGCGTTCCGGGCGAGGGAATTGAGGTCGCGGGCTGAGATACCGGCATCGTGGTGGTGGTGGTGGGAAGGGTGGATACGGCGGTCGTGGGAGCAGTGCGAGGAGAACGCACTGCCCGAGTCGATCGAGCGCTCTGGGAAGCCGAAGTGGTACATGCGGTGCAAGCGAGCCCGGCGATGAGAACGACGGCCGCGCGCTGCACTCGCATGCAGGGATGCTAGGCATCTGAGATGGTCCCCGGGCACCTCGTGTCGGGATACTGGTCGGATGCGCATGAACCGATACATCCCTTGTGCGCCCCGAGCACCACCGACAGGAAGGAGATTCGCACAACCATGAGAGCCAACGGGTCGTCGCTGGGACCACATGTTCCGCCACCAACGTCGATCCGCCGGTGACCCTATCGAGGCAGTGGGGCGATTCTGTCCCGCCCTCGAGGTCTGCTGCGGGAGCACACCGAGCGTGACTCACGATGACTCACCATTTCCCCGAACAGAGCCGAACGGACAGTATCTGGTCGTCGTCGGGGTGGGGAGCGATGTGGGATCGAGTCCAATTGGAGTAGCGATCCTGCCAAACAGCAGTGCCGCGTGCATAACGAACAGTGGCTCTGACACGGTGAGCGTCGTGAACCTGGTTGGCATCCCTACGGTGTCCAAGACAATCTCCTTTCCGGGCACCGGCTGCAACGCACCGACCTACGACGCCGTCACTCCGAACGGAAAAGCCGTGTACGTGACTTGCGCCGGTAACGACAAGCTGTGGAAGATCAAGGCGTCCACGGGCCATGCCGCGGCCTCAGGCATCAAGATCCCGAAGGGCGGGGAAAGCAACGAGAATGGTGGTCTTCACCAGGTTGTCATCACACCCGATGGACAGACTGCATACGTGGCGAGTGGCAACGATGTGTATCCGGTAACACTATCGAGCAAGGCTGTGGGTGCCGGAATACCAATGACCAACGCAACGTCACTCGCGATCAGCCCAGATGGGGCATATGTGATGGCAGGTCAAAGCGACAACGGCTGCGCGTGCTCCACGGACAACGTCGAGGTGATCAAAGTGTCGTCGAACGCAGTCACCGACACCTTTGCTGCGGGCGGCTATGAGCACTTCTCGGTCGCGTTCAAGCCCTAACGCGATCGTCTTGCGGTACTCATCGAGGTGGCCGTCAGTCCATGTGTGGCCGGTCGAAGTCGGATAGCCGGTGCTATAACCCGCCGGGAAAGGCAGACCGACGACCTCCGAGGAGTCGGACGGCTCGTCGTAGTCATGGCGGGGTAATGACCGCTGATCCGTCGCCTCCATGTGGGCGGGCGACCTGGCGGCTTGAGCGGGCGACCGCCACTGGCGAATGGCTCGCGGCATTTTGCAACCTCTGATCGCGCCAGACGGTTCGGGATCGACTCACCCGCGCCGTTCATCATCGGAAGAAGCTCACGATGTGCTTCGCCATCTTTCGAAGAATGGTGACCGATGGGCGGAAGATGGGCCTCAGCGATCGACGAGCGGGCAGATCGAATCAACTCGAGCGCTGTCACATGCAGCCCGCCCGCGATCAGGCGTCGCGGCGTACCAGGACCCAGCAGCCGATCGCTAAAGCCACGACGGTGTACAACACGAGGAGGGCGAAGCCCGTCCACGGGCTGAAAGCCGGCCCGATGCGATCGGGCGACCCATTGGTGGAAAACATGACCAGGCCGATGTTGGCCGGCAGGTAGCGGGCCACGGCGTTGCTGATCGACGTCGGCAAAGCCTGAACGATGAGGGGCAGAACGAGCACCACCCCGACAAAGGCGGAAATGGCGCCGGCGGTGTGCCGGATGATGGTGGCCAGTCCCAACGCCAGCAGTCCGAGCACGGCCAGGTAGAGACCGGCGCCGATCACGGCTCGCAGCACGCCCGGCTGCCCCAGCGACGCGGAGCCGCCCGAGGAGAGCACGGCCTGGAGGTTGTGGGGGATCTTCACCCCGAGCTGGTGGGCGCGCTGTGCGATGGCCGTCGACGGCCCGACGGCGTTCTTGGTCGACAAGATCGCCTGGCCCATGGCGAACGCGGTGAAAGCGAAGACCTCGCTCGCCACCACCGCCACCGTTCCGAAGACGAGGATCTTGGCGCCGAGCACAACCGGGCGGCGAGGCACGGCTGACAACGTGGCGCGGATCGTGCCCGTGCCGTACTCGGCGCTCATGACCAGCACGCCCAGGACGCCGAAGATGAGCTGACCGAGGAAGATCCCGATCAGGCTGCGGCGGGTCGGATCGTCGATGATTTCGGTCCCGCTCACCGTGCCCGTGCTCAGTGCACACAAGCCGATCACAGCCACTCCCGTGGCGACGAGCGTCCACGCGGTCGAGCGGACCGACCAGAGCTTGGTCCACTCGGCCGCCATCGCCTTCCGCAACCCGACTCGGCCCGGCGGCTCCTCCATCGCGCAGGGGAGCCTGAGCGCCGAGCACCGCCGTCACCGTCCACCTCGGAACTCGACGGCTTCCTCGGTCAGCTCCATGAAGGCGTCCTCCAGGGAGGCGACGGGGGTCAGTTCGTGCAGCGCCACACGAATGGACGCGGCCAGGTCGCCGACATCTGGTGCCGACATGCCGGTGATCGTCATGGACCCGTCGGGATCCTCAATGACCGTTCCGCCGGCGTTTGTCACCGCATCGGAAAGTTGGTGCGGCGCCGGCGTCCGGACCTTCACCGATTGCCGAGAGCTCCGGGCCACGAAGTCGGCTACTGAAGTCTCGGCGATCAGCTTGCCCTTCCCGATGACGACGAGGTGGTCGGCCATGAGCGCCATCTCGGCCATGAGGTGGCTCGACACGAACACGGTACGACCCTCGCCGGCCAGCGTCTTGCACAGCGTGCGCACCCAGCGGATGCCCTCAGGGTCGAGCCCGTTCACGGGCTCGTCGAACAGGAGTACGCCAGGGTCGCCGAGCAGGGCGGCGGCGATGCCCAGGCGTTGGCCCATACCGAGCGAGAACTTGCCCGCCCGCTTTCCCGCCACCGAGGTGAGTCCGACCAGCTCCAACACCTCGTCGACGCGCGCCCGAGGAATGCCGTTGCTCCGGGCCAAGGTCAGCAGATGGGCCCGAGCCGAGCGACCAGGATGGATGGCCTTCGCTTCGAGGAGCCCGCCCACCTCGCGCAACGGCCAAGGAAGGTCGTGGTATCGCCGACCCAACACCGTGACCCGGCCCGAGATGGGAGAGTCGAGGCCCATGATCATTCGCATCGTGGTGGATTTGCCCGAACCGTTGGGCCCGAGAAAGCCGGTCACCGTGCCTGGGCGCACGTCGAAGGACAGGTCGTCCACGGCCAGCACGTCCCCGAAACGCTTGGAAAGCCCTCGCGCCTCGATCACACCCCGAGTCTGACAGAGCCCCCCGTCATGCGGGTATCAGGGATGTCCCTGACACGATCCCACTCTTGGGCGTCCACACGGTCTTCGGCCAGCGGGCCATTCTGTTCCGCTCACGCTCTCCTGGCCGGGAGCACAAGGGCCAGCTGGCGCGAAAGTGCCACCGGACGACCCTCGCTGTCCCACAACTCGCCGTCCTCCTCCATCAGGCCGTCGAGGAGCAACCGGGTGCGATAGCTGCCGAGGAGCCAGCCCGGCGCCGGACGGGACCGTACGTGTGCGGTGAGCTCCACGGTCGGAGCGCCACCGGCCCGCACGGACCCGAGCAGGGCCGGAGGGAATGCGTCGATGAACGCCACCACCGAAGTGGTAGTCGGTTCGGTCCCGTCGCGGAAGCGGATCCAGCCTGTGATCTCGTACGGGTCTCCCTCCTTCGGCCCGAACCAGGGGCTGTCGGAGGGAAGGCGCAGCTCGAATTGATGCTGGAACTCAGGGAGGCGGTGTCCCCGTCGCTCGAGCAATTCGGAGAACGGCACGCAGCTGTCGGGTGGCGCGAGGTCGGGGGGCTGAGTACTGACCCGAGAAGGACCCGACTGGGCCACGAGATCCCCGAATGCACCGATCGCTCGTGTCACCTCACGGTCACCTTGGACCAGCACGCCGCTCACCGTGGCGAAGGTTCGGCCCTGCTTCACCACCTCGGTGCGCACCGTGGCCGGACCGGCGGCGGGACGAGAGAGATAGTGGGCGGTCACCGTGACCGGATCGGGACGCCCCGCCTCAGCGAGCATCGCACGCACCATCACGGCCAAGAGGTAGCCACCGTTGAGCCCTTCGCCTGTGTGCCAACGCTGGCGCAGATCGCAGACCCAACCCTCATCGTCCCGCACCACCGCCGTGTCGAGTTCGAAACGAGATTCGTTTGCCCCGCCCATCGTCCTGCCCACGGCGTCACGGTATCTGAGCGGTCGTCCCGCCTCAGCGACCGACCCTCCGACCGCGGCGTGGCCCAGGGCGAGCTCCCGTTCGCGTCTCGCAGAGTGCTGCGGTTCGTGGTTCCACGTTCGGTTTGTTGCGGATGTCTCGGTTTCTTGGCTGGCTGACCCCGTCGTCGGCCAAGATGGTGCGGTGTCGGGATTCCTTCGAGCGCTTTGGCGGCCGCAGTACATCCGGACGTGCACCAGCTGCGGGTACTCGTGGTCACTCCCCGGCTTCTACACGAAGCCCCGGCCGCGTGGTTCGCCACGCACGCGACGGGCCGACAGTGGTGGCGGCTACGCACAGCCTTTCGCTCGACGTCAACGCAGCCCAATCGGAAGAAGCGGCCAGGCTTCGAACATGTGCGAAGTGCAGCGCGCACGGCCGCTACACGCAGCAGCGCATCTGGCACGAGGCGAAGGACGTCGTCGGAGGCTCAGGCGTCTGAGTCTCCCGCTCGGGGGGACGGGGTGTGATGGCCTGAGCGCGGAGGGCAACCTTCTGCGCTATGCGACCCGAGGGGGACTGGTCACGTCCGAGAACGCGTGCGCACGGCCACGCCAACCACCGGCACCGGGACGGCCGAGTTGGTGGGATAACCGTCTCCGAGCGCCCCGGACGTGCCGTAGCCCCGACAATTCACCCCGGAGGAGCCCATGAGCGCGCAATAGTTTTCGCCCTCGAGATTCAGTGTCAGTCCGGACACACCCGTGAGGGTGCCGGACCCGCCCACACCGAGAACTTGCACGGGAACCGCAGAGCCGAAGTTACCGCTCGTGTAGAAGACGCCGTCGCCGAGCTCACCGTCATAGCCGCCGCCCCAACAGTCCACCCCGGAAGAACTCATCAGCGCGCAATAGCCGCTGCCGTCAGAGGTCAGTCGCGACACACCCGTGAGAGTGCCGGTCCCGCCCACGCCGAGAACCTGCACCGGAACCGCAGAGCCGAAGTTACCGCTCGTGTAGAAGACGCCGTCACCGAGCTCTCCAAAGTTTCCGATGCCCCAACACTCCACTTCGGTAGCGCTCGTGAGCACGCAGAACCCCCCACCGTCAGACGTCAGTGCGACCGAACCCGAGAGCGTTCCGGTGTCCCCGACCGTGACCACCTGGACCGGCAGGGACGAGTACTCGAAGACTCCGTTGCCGAGCTCACCGTCGGTACCGTCGCCCCAGCAATCCACCCCGGTAGAGCTCATCAGCGCGCACACCGTCTCGCCGACGCGTCCGCTTCCGATCAGACTGGCGACGCCCTTCAACGTGCCCGTGCCAGACAGGCCGACGACCATGACCGGTACCGCAGAGCTCTTGAGCACCCTGTTCCCGAGCTGACCGTCGGTACCCTCGCCCCAGCAATCCACCCTGGTAGAGCTCATCAGCGCGCAAAAGGCGAAATCGTCGGAGATCAGAGTGACGACACCACCGAGCGTGCCCATACCGCCCACGCCCACGACCTGCACCGGGACGGCCGAACCATCGTGGCCGGTCGTATGGAACATGCCGTCACCCAGCTCCCCGTCATAGCCGTCGCCCCAGCAATCCACCGTCGAAGAGCTCGTGACGGCGCAGTAACCGTAGGGGTCGGCACTCAAGCCGACGACGCCCGAGAGCGTGCCCGTGCCGCCAACGCCTGCGACCTGCACCGGTACGTCCGAGTCGGTGAACGCTGCGTTCCCGAGCTGACCCGAGTCGCCGCTGCCCCAGCAGTCGACCCCGGTCGAGCTCATCAGCGCGCAGTAATCGAGACCGTTCGCGGTCAGGCTGACGACGCCCGAGAGCAGGCCGGTATCGCCCACGCCGACGACCGGCACGGACACGGCCGACGTGTCGAATGCACCATTGCCGAGCTGACCGGCGCTGCCGACGCCCCAGCAGTCCACGCCGGTGGAGCTGGTCAGCGCGCAGGCACCATTCTCATCGGACGTGACGCCGCTCACACTCGAGAGCGGGTCCGGGAGACCACCAGCTCCTGGCTTCACAGTGACTGTGAGGTCGGCGCTCGCATGCCCGCGCGGCCCTATGGCGGCGAGGGTGAACCGGTAGTCGAGGCTCTCGGTACCGGTGTTACGCGGGAGGACCGTCTGGAACGGCAAGAAGGAGCACACCCCGGTCATCGGCAACCCCGGCACCGGCGGGACGGCCGACAGCGTGCAGCTCGCGGCCTTCTTCACGGTTGCCGTGATCTCCACGTAGCCGTTCGTGGTCTTGACTGTGGACGGTGATGCGGAAAAGTCGGCGATCTTCAGACCGGGCAGGGCGTCGGCCGGCGTCGCAGGCACCGTCAAGAGTGCAAGACACACAGCGCCGCAAACGACGAGCACACCACTCGACGAGGAACGACTTCTCCACCACGCGCGACGCCGAGCTCCTGCGGTTCGCATGCTCGCTCCAGTCTCCTGTGACCTGATCCCTGCCGATGGACGGTCGTACCTTGCCGGGAGCCTGGCACATCGTCGGGTGCGCTGGTAGAAACGTGAGTTGATGGGATGGCTCGCCGACCGGCGTGCTCGCAAGGCACAGGAGGCGTTCCAAGGGCAGATGGCCACTTGGAACGAAGAGGACGCCCACCTCAGGACGCTCTTGGAGCAAGCCAGGACCTTCGAGGGCGAGGCCTCCGTCGACGGCGAGACCGTGCAGCTGAAGCAGGACGAGCGCGTCTTCCTGATCGTGCAGAGCTGCCCTCTCGTCGAACCACGCCGAGGGCCGGGGCACTACCAAGGGCGGCTATCAGGGCATCAGCATCCCCATCGGGGACACCGGCCTGCGCTACCGGGTTGGAGCCGGGCGGGGGACCATGGTCCCAGGCACGGAGAAGCCGACTGTCGTCGACTCGGGCGTGGCCACCATCACCAACCTGCGCGTCGTCTTCCAGGGCCCTATGCAGACACGGGAGTGGAGCTTCGCCAAGCTCATCGGGTACCAGCATTTCGACGACCCGCGGTGGACCGCGCTCCAGGTGTCGAACCGCCAGAAGACGTCGGGGATCGCGTACGACGAGGCGTCGTCGCTCAGTGTGCAGTTCATGCTCGAGCTCGCCTTGGCCCACTTCAACCACCGCGTCGACCAGTTCGTGGGACAGCTCGAGGCCGAGGTGGCCTCCCACCTCGCGACGCGGCCGGGCGCCGGAAGTCCTCCCGGCGCCACACCGCCTGCCCCGTGACCGAAATCGGTCCGAGCGGGCTATGCGCCGAGATAGCTCTCGGACAGTGCCTCCTCCATCTCCGCCGGGGAGCCCTGGGAGGTGATGACGCCTTGGAGCACCAGGGCCGCGGCGTCGGCGATGGGCAGCGCGGAGTGGGCGAATTGCTCCACCAGGAGGATGGACAGACCGCCCGAGGCGAGCTCGGCCACCTTTTCGTAGAGCTCGCTCACGACCAGCGGGGCCAGGCCGAGCGAGAGCTCGTCGAGGAGGAGGAGCTTCGGGTCCGTCGCGAACGCGCGGGCCAGCGCCAGCATCTGCTGCTCCCCACCCGAGAGTGTGCCGGCCAGCTGTTTGCGCCGCTCGGCCAGGCGCGGGAACTGGGCGAAGGCCACGTCCTCGACGTGGCCCATCGATACGCCGACTTGTGTGGCCATGAGGAGGTTCTCGCGGACGCTCAGGTTCGGGAAGATCCCGCGCCCTTCGGGCACGGTGCAGATGCCCTGCCGCGCCCGGGCGTCCGCCGAGAGCTGGTTGACCCGGGCGCCGGCGAAGCGCACCTCGCCGCTGGTCGGGACCAGGGTCCCGGAGCAGACCTTCAGGATCGTGCTCTTGCCGCCGCCGTTCGGCCCGAGCAAGGCGACAACAGAACCTTCGGGGACGGCGAGGCTGACTCCGTGCACGACCTCAATCGGTCCGTAGCCGGCGCGGATGTCACGGAGCTCCAGGACCGGCTCCACGCTCACGGGGCACCCAGGTACGCGTTCACTACCACGGGATCGGCTTTGACCTGTTCCGGCGTGCCGCTGGCGATGATCTCGCCGTAGTCGAGCACGTGGATGAGCTCGCACGTCCCCATCACCAGGCTCACGTCGTGCTCGACGAGGCAGATGGCGAGTCCGCGTTCGTCGACGAGCTGGCGCAGCAGCCTTCCGAACACGGCGGTCTCCTGTTCGGTCTGCCCGGACGCGGGTTCGTCGAGCAGCAGCACCTTGGGCTGAGTCATCAGGGCCCGGGCCACCTCCACCACGCGGGCGCGGGCCGTGGGGAGCTCGCTCACCTCGCGCTCGGCGACGTCTTCGAGGCCGACGAGCTGAATCGTCCGGTCGGTCTCGGCGCCCACGTCGATCCGGCCCCGCCGTCCCCACGTGTTGCGGATCTCGCCGGCGACGCGGATGTTGTCGCGCACGGTGAGCGATGTGAACAGCTCCAGGCGTTGATACGTCCGCGAGAGCCCCCGGCGGGCCCGGGCCGGGGGTCCAGCCTTGGTGACATCGCGGCCGTCGATCGCCACCCGGCCGGACCGGGGTGCGAGGAGCCCACTCACCACGTTGAACAGCGTCGTCTTGCCGGCGCCGTTGGGACCGATGAGGCCGGTGATGCCGGCGGAGGGCACCGAGATCGACACGTCGCTCAGCACCTGGGCGCCGCCGAAGGACAGCGAGACACCCGAGACCTCAAGGGCGGGCATCGGCGACTCCCTCGACCGCGGTGAGGCCGTCGATCGGCAAGACGACCGTCGCCGGGGCGCGTTCGCTCGGCGGCACGTCGGCGCGGGTGGAGGCGCGGAAGGCCTCGGGCCGCACGGCGCGGCCGATCGCGGGCAACACCAGGGCGATGACGCCGGTGGCCAGCACCAGCCACCAGCTGCCCATGACATGGGTGAGGACGAGGAGGTAGGCCACCACCTCGGCGACGATGCCCAGCGCCAGCACACCCTTCACCCGCCACAGGGGGCGGTAGGACGCCACGATGTCGGGCACGGCCCCGCTGGGGCTGCGGCCGAGGCTCACCCCGACCAACGCGGGGGCCACGAGCGAGAGGTTGGCCATGACGCTCCAGAAGCCACCACCGCCGTGGTCCGTGCTCAGGTTCTGGAACGTCGACGTGAGGGCGGTGAACGCGGTGCCGGCCAGGATCCCGCCCATGAGCGCGCCGGCGACGTTGCCGATCCCCCCGACGACCGTCAGCATGACGAGCGCCAGACTGACGAAGATGATGTACGTCGTGTCGCTCACGCTGACCGAGGCGGCGGAGAGCAGAATGCCGCCGAGGCCCGCGATGGCCGCCGAGAGCATGAACACGGACAGCTTCAGCTTGACCAGGTTCTGTCCGAGCGTGGCCGCTGCCGCGGGGCTGTCCTTCATGGCGGTGAGGCGACGCCCGTAACCACTGCGTCGCAGGGCGATGAGCCCGATGCCCACGAGCACGAAGATGCACGTCGACACGGTGAGGAAGGTCTTCGGCGAGGTCAGGTCGACGGGACCGATCTTGGGCGCGGGGATCTGCAGGGTGCCGTTGGGGAAGATCGAGAAGTGCACGTGGAAGATGGGCAGCACGTGCGGGAGGATGTCGGCGATGATCATGTCCGACACGAAGACCCCGAAGGCGAGGGTGGCCAGCGCCAGGTAGAGACCTCGGAGACGGAGCGCCGGCAGTGCGATGAGCCCGCCCACGAGTGCGGTGACCACGACCCCCAGCACGATGCCCCATACCGTGATGCGCTGGGCCGTACCCGTGCCCGAGAGCCCCAGGTGGAAGACGATGATGGTGGCGATCGCCCCGAAGGACACCGGGGCCAGGTTTATCTCACCGGCGTACCCCGTGAGCAGCGTGAGCGACAGGGCGATGATGGCCATGGTGATGCCGATGGTGAGCACCCCCATGTCGCCCGTGTTCATGATCTGCTCCAACGCCAGGACGACCACGAGCAGGATGACGCCCCAGGTGACCGCCGAGCGCATGGTGGGAACGGTGAAGCGCTCCCTCGTGCGTAACAGGGTGGCGCCGCGCAGCCGCTCCTGGGGCAGCACGAGGAGGACGACGAAGAGGACGATCATCGGCAGGGCGATGCGGAAGTTCGACGCCCACGACCACGTCTCGGGGAAGTAACCGAGCACGTAGGTCCCCGCCAGCCCGAGCGCGAGCGCGCCCGCGAACGTCCTCCAGATGCTGCGCAGCCGCCCGAACATGGCGGCGGCGATGGAGTCGAGCACCAGCAGCGTGAGCACGTGCACGTCGAGCGTGCCTCCGCTGATCGGGGTGATGAGGATGCCGGCCAGGGCGGCCAGTGCGCCGCCCAGCGCCCAGGAGAACGCAGCCAGCCTCTCTGGGCGTCCGCCGTTGAGCTGGAGCAGCTCAGGGCTGTCGACCACCGCCCGCATGGCCACGCCCGTCCGCGTGCTCGAGAAGAGCAGGCGGATGCCGACGGCGATGAGCACACCGCAGCCGAGGGCGATGGCCTCGTGATCGGTGACGTAGACGCCGAAGACCTGGAACTTCGCCGCGTCGCCGAAGAAGAGGTCGTCGGTCCGCGGCACGCCGGGGTTCCAGATCCACTGGGCCAGCGCGATCAGCCCGAGCATGATCCCGATGGTGACCACGATCTTCGTCACCTCGGCCGTCTCCCGCAGCCCGCGCATGATGCCGGCGTAGAGGACCACCCCCAGGAGCGGCGCCAGCACCACGATCACGGCGAAGAGGGCCAGCGGGGCCGGCCAGTTCCACCCGTAGCGGAGCTGCCAGTAGGTGAAGGCGGCCAGCATGGCCATCGCACCCTGTGCGAAGTTGAAGATGCCCGAGGTGGTGTAGGTGAGGACGAGCCCCGAGGCCGCGATGCCGTAGACCGCCCCGGTGACCAGACCCAGGATCGTGTACTCGAGGAACAGGTGCATGGACCGCCGCTCGCCCGCTCAGCTCAGGCGACGCTCGAGCGGGCGTGACGCGTGATCACCCCTGGGGCTTTATGACCGAGGACGTCGCGTACTGGGTGGCGTAGCGCTGGGCGTTGAGCGTGGTGCCGACGACCGAGCCCGTGTTCTGCACGATGTACTTCGGCGAGCAGTCGAAGGTCCCGAGCTTCTTCGGGTACGCCTGCACCCACTTCGTGTTGTCGAGCTTCATCAGCAGCCCGCACGCGGGCGGGAGGTTCTTGGAGGGGTTGCCCGATGCGTTGAGCCCCCCGCCGGTCCACGACGTGACCTTGGAGAGCTTGTTGATCATGCACTGGCGCGTGAGGGTCGAGCCGCACGCCTTGGCCGCGGTCGCCCACAGGAGGAAGGAGGACGTCGACTGCTCTCCCAGCTGCGAGGTGAGCCCGCCGTACTTCTTCACGATCGCGAGGTACTGCGCGACCGCTGGGACCACCTTGGCCGCCTCGAGCGGCTCGTAGGCGATGCGGACATAGACGTTGTTGCCGAGCCCGGCGGTGTTCCACTGGGCGAAGGCGGCGGTGTAGGCGCCGGAGTCCTCCACCCAGATGGGGTTGTAGCCGATCTGGTTCTCCGCCTGGAGGGCGCCGTAGAGCGTCGGGCCCGGCGTCGAGTCGTTGTAGATGATCTGGGCACCGCAACTCTGGAGCTTCTGCACGAACGGCGTGTAGTTGGCCTCGCCGTTGTAGTTGATCGTGACGGAGCAGTTCGGGAACTTCCAGCCCGCTTTGGTGTAGGCCTGCACGGCCTTGGCCATCGACTGCTCCTGGGTGGACAGCGTTGAGTTGTACTCTCCCGCCTTCTGGGTCTTGGCTTTTCCGAAGAGCTTCTGAATCTGGTAGGCGCTCGACACCGGGCTGTAGTCAGCCGGGTTGGGCGTGGCCTGGTACATCTCGTAGGCGTTGGCGACGACGGAAGCGACGGTGAAGCCGGGAACAGCGGCCAGGTTGCAGCCCAGGCGGGTTCCCTCGGCCACCCCGTCGAGCGCGAAGCCCTCGCCGACGAGCATGAAGTCCTTCTTGCAGGCCGCGGACATCGCGGTGCCGACGTTGGTGACGGCGGCGTCGTAGTAGTCACCGACTATCTTGCGCCCGTTGATGCCCCCCTGGGCGTTGCACCAGGCGATCATGTCCTTGACGGCGTCCCCCATCTCCTGGTCGAGACCCGGGAGGCCCGCGAAGCCCCGGTCGTCGCCGTAGGCGACGTTGATCGTGCTGTTGGTCACACCCTGATCGGTGGTGCCGGTGGCGTGGCCCTTGCCGCACGGCGTGGGGAGTGTGCCGAACTTCGTCGTGGAGATGGAGGACGCGCCGGTCACCGCGGGCGAAGCCACCACTCCGGTCGCGGTCAGTGCCGTCAGCAGCAGCGCCGACCACACCGCCCGCCCCACCGTGATCCTCTTCATCACCCACCCCCTGTCTGCCGCGCCGGACCTGTCGTCCCGCGCTGGGAGACTCCTGAGAACCCTAGAACAGGTTCTCGTTCGGAGTGGCACACTAGCAACCAGGCAGGCCGGATTCTTTACGCGTGGCGTTCGGGCGGCCGTCCGCCTCCGGCCGGGCGTGCGGAGCCTGTGCCGGCCACGTCCTCGGCCTCAATCCGGTAGCGCTCGATGTAGTCGTCGAATTCGCGTGGCCAGGCCGGGGTACGTCCAGCCGAAGTCGGCCGGGTCGTAGCGATGGCGCCCGAAGGCGTCCTGCGGTCGGTGGTCGAGAAAGGCGTGCATGCGCCGGGCGTGGAGCGGCGGTCACCTCCTCTCCGAAGTGCCCGTACAACGCCCGAACGGACTCGACGAGGATCGGCCACGAGCGCGCTGTAGTGGAGATGCCGGCACCACCCGTCGGGGTGCCGGTCGTCGAAGGACATCGCAGAGTTGAGAGCGAACGCACACTTACGCTTCCACTCTTCGGCCGCGGGCCGCGGGTCGCGACGGCTGGTCAGGGGACGTTGGCTGGCGTTGGCCAGGCTCGCCAGCGAGGTGACGACCGGACCAGGGTCCCGGTGGGTCCAGATGATCCGGGCGTCGGGGTAGGTGGCGAGCAGGGCGCCGAGGTGCCAGAGGTGGTTCGGCGTCTTGAGCACCCACCGCTCGGTCGGCAGGCGCGATTGGAGGGTCTGGAGGGCGAGCTCGTGCTGGGCGTAAGCCGGGGACATGTCGCACTGCTCGAGCCAGCGCGCGTAGGTCGGGACGTGCGCCTGGGTCTCGAGAGCGAGCGTGCGGACGTCGTACATGAAGAGCGACACGCACTCCTCCGCCAAGGTGGCGCCGAAGGGGTGCATGGCCCTGAGGGGAGGATTCAGCTTCATCAGGCCCTCGAGGTCCTTGGCGGTTCGGGCGATGCGGGGATCTCCACCCGCCTCGTCGAGGGTCGGCGGAGGAACCGGGTGCGCCGCCTCCCACTGGAGCAGGGGCCGCGCCGTCGGGTCGAGCCCGAGCAGCATGGAGAGGAGGCTCGTTCCGGTGCGCGGCAGCCCGACGATGACCCAGGGGCTCTCAATGCGCTCGTCGGCGCACCTCGGGGTGCTCGACCGACCAGCGTTGGAGCGCGATGCGGTTCGCCAGGGCGCCCGCGAGCATCTTCGAGACGAGGATGCGCCCGAAGGTGGTCAGCTCCGCCTCGTCCTCGCACGACTGCACGAACACCTCGAGCGGCTCGCGGAACGAGTCGCTCCCGAAGTCGCCCGACCCCGCCGTCTTGGTCGCGGCCTTCGTGATGGACGCGGGGTCGAGGGACGGAACGTCGAGGCCGGCGGAGCTGCAGCCGCTTGCCCACCCAGTTGAGGGCCAGGAGGGGCCGGCTCCGCAACTCCGAGTCGCGCCACGTGTACTCCGCCTGGCTCACGTCGTTGCGCCCGCCGCGGCGCGGCCGGAGGCGGCGCCGATCTCCACGACCGTGCGCCCGAAGGAGCGTCGCGCCTCGTGCTCGTCGAGCGCACGTCCCGCCTCCGCCATCGGGACCCGCCGGCCGACGACGGGCCGGATCGCCCCGACGGCGGCGAGGCGGAGGAGGTCCGAGTGGATCTCGTCGGCGACCTCGCGCCCGAACGGGTTGAAGCCGAAACGGCGCATGCCCGGATCGACCGAGTCCGCCCAGGCCAGCATCACCGCCACGATGTCGATGTTCCCGATGCAGGCCATGCGCAGCGGCCGTCCGGTCATGCCGTTGGCGTCGTCGTCGGCGAAGCCGACCGCCAGATAGCGGCCGCCGTGGCTGGTGCAGCGCCAGGAGCGCTCGACGAAGTCGCCGCCGGTCAGGTCGTAGACGACGTCCGCCCCCGCGTCGCCGGTGGCGACGAGGACCGCCTCGACGAAGTCCTCTGCTGTGTGGTCGACGACGAGGTCGGCGCCCAGCGAGGCGCACAGGGCTGTCTTCTCGGGCCCGCCGGCCACCGCGATGACCCTGGCGCCAGCCGCCTTGCCCAACTGGATGCCGGCCGTGCCGAGCCCGCTCGCGCCCGAGTGCACCACCAAGGTCTCGCCCGCCTGGAGCCGGCCCCGGCGGAAGAGCGCGAGGTGGGAGGCCTGGAACGTCAGTACGAATGCGGTCGCCTCGGCGTCGTCGAACGTCTCCGGCGCGTCGAAGACCGAGATGGCGGGGGCGATCGCGTACTCGGCGATGCCTCCGAGCGCGTTCTTGGTGATGGCGACCACCCGTTTGCCCGACCAGTCCTCCAGCCCCTCTCCGACTGCGTCCACGACGCCGCACACGTCCATGCCGAGCGTGAAGGGGGGAGGCGTCGGCACCGAGACCAGGTTGCCGCGGCACCGGTCGATGTCGTTGAAGTTCAGCGAGGCCGCGCCCACTCTCACCCGCACCTCGCCCGGGCCGGGCTCGGGCCGCTCGACGGTGCGGACCTCCAGGACCTCGCCGGGTTGGCCGTGCCGGCTCACCTGCAAGGCCTTCATGTCTGCCACGGCGCCTCCCTTTGCCTCACGACCCGCGAACGCCGGAGCAGCCGATCCGGGACACCCGGCGCGCGGCGGACGCCACTCTCCGCGGGAAGGTAGCAGGCGGGACCGGCGGCGATGCCGTGGGAGCGGACCCAGGTCCGATCGCGGTGATCAGGGCTCTGTGGTCACGTCGAGGACGACCGGGGGAAGCTCCGTCCCGCCCGGGGTCCGCAGCTCGAACCGGACCGGGACCGTGCCGGCCGCGGTCGCGGTGAGCGACAGCGCAGCCGTGGCGTCCCGCGGCGTCCCACAGGAGCCGCCCGCCGCCGTCCCCCTCACCTGCAGCACGCCCGACGAGGGGGTCACGCTCACCCCGCCGGGCAGCGCGGCCAGACTCCAGTCGACGCTCATGGCGCCGCCGGCGGCGGGGGCGGCGCCCAGGTGGATCGTCGCCGGCTGCCCTTCGGTGAGCGTGATCGCGCCGCTCGGTACCGAGAAGCCGACGGCAGGCGCCGAGCCCGACCCGTACGACGGCGGGCTCGATGCCGGTGAGGACGCCCAGGCCGGGTCGGGCGTGCCCGAGAGGGAATAGGTCAGCGTCGCGCCGTCCTTCAGGACGGACGCCGGGAGCCACGGCCGGCTCCACGTGGCCGGCCGGCGCGCCCGAACCGGGCGACGGATCGCACGCGTCCGGCGGCGGCCGGGGTCTGCGGGAGGCCCGACACCGTGAGGGCGTGCACATAGGGCCGCGAGGCCATGGCCGCCGGGGCGTGCTCCACCAGGTGCCGGCCGTCGGGGAGCGTGATGGTCACGGACGGGAACAGGGGACTGGCGAGGGCGAGGTCGGCCGTGCCCGGCGTCACGGGGAAGAGCCCGACCGCCGCCCAGACGTACCACGACGAGATGGCGCCCAGGTCGTCGTTCCCCGGTTCGTCGACCGGCGCGTCGGCGTACTCGTCGTCGACGATGGCGCGCACGACGCGCTGCGTCTCGGCGGGCGCACCGAACCAGTCGAACTCCCACGGGGCCCATTCGCCCGGCTCGTTCCCGGACCAGTCGTAGGGTTGGTCGCGGCTCGCGTTCAACGACGTGAAGAACACGCCGAGCTTGCTCCTGGCGGGGGCGTCGCCGCCCATGAGGGACGCCAGGGCGCCGAGGTCCTGGGGCACCGACCACGTGTACTGCACCGCGTTGCCCTCCTCGAATCCGGTCTGGCCGCCGGGCTCGAGTTGCGACGGCTCGAACGCCGCTCCCGGAGGGAAGCTCCCGTCGGGCCCGCGGGCCTCGACCGACCCGGTCCCGGGGTTGAACTCGTACTCCCAGTTGGAGGCGCGCCGCATCATGGCCGTCGCCAGGGGAGCGTCGTGGTCCGCCTCGGCCACCTGGGCGATGGCGAAGTCGTCGATGGCGTACTCGAGCGTCACGGAGCCACCGATGGAGTAGTCGATCGACGTCAGGTCCAGCGACGCCGCGTTGACGTAGTGCTGGGTGAGGTACTGGTCCAGGTACTGCCGCTCGATCTCGAGGCCGTGGCCCGTCTCGTTCTGCGTCGCGCCCTTGACCATGGAGCGGAGCGCCGCGCCCACGTCGAAGTGCCGCGCCCCCATGGCGTAGGCGTCGGCGATGATCGGGTCCGCCGAGTCACCGTTCATCTGCCCTTCGTCCCCGCCCACGATGGCCCACTTGGGCAGCCACCCGCCTTGCTCGGCGTCGTCGACGAGCGACTGGACCATGTCCCCGACCTGGCGGGGCGCGAGCAGGGACTCGAGCTGGACTTCGCTCCGGTAGACGTCCCACTCCGAGAAGTCGGCGTACTCGTCGCGGCCGGCGCGCCGCATGGACCTTCCGTCGCTGCCCGGGTAGTCCCCGTTGACGTCGGACACGACGTTCGGGAACAGGAGGGAGTGGTAGAGGGCGGTGTAGAAGGTGTGCTGCTCGGCCGGCGTGCCACCGGAGACGGAGATGCGGCCGAGCAGCGCGTTCCACGTGTCGCGGGCACGGGTGCTCACCCTCGAGAGCGACCAGCCCGGGTCCTCGGCCCGCAGGTTCTCCCTGGCGTCGGCCGTGCTGACGAACGAGATACCGACCTTCATGAGCACGTCGCGCCCAGCCGACGGGTCGAACGTCACGAACGCGCCGCAGGTCGGCCCCGAGCAGCTGGACGAACCCGGCGACACGCCCGCGCTCATCCAGGTGCCCGCCGAGGAGAAGGGTCGGTCGAAGAGCGCCACGAAGTGCAGCGTGTAGTTCGTCCCGGTGCCGCAGAACTGTCCGCTCGTGACCTGCCCGGCGACCTCGTCGCGGCCGACCACGTGCACGGCGGCGGCGGTGACCGGGTTGACGCTGCCCGCGACCTTGAAGAGCACGATTGGCCGGGACCCCGGCAGGGAACGCGAAGCGGGCGATGCCGGTGCGGGTCGTGACCGAGAGCGCGACGGAGACCGGGCCGGGGTCGAGGGACACCTGGTACCGGCCTGGCGAGGCCTCTTCGTCGCGGTGCGAGAACGCATCGGTCACGGCCTCGGGATCCGCGCCGACGGCACCCACCGTCGGCAACACGGGCACGTCCTGGAAGGACGGGCAGCCCGTGCCACTCAGATGGGTCAGGCTGAAGCCGTTGATCCTGCTGTCGCCGTAGGCGTACCCGCCTCCGGACTGCACCGCGTTCGGACTGGTGTCGGGGCTCCACTGGATCATGCCGAAGGGGAGGTCCGCCCCGGGGAATTCCCCGACCGTGCCCGGCGTGACCGGACCGGTTCCCGTGCCGTCCAGCGGGTGGACGAGCGCCGCCGGGTCGGTGACGGCGGCGACGGGCGGCCGGTTTCCTGCAGCCAGCGTGGGCGGCGCCGGGACCGCCACGACCGCGACGGCAGCCGCAGTCGCAATCAGCGCGAGCACCGCGGCCGACATGGAGCCGGGGGCACCGGCAAAACGCGAACGGCTCATTGAGAAAGGGACGGTAGCGTCGTGGCGGCGCTCCGGCCCGGCCGGCGACGTGTTCGAGGGTCCGCGTTCGTGTGACACCCCCCTGTCATGCTCCTGGCGATGAGTGCGTGGGTCGCCGGCGAGATGCTGGGCTTCGACTTCGAGACGACGGGAGTGGACCGCTTCAACGACGTGCCGGTGTCGTATGCCCTCGTGCACGCGTGCGACGGGCTCGTCGACACGAGCTGGTCCGGTCTCGTGGACCCGGGCCGCGACATCCCCGAGGGAGCGACGGCGGTGCACGGCATCTCGACGGAGCGAGCCCGCTCGGAGGGAATGCCGATGGACGAGGCCATCGGGCTGGTCTTCGACGCCGTGGTCTCGGCGAGCCGGCGCGGCGTTCCCTTGGTGGGGATGAAGCTCGACTACGACCTGACCATCCTCGACACCCAGTCGAAGCTGTGGTTCGGCTTCGGACTGGCGGACCGGGGTTGGTGCGGCCCCGTGCTCGACGCCGTCGTCATCGATCGGCACTACGACCGTTGGCGTCCCGGAAGGCGGAACCTCGGCGCTCTCTGCGAGCACTACGGCGTAGAGATCGGAAACGCGCACGACGCCTCGGCGGACGCCATCGCATCGTTGCGGGTCGTCTTCGCCATGGCCGCCCGCTACTGGACTCTCGGTCTCGGCGCGCCCATCGAACTGCATGCCTCGCAGGTGCACTGGCACCGGCAATGGGCCCGCGGCTACGACGTCTGGAGGAGGGGACAGGGCCTCATCCCCATCGACCCGCGCGACTACGTGTGGCCGGTCGCGCCGGCGGTGTGTCCAGCGGCCTCGCCGGCCGGTGCGGCCTGACGAGGCACGGGTTCAGGGCTTCAACATGTCCCAGACCATCTCGACTCCCTCGTCCTCGGTGAGGACCACCTTGGCCGGGTGCTGCTTGTCGATGTGGCCCATGAGCCCGTTGTAGACGGAGTAGCCGATCAGCTCCTGCAGGCGGCGGGGAAAAGTCTTGACGAGCGCGGGCGGCACGCCGAGCTGCTGATTCTCCTGCTGGCGGATGTAGCCGGCGCAGTAGTTCATGGCGATGCCGACGCGACGGCGGTCGGTCCGGTTGGCCCCTCCGCCGTGCCAGAGGCTTCCCACCCAGACGAGGACGCTACCCATGGGCATCTCGGCGGGGACGGTCTCGTACAGCTCGAGCGGATTGGGCGGCTCGTCGCGCAGGTGGCTGCCCGGCACCAGCCGCGTCGCGCCGTTCTCCTCCGTGAAGTCGGTGATGGCCCACATGGTGTTGCAGATGATCGGGACGTGCGGCCGGGTGAGGGGGATCAGCTGGTCGTCGGCGTGCACCGGCTGCGCCTGCTCGTCCGGCCCGATGGCGATGGAGGAGAGGGACGAAATGAGAAGCCCCGGATCGAGCACGCGCTCGACGACCGGCAGCACATTGGGGTGCACGGGGATCTTCTCGAACGTCGGCCCGTGCACGAGCAGGTTGTACACGCGGGTCGTGCGAAGCCCTTCGAACAGATTGTCGGCCGGACGGATGCCGAGGTCGTGCTCCAGCTTCTCGAGCGTCTCTCCGATCTCGGCCACCAGGTCCGGTTCGATGGCGTCGGGAAGGACGGTGTAGCCGTCCTCGGCGATGCGCTGCAGGTGCGAATCGAGGTCGGGCAGGGGACTGGTGGCCGTGGTCGTCGACACGAGCGCAATTGTAGAGAGGTAGGGCGATCCGTGCGCCGTGGGGAGGGCCTTTCCTTGGAGGTGGCCCAGAGAGGGCCGAGGCGACTTCGATCCCGACGTGACCCCCGCCCGCCTGAGGGGTCAAAAGGCTGATGGTAGGGTCTGGTCCAGAGGGCCGTTGGCGCAGTTGGTAGCGCACTTGCATGACGCGCAAGGGGTCAGAGGTTCGAGTCCTCTACGGCCCACCACGCCTCACCGGGAGAGAGGTTCCCAAGCGAAGGCGGACCAGAAACGACGCGCTGGGCCCGGGCGCAGGGGCAACGCGCACGGGGCGCGGCACCAGGGACCACGGCAGCCAAGGGACCACGGGAGCCAAGGCGAGTGGGCGGGGCAGCCGGCGCCACCGGGAAACGTGAGGGGGGCGTGGAGCGGGGCGAGGGGCCGTGACCTTCTCCACCTGCGAGTTACGGGCTCCAGTCTCGGTCGTTGATCATCCTCGACAGGTCGTTGACTGATTCAATCTGATGGCCCAACGATCGAAGAGAATGGAACTGGTCGTCTCCAAGTTCAGCTTTTACTAGATGCAATGCTCTGTTCGCGGAGCTTCATTTCGAGAGGCATCGCCAGGAATAGTTCTTCGAACGGCCTTCCTGCTAACCGTTCGGCAGTTCCATGAAAATACGCTGCCCTCTGATATCGAGCCGTTCCGGATGCATGCAGCGCGAGAAGCAAGATGAGGATTGAAATCGCTACTAAATACCCTGTTTTTATGGCCATCATGATGACTTGCCGGAGCCATAAATAGGCGTCGTCCCATTGGTCCTCAATTATATCAAGCAGTGCCAGGTTTCCTAAGTTATGTATGACCCAAGAGCCCATCTTTAGTTGATAGCTCATATGAAGAGCTTCATTGAAGTATGATCTCGCGGCAATTAGGTCACCGTTCGTCATTTCGATGTTGGCCAAGTCACCGATCACGCCAACGATGCGACTCAGGTTTTGAGTTTGACGGAGATGCAAAAGCGCTTCCCGAAAACTGTCCGCGCTCTTCGCAAGACTTGCAGATTCGTTCGACAACGCGAGAGAAACAAAGCCCGCGCCGTACCAGGGCAGGACCGATCGCCTGCTGGTCACCCGATCGACGTGCGAACGCGACTCCCTCATCCACAACACCGAAAGCTTTCGTTCGGATATTGGGATCTGGAGAGAATGCCATTATGGTTGCCTCGAGGGCACGAAAGACACCCATTAAATCCATTCGGTTGAGCTCGGTTGCAATCACGAATGCCTCATGGGTCATACGAAGGGCCGTCTCATAAGCAGAAGAGAAATCACCAAGGAGTCGACCGAGTTCTGAGAGAACCCATGCTCGCTCAGCCGTCCGACTTTGTGCCTGGGGATGGGCAAGCGCCTCTTCGATCATCGTTCTGTTCTGGGGAAATAGGGTGCGTTCCGACCAGTATCGGCGAAGAGCACTGACCATTTTCGAGCGCGTCATTTCCATGGCTCTCCGAGTCTAGAAAGTACTGGATGGCATTCCTGACGTTGGCATCTTCTTTTTCGAGGCGATCCATCCACTCCAGCTGTCGTGGTCCCTCGAGCTCGCCTTCAGCGTCCTGGCACAGATGCAGATAAGCCCGGGCATGGGCGTCGTGAGCTACTCGGGCTTGGTCGGGTGAGAGGAGCTCATGGGCGTACTGACGAACGGTCTCGAGGAGCCTGTATCGGGCGAAGTTGTCTGTTCGATCCAGTTGCACGAGGCTTTTGTCCACCAGCCTGACAACAAGATCGATCACGTCGAAGGCGTCGAGATCGCCTTCCGCGCAGACCTGTTCAGCGATCTCCAAATCGAACCCACCGACGAACACGGACAAGCGCCCGAGGACGGTGCGCTCCGGAGCGCTCAACAGGTCATAGGACCAGTCGATAAGGGCGCGGAGCGTCTGCTGGCGAGGAAGTCCAGTCCTCGTCCCACTCGTGAGTAGCCGGAAACGGTCCGTGAGGCGGTCGTTGATGTCCTGAATGGACATGGATCCGAGTCGGGCGGCGGCCAGTTCAATGGCAAGCGGGATCCCGTCGATACGGTGGCAGATGGCGACGACCATGGAGGCGTTTTTGTCGTTGATGGCAAAGGAGCGATCGTGCGCTCGAGCTCGTTCGGAGAAGAGCTGAATGGCGCCGTAGTCCGAAAGCTCTCCCACGGATGCGGCACTCTCTGGGGAGGGAAGCGAGAGAGATGGAACCCTGTAGACGAACTCAGCGTCCAAGCCGAAGCGGCTCTCGGCTGGTGCTGAGAAACGTCACCCCTGAGCAACGAGTGAGCACCTCGTCGACGAGTTTGGCGCACGCCCCAATCAGGTGTTCGCAGTTGTCGAGGAGGACGAGAAGCCGTCTCGCACCCGAGAACTTCGACCAGGGTCTCTAGAGCGGAACGGTCCGCCTCTGCTGTCAAGCTCAAGGTCTTGAGGACAGCCGCATCGACCAACTCGGGTAAGTCCATGGTTGCAAGCTCGACCAGCCACACGCCTTCGGAAAATTGATCTACGACGCGGCTCGCGACCTCGAGCGCCAAACGGGTCTTCCCCGCTCCGCCGGCCCCAGTCAAGGTCACGAGACGGGATTCGCCCAGCATCTCTTTGACCGCTTCGATTTCGGCGTCACGACCGACGAAGCTGGTGTTCTGGATGGGAAGGTTGTTGGTTGCCGGGGCGGCAAGAGCGGGCATCGAGGCTTTCTCGGAGGGGATCCGATTCGAGCTTTGTTTCTTGGAGAAGGATGTCCTGCTCGAGTTGGACGAGTTCCGCAGAGGGCTCGATACCCAGCTCGTCGCCGAGCAACGTCTTCAGTCGCTGGAATGTCCTGAGCGCGTCGGCCTGACGTCCGCTTCGATAGAGGGCGGTCATGAGCTGAGCCCAGCGCCTCTCTCGCATGGGCTCTTCGCTGACGGCCGTTTCCAGGTCGGGGATCAGCCGCGATCCTGGCCCGATTCGAGAAGGAGGTCGGTCAGGTCTTCCGCGGCCACCCGGCGGAGCTCGTCCAGGCGCGACGCTGCAGCCGCGTCTGGGAGTTCGCTGAGGACATCCGCCAGGGCGGGTCCTCTCCAGAGGTCAAGAGCCCGGCGGAGGGAGTCGATGGCCTCTTCGGTCTCCCGCGCTGCCTGACTCTGGCGGGCCGATCCCACGAGCGCCTCAAAGCGGTGGGCGTCGATGTTCTCGGGAGCAATGGTCAGCTCGTAACCGCCGCCTGAGGTCCGAATGGCGTCTCCGGTGAGGATTCGGCGCAGGCCAGACACGTAGGTCTGCAGTGTCTTTTGCGGCAGAACGAGGAGGATCCTCGCCCCAGAGGCCGTCGATCAGCTGCTCTGCTGTGGCGGAATATCCCGGTCTCAAGGCCAAGAGTGCCAGCAGGGCGCGATGTTTGGGTGCGCTGACGGCGATGGCGTCCGAGCCGGCGAAGATCTGGAGCGGACCCAGGATCGCGATCCGCAGGTCAGTGTCGTCCACGCCAGCACAGTCTCCTTTAACGCCCGCCCAGCGATCCTCGATGGTGCCTCGGGACCGAGTGCCCAGGGTAGCAATCGAGCCGGGAGAGATCGGGCAGGAAGGAAGGAGACAAGCGCAGAAAAGCAAGCTTGGCAAGATGATGACATCAGGTCAGCAGACTTCCGGAGGTTGGCGATCGGCAATCGTCGAGCCCAGGTCCACAAGGGGCGATAGGAGCAGGCAGTCTGAGTGCCACGTTGCCCCGCCGTAACGACGCACACCGTTACCGTTGCGCAGAACGGGTCTCTGGGTCCGGTCGGGGTCGCGCCGAAGAGCGGCGCTAAATAGCGCCGCTCTTCGGAATCGCTCAGTGGTCAGGCGTGATTGCTCACAGAGGTGTAGCAAATCGTGTTGCTGTAATGGTCCCGCAGGGCTTGTGCGGCGGTGTAGTTCAGGGACCCACCGTTGATGGTGCTCCAGATGAATACCTGGAAGTAATGACCGGGGGAGGCCGAAAAGTTGAATGTCGGGGCGTACAGGCCGGCGAACGGCTCGTTCGTGTCGACCGTGGCAACCGGGGAGGTGGCGGCGACCGCCCAGCCGGAGCTGGTCCAGACATCGACCTCGGCCAGGAGGCGCACCGTGCCGTTGTCGTCGTTCAACTTCACCTGGGCGACGTTGATGCTGTTGGCCGTACACCCGAAGGTAGGAACTTGGCTCAGCGCAGTGACAGAAGCACCGGCACTGGGAACGGACAAGGCACAAGCGCCGACGAGGGCAGTACCCGCTGTGGCCAGAGCCGCCAGCCCAAGACCAGCCCGTCGAAGCAGAGACATGCTCTTCCGGTGGCCAGTTGCGATGTCGTTGCTGTTGGTATTCATGTGATCATTCCTTTCGGTTGCCTTTCCGGCGGTCGCCGGGGCAAGTTCCACTGTGAGGCCGCGGGGTCGAGGCTCGGTGGAGAAGCGGTGGAGGAATCGGCGGGCGTAGGCGGCCAGGACGTGATCGTGATCCGTCGGGTTCTCGCTGGTCGGTGGCGTCGCTGGGCATGGGACTGGCACCCGTAGATCCGAGTCGACTGGACGCGGAATCCGAGAGGAAGCAGGGGTAGCGCACGGTCGATCAGGCAAAGGGCTGACGGGCGTCTGCACCCCCAACCGCTGGCTCCGGCAAGGACTTCTCACGAGTTGAGGGCAAGGAGGGCGGGTCGAGGTCATGTGGCTGCGCCCGAGGTAGCCGAGCTCCGGGTCGAGCGGGAGATCTCCGCAGGGCAACTACCGACCTGGCCGAGCCCACACGACCCCGTGGTGTCCCTGACCAGCGGGAATGATGGGAGAGACCGCCAACGAGTCCTGATCCTCTCGGGCGGCCCCGTACCCGATCGGTGCCGCCGCGGCCGCGGCCGCGGACCGTCTCTGGGTCCTCTACCGATCCTCGACCGAGCCTCCAGCGCCCGGTCGCACACTGCCATCACACCCCGAGGCCACCGGGTCCCCGGGCAAACCAAAGGAGAAGAACGATGACCATCAAGCCCGTACAGCCCGATCAGGTCGAAGTTGAAGAGGTCCAGTCGGAGCAGGAAGCCACCACCCGCCGGACCTTCGGCCGATACACCCCGTCTCGCCGGACCTTCGGCAAGGGCAACCCGTCCCGTCGGACCTTCGGCCGGGGCATCCCGTCCCGTCGGACCTTCGGCCGGGGCATCCCGTCCCGCCGGACTTTCGGCAAGACGCACCCCTCCCGCCGGACCTTCGGCCGGCAGAACGGGTCCCGCCGGACCTTCGGCAGGAGGTACCCGTCCCGCCGGACGTTCGGTCACAGCAACTACTAAGGCCACCGTCCACCAGTCCGACGCCCTCGAGGTGCGGTGCCAGCGTTGCCACCGCACCTCGAGGCCACGGTCAAGAGCGAAGGAGCCCACCCCACGTGTCCGAGAACCCGATGTCCGAAGTCACGACCGATGTACCCGAGGAGGTCGGTCACGAAGCATCTGACTCACTGCACCTGGCTTCGTGGGTGGAGCTGCACGAGGAGCCCTGCCGCAACGGTCGGACGCGGCGGCTCCTGGTCAACCACGCCACCAACACCGTGCTGTCCCTCGACGACGCCGAGGCCTCGCTTATCCGATCGATGCACCGCGAAGATTTCGTCCCAGACGATCAGAACAACGCGGAACTTCTCGCCGAACTGGGCGAGGGTGGATTTCTCGCGGACGGCGGTCAGCCCCAAGCTCGGCGTCAGGGGTTGCGCCTCTCGCTCTCGGACTTCGACCTCCGTTGGGATGGTGCCGATCGCTTCGTGCACGCGCTCTACCGCAGAGGCGCTCGCCACCTGTTCCACCCCGTCGCCGTGGTGGCCCAGATCGTCCTTGGACTTCTCGGCGCCCTCGCCGTGGGTGCTGCCATCTTCAACCACGGGGGCGTGCACCTTCGGGTACAACCCGCTCAGGTGCCGATCATCCTCGGTCTCAGTGTGGTTGCCGTCGCCATCCACGAGACGGCCCATGCGTTGGTGGTGATCCGCCACGGCCGCTCCGTCGATGCCATGGGCTTCAGGCTCCTCCTCGGAGCCCCCTCCTTCTACGTCGAATCGGTCGACGCCCTGTTGCTGACGCGCAGACAACGCCTGATCCAGGCTGCCGCCGGACCCTGGGCCGAGTGGCTCGTCGTCTCGGTCGTCGCCCTCTTCTTGTTGCGCTCGCCCGCCCTGCTCATGGCGCCGCTGCTGCGTCGATTCATCATCCTCAACAGCGCCACCATTGCGTCGAATCTCATCCCCTTCGCCGGCCTCGACGGATCGTGGATCCTCGCCGATGCCCTCGGTGAGCCCGACCTTCACCAGCGCAGCCGTGGCGCACTGACCCGCCTGATAACGAACGCTCTCGAAGGAACCCCCCGGGCCCGAGGGACGCGCACCCTGGCCGGCTACAGCACTCTCAATGGCGCGGTGTCGGCCGCACTCCTTGCCACCTCTGCCTTCTTTTGGTACCAGCTGTTCGGTGACGTCATCGGAGACCTGCTCGGCTTCGGTCCCCTCGGCGTGGTCCTCTTGGGCGTGGCGGGCATCGTTCTCGGACGTCCCGTCGTCCTAGCTGTTGGCCGCCGTGTCCTTGCTGGACTCTCCACGGCCGGTCAGCTGGCCCACAAGGCCCGCTTCCGCCTCGAGTGGCGCTGGCGCATTCCCGCCATCGAACACCTGGCCGCGACAATTCCCGCTCTGGCCCAACTCGATGACGACACTCTCAGCGTGCTTGCCGGCCAGCTCGGGCGGACGCGCCTCCCAAGGACGAATCTGTTCATGCTTCGCCCGGCGACTCAGATCACGCTTGATTCCGAGTTTCTCCGGTCGATGGAAGCCGCGTAGCAAAGAGCCAGCAACCGAGAGCAACCTTCGACAACAAAGGTCGGATAGGCATCGATAGGTGACGTTCAGGGTTACGCCATCGCACTCCATCCGAAACCTGCCAAGACGCCGGTCTCGTCCCCCACTTTTCGAGGCCCCGGAGCTCGCCGAGGTCCTCTAGATGGCATTGCACCCTCGACTCCTGCATGCCGTGTTGCGGAACAAGGCAGGAATCGCTTACCTCGCTCCCGAGCTCCAACTCCTCCTCAAGAACAACCGGACGGAGGACGATCGACACGCCACGGAGGTGGTCCCTGCCCGTGCTCCAAGGTAGCAGCGTCGACTTCGAAGCCTGCTTGCCGACGATCACCGGTGGCAGGTCTTGCTTCCCGTGACCATCGAGCGTCTCCGAGGGTTCGGGGCAACCTTTAGGCGGTCAGAACCAGAGGCCCTTCGGCTGTCACAACTATGGAGTGCTCGAACTGAGCAACCAAACTTCCGTCCGCAGTGCGCAGCGTCCATCCGTCGTCGTCGTCAACAACGTACATCGGCGGAGACCGACAGGAAGGGCTCGATAGCCAGCACCAATCCCTCGCGGAGAACCATCTTCTGGCCGTCGTCGACACTCGGGACTGAAGGGAGCTCGTGGAGACCCCGCCCGATACCGTGACCGGTGAGGTTCTTGATCACGCGAAACCCGTGACGGCGCGCTCTGCGTTGGACCGCTCGACCCAGGTCACGGAGTCGGGCGCCCGGTTGAGCGGCGTCCATGGCATCGCGCTGCGCAAGCTTGGTTGCCTCCAACAGTCTGGAGGCAACCGGCGAAACCTCGCCCACCGCCAAGCTGATCCCGGTATCGGAGAAGTAGCCCTCGAGCTCAGCCGAGACGTCAAGGTTCACAAGGTCGCCGGCGTGTAGTTGGCGTCTGAGGGAGGGGACGCCGTGGGCAGCTTCGTCATTCACGCTGATGCATGTGGAGCCTGGAAAACGATAGGTCACGCGGGGAGCGGACCGAGCTCCATGGCGGCGGAACACTTCCCTGCCTACGGCGTCGAGTTCACCTGTAGTGGTGCCCGGGCGGACGGCGTCCACCATCGCCTGTCTTGCTTCGGCGACGACCCGACCCGCACGAATCAGAGCATCGAGTTGCTCCTGGCTGTCGATGGTCATGCCGAGATTCTACGGCTGGAAGTGGCGCCTCGTCTCGGCTACTCGGGCTGTGTGGCAATCTCCGACCATGGATCTTGTCGCGGCCGCGGACGCCTGGCGTCGCGACGGCCTCGTTGTGTTGCCCGGCTACCTCGCGGGGCCTGAACTGGAGTTGGCCGCAAAAGACCTGACATCGGTCTACCCGACGGCTGAGGCCTATCACGCTGATCCGGTCAGCGAGCGCAACCGGATCTACACAGGAGACGAGTACGGCGGCATCATCCCTTTTCCATTTCCGACCGTTTCGCTGTGCAAGCTCGCCGTGCACGACAAAGTCATCGCATTCGTAGAGGAAGCCTTTGGAAGTGAGGACATTCGGATCTACGCGTCGGAGCTTTGGGCCAAATACACCGAAGCGGCGAAATACGAACAGGAGCATCACCGCGACTACCTCAACCACACACCCCTCGCTCCGTCGAGCGATATCCGGTGGCGTGGTCTTGAGCTGTTTATCTGGCTGAGCGAGGTGACGGACGTCTTAGGGCCGACTCATTTCGTCCCGCTAGGTAAAACAGAACTCCTTCCTGCCCTACCCCACGGCTACACACGTCACGAGCGGGCGGAGCTGTACGAACACGAGACCTCTGGAGCTGGCCCAGCGGGAACCGTCGTCGCCTACAGCACCGACACCTTCCATCAGAGGAACCGAATTGCGAGCACGGAACGAGGCTCGCTTTAGCATCCATGCGAGCTACCGGCACGCCGACAACACATGGACCTCCCGTCACGCCTGGGGTAACCAGTCATTTCGCTCCGATTGGCAACCATTTGTAGAGCAGGCGACCGTGCGGCAGCTACTCCTCTTCGGGTTTCCTCCCCCTGGCCATCCGTACTGGAGCCTCAGAGACCCTGGAGGGTGTGGCAACTCGCTATCCCGGTCTGGATGTCACACCTTGGCAAGACCGCTTGCAAGCCGAGGGCTAATACGCTCGCGCTCCGTCGGGCGATCTGTGTGACCTCCGTCGAATCCTGGCCCGCGGCGACGAATCCCGGCCCGCGGCGAGAACCTTACGAGTCGCAAAAAAACTCGCTGAACCAGCGTCGTCTTAAGCACGATCGATTGCGTCATGATGCGATTGGCCTTATAGTGCGGCTGCAAGGCGCTGGCGGGGGAAACGGGTGCTCCCTCGTTGCTGCCATCGGAGAAACGTAAGGCGTACCGGGGGTCCCAATGAATGTCTTTCGACACAGCCGAAAGCTGCTGGTGGCCAGCGTCGCGGTCGGAGCCCTCCTCACTACGGCAGTCACAACACCGGTCGATCTCGCGCAAGCCCAAACCGCGAACGCGGGAACTGCGACACCGGCAACGAACCTTGGCACACTCACGATCTGCAAAGTCGCGGGCAACGGTGTGAGTGTGGGGACTTCGTTTACCTTCAACTTTTCACCGGCAGCCACCTCCGGAGCGACGAGCGTGACCGTTACAGCCGGTCCAGCTCCCAATGGGAACTGCGTGGTTGCAGGGTCGTTCCCTCTTAAAACGAAGGTCACGGTGACCGAACAGATACCGTCGGGAGACTACGTAACGGCTATAAGGGTGACGCCGTCCAGCAGTGAGATCTCCGGCTCCGCGAACCTCACCACCGGAACCGTCAAGGCAAGGATCAACGGCGCGACCACAGTCACCTATACCGATGTCGGGTCCGGCACACTCAAGATCTGCAAGGTCGCCGGCATGGGCGTGAGTGTCGGAACGCCCTTTACGTTTAGCTATACGACCGTGAGCGGCAGTGGAACCGTTACGGTCCCAGCAGGACCGGCACCCGGTGGGTATTGCGTCGTCGCGGGAACGTCTCGCTACGGCGCATACACGGTCACAGAGAATGCAACCTCACCGCCTACGTATGTCACGGGCATCACCGCAGTTCCACCGGGCACCGCAAACGGAATGACCTACACGGGGAAACTCGGCGTTGGGGTCACGGAAGTGACGTATACCGACCAGAGCGTCCCCTTGAGTCAGACCGGATACCTCGAGATCTGCAAGCAACTGGCCTCCGGTACCTCCAGCACGATAACCAACGTCTCGTCGACAGCCGGCTCGTCTACGGTAACGATTACAACGAATTCGTCGCCCGCCACGTTCCCCTCGAACCTTGTTGGAAGCACGGTCAGCGGAGCCGATATTCCTGTGGGTACCGTTGTGGACGGGGAAACCCCGACCACTTTGTTCTTGTCCCAACCGGCGACGGCCACCTCCACCACGGAGACGCTCACGTTCGGGTCAACGTCAACGATTTTCACGTTCTCGGTGAACGGCCAAACGGTGAGTGTGCCGGCGGGTGCCTGTTCGCCGGCCATAGAAGTTCTGGCGGGGTCTGAAACCGTGAGCGAGACTCCAGTCTCGGGTTCGGGGTATGCGATCGTTGGCTGTAGCACTATTCCTGCCAGCAACTGCGCTCCAGTAGGCGACACAGTGACGGTGACGGTCGCCGCAGGCGGCGTGTCGGACGAGACGATCCTTACCGTGACGAACGGAAAGCTTTTGTGGTTCACCAACAATGGAGACAGCTCGCTCGGCGCGATCAACCCCACCACCGGAGCGGTGTCCAACTACACCGGCACCGGCATCGAGTTCTCCCTGCGGGATCGCCCTCGGCCCCGATGGGAACTTGTGGTTCACCAATCAAGGCAGCAACTCGATCGGCGAGATCAACCCCACTACCGGCGCGGTGAGCAACTACACCGCCGCCGGCATCGATGATCCCACCGGGATCACCGACGGCCCCGACGGGAACCTGTGGTTCACCAACGTCAACAACTCGATCGGACGGATCACCACCGCCGGTGTAGTCACTATCTACACCCCCACCGGCTCCGGCATTGACGCACCCGGCAGCATCACCGCCGGCCCCGACGGGAACCTGTGGTTCACCAACTATGGGAACAACTCGATCGGGGAGTTCTCCCCCAGCACACCGACCACGGGCAGTAACTACACCGCCACCGGCATCGATGGCCCCGCCGGGATCACGGCCGGCCCCGACGGGAACATGTGGTTCACCAACCACCTCAACGGCACGATCGGGGAGTTCTCCCCCGGCACACCGAGCACGATGAGCTTCTACTCTGGCGCCGGCATCGATGGCGCCACTGCGATAACCGCCGGCCCCGACGGGAACCTGTGGTTCACCAACGAATACAACAACTCGATTGGGCGCATCACCACCGCCGGGACCGTGACGAACTACGCGCCCACCGGTTCCGGCATCGACTGGCCCGCGGGGATCATCACCGGCCCCGACGGGAACCTGTGGTTCACCAACTACAACAACAACTCGCTCGGGCGCATCACCACCGCCGGGGCCGTCACCAACTACGCCCCCACCGGCTCTGGCATCGTCAATCCCGAGGGGATCACAGCCGGCCCGTAGAACCAGGCGCACAAACACCACGGATCTTTGCCAGAGCAGCCTGAAGCGTCGAAGAACACGGCGAGACAAGTCCTGCGGAACTTCGTAGGAGGGGCGGCTGGCGGCGAGGGTCGGGGGCCGGCTTGCCAAGAAGCGAGGGGTGATGCTCGCTCGCCGGTCGAGCGCGGCAGCGTGCGGCTGAAGAGCGGCCTCCAAGTGCATTCACACCGGCGATCCCGGAAGATCCAAACGGCGCCGCCAAGTAGTGGGCCGTCCTTATGCTCCCCCCCGCCCGGCCGGGCGCGTTGCGAGATGATTCCAGAGACGGCCGGACGTCCCTACGGTGCGCCCAACCAAAGGAGATCAGACGATGCGCAAAGTAGTGGCTTACGAGTTACTTTCACTCGACGGTGTGGCCGAGCAGCCAGACGAATTCATCCTCGATTTCGACGAGGTGATGAGAGAAAATCTGGGACGCGTCATCGCTACCCAGGATGTGGTTCTCCTCGGCCGTCGGACCTACGACGACTGGGCGCGGTTCTGGCCAACAAGTCAGATCGAGCCGTTCGCAACCTTTATCAATAGCACCCAGAAGTTCGTCGTGACCTCCACTCCAGTGGAACAGACCTGGGAGAACGCCGCCCTCGTTGAGGGCGACCTGACCAAGTTCGTCACAGAACTCAAGCGACAGCCGGGTGGCGACATTGGAGTCCATGGGAGCATCACTCTGGCGCAGTCACTTCTTGAGGAAGGCCTGATTGATGTGCTCCGACTTGTCGTAGCTCCGTCGATACGGATGAGTGGTAGGAGGCTCTTCGATCGGGGCGTCTCAACGCGGCTGTCAGTAACCCGAAACGTCACCTCTCCGAGCGGCTATCTGTTGGTTGACTTCCGATTCGAGACCTGACCTCTGTACAACAACCGCTGCGTGCGGTTCCTGCGCGGACTGTTCACGCTGATCGCCGAATACCAAGAGCTCGCGCCCCGATCCGCTCAGGACGCCCGGCCGTAGTTGGCCTTCAATCCGTTCTGGCTCCATGCGGGTCTACGGGCGCACGAAGAGGATTGCTGGCTAATCGCGGCCGTAACGATCCTCCAGACGCACAACGTCATGGAGCTCAGTCGTGCTTGCCTCAAGGATGACCGTGTCCTCCAGGGCTGTCATGCGGTGCCGAGTACCGGGGCGGAGATGAACTGCCTCGCCGGGGAGCAGCTCGAATGATTCCAGCGCGGTATCGGAATCACCCACCTCGAAAAGAAGTCGGCCCGACTGAACCGCTACCGTCTCTTCCTTCTGTTGGTGATACTGAAGCGAGAGCGCGTGACCCTCATTGACATACAGTGCCTTTCCGCAGTAGCGGCCGTCAACGAGCGCGAAATGTTCTTCGTGTCCCCACGGCTTCTCGACTCGAAGGACGGGGGATACCCACGAAGATTTGGTCATTCCGATTCCTTTCAAAAGCAAGAGATCGATCGTTCAAAGACTCGACCAGGCATCCGGAATCGTCACGCAACGCCTGCCGGGAGTGTCCATTGGAGCCCGACTTCAGGCTAGGCGTCGCGGGAGCGGCTGATGGAGCGCCCTCATCAATCGGCGTTCTGTGCTCGAGGCTGAGGCCGATTGCTAGCCCGGCAAGTCGTAGCAACCGATCGGGACCTTCGGCGGTCGTCTCCTGCGAGACCGTAAAATCAGGACACCCACAGGCATGACCCCATGTGGACGTGGACATCGCTGCGGGCTGGAAGTGGCTTGCGGAGAACTCAAACGAGCGCCCTAGAATTGAGCAAAGTCAACGGCGACTCGCGCATTCTCATCTGACGTACGGACTGAAGGCCCGTTCATTTCTGGTTTCGCCGGTTAGGGCAGCGGCCGAAGCGTTGGCGCGCGATGATGGCCGGACCGAAGAGGTCGAGGGTGGCGTACGAGCCCACTCATGGTCCAGGAGGAGCGCCGCATGCCCGATACAGTCTTGAAGCCCGACCGAATCGAGGTGACTCGGCCCATCCCGGCGCCGCCCGCCGCGATCTTCGACATCTTGCGTAGTCCGGCAGGCCAGGTCGCGATCGACGCCTCGGGGATGCTGCAGGACTTCACGGGCGAGCCGGCCGAGAAGGTGGGCGACACGTTCGTCATCCACATGGATCGCGAGTCGCTCAATGATGTTCCGCTCGGCAAGTACGACGTGACCGTGCACATCATCGTCTTCGAGCGTGACAAGGAGATCGCGTGGGATCTGGGACCCGATATTCCGGTAAAGCACTACTATGGTTATCGGCTCGAGAGCGGTGAGGACGGGATCACCAATGTCACCTCCTACTACGACTGGTCGAAGGTGAGCGACGACTACAAGGCACGATTCCCGATCGTGCCCGAATCAGCCTTGCGCGCCACACTGGGAATCTTGGAGCGGACGGCCAGAACCGGTATGTGATTCCCGTCGTGAGGAGGTTCGATTCCGCGGCGCCAGGACGTGCGGCTGACCCGGCAGTTTCGTGGGCTACGCCGTCGCAGCCATCATCAATGTCCCGGCCATGGCTCGGGACAGATACAACGACACCGGCGATCTTCTCGGAGGGGTGCCCCGGCGATTTCGTTCTGAGGCCGGGCCGGCAGCGTCTCCGACCGGGCTTCGCCCTCGACCCGGCAGGTTGCTTCCGCGGCTTTCGGGTCGCGGGTGTCGTCAAGAGCGTGTCGGCGTAGGTTCCCCGCATACGACGTAGGGCTTCATGGTCATTGAGACTCCCGCCTCGAGAGGTCGGGTTACAACGGCAACCGTTTGCCATTGTGTCTTGCTGGAGGGGAACGAGGAGCGGAGCTCCACATCACGGTCCGCCTGTGCGCTCGAAGCAGTGACCTCAGCGCCCCCGCTCAAGAGCAACTTTCCGACAGGACACGACGTCTCGGCCACGAGAACAGTGCCAATACCAGCGTCCGGAGCGGATGTGACCGCTGTAGAAGCCACGATCGAGGTGGACTCGATCGTGCCGGCGGGTCCTACGGGGCCGGTGTCTCCTTTGGCTCCCTGCGGTCCCTGAGGGCCCGTGGCTCCCTGTGGGCCGGCTGGGCCTGGTGGACCAGAAGTCTTGGCCGGTGTCGTGGCGACCGCATAAATGCCAACGCCGAGTCCGGCCAGACCAAGAACCAGGGCGATGATCAAAGCCGGCAGGACCCACCTGGGCGGCGTACCAGCTGTCGTTGACGCGGCGTGCGTCGGGTCCGCAAGCATCTCGGAAACTGGTGACTCATTCGACATCGTAACCCCGCATCCCCCGCTCTGGAGTTAACGTACTCCGATTCCGAGCCGCCGCCTCGGCGACGAACGGAGCCAGGGTTCAAAGTCCCGATCTGAGGCTCCCGCTTTCCCGACGGACCCGAATAGGCGTCGAGTGGGGCAGGATCTACGTACCCATGACTCGGTGCTTCCCGCTCGGAGATGTCCTCCATTCCCACGACA
The DNA here is from genome assembly GCA_963822265.1 of uncultured Acidimicrobiaceae bacterium. GTDB lineage: Bacteria > Actinomycetota > Acidimicrobiia > Acidimicrobiales > RAAP-2 > Bog-473. The sequence goes on from CAWGHA010000020.1 coordinate 109,195, forward strand.
CCGTTCGGGCGCTCGGGAAACTCATAGCTCCGTTGGTCCCCGACGTTGTCGGTCAGTGGGATCACGCTCGCTCGAGCAAGTCCTCGACCGTCGTGACGGGCTCCGCGGTGCGGCGTTACGTCTGCATTCGACTAGCAAGAACTTTTTGCAACGGCGCCGATGATTGCCTCCGGAATCCCTGCGGAGTACTTTCCCCCGGGGCAGCCGCGAAGAAGATAGGAATTTGAATTTCCAACGGACGCGTCGGCGGAACCCGGTTGGCGTCGGGGTCAACCCGAGCGTGCTGATACTTAGCGCGCTGGTTACTTCTGCGCTCAAGCTGGCGCGACGGGGGGACCGAATGCAACGCAGGCGACGATCACGTGTGATGCGTTCTCGGGGACGGCGACCTTCTTACCGGCACTCCAGGCCACTCCCTCCGACGATCGGAAGGTGAGCATTTCCGGCACTCTTTCCAGCTGTGCGCGCAGGGAGTTGCCGCGACCGTTTCTTCCGGAACGATCAGGGCTTCGGCCAACTTCAGCTTGACCTCCCAGGTCCCGGACCTCTGTGAAAACTTGACGGACTTCGGCGAGTTTCCCTCGAAGTCTTCGGGCAAGATCGTCTGGTCCACCCCGCTGAGCTCCGGCGACACGGACTTCAAGATCTCTCCGATCTCGTTCGGAATCGACGGCGGCAATGATTTCAGCATTGGTCTGCACTTCGCGTCCCCCACGGGTTCGTTTCAAGGTCCGAACCACGGCGAATATGACACATTCGGTGCGGATGGGCCCTCCCTCGAAGTGCTGGCAGAAGTCGAACGCCGTGGTAGGGTCGGGCAGGCTGAACACGACGAGGAAGTCGAGGAACACCGAGTCGCATCGACTGGCCTAGATGACCTCGAGGCTAGACGAGCCGCACAGGGAGTTATAGGCGATGTAGAGCACATGGACGGACTAGTGAGAGGGACGGTGGATCTGAAAGAGCGCGAGGGAGGAGTAGATCTGGAAGGACAACGAGGAACACGAGACGAGGAGGGAGATCAGGAAGAAGACGACATGGGACAGCGAACTGGTGCGCTAGGCGTACTAGTAGGAGACGTTGGAGAGACAGAGGACAGCTCTGGTGGCATAGGGCGACACCGCAACAGCGAGACGCGAGGTGATCTAGCGTCGTTCGAGAGACGAGCCTGCGTCGGAGCTGCCGTGTCTGAGCATCATACCGATAGTATGACGACTCTCGGTACGCCGGTGTGGGATGCTTCTTCGGGAGGTTGCCGTGACCAAGGCGCGAGAGGCGAGGCTGGCGAGCTACGAACGCCGCGATCTCGCGCTCGCCCAGCGCCTGGCCCAGATCGGCTACATGGAGACGGAGACAAGGCGGGCACGAAATGCGCGAAGGCCGGTGGTATCAAGAGCGTTTCCTTGAAGACGCCTGATTTGATCCGCTGCTGTCGCTTGGCGGACCAAATCCGGAGTAGCTCACATCCGCTCGAGACCGGTGCTAAGGGTGGAACCGACGTTCTTTCCGGCCAGCCTGGGAAGTCGAACTCCGCACCCCTGCGAAGAGCGGCTCGGCGTTGACAGTTCAAGCAAGGCCAGCCATAGTCTGCTCTGGGGGAGTAGCTCGCCCCGCCGTCGATGGTCGTGCCGGTGGGGAGCTGCGCCCGAGGAGGTTCGGCATCATGGCAAAGACGGCAATCATCTCGGTCGATGGTCACGTGAAGGGCTCCAGGGCCGGGATACAGGGACTACATCGAGAGGAAGTACCTCGAGGACTATGACCAGTCGGTGAAGGCAGCCGAGGAGGCCGGGATCCCCGACGCCGGCAACTTGAACCCTGATTACGGCTTCGATGCACAGTGGGACTCCAAGGCGCGCTGGGAGACCTTGGAGGGCCAGGGCGTCGTGGCCGAGGTCCTGTTTCCCAACGGCCAGCCGTTCCAGATCAACCGCTTCGAAGACATCGGCCGAGCGGCCAACCCCGAGCTCGAGGCCGAGGGTCGCGCCGCCTATAACCGATGGCTGGCCGACTTCTGCGCCGAAACTCCCGGACGCCGCGCCGGCCAGGCCGTGGTGTCATTTGACGACATCGATCAGGCCGTCGCCGACGTTCGATGGGCCAAGGAACACGGCCTCGGCGGGATCATGATGCCGGCGCTGCAGCCGGGTGGCACGAACTTCTTCGACCCGCTGCTCGATCCGATCTGGGCGGCCATCGAAGACATCGGTCTTCCTATCAGCCAACACGGGGGTGCCGGTCTTCCCGGCTACAGCGCTCCGGGCTTCGCAATGATCCTTACGGTGTCGATAGAGAACGGCTTCTACTCCGCCCGGTCGCTTTGGCAGATGATCGCTGGGGGTGTCTTCGACCGATTCCCCGGGCTCAAGGTGGCATTCGTCGAGACCCAGCTGATGTTCTTGGTGCCTGCTATCGCTCACCTCGACATGACCTTGGGCATGGGTGACGACTGGATGGCGTTCGCCCGATTCATGAAGCGGGAGCGTACGCTCGCCAAGCAGGCCAGCGACTATTTCGGAATCAATTGCTTCGTCGGGGTTTCCCCCTTCGACGCACGTCAGCTTCCGATCGATCAGCTCATAGGGAAGGACGCTGACCAGAATCCGCTCCCCGGATTCCATATCGGTGCGGATGCAGCCATGTTCGGGGTCGACTACCCCCACTTCGAGTCCTTCGTGCCGCGCACCAATGAAAAGGTCGCCTCGCTCGTCGGGAACGCCAGCGTGACCACAGAGGATGCGGACAAGGTTCTCTACGAGAATGCCGCCGCAGTTTATGGATTTGACCTCGCGCTGCTGCAACCTGATATTGATCGGGTCGGCTTCGATATGGCGGACGTCCTCTCTCCAAGCTCCGCCTGAGAGTCAGCGGGCCCGGGCAGTCTTCGCCTCGACACGAGGGCTTGCGGCATTGTCATGGTTGTACGCCGTGCTCGGAATCTGGTGGTTGGATCAGTCGTGGCCTGTCTACGGGGGTGACTCATAGTGACAAAGCGCAACTGTGCGCCGCCGGAGCGGTGATGGCCTCCTCATGTGGGGGACCATGGTTGTCAGCACACGTCAGCGGCGTCGAGCACCACCCAGGGGGTCACGGCGACCCTACTATCCGCGTCGGCATCCCGTATGTGGACGTCGACGCAGCTGCGCTCCGAGCCGATGGCCTCAACGTGAACTGGGGCAGTGTCCCGGAGGCCTTCAAGGCCGTGATCGACAACATCAACGGCCGCAAGATCGTCCCGTACAGAATGGCGGTGAACCCGATAGGTACGGCGCCGGCCGCGACGGCCTGCACGGAGTTGACCGAGGACGACAGTGTCTTCGCGGTCATCACACCGCTTGAGGTAACGTGCTATTTGCAGCACCACACGCCGGTCGTCGCGTCGATCTACCCTGCAGGAAGATCGACGAGTGTGGCTCAAGACTTCACGCCCACCCCACCGGACGCCGCCTACGACCCCTTGGCATTGAGCGTCTTCGACAAGCGGGGCCTCTTCAAGCACAAGACGGTTGCCCTCTTCGATGGTGGTGTCGGCGATGACTCAGAGCTCGGCCTGGTGCATTCGGCGCTGGGCAAGCTGCACCTTCGTGTAGTGACCACGGCGGTCGACACCGCGCCTCAAGGGGACGAGGCTGCGGTCAACGCACAGTCGTACCGATCGCCCAACGGTTCCTGTCCGACGGGGTCAACGAGCTGTGGCGGTCGGCACCGGGGCGGCGGTGCGGCCCGAGGGTACTCGGCCATTCAGGCCACCTTCTATGCGCAGTCGGTGGGCGACGAGCGACGCCGACTTCAACGGCGCCGTTGGAGCTGAGAACGATCCGGCCTACCCTCGAATGTGCTGTCCTGGAGTCCTCTCACTCCTCCCGCTGTGATCTGGGACAACAGGGGGACCCAGCAGTGCGTTCACATCATCCGCAAGACCTATCCCTCGGACCGGATCAGGGCCTGCAACGCCACGTTGCCCGAGTCCGAGGCGACCTGGACGAGCGTGGAGTTCGCTTGCACCCACATACCGTTGTTCGCCGAACATAGCCAAGGCGGCAGGGAAGGACCTCACGATCTCCTGGTTCGTCCAGGCGGGTTACGGGCTCAGGAGCTGGCGCTCCCGAGGCATCAACATTCCCATCTCTTTCGGCCCGGTACGCCCTTAGCGTGTGGGGGTCCGTCTACATGGTGCACTACGACACCCCGACCAAAGCCGTCGTGTACTCCAACAGGGCAGCCACGGGTTGACGAGGAACTCTGGCCCAGACGGCTGGAGTCGGTCAGACCGGCGATCCGCCGACCGTCAGTCCGCTCGATCGTGATCCTCGCGGTCCGCCAAGACCAGCAAGACATTGTTTCCAATCCGCCGGGGAGCCATTTGTGCGGCGAGCCGGACCCAGGAATGCCGAGCATGCAATCAACGACGCGATCGCGGCGTCTTAGGGGGTGAGAAGCAGGCCGATGCGAGAAGAGGGCATGGACGAGACCGGGCAGGAGTTCCTCGACGCGACCTTGCCGCACCTCGATGTCCTCTACCGTGTGGCCCGTCACGCCGGACACGACCACCACCGCGCCGAGGACCTCGTGCAGGAGACCTACCTCCGGGCCTATGGGGCCTTCGCAAGCCATCGTGGCCCTAGCACCCGGGCATGGCTGGTGGCCATCTGCCTCAACCTGGCCCGTTCCGATGGTCGCCGCCGTGCCCGACGAGTCGCCGAGTCTCCGTTTCCCGAGGTGGACGTCTACCCAGCAGGCGGCCGGGACGTGGACGAGGAGGTGCTCGCGGGCCTCGACGCCGATCGGATCGGCCGGGCGCTCACCCGTCTCCCGGAGGAGCAGCGGGTGGCCATCGTGCTCATGGACCTGGCTGGTCTCACTGCGGCGGAGGTCGCCGCGCAGCTGCGCTGCCCCCGCAACACCGTGCTTTCACGGGTTCACCGCGGCCGCCGCCGGCTGGCCGCCCTCCTCAGCCGAGAGGATGCCGGCCGTGACATGTGACGAGAGGCGGATCGTCGCCTTTTTGAACGGCCAGCTCTCCGAGGCCGACGAGCAGGCTTTCGACGAGCACCTGCTCAGCTGTGAGGAGTGCTGGCGAGCCGTCCGGGAAGACCGCGCCGCCCGCCTCGCCCTCGAGCGGCTGCGAGTCCCGGCCCCGCCGGGCCTGGCCGACCGGGTGACCGTCTCGGTGGGGTTGGCCTCCCCGTCGAGGGCCGAATCCACGGCATCGGCACGCTCGGGGCCGCTGGGTCGGGCACCCCTATTCAGGGTCGGGCTCGGCCGACCGGGACGAATGCTGGTTGGGGCGGCACTCGGACTTGCCCTGATCGGCGCCCTACTCGGTTGGGCGCTGACCGCCCGCCCGGCGAGCGACCCGACCCAGATCGCCTCGGTCGTTGCCATGATGTCGCCGAGGATGGTCGACAGCCCGGCTCTGCGCAGCGGTGAGCACTTCGACTTTGGCGGCCAGGCGGTCGCGGTGCAGGCCTACCGAGTCGAAGGGGTTACGACGCTCGTGGCCACTTCGGACCGGCCCTTCCCCATGCCCGCCAGTTCGCACCTCCTGGCCGGGTCGTCGTCGACGGCGTGGATGGCCACCCGTGGCTCGCTCGCCCTCTACGGCGTGAACCGCGCTCCGGGCGACGATCGGAAGTCGATGTTCCTTGTCGCCTCCATGCCGATGGCCCGTCTCCCCGAGGTGGCGGCTCGACTCCATCTCATCTGATCTCATCTCATCGGGCCGGAGGTGGCCGATGAGATGCAATCAAACGTCCCGCGGCGGCGTCTCCAATGGTGGGAGCGGTCAGCCGCGTTCTCGCGACGACTTCCCCGTTAACCCCGGGCCGGACCCTGGCTCGCGATCTCACAAGGAGGCTCAACCGCTATGAGCATGAACGTCCGTCGAACGCTTCCGGCAGTCCTCATGGGGGCTGCCATAGCCCTGGGCCCGGTGGCCCTGGCCGGCGCGCAGAGCCCTGCTGCCAACGGCGCCAACGGTGCCGGGCAGCAACCGGGCCAGTACCCAGCGGTCTTCGTACAGACCGACAACCCGAGTGGAAATCAGGTGATCGTGCTCGACCAGCACCCCGACGGCCGGCTCTCAGAGCGCGGGGCGGTCTCGACCGGCGGCCTCGGTGGTCTGTCCCAGGGCGCGATGGTCGACCAGTTGGCCTCGCAGCACTCACTCGTCTACGACCCGGCGCACCAGCTTCTCTTCGCGGTCAACGCCGGTAGCAACACGCTTTCAGTCCTCTCTGCCCACGGCCGAGACCTCCGGTTGCTCCAAGTCCTCCCGACAGGTGGCACCTTCCCAGACAGCGTCGCCGTCTCCGGGAGCCTCGTCTACGTGCTCGACGCCGGCGGGACGGGCAACGTGGCCGGCTACCGGATCGCCAGTGACCGCCTGTTCCCGATGGCTGCATCCTCGCGTTCGCTCGGCCTGTCCAACACCGACCCGCCCAACTTCTTGGCCTCGCCCGGCGAGGTTGGTTTCAGTCCCAACGGTTCCGAGCTGATCGTGACGACCAAGGCCAGCACAAGCTCCCTCGATGTCTTCGGGATCAACCGGCGCGGTTTCCTCACAGCCACCCCCACGGTGACCGCCGACGCAGGCAACGTGCCGTTCAGTTTCGTCTTTACTCCGTCGAGTCAGTTGGTTGTGGCTGAGGCCGGGAACAGCACCCTGCACACCTTCGCGCTCGGCACCGGTGGATCGCTGAACAGCTTGAGCGCCTCAGTGCCCGACGGGCAGACCGCGTTGTGCTGGATCACTGCGGTGGGCGGCTACGACTACGTGGCCAACGCGGGGAGCAGCAACGTGAGCGCCTACACCGTCGCTTCGGACGGCACCCCTGCCCTCGTCGGGACGAACGGAGTCGTGGCAACCACCGACGCTGGGCCGATCGACATGGCGTCCTCGACCGACGGGAGCACTCTCTACGTCGAGGCCGGCGGCGCGGGAGCGGTGGACGAATTCCACGTCGACGCTGGCGGCTCCCTTACCGACCTGGGCAGCGTGGCCGACCTCGGGGCAGGGATCGAGGGTATCGCCACGGACTGACGCGTTTTGCACAGCTCCCCGGCGTCGCGCCTTCAGGGACGACGCCGGGGAGCCCCTGGTGTAAGAGCTGCCGATGGAGAACCTTTCCGTCTCGTTGACACAAAAAGTCCAGGTCGAGCACCCGGTACGCTCTGGGCGTGCCCACGAACGGCGGAGAGGACACGCTTCAGGGCTGCATGCGGTTCGGGATCCTGGGGACGCTGGAGGTGGTCGGGCCGGAAGGACGTTCTCTGTTGCCCAAGGGCCGCGTCGATCGCGTGGTCCTGGGCACCTTGTTGCTCGAGCCGAACTGTGTCGTCTCCCGCGACCGACTGATCGAAGCCGCGTGGGGAGACCAGCCGCCGGACAAGTCGCTCAATGCGTTGCAGGTGCATGTCTCCAGACTTCGCAAACTGCTCGGCGCAACCGAGGGTAGCCAGACGCGCTTGCGCACCCGGTCTCCGGGCTATGTCCTCGACACCTCGCCCGGCGAGCTGGACGCCGAAGTTTTCGAGCGCCTCGCCGACGTCCACCCAGATGAGGACCATGAGTCCGTCGCTGCTCGCCTCACCGAGGCGCTGCGACTCTGGCGCGGCCCCGTTCTCGACGGGCTGGATGTCGGGATGTCCGGTCTGCCAGCGGTCACCCGGTTGGAGGACTTGCGGTTGTCCACCATCGAACGCCGGGTTGAAGCCGACCTCGCACTCGGTCGCCATCGCGAGGTCACGGGCGAACTCGAGGCGCTGGTGCGGAGTTACCCCCTCCATGAGTCCCTTCGGGGCCTGCTCATGGTGGCCCTGTACCGATCGGGCCGACAGGCGGACGCGCTGGCCGTTTACCGTCAAGCGCGTCAGATTCTTGCCGAGGAGCTGGGCATCGATCCTGGCCCAGCGCTCCAAGCGTTGGAGCTCGCCGTTCTCGCTCAAAGCCCGCACCTGGACATCCCCACGGAGGGCCGCGACTCCGCCCGAATCTTGGCGCCCGCGGCACGACCAAGCTCGGGTCGAGTGCCGCTCCCGGGGCGGCTCACTGCCCGCCCGTCGATCGGCATGATCGGCCGCCAGGACGATTTGCGCGTGCTCGCCGACGTGTACAAGCGGGCAGCGAGTGACGGCGGACGGGAAGTGGTTCTCCTGGCCGGCGAAGCTGGGGTGGGAAAATCGACGCTCGCGGCGGCAGCGGCTCGCGCCGCTTTCGACGAAGGGGCCTGTGTCCTGTTCGGCCACTGCGAGGAGGACATGGCCAGCCCCTATCAGTTCTTCGCTGAAGCATTGGATCACCTCGTGAAGCACGCGCCTCCCGACCAGTTGGAATCGTGCGTCCGCCCCTACGGTTCCGATCTGTCGCGCCTGGTGCCTTCGGTCTCCACCTTGCTTCCCGGGCTCCCCGCGACACGGGGCACCGACGCCGACACCGAGCGGTATCTGCTGTTCGCGGCCGTGGCGGGAGTGATCGCCGATGTCTCCCATTCTCAGCCGGTGGTCCTGGTCCTCGACGACCTGCAGTGGGCTGACCGAGGCAGCCTGCTGCTCCTCAGGCACCTCGCAGGGGCGGAACAGATCCCGAGAGCCTTGATTCTCGCCACCTACCGCGACAGCGAGCTGATACACGCGGAGGCGCTGCGAGACACACTCGGTGCTCTGCGACGCCACAGCGGCGTGCAACGCATCGAGTTGCGTGGTCTCAATGACGACGACGTGGTGTCCTACTTCGAGGCGGCCTCGGGCCAGCCGCTCGACGACAAGGGGCTGGACCTGGCGCGGGCTGTGTACCAGGAGACCGATGGAAATCCGTTCTTCGTCGGAGAGGTTCTTCGACACCTCAGCGAGAGCGGTGCGATCTACCGAGACACCGAGGGTCACTGGGTGGCCGGGCAGGACCTAAATGATACTGCATTGCCCGACAGCGTCCGGGAGGTGATCGGAGGCCGCGTGGTGCGCTTGGGAAAGAGCGCCGAGCGTGTGCTCTCTTTGGCCGCGGTGATCGGGCGCGAGTTCGACCTCGAACTTCTCGCCCGCGCGGCGGAGATACCCGAGGACGACCTTCTCGACCTTCTCGACGGTGCCATCGGCGCCGCGCTCGTCCGGGATCTTCCGGATTCGCCCGGAAGGTTCCAGTTCACTCACGCACTCATTCGGCACACCCTCTACCAGGATCTGCGCACCACGCGTCGGGCCCGCGCCCACCGCCAGGTCGCACAGGCGCTCGAAGATCTCGAGGGGGACCCTTCGGACGGACGTGTCGGCCAGCTGGCTCGTCACTGGGTGGCCGCCATCCAGCCCACGGACCTCGCCAAGGCGATCGGGTACTCCCGCCGCGCCGGCGACGTGGCGTTGACCGCCCTGGCTCCCGCCGATGCCGTGCGCTTCTACTCGCAGGCCTTGGAACTGACCACACAGAGCTCGGCGTCGGATCCCGTTCTCACGCTCGACGTGACCATCGGTCTGGGGACGGCCATGCGCCAGGCGGGCGATTTGGCTTTTCGCGAGACGCTGCTGGGGGCCTGCCGAACCGCCGTCGAGCTCGGCGACACCGACCGTCTTGTCGCTGCGACGCTGGCCAACGACCGGGGCACGTTCAGCACCGTGAGCACGATCGACGCAGAGAAGGTCGAAATGCTCGAGGCGTCACTGCATCGGCTGCCTGCCGACGATGTCCGTCGGGCGCTGGTTCTGGCCACACTGTGCACCGAGCTCACCGTGGGAAGCTCGCTCGAACGTCGGCAGGCTCTGGCCGACGAGGCGTTGACCATCGCCCGAAAGTGCGGAGACGACGCCACCCTCGTTCGGGTGATCAACCACGTCCTCCTCCCGTTGTCGGTCCCGCACCTTCTCGACCTGTCGATCGCGCGTTCGGTCGAAGGACTCACGCTCGCCGAGTCGGTCGGGGACCCGGTCCTTCTGTGCACCGCGGCAAGTGGCCGACGGCTGATCGCCGGAGCGAGCGGGGACGTCGAGGAGATGGATCGTTGTCTCGAGCTCAAGGGTCGCCTCGTGACCAAGCTCGATCTTCCCTTCCTGAACTGGGTCCACACTCTCCAACGCGCCACCCGTGCCCTGATCGCCGGCGATCCCGGCCTCGGCGAGGAGCTCGCGATGCGGGCGCTGCAGCTCGGGACGGACGGCGGCCAGCCCGATGCCGCCACCGCGTTCGGTATCCAACTCATCATGGTGCATCTCCAGCGGGGAACCCTGGGCACGCTGGTACCTCTCATCGAGCAGGCCATCGCGGACAATCCGGGATTTCGGGTGTTCTCGGCCGTATTGGCGTTGGCCCACGCCGAATCCGATCACGAGGAGGAGACCCGGCGGCGTGCTCGATGGTTTCGCGCGCTCACGATTCGAGCTTCCACTCGACGTCGCCTGGCTCACAGCGATGATCGCCTGTGCGGAGGCAGCCACCGCTTGTGACGACCCACGGTACGCAGAGCCACTCGTCGAACAGCTCGCACCGTTCTCGCACCAGTGGCTCTATACCGACGTCTCGACTGCTGGGCCCGTAAGCCGGTCCGTGGGTGATCTGCTGACGGTCCTGCGACGCTACGACGAAGCTGAGCGTGCCTTCGAGGACGCCCATGCCTCGTGCGAGAAGGCGGAAGCCCGGTACTTCGGTGCCCAGACGGACCTTTCGTGGGGTCGCATGCTGGCTCGGCGGGACGCGCCGGGGGATAGGACACGCTCGCAGCACCTCTTGTCCCGTGCTCGACACGCCGGAGCCACCAGCGGGTTCGAGGCGGTGGAGCGACGAGCCGCGACAGCGCTACGGCTGCTCGACGGCTGAACACCGCCGGAGGAATCAGGCTACGTCAGCGGCCGAACGTGGGCTGGCCCCAGTCAACTGGCTCGGTTCTAGCCGGCGCTGACCCAGTTCAAGGGGAAGGAGGCCATCGCGAGCGCTCCGGGTTCCACCTCGATCTTTCCCGTAGGGGGCGCTTCGCCGTTGTGCGTCTCGATGGCCTCGTAGAGACCGCTCGAAGCGTCGTACGTCCCAATGTCAGCCGCGTTCACTGTGACGTTGGAGAATGAGAACCTCGAGAACTTTGCCACCTTCTTGTAGGAGCTGCTCACGGGAAACGTTCCGACGAAAGCGAATGCTGAGGTCGCGCCCGGTCCGGTCGACGTTTGTGTGAACCCAGTGGTGGAGTCAGTGAAGGTCACCGATGTCTGAGACGCGTTTTGGTTCGCCGAAGAGGTAATGAGATCGCCCGGGCGGACAGTGGTGGAAAGGGTGGTGAATGCTCCGTTGATGAGGATACCTGCCGAGTATTTCGCCTTCCCGCCGTTGCATGTCAGCACCACGGCAGCATCACCCGCCACGCTCCCGTCTGCAGTCTCAATCAGAGCTCCGAAGGAAACGGCTGCCTTCGACGTGGTGCACTTCGCCTTGGGCACCTGCAATTGGGTGCTGACTGATGTCGGTGGTGTGGTTGTCGAATAGACGCCGTAGCCGGCATTCCCCGGGTAATAGACGATTGGCGGGGACTGAGCACCGGCCATTCCCGCGATGGCGAGCATCGATCCCGCCGCCGCGGGGACGGCGAGCGTCAACCCGAGAATGAGACGACGAAGCCCATGCTCGGACGAGGATCGCCCGTCACGGATGGGAAGCCCGATGCCGGTATGGAGCCTCTTCGACGGCATGGATCGCACAGTCTTCATGACACCCGCCTATCAGTCTGGAGCAGCGATGTCGGTTCGCAGTCCTACAGCGCTGCCCCGCATTCGTCCGCCGTTTGCCGTGTGTTGAATAACACGAACGACGATGGATGTCAAAGAGACGGTCTCGCGCCGATCGACCTCACGTCTCCCAGCGAGCCAGCTCGGTGCGCAGCCAACCGTTCTCCCAGAAATTCGCCGCACCGCCTCGTTCGAGGAGTTGTCTGTGCGCGCCGGCCATGAGTGCGCGGAGTCGCTTGTCGTCTGGTGAGACAGCGGCGACGGCCTCGCCGATCCCGATGGCGACAACGGCGTCTCCTCGTTCCAGCGCGGCAACAGCGCGATCGAGCGCAAGGTCGGTGCCAGTCGCTTCGACCAGTTCCGAGGCCACGGAGGCGCTCGCGTCCGGGTAGAGGTCGGTGGTCGAACGGAGTTTGAACCAACCCACGTAGCTCTCCCACAACGTTCGGACGGCCCAGGAGACCTTTCCATAGCCTTGGCCCACCCGTAGCTCGGGCGGCAGCTCGATCTCACGCATCAGAGTCCACACGTCGGTGCCGGCGTTGAAGCCTTCGAGGGTGCGATCGTGGACGTAGGTGACCGCGTCGTGCAACCGTTGCAAAGAAGCCTCCACCAGTTCGGCGCCGGCGATGGGGTCGTGGCGGCCGGTCACGAGGATTTCGGGACGGAGCGAGCGGACCATCCGGTTGGTCGCGAGCTGGGGTTCGACGAACCGGTACTTGTCCCCCCGAAGGGTGTTGAGATTAGGGAAGTGGGGGAAGAGCGGGCCGAAGAGGTTGGAGACGATCGCTACTTTGTGCTCGGGGAGCCAGACCACGCAGCAGTCGACTGTCTCGCCGACGGCAGCGATCAATTCGATCTGCAGACCGTCGACCCTCAAACCCAATCGCTCCTCGAAGGTCAGGTCGGGCGTGGGTCGGGACTGGCGCATCGAAACGCCGGGATTCTGCTCGGCGATCCGCAGAGCGTCGGTACCGAGAGTGTCGAACCAGATCCCCGCCGTGCGCGTCCGCAGACCCCGGATGCGCCGATCGTCGGCCTGGCAGTCCGCATTCCTTGTCTGAGCGATGTAGGTCGTGCCGCCTTCCCGGAAGAGGTCGACTCCGCCGACATGATCCACATGGCCTTGCGTCGTGATGATGTAGTGGGTCGGACCCGGGCGAATGGCGTCGAAGACCCGTTTGTGGTGAGGGGCCTCGAAGCCCATGCCGGTATTGACCATCACCCGGCCCTCATCGGTCAACACCATGTACGACGCTGTCGTGCCGCCTGATCGGTAGACGAGGTCGTCGACGACGGGGCGGGCCGGATCGTCGTAGACGGGGGTGAGGAGTTCCCTCCCGGGACGGGTGTCGATCAGCTGATCGACCTGTTCCTCGATGTTCACGTGACCTCGATTCTGACTGGGAAGCGGTCGAGATACTCGTCGAATCGTGACCGGACCTCTCGGGGGGTGACGGAGAAGTCGCCCCGTAGGTCATAGAGGATCTGGCCCTCCTTTCCCCGCGGGTGCGCGGCCCGATAGGCGTCGATCTCGGCTCGAGCCCTCTCGGTGTACTCGATACCCGCGGAGGCGTAGATGCGCCGGACGGTGCCTATCTCGTCCTCCATGTACTCGTGGAAGAGCACGTCGGTCGTTCGATCGTTCGGCAGCAGGCGCCGATCGCGAAGGGAGGCGTCGAGCAACCGCCCGATGCGATCCGTCCAGTAGTCGCGGTACCACTCGGGCCGGGGTGTGCGGTACCCGGTGCGTGCGCCGTAGCAGAGCATCGTGATGGTCGACTGGACCACCGCGACCGGGTCCCGGTGGGTCACCACGACGGTGGCGTCGGGAAACGTCGCCATGAGCGGCCCGATCTGTTCGAGATGCTGTGGCGACTTGAGTACCCATCGGTCGCGGGGCTGGTGCCACTGGAGGATCTGCAGGACTCTCTTCATGTACGAGTAGTGCCGGGTCTGGTCGTGGCTCAGGTAGTAGTCGCGCCACTGCGGCGCCCGCGCCACCCACTCCAGGTTGTAGTTGGAGAAGTCCGGCGCCATCAGCTCGTTCTCCTCGTGGACGTGGTCGGGGTCCATGGGGTGCATGGCGGCGACGAGCGGCGCCCCGGCCTGCATCGCTTCCCACGCCTCCTGGCACCGGGTCCAGCGGGGGTCGTGTCCCGCGACCTCGACCGTCTCGTCCGGGTTCGGCACCGGCTCGTACGATTCCCACAGCGGCAGCGATCGAAAGCGAGAGTCGGCGGCCAAGAGATTGACCAGGTGGGTCGTACCCGAACGAGGGAGGCCGATCACGATCACCGGAGCCTCGATCCGGATGTCGAGTATCTCGGGATGGCGTCGCAGCAGCTCGCGGATCCGGAGCCGGTTGGCCGCAGCCCGGGCGCAGTCAGCGAACATCAGCAACCGGCCGAGGTCGGTGCGCTCGACGTCCGAGTCCATTTCGCCGAGCTGGACGCCGAGCCGGTCACGGAAGTCGTCTGGCCCGAAATCGTCCAGTCGAGTGCGGGCCACCGCTTCCTCGCAAACGGCATCCACGGTGAGCGTTGTGTCTCTCGATTCGCCGTACTCGAGCCCCAGTCGTTGGATGTCGCTGAGCACGGGCGTTCCGAGGTCGTCGATGTGGATCTTCCCGGTCATGCCGGCACCATCACAGCGCGAGGTAGCCGCCGTCGACGGCCAGCACGGAGCCCGTCGTGAACGCGGACGCGCCGCTCGAGAGGAACATCACCGCGGCCGCGACCTCGTCAGGAGTACCCATCCGCCGCAAAGCGCCGCGCCCCACTTCGGCCTCGAGGAGTTCGGGGAAGGCGTGCATCGGTGCGGTCATCGGTGTGTCGATCAGTCCCGGTGCGACTGCGTTCACTCGTATGCCCGCACCCGCCCAGTGGACCGCCAGATTGCGGGTGAGGGCGGTCAGCGCCGCCTTGGCCGCGGAGTAGCCGGGCACGATGGTGGTGGACCGGAATGCGGTCATCGACACCACGTTCACGACGCTGGCGCCCCCGGCCATTGAGCTCGACGCGAGGGCCGGACGTGCGCCCACGGTGAGGCGCATCGCACCCTCGACGTTGAGCTCCAGCGCCGCTGAGAATCCCGCCGGGGACCACTCGTCGAGTCCACCCGCGAAATTGGCTCCGGCGTTGTTGACCAGCACGTCGAGGGTGCCGAAGCCTTCTGCCAGGGCGTCCACCGCCTGGGTGTCGCGCAGGTCGAGCTGGTGGAAGCCGAACATCGAGAGGTCGGTCTCGTACTCGTCAGCCGACGCCCGTGTCCCGGTCACGGTGACGGACGCGCCCGCTCGCGCGAAGCCGAGGGCCACGGCAC
Source organism: uncultured Acidimicrobiaceae bacterium (assembly GCA_963822265.1). GTDB lineage: Bacteria > Actinomycetota > Acidimicrobiia > Acidimicrobiales > RAAP-2 > Bog-473. The sequence goes on from CAWGHA010000020.1 coordinate 124,216, forward strand.
GGCCGATGCCGCTCGTACCGCCGGTCACGACCACCGAAGTGCCCGTGAAGTCAAACGAGAGTTCGTTGGTCATCTGAATCGTCCATGGTGATCATCACTTTCCCGCAGTCCTTCGACCCCTCCAGCAGCGCCAGCCCGTCGCCGAACTGCTCGAGCGGCATGGTGTGGGTGATGAGACCGGCCAGATCGCGACGCGCGAGCAGCTCGACGGCGTCCTCGAAGCGGTCGGGGTACTCCATCGATCCCGTGATCGTGAATTGCTTCATCAACACGTCCACGTAATTGGTGGGGACGGGCCGGTAGTGCAGGGCGACCACCACCAAGCGGCCGCCGACCCGGCCATGACGCAGGACGTCGCCGATCACGGTGTCTGCACCCGAGGCTTCGATGAACACGTCCGTGCCGGCAGTGGGGCCGAACATGAAGGGAACTGTGCCGTGGATTTGCCTGAGCTCCTTCCAGACATCGACCTCCGTCGGGTCGAGCGCGTGGGTCGCGCCGACCTGCTTGGCCAGCTCGAGCCGGGACCGGCTCAGATCGATCGCCACGACATCGTCGATGCCCCGATCGGCCAGAGTGGTGATCGACATGAGTCCGATGGGCCCGCAGCCGAACACCGCCACCTTCTCGCCGGGCTTCACGTCGGACTGGTTGACTGCCTGCATGCCGACGGCCAGGGGCTCTGCCAATGCAGCCGTAGTCAGTGGCATGAAGTCGGGCACCAGGAAGAGCCGATGGCCGCGCGCGGCGTCAGGTACGTGGAGCAGAGGGGTCAATCCACCCTGGGCGCCACCGGTCCCCATCGGGCCGGACCCGATGTCCGAGGGGCACACGATCACCCGGTCTCCGACGGCGTACCCCGGCACCTCTGCTCCCACCCACGCCACCTCGCCCGCCATTTCGTGGCCGAGAGGAATGGGCCGGCCGCTGAAACCGCCCATGTGGACGTAGGACACGTCTGTCCCGCAGAGGCCGCAGGCGCGAATCCGGACCATTGCATCGCGGGGGCCCGGATTCGGCACCGGAACGACGTCCAGCCGCCAATCCCGGGGACCGTGAAGCACGATCTGCTTCGTCGTCTCTCGACCCTTCACCGTTTCATCGGCCATTGCATCAACGCTCCCGTCTCATCTGCCTGCGCCCGATGCCGCCTGAGTGGTTTCGGGCCGGTGTGAATCGCCGGTGCTCGGGCTCCGGTCGGCCGCGGCGAGGAGGGCGCCCAACCGGGCGGCCCGGCGTGCCCCGAGACGGTTTCGGAGCCCTGCGGCGAGAGAAACGAGGTCGTCCGCCTGGTCTGGCCGGACCGAGTGGCCGGAGGGTATGGGCGGGACCGGGCTCCGGTCGTCCGAGACCGCATCCGCGAGCTCGGTCATATCGCCGACGAATCGCGTCCAGCGCCTCCGCCCCAGCACCGCCCGGCAGTGTGCCTCGATCTCTTGGACGGCGTGGGCGACCTCGTCGAGCAATGCTTCACCTCTTGCTGAGGGAGCGATGAGCACCGCTCGCTTGTCGGTGCTGTCGGAGCGACGTTCGACGTAGCCGAGGCCTTCGAGGTCCTGAACCGTGGCGCTGACCGCTTGCCGTGTGACGCGCAGCTCGCGGGCTATGTCGCTGACGCGGTCGCCGCCGGTGCCGATCGTGGTCAGCAGCTCGATATGGGACGGTCGCACCAGGTGGTGGCCACCCTTGTGCGCGGACATTACGACCTGGCGCTTCGCGTCGAGTGCGATCAGGATGACGGAGCCGATTGACCGACTCGTCCGGATCAGCACGGTGGGCCGGGATTTCGACGCGAGTCCGAGTCCCACTCTCAGTGCCTCGAGGTCGCGCAGGACCCGACCCATCGCCACACGTCCCACGAGCTGCGCGTAGGCGTGCTCGCATTCGGCGAACGTCTCACCGGCTCTCGCCATGAGGTCGTGACCACGGTCGGTCAAGGCCACCGTCCGCGAGCGCCGGTCCACGGCGCTGGCGGCGCGGGCGACGTAGCCGAAACGCTCGAGCATCTGTGCATCCCGGCTCGCCGCCTGCGGGCTGACGCCGAGCGCGGTAGCAAGCTGCCCGACCGGCAGGGCTCCGTCGCGGAGCCGTTCGAGCAATAGGCCCAAGCTGGGGCGCAGGTGCTGATATCCGGACTCGGCCAGGGCAATGGCCAGCCGCAGTTGGACGTCCCGGGAAATCGTGCGCACGCAATCGACCGTGGCCGGGCGTCCCATGCCCTCGACCATGCCGGACAGGGCAGTCACGGGACGAGCATACCGGCCGGCCTCGAAGATCATCAACCAATCTTGACAAATATGTAAAGGGAAGCTAATACCAGTGAGGTCGGGCAATGCCGTCTCGACCTCGGGAACGCAGGGGTGTCACGTGACCATGATCCAACAGGGGACGAGCGGCCGAACGCTCGATGCCGTCGAGGCGGGGCCGGTCGCGTGAGCACGGCGGACGGGACGGGCGCCCATCGGGACGAAGGAGACCTGGACGAAGTTCTCCAGGGTCTCATCGGCCAGCCGGTCGGCTCCCAGGCGGTCGTGGTCGGGCCGGACCCGGTGAACGTCCCGATGATCCGGCACTGGGCGGCCGCCTTCGAGGACGGGAATCCCGTCTATACCGATCCGGATCGCGCCTCGTCATCGCGCTTCGGCGGCATCGTCGCACCACCGCTGATGCTGCAGACCTGGACGATGGCGACCCCGGTGATCACCGGCATCGCAGAACGCGGTGGCTCGCCGACCCCTGTGCCCGGTCAGTCCCCGCTTTCGGTGCTCGACCGCGCCGGCTACACCGCAACCCTCGCGACGAATTCCGAATTTGAGATCGTGCGTTACCTCCGCCCGGGCGACGTCGTGTCGGCGGCGACCGTGTTCGAATCCATCTCCGAGGAGAAAGTGACCCGGATGGGCCGAGGACGATTCGTCACTTGGGTGACCACGTACACGGACCAGGAGGGCGAGGTCGTGGGACGGCAGCTGTTTCGGATCCTCAAATTCGACCCCTCGAGCGCTGCGGCGTGAGTACCCGACTGTCTCCGACCGTAACGCATGACACGGAGTTCTTCTGGAGCGGTGCCAAGCAGCACAAACTGCTGATCCAGCGCTGCGCTCTCTGCGGTGCATTCCGCCACCCGCCCCGCCCGATGTGCCCTCACTGCAATTCCCTCGAATGGAATGCGGTAGAGGCTTCGGGAAACGGGACCGTGTTCAGCTTCGTCCTGCCCCATCACCCGCAGTTCCCGTTCATGGAGTACCCGTACATCGTCGCCCTGGTCGAGTTGGAGGAGGGAACACGCATCGTGTCGAACATCGTGGGGACGATCCCCGAGCACGTGTCGATCGGCATGCCGGTCGTGGTGACCTTCGAGCACTTCGACGACGGGTTGGTGCTGCCGCAGTTCGTGCGCAGGGCGGACGGGTGATCACCACCCCCGACTTCACTTCCATCCGGGCCGGAGACGCGCTCACCCCGCTCGTGATCGACGTCACGGCGACCCGGATCGTCGCAGGAGCGATTGCGACGCGTGACTTCATGCCGGCACACCACGACCGCTCGTTTGCCAACGCCCAGGGTGCACCGGACATGTTCATGAACATCCTCTCCGATACCGCCTACTGCAGCCGCTTCCTGACGGATTGGGCCGGGCCTGAGACGAGGATCACGCGCTTGGCGATCCGGTTGGGTGTTCCGGTCTTCCCGGGCCACACCCTCACGTATTCGGGGTCGGTGACGGCGCGGCGCGAAGAGGGAGACGAGGGCGTGGTCGAGGTCGAGTTCGTCGCGGCAGGCGACATCGGAGACCACGTGACGGGAACGGCGGAGCTCAGGCTCCCGCTGTCCCGGCGCACCTCGTGAGCAGATGGCTGTCCGGCCGCGCTGCGATTGCCGGGATCGGCCAGACTGAGTTCTCGAAGGAATCCGGCCGCTCCGAGCTCCAGCTGGCCTGCGAGTGTGTCAAGAGTGCGCTCGACGACGCGGGTCTCCAGCCGTCAGACGTCGACGGCCTTGTCACCTTCACCTTGGACTCGAACGAGGAGATGGAAGTAGCGCGGAATCTGGGGGTTGGGAGCCTCTCGATGTTCTGCCGCGTTCCCTACGGCGGAGGGGCCGCTGCGGGCGTGGTCATGCACGCAGCGTTGGCGGTGGCGTCGGGCGTCGCCGATGTGGTCGTTTGCTACCGGGCGATGAACGAGCGCTCGGGGACGCGCTTCGGGGGGTTTGCCGGCAGCATGTCGACCATGCCGCCCTTCTTCTCGTGGTATGCGCCGTGGGGGCTCCTCACGCCGGCGGCGTGGGTTGCGCTCCATGCGCGGCGCTACATGGACGCCTACGGCGTGACCAACGAGGATTTCGCTCCTGTTCGCGGTAGTGGACCGAGTGCACGCCGCACGCAACCCTGACGCCTGGTTCTACGGACGTCCGATCACCGTGGAGGAACACCAAGCCTCGCGGTGGGTCGTCGAGCCAGTGCTCCGCCTCCTCGACTGCTGCCAGGAGAGCGACGGGGGAGTTGCCCTCGTCGTGACCTCGTCGGAACGGGCGCGGGACCTTCGGCAGGTGCCCGCAGTGGTCACCGCTGCGGCGCAGGGAGCGACCTTCGACGGCGAGATGATGACCAGCTATTACCGGGACGATCTGCTCGGCCTGCCGGAGATGGGGATCGTCGCCCGGCAGTTGTGGGAAGCCTCGGGCCTCGGCCCGGCGGACATCTCGACCGCGTTCCTCTATGACCACTTTACGCCCTTCGTCCTGATGCAGCTCGAGGAGCTGGGATTCTGCGGACGCGGCGAGGGTAAGGACTTCGCCTCGGTCGAGAATCTGTCGCTTGGCGGTCGCCTTCCGATGAACACGAGCGGCGGGCTGCTCGGCGAGGCCTACATCCATGGAATGAACGGCATCACCGAGGCGGTGCGTCAGATCCGAGGTACCTCGTGCAACCAGGTGGAGCGAGTCGAACACGTGCTGGTCACCGCGGGGACGGGCGTTCCGACCAGCGGTCTCATCCTCGGTCGGTCCTGAGATTCCTTCTGTCCGAGACGAGCAAGCTCGTGATCAGTCGAGTCACCTCGCCGACCGTCAAGTCGTTGGCTGGTCGAAGATGTTCGAAATCGACTCACCTTGACCGTTTCCGCCGTGACGGTGATGGTGTCCGTGGAGTGGCAACGTGGGAAGGACCGGGTTCGTAACTTGAGCCGGGAGGGTGGTCGTCGTCGCCGGCACGGTGGCGCCCGTCTGTTCGAGCACGGCGACGGCGCTCTGGTACTGATTTGAGCTGATGCCTCCGCCGTCGAGTAGCACCTGTCCGAGCTCCATGTCCTGCTGCGCCGCCGCCTGACGACCGGGTCCGGCGGGTTGGTCGGCCGTCTCGTCGAGTGCGAGGGCCAACGAGGCGTCGCCTGGCAGATCGCCGCCGGCGAGCTGTTGGGCTTCCGCCCGGATCGCAGACGCCACAGGGTCCGCCTGGGTCGTCGGCGTGGTCCCGCTGTCCGTGGAGATCTGCCTGTTCGCCGGGTTCGGGAGCGTCGCCGTGCTCGGCTGCAGCGCGCCGGGCATCGTGACGAGAGCGAGCGCCACGCCAAACATCGCGACGAGGGTGCAGGCAAGTACGAGGGCGACCCGACGTCGGCGGCCGGGGCGGCGATGAGGTCCTGGAGCCGAAGCCGAAGCCGAAGCCGATGAGACCTGAGTGGCCTGGGGCCCACCGAAACCAGCGGTCGAGGGGACACCGGTCGAGGCCACGGGGCGGAAGCCGGACCCGTTCGGCAGCACGGCCGTCTGTTCGGTTCTCGGGTGGCGAACCGCCTGCAGCATGGCGGCGGCCGAGTGGTAACGGTTCGCCGGGTCGGGTGAAAGGGCTTGTCGGGCCACGGCGCGGAATTCGGGCGGCAGCATCTCGATGATGGTCGTCTGCCCCACCGGGACGCGTCGTCCCGTCAGCGCCTCCACCATGACCGCGCCGACCGAGTACAGGTCCGTCTCGACGGTCGCTGGGAGTCCCGAACCCCGCTCGGGCGCGAGATAGCCCGGCGTGCCGAGCACGATGCCGGAGAGCGTCTCCTCCGAGTTCGGCCCGAGGCCGAGTGGATCCATGGTCTTTGCGATCCCGAAGTCGGAGATCTTGGTCAAGCCATCGTCCTGCAACAAGATGTTGCTGGGCTTGACGTCGCGGTGAAGAACTCCCAACCGGTGCGCGGCCGACAGTGCCGAAAGGGTCTCGGTCAGCACGCGCACGACTCGGGGACCGTCGAGCGGGCCTGCTGCAATCTCGTCCCGGAGCGTCATACCGCTGAGACGCTCCATGACGAGGTAGCTGATGGAGCCCTCCTCCCCGAAGTCGAGGACCGCGACGATGTTCGGGTGGACGAGCCGCGCCGCCAGCCGAGCCTCCTGCTGGAAGCGGCGGGCCATGCCCGCCAGGGCTGCCGTGTCGGGACGCAGGATCTTGACGGCGACCCTGCGTTCCAGACGCTCGTCGTACGCGTCGAACACCCGCGCCATTCCACCTTCGCCGAGCAAGCCGAGAAGCCGGTAGCGGCCACCTACCGCGCGCGTTGGAGTGCTGACTTCCACTCCTACGGTCTAGCCCCGACGGACCTGCCCAGTCACCGTTTGCGCGAGTGCGCCTTCGACCTGGGGTTTGGCGGGAGCGACCTTCGAGTGGCACCGGGTGTCCCGTCGCTCTGCGCCGCGCCGCTTTGTGAACGCTGCATGAACAGCCCCCGTTGAAGTCACGTTCGAAACGGGGGCTGTGGTAGTACGTCCCGGACCTGATTCGCTTCGAGCGGGCGCAACGCGTCCCCTCGACCGGGACGCACCAGAGGGAGTCGTCATGCAGGAGCGCAGTCCGGCGGAGGTCATCCGTCTTGTGAAGGACGAGGGGATCGAGATCGTCGACCTCAGGTTCTGCGACCTGCCCGGCCTCATGCAGCACTTCTCCGTCCCCGCGCACGGGTTGACCGAGGACGGCTTCAGCGAAGGGTTCGGCTTCGACGGCTCCTCCATCCGCGGCTTCCAGCAGATCCACGAGTCGGACATGATTCTGCTTCCTGACCCGTCAACCGCGGTGGTGGACCCGTTCCGGCAGCACAAGACGCTGAACTTGAACTGCTTCGTGCACGACCCGCTCACCCTCGAGCCCTACAGCCGTGACCCGCGGTACGTAGCCAAGAAGGCCGAGGCGTACGTGAAGACGACCGGGTTCGCCGACACCACTTACTTCGGACCCGAGGCAGAGTTCTTCATCTTCGACGACGTCCGGTTCTCCCAGGATCAGCATTCCGCCTTCTACCAGGTCGACTCCATCGAGGGCATATGGAACTCGGGGACCGACGAGATGCCCAACCTCGGGTACAAGCCTCGTTACAAGGAGGGTTACTTCCCGGTTCCGCCCATGGACCACTTCCAGGATCTCCGGTCGGAGATGATCCTGACGATGGAGAAGGCCGGGATCGAGATCGAGGTCCAGCATCACGAGGTGGGCACAGCCGGGCAGGCCGAGATCGACATGCGTTTCGACACCCTGCTCAAGATGGCCGACAAGTTGATGCTCTACAAGTACATCGTCAAGAGCGTCGCCACTCAGGCGGGCTACACCGCGACGTTCATGCCGAAGCCCCTCTTCGACGACAATGGTTCGGGCATGCACGTGCACTCGTCGCTGTGGAATGGCGGCGAGCCGCTCTTCCATCAAGACGGCACCTACGCCGGCCTCTCAGATATGGGGCGGTGGTACATCGGCGGCATCATCAAGCACGCACGTGCGGTACTCGGATTCGCCGCGCCGACCACGAATTCCTACAAGCGCCTCGTCCCCGGTTTCGAGGCGCCGGTCAACCTGGTCTACTCGCAGCGGAACCGCTCGGCCGCGTGCCGGATCCCGGTCTACTCGCCGAGCCCGAAGGCCAAGCGGGTGGAGTTCAGGTGCCCGGACCCGAGCTGCAACCCCTACCTGGCCTTCTCCGCCATCCTCATGGCCGGGCTCGACGGCGTGGCGAACAAGATCGAACCGCCCGAGCCGGTCGACCACGACCTCTTCGACATGTCGCCAGAGGAGCTGGCGAAGATCGGCCAGGTCCCCTCCTCGCTCGAAGAGGCGATGGACGCCCTCGAGGCGGACAACGAATTCCTCAAGACCGGAGGCGTCTTCACCGACGACCTCATCGAGACATGGGTGGACTACAAGCGTTCGAACGAGATCGACGCGGTCCGGTTGCGGCCGCACCCATGGGAGTTCATGCTCTACTACGACATCTAGAGCCGTCTCTCCCACGAGGTGGGCAACGAGGCGAGCTTCCGGGAGGCCGAGTCGATGACGAGCGAGCCCGTCGCCTCGACGATCAGGCAGGCCCTGCTCGGCGAGGGGCTCCGCTGGGACTCTCGCCGGAACGAGCTGCTGGTCATCGACATCATCGACGGCCGGGTGTACCGCACCAGGGTTGTCGACAGCGGGGTGCTGAGCCTCGTGCGCGAGTACTGGGTTCCCGGCACCGTCGGTGCCGTCGCGCCGATGGGCGGCGACGACAACGGGTGGATGTTGGCGACAGGGCGTGGATTCGTACACCTCGGACCGGACGGCTCCCTCCGTCCCATCGCGCAGGTCGCGCCCTTCGGGAGCCGGATGAACGACGGCGCCTGCGATCCCCAAGGCCGGCTCTGGGCGGGAGCGCTCGCCGAGGACTTCCGTCCGGGTGCCGGTTCCCTGTACCGACTCGAGCGCGATGGCCGGGTGGATGTGATGCTCGACGGCCTGACTATCTCCAACGGCTTGGACTGGAGTCCGGATGGAGCGGTCATGTACTTGGCCGACAGCGGGCCGCGCGAGGTCCACGCCTTCGCCTTCGACGGAGAGACTGGGACGATCTCCGACGGCCGGGTGCTCATCACGGTGGACGAGGGGGTGGGCGTGCCCGACGGCTTGACCGTCGACGCCGTAGGCGACCTGTGGGTGGCGATTTACGGAGGGGGGCGCGTGCATAGGTACTCGGCTGACGGTGTCCTGCGACAGGTGCTCGACGTACCGGCGGAACAGTGCACTTCGTGCGCCTTCGCCGGAGCCGGGCTCAACCAGCTCTATGTCACGACCGCGACCGAGGGCTGGAGCGACGAGCAACGTCGCGCCGACCCGTCGGCGGGGATCGTGTACCGGTTCGACACGCCGGCGAAGGGCCGGGCGGCCGCTCCTTTCCGTCCCGACCCGATTTGGTGGAGCGCGGTCACGTCCGATTCGTGATCGGGCGGCGCCCGACCCTCGGTGACCGACGCCACGAGATTCCTGAGGGTCTCCAGGTTGATAACGGGTGCGTCCGGTGCATACGTTGAGTAGGGCGCACCAACGAGGTGCTGATGAGGAAGGACGGTCGATCCGTGACAGACGACGGTGTGATGGGACCCATCAGCTACCTGATCGTGGAGTTCCCCGGCAACAAGATGACCGGCGAGGGACTTCTCAACCTGGTCGACTTAGTGGAAAAGGGATTGATCCGGATCCTCGACCTGACTTTCGTCACGAAGGCCGAAGACGGCTCAATGGCGGTCGTCGAGTTGGCCGATCTCGACGCGGACGGCGAGGTCGACCTGGCCGTCTTCGCCGGGGCCTCCTCAGGCCTGATCGACGAGAGCGACCTGGGGGACGAGTCGATGGTGATCGAGCCGGGTTCGTCGGCCGCGATCCTGCTCTTCGAAAACCGATGGGCCACCGGCTTCGTGCAGGCGCTCCGCCGCGGCGGCGCCCAGCTCGTGTCGGCCGGGTACATCCCGCAGGACGCGATCGTGGCCGCGCTCGACGCGATCGAGGATTGAACGAGTCTCTACGTAGGAAAGAAAGGACACGAACATGCCGGGACTTCTCCGAGGCGTCGCCCGGACGGCGGTCATCGCCGGGACCGCGACCGCCGTATCCAACCGCGTCTCCAGACGGCAGGCGGGCCGCTGGCAACAACAGGAGGAGGCGCAATATGCCCAGCAGCAGTACGCCGCGCGCCTCCGCCCGCTCCTGCGCCTCCCGCCGCTCCCGACCCGGTCGCCCAGCTCAAGGAGATGGCCGAGCTGCATTCTCAGGGCATTCTGACGGACGAGGAGTTCGCCGCGCAGAAGGCCAAGATATTGGGGACCTGACCCCGCTGCCCATGCTCTTCCTCCTCCGGCCGCGCCAGACCTTCATGCCCTATGCGTTGCCGCGTACCCAACCGGAGCACGAGGCCTACCGCCGAGAGCTCGAGCAGGCGTATGCCTCGACTCGCCGCGTCGCACCGCCGGCCTCGGAAGCGCCCGACCTCGCTGCGAGCCTGACCGAGCTCGCTGAGTTGAACCACTCCGGAGCGTTGAGCGACGAGGAGTTTGCTGCGGCGAAGGCCAAGTTGGTGGGACCAGCTGACGGAGCATGATCTCGAGCACTCGTCGGGCCTCCGTGCTCGTCGCAGCACTGCGCGCCGCGTTCGATCGAGACCACGAGGCCCTCCGCAGCCTCTTCACCGAGGACGTCAAGGTCTGGACGCACCACCGGTCGTTCTCGTCCCTGGGCGAACTCGTCTCGGAGCTCGAGCAAGGTGACGACGCCTTCTCCGACGCCGTAGCGGACGTGACCCCGCTGCAGGTGGGTGGGGACTATGCCTGCGCCGAGTGGAGCGTCGCCATGACCCACACCGGGCCGCTCGAAGCCCCCGGAGGAGCGGTGATAGAGCCGACCGGAGTCCGTGTCGTCATCCACGGGGCGACGGTGGCGGAATTCCGGGACGATCGGATCTGCTCTTTGCGGCAGTACTGGGACGAGCTCTCGGCACTCGAGGAGATCTGCTCCGTTGCCCGGCGACCGCTCAGGTCGGCGCCGGCCTCTGAAGCCACGTCCGGCGCACTCGGTCCCTCTCGCTCCTGATCCGGAGGTCAGTCGGGGGTCGGGGCGACGAAGGTCGTCACGGACGAGGGTGGAAGCCCTCCCCCCGATTCTCGTCGAGGAGGGGGACGCGGCCGCGCCGCGCCGCGGTGTCGAGCCGGATGGGAAAGTCCGGGAACTCGGCTGCGTCGAGCATGGCGGCGCGGTCGAGCACCGGCGCAGCCGGTACGCCCGCGGCGAGCAGGTCTTCGATCAGCTCCCGGCGGGGTCGCGCTGCAACCGCATCCGCAACCGCGCCCTGGAGCGCCTCGCCGTCCGCCGTGCGCGCCGCGAAGTCGAGGCCGGCCAGGTCTTTCCGCCCCAGCACGGTGCACAGAGCCGACCAGAAGTGCTGCTCGTCGACCACCCCGAGGGACAGCTGGTTGCCGTCCGCGGTCGAGAAGAGCCCATAGCCCGGCACGGTGCTCGGCGCGCTTGCGGCCGGGTTGGGTCCAGCGCGTCCGGCCCAGGTCGAGAGCACGTCGGTCATGGAGATGTCGAGGCGCGCGCCTTGTCCCGTCGCCGTTCGGCCGGCCAGAGCGGCGCACATGCCGAAGGCGGCGGTCATGCCGGCGGCGAGGTCGGCCACCGGGAGGGGCGGCATCGTCGCCGCCCCTCCCTCCGGAGCCAGCGCGCCGGACCACGCCTGGTAGTTGACGTCGTGGCCTGGGACCTGCGCCCGCGCACCCTCCTGGCCGTACCCCGAGATCGAGCAGTAGACCAGCCCGGGGTTGAGGGGGCGCAGCCGCGGCTCGTCCAGCCCCAGCCGGGCCATGACCCCGGGGCGGAACCCCTCCACCAGGATGTCGGCCTCGGACGCGAGAGTTTCGGCTCGGTGACGACCCGGCGGGGTCTTGAGGTCGAGCACCACGCTGCGCTTTCCGGCGTTTATCTCCTCGAAAAGCCCCCGGTAATGACGCATCGGGTCCCCTCCGGGAGGCTCGACCTTGACGACGTCCGCCCCCAGCGCGCACAGCAACGACGTGGCGTACGGACCCGGTCGCCAGATACTGAGGTCGAGCACCCGCACGCCGGCCAGGAAGGAACCGGCCATCGCTGCTCAGTCTTGCATCCCGGCGCGGACCCGCCTCCGTCCCTGGGCACGATGCCTACCCTGCGGCGTGGTTCGATACGCTGACCCCCCAATGACCAGTGGGAGCCAGTCGAAAGCCCAGCGCCGGGCGGAGACCCAGCGCCGAGCCGCTGAGAAGCGCGCGGCCGAGCGCCGGCGCCAGCGCAATCGCATCCTCGTACGCGTCGGCCTGGCGGTCGCCGTCGTCGCCGTGATCGTGGTGATCGTGGTGCAGGTCACCGGCTCGTCGAGCGGCGGACCCTCGCCGACCTCGGACCCCCACGTGGCTCTGTCGCCCATTCCCGCATCCATGAAGTCGTCGTGGATCCAACCTCCGGCCGAGAAACCCGGACCCGAGACGGTCGGAGTTCCGAGCGGCCCGAAGCTGGCCACGCTGCTCAACGCAGCCACCGGACAGACCGTCGACGGGGTGCAGTGCCAGACCAACGAGCAGCTGGTCAGCCACGTCCACACCCACCTCACCATCTTCGTGGACGGCAAGGCCAGAGTGATCCCCTACGGCATCGGCATCCCGGGCTTCCAGGCCGAGGAGACGGCGCAGGGGCCCTACGTGGCGACGGGGGACTGCTTCTACTGGCTCCACGCCCACGCGAACGACGGCATCATCCACATCGAGTCGCCGAGCAAGTCGATCGGCTTCACCCTCGGCCAGTTCTTCTCGGAGTGGGGCGTTCCACTCAGCCGCACCCAGGTGGGGTCGGCGAAGGGCCCCGTCACGGTATTCTTCACGTCCCCGGGGAAGAAGACAGGGATCTACAAGGGTGACCCGGCCGACCTGCCCCTGGGCGACCACTACCAGATCCAGCTCGTCGTGGGCACGCCCATCGTGGCTCCGGTCAACGTCACCAACTGGGGCGGGCTCTAAGTCGGCCAAGCCCGAGGCCGTCGTCGGCCGGGCTTCTGACCGAGGGCTCCGCGGCGGGGGTGGACGACTTTTGCACCGCCGGTGCCTTCGCGGGTCGAGACCATCCGAACCGCGACCTTTTCGCCTACCCGACGTTCCACTGCGCCGCCGACTCGGCGCTGTGCCCGCCGACCAGCGCCGCCAGGATGGCGGGCGCCTGATGCGGCAGGAGCGACAGGTGGCCTTCGCCCGGGACCACGGTGACGGTGGACCCGGCGATGTGATCCTGTAGGAAGGCGCGGTAGTCGGGCGGTCCCGTGTGGTCGTCCGCCCCCTCCCAGATCTGCACGGGCACCCGTATCTCGCTCAGTGAGAAGCCCCACGGGCTCCCGAAGATCCGGTAGTCCTGAACGCAGCCCTCGGTGCCCTGGCGAACCGCCTCGCGCACGAAGGCCAGGGCGCGGTCAGCTGGGCCCCACTCCATGAGCACCCGGCGGTCGACCGGTGGGAAGGCCCGCATGGCCGCACGCAGCAGGCGGGTGTTGCTGGCGTTGACGATGCTGAGTTTCATGGCCAGGGACGCCAGCCCCGGCGTGTGCATGGAAAGGAAGAGCAAGATGCGGTCCTCGACGACCAGCCCGCGGTTCGTCCCGTAGAGATCGAGCGGCACCGCGCTCGAGAGCAGGGCGGCTCCCGTCACACGCTCCCCGAGCTTGGCCGCGCATACCGCGGCGTACGGCCCGCCGGCCGACCAGCCCATGACGGCGAATCTCTCCAACCCGAGTGCGTCGGCCAACGAGGTCACGTCGTCAGGCCAGTCGACGAGCCTCCGCCCCGGCTGGAACGTCGATTGGCCCATGCCCGGTCGATCCGGTGCCACCAGCCGGACGCCTGCGTCACGCGCCGCGCCGTCGGCCGGCGCGGCGTCGAGGCGCGAGCTGAGCCCGCCGTGGAAGCTGAGGACCGGGAACCCGGCCTCGTCCCCGTACTCCTCGTAGGCCAGGTCCCGCCCGTCGGGGAGGGTCACCTTCGCGGTCATGTGCCACCGCCGTGCGGTCGGGTGTGTGTCCTCCGGACGGTGTGGGGGGGTGCCCGCACGAGTGCACGCTATAGGGTTCGCCCATGTCTGCGAACGTCGACGACCTGGTGGACGCCCTCCTGGCCGACCATCCTCCCTCCTCTACCGGCCCGACCCAGTTCCTGGGTGAGCAGTTCGATCGCGGACTGGCCTGGGTCCACTTCCCGGCCGACAGCGGTGGCTTGGGCCTCTCGCCCAAGGACCAGCAGCGGGCCCAGCAGCGGCTGCACGCCGGCGGTGCACCCGTGGCGGGCATGAGGAACCCGATCGGCTACGGCATGTGCGCGCCGACCATCGTCACCCACGGCACAGCCGAGCAGAAGGCGCGCTACTTGCGGCCGTTGTTCACGAACGAGGAGATCTGGTGCCAGCTCTTCAGCGAGCCCGGCGCCGGTTCCGACGTGGCGGGCCTCTCGACGCGGGCCGAACGTGACGGCGACGAATGGGTGCTCACCGGGCAGAAGGTCTGGACCACGCTCGCCCATATCTCCTCGTTCGGCCTGATCGTGGTGCGGACGAATCCCGATGTGCCCAAGCACAAGGGCCTCACCGCGTTCCTCGTCGACATGCACGCGCCAGGCGTCGAGGTGCGGCCGCTCTTCCAAATCACCGGTGAGGCCGAGTTCAACGAGGTCTTCTTCACCGACGTGCGCATGCCCGACGCGGCGCGTCTCGGTGACGTCGGCGACGGCTGGCGCGTGGCCGTCACCACGCTCATGAACGAGCGGGTCTCCATCGGTGGCGCCGTCGGGCGGCGGGGCGGTGGCCCCATCGCCGAGGCCCTGCGCATCTGGAAGGAGCGCTGGCAGGGCCAGACGTCGCAGCAGGCCCTGGCGCTCAGGGATCGCCTCGTCTCGAGCTATATCCGCTCCGAGGCGCTGACCATGACCAATATGCGGGCCGCCCAGGGCCGGAAGTCGGGCACGCCCGGACCGGAAGGGTCCGTGTCCAAGCTGGCCTTCGCCGAGGAGAACAAGCGGGTCTACGACCTCTGCGTGGACCTGCTCGGTAACGACGGCATGCTCTTCCCGGCCGGGTACCCGATGGTGCGCCCGGACCTCGTGGGCATGGGCTCGCCCGACGTCCACAAGATGTTCCTGCGCGTGCGGGCGAACTCCATTGAGGGCGGGACCTCCGAGGTCATGCGCAACATCCTCGGAGAGCGGGTCCTCGGTCTGCCAGGTGACGTCCGGACGGACAAGGAGCTCGCCTGGAAGGAAGTACCGAGGAGCTGAGCGCGGCGCACTCGTGCCGCGTCCCGCTCAGGCGGCCGGCCTGAAGGTCACCGGCAACGAGGTGGGAGAGCGGAACACGTCGCCGCGGATGTGGGGGTCGGCATCTCCCGGGGTCAGCGCCATGTCGGGGAGCCGGTCGAGGACGCGGTTGACGAGCACCCGTGTCTCGAGGCGGGCCAGGTGCATGCCCAGGCACATGTGCGGACCGTGGGCGAACGCGATGTGCGGAACGGGCGGGCGGAAGATGTCGAAGGTCTCGGGGTCGTCCCAGCGCGTCTCGTCGTGGTTGGCCGAGCCGATGTGTGGCGAGATGCTCTCACCCGGTCCGATGGTGACGCCCGCGATCTCGACCTCGCAGGTGGTGGTCCGGTTGATGGTCAGCAGCGGCGGCTCGCAGCGCAGGCCCTCCTCAATCGCCTGTGGCAGCAGGGCGCGATCGGAGCGGACGGCCTCGAGCTGCTCGGGGTGGGTGAGCAGGAGGTAGAGCAGGTTGCCCGAGGAGCGATACGTCGTCTCGGCGCCGGCCGGCAGGAGCAGGCGTAGGAAGGAGTAGATCGCCTCGTCGCTCAACCGCTCGCCGTCGACCTGGGCCGACACCAGATCGCTGATGATGTCCTCGGCCGGGTGGGCGCGGCGATCGGCTACCACGCCGGCGAAGTAGGTTCGCAGCGACTCGGAGGCGGCCAGCCCCCGCTCGATGTCGGCCACGAGACCGATCAGCTCCACCGACCAGCGCTGGAACCGGGGGAAGTCCTCCTCGGGAAGTCCGAGGAGGCGTGCGATGACCCGCACCGGAAACTCGAAGGTGAGCTGGCGGACCAGCTCGGCCTCGCCGTCGGCCACGAAGCGATCGATCAACTCGTCGACGATGGGAGCGATGAACTCGGGCTCCCAGCGGGCCAGCGACTTCTCCCGGAAGGCGTGAGCGACCAGGTTGCGTTGGGTCCGGTGTTCCGGGTCGTCCATGCCCAGGATCATGTGGCCCATCACCATCCCGATGGTGGTGTCGTAGCCGGTCGAGGTGAACGTCTTGGCGTCGCGCAGCACGCGCGAGCAGTCGTCGTAGCGGAAGGTCATCCACCCGGGCTCGACCTCGATGCCCTCGGGTAGGGCGTCAAGCGGGATGGACAGGTCCTTGCACACGGGGGACTCCCGCCGCTTGACGGCCAGCGACGGGTAGGGGTCCCGGGTCGTCCCGGCCACCACGTCGTCGAAGGCGGCGAACGGGTCGTACTCGGCGTCGGTCGTCGTGCTCATGGACGGGACCCTCCCTCAGATCGTCGTGCTCCTCGCCGCCGGCTCGTGCCCCCTCCGGTGACGTGCGGCTCAGGTTACGGCCTTCGTGGCCGCGGCGGCACTGCCGGTCAGCGCGTAGGCTCCCGCTCCGATGAAGGCGTTGCGCACCCCCGACGACCAATTCAGCTCGTTGCCGGGCTACGACTTCGCCCCCCACTACGCCGAGGTAGCCGACGGCGAGGGCGGCACGCTGCGCGTGCACTACGTCCGGGAAGGTGATCCCGACGAGTCGCTCGTGCTGCTCATGCACGGTGAGCCCTCGTGGTCGTACCTCTATCGCACCATGATCCCGGTCCTCACCGCGGCCGGCCTCCAGGTGGTGGCACCGGATCTGATCGGCTTCGGGAAGTCTGACAAGCCGTCCGAGCGGAGCGATTACACCTTCGCCCGCCACGTCGAGTGGATGCGCGAACTGCTCTTCGACCGGCTCGACCTGCGTGACGTGACCATGGTCGGCCAGGACTGGGGTGGCCTCATCGGCCTGCGCCTCGTGGGCGAGCACCCCGACCGCTTCGCCCGGGTCGTCGCCGCCAACACCTTCTTGCCCACGGGCGATACCGACCCCGGCGAGGCCTTCTTCGCCTGGCAGCGTTTCTCCCAAGAGGTCGAGGTCTTCCCCACCGGGGGCATCGTCAAGGGCGGCTGCGTGACCGACCTCTCCGACGAGGTACGCGCCGCTTACGACGCGCCGTTCCCCGACGAGTCCTACAAGGCCGGAGCGCGCCAGTTCCCCATGCTGGTGCCTTCGCGGCCGGACGATCCGGCGCACGACGCCAACGTCGCCGCGTGGGTGGGCCTCGCTGCTTTCGACCGTCCCTTCCTCTGCGCGTTCAGCGACAGCGACCCCATCACCCGCGGCGCCGATCGGACGCTGAAGGAGCGCATCGCCGGCGCGCAGGGCCGGCCGCACACGACCATCACCGGCGCCGGCCACTTCCTCCAGGAGGACAAGGGGGAGGAGCTGGCGAAGGTCGTCGTCGACTTCGTCGCGTCCACTCCGTGACCCCGAAACCGTGACACCGGCCCGGTGACGTGGAACCCGTGACCGAGGAGCACCGGGTCGTCGTCGTCGGAGCCGGCTTCTCCGGCATCGGGATGGCGGCGCGCCTGCGTTCCATGGGCATCGACGACTTCGTGGTGCTCGATCGCGGCAACGACCTCGGCGGCACCTGGCGTGACAATTCGTACCCCGGCGCGGCGTGCGACGTGCCCTCGGACCTGTACTCCTTTTCGTTCGCCCTGAACCCGGACTGGACCCGTGCCTTCCCGCCGCAAGGGGAGATCTGGGATTACCTCCGTACTGCGTGGACCGCTTCGATATCGGTCACCACCTGCGTTTCGGCCAGGCGGTCGACGAGGCGCGGCTGGCACGATGACACCCGGCGCTGGGTGGTGCGGACTGCCGGTGGGAGCGAGTACACGGCGCCCGTGCTCGTCTGGGCCACCGGCTCTCTCAGCGAGCCGTCCATCCCGGCATTCCCCGGTCTCGACGGCTTCAGGGGCAAGGTCTTCCACTCGGCGCTCTGGGAGCACGGCTACGACCTGAAAGGCAAGCGGGTCTGCGTCGTCGGCACCGGCGCATCAGCCGTGCAGTTCGTGCCTCAGATCGCGCCGGTGGTCGAGCACCTGTACCTCCACCAGCGCACCCCGCCTTTCATCGTTCCCCGGCGGCGACCGGCCGACCACGACCCTGCGACGCGCCCTCTACCGCCGCGCCCCGGCCCTGCAGCGCCTGGCGCGCCTGCGCATCTACCTCATCTTCGAGTCGCTGCTCTCGGTCTTCGTCGGACGCGGCGCTCGCCGGGTCGCCGTGGTCCGTGCCCGAGCGCTCGGCCACCTGCGCCGGCAGGTGCCCGACGCCGCGCTGCGCGACGTGCTCACGCCGAACTACGAGCCGGGGTGCAAGCGTCTGCTCCTCTCCGACGACTACTACCCCTCCCTGACCCGGTCCAACGTCGAGGTGGTGGACACACCGGTCGCTTCCTTCACTGCGCACGAGGTGGTGGGGCAGGACGGCATCGCCCGCCCGGTCGACGTGGTCATCATGGGCACAGGATTCGAGGCGGCCGAGCCACCGTACGCGCACCACATCGTCGGGCGCGACGGTGTGCGGCTCTCGGAGCGCTGGAAGGCCAACGGCACCGAGGCCTACCTCGGCTCCGCCCTGGCCGGCTTCCCGAACCTGTTCCTGATGATCGGGCCGAACTCCACGTTGGCCCACAATTCCATGATCTACATGATCGAGTCGCACATCAACTATGTGGCAGGCGCCGTCGCCTTCCTCTCGCGGCCCGGTGTGCGGAGCATCGAGGTCAAATCCGGCGTCCAGCACCGCTACAACGAGCGACTGCAGGCCCGGTTGGAGCACTCGGTCTGGGTCGAAGGCGGCTGCGGCAGCTGGTACCTGGACCACCGCGGCCGCAACACCACCCTGTGGCCCGACCACACCTGGAAGTTTCGCCGGCTCACCCGGCGCTTTCACCCTGGCGATTACACCGTCCGGGCGTAGGTCCGGCGTGCGGACACCGAGGAGGTCGGACGCCCCGCTCTCCCTCAGCCACGGGGCGTCGAGCTACCGTTGGTCCGCGTGATCGCCGTGGAGCCGATCGTTGTGGAGCCGATCGGTGTGGTCGTCGGAGGGCGCACCGAGCCCACCGACGACGACTGGGGCGCGGTGGAGGCGGTGATCCGTCTGGACGGCCGCCATTTCCGTCCTGACGTTGTCGCCGGACTCAGTGACTTCTCCCATCTCGTCGTGGTATTCGTGTTCCACCTGGTTGACGAAGCTCGCATCGAGACGGGCGCGCGCCGGCCACGAGGGAACCCCGACTGGCCCGAAGTGGGGATGTTCGCCCAGCGAGCCAGAATGCGACCCAATCGGCTCGGCGTCTCCACGTGCACGCTGGTCGCACTCGACGGCATCGACCTTCACGTACGAGGGCTCGACGCGGTCGATGGTTCGCCCGTGCTCGACGTCAAGCCCTACGTGCGCGAGTTCGAACCCGCGCCAGGCGACGTGCGCCAGCCGCGCTGGATGACCGAGTTGATGCGCGCCTACTGGTAGTCCGCCGGAGGCTCGTGGTCCGTCGGAGGCTCTCGTCCGCCGGAGGTGCCTCGACGACGGGAGTGACCCGCCGGGTCTGGCCGTAGGGACCACGCCGAGGACCGTGTCTCGGACTACAAAAATGACACTGGTGATGCAGCAATGCCAGCAGTCGGGAGCGCCCGGTCGGTGCCAGACACACCCGCTGTCGCATGGCGACGAAACCCGCTGCAACCCGCCTTGACGCCAAAGGTAGTTGTGGTTGACGCAATGCACGGTTATCGTCCCGTTAGACGAATTGGCGGGTCTCACCGTCCAGGCGGGGATTCACTCAGCTGTCGAGGCGGGGATTCACACAGCTCAAGGAGAAAGATTTCATGCGTCAGTCGCTGCGCCGTTCCCTGCGTGCACTTCCGGTGTGCGCACTCGTCCTCAGCGGGCTTGCCATCACCGGCGCGTCGCTGTTCGTCGCGCCCTCGGTCGCGTCAGCCGCCCCGCCCACCTGCACTGACTCGTGGAAGAACCCGGTGACCGGCAACTGGGACACCGCGTCGGACTGGAGCACCGGTGCGGTCCCCGGATCAGGCGACGTGGCGTGCATCATCGTCGGCGGTACGTACACCGTCACCTTCCAGCCTGCGAGCGGTTCCGAGACGGTGGACGCCCTCGTGGTCGGTTCGGGCACGGCGGGTGATGCCGAGACCCTCGCCATACAAGGCACGTGCTCCGACAACGTGACGCTCACCACCAAGAACACCGCGTTCAGCCCCGACAGCGACGCGATCAACTCGACGGGTCATGTCTCGCTCACGAGCACTGGCTGCGGCAACAACGCCACGCTCGACGTCGGGACGACGTTGGTGAACGCGGGGACCTTGAGCACGGATTCCGGCGCGGGCGGTGCGCGCTCCATCAACGGCAGCGTCACCAACCAGGGCACCGTGAACGTCAACGCCTCGGTCAGTTTCGGCTTGAACGGCTCCTCGGGGACGTGGGACAACGCCGGCGCCCTGAACATCGCCAGCGGCGAGACCTTCACGGCGAACACGTCGGGCGTGACCTTCACCGATGACACCAATGGCACGGTCGCCTCGACCGGGACCGGCCAGCTGGTGATCGACGAACCTGACACGTACAACCAGGGCAACGGCAGCACCTCGGGACAACCGGTCCTGCTGAACGGCCCCGCCGGCAACACTTCAGGCGGCATTGCCCTCCACTACACCGGTCACGGTGCCTCGTCGATCGTGGCGCAAGGAGGCGACGGGACGGTCGACGGCGCCATCGCCACGGGACAGACCCTGACGGTCAACGGCACCTGTTCCAACAACGCCGTCGAGACGGTTGACGCCAGCGAGACCAACGCCGGCACGGTGCACCTGAGCTCCTCGGGGTGCGGCAACCCCTCGACCCTCGCCGTGACCTCGGGTGACACGTTCACCAATCAGTCGGGCGGGACCCTCCAGGTCGACAGCGGCGCCGGCGGCGCCCGCAGCATCTCCGGGAACGTCACGAACGACGGAACGGTCAACGTGGGCGCGAACAGCTCCTACGGACCCGGGACGTGGGACAACGCCGGGCCGGTGAACATCGCCGACGGCGTCGCGCTGACCATCGCCACCTCTCCGTCGACCTTCACCGACGACACCGGTGGATCGGTGGTGAGCAACGGAACCAGCCACACCGGCCAACTCGTCGTCGACGGCAGCCGACACCTATAACCAGGGAAACGGCACGACATCGGGCGAGCCGGTGCTCCTGGCCGGTCCCGCGGGCAGCAGCGGCGGCGTCGCTCTCCACTACACAGGCACCGGCAGTTCGGCCGTCGTCGCCCAGGGAGGTGGCGACACCGTCGACGGAGCCATCGCCAGCGGACAGACGTTGACCGTCAACGGCACCTGCTCCAACAACGCCGTGACCACGGTCGACGCCAACGAGACCAGCGCCGGCACGGTGCACCTGAGCTCGTCGGGCTGCGGCAACGCCTCGACCCTCGCCGTGACCTCGGGTGACACGTTCACCAACCAGTCGGCCGGCATCGTCGACATCGACGCCGGCGCCGGCGGCGCCCGCAGCATCTCGGGCAACGTCACCAACGATGGCACGGTCAACGACAACGTGAACGCCTCCTACAGCGGTGGCACGTGGGAGAACGCTGGTCAGCTCAACATCGCCACCGGCACCACCCTCAACTCGCCCTCCACCACCAGCACCACCTTCACCGACGACACCGGCGGGTCGGTGAACGCCACCGGTTCCGGCGAGCTCGTCCTCGACGGGGGCAACATCTACAACCAGGGAGCAGGCACCACGACCGGAACCGAGCCGGTCCTGCTGTCCGGGACGCCCGGCTCGACCGGGGACGTCGCCCTGCACTACACGGGAGCCGGTTCGTCCGTCGTCACCACCGAGGGGGACGACACCATCGACGGCAACGATCTCGGCCGGCCAGACGCTCGACGTCGTCGGCGTGTGCAGCGACAACGCCGACCTGACGCTCGACCAGCCGGTGACGAGCACCGGGACGATCGTCATGACCAGCGCCCAATGCGGCAACGCGGCCACCATCACGGGCGCCTCGTCGACGGGCCTGGACCATCTGACGATAGGCAAGCACGGCGTCCTCGAGACTCTCAACGGAGCGGGCAACGGTGGCCGCACCATCGACGACGACCTGGTCCTGAAGAAAGGCGCCTTCGACGTGAACGCGAACACCACGTTCACCGCGGAGAAGAAGGGTGTCACCCAAAAGGGCAAGGTCGTCATCGCGTCGGGGATCACGCTCACCGAGACCGGGGTGACCGGTTCCGCCTTCAACGACGCAAAAGGCTCCATCAAGGGCTCGGGCGAGCTGCTGGTCGAGTCGCCGGACACCTTCAAGCAGGGGAAGGGGAAGATCGCCAGCACGGCGACCGTCCTCGTCAACGGCGCCAACCTGGCCTACACGGGCACGGGCAAGGGCACGATCGAGACCGAGGGCGTCACGGCGCTGACATCGGGAGCGCCGTCGAGCGGCCAGACCCTCGACGTGAACGGGACGTGCAGCCTGAACGCAAACTTGACGACCGACGAGCAGCGTCACGGACAACGGCGCCATCGAGCTGGGCAGCTCGGGTTGCGGCAACAACTCGACCGTCACGCTCCCGGCCGGCGACACGCTCACGCTCGGCAGCACCGGATCGCTGAGCTGGCCCTCCGCCGCCGGCGGGTCGCGGACGATCGTCGGCAACGTCGTCGACGGCGGGACCATGGGCAACAGCGCCGGTGTGAACAGCCTCTCGGTGACCGGGAACCTGACCTTCGGGTCGACGGGCACCTACGCCCCGTTCGTGAACACCGGCGGCGGGTCCGACTCGGTCACGGTGAGCGGCTCGGGGACACTCGGTGGCACGCTGAACCCAGCCGGGAGCTTCACGGCGGGCGACGTCTACACCATCCTCCACGGGACGTTCACCGGCACCTTCGCCCACGTCGCGAGCGGCTGGACCGTCACGAACAGCGCAGGCACCGTCACCATGAAGCACTCATGATCGTCATGGCCTGAACAAGAGCGGTTGGCGGGAACGGGCGGACGGCCCGGGTTCCCAGCGCCGGGCGAGGCGTTGAGGGGCCCGGGCCGTTCCGAGTCCGGCGCGGTCACCCGCGGTAGCCCCAAGCCCATCCGCAAGCTGACGACCATTGGGGCGAGTAACGAGTCACTCTCTCGCTGGTGCCCGGATCGCGTCGGCTCGGCGACGCTCGCGACGTCCCCGTACCTACCTCGCGCCACCTCTAGGGAATCAGCCGGATGGAGGCGGTCCGCGCTTAGCGCAAAGTCTCCTTGTGTCTTGGTCGTCGCAGTGCTTCGATGCAGCACGAGTCGATGGGCAAAACGGGGGGTAGGAGATGCGCTACAAGTCGCTGTTGGTCGCCGTGGCGCTCACGTGCATGGCTGGTTTCCTCCCGCTCTTTCTCTCCCCGGCGTCGGCGTCGACGACTTCACCCACCATCAATCGCTTCAGCCCGACGCACGGACCGGTCGCTACGACGGTCACAATCTCAGGAACCAACATGGCCGATGCGACGAAAGTGAGGTTCGGCCGGATCCAGGCCACGGTCATCGTTGACACGTCCACCGAGATTCAGGTGCAGGTCCCATCCGGGGCGATAACGAGTCTCATCAGGGTCACGACGCCCGTGGGTATGGCGACAAGTGCCAGCAAATTCGTGGTGAACCCTCCTCTGGCTGGTGTGGTGAGCGTCGTGAGCGCCAACAACACGAACTGTGCTGTCTTGACCTCGGGCGGGGTCGACTGCTGGGGCAGCGACCAGTTCGGCCAGCTGGGCGACGGCGTCTACACGAGCGCCCACCACGGCAGCGCCTTCTCGGTGCCAGTGCTCGGCGTTGGTGGCAGCGGCACCCTCGGCGGCGTGGCGAGCCTGACGGGCGACGGACAACAGAGGTACGCCTCGGGATTCTGCGCTCTCCTGACCTCGGGCGGGGTCGACTGCTGGGGAGCGGGCGGTGGCGACCTCGGCAACGGCACCACCGCCAGCAGCGCCGTGCCGGTACAGGTGCTCGGAGTCGGTGGGGGCGGCACCCTCGGGGGCGTGAGGAGCCTCACAAGCGACGGAGCGGGGAGCTACTGCGCCCTGCTGGGCGCGGGCGGGGTCGACTGCTGGGGAGCGGGCGGTGGCGGCCTGGGCAACGGCTCCATCGCGAGCAGCGCCGTCCCGGTACAGGTGCTCGGAGTCGGTGGGAGCGGCACGCTCGGCGGCGTGGCGAGCCTCACGAGCGGCGGATATGGCTATTGCGCGCGCCTCGCCACAGGCGGGGTCGACTGCTGGGGATACGGCATGTACGGCGAGCTGGGCGACGGCGTCTTCTACGCCAACAGTCCTTCATACGGTAGTGACGTCCCGGTACAGGTCCTCGGAGTCGGTGGGAGCGGCACCCTCGGCGGCGTGGGGAGCCTGGCATATGGCGGATCTGGATATTGCGCTCTTCTGGCCTCGGGCGGGGTCGACTGCTGGGGATATGGCCCTCGCGGCGAGCTCGGTGACGGCTCGTTCTACACCTGCTGCGAACCGCAGATGTCCGGCAGCGCCGTCCCGGTACAGGTGCTCGGGCTCGATGGCAGCGGCACCCTCGGCGGCGTGGTGAGCCTGACGGGCGGCTTTAGTGGCTACTGCGCTCTCCTGACCTCGGACGGGGTCGACTGCTGGGGATATGGCGCTTTCGGCGAGCTCGGTGACGGCAACTTCTACACGACAGGCAAGGTTGGCAGCGCCGTCCCGGTACAGGTGGTCGGCGTGGGTGGCAGTGGCGCCCTCGGCGGCGTGACGAGCCTCACGAGCGACAGAGAGGAGAGCTATTGCGCGTTCCTGACCTCGAGCGGGGTCGACTGCTGGGGAGAGGGCCCCTTGGGTGAGCTCGGCGACGGCATCTTCTACACGACCGGCAACGCGGGCAGCGCCGTCCCGGTGGCGGTGCTCGGCGTCGGTGCCAGCGGCATGCTCGGTTCGGTGACGAGCCTCATCGCCTACACCCTCGGCTTCTGCTCTCTCCTCAGCTCGGGCGGAGTCGACTGCTGGGGAGCGGGCATGCACGGACAGCTCGGCGACGGTGTCTTCTACACCAACAGTGATGACCATGGCAGCGCCGTCCCGGTGACGGTCGTGACAGCCGCTACGGGTTGACGCAGTCGGCCTGGGCCAGCGGCCACGCCCCGATGATTCTCATTGAGACCGACAAGGTGCGCTGCCTGCTCGTTACGCGGGACCCGAATGTCGCACCGCGCTAGAACCAGCTGTGTGCAGGTGTATCGCCTCGCGGAAGGGGTATGCATCGCCCTGATCACCTCGGTGAGGGATGTGCCCATCGGGCTCGCTCGTCGATACCGCCCTCCTCATACCTTCTGAGTCGCACCCCCCGGACCGAGACCCCCTCCCGCTCTTTCCTCACGGTTCGGGTACCGGTGTTACGACAAGGCGACGCCAGTGCATCGTGGTGGCGTTGGTTCGGAGGCCGGCCGCTTCTGGCCGTCGCCCGATCACCACTGGCTCAGTCGAAGGTCGGCCGCGCCGTCCGGGAGCGTTTGAGCTCGAAGAAGCCCTCGGTGCCCGTGCAGAGAAGCACGCCGTCCCAGAGCCGACCGGCCGCTTCCCCCTTGGGACACGGCGTCACGACGGGACCGAAGATGGCCCGGCCGTCGTAGTGGACGAGAGGCGTCCCCACGTCGTCGCCCACCGGTTTCATCCCGGCCCGATGCGAAGCCTCCAGAGCCTCGTCGAACTCGGTCGAGGTGGCCGCGGCAGCAAGCGAGGCGGGTAGGCCGACCTCTTCGAGAGCCTCGGTGACGATGGCCTCGCCCTCGCCTTCCTGGCGGCCCCGTTGCTCGATGTGGATGCGATTCCCCAGCGCGGTGTAGAGCGGCAGGAGGATGTCACGCCCCCGGGCCTGCTCCGCCGCGATGCACACGCGAACCGGGCCCTTGGCCCTGGCCATCCGCGCCTTGTACTCCTCCGACAAGTCTTCGCGGCCCGAGTTCAAGATGGCGAGCGACATCACGTGCCACTCGGTGTGGACGTCGCGCACCTGCTCGACCTCGAGCATCCAGCGCGAGGTGATCCACGCCCACGGGCACAGCGGGTCGAACCAGAAGTCGCACGTGCCTGTCATGGGATGCCTCCGTCGACTCGCAGGATGGCGCCGGTCGTGAAGGACGAGGCGTCACTGGCAAAGTACAGCGCCGCGCCGACGATCTCCTCGGGGCGCCCGGCCCGCTGCAGGGCGTGGTGACGCATCCCGGTCTCGAGCGTCGATTGGTCCCAGGCCTTCGAGATGTCCGTCAGGAACGGACCGGCCATGATGCAGTTCACGCGCACGGTCGGTCCGAAGGCCTTGGCGAAGCCCTCGGTCAGGGCGTTCAGACCCGCCTTGGCCGCGTCGTAGGGAAGCATGTGCGGCGCCGGACGAAGCGAGCCCGTACTCGAGACGTTGATGATCGACCCGCCACGCCCCCCGGCGGCCATCCTCGTGCCCACCAGCGCGGTCAGGCGGAACGGGCCCTTCAGGTTCACCCCGATCACCTTGTCCCAAAGATCCTCGGTCACCGAGGGCAGGTTCTCGTAGAGGGGCGACATGCCGGCGTTGTTGACCAGCACGTCGACGTGGCCGAAGGCGCCATAGGCCTCCTCCACCAGCCCGTCCAGCTCTTCCCAGTGCCCGACGTGTGACGCTACGGCCAGCCCGCGCCGGCCTACGGCCTCCACCTCGGCCACGACCTTCTGGCAGCTGTCGAGCTTGCGGCTCGTCACCACGACGTCGGCGCCGGCGCGGGCGAAGGCGAGCGCCATGGCACGGCCGAGGCCGCGGCTCCCGCCGGTGACCAGCGCCACCTTGTCGGCCAGTACGCCGCCGCCGCCGCCGCTGTCGTCCTCGTCGCCCGGCATCACTGTTCCGCCCGCACGAGCTCGGCCACCAGGTGGGTCACTGCCTTGGCCATGGGCAGGTGGAGCGACTCGTTCGGCCCGTGTGCGTTCGAGTGCGGCCCGAGGACACCCGTGGCCACGATCGGGGTGGTGGGGAATCCCTGCTGCAGGCTGGCCAGGAAAGGGATGGAGCCTCCCTCGCCCACCCGGCCCGGCTCGTTGTCGAAGCGCTCCTTCGACACCCGGGCCAGTACGGCCGCCACGTCGACCCCGAGCGGGGGCGACACCCACCCCTGCGCCGCCGTCTCCATGTCGATCGTCATGTGCGCTCCCTCGTCGGTGGTGATGGCCGACAGCAAAGCGTCGCTCGCCGCGGCGGCGTCGACGTCCGGCGGCAGGCGCAGCGAGAACTTGAGCGTGGTCGACGGGCGCAGCACGTTGCCGCCCAGGCGGGACGTGGGCAGGCCGTCGGCGCCCGTCACCTCCAGGGCGGCCCCCCAGGTGCGTGCGGCGAGACGGTCGACCGGGTCGGTGGCCAGCAACCGCAACCCGTCGACCACCGGCGCTTCGCTGTCGGGGAACTCGGCCGCGATGGCGCGCAGGTTGGCCAGGTGCTCCTCGGGGATGCCCGCCCCCTGGAGCCCGGGCAGCAGGATGCGGCCGTTGGTCTCGTCCTCGATCCGCGACAGGATCTTGCGCAGGATCCGGAACGACGAAGGCACGACGCCGCCGCCCTGGCCACTGTGGATGCCCTCGGTGAGCACGTCCACTTTCACCGTGGCGACCAGGTTCCCGCGCAGCGACGTCGTGAGCCAGATGCGGTCGTAGCTGAGCCCGCCCGAATCGAGACAGATGACCAGTCGCGGGG
Organism: uncultured Acidimicrobiaceae bacterium; assembly: GCA_963822265.1. Taxonomy (GTDB): domain Bacteria; phylum Actinomycetota; class Acidimicrobiia; order Acidimicrobiales; family RAAP-2; genus Bog-473. The sequence goes on from CAWGHA010000020.1 coordinate 151,947, forward strand.
TCCCGATGCGCTCGCCGAGGTGCTCGAGATAGGCCGCCAGGTCGGGGCTGCCGCTCTCCTCGCTCGCCTCAATGAGCACCAGCACGCGGCCGTCACCGCCGCCCGCCGCCACGAGGCCCGTCACGGCGGCGAACACCGAGTACCCGTCGTCGGCCGTCCCCCGGCCGAAAAGCCTTTCGCCCTCGCGCACCGGCTCGTACGGGCCCAGGCCACTGCGCCACTCTCCGAGCGGCGGCTGCTTGTCCATGTGGCCGTAGATGACGATCGGGTCTCCTTGGCCGCCGTTCTCGACGAGGAGGACCGGGGTGCGACCGGGTAACCGCACGATCTCGGTGTGGAGCCCGCCGCCCTGGCCGTCCACCCACTGTCGGAGCAACGTGGCCGCGGACTCCATGTGGCCCTGCTCGGCCCATTCGGGGTCGAAGGCGGGGGAGAGGCACGGGATCCGGGTGTAGTCGCAGAGCGTGGGCAGGACGCGCTCGTCCCAGGCGGCGTCGACCGCAGTCGCCAGATCGGTCACGACTCGGTGAGCTCGGCCAGCTTGACCAGCGTCTTCGCCATGGCCGCCTCGGTCTGCCGGTCGAGCTTGCCGAGCCGAAGGAAGCGCCCCTGCTTGTCCTGTGAGATGTCCCAGGTCTCGGTGACCTTCGTCCCGCCGTCGGCGGGTTCGAGCTCGTAGCGCCAGACGCGTCCACCGAGGAAGCGGCCGAGCGGGCCCGAGAACCGCGTCTGCCAGGCGATGCGCCGGTCCTGCTCGAACTCGATCACGGTATTGGACATGGTGTACGGCACGCCGACCTTCATGGACATGCCGAAGACGGAGCCCAGGGCGAGCTTCTGGGATGCCCCGTCCTTCGCTTTGACCACCGAGCCCGAGCCGTCGATCTCGGGGTGGCGCGTCGCATCGGCCACGATGGCGAAGATGGATGCCGCCGGCGCCTCGATGACCCGTTCCACGCTGACCGTGTTGCCTTCCACGATGTCACCTTCCTCGATCGTTGCCGAGAATAGGGCTCATAGCGCTCACAATGCGTGGGCGACCAGGTCCCCCAGCTGTACCCACTCCAAGGTTGTGGCATGGGTGGCGGCGAGCACCACCGGCGGTGCCACCCCGGCCTCGAGGGCCTCCTGCCACCTGGCGGCGCACAGGCACCACTGGTCTCCCGGTGTGAGGCCGGCGAACCCGAACTCGGGGCGCGGGGTCGACAGGTCGTTGCCGACGGACGCGGAGAAGGTGAGGAATTCTTCGGTGACCTGCGTGCACACCGTATGGACACCGAAGTCCTCGGCGCCGGTGTTGCAGCAGCCGTCCCGGTAGAAGCCGGTGACCGGGTCGAAGTTGCAGGGCTGGAGTTCGTCGCCGAGCACGTTCTGGGCCATGGGCCATTTCAGCACACCGCCGCGCGTGCAAAGCCCGTCGCCGCGCCGGCAGGGCCGCACTGAACTGCGTCTCCGTTGCGTGGAGCGCCCGATCACTTCGACGACGGCGGGGCACGGATCGCCCCCTCCGGCACGGGGTCGCCGCCCTCGGGACCGACGTCGCTACGGACCGAGCGGCGATCCCTCGTAGCGGTCCACCCACGTGAAGGAGTCGACGGGAGCCCGCCGCAGCCGGCGGGGAGGGGAGACGGCGCGGCCGAGGACCACCAGCGACGCCATCGCGACGGAGTCGGGGAAGCCGAAGAGCGCACGCACGTCGGGCTCGCGACGGACGGGCATGGTCGTGACGACGCCGCTGAGGCCCTCGGCGCGCGCGGCCAGCAGCACGCTCCAGACAAAGGGGTAGATGGACGCGCCCCCCACCAGGGTGTACCGCGGCAGGTCGCGGTCGACTGCAGCCAGGGCACTGAGGTCGGCGAGGACGAGCAGCAGGGCCGGAGCGAGGTCCAGGGCCTGGGCGAACCCGGGCTCGGTTGCGGCGGCGGCGTCGGCGAACTCGTGGGCGCGGGCGACAGCTTCCGACTCGGCGGCCCGGTCGGTGACGGGTGCCCAGGGCACCAGCCCGGCGGCGCCCATGGCCAGGTACTCGTACCAGCCGGTGAGGTAGATGTCGCGCAGCGCGGCCCGTGCCGACGGGTCCTTGACCACGATGACGCGCCAGCCCTGACGGTTGCCCCCCGAGGGGGCGAAGCGGGCGGTCTCGAGGATCCGGCGCAGAACGTCGTCGCCCACCGGCCCGGGCTGGAACTCGCGTACGGCCCCGGTGCTGCGCAGCGTGGTGACGAGGTCGAGGTCCACGAGTTGGCCACCGTAGCGGGCACGGGGTAAGTGTGGGGCGTGAGCGTCCCGCCCGAACGGTCTGTCGCGGCACGGGCGCGCCCACTGGCCGAGCTGAGCCGCCTGCGCCTCGCCGTCTCTCCGATGGCCGGCGGGCCGGGCACGGCCGAGCTCGTCGTGGCCGCCGGGCACGCGGGTGCGCTCGGCATCCTCGCCGGTGGCTACAAGACCGCCGAGGCGATGGCGGCCGAGATGGCGGCGGTCCGGGCGGCGCGCTGCCCGGCGTTCGGCGTCAACCTGTTCGTGCCGGGCGCGCCGACCGCCGAACCGGATGCGCTGGCGGCGTATGTCGCATCGCTCGAGCGCGAAGCAGGTGAGCTCGGCGCCACGCTGGGCGAAGCGACGTGGGACGACGACCATTACGAGGACAAGGTGGAGGCGGTGCTGGCTGCGCCGCCGGCAATGGTCAGCTTCACCTTCGGTCTGCCCGCCCGTGACGTGGTGCGGGAACTCCAGGCGGCCGGCACGCTCGTCGCTCTGACCGTCACGACGGAGGAAGAGGCCGCGCTGGCGCTGGCGGTCGGTCCGGACTGCCTGTGCCTGCAGGGCGCCGAGGCGGGCGCGCACCGCGGCAGCTTCGCCAACGTCGACCGGCCCGGTCAGGACCGGCCGATCCGCGAGATGCTGGTGGCAGTGGCGCGGACGAGTGACGTGCCGCTGATCGCTGCGGGCGGGGTCGGTGGTCCCGACGACGTGGCGGCGTTGATCGGCGCAGGGGCGGCGATGGTCCAGGCCGGGACGGCCTTCCTGCGCTGCCCCGAGAGCGGCGCGGCGGCCGCGTACAAGGCCGCGCTGGTCGACCCCTCCCTCACCGAGACGGCGATCACGCGGGCGTTCAGCGGCCGCCGGGCGCGCGCGGTGGTGAACGCCATGGTGCGCGACCACCCTGATGCCCCGGCCGCGTATCCAGAGGTGAACAACGCCACGCGGCCCTTGCGCGCCGCGGCGGCTCGGGCGGGGGACTCGGGGCATATGAGCCTGTACGCCGGAACCGGCTTCCGGCACAGCCGTGACCTGCCGGCCGGCGAAGTGATTGAGCACCTGGCGTCGGGGCTGGGCGGGCGGTGAGCACGCCGTGAGCGGGTGAGCCCGCGCCGTCAGACGGTCACGATCGAATTCGTGCCGCCCGAGCTGAGCCGGATCGCCACGTCGCTCGAGCAGCTCCGGGCGGCGGGCAGCGGCTGGGTGAACCTCATGCCCGGCGTCGACGAGGAAGCTGTCCCGCCGCAGCCGGCGGCCGGCTTGTTCGCCTTCTTCGGCAACCGTCAGGCCCCGGTGACGATGGCGACCATCGTCCCGCCCCGGCTCGACCGGCGCGATCGTGAGGGGATGACCATCGGCCTGATGCATCCGACCGGCGGAAAGTCCGTGGCCCGACTGGCCGAGGCGGGCGTGACGGTGCCCGAGGGTTGGACGGTTCGCCAGGACCATGCTCGGCGGGGCCTGCTCGTGCGCACCACGCCCGACGCGGCCGGTGCGGATGCGATCGGCTGGGCCGTCGCGGCCGGGGCGGCCCTGTGCCGAGTGGAGACGACCGGCTCCTGGCGGGCCGTCGTCTACCTGCCGTAGGTGTCGACCATGACGACCACGGGCGGGAGGCGCGACGATGCCGCACTCGAAGAAGGCCTCAATCGGTTCTTTGCTGCTCACCCCGACCTCGGACCCGTCGCCGGCCCGGCGCGGGCACGCCCCTCGGGAAGGGCCCAGGCGGGACCGGTGCCGCGCGATCCGGTCGCTGCAGCACGCCCAGGGCGGCATGGCGAACGAGACCGTGCTCGTCGACCTCGGCGCCGGACACCCGGGGGTGGTGGTGCGACTCCCTCCGTTCGTCCCGACCTTCCCCGACTACGACCTCGCGCCGCAGGCGTTCGTACAGAACGTGGTCGCGGCGGCGGGCATCCCCGCGCCGGCGCCGGCGGTCGTGGTCGACGACACGTCGTGGATCGGCTCGCCATTCCTCGTGATGCCGCGCGTCCATGGGGACGTCGCCGGCGCGGCACCGTTGTTCGATCCCTATGTGCGGGACGCCGGCCCGGAGGCGCAGCGCCTGATGCACGACGAGCTCGTGGACACCATGGCTGCCGTCCACGGCGTCACTTGGGTCGGGACGGACCTCGACGGCTCGCTGCCCGGGACCTCGCTCAGGGACGCGGTCGGCGACTGGGACGCGTACATTGCCTGGGCCTCGGAGGGGGACCCGCTGCCGGCGCTGGCCGAGGCCATGGAGTGGTGCCGGCGGCACCTGCCTCCCGAGCGCGAGCCGGTCCTGCTGTGGGGCGACGTCAGGCTGGGCAACCTCGTCCTCGACGGCGAACGGCGTGTCGTCGCCGTCCTGGACTGGGACCTGGCGCGCCTCGGCCCCGCGAGATGGACCTGGGGTGGCACGTGGGTCTCGACCACATGATGGAGACGCTCTTCGGTCGCCGGGTGCCCGGGTTCCCCGAGACGGCCGAGTTCGTGTCGCGCTACGAGCGCCGGAGTGGCTACGAGGTGCGCGACCTCGGGTGGCACGAAGTCTTCGCGCTGGTGCGGGCGCTCGCCATCGCGGACCGCCACCAGCGGATACAGGGAGAACCGGGACGGACCGAGAACCCGATGGCGACCGTGCTCCGGGACCGGTTGGAGGCGGTGGCGCGGCTGACGGAGCTCGCTGGGGGCGGCGCTGAGGAACGGCGCTGAGCGACGGTCAGGCGGGTGCGTCGAGCAGCGTGAAACCCATCACCCCCGCCCTGGAGACGTCGTAGCAAAGGGTGTCATAAGGCTCGACGATGCCGTAGGTCGTCTCGCCGTCACAGCTGACGCGGCAGTGGTGCTGGTCGAGTCCCGCGAGCCGGCTGCGGACGGCCGGATCCGTGACATCGAAGGTCTCGCGGTGGACGACCACTTCGTCACCCTCGGCCACCTTCATCCCGTGCCAGACATCGCCGTCCGGAGTGCCGCCGTTGGGGCCGCCGTACATGCCGCAGCGCAAGAACGCGATCTGGTTGCCGAGGCGCTCGAAGGTCATCGTCTTGACGGCGCCGTCAGCGAAGACGAGATCGACCTCGCCGCCCTGCAGCAGGTTCGTCTCGGGCTCGAAGCGCATGCGGTGGGTGCGTCTCGCCAACGTCGCGCTGCGGCGGCGCGGATCTCCGATGTTGTAGAGGACGTGATCGCCCCACACGCCGAAGTCCTCGAACTCGACCCACTCGCCGCTGTGGGGGTGCTGCATCCCGCTGTAGAGAGCAGGGCCGCCCACGCCGTCGCGGATGCCCCAATGGTGGTCGCGGGTGCCGAGGTGGGTCGTCGTCGCCAGCTCGAATCGCTCGTTGTCGACCTCGACCCAGCCGTCCTGGCGGCCGAAGCCGTCGTAGCCGGCCACGGGGCTGAGGGCCCGTGCACCGACGATGACGCCCGCGCCGAGCTGGCGGAAGACGGGCCGCTTCGTATCGAGCCAGGTGATGTCGTAGCCGACGCCTTTCGACGCGGGGTCGAGGCGGAGGCGCCACCGACGGAAGGGTTCGACCACCTCGAAGCTGAAGGGTCCGAGCCTCATCTCCAGACGGTCCGTTCCCAGGCGCTGGTGGGCGCGCACCGTCGTATGACGACCGCGCACGTTCACGATGGCGAACGCCTCCGCGGTGCCGAGGTTCGGATAGAAGGCGAGGCCGATCACGACGAGCAGGTCGCCGACCTTGTCCTGGCACGTGAACCACACCCGCTCGTAGGCCTGCGCATCCGGTGTCCACATCACTCGTACGGGGTACGGGGAGTTGTGGACCAGGAACTCGTCGAGCCCCGAGAGAGGCGCGTGCTCCTTCGAAGCGGGGTAGGGCGAGGCTCCGGACGGGGCGTGGGGGTCCCGCTGGTCGGCGCTGGTTTGCTCGTGGGGGAGCGGTGGTTCGTTCATGGTGGTTCGCTCGTTCGTTCGTTCGTCGGTCCGGCGTCGGGGACACGTGTCGGGGTCAAATGAGCTCGGGTCCTCTTGTCGGTCCGAGAGGGCACGTCGGGAATTCGGGACGGACGAGCACAGTACGCTGAGGCCGTGGGCGGGGACCAGCGCATCGACCCGCGTGACCCGGCCTTCTTCGCCCGAGACGACTTCCACGACGTGGTGGCGCGCCTGCGGTCCGATGACCCCGTCCACCTCTGCGAACAGGGGTTCTGGGTGCTGACCCGTTACGAGGACATTCGAGACGTCAGTCGAGATCCGACCCGCTTCTGCTCGTCCAGAGGCGCGCTCGTCAACGACCCCGTCCGCGACGTCGCGTCGGCGGTCTCGTCACGATCGATCCTGCACATGGACCCGCCGGAGCACGCTGAGTTCCGGAGTCTCGTCAACCGCAGGTTCACGCCACGTGCCTTGGGCGGTCTGGCGGAGTTCGTGCGCTCGAGCGCCGCGTCCCTGCTCGACAACGTGGCCGCGACAGAGGAGATCGACTTCGTCTCGTCGCTCAGCGCCCCGTTTCCCCTGAACGTCATCGCGGAGTTGCTGGGGATCGACGCCACGGACCGCGCCGACTTCCGGCGCTGGTCCGATGCCGCCATCGAGTCGCCCGACCTGCCACCCGACGAGACGGCGACGGCGTTGGGCGAGCTCTCCGCGTTCCTGGTCGAGCACATCCGTTCGAAGCGGGGACGGCACGGTGACGACCTGGTGTCGCTGCTCGCCGGGAGCGAGGTCGGCGGAAATCCGCTCACGAGGGAGGAGCTGTTCATGTTCCTCCTGACACTGCTGGTCGCGGGCAACGAGACGACGCGCACCCTGCTCTCGGGTGCGGTGGTCGCCCTGCACGACCATCCCGACCAGCGCGACGCTCTGGTTTCTGACCCCAGCCTCTCGGCGAACGCCGTAGAGGAGTGCCTTCGTTGGGTCACCCCCGTGCAGGCGTTCTGCCGGACAGCCACCGAGGACGTCGAGGTGAACACCACGCGGGTCGACCAGGGCGACTACATCTGCATGCTCTATGCGTCCGCCAATCGCGACGAGCGTGTCTTCGGTCCCGACGCGGCCTGCTTCGACGTGCGACGGCCGTCCAACCCGGTGCACGTCGCGTTCGGCTTCGGCGAGCACGTGTGCCTCGGGGCCAGCCTGGCCCGTCTGGAGAGCCGGATCTTCCTGGAGGAACTGCTCGCCCGCTTTCCCGACTACGAGCTGACCGGACCGCCCGAGCGGGTTGCCTCGACCACCGTGGCGGGCATCCGATCGCTCCCGATCGTGCTGAGCCCCGCATCGGTGTCCTGAAGCACAGCACCGCGGAGGTCGGCGAGGAGCGCCTCCATAGCCGCCGGGTCGGCGCTCAGGCGCAGCCGGCCAGCCTCTCGCTCCGCGCGGACGAGCCCGTTCTCGCGCAACACCTTGACGTGCATGGAGACGGTGGGCTGAGCCAGCCGGAAGAGCACCGCGAGATCGCCGACGCTGCTCGGCGCGGTCGCCAATGAATGCAAGAGGGCGAGGCGGGTGGGGTCGGCGACCGCCTTCATGCGCCGGGCCACCGACTCCGTCTTGGCCCGGGCCGACACGTCGCTCATCGCAACGCCGGTGCCGATGAGAACGAAATCCGGAAACTCGAGGTACATGCTGGATCCGAAGAAGAGGCAGGGGACGAAGAGGAACTCGCTTCGTCCGGCTTCTACGGCCGACACGATCTCGGGCAGCCTCTCGGCGAGGATGTCACACCCCGTTGGTATCAATAGCTCCAGTGCCTGACCTCGTTCGTACTGCGCGACCATCTGCCGGCCGGCCTCTTCGATGAGCGGAAGTGCCTGGTGCCACATCTCGTCGACGGGGGCCCAGACCTCCTTGAGCAGGCCGAGGTACGACGCGAGCAGCTCGGGCGATTCGCGCAGCCGGGAGAACCGATCCCGGTACACCTCGAGCTCGTCGGGGTACTCGGACGGCACGTCCAGATCGAGCGGCACGGTGGCCACCGCGCGCTCGATGGCAGCCCAGAGCGCCTCGGCATCGGTCTCCCCGAAAGCGCCGGCGTGGTGGGCGAGAATCTGCATCTCGGCGAAACCGGTCTCCTGCGAATCATCGTTCCAGAAGTCGCGCACGGAGTCCGCCAGCTCCTCCCTTCCGTCGAACATCTCGGCCAGAACGGGATACCGGGCCTGCATGGACGGTCGGGCGGCGACGCTGAGCAACCACGACAGATCGCTGACCAACGAGGGAGCTGCTGCCACCCTCGGCGCACGACGCGAGCCGGAAAGGGTGGTTGTCTCTTCCGTCAACATAGGCATGTGTCTATATTAGAATATTCTTGATTTGTTGTCAAACTTTGCTAGAATGACTGATGGAAACGGTAAGAACAACATCGAATATGTCGAGGGCCAGGTGTGGAGATGATCCAGGTGTGGATGACAGGAGCGAGGGCCGACGCTCACCGACAGGATTTGTTGACGTCCGCCCAGACGCACCGGCGCGGCCGGCGCGCGCGGCGCGGGTAACGGCCAGGCGCCGGCGACACGCCGCTCGGCCTCCGGATTCCCGGTTGCCGGAGGCCGAGCAGTGAGCCGCGCTCTGGCGCCGAAGCTCGGAGCCTGGCTGATCAGCGCCGGGACCAAGCTCGGTGGCGCGTCGATGCGCACCTCCTGAACGGGCCCGCTCGCCGGAGCTCGCCCCTCGGTCACCGAGCGGCGCCGTCGGGATCGGCAAGAGTGGCAGCGTGCCTCCCGAACGCAATGTCCTGTTCATCACGCTCGACCAGTGGCGTGGAGATGGCCTGTCAGCCGTGGGCCATCCGCTCCTCGAGACCCCGACACTCGACGCACTGGCCCGGCGAGGTGTGCTGTTCGCCAACCATTGGGCCAATGCCGCGCCCTGCGGCCCCTCGCGAGCCTGCCTGTACACGGGGACGTACCAGCATCAGAACCGGTCGCTGCTCAACGGCACCCCGCTCGACGCCCGCTTCACCAACGTCGCCCTGATCGCCCGAGCGATGGGGTACGACCCCGTGCTCTTCGGTTACACCGACACCTCGGTCGACCCGCGGACGGTTCCTGCGGGCGATCCCCGGCTCTTCTCCTACGAAGGTGTTCTGCCGGGGTTCGATGCAGTGGTCTTGGACCCCTGGGAGCAGGGCAGTCCAGCCTGGGGGCGCTGGCTCGCCGCGCACGGCGTCGACGTCCCCGCCAATCCTCACGACCTGTACGAGCCTTTGGAGGGGTATCCGGGGTCGGACTCCCACGGGAGGACTTGGGCTCCGGCGCAGTTCCCGGCCGAGCTCTCCCAGACGGTGTTCATCCGCCAAGCGGTCATGGAATGGCTGGAGCAGAACGGAGATCGCCCGTTCTTCGTCCATGCCTCGTTCATCCGTCCGCACCCGCCACACCGGAATCCTGTCGGCTATCACGACCTTTACCCGGAGGACGCCGTCGGCCCGTTCACCGGCTTGTCGAGTCCCGAGGAGGAGGCCTCGATCCATCCGCTGGCCGGGCTCGTCCTGGCGCTGCCCTGGGTCGCCGCTCCGAGGGACGAGCTCGAGCGCCGTCAGTTACGGGCCACCTACTACGGCGCGCAGCGCGAGGTGGACGACGGGCTGGCCCCGCTGCTCTCGTACCTCGACGAGAGCGGACTCGCCGCATCGACGATGGTCGTGCTCACGAGCGACCACGGGGAGATGGGCGGCGACCACTGGCTGGTCGAGAAGCTCGGCTACTGGGACGAGAGCTACCACGTTCCCCTCATCGTCGTCGACCCGACGTCCGAGGGAGACGGCGGTCGAGGCCGCACGGTCGACGCCGTGACCGAGTCGGTCGACGTGCTCCCGACCATCTGCGAGTTCATCGGTGCCGACGTTCCTCTCCAGGCCGACGGGTGGCCGCTCACGCCGTTCCTCCGGGGCGACACGACCCCCGAACATTGGCGGGACACCGCACACTTCGAGTGGAGCTTCGCCGATCCGGTGGCACGCTACGCCGAACGCGCTCTCGGACTCCCGATGAGCCACTGCTCGCTGGCCGTCTCGCGCGGCCCCAGGTATGAGTTCGTCCAGTTCGGTGCGTCACCCGACGTCTTCCCGCCGTTGCTCTTCGACTTGGAGTCGGATCCCGAGCGGGTCGAGAACCTCGTTGCCGGCACGCGCGGGACGGGAGGGGGAGACGGCTCGAGCGCGGACGGGGCAGCCTGGGAAGCCGCCCAGGAGATGCTGCACTGGTACATGCGCACCGCCGAGCGGACGCTGAGCGGGAGCTTCCTGCACTCGAAGAAGGGACTCGTCGAGGCGCGCGACACCTGGCGGTGACACCCGCCGGCGCCAGGCAACCGGGGCGAGCACGGCCACGAGAGAGCACGGTCACGGAGGCCCGCCGCCCGGTTTGGTGTTTGAATCTGGCTGCCCGGCGTGACCGGGCTCTGGGCGCTCTCTCACGAAAGGACGGCGCACGTGGCTCGATCGTCCGACATGAAGGTGACCGACATGACGGGCAAGACCGTCGTCGTCACCGGCGGCAATTCGGGAATCGGCTACGAGACGGCGGCCGCGCTGGCGGCCGCAGGGGCGCGGGTGCTCGTCACGGCGCGCAACGCCGACAAGGGCCGGGCGGCCCTGGCTGAGCTGGCGACGCGCTTCGACGGTTCGACAAGGATGCAGTTGGTCGTGTTCGACCTGGCCGACCTGGCTTCGGTCCGGCGCGGCGCAGAGGAGATCCTCGAGCTCGCGCCCCGCCTGGACGTGCTGGTCAACAACGCCGGTCTGGTCCTCAGTGAGCGCAGCGAGACCGTCGACGGTTTCGAGGCGACGTTCGGGACGAACCACCTGGGACCGTTCCTCCTGACCAACCTGCTGCTGGACCGACTGCGGACGTCTGCGCCCGCCCGCGTCGTGAACGTCGCGTCGGCGGCGTACTCGGCCGCTCGGAAGGGGATCCCTTTCGACAACCTCCAGACGACCAGGGTGCGCTACCGGGGCATGCGCGTGTACGCGCAGTCGAAGCTGGCGAACATCCTCTTCACCTCCGAGCTGGCCCGGCGGTCGGCGGACTCCGGCGTGACCGCCAACTCGCTGCACCCCGGTACCGTGCGCACCGGCTACGGCGCCGATGGGGACGCCCGCGGCGTCCTGGCGTTCGGTCTCAAAGTCTCCCAGCCCTTCTTCCTGTCACCGGCGCAAGGCGCACGGACCTCGGTCTTCCTCGCGTCGTCGCCCGAGGTCGACGGCGTGAGCGGGAAGTACTTCGTGAAGTGCAAGGAGAAGCAGCCTCGGAGATGGGCCGAGGACCCGGAGGCGGCCGAGGCGGCTGTGGCAGGTCAGCGAGGATCTCGTCGGGCTTTCCGTGCCAGGGAAAAGCTGACCGCCCGTGCGCGTGCTCGTGACGGGTGCGGCCCGGGCCATCGGTCGGGCCACGGTCGAGGTGCTCGCCGGCCGGGGTCACCGGGTCGTCGCCACGGCACGAGACGTCGCGGCGCTGGCCGACCTCGCGAACGAACGGATCGAAGTGCTCCCTCTCGACGTCAGCAGCGACGAGTCGGTGCGCACGGCGCTGAATACGGCCGGCGAGATCGATGCCGTCGTGAACAACGCCGGGTTGACCGGGTACGGGCCGCTGGAGTCCTATCCGCTCGATTCGTTCGTCCGGGTTCTCGAGGTGAACACCATCGGACCGTTGCGCCTGGCCCAGGCCGTCGCCCCCGGTTGGCGCGAGCGGGGCCACGGTGTTCTGGTGAACATCAGCTCGGTACAGGGGAGGATCGGCACGCCGCTCGAAGGTGTGTACTCGGCATCGAAGCACGCGCTCGAAGCCGTGTCGGAAACGCTGCATTTCGAGCTCGGACACTTCGGAATCCGCGTCGTGATCGTGGAGCCCGGGTACATCGCGCCAGGGATGAAGCACGACGACGACCACCCCGGGCCGGAGGTCTACGAGGACCTCCGCCGGCAGTGGGGCGCAACCGTGCCCGCGCTGGTCGGCCCGGCGGGACGCCCCGGCCCCGAGCTCGTGGGCAACGCCGTGGCCGACGCACTCGAGGAGCCAGGCACGCCGCTACGGGTGGAAGTGGGCACGGACGCGGCCATGGTGCTCCAGCTCCGGCGCACGCTCCGCGACGAGGAGTTCGAGGCCACCATGCGCGAGGCCCTGGGGCTGACCTGGTGAGGCGCAAGCAGCGGGGGGCGACCCCGCTGTCGGGAATGCTGGTGGGGACCCCGATGAGAGGCAACCGGGAGGTGTGGTGGAGAAGCTGATGTACCTGGCGTGGCTCGATCCGACGAGCACCCGGGCGGAGGTGTCCGAGGTCATGATGGGTCGGGTGGCCCCGAAGTTGCTCGACCTCGAGCCGCGAGGCCTGAGCATCGACGTGTGGGACCCCGAGAGCGACATCCCGGCTCCGGTGCCCACCCCCGAGGGCGAGACGCCGCTCCACGCGCTGATCTCGGTGTGGATCGACGCCGTCGACTACCGCTCCCCTTACGAGGAGGTACTCGGGTCCGAAACGTCCCGCCTGGCGGGATACGAGGTGGTCGAATCCCTCTACCGTGACTACGGGGGGAACCGGTGGTCCGAGGCGCGCCAATGGCCAGACGGGACGCGCTCGCCCGGGGTACTGACCGTGGCGCTCCTCGAGCAGCACCCGGATCAGTCGTTTGCGGAGTGGATGACGAGGTGGCACACCCGGATCTCTCCCATCACCGAATCGATCCAGCCGCGGTGTCGCTACGTTCGGAACGCGGTCTTCCGTGCCATCACCGAAGGGGCGCCGCCCCTGCGGGGCATCGTCGAGGAGGCATGGCCCTCCCTCGAGCATGTCACCGACCCCATGCTGTTCTACTGTGGCGGAGGTGATCCGGAGCGGATGAACGCCAACGTGTCCACGATGATTGAGGAGATACAGGCGTTCGTGGACCTCAGCACGTTACGCAGCGTCACCATGAGTGAATGGATCTTGAAGTCATGACGAGCACCTGGAGCCGGGAAGAGCTGGAGCGCGCGCACTCGCACTACGCCGAGACGGCGCAACGCTGCGCAGAGAGCGGCGAGTGGAGGGATTGGGCCGACCTCTTCACCGAGGACGCGGTGTACCTGGAGCACACCTTCGGCACCTTCCACGGACCCGACGAGATTTACGCCTGGATCGCCCCGCTGATGGCCGAGTGGCCGAACCGGGCCATGAATTCGTTCCCCCATTCGTGGTGCGTATGCGACGTGGAGCGAGGGTGGTGGATCTGCCGGATCGAGAACAGGATGAAGGACCCGGGGGACGGCTCGTTGCACCAGGCCCACAACATCACCGTGCTCCACTATGCCGGCGACATGAAGTTCTCCTACGAGGAGGACGCGTACAACCCTGCCGCCTTCGGCCCGATGATTCAGGAGTGGTCGCAGGTGTACGCCGCTCACGGCGGCGAGTCCGGCCTGACCCGGTGCCGCATCGTCCGATGACGACGGAGGAGGTGCACGCGTTCTTGACGTCGCGTTCCGCCGCATACGGGCAAGCTCGCCACCGTGCGAGCAGACGGTCGGCCTCACCTGGCGCCTGTCTGGTACGACGTCGACGAGGACGGCTCGCTGCTCTTCAACACCGGCGAGGCGACCGTCAAGGGTCGCAACCTGGCGCGGGACGGGCGAGCCTCGTTGTGCGTCGACGACGAGCGGGCTCCCTTCAGCTTCGTCGTGGTCGAGGGGCGGGCGGAGCTCGTGAGCGACCTGGCCGAGGTGCGCCGCTGGGCGACCAGGATCGGCGGGCGCTACATGGGGCCGGAGCGGGCGGACGAGTACGGCGAGCGCAACGGCGTCGCCGGGGAGCTTCTGGTGCGCCTTCGTCCAGAGCGGGTGTCGTCCGGTCTCGACCTGGCGGACTGAGGCCGTCGGTTCACCGTCGAATCAGGAGGACGCTCCCACCACGGCACCGGGAGCGGTCAAGCCGTGACAGGGCCGTCCCCGCCACCGAGGCCGGGAGGACTCCGGCGTGGCAGCGGCGCAGGTTGAGCCAGGCCGGGGCGAACTGCCCGAGCGGCACGATCGCCACGGCGAGGAGGGCCGCGAACAGGAGCAGGTCGGACAGGACGCTGGTGCGCAGGACGCTGACGGCCACGCCATGGACCGAGGTGACGCCGGCGAAGGCCCAGAAGGTGCTGATCACGACGAGGGCGGAGCGAAGCCGGCCCTGAGGAGCAGCCACCGTCGCCAGCACGACGATCCCCCAGGTCACGTACCAGGACCAGACGATCGGGCCCAACAGCGAGAGCACGAGCAACGTGAGCCCGAGGTTGCGCACGGCGCCTTCCACGGGTGCTCGCAGCAGCAGGCGCACGCCGATGGTCACGGCGATCAGCAAACCGAGGATGCTGAAGACCGGGCGAGCGTCGAGGGTGGAGATCGGAAACTGCAGCACGTGACTGAGGATGGAGACGGCACGAGCGACCACGTTCACCGGCGTCACGCCGGTGAAGGCCGCGTCGGCGGTCGTCGTGGTGCGCACCCAACCCCATCCGGTGCCCGAGATCAGAGACACGCACTCGAGGGTGGCCAGTGCGATCAGCCCCGCCCCCGCGGTATGGCCGAGGCGGCGCCGCCACGGGGCGGCCGGTCCGGCCCAGACCCAGCCGAGGAACACGACCCCGAGCGCGGCCGGTGACTTCACGCCCGCCGCGAGCGCGCACAGGATGAGTCCGGGCACCGTCCCCACGCGGATGGCCACCGCCAGTCCGGCCATGCAGCAGACCGAGCATGAGCGCGTCGTTGTGCGCACCGCCCACGAGCGACAAGAGGACGAGGGGGCAGCCGGCACCGAGCAGGATGGCATGTGCCGGGTCGCGTTTTACCGCTCGCGCCAGGGTGGGAGTCGCCGCCATCATCAAGGCGATCCCGCCGACCTCGAGGAGCCGCAACAGGACCAGGTCGGCCAGGAAGACGTGGCCCGAGGCCTGGTCCAGGACGCCGTCGACGGCGAGGAAGGTCGGCCCGTACGGCGACTCGGAACCGGACCACGTCGAGTCGGCCAAGGCGTTGAACGGAGTGGACCCGAGTACCTCGGGTCCATAGTCGTAGGGGTTGATGTGGTGGCTCATCATCTCGCCCTGGGCGGCGTAGGTGTACACGTCGCGACTGAAGAGCGGCGGCGCGAGCAGCAACGGGACCGCCCAGATCACGACGACGAGCACGACCTTCTTCACCGGGAAGCCCGGCCGGCGCGCCAGGGCGCGGAGCAGCCCCAGCCAGACCCGGGTGAGCACGATGAGCCCACCGAAGACGAGCGCGAGCGATGCCGCGGGAGGCAACGTCGAGGCGCTGCCGGCTCCGCCGAAGGGTCCTCCCGGCACACCGAAGAACCACGCTCCCGGGAGGTGGGTCTCGAACGAGGACCCGCCCAGCACGGCGCCGACAGCGATGGCGGTGGTGCCGAGCGCGCCCAGAACGGCCGTGCGGGCCAATGGCAGAGCGGGGCCGGATGCCGGCACGTCGGCGATGGCGGTCTGCCGGTGAACCGGAGTCGAGGGGTAGCGTGCCTGGGGTCAAGAGCTCCATCTGGGTCGCCTACTCGGGCCGCCGGCCGTCGCGCCGGCGCGCAGCCACAGAAATCGTCATCGAACCGCAGTCATTCTGTCACAGATGGAGTCAGCGGGCGTTGCTCCGTCCGGATCTTCTCGCCGTCCTCAGGCCGCTCTCGGCGAGGTCTCAGCCGCGCCCCAGCTCAACCGGGTACCGGGAAGGCCCCCGACGCTCCGGGCGAGCTCCCCCGTGAGATCGTGAGCCTTCGTGCATGTCAGTCACCCGACCCGGAATTTCGTGACATCGTTTCGTCGTGTGACCGAAATGCAGGGCGTCGGCCCGTGACGAACGGCGGCGCGCCTCGGTGGCGGGGGGGCGAGGCGGCGGTCCGGAGGCGCGCCGACCCTGGTGCCCGCCATCGGCGCTACCTTTTCTGGCCGTTCCCGAGTTCCTGGCGCGGCCATCGTCCGCCCCTTCGCCGGCACATGCCGCAGAATCCCGGAGAGTCGACCCCGGCCGTGAACCGAATCCGAGCGCACACCGGACCCCTCTGGCCCTACCTCGTGCTCGTTGCCGTGCCGGTGGCGATCTTCGTGCTCCCGGACGTCGTCGACGGCCACCTGCTCCTCACCGGGGACAACCTCCAACAGAACTACCCGCTCCACGTGCTGGTGGGCTCCATGTACCGCCACGGGGAGCTGCCCACGTGGAACCCCTACATCTTCAGCGGGACCCCGCTGCTCGCGGGATTCAACGCCGGGGCCTTCTATCCGCTCGTCGGGCTGTTCGTGGTGTTGCCGGACCGCGCCGCCTGGATCGCGACGGAGGTCGTCGTCTTCTCCGGGGTCGCGGTCGGGATGTACGTGTTCTTGCGGGCGATGGCGTTGTCCACCGTGGCCTGCCTGCTCGGCGCGGCCACCTTCGCCTTCTCGGGGACGGTGTTGAGCCAGGTCAACCACCTGGACATGACCGAGGGCTTCGTCGCCATCCCTTGGATGCTGCTCGCCGTGCTCCACATCGTGCGGGAAGGGCGCTGGCGATGGTCCATCCTGCTCGGGGTCGCCTTCGCCAGTGTGATCCTCGCCGGAGCACCCGAAGCCATGCTGGACGAAGCGTTGCTGGTGATCGCGTTCGCCGCGCTCTCAGCAGGGTTTGACGCGGGCCGCTGGTGGCGGGTGCTGTCCCGGTGCGGAGCCGGGGCTCTGCTCGCGCTTTGCCTGGCCGCGATCCAGTGGCTCCCGGGACTCGAGGCGATTTCGAACTCGCAACGAGCCGGGAACGGTGCTGCCTTCGCCGCTCTCGGCTCGTTCCCCTTGCGGTTCTCCGTGCTCGGGCTGGTCCCCTACATCAACGGGGGCTACGGCAACCTCGGGGAAAAGAGCTACTTCGCCGGCTACAACCTGCCCGAAGTGGGGATCTATCTCGGGATCCTGCCGTTGATCGCGATCTTGACCCTCCTCTATCCCCGCTGGCCGAGCCGCATCAGCCGCCGGGACCGCCTGACGTGGTACCTCGTCGGCCTGTTCGGGTTCCTCCTGGCGGTCGGGCCGGCCACCCCCCTGGAGCATCTCTTCAACCTGATCCCGCTGTACGGGCACCAGCGCCTGCAGAGCCGGAACATGATCACCGTGTCGACGGCGGTGTGCGTCCTCTTCGCGGGGTGGATCGACCGAAGCGATGCACCCAGCGCTGTGGGCCCGCTGGCCCGATACGACCGCGTCATGGCCGCCGTCCCACTCGTGCTGGTCGCCGGCCTGGCCACGTGGGCGTTGGCCTCTCCCGCTACGCTTGCCCACTACTTCGCCCACGCCTCCATCTCGGCGGGCGTCGCGCACACGGTGCGCGAGGCGACGCTGATCGCCCTGATGCTCTGTGCGGTCGCCGCGGCGATCGTCTGGCTCAGGCCGAGATTGCGCCCGATCAGTTGGGCGGGCGTTGCCACGCTCTTCGTCACGGTGGATCTCGGGGTGATGGTGCTGACGAGCCAGCTGGCGACATACCCGCCGAACGCGCTCGTCGCCGGCAAGACGCCGGTTCAGCAGATGATGCTGGCCAACCTGGCCCCGGGGGGGCGGATCACGAGCTACGACCCCCAGAGATACGACACCTACCCGCAAGGTCCGCAGGGGACACCCGACCTGAACATCCTGGCCGGTCTGCCCTCGGTGTCGGGCTACGCGTCGATCGTCAACGGCGGCTACGAGGCGACGACACACACCCACGAGCAAGGAGACCTCAACATCGCGGAGCTCGCCTCGGGGACGCTGGACCGCCTAGATCTCCAGGAGATCGTCACGCTGCCCGAGTACTTCCTGGTGCCGCTGGCGACAGTTCCGCGGTCGCTCTCCGGGGTGCAGCAGGTCTCGGAAGGTTTCGAACACGACCCGCTGCTCGAGCGGGGATTCGGCGCCAATTACCAGGACACCCGATACCCCTTCTACCCGGGTCCCCGACCGGCGCTGCACGCAGGTCAGTCCGAATCGTGGTTCTTCGGGGAGTCGCTCCAGGCGGAGTCGGCGCACCTGCTGCTCACCCAGCCGACATCGGCCGCCACGGCACTTCGGTTCGGTCTGCTCGGAACGGACGGAATCACCCACTGGACCGCCGCAGCGAGCGTGCCGCGAGGTGCGAAAACGGTCGGGGTCGGACTCCCGCGGCAGACCGCGGTCGGGCTCGTGGTCCAGGCGCTCGGTCCCTTGCCGCCGCATCAGGCCGTCATCACCGCAAGCGGGTTGCCCTACGAGCTCGGCGGTGCCCTCTCCTCGGCGCTGGTTCCCGGACCGTGGCGGCAGGTGGGGGAGACGCAGGGTTTCACGGTCTTCGCCTCGCGGAGGACGTCCGGATCCGATCTCCGCGGTCACCGCACGAGGTCTGTCGCGTACCCCTACGGGTGCTGACGAGCACCACCAAGTCCGAGGTGGTCCGAGTCGACACGTCGGCGCCCGCCTCGGTGATCCGCTCCGTGGCCTGGGACAGCGGATGGCGGGGCTCGGTCTCCGTCGACGGAGGTCCGGCCCGCTCGGTTCCGGTGCGGTCGGTCGACTTGGTGCAGGAGATCGCGCTCCCGGCGGGCGACGACCTGGTGACCTTCTCCTATCGGCCCCCTCACCTCCTGATCGCGTCCGTCCTCAGCGTCGGCTCGGTTGTCCTTCTCGTGGCGCTCGGTATCGTGTGGCTCGCTCGGCGCCGGTGGAATCAGGGTTCACCGGGCGACGAGATCATCGCCACTTCCGGAGATGAGGACCGGCCGACCGAGGTGGCGGTACTCGTCAGCGACAGGCCCGGCGCGTATCTCGCGGGCCCACCCGATGGAGCCGGGGCTTGATGCGAATCAGAACGGACCTTTCCGGACGATGAGTCCGAACGAGGTGGTCGTGTAGCCGAGGATCGCGGTGCGAAGGTGGACCGAGCTGAAAGGTGCGGCATCGACATGGTCGTCGTCGGGCAGCGTCCCGGGGCGAAAGTCGAGGCGGATCCGATGGCCGTGGGAGTAGAGCCACCATGCCAATCTCTGCAGGTCCCTCCGTCTGAAGAGGACCGTCGCCTCGTGGTCGATCGTCTCGTGGTTGGACCCGACGTTGAACTCCGTGGTGTGCACGGCGACGCCTCCTCGCCGCAGGCACTTCATCTGCTCTTTGATGAAGGTGAGGCCTCGGTCGATCGAACCGAGATGTTCGAACGAGCACGAGGACCAGGTGAAGTCGAAACCGGTCAGGTCGTCGGGAACCGCGTTCATGTCGACGGTGCGGTAGGACACCCGTTCGCGGAACACGGCTTCGTCGCAGAGGCCGTGCTTGTTCAGGAGCTCGAGACCGCCGGCAAACTGGTCCGCGACTGTCCACCCCGCTCTTTCCGCCTCTTCGTGTGCCATATCCGTGGCGACGATGGTGCACCCGAGACTGGCGAACAGAGATGCGAGAGGCTCTTGCCCGACGCCGAACCCGAGGCCATGCATCCCGTCGCGTAGGCGATCCCGCTCGTCGAGTGCCACGACGGTGAAGAGCCACTCCCACAACTTGCGATGGACGAAGACGGGTTCCCCGCTGTTCGCCAGGTCCCAGGACGGACGCATTCGCTCGGCCCAGGAGAGGAACCGGGGAGAGTCGAGCTGTTCACGCCTGCACATCTGCGAGCTCAGCACAGCGTGTCGTCCCTCAGCTGCGTCAGCGCGATGTCAGCAGAAAGGACGGGCGAGCGTCAGCAGGAATTCGCCTTCCTCGGCTCCCCACATACCCTCCACGACGAAGCCGGCCTCGCCGAGCTCGCGCTCGACCTGATCAGGCGTGAACTTCGCGCTGATCTCCGTGAGCAGGTCCTCGCCTTTCGAGAACTGGACCGTGATGCCGGCATCGCCGAGGGAGACCTCGGTCGCCTCTTGGGCCCGCAGGCGCATCTCGATCCACTGCTCTTGTTCGTTCCAGAGCGCGACGTGCCGGAAGAGGTCGAGGTCGAAGTCGCCCCCGAGCTGTGCGTTGAGCACCTGGAGCACGTTGCGGTTGAAGTCGGCGGTCACGCCGGCTGCATCGTCGTAGGCCGCGACGAGGCGGTCCTGGTCCTTGACCAGATCGGTGCCGAGAAGGAGCCAGTCGGCGCTCGACATCGTGCAGTTCAAGTCGAAGAGGAACCGTGCGCGTTGCCGGGGGTCCAGGTTCCCGATCGTTCCGCCGAGGAACGCCACCATCCTGCGTCCGTCGACGGGTATCTCGGGCAGGTGCTGGTGGAAGTCGCCGATGACGAGGTGCATGTCCAGGTTGTCGTATTCCTGGGCCAGGACGGCCGCTGCGCTGCGCAGGAATTCGTCGCTCACGTCGAAGGGGACGTAACGCGAGAGGGTGCCGGCGTCCCGGAGCGCGCTCAGCAGCACCCTGGTCTTCTCGCACGCGCCCGCACCGAGCTCGACCAGGGTGTCGGCCTGGGCCAGCTCGGCGATGGCGGGGCTGTGCTCTTCGAGGAGCGCCCGCTCCGCCCGTGTGGGGTAGTACTCGGGGAGTTGCGTGATCTCCTCGAAGAGCTTGCTGCCGCGCTCGTCGTAGAACCAGACCGGTGGGATGGACTTCTGCTCTGCCTGCAGTCCCCGGACCGCATCGGCCTGCATCTGGCGCCGCACCTCTTCGGCGGAGAGGTGCACGTCGATCGTGTAACTCATGACTCAGGGATCCCGAGCCAGGCGGACGCCGCTGAACGCCCAGCGCGACCCGGGAGGGAAGAAATTACGGTACGTCGGCCTGAGGTGCCCGCTCGGCGTGGCACAAGAGCCCCCGCGGAGCACGTACTGGCTCACCATGAACTTGCCGTTGTACTCACCGACCGCTCCCGGAGCGGCACGGAAGCCGGGGTAGGGCGAGTAGGCGCTCGAGGTCCATTCCCACACGTCGCCGAACATGGCGTTGTCGGAAAGTGCAGGTCGGGGATGCGCCGGATCGCCGGCGAGGAAATTGTCCCCCTCGCCGACATCGGCCCCAACTGTTTCCCACTCCCCTTCGGTCGGAAGGCGAAGGCCCGTCCAGTGTGCGAACGCGTCGGCCTCGTAGTAGCTCACGTGGCAGATGGGCTCGTCGGGATCGACCGGGTGCACCCCGCCCAGGGTGAATTGCAGCCATCCATCCGCTCGTTCCGGATCGCGGAACCAGTAGAGCGGAGCCTGCCAGCGCTCGGCGTTCACCACCGCCCAACCGTCGGAAAGCCAGAACTCCGGGCGCGCGTAGCCGTCCGCCTCCATGAACTCGAGCCATTCACCACAGGTCACCGGGCGATCGGCCAACGCGAACGGCGTGAGGTAGACGGTATGTCGGGGAAACTCGTTGTCGAAGCCGAACCCGCGACCGGAGTGCCCGATTTCGACCTCTCCTCCGTGGTGCTCGATCCACCCTGCCTTCGGGGGCGCGATGCCGGCCCCCGGGCTCCCTGCGGCGACGTACGCCGGGTGCAGGGGATTCTTCGACAGCACGTGCTTGATGTCCATGAGGAGCAATTCCTGGTGCTGCTGCTCGTGGTGCAGCCCGAGGGTGACCAGTTCGGACAAGCCGGGTTGAGCGGGTCCGGCCAGCAGCGAGGACATGGCGGCGTCGACGTGCGCTCGGTACTGAGCGATCTCGCTGATACCTGGCCGGGACAGGAGGCCGCGTTCGGGACGGGGATGTCGAGCGCCCACCGCCTCGTAGTAGGAGTTGAAGATGTACGCGTACGCGGGATGGAACGGCACGTAGCCGCTCGCATACTGCCCGAGGACGAAGGTCTCGAAGAACCAGGTGGCATGCGCCCGGTGCCATTTGGTGGGGCTGACCTCGGGCACCGTCTGAACGGTCTGGTCCTCGGCGCTGAGCGGCGCGGCCAGACGTTCGGTGGTCTGCCTGACTTCGCCGTAGCGCTGGAGGAGCTCCGGCGGCAATTCTGGATGGCTCGTCATCATCCGGATCCCTTCGCCACCCACCGGGAGCGGTCGCGCCAGGCTGGCCGTGCGTTACGGATCACCATACCCAGCGCCGGTCGGTATCAGCGCGCTTGTTGCGAATTTCACCGCGGACCAGCGTGACGCCCTCGCGGGTACCCGGCGCCGCCCGTCGGAGCGCCGCGCCGTCGTGCCTGGCACCGACCGAAGGAGGCGGCGTGAAGATGCCGGCGTGGTGCCTCATTGGCCCCCCGGGCAGGATCAGGCGAGAACCTTGCGGCGGAAGTTTCGCAGGCCGAGCGTGAGGAACAGCACGGTGAAGGCGACGATCGCGGGGTAGATCACGTAGAGAGGCATATGAGCCGCGTCGGTGAGCGCGGCTCGCATGCCGTCGTTGATGTAGATGAGCGGGTTGACCAGCACGATGATCTGGAGCCAGTGGACGCTGCCAAGCTTGACGCTGGCCAGCCTCGTCCACTGGTAGTACGTGCCGCCCAGGAAGGTGATCGGAAGCACGATGAACCCGAACATGAGACCGAGGTTGCGGGGCTCGAACGACGTTCCGAGGAGCAGACCCAGCGAAGCCATGCACGCACAGGAGAGCGGCACCAACGTCACGATGAGGACCCAGTGGAGATGGATCTGCGCCTCGACGCCCGCCGCGTGCACCACCGACGCGATCGGCAGGACGATGGCAGCCGAGATGAGACCCTGGGCACCGCCGGAGATCACCTTGGATATCGCCACGAGCCAGATCGGGCAGGGCGCCTGGACCCGATCTTCGATTTCGCGGGTGAAGCCGAATTCCTGGGCGAGCTGCATGGCGACCGCCTGAATTCCCTGGAACATGATGGAGAGACCGACCACTCCAGGCACGAGCACCGTGGCGAAGGCCGACTCCGCGCCCGGGATTCCGCTCGCCGCCCCGATCCCCTGTCCGATCTTCGGGAAGACGTAGAGGAAGACGAAGCACAACAGGAACGGCTGCACCAGGGTGCGGACGGTGAACTCGATCTTGTGCTTCCACAGCACGACCAAGTCGCGGCGGATGAGCGCCCGGAGCGACACCCAACTCGCTGCGGTCGCCGTGCGCGCCGGGATCAGGTCCACGTGCCGTGAGGTCGCGGCGCCGAAGGTCGGCGCCGCGACGGAGTCGGACGTGGTCGTCGACATCAGTCGCGCAGCTCCTTCCCGGTCAGGCCGATGAAGACGGTCTCGAGCGTGGGCTCGGCGACGGACAGGTCGGCGAGGGTGAAACCACGAGCCTCCGCTGCCTCGACGACACGAGGGACGAGTCGTTCCGTGCCGCTTACCTGGAGCTCGACCCCGCCCTCCACGGTCCGCGTTCGGGTCAGGCCGTCGAGAGTGCTCGCGAACGCCTCAGCGAGGCGGTCGGGGTCTCCGGCGGCTTTCACCGTCACGATGGTGTCGGCCCCCACGCTCTGTTTGAGCTCTGAAGGTGTGTCGAGGGCGAGGATCTTCCCGTGGTCCATGATGGCCACCCGGTCGCAGAGTTTGTCCGCCTCTTCCATGTAGTGGGTGGTCAGCATGATCGTCTGGCCCTCCGCGTTGAGGCCGCGGAGAAGATCCCACAACGCCAGTCTTCCCTGGGGGTCGAGACCCGCGGTGGGCTCGTCGAGGAAGAGGACAGCCGGCCGGTGAAAGATCGCCCGCGCCACCATCAGCCGCTGGGCCATGCCACCGGAGAGGGCGTAGACGGACGCCTTGGCGAACTTCGTGAGCTGAAACCGCTCCAACAAGTCGTCCGCGATCTGGCGGCTCTCTCGGGCTCCCATGCCGAACAGGCGACCGTGGAAGTACAAGTTCTCCCATGGGGTGAGCTGCCGGTCGAGCGTGTTCTGCTGTGACACGACGCCGATCAACTGCTTGGCCAGGGTCGGGTGCCGAACCACGTCGATGCCACCGACGAACGCCGCACCTGACGTCGGGATGACCCGTGTCGTCAGGACGCCCACCGTGGTCGTCTTGCCGGCTCCGTTCGGACCCAGCAAGCCGAAGACCTCGCCGGTCCCGACGGCGAGGTTGAGCTCGTCCACGGCACGAAAGTCGGTTCCCTGATAGGTCTTCGTCAGCCCGATCGTCTCGATGATCGGCGTTGCGCCGTCGATCAGGCGGCCGTCGAGCGTGTCGGGAGCGGCGGAGATGGTCATATCGTCTCGATGCACAGTACCGGTCGAGCGTCGGGCCCGACGTTCCGTCAGTCCTCGGCGAGGATCTGGTAGAGCTCCTTGCGGGCTTTCTGGAGCACGTCGATGCCTCGCTCGACCTGGCTCTGCACACCCGCGCCCGACAGCTGCTTGGCCGCGCTCACGAGCTGGCCGACGGCGAGGCGCAAGTTGCGCAGGTCGTCATCGCCGTCTCCTCGTCCACCGAAAGGGAGGTCGGCCTGCTCGGCCTCCGCCTGCCCCGCTTCGGTGAGGCTGTACATGCGGCTCCCGGAGCTGTGGTCGGACTCGACCACCCCGGCCTCTTCGAGCATCTGGAGGTGGGGGTACACCGACCCGGGACTCGGTTGCCACAACCCGCCGCTCATCTCTTCCAACCGCCGCATCACCTCGTAGCCGTTTGCCGGCCCTTCGCGAAGGGCGACCAGCACCGCCGTCCGGATGTCGCCCCGACGCATGCGGCGGCCTCCTCCCCAGCCGCCTCGCTCGCCCCCCCAGCGACCCCGCGGACCACGACCCCGCCGCCCCCCGAAACCATGTCCATGGGGATGGCCGTGTACGTGCTCGTGGCCGTGCTCGTGGTGCTCGTGCATGTGGTCGTCGGCGCTGTCGAAGTCTCGTTCCTGGTTCATGTGTGAATTCCTCTCTGTCACGATCAGTAACGATATATCATAACCAGTCGCCGAGACTCGTCAAGCATTGGGAACGAACTTCTGTTCTCGACGGTTCCAACGGGTGCAGGCTGAGCCAGTGCAAGCTCTCCCGGGCGGCTTCGGCCGCGCGGGTTCATGCCCTGGGGCAGCGTGCACACGCAAGGCGCGCGTATGTGGAGGGTGGGAAAGCTCGCACCTCACCCCGATCCGGGTGTTCGGCTCCGGGTCGCTCCAGCCACCGATGTCGTGCCACCCGAACGAAGGAGGCGATATGGGAATCTTCAGCTCGCACAAGACCCGGATGGTCAGTGCCGAGAAGGCGCTTCCGGGACGGGCAGAGCCCATGGAGGTCACGACCTCCCACCTGGTCCTCGGCACGAAGATCACGGCGCCGTTCCCGGACGGGCTCGAGTGCGCCATTTTCGGTATGGGCTGCTTCTGGGGGGCCGAGCGTGCGTTCTGGTCCCTCCCGGGCGTGTACACGACCGCGGTGGGGTATGCGGGTGGCTCGACGCCGAACCCGACGTACCACGAGGTATGCCGAGGTCGGACGGGTCACGCCGAGGTGGTCCTGGTCGTCTTCGACCCGGCTGTCCTCTCCTACGAGCAGCTGCTGCGCACCTTCTTCGAAGGTCACGATCCGACTCAGGGCATGCGCCAGGGCAACGACATTGGAACGCAGTACCGCTCGGTCGTCTACACGACGACGCCCGAGCAGGCCGACCTGGCCGAGCAGGTGGCGGCGCGATTCCAGCAGTCTCTGGACCAGGCGCGGTACGGGGAGATCACGACCGAGGTCGCCCCCGCAGGCGACTTCTACTATGCCGAGCCCTCTCACCAGCAGTATCTGGAGGCGAACCCTGGTGGGTACTGCGGACTGGGCGGGACCGGGGTCTCATGCCCCGTCGGCCTGACCGGCGTCTGAGAGGCAAGGGCTTCGACAGCGGCCAAGCGGGGTCCGCTCGGAACCGCTCATGGAGCTGGCTGCCTGAGTACCTGTTGTCAACAGGGTTGGAACCAAGGGCCACTGGCATCTCGGAGGTCCCCGGCCCGACTGGAGGTCAAGGTTTGGCGACTCCCGGTTCCGAACTTCCACCGCGGCGGGTGCGCCGGACCCGGCGCCGACCGACGAAACGGACGGCGACGACGATCAGCACGGCACCGATGCCGAGGAAGGAGCCTGCCAGGCCGGCGTCGAGGCCCGGGGCGCTGTACGTGAACGTGACGGTCCAGGAGCCGGCGGGCAGGCGCACCCCCTGGATTAGCCCGACAGCACGGATCGGGAGCGGGCGGGACGCCCCGCCTGCCGTCGGCGCCGCCGCGGCCCGCCACCCCGGGAGGTTCGACTCGCTGCGAACGAGCAGCGCCGGGGCCGACGTC
Organism: uncultured Acidimicrobiaceae bacterium; assembly: GCA_963822265.1. Classification (GTDB taxonomy): domain Bacteria; phylum Actinomycetota; class Acidimicrobiia; order Acidimicrobiales; family RAAP-2; genus Bog-473. The sequence continues at coordinate 178,238 of CAWGHA010000020.1, forward strand.
GTCACCCGGTCGACCTCGGTGCCGTTGTCGGCCGTCGCGACCTGGGTGGCGGTGGCGCCGGCCGATCCGCCCTCGAGCCAGACCGGAGGGAGGACCGATGTCCGCTCGAACCGGGCGTTCCCCTCCCATGAGCCGGTGAAGGCCCACCCGGGCTCGCCGACGGCGTCCTGGACTGCGCCGTCCAAGGCGTAGCTCGGTCCACCGGCCGTCGTGACCTCGGAGGTGTCCGATACCGCCCGGGGGTTTCCCCGGACGACCAGGCCCACGGCGTCCACCGGCGAGCGGAAGGCCACGGTGGCGTGGTCGCCCGCGCCCCGGATGGTGAGGGCGGGGAACGTGACGGCGCCGTCCGCCCTGAGCACGCCCACCCTCGATCCGACCAGCACGGTCGAGGCGCTCCGCCCCGGCGTGGCCAGCAAGGCCCCGCTGAGTGTGAGAGCTTGACCGAAGTACCAGGTCCGCTGCCTGGCCGAGCCGGCCGGCCGGGCCCCCGGGCAAGGGGCGCGCGCCGGAGGAGCCACCCCCGAACTCGGGACCTCGACCGCCAGCCGGTTGGGGCCGATCAGGAGGGTGCCGAGCCGGAGTGGCGTGAAGACGCCTCGTGCCAGCGCGCACGGGTCGAGCGTGTCGATGAAGTGGGTGCCGGTGGCCGAGCCGTAGGTGTTGTCCACGATGGAGCCGTAGCCCTGCACGCTCGGCAGGGTCGTGAACACGTTCAGGTCGGGTTGGCCGATGGCTCCGATGTGGACGTACTCGGAGGCCGGGTAGGCCGGCGCGTAGATCGCGAAGCGCGTCTCGGTGCCCAGCACCCTCGCGGCAGCCGCCTTGCTGGCCTCGACGACGTTGGGGGTCGCAGAGGCGAACCCCGTTGCCGACGAGAGCCCGAACAGGGCCAGGTCCACCACGATCACGGCGCTCAGCGCCCAGCGGGCGCGGACCGCGCCGAGGTGGCGCCAGCCCAACACCAGGGCGACGACGGAAAGCGCCACCACCAGCTGGGCCACGAACCACGGCGTCATGCCCGCCCCCGAACCGAAGGCGCCGAAGGCAGACTCGAGTTGGCGCTGGAAGGCGATGGCCACGACGCAGACAACGACGGCGGCCATCGCCGGGGCGGCCGAGACCCAGCGGCGCCAACCGGCGGTCCCGAGCCACTGGTGGCGGTGCCCCAGGGCTCGGTCGGCCCAGAACGCGAACACCACGGCCAGGGCGAGGTCCACGATCCCCAAGCTGCGGCTCTGCAGGCGAGTGCGGCCAAAGAGCCAGATGTGGCCGAACAGCCCTCCGAGCGGCGTGTACTGCCCCCAAGCCAGCAGGAGTCCGAGGAGCGCCACGAAGAGCCAGGGAGCCCAGTCGGCCGAGGCCCGGTCGCGGTTGCGGCCGAAGGTGCGGGTCACGAGGGCGGCGCAGGCCACCAGGGGTAGGAGACCGACGTAGCCGGTCACCTCGGGCAGGTTGTAGCCGTTGAAGTAGACGGGCTGGTGCAGGGTCCCGCTACCGCCGAACAGGTCGGGGACGAGCAACAGCACGGTCCACTGCGTGTGGAGGGACCCGCTGGCGAAGAAGGAGTACGGCTCGTTGGCCCGCTGCGACAGGGTGATGAAGTCGTAGCCGGGAAGGAGCTGGGCGGCGCCGATGGCCACGCCCCAGGCGCCCGCCAGGACGATCGCCCCGACGAACCGGGCCCGACGCCCCCAGCTCACGGCGGCTTCGCCGTAGCCGCGCAGGGCCAGCCAGAGGGCGAGTGTCAGGCCCACGATCTCGCACTCCGCGATGCTGCGGGGCTCGCCGGTCAGCCCGATCAGGCCGACCAGCACGGCCAGGCCGACCACCCAGGGCCAGGGCGAGGAGGGAACGCCCGTGCCCGCCTGCTCGCCGAGCGGTGCCTCGAGCGCCTCCTCGGAGGACCAGGTCCGGGTCGCGGGACCTACGCCGAAGAACGCCCAGCTGATCTTGAGGATGGCCAGGACGACGAGCGGCATCAGGGCCATTCCCTCGATGATGCCGAGGTGCACCATCTGGCCGATCATGGCCCCGCCGTAGGCGTAGACGGCCGCTCCGAGGAACCCCGCCAGAGGATGCATCCCGTACTGGCGGAGCAGCCAGTAGGTACCGAGGCCGGCGACCCAGTAGACGGCCGTCATGTTGAGCACCCAGGCGCCGATCGGTGGGACCACCACGAACAGGAAGGTGAGGGGGAAGAAGGACCCGGCGTTCATCCCGCCGAGGAGAGGGCTTCCGCTCCAGATGAACGGGTTCCACAAAGGCAGGTGGCCCTGGCGGAGGAGCTCCCCTGAAAAGGCGCGCAGAGGGAAGTTCTGAATCAGGTTGTCGCCCGAGAGGGCCGGGGCGCTGAACAGCGCCGGCACGACGAAGGCAATGAGCGGCACGAGCAGCAGCACTGCCGCCACACGAGCGTCGTCGGGCCTGAGCAAGCGGCGCAGGCGGCGGAACCTACCCTCCGTGCCTGGAGATCAGCTGGGGGCGCCCGCAGGGGCGAGGCCCCGGCGACGGGTCGCGGTGGGCCGCCAGGGTGCGACTCACTGCGTATGCCCGAGTGCCCAGACCTGAAGCGCCGAGGTGCTGAGGGCGTCGGGCGAGGTGGTGTACGCCTCGACCAGCCAGTGCGCGCCGTGGGGGGGTGACCAGGTGAACTCGTTGGGTCGGAGGGTGACGGTGGCGGTCGCCCCGGCCCCGAGCGCGAGCGTGGCGCCGGGCCCGGCAGGGGTCCAGAAGCCCGAAGGGTGCGAGCTGTCGAGGACCACCAAGAAGTGCGGAGTGACGCGGTGCCCGGTCAGGTTGTGAACGGTGACGGTGACCGCATCGAGGCGCAGGGTGGCCTGCGAGGTGCGGACTGTGACGACCGACAGGTCGAGGGGCGCCGAGGTGAAGGCCAGCACGCAGACCGCCGCCGAGGCGAGGGCCGGAACGGCGACGGCCGAGCGGGCTACCCACCGGCGGGACGGGAGTCCCGTGTCGGCGCGCGCCGCCCATTGCGGGCGGACGACGCTCACGGCGGCGATCAGGGCGACGGGGAAGAAGTCGATCAGGTAGCCCGAGAAGCTGCGGCCGGGCACGAACAGCACGACCGGTAGGACGAAGAGCCAGACGACCTTCATGACCGGGTACCAGACGACGAACGCGGCCAGGAGAGCCAGGTAGGCCAGCGCGCCGGCCACCGACAGGAGCGGCAGCACGACACCGCCGGTCAACCCGTGGATGGCCAGGGTCACCAGGCCCTGGCCGTCGGCCACCAGGGGCTCGGTGAAGGGGAGGAGGACGCCGTCGGCCCAGGCCCGGGGTCCCCAGATCACGAAGGGCAGATTGCAGGCGGCGAAGACCGCGACAACCATGGCCAGATAGCGAGCCTGCACCCGCCACGCCGCGTCACCGCGTCTCCTCGCCTCGATGCCCAGGCCGATCACCAGGAGAGGTAGGCAGAACCAGGGGGTCTGTTTGACGGCGCAGGCCGCCCCGAGGGCGAGCGGTCCGATCCACCGGGCGATTCCGGCGCCTTTGCCGGCGCCGAAGCGGTCCCAGCGCCAGACGGCCACCACCAAGAAGGGGATGAACAGGGCATCGGTACCGCCATTTGAGAACGCGCCGACGAAGGCAGGGGCGATGAGCACGAGGGCCGCCAGCCAGCGGAGGCCGGCCGGGAACAGGAAGAAGAGGAGGATGCCCGTGGCCAACCAGGCGACCAGGTCGGTCCAGTCGGCCAGTTCGTGGTGGAAGCCCAGCGCCATGGCCGGAGCCTCGAGCAGGAATGAGCCGGCCGGGTAGGAAACCTGGGTCACGTGGCGGCCGTCGGCCAGGTAGGTCCAGTAGTGCGACGGCGGGTTGAGCAGGCGCGCCGCCGAAGCCATCGACGTCGCGTACGGGTCCTTCCCGTGCAGGAGGGCTCGGGTGGCCACTTGGTTGAAAGCCGCGGAGTCGGTGGTGTAGTACCGCCGCACGTGGATGGACACGGCCTCGGGAATGCCGACCGCGAGGACGGCGACACCAAGGCCGGCCCACGGCAGCGCCCCGGCTTTGGGGTCGGCCACCAGCCACGTGGCTGTCATGCCGGCGATGCCGACCACCACCAGGAGCGGGGCCACGACGGCGGCTCCGGGCCACGAAGTCCAGGCGCTCCAGAAGCCGAGACCGGCGGTGAGGACGGCGAACCATGCGATGCTCCAGCCGCCTCGTTGGACCAATGCGCCAGGCTCGACGGACGGCTGGCCGACAGTCCCGTCGGCGACGATCCGCGAGGCGCGGTGGTCGCCGCTCAAGGGAACACGGACCACGCCGCGAACTCGAGCGCGCTCATGGCCACCAGCAGGGCTGCCGAGACGAGCAGGACTCCGGCGAAGGCCAGCCCGCGCAGGCGCGTTCCATAGGCCACGACAAGCGGAAAGGCCAGCATGACGAAGCGGGGGCGCAGTCCAACTGGCGCCGCGGTGGCGGCCAGGAAGGCCGCAGCCAGGCCGTAGATGAGGACCGGGGCCGGTTGCCGCTGCCGGATGGCCAGCACCGCCCCGATGATCGCCACCAGGGTGCCGGCCACCAGGATCTGGCCGGTCAGGGTCGGGCTGAAGGGGTCCCGGGCGAATGTTCCGAGGACGCGGAACGGGTAGGCGAGCGAGGACGAGCCTTTCCACCCGCCCGCCTCGGTGAGGCGCCAGGCGTTGAGGACACCGGTGTGATGCCAGATCCAAACCATGTAGGCGACGAAGCCGAGCGGCGCCAGGACGGGGGCGATCAGGGGGCGCACGGTCCGTCCGCGCCAGGCGGCCCAACCGCCGGACCAGGCGCAGCTGAAGACGAACGCAAGGGCGACGGGGGATGTGGCCGTCGCCAGCAGGCCGAGCAGGCCGGCCAGCCACCACCGGCGATTGAGCAGCGCCATCAGCCCGAGAGCGATGCAGGTCAGCACGATGCCCTCGTTGTACGCCAGGCTGAAGGCGAAGGTGCCGGGGAACAGGGCGAAGAGCAGCGTCGCCCGGGTGGCCGCCTCCCTTCCCGCGAACCGCCGGACCAGGAGGCCGACGGCCACGACGGCCGTGAGGCCCGTGACCGCACTAATGGCCAGGCCGACGAGGAGCGGCGACAGCGTGGTGCCTGACGACAGCCACCGGATGGCGATCGGGAACACCGGGAAGAAGGCGATGGTGTTGGCCGCCACGTGTCCGTGGGTCATCGGCAAGTGGCTTGGCCACCCGTGTTCGGCGGCACGCAGGAACCAGGACCCGTCCCAGCGGGCCAGCTCGCCGGCCAGGCGCCGGTGGTCGAACAGGTCGGCGACCAGCAGGGCGGCCACGGTGATGACCCGGGCGGACAGGTAGGCCACGACCGGCCAGAAGAGGAACGACCGCCGCGCCCTTCGGGCCCAGCTTGCGGGCCGCGACGACGGGCTCGGTTCCTCGGCCGTCAGCGTGCCGGACGCCACGGACACCGGGCGGACCTCGCCGCCGTCGGCGCCCGTGTCGCCGCCCGGCGACCAGTCCTCAGGATTCACGGCCCGTCACAACCGTTTGCCAGTGCCGGTCCCAGAAGAGCCATGCACACCCGGCCAGGAGGAGCGGGGCGGTGACGAGGTAGTCCAGCCCGTTCAGCATCGGTGAGCCGCCGGCCCCAACCACCAGCATGGCCAGGCCGGCCACCGCGGCCAGCACCCGAGATCGCTGAGCGTTCGTGGCCGCCAGCAGCGTGACCCCCCACGTGAGGTACCACGGCCACACGGTGGGGCTTCCGACGACGACGAGGACCAGGGCCAGGCCGATGGCCCGCACCACGTCCAGCCGGTGGGCGTTCCAGACGAGCCACAGCGTGCCGGCAATCACGAGCACGCCGCAGACGGCCTGGGTGGCGGAGACCACGGCGCTCGTCGAGACCGGGATGCCGATGACGTGGGCGATGGAGTGGAAGAAGACACCGAGGGAGACCGCCGGGGTGGCCAGCACCCGCAGTTCGGTCGGGACGCGCAGCGCAGTCGGGCCGAGCCAGGTCCATCCGTAGCCGGCCACCAGGGTCCCGCCCACCACCACCACGCAGGGGACCACGACCGCCTTGAGCGCCACCAGCCAACGCCCCGCACCGGAGGCAGCCCGGAACTCGACGGCCGCCAGGAACACGATGGCCAACGCGGCAGGCAGCTTGATCAGTGCAGCCAGGGCGCACAGGGCGACCCCGACCGCCAGTCGCCCCTCGGTGGCCAAGGTGACGCCGGCCACCAGGAGCCCGACCATCAGAGCATCGTTGTGGCCCGAGGCGATGAAGCTGAAGAGCGCCAGGGGGCTGAGCGCCGCGAGCCAGAGGGCGAGGCCGGGGTCGGTGCCCAGACGTCGAGAGAGGCGGGGTAGCGACACCATGATGGCTGCCACCCCGAAGAGCTCGGCCGCACGGAAGACGAGGATCTGGGCCACCAACGAGCCGCCCGAGACGCTGACGGCCGCCCGGCTTACCGCGACGAAGAAGGGTCCGTAGGGCGAGGCGGTGTCACGCCACACGCTCGCGATCGAGGAGAGCAGCGGGCCCTTGCCCAGGGCCGAGGGCGCCACATGGTACGGGTTGAGGCCGTGGTGCGCGAGGAGGCCCTGGGCGATGTAGCTGTAGAGGTCACGGCTGAAGACCGGTGGACCGATGAAGAGCGGCAGACCCCAGAGCGCCAGGATCACCCAGCAGCGGGTGACGGAGAGGCGGCCCTGTCGGGCCTCGAGGCCGACTCCCACCCACGCGCCGACGAGGAGGGCCACCGACAGGTAGAAACCCACGTGCGCCGGCGTGTACCCACCCCCGGTCACGCTGAACCAGAATCGCTCCGGTCCGGGCCGGAAGATCGCGCCGATGCTCGTGCCCAGCACCGCGATGCCGACCGACCCGAGGGTGCCGACGCCGATCCAGAGGTTCATGGAGCCGACGGTGGTCCTCGGGCCAGTTCGGTTCACGGCGGCGGGCACTCCCACGGTGCTTGTCCCTTTCACCCCGCCCACACGTGGGTCCCAGAGCCGACAGTCCCACGAGACGTTACCGGGTAGGTCCCTACCCAGGGCGGACGTCGCTCCTCGGCACCCGCCCCGCGCCCACGTCCAGGCGCGGAGCGTCCCGTCGGCCGAAGCCGGTGAGCGCCAGCGCCAGAAGGGCGACGAGCACGAGCAGCTCCCCCGGCAGGCCGGCGGTGGTGAACGCATGGACTGCGCCGACGACGGAGGCCGCCCCGACCAGCGCACCGCCGATGGCCAGGACGATCACCGCCCAGCGGATCCGCCGGCCGGCGGTTGGGGCCAGCACGGCCAGTGGCCACGTCAGGTACCAGGGCCACAGGATCGGACCGAGCAGCACCAGCGCCAGGAGCGCCAGGCCGAGCGAACGTTCGACGCCGAGCTTGGGCGAGCGCCACAGCAGCCAGCCGCCGATCGGCACCACCGCCGCGAGCGCCGCGACCGCCACCACCGTGCGGACTCCGGATCGCCGCGACGTCGAAACCGACCAGGTGCGCCACGTCTGTCACCAGCCGGGACGCCGAGTCGACCGGCGTGATGCCGGTAATGATCTTGGTCGGGGTCGCCGCCGTGCGGACCCAATCCCAGCCGATGCCGGTGATCCACGACACGGCGCTGAGCGTGGCGAGACCGATGGCGCAGCCGGCCGCGGCGTGCGCCGAGCCGCCTCGTGAGCCGGGCCCCCGGGCCCGGCCAGTTCCAGCCCAGGAACACCACGGCGACCAAGGCGGGCGCCTTGACGCTGGCGGCGAGAGCGCAGAGCACGATCCCGGGCAGCGCGCCATGGCGCCGGGCTACCGCCAGGCCGGCCAGGAGCAAGCCGAGCATGAGCGCGTCGTTGTGCGCGCCCCCGACCAGGGTGGTCAACACCAGGGGGGAGCCCAGACCCAGGACCACGGCCGGGGCGGCGTCCCGCCCGGCCGCCCGGGCCAGCACCGGGATGGCCCACAGGGCCATGGCCAGGCCGGCCACCGCCAGCAAGCGAAGCAGGACCAGGTCGGTCAGTACCTGGTGGCGGGACAGGTCGGTGACGAGCCCGTCGAGCCAGAGGAACGCCGGCCCATACGGCGACGGCGTGTTGGCCCAGAGGGGCCCCGGCAGGATGCTGAACGGCGTGAACCCGAGGACGCCGGTGCCGTAGACATACGGGCTGATGCCGTGCGCCACCATCTCACCCTGGCCGGCGTAGTTGTAGAGGTCCCGGCTGAACAGGGGAGGGGCGACGGCCAAGGGCACGGCCCACACGCCGATCACGCCGGCCACCCGGCGCACCGGCATCCCGCGATGGGAACGGCTCAGACGTAGCAGTTCCAGCCAGGCCCGGGCCAGCAGGATGATGCCGCCGTAGACGCCGATGAGGGCGAACACGGGCGGCCGGGACGGCGCCGCCGCCGTGCTGGTGGTCGGGCCGAAGAACCAGGATCCGGGCAGGGTCGAGACGAACATCCGGCCGCCCGCCAGGGCGCCGCAGACGATGGCCACCGAGGCCACCAGGCCCAGGACCATCGGCCGGAGCAGCGACGGTGCGGTGGTCCTGTCGTCCCAAGCGACCGACGTTCGGTCGAGCTCCGACGAAGCGGCGTGATCTCCCAGGTTGGCGGCGGGAGACGCCAGCGTGGCCACGCCCGATTGTCGCAGATGCCCGGCGAGGGCACTCGCCGTTCGCCTGTCATGCCGTGAGCGCATGCCATGAGCGCCATGCCCGGGTCGAGGGGGCGCCTCCGCACCGGCAGCGAGGACACCGTTGTCGTACCGTCGGAGAAAACGTTTTCTGGCTCCGGGCACCGAGAACGCGGTGGCCTCGTTGCCCCGCGAGGAACTCGTCTACGCTGGCTGCACCCCCCTCCGATCTCCTGGTTACCCCATTGACTCCCGCGGATCCACGCAGCGAATTGAGGTGTGTGGTCGACTGCACCGAGGGCGGCAGCACAGGCCCGCTGCCCTCCCTCGTGGGGTGCGGTACACGGTGAACAACCACATGAAGCCATGACCACACCAAATCGCCCCTTGAACGAGGACGACAATCGCAGGGCGCCACTCGGCTCTTCTCAGGACGAGGCACCCGGCCTGGCGACCCGAGCCCGCACACCCTGGCTCCTGGTTCGCGCCATGCGGCCTCGGCAGTGGATCAAGAACATCCTCGTGTTCGCCGCTCCCGCCGCAGCCGGGGTTCTGGGCGATTGGTCGACCACCCTGCGTGTCCTCGGAGCCTTCTTCGTTTTCTGCGTCGTCGCATCGGGGCACTACCTCATCAACGACGTCCTCGATGCCGAGTCGGACCGCTGCCACCCGAGGAAGCAGGGCCGGCCGGTGGCGAGCGGTGATCTGGCGCCGTCCGTCGCGCTCGTCGCAGGGTTCGTCCTCATCGCCGTCGGTCTGGCTGGTGCGATCCTCATCGGTCCCTGGGGCTTCGCAGTCGTCGTGGCGTCATACCTCGGGCTGAGCCTCTCGTACAGCCTCTGGATCAAGCGCCAGCCGGTGATGGAATTGGCCGTGGTCGCGTCCGGGTTCGTCTTGCGGGCCGTGGCCGGCGGCGTCGTCGCACATGTGTATCTCTCGACCTGGTTCTTGGTCTTCACTTCCTTTGCGGCGCTGTTCGTCGTCACCGGGAAGCGCTACGCCGAGCACGCGCAGCTCGGCCAGGCGCGGGGTTCGCATCGGAGCGTGCTCGACGAGTACACGGAATCCTTCCTGCGGTCCACCCTCACCATCGCCGCCAGCGTCACGGTCGCCTCGTACTGCCTGTGGGCGTTCGACCGCACCGGGCTTGCTCGCCCATGCCCACCGCCACGTGGTCTGGATCGAGCTCACCGTCATCCCCCTGGTCCTGTCCGTCCTGCACATCTTCCGGGTGCTGGACGCCGGCGATGGGGGCGAGCCCGAACGGCTCTGGCGCTCCACGACCATGTCCTGCAAGGGTACGGACTGCTCTGGCTCGGGTTGATGGCCGTCGGTCTCCACGGGTGAAGGCGGGCGACGAACGACTCGCGGTCGCCGCACCGCCGGTCGGGTGCGGCTGCTCGGAGCCTGCGGCGCGTGGTCAGCGCAGCCCGATCACATTCCCCGTGATCAGCGCGGCAGCGTCCGAGGCCAGATAGGCGATCACCTCTGCGACCTCCTCGGGACTGGCGACACGGCGTCCGGCCGAACGGGCGACGGATGCCGTCTTCTCGTTGACCCAGCCGGTGTCGGTGATCGGAGGGTGGACGACGTTGGCCGTGACCCCGAAGGGGGCGAGCTCCCTCGCTGCGCTCAGGGTGAGGTTCACCTGGGCCGCCTTGGCCGCGCCGTATGACACCTCTTCGGGGAACCCGTCCCCATCGCCCGAGGTCAGTCCCACGATGCGGCCCCACTGACCGCGTCTCGAGACGTGTCTGTGCGCGAACTCCGCAATGAGGAGCGCGGCTCCCCTGGCGTCCACGGCTACGACCCGGTCGAAGGTGTCCGCGACGACTGCCTGCACCGTCCGGCCGAGTCGGTCGATCGGTCCCGGGGCGAAGCTGTCACCGAGCCACCCAGAGGCGTTGTTGACCAGGATCTGCACCGGCCCGAAGTGTTCCTCGGCGACATCGAAGAGAGAGGGGATCACGCCGGCGTCGGCGAGATCGGCCTCCACGGCGACGGCGCGCCCGCCTCGGCCCGCGATCGACGCCGCGACCTCCTCGGCCGAGCCCATGCGGTTCGCCCGGTACGCCGGAGGCAACGACGGATCCTTCAGCCCGCCGAGCTTCGCGGTGCGGAGGTACGTGCACACCACCGCCACGCCCCGCGCCGCGAGCGCGTTCGCGGTGGCGGCGCCGATCCCGTGGTTCGATCCCGTCACGAGGGCCACTCTGATCCGCGAAGGCTCAGGCAAGTCCCCGGTGGGCGTCACGGGCGGACCGCCGCCGGGCTCATCGAAAAGCGGCGAGGCGCTCGAGGACCGCTTCTGCCTCAGTGACGAACCTGAGCACCAGCTCTCCGGCCGGCACGAGCTCTTCGATGGCACCGACTCCTTGACCCGCCGGGTAGCACTCCCGGTCGACGTCGACACCTTCGGTGAACGAGTCACCGCCGAGATGGATCGCCCCGTTGCCGTAAGCCACGCTCAGCTGCTCGGGGAACGGTCTGAGCTCCTCGGGATGGGAGTCGTAGTAGTCGGTGTACCCGTTGCGCACGACGCGCATGGTCTTGCCCGAGTATGCACGGCTGACCGTCGTCCGGTCCTCTCGGCTGGCCAGCAATGCCTCCTTGTAGCCGAGCACCCCCCGGGCCTCGGGCGTGGCGATGAAGCGGGTTCCCACCCAGATCCCGTCGGCTCCGAGCGCCAACGCCGCGGCGAGGCCGCGGCCGTCGAAGATTCCTCCGGCCGCCACGACGGGGACTCGTCGCCCCACCGCGTCGACGATCTGGGGGACCAGAGGGAGGGACGCGACCTGTCCGGTGTGCCCGCCCGCTTCGGTCCCTTGGGCGACGACCAGGTCGCATCCGGCCTCCACGGCGCGCACGGCGTGTTCGACCTTCCCACACATGCTCACGACCACGAGGCCGTGACGGTGGCACAGGTCGACGACGTCGGTGGGGACTCCCAGGCCGGCGACGAAGGCATTGGCGCCCGCCTCGACGATCAGCTCGACCTGTTCCGTCAGGCCGCCAGGCATCGCCGTCAAGAGGTCGACGCCGAAGGGTTTGCCCGTCTCGGCGCGCACGGAGGCCATTTCGGCCACCATCTGGGCGTTGCCCATGGTCGACGCTCCGAGGCACCCGAACCCGCCGGCCTCCGAGACCGCCGCGGCGAGCTTCGAATATGAGACGCCGCCCATGCCGGCCAGCATGACGGGGTGCTCGATGCCGAGCAGATCGGTGAGGCGCGTGCGCATGGGGTCTGCCTTCCTTCGTGTGTCGGTCTCGGTGCCCGGAGGCCGAGCCCTGTCCGCGGTGCCAGGGGTTGCGGGGGGCGCCGAGGATCGAGTTCGGCTCCGGCCGACCTCCCGCGGACGCAGTGACGTCTCCGGGCGGGACCGTAGCGCGGAGCCGGGCTCTCGACTGCCCGGACGCGTGAACGCACGAGATCTCGATGCAGACGCAGCCTCGCCAGCCGCTCGACTTCGATGGCCGCGGTTCTCGGCGTCGCGTGGTGGGGCCGCCGCGACCGGTCCGGAAGAATCAGGCGGCGGTCGGCCTAGGATGCACCCTGATCAGGACGTTCAATCCTTGGGCACATGGTGGAAGAGGTGGGTGAAGTGAGCGTCGATGTCGCAGCGCCCGCCCCCGCGGTCGAGAAGATCAGCCAGCGCCGCCTGTGGCTGATCCTCGGCGCGCTTCTGCTCGGCATGCTCCTGGCCGCGCTGGACCAGACCATTGTGTCGACCGCCCTGCCCACCATCGTGGGCGACCTGCATGGGGGTTCGCACCTGGCCTGGGTCGTGACGGCGTACTTGTTGGCCTCGACGGTGTCGACGCCACTGTGGGGAAAGCTCGGCGACCAGTACGGCCGCAAGATCTTCTTCCAGATCTCCATCGTGATCTTCGTCGTCGGCTCGGCGTTGTGCGGATTCAGCCACACCATGACCGAGCTCATCGCGTTCCGGGCCCTGCAGGGTCTCGGTGGCGGTGGGCTGATGGTGGGAGCGCAGACGATCATCGGCGACGTCGTGTCGCCGCGCGATCGCGGGCGGTACATGGGTCTTTTCGGCGGCATGTTCGCCGATCGCCACCGTGATCGGTCCGCTGATCGGCGGTCTTTGCGTGACGTACTTGACGTGGCGCTGGGTCTTCTACATCAACCTGCCGCTGGGCATCGTGGCGCTGTTCGTGACCGGGACCGTGCTTCCGGGTCACCTGCGCCGGGTGCACCACAGGATCGACTACGCCGGGACCGCGTTGCTGGCCGGTTCCGCCACGTCCTTGATCCTCTTCGCCAGCCTGGGTGGGATCACGTGGGCCTGGGACTCGGTCCCGAGTGTCCTGACCGCGTTGCTCGGGGTCGTTCTGGCGGTGGGCTTCGTCATGGTGGAACATCGGGCGGAGGAGCCGGTCATCCCGCTCAAGCTGTTCCGGGCCTCGGTGTTCAACGCCGCCAGCGCCATCGGTTTCGTGATGGGGCTGGCCATGTTCGGGGCGCTGACCTTCCTGCCGCTGTTCATGCAGGACGTGAAGGGCGTCAGCCCCACGGCGTCGGGCCTGCGGATCCTGCCGGTCATGCTCGGGATGCTCGCGGCTTCGGTGACGTCAGGCCGGTTGGTCACCCGGTGGGGCCGGTACAAGATCTTCCCCATCATGGGCACCGCGATGATGACGCTCGGGGCGTACCTGCTGTCGATGATCGACGCGTCCTTGAACAGCTGGGTGCTCGCCCTGTACATGTTCATCTTCGGCGTCGGCATGGGGCTCACCATGCAGGTGCTCGTCGTCGCCGTGCAGAACTCGGTCTCGTACCAGGATCTCGGGGTGGCGACCAGCTCGGCCACGTTCTTCCGGATGATCGGCGGCTCCTTCGGCACCGCGGTGTTCGGTGCGATCTATGCCAGCGTCTTCACCCACACGTTCGCACCCGCGTTGGCCAGGGTCTCCGCGTCGGTGCTGAGATCGTTCAACCCCCAGACCATCGACCCGTCCCTCTTGGAGAAGCTCAAATCGACCGCGGCCGGGTTGGCCTTCTACACCCGGTACACCGACGCGGTGACCCATGCCATTCAGGTGGTGTTCATGGTGGCGGTGCCCATCGCCTTCGTGGCCTTCGTCCTCAGCTTCCTGCTGCCCGAGGTGCCGTTGCGCAAGACGGTCGAGACGGTCGACGTCGGTGAGGTCAACGGGATGCCCGATGATCGCTCGTCGTTGCAGGAGATCGAGCTGGCGCTCGCCCGCCTCTCCTCCCGGGAGAACCGGGGCGAGCTCTACCACACGTTGGCCTCACGGGCCGGTCTCGATCTGGCGCCACGTTCGTGTTGGCTGCTCTACCGGATGGCCGAGAACCCGGCCTGCACGGTCGAGGATCTGGCCTCACGGCTGCACGTCGACACGTCCGTGATCCAGCCCGGTGTGGACGGGTTGGTGTCGGCCGGGATGGTGGACCAGCGCCTTCAGGGTGCCGACCACGAGTTCCACCTGACGCCGCCGGGCACCGACGCGCTGGGCCGGCTGACCGAGGCGCGCCGAGCCGGGTTGACCGATCTGCTCGAAGGCTGGAACCCAGAGGAGCATCCCGAGGTGATGGAGATGGTGAAGCAGCTGGCCCACGCCCTCCTGGCCGATGACGAGCGCCTCCTGGCGGACGCCATCCCCCACGGGGTGGCGACCGCCGGAGCGGGGAGCGCGTGACGCGGTAGGCCGGCCGAGCGCTCCTCAGTCGCCGAGCCTGGCCCGGATGGCGAGCTCGGCGTCGGAGGTGGCGTCGAGCGCGTCGAGGCCGATCAGGGCGGCGCCGAGCACGGGCGGCGCCCGGAGGTAGACCAGCTTCGAGCGGGGTGCCGCGGCGCGGATGCCACGGGCCACCCGGTCGTGGAAGCGCCGGTCGCGGGTTTTGAAGACGCCACCTCCGAGGACGACTTCGACCTCCTCGTCGGCCACCTGGAGCCGGTCGACCGCGGCGCGCACGAAGGCCACCACCTCGTCGGCCAACGTGCTCGCCGACTCCCGCGCCGGGCCGTCGCCGTCGGCCGACGCGTCGAGGAGCACGCGTGCCAGCTCGAACAGGCGGTTGTAGGCGAGTTCGCCCCCGTAGACCGCGGCCAGGACGGACTCGGCGCTCGGGATAGCCGAAATGCGCCGGCACGAGCTCGCTCAGCGACGTCGCCGGCCCGCGCCCGTCGCTGGCCCGAAGCGCGAGTCCGAGGGCGCGCACCCCGAGCCACGCGCCGCCCGGCGCGAAGTCGCCCGAGAGCTCGGCCAGCGCAGGGAAGCGAACGGTGCGGCCGTCGGGTCCGATACCGGCGCAGTTCACGCCGGTCCCGCACACGACCCCGACGCCCCACGGCGCAGTCGTACCGGCACGCGAAACGGCGAAGGTGTCGTTGCGCAGGATCACGTCGATGGCCCAGCCCTTGGATTCGATCGCGGGCGCGAGCTTCTCCTCGTCGGGCGGAAGGTCGAGCCCGGCGAGGCAGAACACGCCGAGCTGGGCGATCGGACCATCTGCGCTCGAATCGACTCCCGCTGCGGCAGCGGCCGACCGCACCGCTTCGCCCAGGATGTCCAGCATGCCGTCGACACCGACCAACTGGTGGTTGCTCGGCCCGGCCTGAGCCCGTCCGAGGAGGGCGCCGTCGAGACCGACCAGCACCGCGTCGGTCTTGGTGCTCCCGCCGTCGACCGCGAGCACCACCGGCTCGGCGGCAACAGCGTCGGACACGCTGGGATGTTACGCCGGATGTTACGTTGCCCAACGTGGGGATCAAGGTGGCCGTGGTCGGCGGCGGCAGCACCTACACTCCCGAACTCGTCGACGGCCTCTGCGATCACGAGGACCGCATGGTGGTCGACGATCTCGTCCTGCTCGATCCCGACGAGCTTCGGCGCGACGTCGTGGGCGGGCTCTCGGAGCGGATCCTGCGGGCGCGCGGGTGGTCCGGCGCGTTCTCGACGACGGCGGACCCCGACGCCGCGCTCGAAGGGGCGGACTTCGTCGTCGTCCAGCTCAGGATCGGCGGTCAAGCGGCGCGGCGGGTCGACGAGACACTTCCGGTCGGCTTCGGCTGCCTGGGCCAGGAGACCGTCGGCGCGGGCGGATTGGCCAAGGCCTTGCGAACGGTGCCGGTCGTCCTCGACCTGGCCGAGCGGACGGCGGCCCGCGCCAACCCGGGCGCATGGTTCGTCGACTTCACCAATCCGGTCGGGATCGTCACCCAGGCGCTCCTCGACGACGGTCACCGAGCCGTCGGCCTGTGCAACGTCGCCATCTGGGCGCAGCGTCGGATCGGGCACTATCTGGGGGTCGATCCCGACTCGGTGATGGTCGAGCACGTCGGTCTCAACCATCTGACGTGGGTGAGATCGGCCGTCCTCAGGGGCTCTGACGACGGCCAGGTCGATCCGGGGGCCCGGGCGGCCGAGGATGGGCTCGTCGGCGACGACGTTCTGCCCGGCCTCTTCGACCGCTTCGGGCCGGAGCTGGCGTTGGAGAGCGGGGTCTCCGTGGAGGGCCTCAAGCTTCAAGAGGCATTGCCCTCTTATTACGTGCACTACTACTACGGGCACGACGCCGAGGTGGCCCAGCAAAGAGCAGCGGGCTACAGGCCCCGAGCCGACGTGGTGGCGGAGCTCGAGACGAGACTGCTCCAAGAATACCGGGACCCGGCGCTGAGCGTGAAGCCGGATGCGCTCTCGTATCGGGGCGGCGCGTTCTACTCGTTGGCGGCAGTCCGGCTCATGGCGTCGCTCCATGCCGGCACGGGCGACGTGCAAGTGGTCGACATGCGCAACGACGGCGCGATCCCGGAGCTGCCCGACGATGCCGTCGTCGAGACGACCGCCGTCGTGGACGCCGACGGAGCCCACCCGCTGCACCAGCGTCCGCTCGCGGCCGAGATGCTCGGACTGGTGCAACACATGAAGGCCTTCGAGCGCCTGACCGTTCGGGCGGCACGTTCGGGGAGCCGCGACGACGTCGTCCGGGCGCTGCTGGCCAACCCGATCGTCGGCCAGTATCCGCTCGCCGCAGAGCTGGCCGACGAGCTGCTGGCAGCGAACAAGCGGTACCTGCCGAGGTTCTTCCCGCAGTGACGTCGCGGCGGCCGTGCCGCCGGTCAGGTCTCGCAGCGAAGTGGTCGGGGCTATCCTGCACGTGGAACAGGTGTGCCGGGAAGACTGGTCGGCAAGCAGAGTACGGATCCCGATGACCACCCCATCCCCTTCGACAGAGCTCGGAGCCCGCTCCACGGCCGGGTGCGAGCGGCGTCCGTCGTGAGCGACATGGAGCAGGAGGTTCCCCCTCAGCCGGCGCGGCTCGGAAAGAACTCGGGAGAGCTGCCCCGGTGGCGATGGGAGGAGCTCCGCACCACCCTCTGGGTCGTTCCGAGCATTCTGATCGTCGCGGCCGTGCTGCTGTTCGCCGTCACGTTCTCCATCGATCTGGCGGCGTATCACCATCACCTGACCCTTCCGTTCTGGATCCGCACGGGCAGCGCGAGCGTGGTCCCGCAGGTGCTCATCGCGATCGCGGCCGCGGTCATCACCGTCGTCGGCGTCGTGTTCTCCATCACGATCCTGGCTTTGACCCTGGCCTCGCAGCAGTTCGGCCCGCGGATGATGCGGAACTTCGTGCGCGACATCGGGAACCAGGTGACGCTGGGGGTCTTCGTCGGCACGTTCGTCTATTCCGTTCTGGCGCTCGGGTCGATCAGTGTCAGCGCCGACCGGGAGTTCATCCCCCATCTCTCCACGAGCGTCGCCGAGGTACTGCTCCTCGTCGACATCGCCGTCCTCATCTACTTCATCCATCACATTGCGAAGTCGATTCAGCTGCCCGAGGTGATCGCCGGCATCGCGTCCGACCTCATGCACTCGATCGACGCCGAGTTCCCGGTGCGGGTGGGTGACCCCGCGCCGGAGACGGGCAGCACGCCCGGCGCGGGGAAGTCCGTCGCTGATCTGCACCTGCTCCTCGAGGAGCGCGGTGCCACGGTTCCGTCCATGGTCGGGGGCTACCTCCAATACGTGGGTTACCCGCAGCTGATCTCCATCGCGACCCGGACGGACTCCGTCATCCGCCTGGAGCACCGGCCCGGCCACTTCCTCGCCATGGGGCGCCCGCTGGCCACGGTGTGGCCGCGCGGCGCAGCGCCCGAGGTCGGCCGCGCGCTTTCGAAGGCGCACGTGACGGGTCCTCACCGCACGCTCGTGCAGGATCCCGTCTTCGCCGTCGACCAGATGGTCGAGATCGCCATCCGGGCCCTGTCGGCCGCGGTCAACGACACCTTTACCGCCTTGACCTGCATCGACTGGCTGGCGGCGGGGCTCGGCCGGGTATCGGGCCGGATCCTCGAAGAGGGGGTGTTCCGGGACTCGCGGGGCATGGTCCGCTTGATTGAGCTCGATCCGTCGTACGACCGCATGGTCAACCGGGCCTTCGACAAGATCCGGCAGTCCGCGGGAGGCAATCCGGCCGTCCTGATCCGGCTGATGGACTCCATCGGCGGGATCATGCTCGACACCACCTCCGAGTGGCAGCGCAGCGTGTTGCGCAGGCAGGCGGACATGGTGCTCCGACTTTCCGAGGTGACGGTGAGCGAGCCCAACGACCTCGACGACATCCGCTTCCGCCACGGGCGCCTGCCGGACGAGACGGCCTTCGAGGAGAAGCCTCACAGCTGGTCGAAGGTGGAGCTGCCGTAAGCGGAGGAGCAGTCGTGCCGCGTTCAGGGTCCGGTTCGGGGCTTGGTCGCCAGGACGATCTCGGTGTCCCCCGGCCATTCCCAGAACCGGCCACCCGGAGCGTGGCGGTACAAGAGGGCCCTGAGCTCGTCTTCGAACCTGCCCCTCTGCTCGCCGAAAAGGGGGGCGCGGCGTACGACATGGAGAAGTAGTTGGCGACGACTGCGTCGACGTCGCGTACGAGGTCGGTACGGCCCGGGGCGACCACGAGACGCGGCGTCCCGAAGCGGGTGTTGCGGAGCGTGACCTCCCACCGTTCGACCGGCCCCGTGTCCGGAGGGACGGGATGGCCGAGGTGGCTCGCGATGAGAGATCTGATCTCGTCGTGCGGAATGTCGGGGAGATCGGGCCCGTCGGGTCGCCGATGACCCTCCACCTCGTGACCGACCAGCACGATCGCGCCGTCGGGCTCGAGGAGGTCATAGACCGCATCGGCGACGGGGTAGCGGTCGACGCGGTGGAAGGACTGCCCGAAGGTGACGGCTCGGCAGGGCCCGATCCCGAGCTCGCCGATGTGCTCGGCGACGTCCTCGACAAAGGTGACGTTTTCGAGGCCGCGGGCTTCCGCCCGACGTCGTGCCTCGGAGAGCATCCCGGGCTCTGGGTCCAGTCCGACAACCTCGGAGAAGAGGTGGGCGAGTTCGATCGACAGCACGCCTGGCCCGCACCCGACATCGAGCAGTCGCCCGGTGCCGTCGAGGCCGAGCTCCTCGCGTAGCACGGCGTGCAGGCGAGGCGAGTACGGCGGTCGACCGGCGACGTAGTACGGGGCGGTGCCACGAAAAGCAGCCGGATCGTGAACCACTCCTGCACTCTCGCGCCACCGCCGACGTTCATCTTCCGAAGAACCGGCCGGTCGGACTCAAATGGTCAGGGGCGATCGGCGGCAGGACCGGCCCGTTCCAGGTCGTGCGCCCACCGCTGCGCCCAATCCTGCAGCGGTTCGAGCGCCGCTCCGAGCTCCTGGCCTCGTGGGGTGAGCACGTAGGCGCCCTCCGGGTCGTGCTCGATGAGACCGGTCGAGCGCAATTCGTCCAGGCGGCTGTACAGGACGCTTGACGACATCTCGTCACAGCGGCTGCGGAGTTCCCTGGCTCCCACCGGCCCCCGCCGCAGCTCCCAGAGGACCCTGAGGGACCAGCGTCGTCCGAGAAGATCGAGGGCGGCCATGAGGGGTCGCCCCGACGACGAACCGCGTACGTTGCGGCCCGGAAGGGGGAGTGGCGTCTTGGCGCGATTCGATCCTGGCATCGGGCGAGTTGGACTCCCAACGGACCGGGTGGGGTTGACGTTTCTGTTTTCGAAACAATAGGGTAGCCGCGGGCCGATGTTTCGGATTCAGAAACATCGTCGATGCAGCGGATTCAACAGGACAGGAGGTGGAGTCGTGCCGGTCAAGCCCCGGATTGCGCCCCTGGAGGCGCCGTTCGAACCCGACGTCGACGCGCAGCTGCGCTCGATGATGCCGGCGGGCGTTCCCGCCATCGCGCTCTTCCGGACGTTCGTGCGCAACCTGCCCATGGCGGCCGCCATGGAACCGTGGGGCCGTCACGAGCTCAGCCGGGCACTCTCGGTCGGCCTGCGCGAGCGGGAGATCGTGATCGACCGGACGTGCGCCCTCTGTGGTTGTCAGTACGAGTGGGGTGTGCACACGGCGTTCTTCGCTGAGCGGGCTGGGCTCACGGCCGCGCAGGTGACGTCACTGGTGCACGGCAGGTCCTCGGATCTCTGCTGGGAGGCGCGCCGGGACCGCCTGTTGGTGCAGTTGGTCGACTCGCTTCACGGCACGGGTGACGTGTCCGACGACCTCTGGGCGGAGCTCCGCCTCGAATTCGACGAAGTTCAGATCCTCGACCTGCTCATGTTGTGCGGCTGGTACCACGCCATCAGCTTCACGGCGCGGGCCGCCCGTGTCCCGCTGGAGCCTGGAGCGCCGACGTTCGAATCAGTGGCCTGAACGGGGAGGCCGTCGCCACTGCTGCAGCCGCGGCTCAACCACCTGCGTTGTCGGTCGACGACGTCGTGGTGGGCGCGGGCGACGTCGTGGCCGTGGTCGACGTGCTCCTCCCGGTGGTGGTCGTGGTCCTCCCGGTGGTGGTCGTGGTCCTGTGGGTCGTCGTCGTGGTCGTGTGGGTCGTCGTCGTGGTGGAGCTGCTCGTCGCCGAGCCCGGAGCAGTCGTCGTCGTGGCGGATGGCGGGGGAGTGGGCGCCACGAAAGGAACTGTCTCGGTGCGCATGGTCGCGACGCTCGAGGCTGCGCCGGCGGAGAGATTCGTGCAGGCGCGGGCCGACGTCCAGCTCGCCAGCGCAGAGGCAGCCGGGGCGCCGGTGAGCGGCTGGGGCAGCCCGCCCACGATCGTCGCGGGCCGGAACGTGACACTCACGACGTGCCGGCCGGTGGCGGTGACGATGAGCGACCCGCTCGACGTCTCGGGCGGCGCGTCGTCGTAGAAGGCGAAGTTGCCCAACCCGTAGTCCACGTAGGCGCTTCCGAGATAGCCGGCCCCCGAGAGGACGTGCGCATCAGAGCCGATCACGACGTCGGCGCCCGCCCTGACGAGCTGCTCCGCCAGTGGCTCTTGCTGGGGGTTGGGGCAGGATTGCGTCTCGGTGCCCCAGTGGACGTAGACGATCACGGTGTCGGCGCTGCGCCGGACCTGCTGGACCTCGCGGACCAGTTCGGTGGGATCGATGGCCGAGGCGACGCCCGCGGTCGACGCGGTCGCGGTCCACGTGGGGACGAGGTTGTCGGCGATGACCTGGGTGGCGGCGATGATCGCAATCCGCTGACCGTCGATCGTGACCCGGTAGGGCGTGAAGGCCTGGGCGGCATTGTTCCCGATGCCGATGATCGGATATCCGGCCTGCGCGGCGATGGAGAGGTTCTGGGAGAGCCCCTGGGGGCCACAGTCCTCCCCGTGGTCGTTGGCCTCCGTGACCAATGTGATCTGTGCGCTCTTGAGCGCCGTGATCGCCGAAGCGGGCGCGTCGAAGATGTACGGCTTGTTCTGCGGTTCGGGGCAGGTCCCGTCCGTCACGGCCGTCTCGAGGTTCACCATTCGCAACTGCGTGCCGGTGAAGAGTTGAGGGATCGTCGCACCGAGCGCGGTGGCGGGGTTCTGGGCGAGGTTGTCCCCGACCGCACCGGCGAAGTGGACGTCACCGCCGAAACCGAACGTCACCTGCTTCCCGTCGCCCGTCCAGTCCGGATTGAGGGGCGAGTGCTTCGGGAACGGCTTCACGTCGACGGTGTCGTGAGCTTTGTGCACCGCCTGGGATGGCGGCGGCTTCGATCCGCCTCCGGAGAAGAAGGCGAAGTAGATCAGCAGGAGCAGCAACAGGATGCCGACCGTCGTGAACTGTCGCCGGCGGCGGCGGACCCTGCGTGACACCACGTCGGCACTATGTCACACGCCGCGGGACCGTCCAGGGTCAGCCTGCGGTCGAATTCGGGCGATCGCCCTGGTCACAGACCTGCCTGGCGCGGCGACACGCGAGAGGTGTGTGTTCCCGCCTGGCCGACCGGAGTCTTCACGCCCCCCAGAAGGAGTCCCAGTACATGGCGAGCGAGGTGACCAGACCGGCGCACGACGTGGCGATCATGTCGCGGCACCGATCGAACACCTCGTCGTCGCCGTAGTAGGGGTCCGGCACGTCGACGGCTGCCCCGGCGGCGGCGTCGAACGAGCGCAGCAGCACCAGGCGGTCAGGATCGGCGCCCAGGCCCCGCAAGGTCTGGAGGTGTCGTCGATCGAGCGCGACCAGGAGGTCGATACTCCCGATGTCCGCCGTCTTGAACTGATGGGCGACGTGATGGTTCTCGGTGTAGCCGGCGCGAGCCAGGGCCGCGGCGGCCAGCGGATGCATGGGCTCCCCTTCGTGCCAGGGCCCGGTGCCCACACTCCGCAGCTCGAGGTGAGCACCCAGAGCGGTTCCGTCGGCGAGCTCGGTGCTCGCGGCCATGGCGCGGGTCATGACCTCGGCCATGGGGGATCGGCAGATGTTCCCGGTGCAGACGAAGGCGACGCGGTACGGCCCTCCGGCCAGCGGATCGGGCGGGACGAAGCCCGGGCGCGGGACGCCGTCTCTGCGGGTCTGGTCTGCGCTCACGCGGCCGAGTAGACGTCGCGGAGGGTCTTCTTCACGATCTTGCCGGTCCCGGCTCTCGGCCATTCCGAGCGGATCTCGAGTTGCTCGGGGATCTTCTGGGTCATGAGCCCGGCGTCGCGGCAGAAGGCGACGACCTGGTCCAGGTCCAGCGGTTCCGCGTCGTCGGCCACCTGGACCACGGCGCAGACCCGTTCGCCGCGTTCGGGGTCCGGGAGTCCGATCACCGCGACCTCGACGACCTTCGGGTGCGTATAGAGCAAGTCCTCGATCTCCTTGGCGCTGATGTTCTCTCCCTTGCGGACGATGACGTCCTTGAGCCGACCCGTCAGGGCGAGGTGTCCGTCGGCGCGGAGCCGGCCGAGGTCGCCGGTCCGGAAGTAACCATCCTCGTCGAATGCCTCCTCGTCGAGCGCGGGATCCGTGTAGCCGTGGAACACCATCGGACCCTTGACCCGGACCTCGCCCTCCTCGTCGGGTCCGGCGAGCCGCCCGTCGAGGGCCACGATGCGCACGTCGGCTCCCGCGACCGGCTTGCCGTCGGTATTGGCCAGCTGCTCGTCCGTGTCGTGTGGCGAGCCGTTGGAGATCATGGGCACTTCGGTCATGCCGTAGCCGTGGACGACGCCGCGGCCCCCGACCTCGTCTCGGACCTCGAAGTGGATCTCCGGTGGCTTGGCCGCGCCTCCGCCGGACATGAGCCGGAGGGACGGGAGGATGGGTTCGGACGGGCTCTTCCTCTGCTCGGCGAGATAGGCGACATAGAAGGCGGTGCTGCCTCCGACCATCGTCGCCCCATGCCGGCGGAACAGCGGAAGGACGTCGGTCACCGAGAAGGACTCGACCAGGATGGCGGGGAAGCCGAAGGACAGCATGGTCACCAGGTAGTCGGGCCCAGCGATGTGCGCGAACGGGAAGGCGATGGAACCGACGTCGTCGGATTTCATGTCCAGGGCGCGGGCCAGGCCCCACCCGCCGGCGATGAGGGTCTGGTCCGTGTGCTGCACCCCCTTGGGGTCCGCCGTCGAGCCGGATGTGTAGTAGATCCAGCGGATGGGGGCGGACTGGGGGGAAGTCCCCGGGGGAGGCGGGGGCAGGAGCGCCGGGTCGCCCTCGGGAAGCCCGTCGTGGAGCGAGAGGATCCCGGGTGGCGCGGCGGCTCCTTCGAGCGCACGGTGGGCCAACGCCGCGTAATCGGTGTCGCGCCACGTGCCCGGGATGACGAAGAGGCCCGCGCCGGTCTGCTGCAGTGCGAATGCGACCTCACGCTCGCGGTAGAGATGGATGATCGGGTTCTGGATCGCACCGAGGCGGGAGAGCGCAATCGACAGGACGACCGTGTCGACTCGGGTCGGCAGCTGCCACGAGACGACCGAACCTTCGGAGACCCCCATGGCCTGGAGGCCCGCCGCCACGCGCTCGGCCTGGTCCCGGAATTCTCCGAACGTCGTCACGCTGCTGTCGGGAGCGATGAGCATCGGGTGACGAGGCGAGGCCTCGGCGCGCCGGTCGACCAGCTCCCACATGGTGCGGGCCCCGGTCAGTATCTCGCTCGCGCTCATGCGACTCCCTTCGCTGCTCTTCCGCGGCGCCTGTCGCCTCCCGCCGGCTGGTTTCCCGACCCCTTCTCATAGCAGGTGTGTCGGTTGTGCTCGGAGGTGGGCTGCGGGCGGGCGAGGGGAAGGGCTGGGGGGACGGGCCCCGAAGGACCCCGGAGTGGGTCGAGCGACCGGGGGGTCCTCAGAGGACCGAGGTGTGGTCCGGGTCGTGGCGGCGGGGCGAGCAGGATGGGCGCTCCCCTCGAGGACCGGGCCCCACCTCCGGCGGACCGGACGGTGCGCGCACAACCACTTCCGGCGGGGCAGACTGTTGGCAGTGGCACGTGAAATTGCCGAACGTGGCGATTCGACGGACGGAGACGGAAAGGGGCGGCTCGACCGGCGCCGGCAGGTACGGCTGATCGTGATCGCCGTGGCCGTCGTCCTCCTGGTGTGGTTCGCCCTGGGGAACTTCCATCGAGTCGGCATCCACTTCTGGGTGTACAACCGCCAGGCGCCGCTGATCCTCGTGATCCTCATTTCGGGCCTGCTCGGTGCGCTGATCGCCGCACTGGTCATGCGGCGCAAGCCGAAGCAGACGGACAAGGGCTGAACCAGCCGCCCCCAGAGCCCCGCCCCGCCCCGCCCGGCCGGAGCGCCGGGGAGGGGCGGCCTCCCACCTCGGCCGGATCGTGCGGGCGTCCGCCTTCGGGTCCCGATCCCCGGGCCTGCGGCTCCGCCGGCCTCGCCGGGCCCGTCCGCTGGCTGCGTTTGCCCTCGGTCCGTCCAGGCCCGGACCGAGCCCGGTCCGGCGACCCCCGCTCCGCGTGCCGGGCGCCCGACGGGAGTCCTAAGCTGCGGGATGGTGAGGCGCACCCGCCACGAAGGATCGAACGGGCACGTTCTCGTTGTCCGCGGCATTCGGTCGTGCCAACATGGTGCGCAGACAGAAGGGTCAAACCCAGGGGGCAGTTGCTAGTGCCGCTTTCCGATCACGAACAGCGCATTCTGGCGGAGCTGGAAGAGTCGTTGGTTCGTCAGGACCCTGAGTTCGCCGAGCGCGTGCGATCGGAGACCGTCTATCGGCATGCCGGGCGATACTGCAAGTGGGCCGCCGTCACCTTCATCCTCGGCGTCGTCGTGCTGGTCGCCTTCTACAGCAAGTCGGTGGTTGCAGGATTCCTCGGTGTGATCATCATGTTCGCCTCAGCCGTCTGGTTCGAGCGCAACCTGAGGCGGATGGGCAGAGCGGGTTGGCATGACCTGACCCGGAACAAGGACGGGGAACAGAAGTCGAGAAACGGCTCCACCGGGATTGAGGGCGCTGTCAACGAGGCTCGCGACTGGTTCCGTTCACGCTTCCACCGGCGCGACAACTGAACGCTCGGCCGGGCCGTCCGGGCCGGGCAGATCACCGAACACGTGGCTTCGGCTGATCGTGCCGTCGGAGCTCGTCTCTGTCTGCGACGCGCCGGGATGATGGCGCGCCGACGTTGAGCTCTCGTCCCGAGCTGGCGCTCGCCGTCGACATCGGTGGGACGAAGATGGCAGCCGGGCTGGTGGACCGCGAGGGAACGCTGGTTGCGCGCCGGCAGAGGCCGACTCGTTCGACCGCGGCGGACCGGATCGGGGACAACGGCGCAGAGCTGCTGTGGGCCGACCTCGACGAGCTCGTCCACCAGGTGCTTTCTTCGAACCCGGCGGGGTCCGACCGACTCGTGGTGTGCGGGGTCGGGTGCGGCGGCCCGATGAGCCCGGGAGGAGAAGAGGTCTCTCCGCTCAACATCGAGGCTTGGCGCTCCTTTCCGCTCGAGTCCAGGCTGGCGGAGACGACCCGGCTCCCGACCTTCGTCGACAACGACGCCAAGGCCCTCGCTCTCGGGGAGGGATGGGTGGGTGCGGCGTGCGGTCGTCGCGACTACCTGGCGATGGTGGTCTCGACCGGGGTCGGTGGCGGGATCGTGCTGGACGGCCGCCTGCTTGACGGTCACCTCGGGAACGCCGGACACATCGGCCACGTGACGGTCGTTCCCGACGGCCGCAAGTGTGTCTGCGGCAGCATCGGGTGCCTCGAAGCCGAGGCGTCCGGCACCGCGCTCGAGGCGATGACAGGCCGGCCGGCACGGCTCGCGCCCTCGGAGCTCGTCGAACGCTGCGGGACACTCGTGGGTCGCGCCATCGCCGGCGTCGTGAACCTGCTCGACCTCCCCTTCGCCGTTGTCAGCGGCTCGGTCGCGTTGGGCTTCGGCCCGCCGTTCTTCAGGGCGGCTCAGACCGAGATGGACCTACGGTGCCGACTGGACTTCTCCCGCGGGGCGCAGTTGGCGCCCGGCGGCCTCGGGGACCGCGGTCCGCTCATCGGCGCCGCGATGGTCGGCTGGCGCGGTGCCGGCCTGGTGGAATGAAAGACGTGGTGACGGGATCGGAGCCCGACGAGATGGTGAGGAGCGGAGTGGCGCGCACCGATGCCACTCAGCTCCCGGGAGAGATCGCGGTGGTGTTGCGCGCCATCGCCCTCCACCCCACCATTTGGTCGTCCGCGCTCGGGGCGGTGTTTCGCCTGGCGCGCCAGGGCTGGTGGCGCCGGCCGCCCTTCCTCCCGCTACCCGGCGAGGAGTATTGGCGATTTCGTATGGTCACCGTGTACGGAGGTCCCGACGATGGCCCGATGAGCGGCGTCGGGCCCACCCCCGAGGACGTCACGGCCTTCCTCCGATGGTGTCGGAGGTCGAGGCCGCGCCGCGGATAGCCTCTCTGCGTATGGAGCGGGTGCTCCTCCTCAACGCGACCTACGAGCCGCTGGCCCTCGTCTCCGATCGCCGTGCCGTCGTGCTGTTGCTCGCGGGCAGAGCCGAGGCGGTTGCCATCAGGGAGGATTGCTCCGTCTTCCATTCCGCACGGCTCGCCGTGGACGTCCCCTCCATCGTGCGTCTCAGCCATATGGTCCGTATCCCCCGCTGGGCGCGCACGCCTCCGGTGACACGGCGCTCGGTGCTGCGCCGTGACGGCGGGCTCTGTGTCTATTGCTCGCAGCCGGCCGACACGATCGATCACGTAATCCCCCGAAGCCGGGGCGGCACTCACGACTGGTCGAACGTGGTGGCGGCGTGCAAGCGCGACAACCTGGTCAAGGCCGACCAGTTGTTGTCGGAACTGGGCTGGACCCTCCGCGTGAAGCCGGCGCCGCCCGACGGGCATCTGTGGAGACTGCGCCATCTCTCTGACGTCGACCCGCTGTGGGAGCCGTACCTCGCTGCAGCTTCTTGACCGCTCAGGTTGCCCACGTCCCCTTTGTTCGAGGTCGAGCGCTTTCGGGAGGAACCGAAGCGGCTCGCGCTCGTCCGTGAGGTCGAGAGGCCGACGTTGGTTCTGGGCAGCACGCAGCGGACCGACCTCGTGGACCGTCTCGAGGTCCACGAACGTGGCGTCGAGGTCGTGCGTCGTCACGGTGGTGGGGGTGCCGTGCTCCTGGAGCCGGGAAACCAAGTTTGGGTCGACGCGTGGATTCCCCGGCACGACCCGCTCTGGAAGCCCGACGTCCTGTTGGCGGCGGCGTGGGTGGCGGCCTGGTGGCGGGCGTCGCTGTCGCGTTCTGGGCTGAACGGCCTCGACGCGCACGCAGGACGGTCACAACCGGGTGACCTCGGCGACTTGGTGTGCTTCGCCGGGCGCGGTCCGGGGGAGGTGTTCTCGTCCAACCGAAAGGTGGTCGGGCTCTCTCAATGGCGTTCACGGGAAGGGTCACTCTTCTCGTCCTGCGCGTATGCGGTCTGGGATCCTGCTCCGTTGGTCCAGCTCCTCGACGTCGACGAATCCGGTCGCGCCCGCCTGGTGCGTGAGCTCGGGCCGGTGGCGGTGGGCCTGGCGGAGCTCGGCCACGAACGCGACACGTTGCTCGGAAGCGTGAGGGACGACCTCCTCTCCGCGTTCGATGCGTGGCCTGTCCCGATCCAAACCGATGGCGGCTGATACCAGAGA
Source organism: uncultured Acidimicrobiaceae bacterium (assembly GCA_963822265.1). GTDB lineage: Bacteria > Actinomycetota > Acidimicrobiia > Acidimicrobiales > RAAP-2 > Bog-473. The sequence goes on from CAWGHA010000020.1 coordinate 206,193, forward strand.
GGCGGATCAGGCAGCGGACTGATGCGCTCGGGGTCGGGGTCCTCGTAAGCGGGGCCATCGGCGCAGGCGGGCTTCGCCGTCGCCCGTTCGACCTCGCCTTCCGTCCCGGTTGTCGTCCTCGGGGTCCAGATCGCGATCCTGCCCGCCTCGGTCACGGCCCTGGCGCGTCGCGGCGTGTCCCGGCGGTCAGACCCGCTGTGGCCTCCCGGCGATGCCCGGTTCGGCCGTCCTCGGTGCGGCCTCTTGGAATCTTCGGTCGCCGCGTGGTGAATGTTGTTGTCATGGGGAGGGAAAGGGCGTAGAGTGGCGCAAAAGGGTGGAAAAGGGCGTCAGGAGAGGCTGGCCAGAGATCGCCGTGGGAGACACAGCTGGTGGCAGGTTTCGTCGGAAAGTACGAGCACTCGCTCGATGCGAAGGGAAGGGTGATCCTTCCGGCGAAGTTCCGCGTGCCGTTCGAGCACGGTGGCTATCTGACGCAGCACACGGAGCGCTGCCTTGCGCTCTGGACGCCGAGCGAGTTCGAGCGACAGATGGAGACCATGCAGGAGATGGCCGCCACCGGACGGTCCGACCGCAACCGGGCTCGGCTCTGGGCCTCCAACTCGGCCGAGGTCGAGATCGATCGGCAGGGACGGATGCCGATTCCCGGACACCTGCGGTCCTTTGCCGGTCTGGAGGCGGAGGTTCTGGTCCACGGTGCCATCGACCGGGTCGAATTGTGGGACCCGACCGAGTGGGCCGAACGGGTTCTGCCCGAGGAGCGGTGGCTGCTCGACGGGGACGACAGCGGATAGCGAACGGCCTCCGAACACCGGAGGGACGAGGCCCAAAGGAGGGAAGCGAGAGAGAGACGAACAGCTTCGAAAGGTCCGCAGTTGGGATTCACACGAGGGAAGACCTCGGTCGGACCATGTGCAGCTCCTCGACCGGCGTGATGGGAGACCACTCCACCCGCTTCCACCCTGGTCGTTCGGTACTCCGCCTCCCGTTCGACCCACCAGTCGGGGAGCTGCAGATGGCCCAGCCGTTCGAACACATCCCGGTGCTCCGCGACGAGGTGGTCGCGCTGTTCGACGCCGTACCGCCGGGCGTGCTGGTCGACGCAACCGTCGGCGGCGCCGGCCACGCCGCCGCGTTGCTTCATGCCTATCCCGAACTCCGGCTTCTCGGTATGGACCGCGACCAGGTCGCGCTGGAAGTGGCCAGGAGACGGCTCGCTCGGTTCGGAGACCGGGTGTCGCTCACCCACGCCCGTTTCTCGTCTCTCGCAGAACTCCTCACGACCGTGGGCCGGACCTCGGGTGTCCTCTTCGATCTTGGTGTCAGCTCACCCCAGCTGGACGTGGCGACCCGAGGGTTCTCCTTCCGCCAGGACGGGCCTCTCGACATGAGGATGGACCAGTCGGCCGACATCACCGCAGCCGAACTGGTGAACACGATGCCCGAGGCGGCTCTGGCCGAGCTCTTCCGAGAGAACGGTGAGCACCGCCTGGCGCGACGGCTCGCCCACGCCATCGTCAACGCTCGGCCTGTCTCGTCGACGGAACAACTGGCGGAGATCGTGGATCGGTCGGTGCCGATGCCGGCGCGCCGCAGGGGCCATCCCGCGCGTCGCGTCTTCCAAGCTCTGCGCATCGCGGTGAACGACGAGCTGGGAGAGCTGCGCACCGCGCTCCCCGTCGCACTGTCGTCGCTCAAGGTCGGGGGCGTCTGCGCGGTCATCAGCTACCACTCGGGTGAGGACCGGTTGACGAAGGAGGTGTTCGCAGACGCCGCGTCGGGTGGGTGCGTCTGCCCGCCTGGCCTCCCGTGTGTCTGCGGCGCCGTCCCGCTCCACCGGCTCGTGTTCCGCGGCGCGAAGAAGGCCTCCGCTCCGGAGATCGCCGTCAACCCCAGAGCTGAGGCAGCTCGGCTCCGTGCCATCTGCCGAACGGACGAGGGCTGATGGCACCGTCCGCAGCCACAGCCGGAGCACCCGCACGCCGAGAGGGGCACTGGTGGTCACGCTCGGCTCCTGACGGTGCGGGCGACAGCGGAGCACACTCGTCGCGCCGGCCGGATCTCGAGGTCGTCCCCCGATCCGAGGCCAGACGCCGAAGGATCCGCCGGGGCCGATTGATCGACGTCGTCGCGGTGTGCCTGGTGCTCAGTGCCCTCCTCGCCGTGGTGATCGGACAGGCCATGCTGGCGAACGGCCAGGTCCGACTGGCCGGACTCCAGCAGGAGCTCGCGCTCGAGCAGGCCTCACATCGCCAGCAGGAGCTCACCGTGGCCGAGCTCGAAACGCCAGCTCGGATTGTGGCGGCGGCGTCAGTACAGCTGCACATGATCCATCAACCGGTGGTCGAGCTCCCGTACGTGTCGTTGTCGACGCCGCTCCCGACCCCCAAGGTCGCCCCGGCGCCGCCGCCGGCCGCCGCCTCATCGACCTCGACGACCACGCCATGAGCACCGCGACGCGACCGGCCGCTCGGCGCGCGCGCGCCCGGCAACGGTCCCTCGACGAAGTGCCGGAATCGGACGGCCGCGTCCCGCCCCACGATCGCCCAACCCGGCGTCGGTGCGCGACCACCGACAGACGCGGCGGTTCCGGGATTCTGACCGAACGTCGGCTCGGCGCGGTCATGCGAGGCGGAACACCTGGGTCGGCCCCACCTTCACGCGGCGGGTGCGGTTGGTGCGGCTCGCCTTCCTGCTGGCCGTTCTCTTGTTGATCGCCAGGCTCGTCGACGTGCAGGTGGTCCATGCTGGTGCGTACGAAAGAGCGGCACGCGGCGAATCGTCGATCACCGTGACCCTCCCTTCGCTCCGAGGCGGGATCTACGACCGCGACGGATCTCCGCTGGCGCTCTCGGTGCCGACGAGCGACGTGGTGGCGGACGATTTCCAGGTGGTACATCCGGTCGAGACCGCGCTCGCCCTCGCGCCCCTCCTGCACGTCCCGTCCACCGCGCTCGTTCCGGAGTTGCAGCGAAAGTCCGGCTACGTGGTCCTGGCCCGTCAGATTCCGCAATCGACCGGACGCACGATCTCGGCGGACGCCTTTGCCGGCATCACGCTCATCGACGATTCGAAGCGGGTCGTCCCCAACGCCAACCTCGCGGCGCCCCTGCTGGGGTTCACGAACGCCAGCGGTCAGGGCGCCGCGGGTCTCGAATACGGGTACAACCACCTGCTCGCGGGCACGGACGGCAGGGAGACGATCATGCAGTCTCCGTCCGGGGTGGCCCTGCCCCAGGCGCCCATCACCAACCGGGTTGCGACCACGCCGGGCACCGGGCTGGAGCTGACCATCGACACCGAGCTCCAGTACGAGTCGGAGCAGGCGTTGGCGCGTGCCATCGAATCGTCGAACGCCGTGAGCGGTACCGCGGTGGTCATGGACGTCAAGACAGGACAAATCCTCTCCATGGCCAACCTCGTCGCGACCCATCCCGGGTCGAGTCCCGCTCCGGCCGACCCCACGCAGGAGGCGGCCGCCGCGTCAGGAGGTGTGGTCTCCATCGGCCCGAACGACGCGGTGGACGAAGCCCCGAACAACCTCGCGCTCATGCAGCTCTACGAGCCCGGATCGGTCTTCAAGCTGGTGACATTCTCAGCCGCGTTGCAAGAGGGTCTCATCAACCCGAACTCCACGTTCACGGTGCCCTACGAGATTGAGCTCGACGGCTCCATGTTCCACGACGCCGAACCCCATCCGACGGAGACGCTGAGCGCGACCCAGATCCTGGCCCAGTCGTCCAACATCGGGACGTCGGAGATCGCCCAGCAGGTGGGCGAGCAGCGGCTACTCGCCCAGGTGAAGTCGCTCGGCTTCGGCCAGCCCACGGGCCTGGACTTCCCGGGGGAATCTCCCGGACTCCTCGCGACGGCGGCCCAGTGGGAGCCGACGGACTACGTGTCGCTCCCGATCGGCCAGGTGGACGCCGTGAGCCCGCTGCAGGTCCTCGATGCATACAACACGGTCGCCAACAACGGGATGTTCGTCGCGCCGAAGCTCGTCCAGGGGACGCTCGACCCCGCCGGCGCCCTCACCCCGACCCCGCCGTCACCCACCCACGCCGTCATCTCCCCGACCATCGACGCCCAGCTGACCACCATGCTCGAACAGGTCGTCGCCACCGGGACCGGCACCAGCGCCGTCGTACCTGGTTACACCGTCGCGGGCAAGACCGGAACGGCGCAGATCCCGACTACGGGGGCCGACTCGTACGTGCCGGGTGCGTACATGGCGTCGTTCGTCGGCTTCGCTCCGGCGTCTAATCCGACCCTGTCCATGATCGTGGTCCTCGACCGCCCCACGCCGATTTTCGGCGGCACGGTCGCCGCTCCGGTGTTCTCGCAGATCATGAGCTATGCCTTGCACCGATACGACATCCCTACGACCCCTGGGGCCTCGACGACCAAACCCGCACCGTCGGGATCACAAACTGCCAGCTCACAGGCCCAGGACATTACGTGACGGCAGCTGGCACGCTGCCTGAGGACGTGCCGCAGGACCCTTCCGGGCATGCAACGCTGTCTGGGCAGTCATGCCCTCCGTCGCGATGAGCCTCCTCCTCCACGACATCGACGTACTCGAGTCCACGGGCGACCTGTCGGCCGTGGAGGTGGCCGGGATCTCGCACGACAGCAGAAGGACCGTTCCCGGTGACTTGTTCTGCTGCGTCCCGGGTCTCGTCACCGACGGGCACGCACACGCGGCGCAGGCCGTGGAGAGGGGCGCGGTCGGCGTGCTCTGCGAGCACTTCATCCCGGAGCTCGAGCACCGCGAAGTCGTGCAGACCCGCATCGCACCGGGGACCATGCGGGCGGTGATGGCCCGCCTGGCCGCGGCCTTCTACGGGTTCCCCTCGCGGGAGCTCACGATGATCGGGGTCACCGGGACGAACGGGAAGACGACGGTGACCCGGCTCCTCGGGGACGTGTTGTCGGCCTTGGGCCGGCCGACGAACGTCATGGGAACGCTCTCGGGAGCACGGACCACGCCAGAGGCGACCGAGGTCCAACGTGTTCTCGCGGGCGTCCGCGACCGGCAGCGGTCCGACGGCCGGCGACACGCCGTGGCCATGGAGGTCTCGAGTCACGCGCTCGTCCAGTCCCGTGTCGACGGGATCCACTTCGACGTCGCCGTCTTCACGAACCTGAGCCACGACCACCTCGATTACCACCACACGATGGAGGAATACTTCGAAGCCAAGGCGACGCTCTTCACTCCGGACCATGCCGTCAGGGCCGTCGTCGGAGCGGACGACGAGTGGGGCCGGAGGCTTCTCGACCGTGTTCGCATCCCGACGGTCGCGGTGCGCCACGGCGATGCGACCGACCTCCTGCTCGCGGCGGGCCGTACCGAATTCACGTGGCGCGGCATGCGGATCACGACGCCGCTGACCGGAGCGGTCAACGTCGACAATGCCCTCCTCGCGGCGGAGGCGGCGGTGGCCCTCGACATCGATCCGGCGGATGTGGCGCGGGCGATGACGCACGTCTCGCCGGTGCCGGGCCGGCTCCAGGTGATCGCGGCTGCGGCCGGCGAAGGACCTCCGTTCACGGTGATGGTCGATTACGCCCACACCCCGGCGGGCCTCGAAACCGTGCTCAGTGAAGCACGAACGCTGGCATCGGACCGAGGGCGGGTGCTGTGCGTCTTCGGATGCGGAGGCAACCGTGACCGGGCCAAGCGCCCCTTGATGGGGAGGGTGGCCCGGGAGCACTCGGACTTGGCCTACCTCACGTCGGACAATCCCAGGGACGAGGACCCGGCCGCGATCATCGCCGATGTGATGGCAGGCGTCGACCGATCACCACAGGCATCGCCACACGGTGATCGTGGCGTAGGCCCGGGCGTCGTGGTCGAGCCCGAACGCCACGTGGCGATCAGACGTGCGCTCGACAGCGCCGGTCCGGGCGACGTCGTGGTGATCGCCGGGAAGGGTCACGAGACCTACCAGGAGATCGCCGGGAAACGGGTCCCGTTCGACGACGCGAACGAGGCGCGCCGTGCCCTGGCGGCACGTTTCGGCTCCGACCCGAGCGGTTGGATCCCGGGAGCCCTGCCTCGCACCACCTCGCCGGAGCGCTGAGCCGTGCTCGGACTCCTGGTTTCGGGCGGCGTCGCGCTGTGGATCGCCATACTCTTCACCCCCTTTCTGATCCGCTACTTCCGCGCCCGCGACATCGGCCAGCACATCCGGGAGGACGGCCCCGCGACCCACGTGGCCAAGGCCGGCACGCCCACCATGGGTGGCATCGCCATCGTGGCGTCCGTCGTCCTCGGCTACGCCATCGGGCACATCGGGACCGAGATCCGGTTCTCGCGCACGGGCTACCTGGTCATCGGGACCGTCGTGGCCTTCGGCCTCATCGGGTACCTCGACGACTACATCAAGATCAGCCACAAGCGCAGTCTCGGACTCAACAAGCGGGGCAAGTCGGCGGCCCAGATCCTCTGCGCGCTCGCCTTCGCCGAGCTCGCCGTGCACTGGGCGCACACCTCGACCCAACTCTCGTTCACCCGTATCGGCGTCCTCGGTGTCAACCTCGGCCAGGTCGGCTGGGTCGTCTTCGCCGTCGTCGTCGTGGTCGGGTCGTCGAACGCGGTGAACATCACCGACGGGGTCGACGGGTTGGCGGCGGGTTCGGGCACCTTCTGCTTCGCCGTTCTCTCCATCATGGGCTACTGGATCTTCCGACACTTCACGATCTACCACGTGCTCCCCGCGTCGGCGATCGACCTGGCGCTGGTCTCGGTGTCCCTGGCCGGTGCCTGCATCGGATTCCTGTGGTGGAACGCCGCGCCCGCCAAGATCATCATGGGAGACACGGGATCGTTGGCCATCGGCGCCGGTCTTGCCGCGATCTGCCTCCTGCTGAACCTCGACCTGCTGCTCTTGATCATCGGAGGACTCTTCGTCATGGAGACCGTCTCGGTCATCCTCCAGATCATCAGCTTCAGGGCGTTCCACCGCCGGATCTTCCGCATGGCGCCGATCCATCACCACTTCGAACTCGCCGGATGGCCCGAGACCACGGTCATCGTGCGGTTCTGGATTCTGGGCGGCCTCTTCTGCGCGCTGGGCCTCGGCATCTTCTACGGGGACTTCCTCACGGTGGCGAAGTTCACATGACGCGCTCCAGCCGGCCGGCCTCGCCACGACGGTCCCGGACCCTCCGCCACTTCACCTCGGCCCCGCGGGAAACTGGTGAGATGTGTCGGGGGTCGGTCCGTGCACGCAGGCGCGCGCGCCGTGCGTCAGGAGCGGCCCGATGACGCCGCCCGTTCCGTCGACCCTGGTCCGAGATTCAGGACAGCCGTCCGGACGCGCCGCGGTTCGGCGCGGCCACGGGGCCGGAGCCGAGGCCGGCGCGACGAAACCAGGTCTCACGCCGCGCGGGCGGCGCGGCGTCGGCGTCTCGACCCTGCTCACCCTCGATGTGGCTCTGCTGTGCGTGATCGGACTGGTGATGGTGGGTACGGCATCGTCGGTCGTCTCCATCGCGACCTACGGCAGTCCGTGGGCGATCCTGATCAGGGAGCTCATGTGGATGGGCATCGGCGCCGTTGTGCTGGTCCTGATGGTGCGGCTCGACTACCGCAAGCTCCGCAGGCTGAACCCCCTGATCCTCGTGGGCACCTTCGGGCTGCTGTGCATCGTCCTCGTCCCGGGCTTGGGCGTCCACGCGGAGGGTTCGAGCCGGTGGGTGGGCTTCGGCCAGCTGCGCCTGCAGCCTTCCGAGCTCATGAAGTTCGCGCTCACCCTCTTCGTGGCGGATTTCGTCGCCCGCCGGCTCGACGAGGACTCCGCGGATCGCCGGATCATCGGACCGGTGCTCATCGTGACCGGCTTGGCCTGTGTCCTGATCCTCGCCCAGCCCGATATGGGAACCGCCACGGTGCTCGGCTGCATCGCCCTCTCGCTGCTGTTCGTCTCCGGGGTGCGACTCCGGCCGGTCATGAAGATCCTCGGGGCACTGGTCGCCCTGGGTTTGGTGGTCGCCCTGATCTCCCCCTATCGCCGCGAGCGCCTGCTTTCCTTCGTCGACCCGTCGGCCCACGGCTCGAGCTCGGGCTACCAGGTGGTCCAGTCGCTCATCGGCCTCGGGTCCGGACACGTCTTCGGCACCGGGCTCGGCCGGGGCCAGCAGCAGTGGGGCTTCCTGCCGAACGCGCATACCGACTTCATCTTCTCGGTCATCGGCGAGGAGCTCGGGATCGTCGGGGCCTGTCTCGTGCTGGTGCTGCTCGGGAGCCTTCTCTGGCTGGGCATCCGCGCCGCGACCCACTCGCCCGATCGGTTCGGGGGGCTCCTGGCGCTCGGGATCGTGGCCTGGATCGCGGCAGAGACGCTCATCAACATCGGAGCGGTGGTGGGCGTGCTTCCCGTCACCGGGATCCCGTTGCCGTTCATCTCGTTCGGCGGGTCGTCGCTCGTCATCACGATGGCGGCGGCCGGTGTCCTGGTGAACATCGCACGCCAAGGCGAGTCGCTCGAGGTCTCCCAGCTGGCTCGAGTCCCCCGGCTGGAGGCTTCCCGTCCGCCGCGTCGCACCTCGTCGGCGATACGCCGGTCCACTGGTCACGGACGGGATCGGTGAGATCTCGGCGCGACGTCGTGATCGCCGGCGGCGGCACGGGGGGACACATCGTCCCCTCGCTTCAGATCGCCCGGGGACTGGTGGCCCGGGGCCGGTGCCCGGAGAGCATCGAGCTGTACGGCTCGCGGCGGGGCCAGGAGGCGACGACCTGGCCGCGGCTGGAGTTCCCCTACACGCTGCTTCCGGGCCGCGGGATCCGTCGCAGCCTGGCGCCCCGCGCCGTCGTCGCGAACATCGGCGCCGTGGCCGGGCTGGCCTGGGGTTGCGCGCGCGCCGTCGGTTCCTTCCTCGTTCGGCGGCCACGCGTCGTCGTGATCGTCGGTGGCTACGCGTCGTTTCCCGCGGGTGTGGCCGCAGTCGTGACCCGGGTGCCCCTGGTCGCCATGACCACCGACTCCGTCCCCGGTGCGGTCAACCGACTCCTCGGCCGTTTCGCCGCGGCCAACGCCGTCGCCTTCGAGAATGCCGAACTGCCGCGGACGCACGTGACCGGCACACCGGTGCGTCCCGAGCTCCATCCGTTGGACCGTTCGACCGCGACGTCGTCGGCCGGGCGAACGGATCTCGGACTGCCTCGGGACCGCTGGACCGTCGCCGCCTTCGGCGGCTCCCTCGGGGCGCGGCGGATCAACGAGGCCGTGGCCCAACTGGCCAAGGAGTGGGCGTCGTGCGGCGACCGAACCCTCTACCACGTCACCGGCCGGCGCGACTTCACCGAGTTCCAGACCGGGCCCGGTCCGGAAGAGAACGGGCCGACAGCCGGCGAACGACGAGTCGGCCTCGGGACTCTGTTATCGCGTCGTCCCGTTCGAGGAGCGGATGCCCGAGCTCTACGCAGCAGCAGACGTGTGCGTCACCCGGGCCGGCGCCATGACGGTGGCCGAGCTGCTCATCACCGGCGTGCCCTCCGTCCTGGTCCCGCTGCCGGGCGCCCCGAGGGACCACCAGACCCGAAACGCCCGGGCGTTGGTGGGGATGGGGGCGGCGGTCCTCGTTCCGGATTCGGAGTGCGACGGACGACGCCTGGCCGAAGAGCTCGAAACACTGCTCTCGGACCAGGACCGCCTGCGCCGGATGAACCAGGCCGCCCGCGAGCACAGTCACCCCGACGCGGCGAACCGCGTCGCGGCGCTGATCGACACCTATGCCCGGTAAGCGGTCTTGAGCGCCGCGACGGGCTCAGCGGACCCCGACCGCTCCGTTGACCTGCGACGTCGGACCCGGATCCATGTGGTGGGTATCGGGGGCGCCGGAATGAGCGCCATCGCGACCGTGCTGCACGACATGGGCCACGAGGTGTCCGGGTCCGATCTGAAGGACTCGCCGGTGGCGGAGCGCCTGCGCTCGAAGGGGATCGTCGTGGCCTTGGGGCATCGGCCCGAGAACGTGGGCCGGGCGGAGGTGGTCACCTACTCGCCTGCCGTGGCCACCGACAACGTGGAGCTGGTCGAGGCGTCGGCTCACCATCTCCGGATCGCCCCACGGTCGGAGATGCTCGCGGCGATCTGCGCCACACGCCAATGCCTCGCCGTCGCCGGAACACATGGCAAGACGACGACGGCGTCGATGCTCTCCCTGATCCTGGTCGAGGCTGGTCTGAGGCCTTCGTTCGTCATCGGTGCGGACGTGAACGAAATAGGGACCAACGCGGTCTGGGACACCGGGGAATGGCTGGTGGTCGAAGCGGACGAGAGCTACGGCACCTTCGGCGCAATCCGGCCCGACCTGGCCGTGCTCACGAACGTGGAGGCGGACCACCTCGACTACTACGGCACGCTCGAGTCGTTGCGAGCGGCTTTCGCCGAGTTCGTTGCCTCCTCCAGCCGGGGCACGGTGGTGTGCGCCGACGACGAGCTCGCGGCGGCGATCGGGGCCGAGCACGGTGCCACGAGCGTGGGCGAAGCGCCCGGCTCGGACTACCGGATCCTCGACCTGGTCGCGGAACGAAGCTCCGTATCGTTCACCCTCCGGGGGCCAGGCGCAGAGCTCGGGGTGCTGACGATCGGGGTCCCCGGGCGTCACAACGCGCGCAACGCGGCGGTGGCGGCGGTGGCGGCGTTGTCGGCCGGTGCCACCTTTGGGGACGCCCAGGCGGCGCTCGCCCGCTTTGCCGGTGTGGCCCGGCGATTCGAGTTCCGCGGTGAGGCCAACGGGGTCACCTTCGTCGACGACTACGCCCACCTCCCGACGGAGGTGCGGGCCGCGCTGGCGACGGCTCGCGGCGGGGGCTGGTCGCGCGTGGTCGCGGTCTTCCAGCCCCACCGGTTCTCTCGCACCGCGGCGCTCGCCGAGGCGTTCGGTACCGCCTTCTCGGACGCGGACGCCCTCGTCATCACCGATGTCTACAGCGCGGGCGAGCGCCCGGTGCCCGGCGTCTCGGGACGGTTGGTCTTCGACGCGGTCCGAGCGCAGGAGCCGGAGCTGCCGGTGACGTACGCGCCGGGCTGGGAAGAGCTGCGCCGGGCCGTGGCCTCGGCGCTCGAGCCGGGGGATCTCTGCCTCACCCTCGGCGCGGGCGACCTCACGGCGCTGCCCGAAGAGCTGCTGGAGTCACCCGAGTGGTGAGTCCGAGGGCGCAGAACCAGCGGTTGGAGGCTCTTTCCGTGGCGCTCGGAAGCCGGGCGACGAGCCGGGCTCCCCTCGGACCGCTCACCACCTACGGCGTCGGCGGGCCGGCGGCGCTGTTGGTGGAGGTCGAAGGTCCCGCGGACCTCCGTGCGGTGTGCAGAGCGTGTGCGGCGGCGGCCCGCGCCGATGCCGACGACGGGTTCGGTGTCTTCGTGATCGGCCGCGGCTCCAACCTGCTCGTCGCGGACGCCGGGTTCGAGGGGCTGGTGCTGCGCCTCGGCGCAGGGTTCTCGCACGTCGTGCTGCCCGAGCATGCCCGTTCGCCCGGCCCCGCAGGCCCGGCCATCGTCACGGCCGGCGCCTCGGTCTCCCTGCCGGTCCTGGCGCGTCGGGCGGCGGACGCCGGATGGAAAGGGTTGTCGTGGGCCGTGGGCGTGCCGGGCTCGGTCGGCGGTGCGGTGCGGATGAACGCGGGCGGCCACGGCTCGGACATGGCGTCCCGGCTGGTTCGCTACCGCTGGGTCGACCTCCTCAGCGGCAACGGCGCCACGGACGGGGTGGAGAAGCTCGACTACGGCTATCGCTCGTCCGCGGTGACCGCGTCCCAGGTCGTGGTCGAGGCCGAGCTCGAAGGTCACGCCGGGATCGGCCGAGGAGGAACGGGCCGCGGTGGCGTCCATCGTCAGATGGCGTCGCGAACACCAGCCCGGCGGATCGAACGCCGGCTCCGTCTTCACCAACCCCGAGGGTGACTCGGCGGGACGGCTGATCGAAGAGGCGGGGTTGAAGGGCTTCCGCCTCGGGTCGGCGCGGGTGTCGGAGAAGCATGCCAACTTCATCCAGGCGGACAAGGGCGGGAGGGCCGACGACGTCCGGGCCCTGATGGACCACGTCAGATCGGTGGTCGCCGAGCGCTGCGGAGTCGTCCTCCAGGCCGAGGTCCGCCTCCTCGGCTTCGCCGACGCGCAGACTACGTCGGTGCCAGTGAGCGCCCGTGGCGACGACGTCGGCAACGGAGAGGGCCGATGAGCCCCAAAGGCCCGCCCACGACCACCAGCCGGCCTCCGGAGAGCCGGCGCCCGGCCCCGGACGGCCCGGGGAGGGTGCGGCGGCCGCCGGCGGATCGTCCGACCGCTCGGACCGGTCGCCGGGCGGGCGCCATCGATCCCCGCATCTCGGCCCGCCGGACCGCCGTCATCCGCCAGCAAGGCCGCCGGCGCCTCCACATTCTCCTCATCGGCCTCGTGGGTGCCGTCGTGGTCGTCGGCGCGTGGTTCCTCTTGCACTCGCCGTTGTTCTCCGCCCGCGCCGTGACGGTCGTCGGCGCGGTGCACGAGACCGCGGCCCAGGTGAAGACGGCGTCGGGCCTGTCGTCCCACACGCCGCTCATGGACGTGGACCGCGGTGCGGTCTCGGCCAGGGTCGAACAGCTGCCCTGGGTCAAGTCCGCCGCGGTCACCGTGTCGTGGCCGGACGGCGTGCGCATCGCCCTCACCGAGGAGACGCCGCTCGCGGTGGTGCCCGAGGCCGGAGGCCGCTGGGCCACGGTCAGCGCGGACGGTCGGGTGCTCCAGGTGTCCTCGGCGCGTCCGGCGGGGCTCAGGTTGCTCTCCGTGCCGCAATCCCCGGGCACCCCGGGTTCGGTGCTGCCGTCCCGAGACGGCGTCGGCCTGCTGGTCTCGTCCACCCTGCCGCCGTCGTTCGCGGCGCAGGTGACCGGCGTCACCGTCGAGCCCGCCGGATGGGTGCAGCTGGCGATGACCACCCCGGTCGTCGTCGACATCGGGGCGGCGACGCAGCTCGAGGCCAAATACGAGGACGTCTCCTCGATACTGGCCGGCGCGACTTTGCAGAGCGGCGATGTGATCGACGTCAGCGTGCCGCGGGCCCCGACGGTGACAGCGGGGTGACGTAGGATGCTTGACCTGCCCGAACACCCCCCGTATGGTTGATGTTCACGTTGCCTGACCGTGAACATCAACCTTCCCCAAAGGTTCAGGGATGGAGCGCTGCAGCATCCGCTGCGGCGGGAGGCGGCACCTATCAGCGAGCGACCGGTCGGGGCAGGGCCGCCGGTGGGCCATCGACCCGAAGACGAGGGAGTTCATGACGACGGTGCCTCCCCAGGGCAACTACCTGGCAGTGATCAAGGTGGTCGGCGTCGGAGGCGGAGGCGTCAATGCCGTCAACCGGATGATCGACGCCGGGCTGCGCAACGTCGAGTTCATCGCCGCCAACACGGACGCGCAGGCGCTCCTCATGAGCGACGCCGACCTCAAGCTCGACATCGGCCGCCAGCTGACCCGGGGTCTCGGCGCCGGGAGCGACCCCGAGGTGGGACGGCAGGCCGCCGAGGAACACCGGGCTGACATCGAGGAGGCGCTCCAAGGCGCTGACATGGTCTTCATCACCGCCGGCGAGGGCGGAGGGACCGGGACGGGTGCCGCGCCCGTGGTGGCCGAGGTCGCCAAGGGACTCGGCGCGCTGACCATCGGGGTCGTGACGCGCCCGTTCACCTTCGAGGGCCGTCGCCGGGCCATGCAGGCCGAGAAGGGCATCCAGATCGTCAAGGAGAAGGTCGACACGCTGATCGTCATCCCGAACGACCGGCTGCTGACGGTCTCCAACGAGAAGACGAGCATGGTGAACGCCTTCAGGATGGTGGACGAGGTGCTCCTCCAGGGCGTGCGTGGGATCACGGACCTGATCACCGTGCCGGGACTGATCAACACGGACTTCGCCGACGTGAAGATGATCATGATCAACGCCGGTACCGCCATCATGGGCATCGGCTCCTCCATCGGCGAGGGGAGGGCGGCGAACGCGGCTCGGGCCGCGATCACGTCCCCGTTGCTCGAGGCGTCCATCGAGGGCGCCCGAGGGATCCTGATGAACATCGCCGGCGGGTCCGACCTGGGCCTGTTCGAGGTGAACGAGGCGGCCGAGATCATCCATGCCGTCGCCCACCCCGACGCCAACATCATCTTCGGCGCGGTGATCGACGACAACATGGGCGACGAGGTGCGGGTGACCGTGATCGCCGCCGGCTTCGAGCGCTGGGACGACGGGACCGCAGGGCGACGGTCCGACCGCGTCTCGGCCATCTTCGACACTCCCGAGCCCGTGGACATCTTCGCCGACGCAGCCGGCGAGGAGGAAAACGAGCTCGGCCTGGGTGACGACGATTTCGACGTCCCCTCCTTCTTGCGCTAGCGACGACGTCGCCCGCAACCTCGCCGTCGTCCGGGAGAGGATCGTCGGCGCGGGCGGCGGCGCCGGCCGCGTCCGCGTGGTGGCGGTCACGAAGGGCTTCGGCCTCGACGCCGTGCATGCCGCGCTCGAATGCCGGGTTGGCCGATGTCGGCGAGAACTACGCCTCCGAGCTCGTGGCCAAGGCCGAGGGGTGGGGCGAGGGAGACGGGCCGGGACCGATCTGGCACTTCCTCGGGGCGGTGCAGCGCAACAAGGTGCCCGCGCTGGCCCCGTTCGTCCGCGTCTGGCAGAGCGTGGCCCGCGAAGCGGAGGGAGCTCGCATCGCTCGGTTCTCGCCCGAGGCGTCGGTCATGGTGGAAGTCGAGGCGACCGGTCTGGCGGGGCGAAACGGCTGCCCACCTTCGGAGGTACGCGACCTCGTGACACGGCTGCGCGGTCTCGGGCTCGACGTCACCGGGCTCATGACCGTGGCCGCGCCGGGACGCGACGCGGCGGTGGAGACATTCGGCACGGTGGCACGGCTCGCGGACGAGCTCGGGTTGCCGGAGCGTTCCATGGGTATGAGTGACGATCTGGAAGTGGCCGTGTCCGCCGGGTCGACGATGGTGCGCGTCGGTCGGGCGCTCTTCGGCGAACGGCCGCGGCGCGGCCCGGAACCGGCGCGCGAAGGCGCTCGGTGACCGGGCCACAGAGTCCCGCCCGGGTTCTGGAGCAGGCACTACGCTGTGGAGGACAGGAGAAGGTATGGCACCCTCGTTCATGAAGAAGACCATGGTGTATCTCGGCCTGCTCGACGACGAGTACGACGAGTACGACGACCTGGAGGATCGGGCACCACGTGGGTTTTCCTCGTCCAACCGGGTCGAGGCCCGGCCGGCGGACTCCGAGCCGTCCGACGAATTCAGCGGCGGGATGAGCAGGGTCCGAACGATCCCGAGGGAGTCGGCCGTGCCGGGCCAGACCCGGAACCAGCCGAGCAACGTCACCCCGCGCCCGCAGGCCGTGCGAGCGGTGCCCGTCGAGGCGCCACCCGCCCCGGCCACGACATCGGCCCGGGTCCACGTCGTCGCGCCCTCCAAGTTCGGGGACGCGAAGGAGATCGCCGACCGGTTGAAGGACAACCGGCCTGTGATCGTGAACCTGCAGATGGCGGATCGCGACCTGCAACGCCGGATGATCGACTTCTGCAGCGGCGTGACCTACGCGTTGAGCGGAGAGATGGAGAAGGTCGCCGACCAGGTCTTCCTCCTCGCTCCGACGAATGTCAAGGTCTCAGACGAGGAGCGGCAACGTCTCGTGGAGCGCGGTTTCGGCCGCGACTGAGTCCAGTACTCTCACAGGTTGGTGACCACGCTCTTCCACTGGCTCGCGGACCTCATCTGGGTCTACGTGATCTTCATCATGTTCCCGTACGCCATCTTGAGCTGGTTCCGGATACAGCCGGGTTCGACCCTGGCTCGCGTGCAGCTCTTCCTCTATCGAGCAACCGAGCCGCTCCTGCGACCAGTTCGTCGGATCGTGCCGCCCATCGGTGGCCTCGACCTCTCGTTTCTGGTGGTCAGCCTGGTGCTCGTCTTCGTGGCCATCCCGGTGCTGAATCGGGTCTGATCCGCACCGTCTCGGAGGGCTCGCAAGAACCCTGAACTGCGGGAAGGGGGGAGTAGACTCGGACCCCATGGACAGTTCTCAGACCACCTCGTCAATCCTCGACACCCTGCGGACGGTCGAGTTCCGGCTTGGGCTGAAGGGCTACAACGTTGACGAGGTCGACGAGTACCTGGACAAGGCGGCTCAGGAGGCTGAGGGTCTGCAGGAGCACGTTCGTCAGCTCAACGATCGGCTGCACCAGGCCAGCGAGCGGATAGCCCAGCTCGAGCGCGAGAAGAAATCGGCACCGATTGCCGCGAGCGACGAGACCCCCGCAGCCGCGGAGGCGGGTCTCTCCGACGAGACCCTCCAGCGCACCCTGATCCTCGCTCAGAAGTTCGTCGACCAGACAAAACGGGAGAGCGAGGCCGAGGCGGCTGCCATCGTCGCCGCGGCAGAGGAGACAGCCCAGTCGTCCATCGCGGCGGCCGAGGCCACGGCCGCCCAGTTGCAGGCCGAGTCCAATCAGAGGCTGCGCGAGGAAGTGGCGAGGCTCGAGGCCACGCGCACCGAGCTGGCCACCGACGTCGAGAGCATGGCGCGTCACCTGGAGTCGGAGCGCAACCGGCTGCGCGCCGCTCTCTCCGACATCCTCACCTGGGTGGACGAGAACGTGCAGCCGGCGAACTCGCTCATGGGGGTGCGAAAGGCGGCGAAGGCAGCACCCGGCGCGGGCGACGCGCCAACGGCGCTCGAAGCGGACGGGGGGCCCCCTACAATGAGCCTCCCGAACACGACCGGAGCTGCGGTGTCCGGAGCCCCTCGCTCAGTCTGAGCAGCATCACCTGACCCTTTGCGTGGCGGGCGACTGACGTATTGCCCCGTCCGGGAGCGGTCCACTATCGTCACCCGCTCCCTCGCTGAGGTCGACGCGGGGGCCGGTCACGCCACGTGGTCCGGAAGGAGGAACGATGACGCCAGCGAGCAAGGGCACTTCGGTCAAGAAGGCGCCTGCCGCCCGCCCAGCTGCCGCCCCGAAGTCAGGAGCCGGCACCACGAATTCGTCGAGCAGGGCGGGGACCGCCGTCCCCAAGCGATCTGACGGAAAACCCGAGACCAAGAAGGATGCGAACCGAGACGTGACGAAGGCTGCTCCGACCGCGAAGCGGGCCGTGCCCGCCAACGAGAAGGCTTCGACGGCGAGAAAGGCCGCAGCCGCGACCAGCAATGCCAAGGGCGCGTCGGGCAGCGCCAAGAAGGCGGTCGCCGCCGGGTCGAAGAAGACCGCGGCCGTGAAGGCCTCGGCATCGCCGTCCGCCGCGAAGAAGGCGGGCGCGTCGAAGACGGCGTCAGCTCCCAAGGCAGCCGCCGGGACTGCTGCCGCCCCCACGGCGAAGAAGGCGGCGTCGCGTTCGGCCAAGACCGCCGCCGCGGCGGTCGCGGTGTCGTCCGATGCGCCGGCGTCCCCGGCCTCGAGCGCGGCGGCCAATGGCGCCGCTCCCGCTCGCACCACGTTCACTCCCAAGCCCAAGCCGCCGGCGCCGGTTCGACCCAAGACCGGACCGTACGCCAAGGACGCCAAGTTCCTCGAAGAGATGCGTGAGTTGCTCCAGGATGAGCGGGCGATCTACCAGGAGCAGGCCACCTCGTTGAGGGCGGAGGCGGATTCGCTCGCGCTCGAACGTGAACCGGGAGACGTGCAGTTCGACGAGGAATCCGGAGAGGGCGGGACGGTGACGGTCGATCGCGAGCGCAACCTGGCGCTCTCGGGCCAGGCGACGATCGCCGTCGAGGAGATCGACGCCGCGCAGGCGCGTATCGACGAGAAGACCTACGGCTACTGCGAGCGTTGCTTCCAGCCCGTTCCCAAGCCAAGGCTGCGAGCGCTGCCGTATGCCCGCCTCTGCGTGGCGTGCAAGAGCGGGGGCTTGTCGCGCCGCTGACACGGCCCGGAGGGCTCGCGTACGCCGTCGCTGCCGCCGTCGTGGTGGCCGATCTGGTGACGACGTCGATCGCTCTGCGACACCTCCACGAGATAGAGCACTTCTGGGGGCCGTTCGGCTTCGCCATGACGTTCAACTCCGGGTTCGCCTTCAGCCTCTTCAGCGGGCGAGCCGTGCTCATCTCGGTCGTGCTCTGCGTGGGCGTGGTCATCCTGGCCGTGGTCGTGGGCCGGGTGCGCACCATCCCGCTGGCCGTCGGGGGCGGGCTCGTCCTGGGCGGAGCCGTGGGCAACCTGAGCGAGCGGCTCTTCGGGGGGCATAGTGGAGAGGTTCCGGACTTCGTGACGCTCAACCATTGGCCGACCTTCAACCTGGCCGACGCCAGCGTCACGGTCGGGGTCGTGATCGTGATGGCGACCCTCGTCTTCGGACCCGGGCGCGTGCATCCACAGGACCACGAGTGACGGCGGGATCTCCCGGCGCCGAGACGTCGCCGGGTGCCGGGACGGAGACCATCTCGACCGAGGTGCCGGCGCTCCTGTCCGGGGTCCGGTTGGACCGCGGGGTCGCCATGGTGGCCGGGGTCTCGCGCGCGGCGGCGGCCGACCTCGTCGAATCGGGGCGGGTGCTCGTCGACGGCGCCGCGGTGCGGGTGGGGCGCGCCCCGCTGCGGGAGGGCTCTTCGCTCACGATCGAGGTGCCTGAGGGCGTGGCGGCCGAGGTCGTGGCGGAACCCGACGTGTCGTTCCGCGTCGTCCACGCGGACGAAGCCGTTGCCGTCGTCGACAAGCCGGCCGGCCTCGTGGTGCATCCGGGTGCCGGGCACGGCCGAGGCACCCTCGTCGGGGGCCTGCTGGCTCGGTTCCCGGACCTCGGTGATCTGGTCGCCGACGGCGTCTGCGCCCCGGACCGGCCGGGGATCGTGCACCGGCTCGACAAGGGGACGTCCGGCTTGCTCGCCGTCGCCCGAACATCCGGGGCCTACAGCGACCTGGTCCGGCAGTTGGCCGAGCGGACCATGGAGCGCCGCTACCTCGCGCTGGTGACGGGCGAGGTGGCGGAGGACCGGGGCGAGATCGATGCGCCGATCGGGCGCTCCACTCGGACGCCGACGAAGATGGCGGTCTCGGCGTCGGGGAAGCCGGCGCGCACGGCCTACACCGTGGTCGGGCGCGCCCATGGCCGCACGCTGTTGGAGCTCTCGCTCCGCAGCGGCCGCACCCACCAGATCCGGGTGCACATGGCGGCGATCGGCCACCCCGTCGTCGGAGACGCCCGGTACGGCACCTCCGACCAACTGCTCGGTCCGGGCCGTTTCTACCTGCACGCCCTCCGGCTGGGCTTCGACCACCCCGTCACGGGCGAGCGCCTGAATTTTACGGCACCGTTGCCGAGCGACCTCAGTGAGTACCTCGAACGATCGGTGGACCTGGCCGGGTAGGGCCTGATCCCTGGCCCCCGGTCAGGCGGCCTGGTGGATCCCGAGGATCCCTCCGTCCGACGACAGGGCGGCCAGCGCCTCCTCCTCGGCTCGGCGAACGCGGCGCACGCCCACGCCGAGCCGCTCGGCCGTCGACTGCAACGAGGCGGGAGAGTCCCCGTCGAAACCGAAGCGGAGCCAGAGCACGTCACGCTGGAGTCCGGGCAGCCGGTCGACCGCGTCACGAACCTCCTCGTAGACCATCGTTTGCTCCACGTCACCGGCAAAGTCGACGTCGTCGGGCGCCACGAGCTCCCCGAGGGTGGTCGAGGACTCGAGTGCCGCGGGCTGGTCGAGCGAGGCCGTGACGCGTGCCACGTCTTCGAGCGACTCGCGCTCCGCGGCCGTCATCCCGGTCGCTTCGTCGAGCTCCTCCACGGTCGGAGCGCGTCCCAGCGTCGTCGCCAGCTCGGTCTTCGTGAGCTCGAGTCTCTGGATCTGCTCGCCGACCTCCAGCGGAATGCGGATCGTCCGTCCATGCTGCTGAACGGCCCGCTGCAGGGCCTGCCTGATCCACCAGGTGGCGTAGGTGGAGAAGCGGAACCCGCGCTCCCAGTCGAACTTGTCGACGGCTCGCATCAACCCGAACGTGCCCTCTTGGACGAGGTCCGCCATGTCCACACCGCGGTCCTGGTAGCGGCGGGCCCAGTGGACGACGAGCCGAAGGTTGGCCGCCACCATCTGCTTTCGCGCCGCGTCATCGCCCGCCACGACCCGCTTGGCCAATTCGACCTGCTGTTCGTGGTCCGGCATCGGGAACTGGTCGAGGTCCCTCAACATCAGTCCCAAGGTGTCGGACGTGCTCACCGCGCTCTTCATCTTCGCTCCAGACGCTCTCTGCTCACTCTCATTCGTGGTTCGCCCTCGTGTGTCATACGTGCTCACTCGCACGTCGGGCTTCCTTCCTCCTCTATTTTCTGCTCTCTTCGGTTGATCTCTCCCGCTCGTCTTGCTGCTCCTGCCGCTTCTGTTCCTGCTCATACAGCCGTTGCGGCCCGTGCCGCCCGATTTCGAGCCGGCACCACGACCTGGAATCCTGTCGAGTACAACTCTTGATCCGGCCGGATCATTCCGGACGGAGGGCTCGATCATCTCAATGGGGTGTTCGCACTGTTCGGATCGCGAAGTTGCGGCGGATGGTCCACCGTGGTGGTCTGGTCCATGCCTCCCCGAATGTTCCTGCTCAGGCACGGTGAGACGGAGTGGTCACGGAGTGGTCAACACACCGGGAGAACGGACATTCCCCTGCTCGAGGAAGGTCGCCGCCAGGCCGTTGCCGCCGGCGAGTCCATCCGACGCCTGGAGCCGGCCCCCTTCGCCCAGATCCTCACGAGCCCGCTCCGGAGGGCGGCCGAGACCTGTGCGCTCGCCGGATTCGAGGCGGAGGACGATCCGGACCTCGTGGAATGGGACTACGGCTCCTACGAGGGCATGACCTCGGCGCAGATCCGCCAGGAGCGGCCCGGGTGGTCCCTGTGGGACGAAGGTGTTCCCGGAGGTGAGTTTTGCGCCGATGTCGGCCGCCGAGCCGACCGGGTGATCGAAAGAGCCCTGGCCGCGGACGGGGACACGTTGTGCGTCGCCCACGGACACCTCTTGCGGGTTCTGGCGGCACGTTGGCTGGGCCTGCCACCCGTCGCGGGACGGTTGTTCCTTCTTCGTGCGGGAGCCGTGTGCGTCCTGGGCTGGGACTTCGACTGGCCGGTCATAGAGGCTTGGAACCTGTCGCGACCATGAGCGAGGGCGATCCTCGGCGACGGCGCTGCCGAGGTCGGGTCTACGCCGAGACCGGGGCGACGTTGCCGCGGGCCCGGGTCACCATGTCCGCCAGGGTGTACGACTGCAGGTGCATCCGGATGGTCTCGCCGACATCGGCCCACACGGCCAGCAGGACGCACTGACCCTCGTGGTCGCAGGCGCCGTTCATGTGAGGTTCGCCGAAGTCGCCCGCGGCGATGGGCCCGTCGACCGCCGAGACGATCTGAGCGAGGGTGATCTGCTCGGGCGGGCGGGCGAGGACGTAGCCTCCGCCGACACCTCGTTTGGAGCGGACGAGGCCGGCCCCTTTCAAGGCCAACAGGATCTGCTCGAGATAGGGCTGCGGCAGCGCCGTCCTCTCGGCGATGTCGCGGACCGAGGTGGGGACCTCGGCGCCGTGGAGGGCGAGTGACAGCAGCGCCCTGCTGGCGTAGTCACCACGCGTCGAGACTCTCACGGAGGTGATTTTACCTGGACCGGCGTCCGACCACGGGGTAGCGCGTCGTAGGGTTGCCCTCGTGAGTGATTCCGCGCCGACCGTGGCGGCGGTGGGTGAGGTGCCGGCGTCCCGCTCGACCGTCCCCCCTGAGCCGGTCCTCCCCGATTTCGAGGGCGGAAGCCTGAATGCGATCGTGCCGCTCATCATGAGAGTCCTGGCGGGACGCGACGTGGCGACCCTCCCGGCGTGGGCGCCTGATTCGCTCGCCCAGGCCACGCAGATCGTCCTCCTGGTCCTCGACGGCCTGGGCTTCGAGCAACTGGCGGCCCGCGAATCGCTCGCCCCTGTCCTTTCATCCGGCGCCGGTGGTCCCCTCACCTCGGTCGCCCCGAGCACGACGGCATGTGCGCTGACCACCTTGGCCACCGGGTTGGTCCCAGCCCGGCACGGCGTTCTGGGGTACCGGCTCGCACTCGACGGCGAGATCTTCAACGTCCTGCAGTGGCGCCTCGGCACCGAGGATGCCCGGATCCGGGTGCCGCCCGCGGTCTTCCAGCCGTTTCCCGCCTTCCCGGGCGCGACGGGCCCCGTCCCGGTCGTGACCCGTTACGACTACGGGCCCACGGGCTTCTCGGCGGCGCATCTCGGGAGCTCGGACCTGCACCAGTGGTACACGCCCGCCGGGCTGGTCACCGGTGTGCGTCAGCGACTGGCGGCCGGATCGCCCTTCGTCTACGCCTATTACGAGGGGATCGACAAGATCGCTCATGCCGAGGGTCTCGGCGATCACTTCGACGACGAGCTGCGCGCCGTCGACCGGCTCGTGGGTGACGTGCTCGGCGTCCTGCCGCCCGGTGCGGCCCTGGTGGTGACGGCCGACCACGGCCAGGTCGACGTCGGGGCGTCCGTCGAGGTCTTCGGTGACGACATCATGCGCGACGTCTCGCTCATCAGCGGAGAGGGCCGGTTCCGGTGGCTCCACGCGCGCCCCGGTGCGGCGTCGGACCTGGGAGCGACGGCATCGGACCTCTACGGCGACATGGCCTGGGTGCGGACCCGGGACCAGATCGTGGAGGACGGCTGGCTCGGCGGCGTGCCGTCGGCCGACGTCGCCGCCCGGTTGGGCGACGTGGCCCTGATCCCCCACGGTCCGACGGCGTTCCTCGACCCGGCCGACACGGTCGAGCTCAAGCTCAAGGCACGCCACGGGTCCCTGACCGCCGACGAAATGCTGGTTCCGCTGCTGGCCTGGTCGCCCGTCACGTGAGCGCCCCCCGGATGGCAACATGGGGCGATGACAGCTGACGGACCCTCGGGCGGGCAGAGCACGGCCGGAAACCCGAGCACGACCGAAGAGGCGGCGGGTGGCGCCGCCGGTGGCGCCGTCAGCCCCGACGGCGGCGAGGCGTCGCGCCCTCCCGACGCGATCTCGCCCGACGAGGTTCTCGAGGCGACGGTCGACGGCGACCAGGAAGGTGAGAAGTCCACCGAGTCGGTGAACGAACCGGCCAAGGTGCTGCGCATCGGGTCCATGACCAAGTCACTGCTCGACGAGGCCCGCGCCGCACCGTTGGACGAGAAGAGCCGGGTGCGCCTGCGCGAGATCTACGAGCAGTCGGTGCACGACCTGTCCGAGGGACTCTCACCGGACCTCGCGGCGGAGCTCGCGAGGATGACGCCGCCCTTCGACGTCGACGCCCCGAGCGATGCCGAACTGCGGATCGCCCAAGCCCAGCTCGTCGGGTGGCTCGAGGGGTTGTTCCATGGGATCCAGGCGACGCTGATGTCCCAGCAGATGGCCGCCCGGGCCCAGCTCGAGGAGATGCGCCAACGGGGCCTCCCGTCGGCGGGGGAGTCGGGGCGAACGGGGGCGTACCTGTAGCGGTGGCGCTTCGGAGGCGATAGCGGTCCGAACGGCGGCAGGACACGACTTCGGGGCCCTCACGGACCCGGGCCAATGGGGTTGGTGGTGATCAGTGACGATCCGTGGCGGATAACCTATTGGTCGTCGTCCGCCCCAAGGCGTCCGCCGAAGGGTTAGATTTCTGAGCCCGGGCGAATGACACCGGTGTAA
Organism: uncultured Acidimicrobiaceae bacterium; assembly: GCA_963822265.1. Taxonomy (GTDB): domain Bacteria; phylum Actinomycetota; class Acidimicrobiia; order Acidimicrobiales; family RAAP-2; genus Bog-473. The sequence goes on from CAWGHA010000020.1 coordinate 229,850, forward strand.
GTTTGAGGTGGAGAAAGGAGGCCGGTGTCGGAGCGGTCGTTTACGCATCTGCACACCCATACCGAGTTCTCCATGCTCGACGGCGCGGCGAGGGTCGGTGACCTCGTGGCAGCCGCCGTGGCGGACGGCCAGCGAGCCCTCGGCATCACGGACCACGGCAACATGTACGGGGTCCTCGATTTCTACAAGGCCTGCCGCGACCAGGGAATCGTGCCGATCATCGGCACCGAGTCCTACATGGCGGGAGAGTCGCGCCACGAGCGCCCGACGAGGCGCGGCAGGGTCGACGACACGGGCGGCGACACCGAGGGGGGTCAGAAGCTCTACTACCACCTCACCCTCCTGGCCGAGACCGTGGACGGGTACCGCAACCTGATGCAGCTCTCCTCGGCGGCCTACCTCGAGGGCTACTACTACAAGCCGAGGGTCGACTGGGAGCTCCTCGAACGGCACAACGAGGGCATCATCGCCACCACCGGATGTCTCGGAGGAGTGGTGCTCCAGGCGTTGCTGGCGGGAGACGAGGCGGAGGCGGAGCGCCGCGCCGCCCGACTGCAGGACATCTTCGGGCGGGACAACCTCTTCGTCGAACTGCAGGACCACGGCATCGCGGACCAGCACCGCACGAACCCCAAGCTGATAGAGATCGCCCGCCGTATCGGAGCCCCGCTGCTCGCGACCAACGACAGCCACTACACCCACCGCGAGGACGCGGTCGCTCACGACGCGTTGCTCTGTGTCCAGACCGGAGCGCTGCTGAGCGACGGCAACCGCTTCAAGTTCGAGGGCACAGAGCACTACCTGAAGACCGCGGCCGAAATGAGGCACCTGTTCCGGGACGTGCCCGAAGCGTGCGACAACACGTTGCTCATCGCGGAGCGGGCGGACGTCCAAATTGAGCTGGGCCGTCCGAGCCTGCCCGAATTCCCCGTCCCCGAGCACTTCACCGGTGACGCCTACGAGGACCGGGCGCTGGCCTACCTCAGGGATCTCACGATGGACGGAGCCCGGCAGCGCTACGGGTCGCCCGTCCCGCCAGAGGTCGTCGAGCGGTTGGACTACGAGTTCGGCGTCATCGGCAACATGGGATTCGCCGCGTACTTCCTCGTCGTGTGGGACCTCATCCGCTTCGCCCGTGAGTCGGGGATCCGGGTGGGTCCGGGCCGCGGCTCGGCGGCGGGATGCTGCGTGGCCTACTGCCTGCGGATCGTGGACCTGGATCCGATCCGTTACGACCTGCTGTTCGAGCGCTTCTTGAACCCCGGGCGCAAGCAGATGCCCGACATCGACATGGACTTCGACGAGCGCTACCGAGCAGACGTCATGCGCTACGCCGCCGAGAAGTACGGCAGCGACCGGGTGGCACAGGTGATCACGTTCTCGACCATCAAAGCGCGTGCGGCCGTACGTGACGCCGCCCGGGTGCTGGGCAAGCCGTACGCGCTCGGCGACCGCATCGCCAAGGCCATGCCGCCCCTGATCATGGGCCGCGACACCCCCCTCCGGGCGTGCCTGGTGCGTACCGAGGGGTACGAGGACGGCTATGCCACGGCAGGCGAACTGCGCCAGATGCACGACGCCGATCCCGAGGCCACGGAGGTGATCGACGTCGCGCTGGGCCTCGAGGGCCTGCGCCGCCAGGACGGGATCCACGCCGCCGCGGTGGTGATCTCCAGGGATCCCCTGACGGACTACCTGCCGATCCAGCGCAAGCCCGACGCCGGCGGCAACCCCGAGGACGCACCCATCGTCACGCAGTACGAGATGCACGGGGTCGAGGACCTCGGCCTGTTGAAGATGGACTTCCTCGGGTTGCGCAACCTCTCGGTGATTGAGCGCAGCCTCGACCTGATTGAGGCGGCGAGCGGGGTGCGACCCGACATCGATCAGGTCGACCTGGCCGACGAAGCAACACTGGCCATGCTCCGGCGGGGCGAGTCGGTCGGCGTGTTCCAGCTGGAGGGTGGCCCGATGCGCGCCCTCATGCGCTCGCTCGCCCCCACCTCCTTCGACGACGTCGCGGCCCTCGTCGCGCTGTACCGGCCCGGCCCGATGGCGGCCAACATGCACAACGACTACGCCGACCGCAAGAACGGGCGCAAGCCGATCGTCTACGAGCACGACGACCTCGCTCCCATCCTGGCCGATACGCAGGGGCTGATGATCTACCAGGAGTCCATGATGCGGGTGGCCCAGAAGATCGCCGGGTACTCGCTCGAAGAAGCCGACAACCTCCGCAAGGCGTGTGGGAAGAAGATCCGTTCGTTGCTGGCGGCCGAGCGCGACAAGTTCGTCGCGGGCTGCGCGGCCGAGGGTTACGGGGAGGAGCTCGGTACGAAGCTCTTCGACATCATCGAGCCCTTTGCCGACTACGCCTTCAACAAGTCGCACGCGTACGGCTACGGGCTGGTGGCATACCAGACGGCGTGGCTCAAGGCGCACTACCCGGTCGAGTACATGGCGGCGCTGCTGACGTCGGTGAAGGACAACAAGGACAAGACCGCGGTGTACCTGGCCGAGTGCCGTTCGCTCGGGATCGACGTGCTGGTGCCCGACGTCAACCGCTCCGTGTCCGAGTTCGCCCCCGACCTGACCACCGCCGCAGGCTCCGCCACCGGCGACCCGGCCGACCCGGCCGCCAGACGCGCCATCGTGTTCGGTCTCGCGGCGGTACGCAACGTCGGCGAGGGTCTGGTCGAGCGGATCGTCGCCGAGCGCAACGCGAACGGGCCCTTCGTCGACATCTTCGACTTCTGCCAGCGGGTCGATCCGGTCGTGTTGAACAAGCGGACCATGGAGTCTCTCGTCAAGGCGGGAGCGTTCGATTCCGTCGGACATCCCCGTCAGGGCCTGTGCCTCGTGTTCGAGGGAATCGTGGACCGCACGCTGGAGCGCCGGCGCGAGCGCGACCTCGGGATCGCGACGCTGTTCTCGGCCTTCGAGGACGAGGACACCGATCCGGGGTGGGGCACGACCAAGGTCGCCATCCCCGACGTGGAGTTCGACAAGGCGCAGCGCCTGGTCTTCGAGAAGGAGATGCTCGGGCTCTACGTGAGCGACCACCCGCTGCGGGGTGTGGAGGCCGCCCTGGCCCGGCACACCGACTGCGCGCTCTCCGACATGCGTGAAGAGGACCCCACGGGTGACCGGTCGCCGGTGCGCGCCGTGGGCGGGGTGGTGACGGACCTGCGTCGCTCGTACACGAAGAAGGGCGACCTCATGGCCCGCTTCGTGCTCGAGGATCTGCAGGCCGCGATGGAGGTCTTCGTCTTCCCCAAGACGATGGCCGACTACGGCCACATGATTGAGAACGACTCGGTCCTGGTCGTCAAGGGCCGGCTGGACACGCGGGAGGACGAGCCCAAGATCGTCTGCATGGAAGTGTCACGGCCCGTGCTCGAGCGAGGGGAGGAGGATCTCCACATCACGCTTCCGCTCGGTGTCCTGACGGACTCGAAGGTGGTCGGGCTGAAGGAGATCCTGAGCGGCCACCCCGGGCCTTCGCCGGTCCTGCTCCACGTCGGGGCGAAGGTCCTCCGGCTGCCCCCCGAGTTCAACGTCGATTGCCGCAACGGGTTGGTGGGCGAGCTCAAGCGGCTGCTGGGCCAGAGCGCCGTCCTGGCCTGAAGCCACCGGGAACGCCCACCCCGAGGAGGTGGGCGGGGGTCCGTTCGCGGCAGGACCGAGATGGCCTCAGCCGGTCGTGGTTGGGAACGCCCAGGGCACAGCCGGTAAACTGACCCGTATGCCGATCGTCGTGAACACCAAGGATTGCACCGCGCTCAGCGACGCTGAGCTGGTCGAAATGGCCGATCTGTGCGGCGAACGGCCGCCCGGGTTCGACATCGGTTACCTCTCCAAGGAACGGGAGGCCTGGGTGCTCATCACCCTGGCCAGGGAGGGGAACAAGCTGCGGGGCTACTCCTTCTGCACCCTCGAGCGCATCGGCGGGACCCCGTCCCTCCTGGTCGGCCTGGCCCTGGTGGACCGCACCTCGCGGGCTGAGGCTGCCCTCAAGGGCATCATGACGGATCAGTACCGCCGTGCCCTCCTCGCCTTCCCGGACGAGGACGTGCTGCTCGGCACCCGCCTCATGGGTCCGGAGGGCTTCCGGGCCTTCGCCGGCCTCCAGGACGTCGTGCCGTTCCCCGAGCACCGGTCCTCCGGGGAGGAGCGGGCGTGGGCCCGGAGGCTGTCGAAGCGCTTCGGCTGCGAGAGCCGCCTCGACGACCGGACGTTCGTCTTGAAGGGCGACGGCTCCGTTTCGGGCGGGCTGGACTTCTTCGCGCCGAAGGTGAAGCTGCCCGAAGGCGTCGACGGGCATTTCGGCGAGTTCGACGCCGAGCGTGGAGACCGGCTGGTGGCGTTCGGTTGGGCCATGGCCGAGGATCTGGCCGGAGGCAAGCTCGGGCGCTGAACCCGGCGCAGGCCTCGCCAGGCCGCGTCAGCCCCGGGGCAGGACCGCAGCGCAGACCTTGTAGCAGTGGCCGTCCCGTGGGGGGCTGACCACGACCAGGAGGTACTGCGGCTCGTAGCCCAACGCGCTGGCGAGGCCCTTCCCGCTGAGGCGCTCCCGCCGAGCCGCCACCAGAGCCCGGGCGGCGTTGCGGTCCTCGACCGGGAGCCACACGTCGTCTCGGTCCCAACCGAAGCGGACCCAGGTCGAGTCGTCCGAATGGCGCCGGATCAGCTGCGGGCTCCGCGTGGGCTCGATGAGGGCCACCGACGGCCGGAAGCCCCGGAACTCCCAGTAGGGCGCCGAGGCGCCCGGGAACCCGAGCAGCGGTCCGTCCGGGGTCGCCACCAGGCGCTCGAGCAGCTTGCGCACACGGCGGCCCCGGAGCGTGCCGATGTGGCGGGGGAGGTCGGCCACCGTCGTGGCCTCCGGCTGGGCCAGGTCGTCGCGCTCGGGATCGTCGGCCAGCGTGACCTCGACGACGTCGAACGGATTGATGTCGGGATCGTGGCCCTCGGGCCAAGGGACGCGGATCCGCATGACCGTCCGGGTCGCCAGGTCGACGACCGTGGTGTCCTCGAGCGTCGACGCCAGTACGAGAAGGTGGAGGGTCGAACCTCCTGCGGTCGGGATCTTCTCCTTCCGACGGGCCGAGCGCCGGAGGAAACGGGCCGCATTGCCCCGTCCAGCCGGTTTCTGCTGGTCCTCGGCTTCGTCGGCTTCCTCGTCGGAACCGGCCTTGCGGTCGAGGACGTCCCCGGCGCCTTCGCCGTCGGTCATGGGCCCCGGACCTCTGCGTCGAGCTGTGCCGCGAGCTGGTCGGGCTCGTGCACCGGGAACAGGCATGTCCTGCGGCGGCACACGTAGGCGACCGCGGGCTCGGCCGGTCGTCCGGCGAAGAGCGGCCCGTCGTCCGGTTCCCCCCAGGCCAGGACGGCGGCGGGGAGCCAGCGCCGACGGGCCTCGGCCACCAGGTCGGGCCGCCTGCCGGTCACGACGATCTCCTGGCGCCCGTTCCACATGGGCAGCGCCGCCACCAGGTCGGCCAACGCCCCCGGGTGCCGCTCGAGCAGCGGTCGGGCGAGCTCGATGGTCTTCGACACCGCCTCCTCGAGTCTCGCGTCGTCGGTCAGGGCCGCCGCCCGGAGCAGCGCTGTGACCGCGACGGAGTTGGTGGCGGGAACCGCCCCGTCGATGAACTCCTTTGGTCGCACGACCAGGGCCTCGGCGTCCTTCCCGGTCGTGAAGAAGCCGCCGTGCTCGTCGTCCTCGAACAAGTCGAGCAGCTGGCCGCTCACCTCGAGCGCCCGTTCCCGCCAGCGCGCCTGGCCGCTCCACTCCGACAGCCGCACACAGGCCTCGACGAGCCACGCGTGGTCGGCGCCCACGCCCAGGTGCCGTGCCCGGCCCCCCTGCCAGCTGCGCATGAGACGGCCGTCGACGTACATCGACCCGTAGAGGAACTCGCCGATCTCCTCGGCCCGCCTCCCGTACTCGGCGATGCCCGTGGCGGACGCCGCTTCCGCCAGGGCGGCGGCGGCCATCGCGTTCCATTCGGTCAGCACCTTCTCGTCGCGGGCCGGTTGCACCCGGCCGGCTCGGACTGCCGCCAAGAGGGACCGGGCCTCTTCGATGTCGTCGGGGCGGGCGAGGGGGCCGCCGACGGGACGGATCGGGATCGACCGGCCTTCCCAGTTGCCACGCTCGGTGATGCCGTACCACTCGGCCGCTGGCCGTCGCAGCTCCGGCGGCAGCGCGACCTCGAGATCTCCGGGGGTGAAGGTGGCGTGCCCTCCTTCCACCCCGCCCGCATCGGCGTCGAACGAGGAGTACAGCGCGCCGTCGGGCGTCGAGAGGTCACGCAGCACGAAATCGAGGGTCTCGGTCATGACTCCGAGATAGTCGGCATGCCCCGTCTCCTGCCATGCATGGAGGTAGGCCCTTGAGAGCAACGCCTGGTCGGTGAGCATCTTCTCGAAATGGGGCACCAGCCACCGCGCATCGGTCGAATAGCGGCAGAACCCACCGACGAGGTGGTCGTAGATGCCCCCCGCCGCCATGGCGTCGAGGGTGCGGAGCGCCATGTGCCGCGCCCGTTCCGCATCCGCCCGGCCGGACCGGGACCGTCGAAGGCAGAGCTCGACGAGGGTCGGCCGCGGGAACTTCGGAGCCGGTCCGAAGCCTCCCCACTCGGGGTCGAAACCGGGGGCGAGGCCGGCGACGACCTGCTCCTCGACGGCGTCCGCATTGAGGGCGCCGACGCCGAGGAAGGCTCCGGTCGGCGGCGGGCCCTGGTCCACACGCAGGCTCTCGGCCAGGGACATCTCCTTGCGGACGGCCTCGACGAGAGCGCCGGCTTGGGCCAGGACCTCGTCGCGCTGGCGTTGCCACGCCTCACCCAGGGCGCGGACGACGTGCCGGAAGGACGGCATCCCGTGACGCTCCTGAGGGGGGAAGTAGGTCCCGGCGTAGAAGGGCCGCCCGTCAGGGGTGCAAAAGACCGACATGGGCCAGCCACCGGACCCGGTCAGAGCCTGGGTGGCCGCCATGTAGACGGCGTCGAGGTCAGGGCGCTCCTCGCGGTCGACCTTGACCGACACGAACCACTTCGAGAGCTCGGCCGCCGTCTCTGGGTCCTCGAAGCTCTCGTGAGCCATGACGTGGCACCAGTGGCACGAGGCGTATCCGATGGAGACGAAGAGGGGGCGATCCTCGTCGCGCGCCAGGCGAAGAGCCTCGTCGCCCCAGGGGTACCACTCGACCGGATTCTCGGCGTGCTGCCGGAGGTAGGGGCTGGTCTCGTCGGCCAGGCGGTTCACGGACATGGATGCTAGGTGCGGCGTCGTGGCCGCTGGCCAGAAGTTCACCGGATGCTCACCGGCCGCTCACCGGTGCCCCGTGCAAGGCTCCCGGGATGGAACTCTCACTCGAGGGCAAGACGGCGCTCGTCACGGGAGGAAGCCGAGGCATCGGGTTGGCGGTGGCCACGCGCTTCGTGCACGCGGGCGCGAAGGTGATGATCAGCTCCCGCACCGAAGAGGACCTGGCCCAAGCGGTGAGCGATCTCGTCGCTGCGGGTGCACCAGAGGACAGGTTGGCCTGGTTCGCGGCGCACGTGGGGCGCCCCGACGAGGCGGTGTCCTGCATCGGCGAGACCGTCCGGCGGTTCGGGTCCATCCACGTCCTGGTCAACAACGCGGGCACGAATCCCTACTTCGGTCCCATGATCGACATCGACCTGGTGCGCGCCCAGAAGACCTTCGAGGTGAACCAGCTCTCGGTGCTCGTCTGGACGGCCGCCGCGGTGAAGGCTGGGCTGCGGGGGTCCGTCATCAACGTGGCCTCGGTCGGTGGACTCGAGGTCGAGCCGAACATCGGCTGGTACAACGTGACCAAGGCGGCGGTCCTCCACATCACGCGGCAGCTTGCGTTCGAGCTGGCGCCGGAGGTGCGGGTGAACGCTCTCGCGCCCGGCCTGGTCAAGACGAAGCTGGCGGCAGCCCTGTGGGAGGGGCCCGGCGAGGAGCGGATTGCGGCGCACGTCCCGTTGCGCCGACTCGGGCTGCCCGACGACGTCGCCACGGCCGCCCTCTTCCTGGCCTCGGACGCGTCATCGTGGGTCACCGGCCAGACCTTCGTCGTCGACGGGGGCACGACCGTGCAGCCCTCCGGTGGGGTGGGCTGAGGGCGGTGGCGGTGACCTCTTCTCGCTCCTTCTCGCTCTCGGGCCCGGCCGTGTCACACCGTGACCGCCTGTTTCGTCTGAGTGGGCAGGAGCAGATGGAAAGGTGGCCACACCATGGCGCATGTCCCGCTGGACTACGAGAAGAACGGCATCGTCCCCCGGCTCGCCCGCCGTTACACGAAGCGCCGCATGGGGCAGATGGTCGAGCCCACGGCGGCGGCGTCACACCACGCGGGAGTGCTCGTCGCGATGGGCTGTCTCGAAACGGCCGTCCAGCTCGGTTGGAAGAAGCTCGATCCGACCCTCCGGTGGCTCGCCGTCCAGACCGCAGCCTCCCAGATCGGGTGCTCGTGGTGCATCGACTACGGCTACTACGAAGGTATGAACCACGGGATGGACCCGGCCAAGGTGCGGGCAGCATCGAAATGGCGCGAGAGCGATCTTTTCGACGATCGGGAGCGGGTCGTCCTCGAGTACGCGGAGGTGGCGACCGCGAGCCCGTCGGAGGTTTCGGACGCGCTCGCCGCCCGCGTCAAGCGTCATCTCAGCGATCAGGAGTTCGTCGAGTTGGCGGCCTGGGTCGCCCTCGAGAACTTCCGATCCCGCTTCAACGCCGGACTGGGGCTCCGCAGCCAGGGGTTCTCAGATCGATGTGACGTGACGTCTGCGGGACGGCGCCCTTGCCTGACGGGTCCACCGGCACGCCCGACGCCGACTCGGAGGCCGCGGCCTTCGAGCAGTGGCGGCCGTTGCTCTTCGGGATCGCCTACCGGATGCTGGGCAGTGCCGCCGACGCCGAGGACATGGTCCAAGAGGCCGGCGTCAGATGGCTCAGGCGGGGGAGCGAGCCCGTACGGTCGACTCGCGCCTACCTGGTGACCGTGGTGACCAGGCTCTGCCTCGACGAGCTGGAGTCGGCGCGGGCACGTCGGGTCACGTATTCAGGACCATGGCTCCCCGAACCCGTGGTCGTCGACGAATCCTCCGCGGTCGAGCAGGCCGATTCTCTCTCCTTGGCTTTTCTCGTCCTGCTCGAGGAGCTCACGCCGCCGGAGCGAGCCGCCTACCTGCTCCACGACGTCTTCGGCTACTCCTTCGACGAGGTGGCGCAGTCGTTGGGACGCAACGCCGCGGCATGCCGCCAGCTCGCCGTCCGGGCGCGGCAGCGCGTCGAGCTCCGTCGGCAGCGCTTCGACGCCGACCTGGAGCACGGGCGAGAGCTCACCGATCGCTTCCTGGCTGCCTGCGGGACCGGCGACCTCTCGGGCCTCCTGGAGATGCTCTCCGACGACGTGGTCGTCTGGACCGACGGCGGGGGGAAGGTTCGGGCGGCGGTGCGCCCCGTCGTCGGACCGACGCGAAGCTCGCGCTTCCTCCTGCACGTGGCCAAGAAGGCCCAGGGCACGCCTCGGGCCGCCGTCCTCAACGGCCAGGCGGCGACCGTCTTCGTCCACGACGGATCGGTGGTCAACGCTCTCGTCCTCGACATCATGGACGGCCTCATCGTCGGGGTCCGGGTCGTCACCAACCCCGACAAGCTGCGACGGCTGACCGCGCAGCTTCGCGGTGCGGACGGGTAGCGGCGCGCGGTCGCAGGCAGCGTGCTCGTCAGTCCGCCGATCCGGCGCCCGTCCGCGGCGACGAAGTCTCCGGATTGAGCATGCGTCGGCGCACCTTGCCGGCGGCGTTGCGCGGGAGCTCTTCGACGAGGACCACCTCCTTCGGAGCGGCCCATGGAGCCAGCTGCTCGGAGACCATCTCACGGACCTCGGAGAACATGTCAAGGAATTGCTCGTGCGATCGCCCCGGAGCGGTCGGGACGACCCAGGCCACGACCCGGTCACCCCACTCGGGATCGGCGCGCTTCCAGACGGCGACGTCCGAGACGCCCGGATGGGTGATGACGATGCCTTCGACGAGGTCCGGCCAGACCTTTTCACCCCCGGTGACGATGACGTCGTCCAATCGTCCCGAGACGGTCAGGACGCCGCTGCCGTCCAGCCGTCCCGCGTCGCCGGTCGCGAACCACGACCGCTCCCCATCGGGGCCGACCACACGACCGTCGCTCCCGTCCCGGTAGCAGCGCAGCAGCATCGGTGCGCGGACGAGGATCTCTCCCTCGGGCGCAAGACCGTCCGCGTTTGCGGCCGAGGTCGAGTCCTCGTCCGGCACGTCACGAACGGCGAGCTCCACCCCGTCGAGCGGGACTCCGTCGTACACCACGCCGGAACCCGTCTCGGTCATGCCGTACGTCGCCACGGCGTTCGGCGGCAGGTCCGCCGGTACCCTGCTCCCTCCCAGCAGCACACAGGTGAAGACCGACGGGTCGAGACGGTGCAGCGCCGTCGCGACCAGCGAGACATGGGTGGCCCGACCGGACCGTCCGAGCTCCTCGACGGTCTCGGCTTCGAAGCCGGGGATCACCAGCACCGGTGTCGCGGTGAGGATGGAACGCGTGACCACCGAGAGGCCGCCGATGTGCGCCAACGGCAGGCAGGCCAACCACGTGTGCCTTTTCGGGTCCACCGCAAGCCTCTTCGACGTGGCCCACGCCGATGCCCGGACCGCGCCGTGGGTCAGCACGACGCCTCTCGGATGTCGCGAGGTGCCCGACGTGGCGACGACGAGCGCGTCGCCCTCCTCGACCGGGATCCCACCGGTCAGCGCATGCTGCTCGCCATCCGACGTGACGATCCGCGTGGGGCGGAGCGCATCGACGACGATCCGTCGCGCCTCGGCCGGAAGCCGGGGATCGAGGGGTGCGGCAGCGTCCCCGGTGTCCCAAATGGCTTGGAGCGCGTCGACGAACCCTCGTCCGCCGGGTAGGTCGAGTGCAACGAGCTCGGGCACCGGACAGTAGCGTAGGTCGCCGTGCACACCGTGGTCACTGGTCCACCACACGATCCGCTCCATGAACTCCGCGGCGCTCCCGGCACCGGCCTGGCAGCCTCGCGGAACGTTCAGGGACATTCGGTTCGAGGTCGCCGACGGCATCGCCAAGTTGACCATCTGCCGGCCCGAGGTACGCAACGCGTTCCGGCCCCAGACGCTCTTCGAACTCACCGAGGCGTTCACCGCGGCTCGCGACGACCCCGACGTGGGTGTCATCATCCTGTGCGGCGAAGGTCCCGACGCCTTCTGCTCGGGCGGGGATCAGAAGATCCGCGGCGACGACGGCTACATCGGGGACGATGCCGTAGCCGAACGCGGCATCGGGCGGCTGAACGTCCTCGACCTTCAGGTGCTGATGCGCCGGATCCCGAAGCCGATCGTGGCCATGGTGGCGGGCTACGCCATCGGTGGAGGTCACATTCTGCACCTGGTCTGTGACCTGACCATCGCCGCGGACAACGCGCGCTTCGGCCAGACCGGGCCGAAGGTGGGCAGCTTCGACGGTGGCTACGGCTCCTCCATCCTGGCCCGCACCATCGGTCTCAAACGGGCCAAGGAAGTCTGGTTCCTCTGCCGACAGTACGACGCGGCACAGGCTCTTCAATGGGGGCTCGTGAACACGGTCGTTCCTCTCGAGGATCTCGAGCGCGAAACCGTGGCGTGGTGCCGCCAGATCATGACCCTCTCACCGATCGCCCTCCGGATGATCAAGGCCGGCATGAACGCAGCCGACGACGGCCTCGCCGGGGTGCAGCAGCTCGCGGGCGACGCGACGATGCTCTTCTACATGACGGAGGAAGGGCAAGAGGGTCGCAACGCCTTCGTGGAGCACCGCAAGCCCGATTTCTCGCGATTCCCGCGCCGTCCGTGAGCCCCACCGCGAAGCAGTGGCTTGCTGGCGCGCGCCCGCGCACCCTTCCGGCCGCCGTCGTTCCCGTCGCCGTCGGCACTGCAGCGGGCTACCTCTCGAGTGGCCACCTCGCCCTGACCGCGCCCTCCTCGGGCGGAGCGTGCTCTGCCGCAGCGTGCCTCGGGTTCGATCGGGAGCTCTCGTGGTCGAACGCCGTGCTGGCTCTGGTCGTGGCCCTGGCGATCCAGATCGGTACGAACTTCGTCAACGACTACGCCGACGGGGTCCGGGGGACCGACGAGCAGCGCGTCGGGCCGCTGCGTCTGGTGGCCGGACGGATCGCCACGGTGCGCCAGGTCAAAGTGGCCGCGCTGGTCTCCTTCGGGATCGCCGGAGCCGCCGGGTTGATCCTGGCGGCGCGTGTGACGTGGTGGTTGGTCCCGCTCGGGCTCCTGTGCGGTCTTGCCGGATGGGCCTACACCGGTGGTCCCAAGCCCTACGGCTATCTCGGGTTCGGCGAGCTCTTCGTCTTCGTCTTCTTCGGGCTGGTCGCGACCGCGGGATCCGCCTACGTGCAGCACGCTCCGTTCGACGTGGCGCTCGGAGTCCACACCGTCACGTACCACTACGACTGGGCGTTCGTGCTCTGGGCCGGTGTTCCCGTCGGTCTCCTCGCCGCCGCCCTCTTGGAGGCGAACAACCTGCGCGACGTCGACACCGACGCCGTGTCCGGGAAGAAGACCCTCGCCGTCCGTCTCGGACGAGAGAACGGCGGCCGTCTCTACGCCGCCACCTTGGCGGCAACGGCGCTGGCCGTGGGCGTTCTCGCGTACGACCGGGTCTGGGTTCTGATCGCCCTCGCCGCGGCCCCGCTCGCGGTGGCTCCTCTTCGCCTGGCCCTCGGCGATCAGAACGGCCGAGCACTCCTGCCGATGCTCGGGCGGACCGCCCGACTCCAGATCGTCGCCGGGGCGTTGCTCACCGTCGGGTTGCTCCTGTGAGATCCCGGCGTGGTTCAGGTGACCGACGGCGAGTTCCCGAGCCAGTGCAGGACCAACCGGGCAGAGGTGTCCGGTTGGGCCAGATGCGCCGCATGCCCCCCACCGGGCACCAGCGATGCGACGGCATGCGGCGCCAGCCGGGCCAGTCGGATGGCGTGGGCGGCATAGCGGTTGTCGTTCATCCCGGCGACGGCGAGCATCGGCCCGGGCAGAGTCGCCACGCGTTCCCACAGCGGCACTTGTGTCCCCGCGCCGCACAAGCGGAGGCTCGACGCCAGACCCCCCGCCGTGTTGCGGAGGCGTTCTTCCTCTCCGGCCGCTTCCTCGGGCAAGCCGGAGAACATCGGTCCGCTCAGCCAGTCCCTGATGAAGCCCGCGACGTCGCCCGAGGCCTCGAGGCGGTCGGCCAACTCGCCGTCGGCGCGACGCCGCCGTTCACGCAACTCCTCACTCTCCAGGCCGGCCGTCGCCCCGATGACGACCAACCGCTCCACGGACAGGTCGTTGTCGCTGACCACGTGGAGGGCGATGCGCGCCCCCAGCGAATAGCCGAGCAGGTCGCAACGCTCGCCACCGATCACCTCACGGACCGAATGGGCAACGAGCACAGCCGTGGTCGGGAGATCGGCGTGCACCTCGTCGGATCCGGCGTGCCCGGGCAGGTCCACGGAGACGAGCGTGCGGTGACCTTCCAACGTCTCGCCGAAGCGGCCCCAGAGCCGACCGGTCTGGGTGAACCCGTGGAGCATCACCAGCGGAGGGCCCGATCCGCGCACCTCGACGTGAAGTGCCACGGCGAATGAGCGTACAGGCCACGTTCTGCGCCACTCTGGTCGACGAGTGGGCACGCCTCGGGGTGACCGACGCCGTGATCTGCCCGGGGTCGAGGTCGACTCCGCTGGCGGTCCCTCTGGCGGAACGCATGCGAGCCCATGTCAAGCTGGACGAGCGCAGCGCCGGCTTCTTCGCGTTGGGTTTGGCCATGCAGACCGGTCGCCCCACCGTGGTCTGCGTCACCAGCGGCACCGCGTCGGCGGAGCTCCACGCGGCCGTCGCGGAGGCCCACCACGCCGGCATCCCGCTCGTCGTCTGCACGGCCGACCGGCCTCCTGAGCTCCACGAGACGGGTGCACCCCAAACGATCGAACAGGGCGATCTCTTCGGCCGGGCGATCCGGTGGTCGTTCGCGCCGGGCGTGCCCGAGGCGGGGCAGGAGAGCTCGTGGAGGCCGCTCGCGGCGCGAGCAGTCGCCGAGGCGAGCCGGGGACCGTCGGGACCAGGCCCCGTCCACCTGAATCTCGCGTTCCGTGAACCGCTCACCGGGGAGGCGGACATCCTGCCGCCCCGACCCGGTCCCCGCGTCGCCGGAGCCGGGCTCGCCGTCAGGACCGACGTGGAGCGAGAGCCGCTGCAAGGGCGCGGGATCGTGGTCGCCGGTGGCCAGCAGCCTTCTCCGCCCGACGCCGGCCGGGTTCGGGATCTTGCCACCCGCCTCGGATGGCCGGTGATGGCGGATGCCCTGTCGCGCTGCCGGCTCCCGGGCACGATCGCCGCGGCCGATGCCATCGTGCGGACTGCGCCTCCCGTGCCCGACACCGTGGTCATCCTCGGCCAGCCGTGGTTGTCGAAGGCTCTCGGGACGTATCTGGCCACGGCGGCGGCCGGTGGCGCCCGGGTCATCGTGGTCGATCCCTGGTGGCGGTGGGCCGACCCGGGCCGAATCGCCACGGAATTCCATCGTTGCGATCCCGACGCCTGGCTTGACGCGGCGTCGGGCGACGGTGTGCCCTGCGACGACGAGTGGCTGCCCTCGTGGCTGGCGATGGAGGACAAAGCGCAGGCGGCGATCGACCAGGTCCTGGCCAGGGGCCTGACCGAGCCGTCGCTCGCCCGCGCCACCTACCTCCACGCGTCCGAGCAGGGTGCGACGCTCGTGGCCGCGGCATCCATGCCGATCCGCGACCTCGAATGGTTCGCTCCCGCCACGACGCGCCCGCCACGAGTGCTGGCCAACCGCGGGGCGAACGGTATCGACGGGCTGGTGTCGACGTCATTGGGCGTGGCGTCGGCGCAGCCGGAGACAGGGACGCCGACGGTGGCGCTCCTCGGCGACCTGGCGTTCCTTCACGACGTCTCGGGATTGGTCAACGTTCCCGAGTGCCCGTGCACCTTCGTCGTGGCGGACAACGACGGCGGGGGGATCTTCTCGTTCCTCCCGCAAGCGAAAGAGCTCGAGCACTCGGTCTTCGAGCGCCTCTTCGCCACGCCGCCCACGTCGGACCTCTCCCGGGTGGCGCGAGGCTTCGGCCTTCGCGTCGATGCGGTTCGCACGACGGCCGAGCTCGAACACGCGCTGTCCCAGGCCATCACCTCGGGTCGAGGGCCCTCACTGATCCGGGCCGTCGTGCCGGGGCGAACCGAGAACGCCGCGCTGCACGACTCGGTTACCCAGGCGGTCCGTCTCGCGCTGCGGTGAACGCCGGCGACGGGGTGGAGTAGGAGACCCGTCCCGTCGGGCTGTGGAACGCGAGCTCGACGTTCGCGTCTCCCGAGATCCTCCAATGCATCTCGTGCACCGAGCGGTGATGCTGGTCGCACAGCTCGACGAGGTTGTCGAGATCGGTCCGGCCGCCGTCGACCCAGTGCACCACGTGATGGACGTCTGTGAACTCGGTGTACGAGCAGCCCGGGAAGCGGCACCCCTTGTCCCGCCGTCTGATCTCCATCCGTTGGGCGTCGGACGGGTCACGCCGGGTACGGCCGAGGGACAGGCTCCGCCCACCCGGCCCGTCGGCCGACACGAGCACTTTGGCGTCACAGGCCAGACGCCGTGCCACCTCACGCGAGACCGGGCCGAGCACGTCGAGCTCGGCGGACCCTTCGCCACCGGCGAGCAGCGCCAGGTCGGCGTGCACCACCACCGTGGGCCGATTGCGGCGCATGCCGCCCGCCCGGCTCCCGGGAACGTCCCCGTTGTCAGCGGCTGTGCCGCGTTGGTCGCTGCCCACACCTTGGAGGTCGCGCCGGCACACCTCGTGGAGCGAGTCGGCCACACGCTGGTCGAACGGTGTGCGGACACGCCGGCGGAGACCGGCGCGGGCCAGCAGCGAACGTTTCACGACGGCGTACTGCTCGTCGGGCAGGACGGCCGCAATGCCGCGCCGACGGTCGTCGAAACGGAGGAAGCGGCGAGCGTACGTGCCGCTGGCCTGCTGGTCCGACTGTTTCCGGGCGGCGATGGCGAGCTCACGAACCTGCTTGGCGGACCAGCGAGTCGCCTGCTCGGCGAGCTCGGCATCCGTCTCGGGCCGGGCCACCTCGGCCAGCGGCTTGACCTGGTCGAAAGACAGCTTTCCCCTCGCCAGAGCATCGGAGATCTTCGGAAGGGACTCGAGCCTGGCTGCTGCGGACACCCATTCGCGCGCCGTGGCCGCGCTCACGCCGCAACGCTGCACCAGCCAGGCCACCATTGACGTGGCGCCGTCGATGCGCCAGGCCCGGCGCCGGTCCAGTTCGACCACGGCGTCGAGCAACTGGCTCTGATGGGCCGAGATGGCGCGGTGGTGCTGCGCGACGCCGGCCACGAGGGCGTCGGTTCGTCGCGAGAGGGTCCTCGAGCTCGGGTCTCGGAGCGTGGTGGACGGAGCCATGCGGGGGAGAACGGTCGCGCCGTGGCGTGGACCTCAGCGGTACCGGTCGGCCGGCACCCATTCACCGTGGCTGCGGAAGGGCAGCCGTTCGGGCAGATGGATCACCGCTTCGGGTCGTCGCCGCCCGAAATCGGAAGCGTCGAGCACGAAGAGGTCGCTGGCGCCGCGGTCAGGATCGTCGACCACGCTGAGGAGCCAGCCCTCGTCATCGGCTCGGCCGTCAGCTGCCCGCACGAAGATGGGTTCGCTGGGTGCCCGCCAGTCTCCGGGACTCCACGACGTGACCTCGTCACGAACCAGGTCGAAGCGCAGGAGTCCCGGGTGGTCGAGTTGAGCGCCGCCGTTCGCACGCGCGCCCGGCTCGCCCGGAGGGGTCAGTGACGTCTCGACGCAGTATCCATAACGGAACACCGCACCGTCGAGCACGGCGTCCATCCGCGGATACTCGACACCGCGATCGTCCAGCGTCGTGCGCTCCAGACGGCCGCCATCAATCCGCCAGCGTTGGAGCACGGCCACCCCGCCCCCGATCGGGCTGCATCCGATGCCTTCGGGTCCGACGACGGAGGTGGCGAGGTCCACCCGCTGGCCCACCTCGGGCGCCTGGTAACAGCAGACGTACAGCTCCCATCCCGTCCCGCCGCGCCCGTTGCGGCGATCCTCCGCCGGCACGTCCCACGCACCCAGGACATGGGTCACCAGGCAGGGGGGGACACTCAACCACTGCACGTCGGATCCGTCGCCACCTCGAGCGACGACGCCGACCCAGCCCTCGGCGCCCGGCACCCAGCCGAACGGCACCGAAGTGGGCCATGAATCCTCGCCGTCGCCGTCGCCCTCGCCGTCGCCCTTGCTCGCCGGCGACAGCCGGTGCGTGGGCGACTCGATGAAGACCACGTGCCGCTCGGTGACCCCGATGTCGTGCTGCCATGTCGCCCGCTCGAGTCCGATGGACATCGCGGTGCGCAAGTCGCCCGCCTCGTCCCACTCGCCGATGCGCAGGAAGGTCTCGCCGTCGTAGTCGCCGCCGTCGCTGCCGGTGGTCTCGTCGGCCGGCCCGCCGGTCGCATCACCGGTCCCACGTCCGTCGTCGACCGAGAAGAGGACCCGGCATCCGTCGGCGGCCACCCGGCGGACATGGGATGCGATGGGAACGCGCAGTCCTCCGCCGAGCTCCTCGGGCTCCAAGAAGCGGTCGTAGCGAAGGGGGAGTCCCGTCTCGGCGAGCGCCAGGACGGAGCCGGCGTGCCAGAACACTCCCTCGTCCGCACTCGAGGCGCGGGAGACGTAGGTGACGGCCCTGCCGTCGCGGAGCTCGATCGCATGCAACGCCCCGGCCGGCAGCCCGGGACCCGCACCCCCGGGCCCGACCCGGAACAGCGTCCCCTGAAGGTCGGGTGGGAGCGCCCCCTCCATCGGCAGAGGAGGCGACCCCTCCATCGGCAGCGACGTCGCCATGCGGTCGATCAACCTACCTGCGGCCGATCAACTCCCTGCGTATGGCAAAGTCGCGGCATGCCCACCCTCTCGGAGGACCTCGCCTTCCGCGGCTTGATCCACCAAGTGACCGACCAGGAACTCGGGAAGCGCCTCGACCAGCCCGGGCTCACTCTCTATGCCGGGTTCGACCCGTCGGCGGACAGTCTCCACGTGGGCAACCTGCTCCAGCTCTGCACCCTGCGACGCTTCCAGTTGGCCGGACATCGGCCCATCTCGCTGGCCGGGGGCGGCACCGGCATGATCGGCGATCCCGGAGGCAAGCAGGACGAGCGGCAGCTGCTCACCCTCGAGACGATTGAGGGGTACCTCGAAGGCATCCGTCCCCAGCTCGCCCAGTTCCTGAATCTGGACAATGCCCTTCTTCTGAACAACGCCGACTGGCTCGGTTCCATGTCGACCCTCGAGTTCCTCCGCGACGTGGGCAAACACTTCACGGTCAACCAAATGGTGGCGAAGGAGTCGGTGAGGTCGCGCTTCGAACGGCCGGACCACGGGATCTCCTACACCGAGTTCAGCTACATGCTCCTTCAGGCCTACGACTTCCTCCGGCTCCACGTCGACCACGGCTGCGAGCTGCAGATCGGGGGGAGTGACCAGTGGGGCAACATCACCATGGGCGTGGAGCTCATCCGCAAGGTCTGCGCCCATGAGAGCTGGGGCCTCACCACCCCGCTGGTCGTCAGGCCCGACGGCACGAAGTACGGCAAGACCGAGGAGGGGACGGTCTGGCTCGATGCGTCGCGCACCAGCCCCTACGCCATGTACCAGTTCCTGTTCAATTCGCCCGACGAGATGGTGGGCTCCTACGTGCGGTACTTCACCTTCTTGGACCATGCCGCCATTGAGGACCTCGACCGCGAGACGGCGGCCCACCCTGAGCGCAGATCGGCCCAGCGTGCCCTGGCGCGTTCCGTCGTCGCGTTGGTTCACGGGGAGGCAGAGGTCGAGAAGTGCGAGGCCGCGTCCGCCGCGGTGTTCGGGGAGGAGATCGCCGGTTTGAGCGAGGAGCTGTTGCTCGCCGTGACCGCCGACGTGCCGACGACCCCGGTCCCGAGAGCGGAGGTGCTGGGCGGTCTGACGCTGATCGACGCGTTGGTGCGGACCGGACTGGCCAAGTCGCGCAGCGACGCCAGGCGCACCATCGAGCAGGGTGGCGCCTACGTGAACAACGTGCGCCAGACCGACGACCGCGCGCTCGGTCGCGCCGACCTGTTGCACGACCGCTACGTGGTGTTGCGCCTCGGCCGGAGACGACGTGCACATCGTGCGGGCCACGTGAGGCCGCGTTCGTTCCGTTCGTTCGCAGTCGCCGTCCTCGCCGTGCCTGCGGCGGCGCTGGTCCTGACGTCGTGCGCCGGAGCCGACCAGGAGGGATCGGCCGCCCACCAGATGGGGGTCTGGGTGAGCGGCACCGGGTTCGGGGAGGACATCGGGACCCTGATCGCCGACAACGCCCGCGTTCCCGAAGATGTGGCCAACGGGACCGGCGCCATCCACGCCGCGTGCAGCACGCTTCTCAACGACGCCGAGATGGCCAACACCGAGCTCCCGGCTCCCGACCCCACCGTCACCGACCTCCTCACCAAGGCCTATGGGCTCGAAGGTACGGCCGCCAACGACTGTTACGACGCGGGCGCGACCAACAAGGAGCTCCTG
Organism: uncultured Acidimicrobiaceae bacterium; assembly: GCA_963822265.1. GTDB lineage: Bacteria > Actinomycetota > Acidimicrobiia > Acidimicrobiales > RAAP-2 > Bog-473. The sequence goes on from CAWGHA010000020.1 coordinate 249,540, forward strand.
AACACGTCCTACCGAGACGGCATCAAGGCCCAGGCGCTCTACCAGGAGGCACTCGAGCGCATCCGCGCCATCGACGGCCGCTTGCCGACGACGACGACCACGACCGACAACGCCAGCGGGGGCATCTTCGGATGAGCAGTGGGGTCCCATCCGACGGAGGCGGTGCGGCAAATCGTGAGGACGAAACTGCGTTCGACCATCACCGGCGGCGTGTGCTCTGGGCCCTGCCGAGCGGTCTGTATCTCATCGGCAGCCGGTACCGCGACGAGGTCAACCTGATGACCGCGAACCTCGTCATTCAGGTGTGCCTCGAGCCCAAGCTCGTGGCCGTGGCCCTCGAGCGGGAGTCGAGGACGGCCGGCCTCGTCTCTCGGGGCGGCGGCTTCGCCGTCTCGTTGCTCCGCCGCTCGGATCGCGACGTGGTGCGCCGGTTCGTCAAGCCGGTCGGCGAAGACAAGGTCGTCCGGGACGCCGACGCAGCGGTGACGTCGATGGCCGGGCACGACGTCACCGAGGTGGGCGTGGGCAAGCTCCCGGTCCTGGCCGGGGCCGCCGGCTACCTGATCTGCACCCAGGCGCGCCTCGAGGAGCTCGGGAGCCACGCCCTCTGCATCGGCGAGGTCACCGACGTGGGTGGCGAGCCGAGCGAAGTCCTGCGCATGGAGGACACCCGCATGCACTACGGAGGCTGAACCGAGGGAAGCGCCTCGGCCACCCGCCGCCCTCACCGAGGGCGAAAGGTCTCCAATTGGCGTGGGGACGGGCGCCATCCCGCGTACTCGACGCCGCTCCATACCGCCAAGGTGGCAAATGTCCACACCGGCAGCACCGCGTCGAGGGCATCACCTGTCCACCCGCTCGAGAACCACCAGTACGGGGCCACCACGGTGACCGCCACGATGCCCCACAACATGAAGCGGACGACCCACGCCGTCTCGTGCCGCCGAGGGCCGATGAGCATCGGCGGAATGAGAACCACCCATATCCAGTGATGGGTCCACGAAATCGGACTGATCAGGAGCCCGACCAGCGCAACGGCCATGATGGCGAGCGACTTCCGCTGCTCGGTGACGCACCTCCAAGCCACGAAGGTGCCGAGTAGTGCCGTCCCGAGCGACAGGGCGAGCCATGCCGGTGACCACCCGGTGGCGGGGAACGGAGGACGATGGAGGACGGCGTACCACGATTGATTTCCCCCGTAAGCGACGGTCCCCACCCTCGCCGGATGGAACACGTCTTGGTCCCAGAACCGGCGGGACAACGTCGGCCACAGAAGCCAGGCCAGACCCGTGCAGGTCAAGAAGGTCAGAACCGACCGTGCCGCAGATCGCCAGTCACGACCCACCGCGAACACGATGATGAAGATCAGGGGTGTCAGCTTTATCGCCCCGGCAATTCCGACGAGGATCCCCCGAAACGACCCCGGTACGGACAGGACGTCAGCGACCACCAAGAACATCAGAAGGAACTCGATCTGGCCGAAGTCGACTCCGCTTCTCGCCGGCTCCAGAACGATCATCGACGCACATGCCCAGGCGAAGGAGCCGCACCAGAGCGACGCTCGACCAGAGAATCCCCGATCCTTCAGCACGATCGCCACGGCACCAGTGGTCGCCAGGACGCTGACGACCCACACGAGCCACTGGGTCACTGAAAAGGGCGCCCATGTCAACACGGCCAGGACACCGGCGGCGAACGGCGGGTAGGTGAACGCCAGGTGGTCACGTGTGAACGTCATGAGATAGGGATTGCGGCCGTCGAGGAACGCGGTCGCGGAATCCCGGTACACCCGTAGGTCCAGGCCGTAGGTCCGGGCCCAGACCGCGAGGTACGCGCAAAGAGCGATGCCAGACATCGCCGCTGCGCCGTAACGCATGAGTGACCCGGATCCGAGGCGCGATGGAGATGTCTCCTGTGACGGCCTCATCTCTCAGCCCGCGCTCGCTCGTCCGCTGCAGGCGTCACAGCGGCTCGGTCCGCTCAGGCACAGGCCGACGCTCGCCGAGAGGACGAGAACTCTTCGCCTCCTTCGGCTCTTGTGCGCCTGAATGCCTTCCAGGCCGTTCCTCGCTCAAGCCCCGTCGCGGGTGTTCCTCGCTTCGGGCGGTCGGAGGTCGATCCGCAGCGTGAGGATGCCGTCCGACCAGCTCCGCCTCGGCGTCGCCGATCATGGCGAAGTCCGAGAAGTCGCGTTGGGCCTGCTCTCGGAACCGCACCCGCTCCGCGCCCTCCACCGGCGGCATCGGGCGTTCCCTCACTGCTTCGGCCCGCCGGCGGAAGCGGACCACCATCTCCTGAGGGTCGAAGGCCGTGGACGACATCACGGCCAGCGTAGATGTTGACCGGTCGACGGCATCGAGGCGCGGCAGGGCCGGGACCCCGTCCCTGCGTTCGGCGCTCTGACCAGGGAGAGGGGAGGCAGCGGCCCCCCAACCACTACAATGGAACAGCGGCCGAAGCGCCTCGCAGCGTCTGGTCGCGGGCGGGACGCATTTTGCGGACCGGGTTTGACAAGGAGTTCTCGTGAAAAAAGGACGCCACCGGCGCTTCGAGGAAGCGCGCAGTCTGAAGCGGTCATCGACAGAGTCCTCGGGGCGGTGTGTTGAATGCGGGGCCGAGCCGGACGACGTTCACGCTTCGTGGTGCATGGCCGAGGAGGACCAGTACGACCGCATCCTGGGCTCGACGCCGACGTCCTCTTACGCCGACGAGGACCCGCTGAAGGACTGACGGGCCCAAGGACCAACCAGGCGATGCCGTCGGGCCGGCGCGCTCAGCGGCTGGTCCGGGATCCCGCGGCGGGGCTCGTCGATCTGCGCCCTCGCACCGCGGGGTGGGGGAGTGCCACCTGCTGGCCACGAAGCCGGTCGCGCTGACGGAGTACCGCGACGAGTTGGGCATAGACCTTCGGCCCGACGATACGTGTGAGCTCGCCCTCCATCTCCCGGTACACCGGACGTTTGCCGACGAACGCGTCCGGCGCCTCGGTGCACCACCAGTGGAACTCGAGGCCGCCTTTGCCCCAGTGCCGGCGGTCCCACTGGCGTACCGTCGAGGTCACGTGGCCGTTCTCGTCGTCGACGTGATCCTCTCGGCGTAGGGGGAGCTGCCAGCAAACCTCGGGCTTCATGGTCAAGGGATCGACCCCGCGCCGGAGGGCGGCGATGTGGAAGGCGCATCCGGCGCCGGCGGGAAAACCGGGCCGGTTGAGGAAGATGCAGGCGCCGTCGACGATCTTCGTCACGGTCTCGCCGTGCTTGTTCTTCACCATGAGCTGCTTCTTGGTGCCGTGGAACTGCCACTCCTCGGCCGTGAGCGTGGCCGCGGTCTTCTCGACGCGACGCGCATCCTTCTTGTCGACCAGGTGTGCCCCGTAACTGCAGCAACCCTGGACGAGCTCCGGAGCCGGCCCGGTCAGCACCCCCTGGCATCCGTTCCCGAAGATGCACGTCCAGTTGCTGGTCAGGAAGGTGACGTCGAAGACCCAGGTGCGCTCCTCGTCCTCGTCTTCGAAGCTCACCCACTCGTGCGTGTCGTTCGGGGTTCGGGCCACGGCGAGGACGTTACAGCGTCGCCTTCGCCCGAAACGGCATTGCTTCGTGTCCCTTCGGGAGCGCCGGTGTCCGTCGGTGAACTGGCCGGTCCTAGAATGGCCCCATGGCAACAACTACCGAAGACCTGTCTTCGAGCCTCCAGGCCGTCGTCACCCTCACGCCCGAAGCGCACAGCACCGTCCGGGACGCGATCGGCGAGGAGCCTGAACCGTCCACGCTGGCCCTCTGGCTCGAGGTGCGGGGTGTCCAGGAAGGCTCGTTCGTCTACGACCTCTACTTCCAGGCCATCTCCGACGCCGACGAGGGTGACTCCCGTCACACCCAAGACGGGCTCGAAGTCATCGTTCCGGCCGCCAGCATCGAGCGGCTCCGCGGAGCCCGCCTCGAGTGGTCGGAGGACGGAGGGGGCGGCCTCGTCCTCGTCAACCCCAACTCGCCCACACCGGAGGAGCGTGCGCCGGGGGTGCCCGCGGACGTGCTGGCCAAGGGGATCGGCAGCCCACTGGCGCTCCGCGTCGTGGCCGTGCTCGAGCAGGAAGTCAACCCGTCCATCGCCAGCCACGGCGGCCGCGCCGACCTGGTGGCGCTGGACGACGAGGAAGGCGCGGCGTACCTCCGCCTCTCCGGCGGTTGCCAGGGCTGCGCCATGTCGCAGATGACGCTGCGACAGGGCATCGAGACCGCGTTGCTCGAAGAGGTGCCAGAGCTCACCAGGGTCGTCGATGTCACCGACCACGGCAGCGGCGAGAACCCGTTCTATTGAGGTAACCGGGCCGGCATCGCCTCGATGCTGATCGGGCGGCGCCGGGTTCACGGGCTCAAGACCGGCGGAGGGCGTCCGGTAGCGTAGGCGGGTGCTTCGTTTCCTGACCGCGGGTGAGTCCCACGGCCACGCGCTCGTCGTGATCGTCGAGGGTTTGCCGGCGGGTCTGCCCGTGCAGGCCGCCGACATCGCCGAGGAGCTGGCGAGGCGGCGGTTGGGCTACGGGCGTGGTCCCCGGATGCGCTTCGAGGCCGACGAGATCACCCTCCTCGGCGGCATCCGCCACGGCCGCACCTTGGGGTCGCCGGTGGCGATTGAGATCGCCAACACCGAGTGGCCGAAGTGGAACGAGGAGATGTCGCCCGAGCCGGGTGTGCCCTCGAAGGTGTTGACCCAGCCCCGTCCCGGCCACGCCGACCTCCCAGGGATGCTCAAGTACGGCTTCGACGACGCCCGGGACGTGTTGGAGCGCGCTTCGGCCCGGGAGACGGCCGCCCGGGTGGCGGCGGGGACCTTGGCCAAGCTGCTGCTGACGCACCTCGGGGTGTCGATCCTGAGCCACATCGTGGGGCTGGGGGACGCGACGACCGGACCCGACAGCCCTCGACCCGGGCCGGGCGACCTGGAGAGAGTGGACGAGAGCTCGGTCCGTTGCTTCGAGCCGGCGGCGGAGGAGGCCATGATCGCGGCGGTGAAGGCCGCGGCAAAGGCGGGTGACTCGCTCGGCGGGGTGGCCGAGGTGCTGGGGTACGGCGTTCCGGTCGGCCTGGGCAGCCACGTGCAGTGGGACCGCAAGCTCGACGCCAACCTGGCGCAGGCGCTCATGTCGATTCAGGCCGTCAAGGCCGTCGAGATCGGCGACGGCTGGGACAACGCGGCACGGCGAGGCTCCGAGGCGCACGACGCCATCCTCTACGACGAATCGTCGGGCTACGTGCGGCCGACGGACCGGGCCGGCGGGATCGAGGGCGGGATCTCCAACGGCGCCCTCCTCGTGGCGCGCGTGGCCATGAAGCCACTCGCCACGTTGAACCGGCCCGTGCTCCAGACGGTCGACGTGGCCACGAAGGAACCGTCGCTCAGCTTCCGGGAGCGCACCGACGTCACCGCCGTGCCGGCCATGGGCGTCGTGGCGGAGTCGATGACCGCGCTCGTGCTGGCCAACGAGGCCCTGCGGAAGTTCGGCGGGGACTCCCTGGCGGAGGTCGTGCGCAACCGCGACGGTTTCCTCGCGTCCCTCGGTTCGACCCCCTCGTCGTCCGTCGTTCCCACCGTCGGTCCTGGTTCTGCCGCCGGGCCTGCAGGCGAGACCGACGGCGGCCGCGGGGCCGCCGGCGCATCGGGGGCCGGGGGCGAAGCCGGAGCAGGCGTGCGCGCCGGGACCAGGACGGGATGACGCCGCGCATCTTGCTCGTCGGGATGATGGGGGCCGGGAAGACGACGACCGGCCAGCTGGTGGCCTCCCGGCTGGGCTGGGCGTACCGCGACTCCGACGCCGACGTCGAGGAGTCGACGGGTCTCACCGTGCCCGAGCTGTTCGCCCGGGACGGCGAGGCGGCGTTCCGGCGCGCCGAAGCCGACGTGCTCTCCCGGGCCTGCAACGATCCCGAGCCTTCGGTCATCTCGGTCGCGGGCGGGGCGGTGCTCAGCGCGGAGAACCGCGCCCTGATCAGCGGGAGCGGGATGGTGGTGTGGTTGCGCGCCAAGCCGGACACGCTGGCCCACCGCGTCGGCGACGGCACCGGACGCCCGCTGCTCGACGACGACCCGGCCGGGTCGCTCCAGCGGCTCAACGAGGTCCGGGAGCCGCTCTATGCCGAGGTGTCGCAGTTCTGCATCGACGTCGAGGGCTCCGGGCCCGAGGATGTGGCAGACCAGGTCGTCGCGCGTTGGCGGGACGCCGAGGCGGAGGCAACGCCACCAGGCCCGAAGTCGTAGGGCGAGCGGGAAAGGAATCTGTTCGGTGCGCGCGCTCTCGGTGGACTTGGCGGAACGCTCCTGTCCCGTCCTCGTCGGTCCCGGGGTTCGTCAGGAGGTGGCGCGGTTCGTGCCGGAGTCGGCGACGTTGGCGGCCGTCGTGACGCAGCGGGCGATCGTCGACGCGGGGTGGCTGGACGGGTTCGACGCGGGCGTGCCTCACGAGCTCTGCCTCATGGAGGACGGCGAGCAGTCGAAGTCGCTCGCCACCGTGGAGCACATCGCCCGGACGTTCGTCCGCCAGGGCCTCTCGCGGGCGGACGTGGTGATCGCCGTGGGTGGTGGGATCGTCACCGACGTGGCGGGCTTTGCCGCCGCGACCTACCACCGCGGGACCGCCTACCTGAACGTGGCGACGTCGCTGCTGGCCCAGGTCGACGCGGCGGTGGGCGGCAAGACCGGCGTGAACCTTCCCGAGGGCAAGAATCTCGTCGGTGCGTTCTGGCAGCCCAATGCCGTTCTGTGCGACACGGAGACCCTGGGCACCCTCCCTCCCCGCGAGTGGGCGTGCGGACGGGGCGAAATGGCCAAGTACGCCTTCCTCGGCGAGGCCCCGAGCCCCGACCAGCCGATCGAGGAGCAAGTGGCCCGTTGCGTCGCCATCAAGGCCGCCGTCGTGGGCGAGGACGAGCGCGAGGGCGGACGGCGAGTGATCCTCAACTACGGGCACACTCTGGCCCACGCTCTCGAGGGAGTCTCCCTCTCCCGGCGCCGCAACGGCGCGGACGGCGCATCGTCCACGGACCCATGGGATCTCCGGCACGGAGAGGCGGTCGCCATCGGCCTGATCTTCGCGGCGCAGCTCGCTCGCCGGCTGGGCCGGATCGACCAGGCCCGCGTGGAGGAGCACCGTGCCGTCGTCGGCAGCTACGACCTTCCTATGGACCTGCCGCCCGGCGCCGATCCTCACCAGCTGGTCGCCTTCATGTCGCGCGACAAGAAGGCGCAACAGGACCTCGCGTTCGTGCTCGACGGGCCGCATGGCGTCGAGCTGGTGCGAGGGGTGGCCGTGGCCGACGTGCTCGCTACCCTGGCGGCTATGGGAGCCCGCACGTGAGCCTCGTCCTGCTCCTCTCGGGGCCGAACTTGAACCTCCTGGGAGAACGGGAGCCGGAGGTGTACGGAACGGACACCCTCGACGACCACGTGGCGCGGGCAGAGAAGGCGGCGCGCCGCAACGGTCTCGAGCTCGAGCACCGGCAGGCCAACCACGAGGGCGACCTGATCGACGCCGTGCACGCGGCGAGGCATCGGGCCGACGCCATCGTGATCAACGCCGGCGCCCTGAGCCACACCTCGTGGTCGCTGCACGACGCGGTCGCCGCGTTCGAAGGGCCCGTGGTCGAGCTGCACCTCTCGAACCCGGCCGCCCGAGAACCCTTCCGTCACACATCGGTGCTGGCCCCCGTGAGCAACGGGGTCGTCGCGGGTTTCGGCGGACTCGGGTACGAGCTCGCGCTCCATGCGGTGGCTGCCCTACTGGAGGACCGGAGCGGATGAGGACCGGCCGATGCCGACGGCGGTGGCGCCACGACGCGTCGACAGGGAGCCGGCTGACCGACAGCCACGAGACCGACACCCAGGAGAAGGAAAGGCACATGCGATGACGACCACCACGAGGACGACGACCGGCACGCCGAGCGAACGGCGCGGCCGAAGCGGCGCAGCGGCGCAATCCCTACACCCCGTCCGCCCCCCAGCTCCCGCCGATCACGGCGACGGGCCGCCTCGACCGGCTGCGCGGCGCCTTCGACGAGCACGAGATCGACGCGCTCGTCGTGACGACGCTCGCCAACATCCGCTACCTCACCGGCTTCTCCGGCTCAGCCGGCATCCTCACCGTCACCCCCGGCGGTGCGCTTCTGACCACCGACGGCCGCTACCGGACCCAGTCGGCCGAACAGATTGAGCTCGCCGGTGCGGCCGCGCAGGTCGAGGTCACCATCGGCTCGGTGTCCGAGCAGCGCAAGGCGGCCCAGGCCGCCCTCGCCGATCCTTCCCTCGCCCGCGTCGGGCTCGAGGCCGACAACGTCAGCTGGACCGCCCAGCGCACCTGGGCCGAGCTGCTCCAGGGGGACCGGCTCGTCGCCACCACCAATGTCGTGGAGGCCTTCAGGACCCGCAAGGACGAGGCGGAGATCGCGCGCATGGAGCACGCGGCCGCCATCGCCGACGCCGCGCTCTTCGACGTGCTCCCGCTCCTGGGCGAGGGGGTGACCGAGGAGCACTTCGCCCTGGAGCTCGATACGGCCATGCGCCGGGGGGAGCCGAGAGCACCGCGTTCGACACGATCGTGGCGGCCGGCGCCAACTCGGCCAAGCCCCACCACCACCCGGGCGGGCGCCGCATTCGAGCGCGGCGACCCGGTCGTGATCGACTTCGGCGCAACCTTCGAGGGATACCGGTCGGACATGACGCGCACGTTCTGCGTCGACGCTGATCCCGAGGGCGAGCTCGCCCGCATCTTCGAGGTGGTCGGAACGTCGCAGGCCGCCGGCGCAGCTGCCGTGCGACCCGGCATCAGCGCCAAGGAGGTCGACGACATCTGCCGTGCGGTCATCGCCGAAGCCGGCTGGGCGGACCGCTTCGAGCACGGTACCGGCCACGGGGTAGGGCTCGATATCCACGAAGCGCCCACGGTCTCGCAGCTGGGCACTGCTATCCTCGCCCCCGGCTTCGTCGTCACCGTGGAACCCGGCGTGTACGTGCCCGGCCACGGTGGAGTCCGGGTCGAGGACACCCTCGTCGTGACCGAGGACGGCGCACGCGCCCTCACCCGATTCACAAAGGACATTCATGGCAGTCTCGACCAATGATCTGAAGAACGGCATGAGCCTGGACCTTCCCGAGGGACTGTTCAGCGTCGTCGAGTTCCAGCACGTCAAGCCGGGCAAGGGCGGGGCGTTCGTGCGCACCAAGTTGAAGAACGTCCGCAGCGGCGCCGTGATCGAGCGCACCTACCGGGCCGACGAGAAGCTCGAGCAGGCCATCATCGACAAGCGCGACATGCAGTTCCTCTACCGGGATGGCGCCGATTTCGTGTTCATGGACACCACGACGTACGAGCAGTTGAGCGCGGCCCCCGACACGCTGGGCGACGCGCCGAATTACCTGAAGGAGGGCGACCAAGCCAACCTGCAGATGTACAACGACGAACTTGTCGGGGTCGATCTGCCCGCGGCGGTGGAGCTGAAGGTCACCGAGACCGAGCCCGGCATCCAAGGTGACCGGGTCTCGGGCGCCCGCAAGCCCGCCACGCTGCAGACCGGGCTCGTGGTGCAGGTGCCGCTCTTCGTCAACGTGGACGACGTGATCAAGGTCGACACCCGCTCAGGCGAGTACCTGACTCGAGCCTGAGCGCCACGGCCGTCTCCCGCGACCGCCCCCCTCTCACCCACCCCCACTCCGTGTCCGACACCGCGCCGCGCCACCAGCAGCGGGAACGCGCCTTGGCGCTCCTCTACGAGGCCGAGCTGAAGGGAGAGGATCCCCGTCGCGTCGTCGACGCGCTGGCGGTGGCGCCCGATCCCTACGTCCGTACGCTCCTCCATGCGGCGGCGACCACGAGGGAAGAGGCCGAGCGCCGCATCGCCGCGGCTTCGGTGGGCTGGCCCCTCGAGCGCATGGCGGTGATCGACCGCCTCGTGCTCCGCCTGGCGACGGCCGAACTGCTCAGTCCGGACGGGCCACCGGTCGCCGTCGTCATCGACGAGGCCGTGGAGCTGGCCAAGGAGTACTCGACCGACGACTCGGGCGCCTTCGTGAACGGGATCCTCTCCACTGTCGCTCGTGAGGTCCGGCCCGACTCGCGCTAGAGTCATCCCCTGACCGTGAAGTGGGTCCGGAGAGGCCCACACGGCAGGAGGAGCAGTGGCCGAACGCGAGCGCAGTCACACGCGACCCCTCGGGGGCGTGTTCGTGGCCCACGCCCAGGTCCTGAGCGCCGCCGACGTCCAACGCGCGCTGACCCGCATGTCGCACGAGATCGTCGAGCGCAACGGTGGCGTCGACGACGTCGTGCTGATCGGGCTGCAGACCGGAGGCGTGCCGCTGGCCGGGCGCATGGCGGACACGCTGGCCCAGATCGACGGGGCCGGTGTGGAGGTGGGCACGCTCGACGTGGCCTTCTACCGCGACGACATCGGGCTGCGGCCCGTCCTGCCCGAGGCGGTCACGCACATCCCCTGCGATCTGGCCGGGAGGGTGGTCGTGCTCGTCGACGACGTGCTCTTCACCGGCCGCACCATCCGGGCCGCGCTGAACGCGCTGAACGACTTCGGCCGGGCTCGGGCGGTCCAGCTCGCCGTCATGGTCGACCGGGGCCACCGCGAGCTTCCCATCCGCCCCGACTACGTCGGCAAGAACCTCCCGACGCGCCGCGAGGAGATGGTCGACGTCAGCGAAGACGGCGTGTTCATCGGCACCCTCGAGGACAAGTGACGGTGATGCCCCAGCACCTCCTCTCGGTGTCCGACCTCGGTGCGGACGGCATCGCGGTGGTGCTGCGCGTCGCCGAGGCCTTCGCCGAGGTGGAGCGTCGTTCCGTGCCGAAGGTGCCGACGCTGCGCGGCAAGGTCGTGGCCACGCTCTTCTTCGAGGAGTCGACCCGCACCCGGCTCTCCTTCGAGACGGCGGCCAAGCGCCTGTCGGCGGACGTCCTCTCGCTTGCCGTGGCCGCGTCGTCGGTCAAGAAGGGGGAGAGCCTGCGCGACACGGTCGAGACGGTGGAGGCGATGGGCATCGACGCCGTCATCATCCGGCACGCTTCCTCGGGTGCGCCGCACCGCGTGGCCTCGTGGGTCGAGCGCGCCCGGGTCGTCAACGCGGGCGACGGGTGGCACGAGCACCCGACCCAAGCCCTGCTCGATTGCTTCACGGTCCGTCAGGTCCTGGCCGAACGGGCCGGCGTCAGGCCGGAGGAGCTCGGCGTCGGCTGCTTCGAAGGTCTGCGCGTCCTCATCGTCGGTGACGTCCGGCACAGCCGGGTGGCCCGCTCCGAGGTGCTGGCCTACAGCTCCCTGGGAGCCCACGTCGTGCTCGCCGCACCCGGCAGCCTGCTGCCGCCCTCGCTGGAGGGTTGGCCGGTCGAGGTCGCCCCGGACCTCGATGAGGCGCTGGGCGAGGCGGACGTGGTCTCCCTGCTCCGCCTCCAGGCCGAGCGGGGGAGCGGGTCCTACGTCCCCAGCCTGCGCGAGTACACGGCACTGTGGGGGCTCACCGCGCGCCGCGTCGAGCGCCTGGGGCCCGACGCGATCGTCACGCACCCCGGACCGATGGTCCGCGGTGTGGAGATCGCCTCCGACGTTGCCGACCTGCCCCGGACCGTGGTGACGCAACAGGTGGCCAACGGCGTGGCGGTACGCATGGCCATCCTCTTCCTCCTGCTCGGCGGGGAGCAGTCCGGAGCCCTGGAGGTCCCAGCCGTTGCCTGACCAGGCCCAGTCGCCGCGCTCGTCCTCGAGGTCGGGCCCGTCCTCCCGATCGGCCTCGACCCGCCGTTCCGGCGTCACGCTCGTCGTCCGCGGCGGCACCGTCGTCGGGACCGACGGCCCGTCCCGCCTCGACGTCGCCGTCTCGGGATCCGTCGTGGTCGCCCTGGCCCCGTCGATCGAAGCACCGGCCGGTGTCACGGTCCTCGACGCCCGCGGGTGCCTGGTCGGACCGGGCCTGGTCGACCTGCACACGCACCTGCGCCAGCCCGGACGCGAGGAGGCCGAGACGATTGAGTCGGGGACGCGCGCCGGTGCCCTCGGCGGCTACACCGCGGTCGTGGCCATGCCCAACACGGAGCCGCCGATCGATTCGGCCGGCGTCGCCCGGGAGGTGCTCGCCCTCGCCTCGGGGTGCCCGGCCGAGGTGGCGGTCGCCGGTGCCATCACCGTCGGGCGCGCCGGGACCGCGTTGGCACCGCTCGGGGAGCTGGCGGCCCTCGGGGTCACGCTCTTCACCGACGACGGCGCAGGCGTGCAGGACGGTGCGCTCATGCGTCGTGCGCTCGACTACGCCAAGGGCCTGGGCGTGACGCTGGCCCAGCACTGCGAGGACGCGGCCCTGGCCGGCGACGGCGCCATGCACGAGGGTGCCTGGTCGAGCCGGCTGGGACTGCCGGGCCAGCCCGCGGCGGCGGAGGAGGTGATGGTGGCCCGCGACGTCTCGCTGGTGCGCCTCACCGGTGCCGCGGTCCACTTCCTCCATCTCTCCACCGCGGGCTCGGTCGACCTCGTCCGCCGGGCCAAGGCAGAGGGGCTGCCGGTCACCGCCGAGGCGACGCCGCATCACATCCTCCTCACGCATGCGTCGGTGGCGGGCTACGACCCGGTGTTCAAGGTGAACCCGCCGCTGCGGCGGGACGAGGACGTGGCCGCAGTCGTCGACGGCCTCCTCGACGGCACGGTCGACGCCGTGGCGACGGACCACGCGCCGCACGCGCCCGAAGCCAAGGACGTCCCCTTCGACCAGGCTCCGCCGGGCATGCTCGGATTGCAGACGGCGCTGCCGATCGCCTGGCAGGTCCTCGGTCCTCTCGTCGGTCCCGAGCGTGTGTTCGCGCTCATGAGCACCCAGCCCGCCGCCATCGCCCGGCTGGGCGTGACCGACGCCCGGCGGGCGGGGCACAGCGCCCACGGCGGCCCGGTGGAGGTCGGCGCAACGGCCAATCTCTGCGTGTTCGATCCCACGGCGACGACGACGGTCGATGCGGCGCACTTGGCCAGCCGCAGCCACAACACGCCCTACGCCGGCATGACGTTCGCCGGTGCGGTGCGCCACACCGTGTTGCGCGGCGAGCCGGTCGTGGTCGACGCCGTGGCGCAGCGGTGACCACCACGCCGCTCGTGACGACACGGGCTCCGGCGCGCCTCGTGACGGCGGACGGTGCCGTCTTCGCCGGCGAGGCCGCCGGCGCGCCGGCGGGCGTCGCCACGGGGGAGCTCGTCTTCAACACCGCGATGACCGGCTACCAGGAAGTGATCACCGACCCCTCGTACGCCGGGCAGGTCATCGCGTTCACCAGCAGCCACATCGGGAACTACGGCATCAACGCCGAGGACGAAGAGGCGGTGATCCCGCACTGCCGCGGCGTCGTCGTCTGCGACCTCGCCCTCGCTCCGTCGAACTGGCGGGCGGAGGAGGGCCTGGAGCCGTATCTCGTCCGTCACGGCGTCCCGGCCCTGACCGGGGTCGACACCCGCCGTCTGACGCGCCATGTGCGGCAGGCGGGAGCGGTGCCCTGCGCGTTCGGAACCGCGCCGGAGGCCGAGCTGCGCGCCGCCGCGGCAGGCGCCGCCGGTACCGACGGGCTCGACCTCGTCAGCGGAGTCACTCGCGCCACGCGCGCCACGCGCCGAGGACAGGGGTCGCTCCATGTCGTCGCGTACGACTTCGGGGTGAAGGCGACGATGGTGCGGATGCTCGCCGGACTCGGCACGGTGACCGTCGTTCCGGCGGCGACGACGGCGGACGAGGCGCTGTCGCTCCAGCCCGACGGCGTCTTCCTCTCGAACGGACCGGGAGACCCCGCCGCGTTGGCGGGGCCGACGGCGGCGGTGGCCGACCTGGTGGGCCGGGTCCCGATCTTCGGCATCTGCCTGGGCCACCAGATCCTGGCCACGGCGCTCGGCGGTTCCACCTACAAGCTCCCGTTCGGGCACCACGGCGCCAACCACCCCGTCAAGCGTCTCGCCACCGGAACGGTCGAGATCACGAGCCAGAACCACAACTACGCCGTGGCGTCCGGCTCGGTCCCCGACGCCGAGACCACGCACGTGAACCTCAACGACGGGGTGGTGGAGGGCCTGCGCTCGCGTGCTGCACCCGCGTTCTCCGTGCAGTACCACCCCGAGGCCGCACCGGGCCCGCACGACGCGCGCTACCTCTTCGCTGAATTCCGCGACCTGATGCTGGCCCGATCCGGCCGTGCGCGGGCGCGCTGAGACGGATCGGTAAGGGACACCGTCGTGCCGCGCCGTCAGGACATCGACTCCATTCTCGTCGTCGGCTCCGGTCCCATCGTGATCGGGCAGGCGTGCGAGTTCGACTATTCGGGCACCCAGGCCTGCCGCGTCCTGCGCGAGGAGGGCTACCGGGTGATCCTGGCCAACTCGAACCCGGCCACGATCATGACCGACCCCGGGACCGCGGACCGCACCTACGTCGAGCCGCTCCACCCCGAGGTGCTCGCCGCGATCATCGAGAAGGAGCGCCCCGACGCCCTGCTGCCGACGCTCGGGGGCCAGACCGCGCTCAACCTCACGATGAGCCTCGTGGAGCATGGCGTCCTGGATCGCTACGGCGTCGAGGTGATCGGCGCCCGGCCCGAGGCGATCGCCACGGCCGAGGACCGAGACCGCTTCAAGGCGGCGATGATCGACATCGGCCTCGAGGTGCCGCGCTCGGGGTTCGCCCACTCCCTGCGCGAGGCGGAGGAGATCGCCGAGGAGATCGGCTACCCCATCATGGTGCGGCCGAGCTTCATCCTCGGGGGCAAGGGAACCGGCATCGCCCCCGACGCCGAGCGCTTTGCGCCGCTCGCGTCCGAGGGTTTGGCGGCCAGCCCGATCGGCCAGATCCTCGTGGAGAAGTCGATCGCCGGTTGGAAGGAGTACGAGCTCGAGGTGATGCGCGACGCAGCGGACAACTGCGTCGTCGTGTGCTCCATCGAGAACGTCGACCCCATGGGCGTGCACACCGGTGACTCCATCACCGTGGCGCCGGCACAGACGCTGAGCGACGTCGAGTACCAGGCCATGCGCGACGACGCCTTCGCCTGCCTGCGCCGCGTCGGCGTCGAGACCGGTGGGTCCAACGTCCAATTCGCCGTCAACCCCGCGACCGGCGACCGGGTCATCATCGAGATGAACCCCCGCGTGTCTCGCTCGTCTGCGCTGGCGTCGAAGGCGACCGGCTTCCCGATCGCGAAGATTGCGGCCCGTCTCGCCGTCGGCTACCTCCTCGACGAGATCCCCAACGACATCACGCGGGCGACACCGGCCTCGTTCGAGCCAACGATCGACTACGTCGTCACCAAGGTGCCGCGCTGGGCCTTCGAGAAGCTGCCCGGGGCGGACGCCCGGCTCGGCACCCGGATGCAGTCGGTCGGCGAAGTGATGGCGATCGGCCGCACGTTCTGCGAGTCGCTGCAGAAGGCGCTGCGCTCCTTGGAACAGGGCCGGTCCGGCCTGAATGCCGACCCCGCCGAGTCCGCCCTGGACGAGCTCGACGACGATGCGCTGCTGGCGCGCATCGCCGTACCCTCGCCGGAGCGCATCTTCGAGCTGGAGGCGGCGCTCCGACGCGGCGTCGGCGCGGGTGAGGTGGTCCGCTTGACCGGTGTCGACCCGTGGTTCGTCGGCCAGCTCGAGCGCATCGTCGAGGAGCGGCGACGCATTCAGTCGGCGGACTCGCTCGGGCCGGCGGAATACCGGCGGGCCAAGCGCCTCGGCTTCTCGGACGCGCAGCTGGCCTGGTTGCGCGGCTCCACCGAGGGAGCCGTACGGGCGGAGCGGCTCGCCCACGGCGTCCGGCCAACGTTCAAGACGGTCGACACCTGCGCGGCCGAGTTCGAAGCGTTCACGCCGTACCACTACGCCACCTACGAGGAGGAGGACGAGGTCCGTCCGTCTGACCGCCCGCGGATCGTCATCCTGGGATCGGGTCCCAACCGCATCGGGCAGGGCATCGAGTTCGACTACTGCTGCGTCCACGCCTCCATGGCCCTCCGGGATGCCGGATACGAGACCGTCATGGTCAACTGCAACCCCGAGACGGTGTCGACGGACTACGACACCTCGGACCGCCTCTACTTCGAACCGCTCACGGCGGAGGACGTGGCCAACGTCCTCGATGCCGAGCTGGAGGCCGGCGGCCGCGTGGTCGGTGTCGTCGTGTCGCTGGGCGGCCAGACACCCCTCAAGCTCGCCCACTCCCTGCCCCCCGAGCTCGTGCTCGGTACCAGCCCGGCGTCCATCGACCTGGCGGAGGACCGCGAGCGCTGGAACGCGCTGTGCCTCGAGCTGGGCATTCCGCAGCCCCCCGGCGGCACGGCGACGAACGTCGCCGAGGCGCTGGCCATCGCCGGTGAGATCGGCTATCCGGTGCTCGTTCGCCCGAGCTACGTGCTCGGCGGCCGCGCCATGGAGATCGTCTACGACGACGAGAGCGTGCGGCGCGTGATGAACGAGCTCTCGACCGGTGCCCTGGCGCGCGAGGGGGGTGTCACGGCGGAGCGGCCCGTGCTGGTCGACCGTTTTCTGGAGGATGCGGTCGAGGTGGACGTCGACGCCGTGCGCGACCTCGCGGGCGAAGTCCTCATCGCCGGGATCATGGAGCACGTCGAGGAAGCCGGGGTGCATTCGGGGGACTCGGCGTGCGCCCTGCCGCCGCAGTCGCTGCCGGCTTCGGTGATCGACGTGCTCGACGCGCAGACGCGCACCCTGGCGGAGGCGCTCGAGGTGTGCGGATTGATCAACGTCCAGTACGCGGTGAAGGACGGCCGGGTCTACGTGCTCGAAGCCAACCCACGGGCCAGCCGGACGGTTCCCTTCGTGGCCAAGGCCACCGGCGTTCCCCTGGCCATGGTCGCGGCACGGGTCATGGTGGGGCAGACGCTCGAACAGCTGCGCGTCGAGGGGCTGCTGCCGCCCGGAGTCCTCGGCCGGGTGCCGTCCCTCGACCACGTCAGCGTCAAGGAGGCGGTGCTGCCGTTCGACCGTTTCCCAGGGGTCGACACGCTCCTCGGACCCGAGATGCGCTCCACCGGCGAGGTGATGGGCGTGGACACCACGTTCGGACTGGCCTTCGCCAAGAGCCAGATGGCGGCAGGGACGCGCCTGCCCGATTCGGGTGCGGTCTTCCTCTCGCTGGCCGACCGCGACAAGCCGGCCGGGCTCGAGGTCGCCCGCTCCTTCAGCGCGTTGGGCTTCTCCCTTGCCGCCACGCTCGGAACGGCCGGGTACCTCCGCTCGCACGGGCTGACCGTCGACACGCTGGTGGCCAAGGTCGGCGAGGAAGGCGTGGCGTCGGACGCAGTCGACCTGATCGCACAGGGCAAGGTGCAGCTGGTCGTCAACACCCCGCGCGGACTCGGGCCGCGGGCGGACGGACAGCACATCCGCCGGGCCGCGGTCACCTACCACGTGCCCTGCCTCACCACGCTGGCCGCCGCCCGAGCCGCGGCCGAGGGCGTGGAGGACGCGCGCGGCCATCCCCTCGAAGTGCGGCCGCTCCAGGACCTGCACATCTCGAACGACGCCGACCCGGCGGTGCGATGAGCCGGCCCGGCGGTGCGATGACCCAGTCGTCTGGACTCGGCACCCGGATCGGACCGGTCGAGCTGCCCAACCCGGTCATGACGGCCTCGGGCACCTCGGGGCACGGGGCGGAGCTCGCGGCGTACGGAGACCTGTCCCGACTCGGCGCGGTCGTGGTGAAGTCGCTCTCGGTCGAGCCGTGGCCGGGCAACCCCGCACCGCGTGTCCACGATGCCGGCGCGGGCATGCTCAACAGCGTCGGGCTTCAAGGTCCGGGGCTCGAAGCGTGGCTCACTCGCGACCTCCCTGCGCTGGCTGCCACCGGTGCTCGGGTGGTGGTGAGCATCTGGGGCCGGAGCGTCGCCGACTACGGCCGTGCCGCAACCCTGGTCGGGGCGGCCGCCGCGGCGAGCGGCACGGGTGGTGCCGTCGTCGCCCTGGAGGTCAACGTGAGCTGCCCCAACGTCGAGGACCGGTCGCGGATGTTCGCCCACTCGGCCACGGCGACTCGCGACGCCCTGTCGGCCACGGCGTGCGGGTTACCCCGCTGGGCCAAGCTCAGCCCCAACGTGGCCGACATCGTGGAGATCGCGGCCGGAGCCCTCGAGGGCGGCGCCGACGGCGTCACCCTGGTGAACACGTTGCTGGGCCTGGCCATCGACACCGCGACCGGCCGTCCGGTGCTCGGAGCGGGCGGCGGGGGGCTCTCGGGCGCACCCGTCCACCCGGTGGCGGTGCGGGCGGTATGGGAGTGCCGCCGCGCCTTTCCCTCGGTGCCCATCATCGGCGTGGGCGGGGTGGCCTCCGGCCTCGACGCAGTCGAGCTGCTGATGGCGGGAGCCGATGCCGTCCAGGTCGGCACGGCCACCTTCCGGGATCCGCGCGCGCCGTGGAAGGTGCTCCGCCAGGTGGCGCGCTGGGTCGGCGAACGGGGCACCTCGGTCGAGGAGCTCCGCGCCGGCGGCGCGTCGGCGGGTCTCGACCGAAGCGGACACAGAAGCCGTGGGTACGCCGCTCCAGGCGGTACCCTGGGAAGGAGGACAGCATGGCTGAGGGCTTCGCGGACAGGGTGAGTTCGGCGGTTGCGGGCGCGGGCCCGCTGTGCGCCGGCATCGACCCGTCGGGAGAGCTGCTGACCCAGTGGGGGCTGCGCGACGACGCAGTGGGCCTGCGCGCCTTCTGCCGAACGTGTGTCGAGGCGTTCGCCGGCACAGTAGGGGTGGTCAAGGCCCAGGTCGCGTTCTTCGAGCGCCACGGTTCGGCGGGCATGGCGGAGCTGGAGCGTCTCGTGGCCGAGGCGAGTTCGGCTGGGCTGGTCGTCATCGCCGACGCAAAACGCGGGGACATCGACTCGACCGCAGAGGCCTACGCCGACGCATGGCTGAACCCGACGAGCCCTCTCGCTGCGGACGCCGTCACCGCTCACGCGTACCTGGGCCTGGGGGCGCTCGCACCGCTGGTCCGCCTGGCCGGCGCGCACGGTCGGGGGCTGCTCGTCGTGGCCCGAAGCTCCAACCCCGAAGGCCGCGCGCTGCAGCAGGCGCGCACGGCCGACGGTACCGCGGTCGAGGACATGCTCCTGGGCGAAGTCGCACGTCTCAACGCGTCTGGAGAGGTCCCGAAGGGAACGGTGGGTGCGGTCGTGGGTGCCACGCTGCTTCCTTCCGGCTTCGAATTGTCCCAGCTCGGAGGCGTAATTCTCGCTCCCGGGCTCGGCACCCAGGGAGCGGGTCCAAAAGACGTCGCAGCACGGTTCGCCGGGTGCCCGCGTGGCAGCGTCCTCCCGAGCAGCTCGCGGGGCCTCCTGAGGCACGGTCCGGACCCCGACGCGCTGCGCGACGCGGCCCGATCGCTCGCCTGCGAGCTCTCTGCGGCCATGGCCTGAATCCAGGCAATTCATGTGAACGTCCCTGGCAGAGGCGCTATGGTCTCGCCATGCCCCAACCTCCCGCACTCACCCCCGAGCAGCGAGCCGCTGCACTGGAAAAGGCTGCCAAGGTTCGCCGTGAGCGGGCCGAGGTGAAGGACAAGCTGAAGATGGAGTCCTTGACTCTGGGGGAACTGCTGACCCAGGCGGACTCGAACGAGACCATCGGCAAAATGAAGGTCATCTCCGTGCTCGAGTCGCTGCCGGGCTTCGGGAAGGTGAAGGCTCGCCGTTTGATGGAGACGGTCGGCATCAGCGACAGCCGGCGGTTGCAGGGTCTCGGCGCCAAGCAGCGGGAAGCGCTGCTCAAAGAGACTGCGCGCTGAGCCACTGATCTTCGTGCTCATCGGCCCGGGGGGGGCCGGCAAGGGCACGCTCGCCGCCGACCTGGTGGCCGACGATCCGACGTTGTGGCTGAGCCGCAGCTGGACCACGCGGCGTCCGCGCCCGGGCGAGCGCGAGCGCGGCGCCTACGTGTTCGTCGATCGCGAAACGTTCGAGACCGCCGTGTCCGAGGGTGGTTTCTTCGAGTGGGCGTCGTTCCTCGACTATCTCGTCGGGACGCCGATCCCGTCCCCGCCCCCGGGCGCCGACGTCCTCTTGGAGATCGACGTCCAGGGTGCGGAACAGGTCCTCGCCCAGCGTCCCGATGCGACGGTGATCATGCTGTTGCCTCCTTCCGTCGAGGTCCAGGCGGATCGGCTGGCCGGACGGGGAGACGACAGCGACCACATCCGCCGCCGGGTCGAGCTCGGCCGGACCGAGGTCCAGCGGGGCGGCAAGATCGCAGCTCACACGGTGGTGAACGACGACCGTGTCGAGGCCTTGGCCGAGCTGACGGCTATAGTTGACCGGACCCGCGGGGCTGCCCGCTGCGCCGCGAACCCGGAGGAATCCTGATGGCCCAAGGCCGCCACACGCTCATGGACCCGCCCATCGAAGAGCTGCTCGACAAGGTGGACTCGAAGTTCACCTTGGTCGCCCTCGGCTCGGCGCGGGCACGCCAGGTGAACTCGTACTACAACAGCCTGGGCGAAGGGCTCGGCAAGGTCGTCCCTCCGCAGGTGGCGTCGGTGTCGGGCAAGCCCGTGTCGATCGCCTTCGAGGAGATCGCGGCCGGCAAGGCCACTTTCACCCGGCCCGACCCCGAGGAGGAGGCGGCCCTGGCCGCCGCCATGGCCGACGCGGCGGAGGCCGGCCTGCTGGGCCCGGTCGAAGAGGTCGAGGTGGCAGAGGTGCTGGGGCCGTTGGACGTCGGGGACGGGGACCCGACAGCGAGCTAGGACGCACGCCGAGGCACGGCGAACGCGACCGATGGCCGAGGACCGCAACGTCGCAGGGCGACAGCCCCGAGTAGTGCTCGGTGTCAGCGGGGGCATTGCCGCCTACAAGGCCGTCGAGGTGTGCCGTCGTCTGGTGGACGCCGGTGTGAAGGTGACTCCCGTGCTGACCGAAGACGCCACGCGCTTCGTGGGCGAGTTGACCTTCTCGGCCCTCGCCTCGGAACCGGCGCAACGGTCGTTGTGGAACGAGGCGTCGCCCATCCCGCATACCAAGCTGGGCCAAGCCGCTGACCTCGTCGTCGTGGCGCCCGCCACCGCCCACACCCTGGCGCGGTACGCCGCGGGCCTGGCCGACGACCTGCTGACCGCCACGCTTCTCGCCACCCGCGCGCCCGTCCTCGTCTGCCCCGCGATGCACACCGAAATGTGGGAGCACCCGTCGGTGCGCGACAACCTGGCCACCCTGGAGCGCCGGGGTGTCCGGGTCGTGCCACCCGAGACCGGCCGTCTCGCCGGGGGTGACTCGGGCGAGGGTCGCCTGGCCGAGCCGGCCACGATCGTCGAACGCGCCCTGGCGATGCTGGCCGAGCTGGTGCCCATGGACCCGGGCCGGTCGAACCCGGGCGAAGGCGCCTCCGACTTGGACGGGCTCCAGGTCGTGGTGAGCGCCGGCGGAACCCGTGAGCCCCTCGACCCGGTTCGCTACATCACGAACCGTTCGTCGGGCAAGCAGGGCCACGCGCTGGCGGCGGCGGCGGCGCGCCGCGGTGCCCGGGTGACGCTCGTCACCGCGTCAGCGCTCGCTCTCCCTCAGGACGTGGCCGCGGCGCGTGCGACGCGTCGACGTCGACACGGCCGCCGACATGGAACGGGCGATGGCGGAGAGCGCAGCCGGCGCGGACGTCGTCGTCATGGCGGCCGCCGTTGCCGACTTCCGGCCGAAGGTCTCAGCCACCGACAAGCTCTCCAAGGAGGACGGCATCCCCGAGATCGTCCTCGAGCCGACCCCTGACATCCTCGCCGGGCTGGCCGCACGCCGCAGGCCCGGTCAGGTTCTGGTGGGCTTCGCGGCCGAGACGCACGACGTGGTCGAGCGCGGGCGCCGCAAGCTCGAGCGCAAGGGGGTCGACCTGCTGGTGGTCAACGACGTGAGCGCGCCCGGCGCCGGCTTCGACCACGACACCAACGCGGCGGTCGTGCTCGGCGCCGGAGGGGAGGCCCGCGAAATTGCCCTGACCACGAAGGATGCCGTGGCCAACGGCGTATTGGATAGTGTGATCGCCCACCTCGAGCAGAAGCGGAGCACCCCGTGAGAACGACCTTTACCTCGGAGTCGGTCACCGAGGGCCACCCCGACAAGATGGCGGACCAGATCTCGGACGCGGTCCTCGACGCCATACTCGAGGGCGACGCGTCGAGCCGCGTCGCATGCGAGACGCTGCTGACCACCGGACTCGTCGTCGTTGCGGGTGAGGTGACGACGACGACCTACGTCGACATCCCCGACATCGTGCGCCGCACCGTGTGCGACATCGGCTACGACGACGACACGTTCGGTTTCAACGGCAAGACCTGCGGCGTGTTGGTGACGCTCGACGCGCAATCCCCCGACATCGCACAGGGAGTGAACGCCGCATTGGAACTGCGGACCGGGTCGGGCGGTGAGGACACTCTCAACGCACAGGGTGCGGGCGACCAGGGCATGATGTTCGGCTACGCCTGCGACGAGACGCCGGACCTGATGCCGCTGCCGATCTGGCTGGCGCACCGTCTCTCCGAGCGTCTGGCCCAGGTGCGCCGTGCCGGCGCCGTGCCCTACCTACGGCCCGACGGCAAGACACAGGTCTCTGTCGTCTACGAAGACGGGCGCCCGGTGCGCATCGACACCGTGTTGATCTCGACGCAGCACGCGAGCGGCATCGACCTCGAGGAGCGGCTGCGACCGGACCTGGTGGAGCACGTCATCGACCCGCTGCTCCCGACGGACCTCGACTGCGAGGGCCTCCGCGTCTTCGTGAACCCGACCGGGATCTTCGAGCTGGGTGGTCCGCACGCCGACACCGGCCTGACCGGGCGCAAGATCATCGTCGACACCTACGGCGGCATGGCCCGTCACGGCGGGGGTGCGTTCTCGGGCAAGGACCCGTCGAAGGTCGACCGCTCCGCCGCGTACGCCGCACGCTGGGTGGCCAAGCACGTCGTCGCCGCCGGTGCCGCGAAGAAGTGCGAGGTGCAGGTGGCCTATGCCATCGGCGTCGCCCAGCCGGTGTCGCTCGCCGTCGAGACGTTCGGGACCGAGTCCGCCGACCCGCAGAAGATCTCCGAAGCGGTCCGGGAGCTGTTCGACCTCAGGCCGGCCGCGATCTCCCGTGACCTGGACCTCCGACGTCCCATCTACAAGAAGACCGCCGCCTACGGCCACTTCGGCCGCTCGGACAAGGAGTTCACGTGGGAGGCGACGCCTCGGGTGGACGACCTGCGGGCCGCGCTCGGGCTCTGACGCGTCGCCGGCTCCCCTGAGGGGGCCGCGGTGACCAGCGCGGCAGACGCGGCTCGTCGCGGACGCACCGTCCGCGTGCGCACCGAGGTCGCGGCGCTGACGCGGACCTTCGATTACTCCGTGCCAGGCGGGTGGACGGCCGACCACGTCGTCGCAGGCTCACGGGTGCGCGCGCCGCTGCACGGGCGCACCGTCCGCGGTTGGGTGGTCGCCAACGACGGAGAAGCACCCGCTGGGGTCGAGGTGGTCCCGTTGAAGTCGTGGCTCGGCTGGGGCCCTCCTCCGGCGCTGGTCCGTCTCGCCGAGTGGGCCGCGTGGCGCTGGGCCGGGCCGATGTCGTTCTTCCTCAACTCCGCCTCCCCGTCGACGGTGGTCCGCGACTTGCCGACGCCCCCGGCAAGAGGGCCGGATCCCCGAGCGAGCCGCGAACCGGATGCGGACGGGGCCGAGAACGGCGGTCTGGCCGCACGGCTGTGGGCGCAGGCGGATGGTGGATCGGCGACCGTCGTCCGGCTCCCTCCCGCGACCGACCTCATCGATCTGGTGCTCGCCGTGGCGACCGACCCCGTCGTCGCAGCCCATCGGGGCGGTGTACTGGTCCTGGTCCCCTCCACGGGATGGGCCGAGCGCCTGGCGGCACGGCTGCGGCGCCGGGGGCACGCCGCCACGACCTCGTGGGACGAAGCACGCGCCGGGTGGCCCGTGGTGGTCGGGACGCGGACAGGCGCCTGGGCGCCGCTGCCGACGCTCGCAGCCGCGTTGGTGCTCGATGCGCACGATCCCGCCTACCGGGA
This sequence comes from uncultured Acidimicrobiaceae bacterium, assembly GCA_963822265.1. Classification (GTDB taxonomy): domain Bacteria; phylum Actinomycetota; class Acidimicrobiia; order Acidimicrobiales; family RAAP-2; genus Bog-473. Next base: position 273,584 of record CAWGHA010000020.1, read on the forward strand.
GGAGAGCGCGCCGACCTACAGCGCGGTCGACGTCGTAGTCGAGCGGGCGCGCCGTGAGGCGGCTCCGTGCCTGCTGGTGTCCCCGGTTCCTCCGGTGACGCTCTCCGTTCCGACGGTGCTCACGTTGCCGGGCGCGGAAGAGCGCAACGGCTGGGCCTCTTTCGAACGAGTGGACCGCCGAGCGGCGGATCCACGCACCGGTCTCTTCTCGGACGAGTTCGTGCACCTCGCCCGCGCCGTCCTCCAACGGACTGACGGCGACGGATGGCGCGGAAGCCGCGGGGCATCAGGCGCTCCCGTGCCGCTCGTCTGCGTCTACAACCGCAAGGGTGGCGCCAGCCTGTTGGCGTGTGCGGCATGCGGCGAGCTCGCCCGGTGCGCACGGTGTGGCGCCGCCGGCCGACGCGAACCCAACGAAGACACGCTGCGATGCCCGCGCTGTGGCGACGTCCGTCCCGTCGTATGTGCCGCCTGCGGCCGGCTGCGCACCCGGACCGTGCGGCCTGGAGTCAGCCGGCTCCGCGAGGAGATCGAGGCGCTGCTCGGCGTCCCCGTGGGGGAGGTGACGGGTCCACGACGACCTGGCGCAAGCCGGCCAGAAGACGAGAGCGCCGAGGCGGTTGCGACCGATGCCCGGGTACTCGTCGGCACCGAGGCCGTCCTGCACCGGGTGCGGCGCGCGGCCGCCGTGGCCTTTCTCGACATCGACCTGCATCTCATGTCCGCTCGCCTCTCCGCCACCGAAGAGACGCTGTCGCTGCTGGTGCGGGCGTCGCGACTCGTCGGCGCGCGCGGGACGGGGCCCTCGTGGTCCAGGGTCCAGGTGCAGACGCGGGCTCCGGATCATCCCGTGCTGGCGGCGGCGGCGCGGGGGGACCCGGCCGAGGTGCTGGCCGCCGAGCTCGAACTCCGCCGAGCGGCCTCGCTCCCCCCGTACGCCGCCATGGCGCTGCTCTCCGGAAGGCAGGCGCCGGCGTACGCCGAGGCACTGCAGGAGTGCGATCGCCCCGAGCGGTCCCGTTGCCCTCTCGCCGCTCGGACCCGAGAGCTTCCTCTTGCATGCGCCGGACCACGGCACCCTGTGCGATCTGCTGGAGCGGACGCCCCGTCCGGCGGGCCGCGGCCTGCGCGTCGAGGTCGACCCGGCGAGGCTCTGACGTTTCAGAGGCGCGGTGCGGCCCGGCGCTCGCGGCCCAGGCACCGGACGCCGACCGGTATTCTGGAGCGATGGCCGCCCTCACCATTCGTCAATACGGCGATCCCGTGCTCAAGGAGCGCACCCGCGAGGTCGAGGACATCGACGGCGCCGTGGCCAACCTGGTCGACTCGATGATCGAGACGATGTACGCCGCACCGGGCACCGGATTGGCGGCCAACCAAGTGGGGGTGCAGCGGCGCATCTTCGTCTACGACGTCGGCGACGGGGCTCGGACCGTGATCAACCCCCGCATCGTCGAGAGCGACGGAGAGTGGGCCTTCGACGAGGGCTGCCTTTCGGTGCCCGGCCTCAGCTGGGAGATCGTGCGGCCCAACGCGGTGCACCTGGTCGGGACCGACCTCGACGGGAACGAGGTCTCCATCGAGGCGACCGAGCTCGAAGGCCGCGTCTTCCAGCACGAGATGGACCACCTCGACGGGATCTTGCTGGTGGAGCGGCTGGACGAGGACCAGCGCAAAGAGGCCCTCAAGATCCTGCGCACCCGCTCGCTCGACCTCGGTCCGGGCGACCCCGACGGGCTGTCCACCCTCTTCCGCGGCTGACTTCCGCCGCCCGGCAGCAACCGAACCCTCCACCGGCTGGCCGCGGACCCGATCCGCTGACGAGCCGTGCCGCCCGCGTACGGTGGGCGCCGTGTCCCGCTTGGCCTTCCTCGGCACACCGCAGATGGCGGTCCCGCCGCTGCGCGCCCTGGTCGAGGCGGGCCACGACGTCGTGCTGTGCGTCACGCGTCCGGACCGCCGCCGCGGGCGCGGCGGGACGACCACGCCGAGCCCGGTCAAGGCTGCCGCCGTCGATCTCGGGCTGCGGGTCTCCCACGAGTTGCTCGATGTCGCCACGGCCGGTGTCGAGCTCGCCGTGGTCGTCGCTTTCGGGCGGATCATCCCGCCGACCTCCTGAGCCAAGTCCCGATGTTGAACGTGCACTTCTCACTGCTGCCCCGCTGGCGCGGCGCGGCGCCGCTGGAGCGCGCCATCCTGGCCGGCGACGCCGAGACCGGCGTCTGCCTCATGAAGATCGAGCAGGGACTCGACACGGGGCCCGTGTACTCACGACGCGCCGTTCGCATCCGCGAAGACGAGACGCTCGAAGAGTTGCGGTCAGAGCTCGTCACGCTTTCGTGCGCGCTCCTCGTCGATGCGCTGGCCGACGGCGCGGCGGGCTTGCCCGAGCCCGAACCCCAGCGCGGAGAGGCGACCGTCGCGGCCAAGATCACGAGCGAGGACCTGCACCTCGACTGGCACCGCAGCGCGGAGGAGCTCGGCCGCGTCGTGAGGCTCGGCCGCGCCTGGACCATGTTCCGTGGCCGGCGTCTGACGGTGCTGCAGGCCTTCGTCGACCGCGAGGGGACCGCCACGGCCGTGGCCGCGCCCGGGACGCTCGTGGGATCCACGGTGGCGACCGGCGCCGGCGGCCTCGTGCTGCAGCGCGTGCAGCCCGAGAGCCGGTCGTCCATGTCGGCCGACGACTGGATACGCGGCATCCACCTCGTTTCGGGGGAGCGACTCGGGACCGACTAGACATGTCGTGCAGTGACTGTCACGCCGATCGACGGATGGAGCCCCGATCAGTACGAGCGCTTCCGTTCCGAACGCCAGCAACCGTTCGACGATCTGCTGGGCCTGTGCCACCCCGTCCCTGGCGGGCGCGTCGTCGATCTGGGCTGCGGGACGGGCGACCTCACGAAGGTGCTGCACGAGGAGCTACAGGCGAAGGAGACGGTCGGCATCGACTCGTCCGCAGCCATGCTCGAGCGCGCACAGTCTGCGCACTCGGGCGTTCCCGGGCTGCGCTTCGTCGAGGGTGACATCGCGACCTGGCTCGGCGAGGACCTCGACCTCGTCTTCGCCAACGCGTCGCTGCAGTGGGTGGACGACCACCTGAACCTTCTGGCGCGCATGCGCACCGCGCTCTGCCCCGACGGGCAGCTGGCTTTTCAGGTGCCGGCCAACTACCGCCACCCCTCGCACCTGCTCGCACACCAGGTGGCGGTGGAGTCGCCGTTCATCGACGCTCTCGACGGCGACGTGCCCGAGGACCGGGGTCGTTTCGTCCTCTCGCCTGAGCTCTACGCCGACCTCCTCTACGAGCTCGGAGCGAAGGACCAGGTCGTCCGCATGGAGGTCTACGGGCACGAGCTCGAGTCGACCGCCGAGGTCGTCGAATGGGTCATGGGCACGCTGCTGACGCCCTACCGCAGGAGGCTGACCCCGGAGCTCTTCGACGAGTTCGTCGAGCGGTATCGCGAGCGCCTCATAGAGGAGCTCGGCGAGCGGGAGCCCTACTTCTACGGGTTCCGCCGCATCCTGTGCTGGGCCCGGTTCCGCTGAGCGGGCTGGGCGCCGGCAGCGGACCCGAATACGAGAACGACACGAACGAGAAGGAGAAGGGGAGCCGGACGGTGCCCGAGTCGACGCGTACGCACGAAGCACGGGATCCGGGCGCGCCCGGGATCGTGCGCATCGCCCCCTCGGTCCTTTCGGCGGATTTCGGAGCGCTGGCCGAGCAGGTCGGCGAGGTGGCCGCGGCCGCCGACTGGCTCCACGTCGACGTGATGGACGGGCACTTCGTGCCCAACCTCACCATCGGTCCACCGGTCGTGGCCTCGCTGCGGCGTCACACGCCGCTCTTCTTCGACTGCCACCTCATGATGACGGAGCCCGGGCGCTATCTCGAGGCCTTCGCCGACGCGGGCGCCGACGGCTGCACCGTGCACGTCGAGATCGGCGGCACCGCGGAGCTCGTCGCACAGATGCGACGCCTCGGCCTGCGGGCCGGTGTCGCCCTCAACCCCGACACGCCCGTCGACGCGGTTCGGCCCTACCTCGACAGCGTCGACCTCGTCCTGTGCATGACCGTGTTCCCCGGTTTCGGCGGCCAGAGTTTCATGGCGGACGTCATGGGCAAGGTGGAGCAGGTGCGCCGCGCCGTCGACGCCGGCTCGCTGGCGGTCGACGTCGAGGTCGACGGGGGCATCGACGTCGACACGGCGCCGGTGGCGGCGAGAGCAGGCGCGAACGTCTTCGTCGCCGGCAGCGCCGTCTTCGGCCACGCCCGGCCTTGGGAGGCGGCCGGGGCCATTCGCGCCGCGGTGCTCGACGATGCCCGCGCTGCTCCGTCCCCGTGACGTCCGACGGCCGGGCCGTTGTCGCCGGCGGGGGCATCCTGGGTACCTGGCACGCGCTGGAGTTCGTGCGCGCCGGTTGGGAGGTCGCGCACCTGGAGGCAAGCGCTGCGCCGATGGGCGCCTCGGTGCGCAACTTCGGGCTGGTCTGGGTGAGCGGGCGGCGCGACGGGGAGGAGCTCGACGTCGCGCTCCGGGCCCGCCGGCGCTGGGACGAGATGGGCGCGCTGGTCCCGGGTCTCGGGTTCCGCGCCAACGGCTCGCTCACCCTCGCCTGCACCGAGCCCGAGCGTGCCGTCATGGAGGCCTTCGCCCGTCTCCCCGCCGCTGCGGGGCGCGGCATCGCCTTCGTCGAGCCCGACGAGGTCAAGGAGCGCAACCCCGCTGTCGCCGGGCAGGTGACCGGTGGGCTGTACGGCGGGCTCGATGCGGTGGTCGAGCCCCGGCTGGCCCTTGGCGCGCTCGAGGGACCATCTCGGGCGCATCGCACCGGCGCGGTACCGCTTCCATCCCGGGCACCGGGTCGTTGCAGCCGAGCCCGGCGGCACGCTCGTCGACACCACCGGCACACGGTGGAGCGGCGACCTGGCCGTCGTGGCCACCGGAGCCGACTACGACCACCTGCCCGGTACGGCCGTCCCGGCCGAACACCTGCAGCGGGTCCGGCTCCAGATGTTCGAGACCGAGCCGTTCGGCGCGACGCTCACCACCTCCATCGCCGACGCCGACACGCTGCGCTACTACCCGGCCTTCGCCGCCGCCCCGTTGGCCGCCCTGGGCTCGCAGGGCCCGGTCGCGGCGGCGCACCACATGCAGCTGCTGCTGGTGCAGCGGCTCGACGGCGGCCTGACCGTCGGCGACACCCACGCGTACGACGAGCCCTTCGACTTCGCCTTGAGCGAGGCCCCGACGAACGAGCTGCTGGCGCGGGCGTCCCGGATCCTCGGCAGTCCGCTCCCACCGGTGCGCCGGCGCTGGGCGGGGGTCTACGCCCAGCGGCGTGACGGCGGGGTGTGCCTGCGTGAGGAGATCGCAGGGCGCGTCGTCCTGGTCACCGGTCCCGGCGGGCGCGGCATGACCTGCGCTCCGGCCATCGCCGCGGGCACGCTCGAGGCGGCGGGTCTCGCCGTTCCGGCGTGATCGGCCGGTACCGCCTCGCCTGCCTGGACATGGCCGGCACGACCGTGCGCGACGAGGGCGCGGTCGAGGCCGCGTTCGTGGACGCTCTGCAGGTCGTGGGGATAGTTCCCGGTACGCCTGCCGCGGCCGAGGCGTCCGCCATGGTGAGCGCCACCATGGGCTGGTCGAAGGCCGACGTGTTCGCCGCGCTCCTCCCCCCTGCGGACGGCGGCTCGCGCCACGGGCGAATTCGCCCGCGCCTACGAGGCCTCCATCGCCGCGGGCGGTGCCGAGCCTCTCCCCGGCGCGCTCGGCGTGCTGCGCCAGCTGCGCGCCCGGGGCGTTCTGGTGTGCCTCACGACCGGCTTCGCGCCGTCGACCAGGGACGCCCTGCTCGCTGCGCTGGCCTGGGAGGGTGAGGTCGACCTGGCGCTCTCGCCGGCAGACGTCGGGCGCGGCCGCCCCGCCCCCGACCTGATCCTCGGCGCCATGGCCCGCCTCGGGGTTGGGGACCCGGACACCGTGGCGGTGGTCGGGGACACCGTGAGCGACCTCGAGGCGGGAACGCGGGCGGGCGCGGGCGCGGTGGTCGGCGTCCTGACCGGAGCTCACGACGAGGCGAGCCTGGCGCGGGCGCCCCACACGGCGATCGTCCCCGACGTGACCGCCTTCGTCGGCGTGCTCGAGGACCGCGGCCTCTGACGTGGCGGGCCCCGGTCCATCTTCCACCCCGCTGACCTGCGCTTCTCGACAAAAAATGAAACGTGTTCTACAATTGCCTGCGAGTAGCCCTGGCGTCCCGGCACGACCGCCCGCCGGAGCCGGGGACGAGGACGTGAGCCATGGACGATGCGGAGCACATGCGCCGGGCCCTGGAAGTCGCCGCCACGGTCCGAGGGTCCACCGCCCCCAACCCCTGGGTCGGCTGCGTCGTCGTGCCGCCGTCCCGGGGCAGGACGGCGACGACGTTGTTCGAGGGGGCGACGGCACCTCCCGGCGGCCCCCACGCCGAGGCCTCGGCCCTTGCCGCGGCGGGAGAGCGTGCGCGCGGGCGGCACCCTCTACGTCACCCTGGAGCCGTGTGACCACCAGGGGAGGACGCCGCCCTGCACCGCGGCCATCGTCGAGGCGGGGGTGGCCCGGGTCGTGATCGGCATCGAGGACCCCGACCCCCTCGTGGCGGGCCGTGGGATCGAGACCCTGCGGGCGGCGGGCGTCGAGGTGGTGATCGGTGTCGAGGCGGAGCGCGTGGCCGAGCAGCTCGCGCCGTACCTCAAGCATCGGACGACCGGACTGCCCTGGGTCGTGCTGAAGATGGCGGCCAGCCTCGATGCGCGCACCGCTGCGCCCGACGGCACCAGCCGGTGGATCACGGGCGAGGCCGCCCGCCGCGACGTCCATCTCCTGCGGGCGCGCTCGGATGCCGTCCTCGTCGGGGCGGGCACGGTCCGGGCCGACGATCCCGAGCTCACGGCGCGGATCGACGACGGGATGGTGCGGTCGCAGCCACTGCGCGTCGTCCTCGGTTCGGCTCCGCCCGACGCTCGCGTGCGCCCGGCCCTAGAGCTCTCGGGCGAGCTGAAAGACGTGCTCTCCGAGCTGGGGCGCCGCGGTGTGCTGGAGCTGCTCGTGGAGGGAGGTGCGACGGTGGCCCACGACTTTCACGCCGCCGGCCTGGTGGACCGCTACGTCCTGTACCTCGCGCCCGCCTTCTTCGGGGGCGACGACGGCCGTCCGCTCTTCTCCGGGCCGGGGGCTGGCACAATTGGTGACGTGTGGAGAGGCAGATTGGTCTCGGTCGAACGGCTGGGAGAGGACATCCGAGTGGAGGTGGCCGCCTGATGGGCTTCTCGACCGTACGTGAAGCCATCGACTCCATAGGCCGCCTCGGCATGGCCGTCGTGGTCGACGACGAGGACCGGGAGAACGAGGGCGACCTCGTCATGGCCGCCGAGGCGGCCACGCCCGAGAACATCGCTTTCTTCCTCACCCACACGTCAGGGGTCATCTGCGTGCCCCTCCTGCCCGAGCGGGCCGACGCCCTGGACCTGCCGCTCATGGTCACCGCGAACACGGAGGCGCAGCGCACGGCGTTCACCGTGAGCGTCGACTTCCGCCACGGCACCACGACGGGGATCTCGGCGGCCGACCGGGCCGCCACGATCGCCGCCCTGATCGACACGTCGACGCGGCCGCACGACCTCAACCGGCCCGGGCACATCTTCCCGCTGCGCTACCGCGCCGGCGGGGTCCTCAAGCGGGCGGGCCACACCGAGGCGACGGTGGATCTCAGCCGGGCCGCCGGCCTGTCTCCCGCCGGGGTCCTGTGCGAGATCGTGACCGAGGACAAGTCGGAGATGGCCCGCATGCCCGACCTGGAGCGCTTCGCCAAGAAGTACGACCTCCCGCTCATCTCCATCGCCGACCTCATCCGCTATCGGCGCCAGAACGAGAAGCTCGTCAGGCTGGTGTCCGAGGCTCGCATCCCCGCCAAGGGCCGGGAGTTCCGCGCCCTCGTCTACGAGTCGGTGCTCGACAACGAGCAACACCTGGCTCTCGTGATGGGCGACGTGGCCGGCACCGAAGACGTGCTGGTCCGCGTGCACTCGGAATGTCTGACGGGCGACGTGTTCGGTTCGCTGCGCTGCGACTGCGGGCCGCAGCTGCACGCCGCGCTCGACCTCATTGAGCGGGAGGGCCGCGGGGTGCTCATCTACCTGCGAGGTCACGAGGGCCGGGGCATCGGACTCGGGCACAAGATCCGCGCCTACCAGTTGCAAGAGGAGGGGCACGACACGGTCGACGCCAACTTGCAGCAGGGCCTCCCGGTCGACAGCCGCGAGTACGGGATCGGAGCCCAAATGCTCGTCGACCTCGGGGTGTCCACCATGCGGCTCATGACGAACAACCCGGTGAAGTACGGCGGGCTGGAGGGATTCGGCCTCGACATCACCGAGCGGATCTCGCTCCAGCCGTCGCCGAACCCCGAGAACATCGCGTACCTGCGCACCAAGCGCGAGCGCATGGGCCACCTGCTCCACGGTCTCGACGACGTCCGCTGAACGGCCGGATCGGGACCAGTAGATGGCCGGATCGGACCTGGCCCCGCTGCCCGAGGGCGCGATCGAGGGCGCGACGTCCCAGGTGGGCGCCGTGCTCACCGGGGGCCATGAGGGCATCGGGCTGAGGATCGGGATCGCCTGCGCCCGCTTCAACGGCGGCGTGACCCTCAGACTGCTCCATGGCGCCCTCGGCGCGCTCGACGAGGCGGGGATCGAGCGCCGGGACGTCACGGTGGCATGGGCGCCCGGAGCCTTTGAGCTGCCGCTGGTGGCGCGCGCTTTCGCACACGCCGGCAAGGTGGACGCGGTGCTCTGCTTCGGAGCGGTGGTGCGTGGCGACACGAGCCACTACGACTTCGTCGCCGGTCAGTGCGCCTCGGGTCTGCAGCAGGTCCAGCTGGCGACCGGCGTGCCGGTCGTCTTCGGCGTTCTCACGACCGAGACGCTCGACCAGGCACTCGAGCGGTCCGAGCCGGACGAGACAAACAAGGGCCGGGAGGCCGCGCTTGACGGGCATCGAGATGGTGCGCCTGCTCCGCACCACCGCCCTGTCCTGAAGCACGAGCGGTCGCGAGACGCGAGCCTTCTGCCCGGTGATTCAGCCGCCGATCTTCTGACGGGTCCAGCCGGTGCCTCCGAAAGGCTGTGACCAGCCGTAGAGCTTTGTCCCGCCGCTGGTCTTGGTCGTGTTGCTGCCTACGTTGACGATCTCGACGGCGCCGTCGCCGACGGCGATGCCTGGCGCAACCCCGTACCCCGATGAAGTACCGCTCGAAGCAACGGTTTCCTCGCTGAACGAGGTGGCGGTGCTGTCCGAGGAGTAGAAGAAGTCCATGTCGCCGTATCCGTCCGCGCTCACGACGCCCACGTTGAACCCAGACCAGACAATGCTGGGGGGATACCACGGCGCGCCTTCCAGGCCGAGTTCGGTACTGCCGCCGGATGTCCCGGTGTCGCTGATTCCGTTGAGCACCCACAAGTCGTTGTCGCCACCGTCGACCGGACCGCTCGTGCTATCCACGGCAGCCGACACGTCCACCTGACTTCCGGTCCAGACACTTTCCATTCCGTAGATTTCCTGGGCTTGCCCGAGGTCGTAGGCACCGTTCAGGGTCCATCCCGAGCCGCCATACGGCTGGTAGTACAGGCCCACGACGGCATCACCGCTCGAGTTCGTCCCTGCTGCCGCGATGACCACGCCCGAATCGCTGACGACGACGGCAGAGTCGTCGTAGCTGACGCCGGAGTCTTGGACCGAGACGACCTCTTGTGACTGCCATCCGCCGGTCTTGCCGGTGCTGTACCAGTAGTAGACGTCGCCGGCCCCGTCCGTGCTTGTCACCACGTAGTTCCCGCCGAGAGCGGAGTACGCGATGGAGAGGAACCCGGGTCCGTGGTCGGAGCCAAGGGACTGCTCGGTGAAGCCACTCGTTGGAGTCCCGAGATACGAGTCGATGTCCCCATCGGCGTCCTCCGCGACCAAGGCCAGCCGCTTTCCGTTGGTCGCCAGGTCAGGATCTTGGAGGGAGCCACCCGACGGAGGAGCGATGAGGTACTTGGACCAGGCCGATCCAAGGTGCGCTTCGGTGAACAGCGCAATGTTCCCGTCGGGCTCGGTCTGAGCCGTGGCGAAGCCCGAGCCGTAAGGGACGACCGGGGTGCCATTCGGCAGAGGGGACTCAGCACAGCTCGCAGTGGTGGTGGCGCCATCGGTCTGCAGGGAGCCCATCGTCAACCCCGGCGCGGGCCCGATCGCCGATGTGCCGGTCAGGCTGAGGTTGGTCGTCTCTCCGGTGAATCCGCCTGGAGCACACGTCGCCGACGTGCTGTCGCTCTGCAACACGGTCTGGGCCTCGAGCGTCGTGTTCGACCCGAAGTTCGCCTCACTCCCGTCGTTTCGGCCGAAGACCCCCCACTCGGTCGTGTTCCACCTCGGCGCCAGATCAAGCACCGAATCGGAATTCGTGAGCTCGGCCGCCTGTCCTGAGCCGGTCGTCAAAACCACGTCGTCATTCCCGCCCTGAGTGGCCTCCGCGCTGAGCTGTGCCGTCGCGAGTTCCGGGGCAGTGAGTGAACCGCCCGAAGCCTTCACAGAAGCACTGTTGACGAAACAGTCGGAGTGGAAGGTCGCCCAGCCCGACGGGCATGTCGTGTCGTAGTTGAGCAGCCAATACTCCATGAACACTTCGTTCGACGGGGAGTCGTAGACGAACTGCTGCCAACCAGCACAGTTACTCGGGTCACTCGCGCCCGAGCAGGCAGGTGGATCGGCAAAGAACTGCGTGTTCAGCTGGAGCGAAAAGGTGTTCGGGACCTGGGGCCCGCTCCCGTTCGTCTGTCCGGTTTCGGTGATTCCCGGGCTGACGTCACTGAAATACCCGGTGGCTCCGAAAATCGTCCCCGGCACCTCGGTCGTGTAGTCGGCGCCATTCCCCACCGTCATCGGCGCCGCCTGGCTCGAAGACCTCAGCGGCGACCCCGGGACGAGCGGCCATTTCGGTGCGATCGTGCACGACACCACCTGCCACTCCAACGCGGGATAGGACGCGCGGAAACAACCCCGCCCGGAGCTCGGAACGTGAACGATCGCTCGTTGCCAATCGGCTTTCGTCGGCGCGGTGGATGGCCCGGTAGACGGATCGGCGGCGAAGGCGGTGCCGTTGCCGGCGAGTGTCGCCACAATGAGCAGTGGACCAAGAACGGCGACGAGGCGCTTCGACGCTCTCACCGTTCCCTTCTGTGTGATGGCTCCCCTGGAGGGACTGGTCGCATGTTTCATGATCGGGACTCCATGTCTCATGTGGGATATGGATCTCTCGCCGCCATAGTCCGGACGGCGATTCGTTCCTACGTTCAGACGGTAAGGAAGCAGAGCGAGCCCGTCGTCGGGCGTGTGGAGGATCTTTTTCTTTGGCGTCGTACTTTTGGGGGACAGAGGCCCGCTGCGGGCTGTCGACGGTTCGAGGAGCCACCCAGAGCGCCCGTACCGCGACACCCGAGTCCTCGAAGGATCCCCAACTCACGGTGGGTGAGCGGGCGGCCGCGGCATTCATCGAGCGTTCACACCCGTGACACTGTGACGACACGTCCGTTCGGTAGCGTGATCGCGGCCGGTTGCCGCCGCCGGGCCGCACCCGGACCGGAGGCCGGCGTGGACCAGACGATGCCGATGGACACGATGCAGGGCGACGCCGACGATACCTCGGTCGATGCTCCGTCAATCGACCCGTCGGACATCCGGTTCCGTGCCGGCGTGCGCCGCGAGGGGCCCTTCGTCGTGCGCTACGTCACGGTCCACGGCTACCGACGTGCCTACGTCAAAGCAGGCTCCGGCCCGGCGCTGCTCCTCGTCCACGGCATCGGTGACAGCTCCGACACATGGCGGCCGGTGTTCGAGCAGCTGGCGCAGCACCACACCGTCATCGCACCCGACCTCCTGGGTCACGGCCGTTCGGAGAAGCCGAGAGGCGACTACACCGTGGCCGGCTACGCCAACGGCATGCGCGACCTCCTCAGCATCCTGGAGGTCGACCGCGTCACCGTGATCGGTCACTCGCTCGGAGGTGGCGTGGCGGCCCAGTTCGCGTACCAGTTCCCCGAGCGTTGTGAGCGCCTCGTGCTCGTGGGCAGCGGGGGAGTGGGACGCACGGTGAGCCCCCTGCTGCGGATGGCGGCAGTGCCCGGGGTCGAGGTGCTCATGCCGCTCCTCGGACTCCCGCCCGTCAAGCTGGCCAGCCGCCTCGGTGCTGGCCTGATGCGCCTCTTCGACACTGCGTTGGGCCGCGACGCCGAGGAGATCCTCGCTGTGTTCGACGCGCTCCCCGACGTCGAGGCTCGTCGGGCCATCCTCCGTACCTTGCGCTCAGGCGTCGACTGGCAGGGACAGGTCATCACCATGCTGGACCGCGCCTACATGGCCGAGGGGCTTCCGACCCTCATCGTGTGGGGTCGACGCGACGCGATCATCCCTCTCGGGCACGGTCGCCTGGCTCAGCTCGCTTTCCCCGGGAGCGAGCTCGAGATCTTCGACGAGGCCGGTCACTTCCCGCACCACAGCGACCCGGCGCGGTTCGCCCGCATCGTCGGGGAGTTCGTGGCCGGGACGGATCCGGCGCCGTTCGAAGCCGCCGGCTGGCGTCAGCGGCTCCTCCGGGGTGGTACGGCGAATGGACGCAGGCGTGCCGTCGACGCCCAGGCCGAGGAGGAGTCCGTGGGCGACCTCGGCGCTCAGTAGAGGATCAGCTGGGTACAGCGGTACGAGGCCATCAGCCGCTCGGTCGTCTCGTTCGTGACGGTTGCGTCCCACACTTGCGTGGTGCGGCCGTGGTGGAGGGGGGATGCGGTGGCGATGACTACCTGGCCCTCCTGGGCGCTCGATATGAAATTGGCCGAGCAGTCCACAGTCGTGAAGCTCTTGGCACCCTCGGGCCAGTGGTGGTTCACGCCGAACGCGCAGAGTGCATCGGCCAGCGTGATCACGACGGGGGCCCACAGGAAGCCCGTGCCGGCGATCAGGTCGTGGCCGACGGTCAGCCGGGCCATGGGGTACTCGTCCGGTCCGGCGTGGTGGATCTGAATGCCGAGCAGGTTCAGGTAGTTGTAGACGTCGTAGGGAGGCGGCACCGGACCAGCTTGCCTCAGGGCGTGCGCAATGCGCCCGGGACCCCGTCGGCGGAACGGCCACCAGCGGCCGTCTGCGAAGATTAACCGCCATGCTCCGCCTCGTCCTGCCCAAGGGCTCGCTCGAACGCGCCACCATGCAGCTCTTCGAGGACGCCGACCTCGCCGTGAGCCGGGCGTCCGACGTGGCCTACCGGGCCACCATCGACGACCCGCGCATCGACGAGGTGCGCATCCTGCGCCCCCAGGAGATCCCGGTGTACGTAGCGGACGGACTCTTCGACATCGGCATCACCGGGCGCGACTGCGTCGAGGAGCGGGGGAGCGAGGTCGTCTCGTTGGGAGAACTGGCCTACTCGAAGGCGACGTCGAACCCGGCCCGCATCGTGCTCGCCGTGGGCGCCGACTCACCCGCCTCGTCCATCGAGGAGCTCGCCGAGATCGCGGCTGCGCGCACCGCCCGCCTGCGGGTGAGCACCGAGTACCCCGAGCTCACCCGCCGCGCCCTCGAGGTCCACGGGATCCAGGCCGACATCGCCCTCTCCTATGGCGCCACCGAGGCCAAGGTCCCCGACATCGCCGACGCGGTGGTCGACATGACCGAGACCGGCAGCGCGCTGCGCGCCGCCGGATTGAAGGTGATCGAGACGCTCCTCGTCTCGAGAACCGAGCTGATCGCCCATCCTGCGTCGGCCAAGGACCCCGCCAAGCGGCACGCCATGGAGCAGATCCTCACCCTCCTGCAGGGCACGCTCGAGGCGCGCGGCAAGGTGCTGGTGAAGCTCAACGTCTCGGCCGAGAACCTCGACGCCGTCCTGGCCGTCCTCCCTTCCATGCGCGCGCCGACCATCTCCGAGCTCTCGGGCGGCGGCGCCTTCGCGCTCGAGACCGTCGTGGCCAAGTCGGGCATCAACACGCTCATCCCGGCGCTGCGCGACCACGGTGCCACCGACATCTTGGAGCTCCCGCTGTCCAAGATCGTCCACTGACGTGGTCAACCCCGTCCCCTCGGCCGGGCCCCGCCACGGGCGCGTCGCTTCGTTCGACCGGGCGCGCGGGCTGGGGACCGTCGTCGACGACACCGGCGCATCGTTCGGTTTCCACGCCACGGCGATCGCCGACGGCACCAGGGATGTCGCGGTCGGCACCGCGGTCGCCTTCACCGTTTCGCCCGGCCACCGCGGTCGCTACGAGGCGCGGTCGCTGGTGCCGGTGGGCCGAGGGCCGGGTACGCCCTAGGCGGCTTCGCGCCCGAGCAGCCCATTTGTTCGCGATCAGGCTGGTGGGACGATTCGCCCGATGGAGTTCGCGGTGGGTGCTGTGGTGAACCACAGCACCCCGTCCGGACCGGCCGTGATCGTCGGCTCCTCGTAGGAGTACGTGTGTTTGCCTGGTGAGGGCACAGGTACCCCTGGGTAGCTCGACACGACGCCCCCGGTGGTGATCCTTCCGACGTAATCGTTGTTGCCGGTGAACCACAATGCGCCGTCGGGACCGGCTGTGATGTCCTCCAGCTCGCCGAACGTGCCTCCGGGGACCGGATAGTCGGTGATGGATCCGCTGGTCGTGATCCGGCCGATCTTGTCGGTTGCTTCGTCGAACCAGAGCGCCCCGTCGGCCCCCGACGTGATGGCGCCGGGCTCGTTGTCGCTGCCGTCGGGGTAGATCGTCACGTTTCCGCTGGTCGTGATCCGGCCGATCACGCCATAGCCCCGCAACTCGGGCCCGGTCACCACGAACCCGGTGAACCACAGCGCCCCGTCGGGACCGGCCGTGATGGAGTACACAGTGGTCACTCCGTCGATGGGGTACGTCGTGACCTGTCCGTCCGTGGTGATGCGCCCGATGTCCGCTGGACTCTCGCTGCTCACGAAGTTGTTGAACCACATGGCGCCGTCGGGCCCGGCCGTGATGTCCTTCGGCTCGACGATGCCGTCTCCGGTATACGTGGTGACCTGTCCGTCCGTCGTGATGCGCCCGATGGCATAGCCGTTGTCGTGGTAGTCCGCGTCCGTGAACCACAGCGCGCCGTCGGGACCGGCCGCGATGAATCCCGGGTCGTCGATCCCGCTCCCGGCGTAGGTCGTGACCGAACCGGTCGTGGTGATGCGGCCGATGGCGTTTCCTCCGGTGGGGAAGTCGTTCTCGGTGAACCACAGCGCCCCGTCGGGACCGTCGGTGATCTCATATGGATTGTTGATGTCACCCGAGAACATGGTGAAGGTCCCCGTGGTGGTCACGCTTCCGATGACGTTGCTCGCCCTGGCGCTCGACGTGAACCAGAGGTTCCCGTCGGGGCCCGAGGCGATGTCGAGCGAGGTCAACTCGAAGGCTCCGGGGTTCGGCGGCGTGTACGAGTAGCCGCTCACGACCCCTGACGTGGTGATGCGTCCGACCGTAACGCCGCCCGTCATGCGGCTGTCCGTGAACCACAGCGCCCCGTCGGACCCGGTCACGATGTCGTGCGGGCTGGTGATGTGGGCGTTCGTGAAGACCGTGACGGCGCCGCCGGTCGTGATGCGCCCGATTGATCCGTTCCCCTGCGCCGGGTCGTCGGTGAACCAGAGCGACCCGTCGGGCCCCGTGGTGATGCCGGACGGGTCGTCGATTCCGGTGCCGTGGTGGAGGGACACGTGGCCGCTCGTCGTGATCCGGCCGATGGTCTCGTTCCCCGGATCGGTGAACCACAGCGCCCCGTCGGGGCCTGCCGTGATGGCATCGGGATGTGCGTCGTCTGCACCCAGGGAGAAGCTCGTGACCTGCCCGTTCGTCGTGATCCGTCCGATGGTGTTGTTCTTGGAGTTGGTGAACCACAGCGCCCCGTCGGGACCCGAGGTGATACCGAGCGGGTGGTGGATCTTGGCGCTCGAATAGGCGGTCACCGCGCCGTTCGTCGTGATGCGGCCAATGGTGTCGTTCGCCTCGTTGGTGAACCACAACGCCCCGTCGGGGCCCGACGTGATGCCGTTCGGCCCGTCGATGTCAGGGCTGGAGTACTCCGAGACCGCGCCGCTCGTCGTGATGCGGCCGATGGTGTTGTTCCCGTAGTCGGTGAACCACAGCGCCCCGTCGAGGCCGCTCGTGATGCCACGCGGCAGGGCGACCCCGGGGAAGGCGGTGACTGAGCCTGCACCCTGGGCTGGGGCCGAGGCCCCTGCTGCGGTGAGGGAGCCCGGACCGCACACCGGGCAGGCTAAAGCGAGAGTCACCGCGGCGAGGATGGAGGGCCCGAGGCACCTCAGAGCGATCATCCGGATCCTCATGGTGTCTCCGCCCTGACTCCGTCGAGCCCCTCGGGGCCTGACGCTAGCGGGGCACTCTCGACGGAGCGGGTGTTCGCGGTCCCGTCACCGACCGCCAATGCGCCGCGCCTCGGCCCCACCCTTCCGGGAGAGATCGTCGCCGGCGTCACCGCGACGCTGACGGGGCGCTGATCCGCCCGATGGAATTCGCGCCGGGGGCGGTGGTGAACCACAGCGCCCCGTCGGGACCGGCCGTGATCACCGGCTCGTCGAAGGTGCCCTTGAGCTCGCCGGGCGAGGACTCAGGCACTCCCGGGTAAATCGACACGACGCCCGCCGTGGTGATCCTCCCGATGTAATCCGTACTGCCCGTGAACCACAATGCCCCGTCGGGACCGGCTGTGATGTCTTCCAGCTCGAAGAACTTACGCGGTGGGATCGGGTAGTCGGTGGTGGATCCGCTCGTCGTGATACGGCCGATCGTGTCGTCTCCTGCGACGAACCACAGCGCCCCGTCGGATCCAGACGTGATAGCGCCCGGGACTTCGTCAGCGCCGCCGTCGTAGATCGTCACGTTTCCGCCGGTGGTTATCCGGCCGACCACGCCGTAGCCGTTCAATCCCGGCCCGGTCACGACGTACCCGGTGAACCACAGCGCGCCGTCGGGACCGGAGGTGATGGAGTACAGAAAGGTCACTCCGTCGATGGGGTATGTCGTGACCCGTCCGTCCATGGTGATCCGCCCGACCTCCGCCGGACCTTCGATGCTCACGAAGTTGTTGAACCACATGGCGCCGTCGGGGCCGGCCGTGATGTCGAACGGCTCGCCGATCCCGTCGCCGGTGTATGTCGTGACCTGTCCGTCCGTGGTGATGCGCCCGATGGCGTAGCCCATGTGGTCGATCCTGTGGTCGTCCGAGAACCACAACGCCCCGTCAGGGCCGGCGGCGATGTACAGCGCGTCGTCGATTCCGCTCCCGCTGTAGGTGGTGACCGAACCGCTCGTGGTGATGCGGCCAATGGAGTTCCCTCCGGTGGGATAGTCGTAGTTGGTGAACCACAACGCCCCGTCGGGCCCGGCCGCGATGTCCTCTGGATTGTTGATGCCACCGGGGAACATGCGGAAGGTTCCCGTGATGGTGACGCGTCCGATGACGTTGCTTCCACTGTCGCTCGACGTGAACCAGAGCCTCCCGTCCGGTCCTGACGTGATGTCGAGCGAGGTCAACGTGAAGGCGCCGGGGTTCGGCGGCGTGTAGCTGTAGCCGCTGATGACCCCTGACGTGGTGATGCGTCCGACCGTGAAGTACCCGCCGGGGGCGCCGTTGTCCGTGAACCACAGAGCCCCGTCAGGACCGGCCACGATGTCGTGCGGGTCGTAGAGGCCGGCGTTCGTGAAATCGGTGACGACGCCGCTGGTCGTGATGCGGCCGACGGATCCGCTGCCGTTTCCCGGGTCGTTGGTGAACCAGATGGCCCCGTCGGGCCCCGTGACGATGCCGGACGGGCGATCGATGCCGGTGCCGCGGTAGAGCGACACGTGGCCGGTCGTCGTGATGCGGCCGATCGTGTCGTCGCCGGGATCGGTGAACCACAGCGCCCCGTCCGGGCCTACCGTGATCCGATGGGGCTCCGCGTTGCCCGCACCCACGAAGTAGCTCGTGACGGATCCGCTGGTCGTGATCCGGCCGATCATGTTGTTCGTCTGATTGGTGAACCAGAGCGCCCCGTCGGGGCCGGTCGTGATGTCGACGGGGTCCTGGATCTCGGGGCTCGAGTAGGCGGTGACCGCGCCGCCCGTCGTGATACGGCCGATGGTGTTGTTGGCCTGATTGGTGAACCACAGCGCGCCGTCGGGGCCGGATGTGATGCCGTTCGGCCCGTCGATGTCAGGGCTGGAGAACTCCGAGATCGCCCCGCTGGTGGTGATCCGGCCGATCGTGTTGTTCCCGTAGTCGGCGAACCACAGTGCCCCGTCGGGACCCGTTGTGATACCCCGCGGCAGGGCGATCCCGGGAAACGAAGTGGTGACCGGGCCGGGCCCCTTGGCCGGGGCCGTCGCTCCCGCGGCGGACAAAAAGCCCGGGCCGCACATCGGGCAGGCCAGCGCCAGAGCCACAACGGCAAGGATGCAGGGCCCGAGACACCTCAGCGCGACCATCCGGATCCACATGGCGTCCTGCCCCCCTGACTCCGCCCAGCCCTCCACCGCGGACGTTAGCCGGGGACCCATCGATGGAGCGGGGTGTTCGCGGTCCTGTCACGGCCCGCCAACCGACTCTCGCCGCGCCCGGCGCGCCCCGCCCCCGCCCGGCGCCCCCGCCCCGCCCGCCGCTCGACCTCGCTCAGTCGGACCCGCCGTCGTTCGAGGCCTCTGCGGCGGAGTGCTCGGCCCCCTCCAGCTGGACATAGGCCAGGCGCAGCTGCGAGAGCGACTCGAGCAACGAGGGCTCGGCCTCTCCGAGGCGGCCCCGGAGGCCGTCGAGCAGGGCGCCCAGCCCGTCGATGGCGAGGCGGGCCTGGAACAGCATCGGCGGACTCTGGGACAGGTAGATGGCGGCGAGTTCGAACAGCCCGTAGCAGTGGTTGGCCACCACGACCTCGGCCGGAGTGTGGGCCAGCTGCTCTCGCATGGCGTCGACCGCAGCCTGTGTCTCGGCGGCCTCCTCCTGGGTCACCGGGCCCGGCCGTCCGGGACCGCCGCCGCCCGTGTCGGTGGCGCCCGCAGGCGTCTCCGTGCCCTCATTCTTCGGGAAATGCTCGCCCGACGGTGTCCAAAGACTGCTCATGCTGGTACTGTAGGCACCTTGACTACATGGAAGCGGGGCCTCCACTGAGGGGTCTCCACCTGGCCACCGTGTCCTCGCCCTCCTGGTGAGCGCGTGCGCCAGGTCGATCGTTCTCGGCCGCGGATGTCGTCCGCGGGCCGGCCTCGCTCCACCGATTGGCTTGCGGAAGGACCGCGGGCCCGAGTGAGAGGTGTGATGACGCATCGTCGCTGACACCACAACAGAGCACCGGATCAATGACCGCATCCGTGCCCGTGAAGTCCGGCTCGTGGACCCCGACGGTGCCCAGCTAGGCATCAAGCCGTTGCCCGAGGCGCTCGCCATTGCCAAGGAGCTCGAGCTCGATCTCGTCGAGGTGGCCCCCAACGCCAACCCGCCGGTCTGCCGGATCATGGACTTCGGCAAGTTCAAGTTCGACGAGGCACAGCGGGCCAAGGAGAGCCGCCGCAAGACCGTTCACGTCGGGATCAAGGAGATGAAGTACCGGCCCAAGATCGGTCCGGGGGACTTCGATACCAAGACCCGGCAGGTGGCCAAGTTCCTGGCCGAGGGGCACAAGGTCAAGATCACGATCATGTTCCGAGGT
Source organism: uncultured Acidimicrobiaceae bacterium (assembly GCA_963822265.1). Lineage (GTDB taxonomy): Bacteria > Actinomycetota > Acidimicrobiia > Acidimicrobiales > RAAP-2 > Bog-473. The sequence continues at coordinate 293,345 of CAWGHA010000020.1, forward strand.
CGCGAGGTCTACCACCCCGAGCACGGCAAGCGGATTCTCGATCGGATCGCCGAGCAGATGGAGGGCGTGGCCAAGATCGAGGCCGAGCCCAAGCTCGACAACCGCAACATGATCATGGTGCTCGCCCCCGACAAGCGGGCCCGTCAGGCCGCGCAGTCGAGGGCGTCGAACCAGCAGCGCACCGAGCGTGGCTCCGGCCGCCAGGACGACGCGGGGGAGGGCTCGGGTACGGATCCCGCAGCACCCTCTGAAGCGAGCCAGGCCGAGGGCAACGGGAGCGCACCGGTGGTCGAAGGGGTCAGTGAGGTCGCGGCGTCGGCCGAAGAGGGATGACGTAATGCCGAAGATGAAGACGGACCGGGGCGCCGCCAAGCGCATCAAGGTGACCGGCAGCGGGCGCCTGCGCCGGCGCCAGGCCTTCCGGGGGCACATGCTCGAGCACAAATCGAGCGTGCGCACGCGCCGGCTCGCTCGTGAGAGCGACATTGCCAAGGCGGACGAGCGCGCCACGCGCCGGATGCTCGGCATCTGAGCGCGTCCGCGCCCGCAGTCCACTTCCCACCTTCCCACCCCGAATCATCCGAGAGAGGAGACCGCTATGGCCAGAGTGAAGCGCGCCGTCCACGCTCGCAAGCACCACCGCGCCATCCTGGAGCAGGCCCAGGGGTATTACGGCAACAAGAGCCGTTCCTACCGCGCTGCCAACGAGCAGCTCATGCACTCAATGCAGTACGCCTACCGCGATCGCCGGGCCCGCAAGGGCGACTTCCGCAAGCTTTGGATCCAGCGCATCAACGCCGGTGCCCGTGCCAACGGCATCAGCTACAGCCGGCTCATCAACGGTCTGCACCAGGCGGGAGTCCAGGTCGACCGCAAGGTGCTCGCCGACCTGGCCGTGACCGATCCGGCCGCGTTCGCCGCGCTCGTGCGGACCTCGCAGGATGCGCTGGAGGCCGCAACGGTTGCCGAGGTCGCTTCCTGAGCCAGCGGCTGGCGTTCACGCACCGGCGGGTCCGCCGGTTGCGCGGGCTCCTGCAGAAGCGCTCGACGCGCTGGAGCGAGCGCGCTTTCGTGGCCGAGGGCGCCGAGCTCGTCCGCTGCGCGTTCGAGGCGGGTCACGCCGTCGAGTCCGTCTACGTGTCGCCGGAGGGAACCGACGATCCGGCGACCCGCCGGGTCTGTGACCGGGCCGTGGCCGCCGGCGTACGGGTCTTCCCGCTCGGCTCCGGTGTCCTCGAGCGCGTGGCCGACACCGTCTCTCCACAGCCGGTCATGGCCGTGGTGCCCATGCTCAGCGACCCCGCCCCTGACCGGTGGTCGGCGACGGCGTGGTCGCTCGTCGTCGTCCTGGTCGACGTGCGCGACCCGGGCAATGCCGGGACCGTCCTGCGTGGGGCAGACGCCGCGGGTGCGGACGGGGTCGTCTTCGCGGCCGACTCGGTGGACCCGTACAACCCCAAGACGGTCCGGTCCTCGGCTGGCTCGCTGTTCCACGTCCCCTTCGCCGTGTGGGACGCTCCGGCAGCCGCCGCCGCCGATCGGCTGGCCGGCGCGGGCTACCGCACCCTGGGCACCGTCGTCGGAGGCGGCGACGACTATGACGCCGTCGACTGGTCGCGGCCCACGGCGCTCTTCTTGGGCAACGAGTCCGCCGGTCTCGACCCCGCCCTGTCCGGGTCGCTCTCGGGGACGGTGGCCATCCCCATGGCGGGCAGGGCCGAGTCCCTCAACGTGGGCGTTGCTGCCGCGGTGATGTGCTTCGAGGCCCTCCGGCAGCGCCGTGCGGCGGACGCTGCGACGTCGCCGGGCGGCGGAGGCGGGACGGTCCGTGACGGCATCTAGACATCCCACGGTTTGAAAAGTCAAGCGGCTTTGGCAAATTCATTCTCTGACCTGTGTCCCCAGGCGATCGCTTCGTCGTAGGTGACATGGTGGATGAGGCAGCCGTGGAGGATGCCGACGAGACGGTTGCCCAGCGTCCGTAGCGCCTGGTGGTGTCCGTCGCCGGCGGCTCTTCTGGCGTCGTAGTAGGCCCGAGCACCCGGAGAGGCGCCGAGGGAGGCGAAGGCCCACAGGTAGATGGCGTCGGCCAGCCTCCGGTTCCGGACGTGGCGGGCGAGCACCGTCTTCTTGGTCCCAGAAGCCCGGGTGATCGGCGACGTGCCGGCATAGTTTTTGCGAGACTTGGCGTTGGCGTAGCGGTTCGGCTCGTCGCCGAACTCGCCGAGCACCCGGGCGCCGAGGATGGTCCCGAGTCCTGGCAGGGAACGGACCACTTCGGCGTCTGGGTGTGCCTCAAAATTCGAGGAGAGCTCCTCGGCCAAGTGGCCGATCTGGGCGACCATCTCGGCGAGGACCGCCACGCTGGCCGCGACCGACGCCCCCATGGCGGCCGCCACCGCGGGAGGTGCGGCGAGCTGGGGCGAGCGCAGTGCCGCTTGGATCTCGGCGGCGCGTTCCTCCACGCGCCGCTGGCGACCGCCACGGCGTAAGGCCGCCGCGATCTTGGATCTCGACAGCGAAGCACCCAGGGTGGGTGTCGGGGCGAGGCGCAGCACCTCGAGGGCATCGCCGCTGGTCAGGTCGTCGAAGGCGACCAAGGCAGCCGGGTAGAACTCGCGCAGCGTCGAGCGCAACGCGTTGGCCTGGCGACCCTTGGACCACACCATGGACTGATGCGCCCGGGCCAACACCTTGAGCGCCTCGACCTCGTCGCTGTCCGCGGCCACCAACCGGTGGCGGTGGCGGTCGGTGCGCACCATGTCGGAGAGCACCTGGGCGTCACCGGCGTCGGACTTGGCGCCGCTCGTCGAATGGCGGTCCCGATAGCGCGACGTCGACATCGGGTTGACCGCGTAGAGCTGGTAGCCCGCGGCAACCAGGGCGCTGACGAAGAGCCCCCGGTCGGTCTCGATGCCGATCACCACCTCTTCGGGGTCCTCGACGTGAGCGCCGACGAGCTCATGGAAGCGGGCGATCCCCTCGACCCCCTCGGGCAGACGAGCCTTGGACAGCCGTCGGCCCTCCTCGTCACTCACGTGAACGTCGTGGTGGGCTTCAGCCCAGTCCACCCCAACAAAGATCATCTCTTTGGCACCTCTCTCTCGTCGCACCAGCATTCCTGAGCCTCGAGGTGGCCAGCAGCCCGCTAATGGATCAGTGCTCGCGGCACGACATCCCACCAGCCGTCACGGCAACCTCACCGACCAACAGGGGCACGATCTAGACGTAGGGCTCGACGCCCGGCGTTCGTCAGTGCTCACCTGTTGGCGGCTCGGCACCAGCCTCGCCCGTCTTTCGAACGAGGTGGTCGACCCCCATTAGCATTTCGGCCAGCCATGGTGACTGAGAACGTGGACGCCGACGTCGAGGTCCTGGCCGCCGAGGGCGGCCGAGCGGTCGCGGCCGCATCGTCCACGACGGAGCTCGCACAGGTCGAGTCCGAGCTCCTCGGCAAGCGCTCCGCACTGACCCGGGCCCACCGGCGCCTGGGCGGCCTCGGCCCCGAGGAGCGCAAGGAGGCCGGCCGCCGTCTCAACGAGGCCCGGACCCGTCTTCAGGCGGAGATCGAGTTCCGCCGGAGGGAACTGGCCCGGACGGAACGGGAGGCGGCGCTCGCCGCCGACCGCCTCGACCTCACCGAGGTCATCTCGGATCAGGTCCTCTCCGCCCCGGCGCGGGGGCACCTTCACCTGGTGACGCAGGCCCGGGCCGAGCTCGAGGACGTCTTCGTCGGCATGGGCTTCACCGTGGCCGAGGGACGGGAGGCCGAATCGGACTGGTACAACTTCGAGGCCCTCAACATTCCTCCCGCGCATCCCTCCCGCGGCATGTACGACACCATGTACCTCGACTTGGGCGAGCCCGAGACGGTGCTCCTGCGCACGCACACCTCCCCGGTGCAGATCCACCTGATGGAGCAGGCTGTGGCCGAGGGGTCGTTGCCGATACACGCCGTCATGCCGGGCAAGTGCTTCCGGCTCGACACACCCGACGCCCGGCACCTCGCCGTGTTCAACCAGATCGAGGGGCTGGTCGTCGACCGTGGCATCACCTTCGGCGACCTCGCCGGCACCATTCAGGTCTTCACGGAGGCCTACTTCGGCGCGGGCATGCAGTCCCGCCTCCGACCGGCGTACTTCCCTTTCACCGAGCCCTCGGCCGAGCTCGAGATCACGTGCACCCTGTGCCTGGGGGAAGGGTGCCGCACCTGCTCGCACACCGGCTGGATAGAGCTCGGGGGGTGCGGCATGGTCGACCCCGCCGTGTTCGCAGCCGTTGGCATCGACGCCTCGGAATGGTCCGGCTTCGCGTTCGGGTTCGGCATCGACCGGTTGGCGCAGATGCGTCACGCCATCCCTGACATGCGCTCGTTCCTCGAGAACGACATTCGGTTCCTCTCGCAGTTCTGACCTCCGCCACCGACCCCGAATCGACCAAGCCCAAACACCCGAGAGACGATCGTGCGCGCACCGCTCAGCTGGCTCCGTGACTTCGCCCCGTTCCCCGACGATCTCGGGGTGTTGCGGGCCGCGCTCGACGACCTGGGGCTGGTCGTGGAGGGCATCGAGCACGTCGGCGAGGGCCTGGGCGAGGTGGTGGTGAGCAGAGTGCTCGAGATCCGGCCCATCGAGGGCGCCGACCGGATCCGCCTGGTCGTCGTCGATGCCGGCGCGGAGCCACTCGAGATCGTGTGCGGCGCCCGGAACTTCGCCGTCGGCGACCGCGTGCCGCTCGCGCCGGTCGGCACGCTCCTGCCGAAGGCCGAGGAGCCGATCGCCCGCGTCAAGATGCGCGGGGTCACCTCCAACGGCATGCTGTGCTCGGGGACGGAATTAGGCCTCAGTGACGACGCCGACGGGCTGCTGATCCTGAATGCGGAGATGCCCGGTGAGCCGGGCACTCCTCTGCTCCAGGCGCTCGGCCTCGAGCGCGACATCGTGTTCGACATCACCGTCGAGGGCAACCGCCCCGACGCCTGGAGCATCGCCGGGATCGCACGCGACCTCGCAAACAGGTTGCACGTTCCCTTCGATGTGCCCGAGCCGCCCGCTCCCGAGCCGAGCGGCCTTCCGGTTGAGCGGGCGGCGACGGCGGCGGTCGAGTCGACCGACCTGTGCCCGCGTCTGACCGTGACCGTTCTGGAGGGCGTCACGGTCGGCCCCTCGCCACGCGAGGTGGCTCGAAGGCTGCTCCTCGCCGGCATGCGACCGATCAACAACGTGGTCGACGCGTCGAACTACGTCATGCTCGAGTTGGGCCAGCCCACGCACCCCTATGACCTCTCGCTCCTGCCCGGCCGAGGCCTCCGGGTGCGCCGGGCGCGCGCCGGCGAAGTGATCGAGACCCTCGACGGCGTGCAGCGGACCGTCGGCGTGCGCGGCCGGGGGCTCGGCGATACCGGCGAAGACTGCCTCATCTGCGATGGGGAGGACACGCCGGTCGGGATCGCGGGGGTGATGGGCGGCGCCTCCTCGGAGATCGCGGACTCGACGACCGAGGTGCTGCTCGAGGCGGCCTATTTCGCCCCCATGGCGATCGCCCGCACGTCCAAGCGACTGGGTCTGCGCACCGAGGCGTCGGCGCGGTTCGAGCGGGGGTGTGATCCTTGGGGCATCGAACCGTCGGTGGCCCGCTTCTGCCAGGTGCTGCGCGAAAGCGTGCCGGGGCTTCGGGTCGCCGACGGCATGATCGACGTACGCGGCGACGTCCCGATGCCGTTCACGGTGAGCCTGCCGGTCGCCAGAGTCCAACGTCAGCTCGGAGTGCCGCTCGGACCCGACGAGATAGCGGATCTCATCGAGCCCATCGGCTTCTCCGTCCTCGAGCGTGGTCAGGGAGAATCGGGCGATCCCGAGGCAGTACGGATCACCGTGTCCGTACCGACGAACCGCCCGGACGTCCGTCCCGAGCCCTACGGTGTCGACGACGTCATTGAAGAGGTTGCCCGTACGTTCGGCTACTCCAACGTGCCGCGTCACATGCCGACCTGGCCCCAGCCCGGCGCCCTGACGTCGCTCCAGCGATCGCGCCGGCTGGTCAAGGACGTCCTGTGCGGCCTCGGCGCCTCCGAAGGATGGACCGACACGTTCGTGTCGGCTGCGGATCACGAGGGCGTCGGTCTTTCGGGCCCGGCCGTGCGGGTGTCCAACCCGCTCGACGGCGAGAAGCCGTTCCTGCGCCGCACGCTCCTCCCGGGGTTGCTGCGCGCCTTGGCCTACAACGCCGGACGGCGCCAGCCCGACGTGAGGCTGTTCGAGGTCGGGGTCGTGTTCTCCTACCCCGAGGAGGGATCGCAGCGGGTGTTCGAGCGCGCCGGAGCGGGGGAAGCTCGACGGCCCTGCTCCCGGGAGAGCGCGAGATGGTCGCCGCCGTCTTCGCCCGCGAGGGCGACGACGCCCGCGCCGCGGTGGCCGCGTGGGACGTCCTGGCCGACACCCTCCGTCTGGCCGGGGTCCGCCTCGCGTCGCCGGATCACGAGTCCACGCTCCCGGGACTGCATCCCACGCGCTCCGCCGGCCTGGTCGCGCGCGGTCCGGCGGGGCAGCTCACGACCATCGGCAGTGTCGGCGAGGTCGACCCCGACGTCGCCGTGACCTTCGGCGTCACCCGTGCGACGGGTGGTGCGGCGTCGGCTCGGCGGGTGGGCTGGTTGGAGGTCGACCTCGGATTGCTCCTCGACGACACGCTGGTCCCGCGGCGGCTCGCCGGTGGGGGGGCGGTCAGCCGCTTTCCCTCGTCCGACATCGACCTGGCGCTGGTCGTCGACGACGGATACCCGGCGGACGCGGTCGCCGACTCGCTGCGTGCTGCGGCAGGCGACGTCCTGGAGTCGGTTCGCCTCTTCGACGTCTATCGCGGCCCCGGGATCGCCGAGGGTGCGCGTTCGCTCGCCTACCGGCTTCGCTTCTGCTCGCCGGAGCGCACACTGACCGACGAGGAGGTCGGAGAGGTGCGTGCCCGCTGCATCCACGCCGTGGAGAAGGAGTTCGGCGCCGTCCTCCGCTGATTCCATCACTTCCGGCGGCCCGGAGGGGACCCGACCACGAACCCGCGCTCGGCGCCTCAAACCCGGCGCCGCGTGGCATCGTGGGCACATGGAGGTCCGACTGCTCCGTCCCGAAGACGACGCCAAAGTGGTCGAGTGGCACGGCGTCTTGCAGGCGGTCGATCAAGAGCTCTGGCCCGGGCTCGCTGGATTCTCCCTGCGCGACGTCCGCGCGTTCGTTCGTCACCGTGGCCGGTACCGGCGATACGACCTCCTCGCGGCGAGCGAAACGGGCGGCCCGGTCCTGGGGTGCGGCTCCATGGAGGTGCCGCTACGCGACAACCTCCACAGCGCGGAGGTCATGGTCTCGGTCCACCCGGCCCACCGGCGCCGCGGCGTCGGGACCGCCATCGTCGAGGCGATGGGCCGTCTCGCGTCCGCCGACGGTCGTCGGGTCCTCAATGCGATCGTCGACGTGCCTGTGGACCGCGCGCAGGACGACCCCTCGCTCCACTTCGCGCCCAGGGTCGGGTTCGAAGCGATGCTTCCGGGCAACGTCCGCGACCTCGCCGTCCCGGTCGAGCCGGCTCGGATGGAAGAACTGCGCCGGGTGACGGCCCAGGCGCGGGACGCCGGCGATTATCGAACCCTCACCTTCGAGGCGCCGTGGCCCGCCGAGTACCTCGACGACGAGTGCGAGCTCTTCCGCCGGATGTCGACCGACGAGCCGTCAGGCGACGCGGACAAAGAGGAGGAGGTCTGGACCCGCGACCGGCTGCGCGAAAGCGACGAGCTGCGGGCGGCGCGTGGGGTGTCGAAGCTCGTCGCGGTGGCGCAGCACCTTCCGTCCGGACGCCTCGTGGCCGTCTCCGAGCTGCTGCTCTCCTCCGACGCGCCGCGCCAGGCTTGGCAGCTCATCACCCTCGTCCACCCCGAGCACCGCGGCCACCGTCTCGGCCTGGCGGTCAAACTCGCCAATCTCGACTTCTTGGCCGAACGTGCGCCGGCGGTGCGCACGATTCGCACGGGCAACGCGCAGGAGAACGCACCGATGATCGCGGTCAACGACATGCTCGGGTTCGAGATCGCCGGTGTCGGCATGTTCTGGCAGAAGAACCTCGGACCGCCTTGAGGTGCCGGCTGCCACCAACCGACGCCAGAACGCCGCTTCGCATGAATATGCGGATTTGTGTATATTGATGCGATGAAAGTGGGTATCGCCGGGGCGTCCGGGTACACGGGGGCCGAGCTCCTCCGGTTGCTGGCGTCGCACCCTGAATTCGACGTGGCCGTGGCCACCGCCCGCTCGCAGGCCGGCGGGCTCGTCGGCGAGCACACGCCGTCCCTCCGCGCCGCCTATCCGGGGCTCGCCTACGCGGAGACCGCGCCCGACACCCTCGACGGCCTCGACCTGGTCTTCTGCGCGCTGCCCCACGGCGAGTCCCAGGCGTTGGTCCCGAGCCTTCGGGGCCGGGTGGGATGCATCGTGGACCTCGCCGCAGACTTCCGGCTTCGCGACCCCGAGTCGTACCCGCGCTGGTACGGCGCGGAGCACAGCGCCCCGGCCTTGCTCGACGAGGCCGTGTACGGGTTGCCCGAGCTCTTCCGGGACGACCTCCCCGGCGCGACGCTCGTCGCAGCCGCGGGGTGTTATCCCACCGCAGCCGCGCTCGCCCTCGCCCCGCTCGTGCGCGCCGGGTTCGTCGAGCGGAGCGGGATCATCGTCGATGCCGCCTCGGGCGTCTCGGGTGCGGGCCGCGGCGCCAAGGAGTCGCTCCACTTCGGCACGGTGGACGAGGACTTCGTCGCCTACGGCCTGCTGAACCACCGGCACACCCCCGAGATGGAACAGGCCCTCGGTGCCCAGGTGCTCTTCACCCCCCACCTGGCGCCGATGGTTCGCGGCATCCTCGCCACCTGTTACGCCCGTCCGGCCGGCTCGCGCCAGCTCGGGACGGACGACGTCATGGGCGCGCTGCACGACGCCTACGACGCGGAGCCGTTCGTCGTGGTGTGTGCGGAGCCGCCCTCCACCAAGGCCACGGCCGGTGCCAACGTCGCGCACCTCACCGCTCGAGTCGACCCTCGGACCGGCTGGGTGGTAGCGCTCTGCGCGCTCGACAACCTGGTCAAAGGGGCATCCGGCCAGGCCGTTCAGTGTGCCAACGTGTGTCTCGGCCTGGCCGAGACGGCCGGGCTCCCTCTCGTCGGGCTCTACCCGTGAGCGTCATCGTTCCGGCCGGTTTCTTGGCTGCTGGGGGGTCGGCGGGCATCAAGGCGAACGGGGCCCTCGACGTGGCCATCGTGACCACGGTCGACGGCCGTCCCGTCCCCGCGGCCGGAGTCTTCACCTCCAACCTCGCCGCGGCGGCGCCGGTCCAGGTGAGCCGAGCCCACCTCGAAGCCAGCGGTGGTCGCGCCTCGGGGGTGATCCTCACCTCGGGCAACGCCAACGCCGCGACCGGCCAACCCGGCCGAGACGCCGCCCGACGTCTGTGCGCGTCGGTCGCCGCCGGGATCGGAGCCACCGCCGAAGAGGTGCTGGTGTGCCAGACCGGGCTTATCGGCATCCCGTTTCCGATCGAAGTGGTCGAGCCGCATGTGGCGCAGATCGTCGCCGGTCGAGGCGACGACGCCGACGCGTCGGGGCCTGCGGCGCGGGCGATCATGACCACCGACACCGTGCCAAAGGAGGTCGTTGTCTCCGCTGAGGGCTTCTCGGTCGGCGGCATGGCGAAGGGGGCGGCGATGCTCGCGCCGAACATGGCGACCATGTTGGCCGTGGTGACCACGGACGCGTCGGTCGACCCGCCGACGCTGCAGAAGGCGCTCAAGCAAGCGGTCTCATGCTCTTTCAACACGATCACCGTGGACGGATCGACCTCGACCAACGACACGGTTCTCGCGCTCGCCTCCGGCCGGGCCGCGACGCCCGACCCGGCCGCGCTGACCGATGCGCTCACCGAGGCCTGTCGCTCGTTGGCCGAGCAGATGGTGGACGACGCCGAAGGGGCGACCAAGGTGGCCCACGTGCAGGTGCGCGGGGCCGAGAGCGACACGGCCGCCCATGCCGCCGCCCGCAAGGTCGCCGACTCCATGCTGGTGCAGTGCTCGCTCTTCGGCGAGGACCCGTACTGGGGACGCATCGTCTCCGAGCTCGGATCGGCCGGCACCGCGTTCGACATCGACCGCGTGTCGGTGGCCTACGGCGACGTCGTCGTCTGCGCCGGCGGTGTGGCGGCACGGCACGATGAGAGCGCTCTGGCGGCGCACCTGGCGGGACGGCATGTCGTCATCACGTGCGACCTCGGCCTCGGAACGGGCGAGGCCGCGGTGCTCGGGACCGACCTCGGCTACGGCTACATCGACGAGAACCGGACGACGTCGTGACGACGCAGGCATCAGGGGCGGCACCCCTGCCACCGAAGGTGACCCGGGCCCAGAGGGCGGCCGCGGCGAAAACCGCGTCCGTGCTGGTGGAGGCGTTGCCCTACATCCGCCGGTTCTGGGGCAAGGTCGTCGTGGTCAAGTACGGGGGCAACGCTTTGCACGCCGCGGCAGTCGGGGCCGATGGCGAAGGATCCCCGAGCGCCACCGCGACGGCGGACCCCCTGGCATCGTTCGCGCAGGACGTCGTGATGATGCGCGCCGTCGGCATCCTCCCGGTTGTCGTCCACGGCGGAGGGCCCCAGATCGGCGCGCTCATGGCCCGATTGGGCAAGGAGACGCAATTCCGAAACGGCCTGCGCGTCACCGACGCGGACACGCTCGACATCGCTCGCATGGTCCTCGTCGGCAAGGTGAACAGAGACATCGTTTCGGCCATCAACGTGCACGGACCACTGGCCGTGGGCATGTCGGGGGAGGACGCCAATCTCATCACGGCCGCTCCGAGTCACGTCGACCTCGGGTTCGTCGGCAGCGTTTCGGACGTGGATCCGACGATGCTGCAGCGACTGGTGGCAGAGGGTCTGATCCCGGTCGTGGCGACCATCGGCGCCGACGAGTCGGGTCAGGCCTACAACATCAACGCCGACACCGTCGCCGGCGCGCTCGCCGAGGCCCTTCAGGCCGAGAAGCTGATCTTCCTGACCGACATCGAGGGGCTCCGCGTGGTCGCCGACGACCCGACCACAGTGATCCACCAGGCGTCGCTGGACGTGATCGACGAGATCGTCCGCAGCGGGAACGCTCAGGGAGGCATGATGCCCAAGGTCGAAGCCTGTGCCCGCGCCGTGCGGTCCGGGGTCGGCCGGGCGCACATCCTCGACGGACGGGTGCCGCACGCGTTGCTGCTCGAGCTCTTCACGGACTCGGGGGTCGGGACGATGGTCGTTCCGTGACCGGGCGAGCCGATCGCAGCGCGCTCATGCGAACCTACGCCGAGCCTCCTGCCACCTTCGTGAGAGGGGAGGGGACGGTGCTCTTCGACGAAGAAGGAAAGGAGTACCTGGACTTCATCACCGGGCTCGCAGTCGTCTCGCTCGGCCATGCCCACCCGACGGTGGCTCGGGCGATCGCCGAACAGGCGGCGACCCTGTGTCACGTCTCCAACCTCTACGGGAACGAGCTCGGTCCCGAGGTGGCCAAGACCATCGATCGACTGGTCAACGGCGGTTCGGGGCAGGCGGGAGGACAGGTCTTCTTCACCAACTCCGGCGCCGAGGCGAACGAATGCGCCCTGAAGCTGGCTCGGCGCTGGGCCGGCGGCAACCGCCACGTCGTCGTGAGTGCAGACAATTCCTTTCACGGACGAACCCTGGCCACCCTCACGGCGACCGGGCAACCCGAGAAGCACACACCGTTTCTTCCTCTTCCCGAGGGGTTCGTGCACGTCCCTTACGACGACGTGGCGGCGCTGGACGAGGTGCTCGACCCTGCCACGGTGGCGGCCGTCCTGCTCGAACCGCTTCAGGGCGAGGGGGGTGTCGTCGTGCCGAGCTCCGACTACCTCGCCGCGGTGCAGGCGCTGTGCACCGAGCGGAACGTTCTCCTCATGCTCGACGAGGTGCAGACCGGTCTGGGGCGGACTGGTCACTGGTTCGCGTTCCAGGCCCAGGGACTCCGACCGGACGTCGTGACCATGGCGAAGGCGCTCGGCAACGGCATGCCCGTCGGGGCGTGCTGGGCGCGGGCCGAGGTTGGCGCGGCGTTCGGCCCGGGCGACCACGGCTCGACCTTCGGCGGCCAGCCGCTGGCCCTCTCGGCCGCCCGGGCGACCCTCGCGGTGATGGAAGCCGAGGACGTTTGCCGCCGGGCCCGAGAGAAGGGCCTCCGGCTCGCCGCCGGATTGCGCGCGCTCCCGGGCGTGGTGTCCGTGCGCGGCGCCGGGCTCCTCCTGGCCGCGAAGCTCGAGGCATCCGAGGCCCGGGAGGTCGCCGCCGACGCGCTGGCCCGCGGTCTGCTCGTCAACGCGGTGTTGCCCGACGCCGTGCGCCTCGCACCACCGCTGCTCGTCAGCGACGACGAGATCGACCGGGCGCTCTCCATCTTCAACGAGTCGCTCGAGTCGGTGGCGGCGCTGCCGAACGTGTCCGCGGGCGGCGGTGGGCGCTAGGCATCGACCCGGACCGAGCGCCAGAAGCGACTGAAGCGACACGAGAAACGACAGAAACGACAGAAACGACAGAAACGACAGGAAACGATCGAAGACCGTGCCGAACCTCCTCGATATCGACCACCTCTCTCCCGCGGAGTGGGACGCGGTGATGGCGCTGGCCCTCGACGCGCCGCCTCGGCAGCGACTTCGAGGGCAGGGCGTCGCGTTGCTCTTCGAGAAGCCCTCGGCTCGGACACGCAACTCCACGGAGATGGCCGTCGTCGATCTGGGCGGGCACCCCGTCTACATCCAAGGACACGAAGTCGGGCTCGACGTGCGGGAGTCGGCCGAGGATGTCGCGCGCACGCTCGGGTGCTACCACCGGGCGCTCTGCGCCCGTGTGTTCGACCACACGATGCTCGAGCGGATGGCCGCAGCGCTGGCGCACGGCGGCTTCGACGTCCCGGTGGTCAACCTGTTGTCGGACGCCGCCCATCCGTGTCAGGCGGTCGCCGACATGCTGACGCTGCGGGAGGCGTTCGGCCACCCGGACGGACGAGTGATCACGTACGTGGGCGACAGCAACAACATGGCCCGTTCGCTGACCAAGGCAGCGGTCCTCGAGGGCATGGAGGTCCGAATCGCCTCGCCGGCGAGCTACGCGTTCGACCCGTCGGAGCTCTCGGCGCTCCAGGCGTTTGCCGACGCAGCCGGCAGGGGTGGGTCGGTCCAGCTCACGGACGATCCGCGCCGTGCGGCAAACGGCGCATCCGCCCTCTACACCGACGTGTGGACCAGCATGGGCCAAGAGGGCGAACGCGAGGCCCGCCTCGCCGCGTTTGCCGGCTACAGCGTCGACGACTCGCTGGTCGCGCTCGCCAATCCCGACGTTGCCGTGCTCCACTGCCTGCCCGCCCATCGCGGCGAGGAGATCAGTGACTCGGTGCTCGAGGGTCCGCGGTCATGGGTATGGCGACAGGCCGCCAACCGCCGCATCGCGATGCGAGGCATCCTGGCCTGGGTGATCGGAGCTCGGGAGTGACCTCGGTCCATCGGCTGACGAAGAACCAGCGCCAGCATCGCATTGCGAAGCTGCTGGAGGCGCAGCCCGTGGCCAGCCAGGCACAGCTCGTGGCCTTGCTTGCCGACCAGGGGGTGGAGGCCACCCAAACCACGGTTTCACGCGACCTCGACGACCTCGGCGCGGTGAAGGTCCGCCTCCCCGGTGGGGACTCCGCGTATGCGCTGCCGGAGTTGCCGAAGAACCAGATCGCGCCCGACGACCATCTGCGCCGCGTGCTCGGCGAGTGGGTGGTCGAGGTGGCTCACTCGGGTTTTCTGGTCGTGCTGCGTACGCCGCCGGGCTCGGCCCACGTCGTAGGCTCCGCCCTGGACCGCAGCGGCCTCGAAGGCATCGTCGGCACCGTGGCCGGCGACGACACAGTGTTGGTAGTCGCATCCGAGGAACTCGGTGGCGCGCGTATGTCAGCCCGCTTGCGCGAAGTGGCGGGCATTGCCGAGCAGGCCCGGATCGCCTTGAATGGGAAGGACGAAGAAGATGCCTGAACGGGTGGTGCTGGCGTACAGCGGTGGACTCGACACGTCGGTGGCGGTGCGCTGGCTGCAGGAGAACGAGGGAGTGGAAGTCGTCGCCGTCGCCGTCGACGTCGGCCAGGCCGCGGACAGGGGAGGGGAGGACTGGGACGTCGTCCGAGCGAGGGCTTTGGCGGCTGGTGCCGTCGAGGCCGTGGTGGTCGACGCACGCGACGAAATGGCGCAGCAGTTCTGCGTGCCCGCCCTCCAGGCCAACGCGAGGTACGAAGGAAAGTATCCACTCGTGTCCGCTCTCTCCCGCCCGGTCATCGTCGGGCACCTGGTGCGCGAAGCGAGGCGCCATGGCGCAACTGCCGTCGCCCACGGCTGCACGGGCAAGGGGAACGACCAGGTCCGCTTCGAAGTGGGCGTCCGGTCACTGGCGCCTGACCTTTCCATCTACGCGCCGGCCCGCGTCTGGGGGCTCAGCCGCGACGATTGCGTGGACTTGGCGGCGAAATGGGAGATACCGATCACGGTGACCAAGGAGAAGCCGTACTCCATCGATGACAACCTCTGGGGAAAGGCGATCGAGTGCGGCGCCATCGAGGACCCATGGGCTCCGGCGCCCGACGACGTCTACACCCTCACCCGGGTCACCGAGACCGAGTCGACCGAGGTGGTCGTCGGCTTCGAGGCAGGCGTTCCGGTCAGCCTCGACGGAACGGCGCTCGATCCCTACCAGTTGATCTCCCGCCTGGCGGCGCTGGCCGGGAGTCGCGGGTTCGGACGCCTCGACATGGTGGAGAACCGCCGTGTCGGCATCAAGAGTCGTGAGATCTACGAATGCCCGGCCGCGCTCGCGCTGATCGCGGCTCACGCCGACCTTGAAGACCTGACCCTCGAACGTGACCTGCACCACGAGAAGGCCCGCCTCGAACCGCGCTGGTCCGAGCTGGTCTACGACGGCCTGTGGTACTCACCCCTCCGCACCGCTCTTCAGGGATTCATCACCGAGAGCCAGCGTCACGTGACCGGCGAGGTACGCCTGCGATTCACCGCGCCGGGGATATGCAGTGTGGCCGGGCGCCGCAGCCCCGTGGCCCTCTACGATCACGGCCTCGCGACATACGACGCGTCCGACACGTTCCGCCACGAGGACGCAGAAGGCTTCGTTCGTCTTTGGGGCCTCGGTGTGGCGACATGGTCCGCACGCCAGGGTCCGGGAGCGAGCCGGGACGACGCAAGGAGCGGCTCATGACGCTGTGGGAAGGCCGCATGTCGACGGGTATGGCCGAAGCGGTCGCTGCCTTCACGGTCAGCCTCCCCTTCGACCGGACGCTTGCCCGGGACGACCTGGCGGGTTCACGAGCCCATGTGAAGGGCCTGGGCAAGGCGGGCATCCTCAGCGACAGCGAGGTGGCCTCGCTCATCGAAGCTCTCGACTTGGTGGAAGAGGAGTTCACGATCGGGGTGTTCGTCTTCGCGCCCGACGACGAGGACGTGCACACCGCGATAGAGCGACGGGTCACCGAACTGGCCGGCGACGCCGGAGCGAAGCTGCACACCGGACGCAGCCGCAACGACCAAGTCGCGACGGCGCTGCGGCTCTGGTGCCGTCGGTCGCTCATCGCGGTGGCCGACGAGATCATGGCATTGGAGGACACGCTGGCCCGGCGTGCCGACGACGCCGGAGACATCTACCTGCCGGGCTACACCCACATGCAACGGGCGCAGCCGGTCCTGCTGGCCCACCACCTCCTGGCTCACGGGTGGGCTCTGGCGCGTGATGTCGACCGGATCCTCACCACCGTGGACAGATTGAACACATCACCGCTGGGTGCGGGCGCGCTGGCCGGGTCCTCGCTCCCGCTCGATCCCGATTACGTGGCGGCCGAGCTGGGGTTCCACGGACGCTTCGAGAACTCTCTCGACGCGGTCTCGGACCGTGACTTCGTGGCCGAGTGCCTCTTCGACCTCGCGCTGCTGGGTGTTCACCTGTCACGACTGGGCGAGGAGATCGTGTTGTGGTCCACCGAAGAGTTCGGCTTCTGCACGCTCGACGACGCGTACGCAACGGGCAGCTCCATGCTCCCCCAGAAGAAGAACCCCGACGTCGCCGAGCTGGCCCGGGGGAAGTCGGGTCGCCTGATCGGCCACCTCAGCGCCGTCTTGGTCACCCTCAAGGGGCTTCCGCTCGCCTACAACCGGGACCTGCAGGAGGACAAGGAGCCGCTGTTCGATGCGGTGGCCCAGGTCACGAACGCGCTGATGGCACTTCGTGGGTTGTACGACACGATCACGTGGAACGAGTACCGGATGCAGGCAGCGGCGGACGGACCGGCGGCCGCTGCCATCGACCTGGCCGAGATGCTCGTCGAGCAGGGCATGCCATTCCGCCAGGCCCATGCGCTCGTCGGCGGCCTCGTACGCGAGTCCGTCGAGCGACACGTGCCGCTCGTCGAGCTGGTCGCCGCCCACCCGGACCTCGGTGAGGCTGCGGTCGAGCTCTTGGAGCCCGGCGTCGCGGTGACACGCCGCAGGACGCCGGGCGGCGCCGGTCCGGGACCGGTGGCCGAGCAGTCGGCGAGGTTCGTGAGGCGCCGCGAGGTGGACAGGACGCGCCTCGGCCAGTGGCGTCCCGCAACCGGCTGAGTCCTCGCCCGCTCGTCGAGAACCCCACGTTCCACCCGGGCTGTCCCGGACCCTGCTCGGACGCCGTGGCGAGAGCCTCCTACCGACGTTGCCAGGTCACAACAGGAGTGGACCAGGGTCTTTTCCGTTCACCGTTTCGGGCGTTCCGGACGGGGTATCGACTGCTGGGTGAGCGAGCTCCGCAGAGAACCTGCTGGGTGAACACTCGGTAAAGAGACCGCAAGAGGCTTGCGGCGAGCACCATGGGTGGAGCACGCTGGAAGCGGCAATCCGATACAGGACGAGCCCAGGGGTCTCGCAACGGAGATCCCGGCGACCGAGCCGTATGAGACGCCTCCGGGGGTGCCCAAGAGGGAAGGTGTCTCGGCGCGCAGGCCGCGGGTGATGGAGTCGAGGTTGTCCAACTGAGAAAGCGCCTAATCCCGGAGGCCACATCAATGCAGCGAATGAGCGGCATCGACCCGATGTTCGTGTACGCCGACACGCCGGACACCCCGATGGAGATCGCGTACGCCTGCGTGCTCGACCCGACGAGCGCGCGGGGTGGCTACGGCTTCGAGCGCGTTCGTGACCTCTTGGGGGAGCGGATCCCGGCCCTCCCGCCGCTGCGGCGCCGGTTCATGGCGGTCCCCTTCGGCCTGGACGTCCCCCGGCTGGTGGACGACCCGGAGTTCGACCTCTCCAATCACCTGCATCGGGCTGCGTTGCCCGAGCCGGGTGGACCGGACGAGTTCACGCGGATGGTGTCCGAGGTCATGAGCCGCCCGCTCCCGCCGGACCAGCCCCCCTGGGAAATGCACGTGGTCGAAGGACTGGCCGGCGGGCGAGTCGGGTTGATCGCCAAGGTCCATCACGCCGTCGTCGACGGCGTGGCGGGAGCGCAGCTGATGGCCCAACTGCTCGACCTGACGCCGGAGGGCTCAACCGAGATCGATCGCCGCCCGAGACAACCCGCCCGCCTTCCTTCGGCGGCCCGCCTGATGTCGGACGCCATGCCGAGTTTCGTGACGAGCCCGATGCGAGGCTGGCGGGCCGGCCGTGAGGTCGGGCATACCGCGGCCCGGCTGGTGCGGCGTGCCTTCGACCGCGGCGCGGGACCGGTGTCGATCCCCCTTGGTGCTCCCGCCACGTTCGAGACCGCGGTCGGGCCGCGGCGGGAGGTGGCCTTCGCCGAGCTGGACCTGCGCCAGGTCCGAGTCCTCTGCGAGCGATTCGGCGTCACGGTGAACGACGTGGTGCTCGCGATTTGCTCGGGTGCCTTGCGGGAGCACCTGGCGGCCCAGGGCGAGGACGTGGATCGACCCCTGGTGGCCGTCGTCCCGGTGTCCACGCGTGAGCGTTCCGGAGAGCGAACGCGTCGGAATGTGGGCAACCAGCTCTCGGCGATGTTCGTCCCGCTCTCGAACGATCGGAAGACCCCGCTCGAGCGGCTGCGAACGGTGGCCGCGGCCAGCGCCTCGTGCAAGGGGCAAGAGCGCGCCGCCGGATTCGGTCCTGCGGTCGCGCTCGTCGCCGACGCCGTGCCGCCGGCGATTGCCAGGCCGGTGATCCAACTGGGAGTGCGAGCGGGAGTCGTTCGCCGCGCCCGAGCTGCCAATCTCATGATCTCCAACGTCCCCGGGCCCGACTTCCCGTTGTACTTCGCCGGCATGCGGCTCGAGTGCGTCTTTCCTCTCGGTCCGGTGGTCGACGGCATCGCCCTCAACATCACCGTGCAGAGCTATCAGGAGTCGCTCTTCGTCGGAGTCAACGCCTCGGCTCGCGCCGTACCGCACCTGACGGCCTTGACCGCAGCCATGGAGGCTGAGCTGGTCCGGCTGAACCGGATGGCCCTGGGAGCCCCGGCGCGCCACGATTCGGCCCACCGCCGCCCGCGTGGACCGGCGGGCGCGGCACCGACACGACGGCCGGTGTCGCCCGCACGGACGGGTGGTGGCGGCGAGAACTCGGAGGTCGCCCGCACCGCCTGAGCTCCTCGTGCCCGGTCGACAGGCCCGGCGTGAGCGCGGGGCGACGACCGAGAGACGGCAGCGAGACGCCAGGGCGCCGTAGCGTGGCGGCATGCCCAGGGGTTCGCCCGCGGGAGCGAAAGGCCCGGCCCGGCTGGCAGGTCACGGCACCGTGGGCCAGGGTGGCCAGGTGCAGCGCAGCGATCTCGAAGGACAGCCGGTCGATATCGCCCAATGGCTGCTCAACAAGCTGCTGGCGCACGGCGAGCGGGTGGGCCGGATCGTCGAGGTGGAGGCGTACCACGGCGCCGACGATGCCGCCTCCCATGCCTTCCGGGGCATGACGGCTCGAACTGCCGTGATGTTCGGCCCCGCCGGCTTCCTCTACGTCTATTTCACCTACGGCATGCACTGGTGCGCGAACGTGGTCTGCGGGCCCGACGGCGAGGCGGCGGCGGTCCTGATCCGGGCGCTCGAGCCGGTCGCCGGCCT